>NZ_JBIWKN010000002.1:376801-494855 GCF_044765685.1 Leifsonia sp. NPDC102414
TGCACCACGAGGATCAGCCCGGCATTGCCGAGGCTGGTGAGCACCAGAGGGTCCTCGAACAGCCGTGCGTACTGGTCAAGCCCCACCCAGGTGGATGCGCCGCCCCTGGTGCTGAAGAAGCTCTGCCAGAGCGAGACGACGAGGGGATACGCGAAGAACACGGCGAACAGGGCGGCGGCGGGCAGCGCGAACCAGGCGCCAGGGCGCTGGAGCCTGCGCCCCAGCGACCTGGCTGCTCTCGGCCGCGCCGCCGTGCGACCCGCGGTGACGGAGTCGACGGTGGCCATGCTCAGCCCGCGATCGTGCGGCCGGTCGCCGTCGCGATCTGCTTTGCCGCATCCTTCAGCGCGCTGGCAGGGTCTGCGCCGTTGATCACCGACGAGACGACGGCGTTGGCGACGATGTCCCCCGCCTTCGCGTTGTCGGCCGTGTAGGCGATCGCGGGGATCTTCGCGGTCTGCTCCGCGAACAGCTGGTACACCTTCTGGCCGCCGAAGTACGGGTCCGGCTGCTGGAACAGCGGGTCCTTCAGCGCGGGGAGGTAGGACGGGAACAGGCCGTCCTTCTTCATCATCGACACCTGGTTGGCGGTGTCGGCGAGCGCGAACGCGGCGAACGACGCGGCGAGCTGCGGGTTCTTCGCCTGAGTGGGAACAGCGAGCGCGGAGCCTCCGCTGTTCGAGGTGCGGGCGCCGTCCGAGTCGAACGCCGGCAGCTCTGCCACGCCGTACTTGCCGCTCAGCTCTGCCGCCTCTCCGGTCAGCGTCGCGATCCACCACACGGCCTCCGGGGTGACAGCGGAGTCGCCGTTCTTGGCGCTGGTGACCCGCGCATCCCAGCCCTTCACGTTCTTGAGGAGGCCCTTGTCGTTGAGCTCCTTGAGCAGTGCGAGCGCCTTCACGGCCTGCGGAGACGAGACGGTGATGTCGCCCTTCGCGTCGAAGAGCCCCTGGCCCTGCTGCTGCAGGAGCATCTGGAAGAGGCCACCGGAGGAGACATCGGCGGTGAGGAGGGTGTGACCGGTCGCGGCCTTGATCTTCTCACCGGCGGAGACCAGAGCGTCCCAGGTGGTCAGGCTCGCCGGGTCGACGCCTGCCGCGTCGAGGTAGTCGGAGCGGTAGAACAGGCCGACAGTGCCGGAGTCCCACGGCACGGCCTTGATCGCTCCGGCGCTGTCGACGGACGCCGCCCACTTGGACGGGTCGAAGTCGGCCTTCTTGTCGCCGATGATCGGGGTGAGGTCGGCGAAGCCCTTGGGGAACTGGCTGAGGTAGCCGGGGGTGTGGTCGGTCTCGATGGTGACCACGTCCGGGAGGCCGGTTCCTGCCTGGAGCCCGACGGACAGCTTGTCGTATGCGTTGTCGTAGCCGATGTCGACGACCTTGATCGTCGTGCCGGAGTGCTTCTTCTCGTACTCCCCCGCGAGGCGCTTGAGAGACACGGCTGCCGCATCCCACGACCAGACGGTGATGCTGCCGGACACCTTCGCGTTCGGGTCGATGGTCGCAGCGGGGCCGGATGCGGTCCCCGCCATCGCGCAGCCGCTGAGGACCAGCGCCGCGGCGGCTATGGGAACGAGCGTTCGCAAGCGTTTCATGATGACTCCTTTGTCGATTGAATATTGTATACAGTTAGAGACGCGGAACGATCCCGCCTCCCCCGCGGAGCGCCCGGTGTCAGCCGGTGGCGCGCACCGCGAGGTCGATGCAGAGCGCGGCAGACCAGCCGAACGACGTCGTCGCCGTCCTGGCCTTCGCACCCGTCAGCGGGTTGAAGTACTCGTGCGGACCCCCGGCGTGCTGCACCAGCCGCAGGGTGGCCTCGACCAGCTGGCGCGAGCGCTCAGCGTGGCCTGACACCGCCAGCCCCTCCGCGACGAGGGCGTTGATGTTGACCCAGACGGGGCCGCACCACATCCGCTCGGCGGAGAAGTCCGCGTCCCTAGCCGCGACCGTCGGCACGGCCCACGGGGTGGCGAACCGGTCGGGGTCGTCGAGCGCCTCGAGCATCCGGGAGACGATGCGGCCTGGCAGGCGGCCGGTGAGCAGCGGAAGAAGGCTCACCGCGGTCTCGGCGCGAAGCGGTGCGCCAGCGCCGCGGGAACGGAAGAAGCCTGCGTCGTCGTCCCACATCCCCTCCAGCAGCGCGAGCGTCCGCTCGGCGCGGGCGGTGTGGCGGTCGGCGGCCTCGGCGTCGCCGACCGACCGTGCGCGGGATGCGAGGAGGTCGTCCTGCAGGATGAGGTACGCCGCGAGGTCAGGCGACGCGACCGGCAGCTCTCCGTCGAAGATCGGGCTGTCGTCGAGGCCGGAGGAGTACGGGTGGCCGTACTCCGGCATCCCGTCGCCGTCGAGGTCGGAGTGTGCGAACCACCACTCCTGGCTGCGTGCGACCGTCGCCCAAGCGTCGTCGAACCACGCGGGGTCGTCGACCAGGCCGTCGAGGGAGCGGAGAGCCCAGGCCGCCAACGGCGGCTTGGTCAGCGGGATGGGGGCGGTCGGGTCGGCGATCGCCGAGCCTGCGCGGCGGAGGTTCTCCCTGTCGCCGGGCGGCAGGTCGTCGCTCGACGCGAGGATGCCATCGTCGTGGACGACGTCGGGAAGCTGGCCGTTCGCGGACGGGAAGCCGAAGGCGAGCGCGAGCTGCTCGCGGGCGAGCTCCGGGTCGCCGTGGCGGAGCCCGGCGGCGATGAAGTACGCATCCCACTGCCAGAGGCCCACGTAGCCGATCTTGGACGGCACGACAGCGCGCGCGTCGCCGCGGCCCGGCAGCGTGACGACGTTGGCGCCGAGCACCCACCAGCAGAACGCGGTGAGGTCGGCGAGGTCGTCGCGCACCGCCGGGGTGCGGGCGAACCAGTCGTCCCAGACGCCGGTGGTCGCCGCGAGGGCGTCGGCGTGGGTGCGCTCGGCGTCCATCGTGGCTGGGCCCAGCGCGATCCGCAGGCCCGCCCCGTCGCCGCCGGCGAACGACAGCCGCACCACAGTGTCGCCGTGCGCCTCCCGCACGAGCAGATCGTCGGCGCCCGCCGCCCGCCAGGACGCCTCGGGGGCCGACGGCAGCCCGGGCGACCAGCGGCCGGATGCGGTGAGGGCGCCAGGCAGCGTGAGCTCGACCGTCCAGCGCGTATCGCCGCCGAGGCTCAGCGCCGTCGGCCCGTCGAAGGTCAGCGTCACGCCGCCGTCGAACGCGATGCTCTCCGGGCGCACGTCCGCGATCTCCGCGATCCGCCCGTCCGCTCCGAACACCCGCACCGCGCGCACCACCACGCAGTCGTCGAGTCTGCGCTCGTACTCGGCCAGCCGCGCCGTCACGCCGCCGTCCGTCCGCTGCACCAGGATGCGCGACCCCGGCAGCGTGAACGGCGCGTTCTCGAGGTCGAGGAAGCGCGCTGCGCGGTCGGCCGCATCCCGGGCCAGGGAGACCGTCCCGCTCATCGGCCGCCCAGCCCGGAGGCCGCCATGCTGTTCAGGATGCGGCGCTGCCCGATCACGAACGCGACCAGCATCGGGATGGTCGCCACGGCGGACGCCGCCATGATGAGCCCGTAGTTGATCGACCCGAACTGACCGCGGAAGCTCTGCAGCAGCAGCGGAACGGTGAAGAGGTCCTGGCTGTTGAGCAGCACGAGAGGCAGCAGGAAGTTGTTCCAGGTGGAGAGCGCCACGATGATCGCGAGCGCGCCGAGCCCCGGGCGCAGGTTGGGCAGGATGATGCTCCAGAAGATCCGCCAGCGACCGGCGCCGTCGACCAGCGCGGCCTCCTCCAGCTCCTTGGGCAGCGACAGCACGAACTGGCGCATCAGGAAGACCGCGAACGGGTTCGCGAGCGCGGCCGGGATGATCAGCGACAGGTGCGAGTCCACCCAGCCGAGCTTGGCCATCAGGAAGTAGAACGGGATGAGCGTGACCTGCATCGGGATCATCTGCGTGGCGAGGAACACGATGAACAGCACGCGGCTCCCTCGGAACTTGATGCGCGCGAACGCGTACCCGGCCATCGCCGCCGTGATCAGCGTGCCGATGACCACCAGGATCGCGATGTAGATGCTGTTGACGTACGCCTGCGCGAACGGGGCGTCGTTCCACGCATCCACGTAGTTCTGGAAGGTGAACGGCTGCGGCAGGAAGCTCAGCGGGTCGTTGAGGAGCTGGGGCAGCGTCTTGAACGAGGTGATGAGCATCCAGATGAACGGGAAGACCATCGCGATGCCGCCGAGCGCCAGCACGACGTGCAGGATCGTCTTGCGGGTGCGTGCGCCTGCACGGCCCTCGCGGGACGCTTTCTGCGGCCCTGCGGGAGCGGAGCCGGGCGCGGGAGCCTGGGCGGATGCGGTTCTGACGGCGGTGGTCATGCTGCACCATCCTCGTAGTGGACGAACTTCTTCTGCGCCGTGAACTGGATGCCCGTGATGACGAGCGTGATCAGCAGCAGGATCACCGACGCGGCGCTGGCCGGGCCGAACTGGAACTTGCCGAAGCCGAGATCGTAGATGTGGTAGACGATCGTGCGGGTGGCGTTGTCCGGGCCGGCGTTCGCGGTGAGGATGAACACGGTGTCGAAGGTCTGCAGCGAGCTGATGAACGCGATGACCGACGAGAAGAACATGATCGGCGACAGCAGCGGCATCCGGATGCGGAAGAACAGCGTGAGCGCGCCTGCCCCGTCGATGCGTGCCGCCTCGATGACCGCGGGCGAGATGTTCTGCAGCCCGGCCAGGAAGATGATCACGTTGAGGCCGAGGGACGACCAGATCGAGACGATGCAGACGGCGATGAGCGCGAGGTGCGGGTCGCCCAGCCAGTCGGGCGCGGGAACGTGGAACACGCTGGCGATGAAGCCGGAGATCACGCCGTCCTTGCGGAAGAGCTGCTGCCAGATCATCGCGACGGCGACCGACGAGGTCACCACCGGGGCGAAGAACAGGATCAGGTACAGCGTCTTGGTCTTCAGCTTCTCCAGTGCCACCGCGATCACCACGGCGAGGCCGAGCCCGACCGGCACGGTGATGACCGCGATCAGCAGAGTGTTGATGATCGCCCTGCCGAACAGCGGGTCGGCTAGCTGGTTGCGGAAGTTGTCGAAGCCCACCCAGCTCAGGTCGTTCAGACCATCCCACTGGGCGAAGGCGAGCACCAGGCTCGCCGCGAACGGGAGCACGACGAACAGTGCCATGCCGATGAGCTGCGGGCCGACGAACACGTAGCCCCAGCGCCGGTCGCGCCGCCGCCAGGCGGACTCCCCTCGGAGTCCGCCCGGCTCGGTGCCTGCGGGTTTCGCCGACCCCCTCGTGTCGGGGGTGTCGGTCAGCGACCCTCGGATTGCACTCACGCGTCGATCCCTTACTTACCTGTCTTGCTCTTGATCATCGCTGCGACGTCGTCGAGCGTCGCCTTCGTGGACGCCTTGCCCTCGTAGAGCGCCAGCATCTTGTCGCTGATGTCGCTGGAGAGACCGGGGACGGATGCCTCCGTCGCGTAGTCCTCGAACCCGATGTCGCGCATGTCGAGCAGCGTCTGAGCGTGCTTCGGATAGCCGTCGAGCACGACGGAGTCGGCGCCCTTGATCGACGGGACGGCGTTGCCGCCGCCCTTCAACCGCGCGGTCTGGCCGGCTGCCGACAGGTAGTTGGTCCAGAACTCGAACGCCGCGTCCTTGTTCTTTGTCTTGGCGTTGATGGCGAGGTAGCTCACCGCTGTGCCGGTCGGGGCGGCCTTGCCGTCCGGGGTCGGCCACGGAGCGACGTCGTAGTTCTCCGGGTCTCCTGCCGACGTGACGGTGCCGATCGTGTACCGGCCCTGGACGAAGAAGCCGGCCTTGTGGGTGACGAAGACGCTGTCGGCGCCTGCGCCCTGCGGAAGCGTGTCCGCGACGACGAAGGTGCCGTTCTGGAAGTTCTTGGCCAGCACATCCATCGCCTTCACACTGGTCTGGTCGGTGTTCGCGACGAACTTACCCGAGTCGTCGAACGCCTTGCCGCCCTGCGACGAGATCCAGGAGTAGTGGGTGGACCAGTAGTTCCAGAACATCGAGCCGGTGAGGCCTGCCTTCTTGAGCTTCTCGTTCATGTCGAGGTAGGTCGCCGTCGTCCACTTGCCCTCGGAGGCGAGGGTGGCCGGGTCTTCTGTGACACCGGCCTTCTTGAGCGCGACCTTGTCGTACCAGAGCGCATCCGGGTTGGAGTCGTTGGGGGCTGCGTAGATCTGGTCGCCCTTCTTGGTGGCGCCGAACAGCCCCTGCGCGAAGTCCTCCGGCTTGGTCTTGCTCGCGCTGGAGTTCATCAGGTCGGTCAGCGGCATGAGTGCCTTCGAGTTGACGAACTGGCCGATCTTGTCGTCGCCGATGTAGAACACATCCGGTGCTGTGCCGGACGCGAGCTGGGCGAGGAGCTTGGTGTGGTAGTCGCCGTAGTCGGCGACGGGCTGCAGCACGACCTTGATGTCGGGGTGCTCTTTCATGAACGTGTTGTCGAAGTCCTTGTAGCGGGCGATCTCCTCCGGAGTGCCCCAGGTGGACCAGACGACCGTCTTGCTGCCCGATCCCCCCGATCCCGACCCTGAACACGCTGCCATGCTGAGTGCGATCGCGACAGCCGCCCCCACGGCCACCAGCCTTCTCATCTTCGAGTCGACGCGAGACATGCCTACCTCATTCCTTGAAGTGTCTCTTGCAATTGGGGGCCCACGGGTGAGGCCTCTCCTGGTCTGTATTCTGTATACAGTAGGCAGACGCGTTATGCAAGCAAAAGTGTTCCGCTGCGATGGGATGCGATGCGACGGGATGCGACGGGATGCGGTCGCTACGGCGCGGTGAGCGAATCCACACCGGCGGCGGGCTGGCCGGCCGCCCAGCTGGCGAGCAGGCGGAGCCGCTCTTCCGATGGCGAGCCAGGCTCTGCCGTGTAGATGAGGAACGACAGCTCTGGCTCCGCCGTGGACTCGAGACCCTCGAAGGCGAGTGTCAGATCGCCGACGACCGCGTGATGGAATCGCTTCACGCCCGTGCCGTGCCTGCGGGCAACGATGGCGGCGCTGGCTGGTCGCATCCGTGGGGATGTGCTTGCGATGAATGGTCGCGGCAGTGACCTCGAATATGAGTCCTCTGCGGCGGCGTCGTCTTGTCGTAACCATGACTTGCGGGTGCTGCAATGAGTGTCCGCGGGTGCCCAGTGCCAGCCCCCGGCAGGACCTCCCACCGGCGGCCCCACAGGCTGGGCGCTACTTCTTGCCCCCGCGCTACTGAGCGCACTGGCCACTCGGGATGGACGGTGTCTACAACGTACCGCAGCCGCGGTGCCTTCGAAGAGGCTCGGCTTGTAGGGCAGCGACAGGGGCTCGGGGCATGGTTGTTGGATGGATACACCGAGCGGCCCTGCGCCGACCGGTGCTCCAGCCGCTTCTGTTGTCACATTCTTGCAGCCGAGCGCAGCCGGCGCTCTGCGGACGGGCGACCGCTCCAGGTACGACATTGCAAGAGACCGGATGACTGAGCTCACGTATTTGCATTCTTATAGAGGAATTTCACGCTTGCGGTAGTGCTCGATACGTTGTGAATGTGGCCATAGGGGGCACGTCTAGCCGTCAACGACGCGGCCGAACGATTGGAGACAGCGCATGAGGAACACAGCCCGGGTACTGCTGGTGGGGGCTTTGTCTGCGGGACTTCTAGCGGGCAGCGTGACGTCCGCTTCTGCATCCGGTATAGCTGAGGCTACTGAGCGGCAGATCACAGTTTCGAGCTCAACGAGCCAAAAGTTCAATGGTGAGGAGCTTTTCCGCGGCGTGGTCTTTGGCCAGGGAGCAGCGGGCAACGTGCTGGGTGGCTTGTCGGCGCGTGTGCGCATCACGCCAGAGGTCGAGCGAGAGATCGATCGGATCGTGGCGGATATTCAGGCTGAGGACGAAGGGTTCTTTTCCGAGTTCGCAACCCTCGCGCAGAGCGGCGACGTGCTCCAGGTCAGGGACGCGTTCGCTAGGTTGGGCCAGGTCCTTGAAACCTCTTTGGAAAACTTGGGATATTCGGATGGCTCGAATGCTGCAACGGTCACGCCCCGATGTATTCAGGTAGTTCTGTTCGCGGTCGCAGCGTTGGTCTACGCCGGCGCTGCAATCTTGCAGGTCGCTGCGGTCGCCGTTTCGGTCTGGTACGCCGGCCCCCGATCGATGGACACGCAACCGCAGCTGTCCTACGAGAAGTGGATTGCTGAGGCCACGGTGCGACTCGCACGCTGATGGCGAAATTGTCGCTGCCGGACAAGGAGCTTGGGTCTGATTCAGGTGAACATTTAGGCGAGGGCAGTGTTCTTCCCAATCGGCGCGTCACGATTTTCGCTTTGGTTCTCGCCGCACTTTGGACACTAGTCGGCGGGTTCGTGTATCTCACCAATCAGCCAGAGAACGTGTTGACGACTTCATGGCAGAACTCGGTGAAGACCACCGTTCAGACCGTTCTCCCTGAACAGTGGGGCTTCTTCACCCGCTCTCCGAGAGAGGATGAGCTCCTGCCGTATCAATACCGCTCAGGTCGTTGGGCGTCAGCGTCGGCGTACCCGCACAGCCAGGCCCAATACGCTTTCGGCTGGAACCGGATCTCGCGAGCGCAGGGCATCGAAATTGGCGTGCTTTACAAGGAGCTTGCCGACCAGTCCTGGCAGCAGTGCTCGCCGGGTTACCTGGTGACGGATTGCCTGGTCGGGCTGACGGCGAAAGCGGAGTGGATCCGGGTATCCAACCCGTCGCCAGACCCGACGCTGTGCGGGCGCGTTGCTATCTCAAAGGCGCTCCCGCCCCCTTGGGCATGGGCCAACATCGGACAGGCGAAACAGGATGTGTCGGTGATTTTCGTGGACGTCGCGTGTTGAGGGGCGCCGATCGGGGAGTTGCCCGGGCTCTCACGCGTGATGTGTGGACGGCGAACCTGGGACTCGCGCGCACGCTCATCGCTCTCTCCGGATTGGGGACGCTCTTGGCGTCGTCGGTTTCCACCCTGATCCGGCCAGCGGCGGGTGTCAACGAACTGTTCTGTGCGGGGCCTGCCGCGATCAGCTCGTGGTGTATTACGCCGCCAGCCGCATACGAATTGATGCGATGGGTGAGCATTCTCGTGCTCCTCGTCGCCGCCTTGGGATGGCGCCCGCGCTACACCGCCATCCCCATGTGGTGGGTGCTGTTCAGTAACCAAGCGTCGCTGACTGTTGTGGACGGCGGCGACCAGATCAGTGCAGTGCTCGCGCTGTTGCTTGTTCCAATGTCACTAACCGACAATCGGAGATGGCATTGGGCATCCGCCGAATCGGCCTATCTCGACTCTCGCCCATATGCGACAATCACCGCTCACGTGACACTCGTAGTAATCCGGGTGCAAGTGGCGTACATCTACATCAACGCCTGTCTCGCAAAACTCGGAGTTCCCGAGTGGCTGGATGGTTCCGCCGTATACTACTGGCTTCGCGACCCGATGTTCGGGCCGGCTGGCGCTCTTCGGCCCTTAACGGAGTGGCTCATGGCCAAGCCTGTCCCGGTGGCGGCAGCCACGTGGGGAACTCTCTTGCTCGAGTTCGCTTTGGGTATCGCAATATTCCTTCCCACCCGCGCCCGTCGCATCCTCCTACCGATCGGTGTGGCTCTGCATCTCGGGATCGCGATCACCATGGGGCTATGGAGCTTTGCATTCACGATGTGGGCGGCGCTACTGCTCCTGCTATGGCCAGACGGCAACTTCGCACAAATGGGTAGCAGATGGCTTCAGCGAATCGCTGCACGGCGACATACTGCCTCAGCGGCTGAAGACACACGATCGCCTATCTAGTTGTTCTAGTACAATGGAAATATGTTAATCCGGCTCGATCAGGCGTCGCCGATCGGGCTCGCGGAACAAATCGCCGCCGCGATTCAGCAGAATATCGGGGAGGGCGCTGTCTCGATCGGGGAGAAACTGCCAGCGGCACGTGAGTTGGCAGCTGGGCTCGGAGTCAACGTTCATACAGCACTTCGGGCATATTCGATATTGCGCGCTGCTGGTGTCATTGAGCTACGGCAGGGACGCGGTGCTCGTGTCTTACCGCCTCCGGATGGGCTACCGAAAGAGGTCGTGGACGCTATTGATGCGCTCGTTCGGGGTGCAGCCAGTCGAGGAGTGTCGCGCGCACAGCTCGTCAGATATCTGGAGGAAATGTCATGATTGGCGGTGCGTCGACTACTCGAAACGGCCTCGCGCGAATGAGCGTTGCCGCGGCGTTGGTTACCGTGCCAGTGGTCGCGATTGTGTGGTCATTGCTGGTGTGGTGGCCCACGTTGCCCGCCGAGCTGCCCGCGCAGTGGTCCGGCGACGAGGTGGCGTCACGCTTGCCCACGTTCTTCTTTGCTGGGACCGCGGTCGTGATTGCTGGGGTTGCGGCAGCGTTCGGGTGGCACGCTGCGCTGCGTCCGCGCAGCTACGAACGCCATCGTCGGGTGTTGTTGATTTCGGGATCCGTCGCGGCCATTACCGCCGCAGCGTGGCTGATCAGCGCCAGCGTCGTCCGCAACCCTGACCAGGAGATTGGTGCCGCGGGGTTGCTGGCGATCGCCGCGCTGTTTTACGGGTTGGTTCCCTTTGCGCTCGCCCGGGCAAGCGCCCCGTCCGGGCAGGCGGAGGCAGCTGAGGAGCCGGACGAGTTTGCGGTGATGCCCAGCGAGATCCTTGCATGGTCGCGGACGCAGGTCGTGCCGACCTTTGCCTGGGCTTGCGGGATCTGCGTGCTGGCCGCGATCGTCTTCGGGTACGTGCCGCTGATCCTGGCTGGCGCGGAGGCGTCCAATCTGAGTGTCGTCATCGTAATGTCGCTCCTCGCTCTAACGTTCTACGCCGGAGCTCGGATCCGGGTAACGGTGGACCTGCGAGGACTTCGAGCACTGTCTGCGACAGTCGGGATCCGACTTGTCTCAGTTCGATTGGCAGAGGCGGCATCGGCACGTGTGACCACTCTCGAACCGTTGCGTTGGGGCGGCTGGGGCTACCGGGTGGGCCTCCGGGGGAAGGCCCTCGTACTCCGCGGTGGCCCCGCAATCGTCGTCACTCTTCACAGCGGAGCAGTGGTTGCGGTGACCACCCCGGACGCAGAACAAGCGGTGGGGGTGCTCCGGGCTCTGCAGCGCCGGAACGCAGCATAAGGAGATCCCGCGACTGCCGCGCGCCGAGGGTGCGCCCCGACAGCCGGCGTATTCGTGTCTGGGTCGCGACGTTCTAGTATCCGAGAGTGTCCGATTTGAAGGCTTCTTTCCCCGCTGGTTCGGCGGTCCGTGGAGTCCGGTTTCCAACCACGGTGCATGCCGTGAGGTCGTTGGGTGGACCCCGCCTGCCGTCTGGATTCGCCGTTGGTGTTGATGGGGGGCGGCTGAGTTTCGTTGGCTTGCGTAAGCAGACCTCGCTGTGGGAACTTCCGGTATCTAGCGTTCAGGCCGTTTCTGTTGCCGAGACGCGGTCTTCACCGCCTTATCCGCAAGTTGCGCTCGCGATTGTTTTGAGGGTGCGGACGGGCGTCGGGTTCACGGAACTCCCGATCGTGCCGGTTTCGGACGATGGCAAGCGGTCGTTGACGTGGAGAGATGCCGATGTGCGAGCACTGGCGATGCGGCTGGCGGATGCGATGAAGATCGCGCGCGGCGTGGGCTGAATGGCTTGTTTGGCCCCGGTTGGCGGTTCAGCCCCTCAGGGCTCATCCATTAAGAGCTAACGAGGGGAGTCGTACCAAGTGCCGTATCCGCATCCAATGAGAACATACCATCTTGAAACTGACATAATAAATGTTATGAGTAAACGCGCGTCAAGCGTTGCCTCGGTGATTACAAGCTGCAATTCCACTCGGGTGGCAGAACTGGTCTAGCTTTTCCTCATGACGATCGAGTCTCAGGTCCCCACTCCTTCCCCAGAAGACGTTTCGCTTGTTCAACAGGTGCAACAGCAGTGGAACAGTAGCAACCAAGCTGACGCGATCGCCCTACTGCGTCCGAGGGCTGAAGCGGGGGAGCCGTGGGCGGCTGCATTCCTTGCGTGGCTCTTCATGCAACAGGGGAGCGCGGGCGCCGAGGAGAGCATCACCTGGGCTGTTCGGGCGGCCGAACTCGGTGCACCCAATCAGATCCTTCATACGTTCAACAACGTCGTGGGGGCAGATTCCGAACCTGCCTCAGCTGGCAGACAGGCTGCCTGAGCTTCTGAGGTGGGCGCCCTTTTGGTGGAACGGCGTCGACCTCGTGGGGCAGGGGTGGAATCTGATAGCCCAGGGGCAGCCTGAGCAAGGACTCCGGATGATGATGTTGTCTTGGCCCCTGCAGGTCGAGCCACAGTTGAATGCGCTTGCCGATCAGGCCAGAACACGGATTGGAGAACTGGACGAGGTCGTCGCAGGGGCTCGCCTGCGACAGTCGGAGATCGACTCCACCGTGGGTGAGGCGCGCGCAGAGATAGACAAAGCGAAAGACGACCTAAAGACCAGCGCGAAACAGGCGGGGCTCCTGGTGACCACCGTTGCTTCAGATGCCACCAACGCCCTCTTCAAAGCGGACGCAACACGAAATGCTAAAGAGTCTCGCGGAGCATGGTTGGCTGGATTGATCGTACTTGGGTTGGCTGCAGTGGTCGCTTTGCTCCCTGTCGGCCTGCACTATCTGCACCTTGGGCCGAAGTACTCGACGGTTGAGCAGATCGGCCTTCATCTTGCCTCGACTGCGGCTCTTGCTACTTTTGCTGGCGTTCTGCTGGCAAGGGCACGATCACGAGATCAAGCGGCTCAGCGCGCCAACGATCTGTCTACGGCTATGGGAACGATGATCTCCTACAGCAATCAGATCAGCGACCCGACAGAGCGGGAACGATTTATGACCACCATGGGCCAACTCGTCCTTCAAGCACACCTGACGTCAGGGTCGAAACAGGGCGCGAAGGATGAGTCGCTCTCAGGAATGATTGCGCTCCTGAACCTTGTCAAGCCGGCCGCATCCGCGTCTCAAGGGCAACCGTAAGCTGACATAAGGTATATTATCGGTTGTATTACATCGAAGACTGCGCGGCGTGAGCACTGTCATTGGCTCATCGAAGGCAGGCTAGCGGTTGATCGCAACCTTGAGGATTCGACGCGTGCGTGGTTGCAGTTTGGTTAGCCCGCGCAAGCTCGACGACCACAACGCGAATACTAGTGATGAGTACTACGGCTCCACGACTGATGCGCTGAGAGCATCGCGCTCAAGAGGAACGTGCCCGCGCGCGCAATTGCCGATTGGAGGCTACATCGTCTCGTGAGCTGCTCGCACTTGAATCAGCGTAGCCAGGTCGTCAACCTCCGAAGTTGATAGGGACCCTCCGATAAGCGAGTGGGGCCGGATAACTGTTATCGGGATGGCGCTGTGCGATCTGCGCTTATGCGCTAGGACGAGCTTTTGTTTCTTGCGAAACCCATCCCGAACGCTCTCACTTTCGATCGACGCCAGGGAACCGTACGGGATTGACGCGATCAGTTGCGGATAGCCGGTTCCGCGCCATATGCGCAACTCGTCATTCCCGACCTCGAGAACACCGAACGTGGGCTGCAACGCAGCGCGGTTCGTTCTCTCTGAGAGAGCGCCCCAAGCGGCGCCTCCTCCCGCGATGGAGTAAGTCTGTGCGTGTGGCCTAAGCGCCAGTACGACCCTCCTCTGCGCAGACACGTAAAGCCCGATTCCCAGGTAGGAAGCAACGATGAGGACGAGGACGACGATCAGTGCGATGAGCCACGCACACAAGGGATTTCTGCCACTGACAGTATCGATGATTGATCGCGTCAACGCAGGTATGCCTACGGCTAGTGCAGCTAGATGAAGCGTCCTTCTTTGGGTAAGTCGCATGTCACTTTTCCTAGTGTACCGGCGCGATCATCAGATACGACGGGAACATTTCGTGTTTTCCGGGGGTTGTGGGGAGCCCGGGAAACGCAGAGACGCCATATGCGCCGGCGCGGCATGTGTTTCCTGCCGCAAATCCTATGCAACTGATTGCGAGTGAACTCGACGTTGCCAGGACGGATGCTATGTCCAAAAGAGGCCCAGCAAGTGCACCAATTTCTCCGCCAAACTCGCTAGCAAGGGGCAATGCAACGGATACACAGAAGCAGACGTATCGCAGAGCACGGACGGGAACACACACACAGAGGGCGCGGAGCGCCCGACCCGACCAACCCCACCAACCCGACCCACCCGATCAGAAGGAGAGACGATCATGAAGTTCACCACTGCAACGCCCACCGGCGCCGGCCCCGCTGCGCAGTTCACAGGGAACGTCTGGTTCGACGTCATCGTCGCCGGGCAGGAGCCCTCCCGCGTACGCGTCAACACCGTGCGGTTCGCACCAGGGGCGCACACGTTCTGGCACCGTCACGTGCTCGGCCAGACCCTTCACGTCGTCGCAGGCGTGGCACTGGTCGGCACCAGGGACGGCGTCGTATTCGAGGCGCATCCAGGAGAGACGGTCGTCTGCCCTCCCGGCGAGGAGCACTGGCACGGAGCGACGCCGGAGCTCTTCATGCAGCACCTCGCCATCTGGGAGACGGACGGGAGCGGCGCTCCGGAGACCAGCTGGATGGAAGAGGTGACGGAGGAGCAGTACTCGGCCGCGCGCACGCGCAGCGCATAGCCCGCTAGGGCCGGGCGTCGGCGTCGGCCATGGCCAGGTCGAAGTCCTCCTCCATCAGCGCACCGTTCACGGCTCCACCAGTGAGTGCGCCGGCTCCGACCGCCATCGGCACCGTCGCCATCGGATTCACGACATTGCCGGCCGCCCAGACGCGCGCGTGCCCGGTCTTCCCCGCCTGATCGACGGTGAGGAACGAACCGAGCCCCATCGGGAAGTCGGTGCGCGGCAGCTCGAGCGCGGCGAGGAAGCCATCGCGTGGCCTCGGGACACCGGCCGTGAACAGTGCGTCGAGCTCCGTCACCTGCCCGTCCGCGGTGCGGACCCCGGTGACCTGCGCGCCGTCGCCCAGCACCTCGACCACCGGGGACTCGACGAGCGCGACGTTCCGCGCACGCAGTCTCCGCGCATCCACGGGGTCGATGGGCCCTGCCCCTGCCGAGAACAGCACGACACTGTCGCTCCACTGCCGCACGAGCCGCGCCTGGTGCAGCGCCATCGGCGACGTCGCGAGCACGCCGAGACGCGCGCCGCGCACTTCCCAGCCGTGGCAGTACGGGCAGTGCAGCACCGTCTTCCCCCAGCGCTCCGCCAGGCCGGGGACGGCAGGCAGCTCGTCGGCGATGCCGGTCGCCACCACCACGGCGCGAGCCGTCTCCACCCGGCTGTCCGCGAGCGTCACCGTCAGCCCGCCCTCGACGTCGACGACGCTCTCGACGACGCCGTCCAGGAACTCGACGCCGTACCCGGCCGCCTCCTCCCTGCCCTTCCTCACGAAGTCTGCCGGCGCCGCACCCTCGTTCCCGAGCACGCCGTGCATGTGCTCGGCGAAGCGGTTGCGCGGGAGCCCTGCGTCGATCACGAGCACCCTGCGTCGCGCCCTGCCGAGCAGCAGCGCGGCGGACAGGCCGGCGGCGCTGCCCCCGATGACGATCGCATCCCGAGCGGTGGTGGGGTCTGGAGTGTTCATCTGGCCAGTCCAGGCGATCCGTGACATTATCGCAAGCACGCTTGCGGAATTGGCAAGCACGGACCTCGACAGACGGGACAGTGGATGCGCGAAGAGCTGGCACAGGTCGGCCCCAGGCTGCGGGTGGTCAGGCGCTCCCGCGGCTGGACCCTCGACGAGCTCGCCTCGCGCGCCGGGATGTCCGCGAGCACCCTCTCGCGCCTGGAGTCCGGCAAACGCCAGGCCAGCCTGGAGCTGCTGCTCCCGCTGACCAGGCAGCTCGGCATCCGCGTCGACGACCTCATCAGCGTCGACGCCCCCGATCCGCGCATCCACCGCCCGGTGATCCGGCGCGACGGGTTGATCATTGCGCCGCTCGCCCCCGAGGGTTCACCGGTGCACACGTACAAGATCACCTACCCTCCCGACGTGACCCTCCCCGAGCTGCGCGTGCACGACGGCTACGAGTGGCTCTACGTGCTCTCGGGCCGGCTGCGCCTCAGGCTCGGCGACCAGGACCTCACGCTCACCCGCGGCGAGGCCGCCGAGTTCGACACCCGCACCCCGCACGCGATGTCGGCGACGGGCGGCAAGCCGGCGCAGGTCATCAGCATCTTCAACGACGAAGGGGCGAGGATGCACACCCACGCGCCCACCGCGCAGGACGACTGACCCTCGCGGTGCGGCGGCACGCGTTCACGGAGTCGGACTCGAACACCTCGACGCGGCCGTTGTAGCGTCGTCCTATGCCTCCGACCCTCGTGATCGCCCGCGCCGACTTCGCCTCCCCCGCCCTGCGCGAGTTCCTGCAGGCGCACCTGGACGACATTGAGCCGACAGCGCCGCCGGAGAGCAGGCACGCCCTCGACCTGGCCGCGCTGCAAGCGCCACACGTCCGCCTCTGGACGGCGCGGGATGGGGAAACCATCGTCGGCACGGCGGCCCTGGCTGCGCTCGAGGAGCCCGGCCACGAAGAGCTCAAGAGCATGCGCACGGACCCGGAGCGTCGCGGCGAGGGCATCGCCGCGGCGCTGCTGGAGTTCGTGCTCGGCGACGCACGCGAGCGCGGCGTCGAGCGGGTGTCACTGGAGACCGGCTCGATGGCGTTCTTCGCCCCGGCCAGGCGGCTGTACGCTCGGGCGGGCTTCGTGGAGTCCGGCCCGTTCGGCTCGTACACCGACGATCCGAACAGCGCGTTCCTGACCCTGGCGTTATAGGCTGGGCGCCGCCGATCCGATCGGCATCACCGGCCGACGAAGGGGAGACCGACCGTGATCACTGTGCACCTCCGCTACCAGATCGACGACGCGAAGCTCGCGGAGTTCACCGAGTACGGCAGACGCTGGATCCGGCTGGTCGAGAAGCTGGGTGGCGACCACCACGGCTACTTCATGCCGAGCGAGGGGGACAGCGACGAGGCGTTCGCGCTGTTCACGTTCCCGTCCATGGCCGAGTACGAGAAATACCGCACGGCAGCCGCGACGGACCCGGAATGCGTCGCCGCCGTGCAGTACGCGCGTGACACCGGCTGCATCCGCCGCTACGAGCGCCGCTTCACGACGCCGGTTTTCGAGTAGGCGTTCGCCGGCCGTGCTGCGCGCCTCCGCTCAGGCGAGCCGCGCATCCAGCCAGTCGAACATCCGCTGGTCGACCAGCGAGCGGGCGAGCGGCTCGCAGTGGAAGTTCGCGCCCTCGTTCACGGTGAACGGCACCACGGTGGAGACGCCAGGGGTGAGCTCGGCGAGACGGCGGGACTGGCCAGGCCAGAACTGTTCGTCCTCCGGGTCGGTGATGAGCAGCGGTGTCCTGATCGAGGACGCGACGTTGTCGAGACGGTAGTTGAGGACCGCGGTGATCGTGTCGAAGTAGCCGTCCTTCTGGTACGGCCGCGCCCGGAACTCCCAGGTGCGTGCGAGGTCCGGCGAGAACTTCATGGCGAGCTCCATGTCGCGGTCGAACTTCTCCCTCTCGCCCTCCGCCAGCAGCTTCAACATGCTCTTCGGCAGGTGCCCCGTCCACGAACTGGACACATCCACGACGCCAGGATCGACGACGGCCGCGGCGATCCGGTGCTCGAACGCGAGCGCCCGCGGCACCCAGTAGCCGCCCTGGCTGATGCCGTAGAGCGCGATCTTGTCGCGGTCGACGTCATCCCGCCCGAGCAGGTAGTCAACGACCGGAGTGATCACGGCCTCCCAGTCGTGCCGGAACGGCATCCCGTGCTCGAACAGCATCGCCTGCTGGCCTGGGCCGTCGAACATGAGCACGTTGTACCCGCGCTGCAGCGCCCCGGCTCCGCCACTCGCCCACAGCGAGCTGATGGCACCGTCGCTGCCGTTGTTCATGATGAGCGTGCGCCCCGATCCTGCGAGCCCCCACGGACGAAAGAAGTAGCCGGGCAGCGTCGTGCCCTCATACGGGATGCTCACCCGGTGGATGGAGACGGGCGTGGTGTCCACGAACCGGTCCCACGCGGCCCGGTGCGCGCGGAACGTCGAGAGCAGTGCATCCGACGACGGCAGCGACGCCACCGCGTTGAGGGCCGTGCCGAGGTAGGTGGCCGCTCGCAGGTAGGAACGCGAGGCACTGATGTCGTTCCCCGCCGCGGCCTGATCGTCGCCCGCCGCGCGGATGCGCGACCCGAGCGCCAGCCACGCCGCGAACCACGCCTCATGGTCGTGCTCGCCGACGGACTCCACCGCCGCAAGCACCTCCCCGGTGTCCGCGGCGCCCGAGAACGCGTGCCCGAGAACGACACGCAGCTCGAAGTCGAAATCCGGGTTGTGGAAGAACCCGTCGGAGAACGGGCCATGCGAGTGGTGCGGGCGCTGCTGATGCTGCTGATGCTGCGGATTCGAGCCGAGAGCCATGTCCGGCCTCCTTCGACGACGCGATGATGACTCGGTGCTGACGAGGTGGATCTGGTTCGGAGCCTAATCCTGTGCCGCGGTCGGCGCTATGGGGTCTGGCGTGGCTGGTCCCGGTCCTCGCGTGTCATTGGCGAGGCGCACACGGTGATACCCCACCTAAAGCGTCCTACCGTGAGGCGCCTGGCACCGAGGGCGCGACAGCCGTTGCACCCTATGCAGCCAGCTCGTCACGCACGCGTTGAGCGAAAACCCGCGCTCCGCTGCGCGAGAGCCGATCCAGCAGTTGCGCGGGTTCGACCGGCGGACGCTTCATCGCGGCCGCCTGCTCGGTAATGATTCGGCACGCGCCCTTCGGTGAGAGGTCGAACTGGTCGAGTAGGAACTCATCGAGCCGGACAGCTTTGAGTCCAAGAGCACCAAGCGCGCGGTCTGGAAAGTCTTTCGTGTTCTCCGTCACGATCACGTCGGCCCTGCCAACCAACGCGGCCGCCACCACGTGCGCGTCGTTCGGATCCGGAAGCTCGATGGAGTTCACCAGCGTTTCCCAACCCCTGACCAGGGCATCGTCGAATGCCTCGTTCATCGACCTGAACCGGCTACGAAACCGATTCGGGTCAACGTCTGGGTGAATGCGCTCCAGAGCACGCTGAGCCTCGTCAATGACCTTCGCGGACCACAGGGGCCGGAACGCTCCATTGTCAGCCATCCGAAGCATCGTGTCGCACGGTGCGACGGGCACCAGGACGCACGCGTCCAGAAAGGCCGAGAAGATGGCCAACGCTACGACTTCCGCGCCGCAGCCAAGGCATCTTGATATGCGTCAGCGTCCACGTCGTATAGACCATCCTCGTCCGCCTGACGAGTCAACTCATCGAGGCGGGCGCGCCGATCCGCCCTCTTGCGCTCCCGATATGCGAGCACATCGTGTAGTCGCAGGCGGCGATGGCGCGAGTCCCCCAGGCGATCGAACGGCAGTTCATTCTCGTCGAGGAGTCGGACGAGCGTGCTGCGGCTCACACCGAGCAAGCTGGCAGCTTGCTGCGTCGTCAACTGCCGATCGATCGGTTCAACGCTCACGGATTCGCCGTGCTGCATCGCCTTCACGACCTCTCGCAGCACATCGTATGCCTCCATGGGCAGAGGGATTTGCTCGCCGTCGGGGCCAACCAGGACAGCGGGCGCCGTGTGGTGCTCAAGGAACTGCGCTAGGTCCAGGAGTTCGCGGAGATCCTGCGGCGGGTCAACGACAACTGGGTCCTTGCTCCTTGCGCGTGTGTTAGCGATCATGAATAGATTATCGCCCAAAACGTTCAAAACGTCCATATCGTTCATCGCGTCCAGCGAATCCTGACCGGGCACCCGACCGCCCCCTATGCTGTGCGCATGAGCACGAAGAGCAAGCAGGGGCCGCATCGGGAAGAGACGCTCGACATCGGGGCGGGAGTCGGGCGGGGTGCGTGGGGTGCGTTCGCCGGGCTGATCGTCGCGGTGCTGATCGCGTATCCGCTGTCGGCGTGCATCGCGTTCGCCACGCATCCGGCAACGCAGAAGCTGTTCGGCGGGAGGCTCGAATCGGCGTCGCAGTTCGGGTTCCAGGCGTTCTGGTGGATTCTGGCGCTGGGGTGCCTCGCGCTGCCGTTCCTGGTCGGCTTCGGAATCGCGAAGCTGTCGAAGCGCACGCTCGGGGTCATCGGCGGAATCGTCGGGATCTTCCTCATCCTGGTGATCGTGTTCGGGCAGGTCTTCGCGTTCTGACCCGTCCCGACCGGACTCGCCTGACCGTCAGCCGCGCGGGGATGCGGGGAGGCGCACCGTGACGCGGCCTCCGGCACCGGCGCCGCCGACGCCGTCGTTGCTCACCGCGACCGTCCCCCGGTGGCGTTCGACCACCTCAGCGACGAGGGCGAGGCCCAGGCCGTAGTGGCGCGCGACCTCGTCGGTCGCCCGTGACGATGCGAAGCGCTCGAAGACGCGGCGGTCGGCTCCGTCCGCGAAGCCGGGGCCGTCGTCGCTGACGCTGAGGATCACCGAGCCCCTGTCTCGCCTGGTTTCGACGAGGACTCGGGATGCGGCGTGATCCACCGCGTTGTCGACCAGCGCCACCACCATCCTCCGCAGCGAAACGGGGGCGCCGGACACGACGGCCGGCGCCGGCGCAGCCCCACCGTCCGACGCAGCCACGCCCGCGGGCTCAGCACCCGCCTCACTCCACCCGCGCGTCTCGCCCCCGCCGCGCGTCTCGATCCGCACCCCGCGCTCCACCGCGCGCGCCTCCGCCGCGCGCGCTACAGCGGCGGCCACAGCGCCGAGGTCCACCTGCTCCGCCTCCGTCGCCTGGCGCGGGTCGGCCGCGATCAGCAGGTCTTCGACGATCTCGGTGAGGGCCTTGCTGTCGTCGACGATCTCGTCGATGCCCGACCGCACCTCCTGGTCGACGGCGGGGGACGCATCCCGTGCCCTGCGGCGCACCAGCTGGGCGCGCGTGCTGAGCAGCGTCAGCGGGGTGCGCAGCTCGTGGCTAGCGTCGGCGACGAAGCGCCGCTGCAGGGCGAGCGCGTCGGCCAGCGGTCGCATCGCTCGACGGGCGATGAACACGGCGATGAACGAGGCGGCGACAGCGGCGACGATGCCGGAGATGACGAGGGCGACGACCAGCCGGTTCAGCTCCTCCTGCTGCTCGGCGAGGCTGTAGGAGATCTGCACCACCTTGCCGCGGCGCACGTCCGTGACGGTCAGATAGCTGATGCCGTCCGCCTGAATGGTCGACGTCTCCGGAGCGCCGCCCGCCTCGACGCGGGAGAGGGCCGCCTGGTCCGGCAGGCCGTCCGGCATCCCGGGCGAACTGTCCGTGCCCTGCGGCGAGATCACCGTGATCAGCAGGTTGCGCGGGGCGTCGTGCACGGAGTCGACCATGGATGCGTCGGCCAGCGTGCGCTTCGCCGACTCCGCCTGGCCGGCCGAGACGACCGCGTAGACCACGAAGCCGAGCACGGCGAACAGCACCAGGATGACCGCGGTGAACTGCACGGCGAGCCTGGTCGCGGCGGAACGGGCCTCCCTGCGCTCCGGGGACGTCACGATGCCGACCCCATCCGGTAGCCGAGGCCGCGGACGGTCTCGATCAGATCGCGGCCGAACTTCTTGCGGAGGTGGTGCACGTAGGTGTCGACCACGCCGGGGTCGTCTGCGTCGGCGAAGACGCTCTCCAGGAGCACAGCGCGGGAGAACACCTGCGTCGGGCGCCTGGCGAGCTGTTCCAGCAGCGCCGACTCGCGCTCGGAGAGCACGACGCGCGCGCCCTCCGCTGTGACGACCGTCCTGTTTCCGACGTCGAGCATCCCGCCGCGGAAGCGCACAGCGGAGGCGGCGGAGCCAGTGGATGCGCCCCTGCGCCTCAGCACGCGCAGCCTGGCCAGCAGTTCGTCGATGTCGAACGGCTTCGCCAGATAGTCCTCCGCACCGCCGTCGAGGCCTTCGACCCTGTGGGCGGCGTTGCCGAGCGCGGAGAGGATCAGGACGGGGACCGTCGCACCGCTGGCGCGGAGACGGCGCAGCACGTCGAGCCCGTCGATGATCGGGAGCCCGCGATCGAGCACGATCACGTCGACCTCCTCGGTCAGCCCGAGGTGCAGTGCGCGCTGGCCGTCCTTCGCCACGACGACCTCGTAGCCCTCCGAGGCGAGCAGTTCGGTCAGCATCCCGGCCAGGCGTGCGTCGTCCTCGGCAACCAGTACGCGGGGTGTCCCGTTCACTGTCGCAGTATAGGTGTCCGCTCCCTTCTCCATCCCGTTCACGCCAGTGGATGCGCGAAGTCGATGACACCGGCCCCGAGCAGTTCCCCGGCGTCGGTGAGGGCCAGCACGCCGCGAGCACCGCGCAGCACAGCCCAGTCGATCCCTGCAGGGCCGAGGGCGAAGACGGCTGTCGCGAGGATGTCGGCGGTGGTGAGGTCGTCGGCGATCACCGTCGCACTGAGCAGGCCGGTCGCCGGCGCGCCGGTGCGGCCGTCCACGATGTGGGCGCCGCGCTCGTACGCGCCGGAGGTCGCGACGGCGGCGTTGCTCACCGACAGCACCGCGAGCATCGCGGCGGGGTCGGCGGGGGTGCGGACCCCGACGTTCCACGCATCCACCGCCGCAACGCCTTCCCCGGCACCGCCTTCCCCGGCACCGCCTTCCCTGTCGCGCTCAGAACCGTCACCGCCAGGGCCGTCCCCGACCACCACGTCGCCACCCGCGTTCAGGCAGAACCGGCGCACCCCGCCCGCACGCAGCTCCCCGGCCGCACGCGCGGCCGCCCAGCCCTTGACCACGCCGTCCAGATCGAGCGTCCCTTCGGGCCTGTGGATGCGGAACGCGCCACCAGACGCCCGCTCTGCCTCCTCGCCCAGCGCGATCGTCTCGGCCAGGTCCGCACTGAACGCGGAAGGGCCGAGCTCACCGCGGTTGGCAGCGCTCACCTCGCTGTCCGGCCGGTAGACGCTGAACCGCGCATCCGCCTCGCGCAGCACGGCGAAGGCGCGCGCTGCCGCGTCGGAGTGGTCGCCCGCATCCCGGATGTCGATGGACATCGGGATGCCCATGACGGTCTCGACGAACCTCACAGTTGGTCGATCGCCGACTGGAGCGACTGGATGTAGCCCTCCGAGGTGTACGTCGCGCCAGAGATCGTGTCGATCTTCGCGGACTGCGACGACATCGCCTCCTGGGTGAGCATCGGCACCGCCTGCTCGTTGATCGAGACGCTTCGCCTGTCCTGGTTCGGGGTCTGCAACGCGGTGATCGCCGTGATGGTCGAACCGGAGAACGTCACCTGGAGCTGGATGGGACCGTAGCGGGTGTCGACCGTGCTCCCCGTGATGACCTTGGTGGCCGACGCCGTCGCTGTCGACGGGGTCGACGTCGCAGACGGGCTGGGGGTGGAGGCGGACGAACCCGTGCCGGTGGACGTCGAACCGGTCGTGCCGGTCGACCCCGTCCCGGAGCCCGTCGACCCCGTCCCCGAGCTCGTCGTCCCGGCGACGGCCGCCGTCGTCGCCGTACCCTGCTCGCCGATGCCGTACAGCTTCAGGCCGATGGTCCCGCCCATCACCACGACGATCACCGTGAACAGGATCGTCCCGCGCCACTTCTTCTGACTCATGACATGCTCAGTTCTTCTCGGTGGATGAAGCGCCCGGGCATCCCGAGCTCTCGGAGGGTCAGTTCCGCCCTGTCCGCCATTCCCTCGGGGCCGCAGATGAAGGCCTCCCAGTCGCGCAGAGCGGGGATGAAGTTCTGCATCGCCGGCACATCGAGCGGGTCGTAGCCGAGCTCGCCGCGCCTGCCGGGCGCCGGCACCACGATCACGCCGCGCATGGCCTGCAGTTCGGCGAGCAGCGCGAGGTGAGCCGTCGAGTGCGCGCGGTACAGGACGACGGGCTGCGCGCCGCGGTCGGCCAACTCCTCTGCGAGCGCCCGGATCGGCCCGATGCCCGCCCCTCCCGCGATCAGCAGGATGCGCGACCTGCTCGCCCTGTCGGCGGTGAAGTGTCCGAACGGCCCCTCCGCGAAGACGAGCGTGCCCTTCTTCAGGCCGGCCAGTCTGGTCGAGTGGTCGCCGAGCGCGCCGACCGTGATGCGCAGGTAGCCGTCGGACGGCAGGCGGGACACCGAGTACGGGTGCGCTGTGAGCAGGTGCCCCCAGGCGAGGAAGCGGAAGTTCATGAAGTTGCCTCCGCGGACGCCGAGGTCGCCCAGCCGGTGACCGCTGAGCCAGACGCTCGACACACCCTCCGCCTCCTGGATGACCGCTTCGACGCGCATCCGATGACGCCACGCATCCATCGTCGGGAGCACGAAACGCCAGGTGAGCACGGCTGCGGCCGTCCCGAGGTACAGCGCGATCCACAGGATGCGGTTGACCGGCTCCCCGACGAAGTGCGCCCCGCCGCTGAGCTGGTGGAAGAAGGTGAGGAAGACTGCGACGTACGTGGTGACGTGCAGCCAGTACCAGACCTCGTACGACAGCTTCGAACGGATCCACCTGGCGCTGCTCAGCCCGACGACGAGGAACGCGATGGTGCCGATGAGCGCGGTCAGCATGTCCGGGTAGCTCTGCAGCATCGAGACGAACTCGTCCCACGGCATCGCCTTGTCGAGCAGTTCGCCGCCGACGACCATGAAGACGACGTGCGTGATCACCAGGAAGACCACGGATGCGCCGAGCGAGCGGTGCCAGGACACCAGCCGGTCGAGCCCGACCGCCCGCTCGAACCACGGCACCCTGGCGATCAAGAGCACCTGGGCGCAGACGAGGTAGGCGCCGAGCATCCCGCTCAGCTCGCCGACGGTGGTCGCGACGCTGGCCGGGGTGGTGGTGAACGTGGCAGGCACGGTGGCCCACCACATCCACAGCACCCCGACGAGACCGGCCGCCAGCACGATGCGGACGGTGAGGGAACGCCGCCGCCTGGCCGCGTGGCCGGCTGCGCGCGCTGCGACTCTGCGCGGTGTCGCGATCGCAGTCATGGTCTGATCTCCATGACATCAACGATCGCTGGTGATTCTTGCGCGATTCTTACTCCGGCTGGGGAGGGGCTGAGGCCTTCCTATGGGTTTGCCCAGCACGCAGCCCCTGCTGCTTCCGGCGCGACCCGCTGAACGCGACGACGATCACGATCGCAGCGAACAGCACGAGGCTCACCTGCCCCGTTCCGAAACCCAGCCCGTGGCGCGCGTGCGACACGGCCAGCCAGTCCGAGATGGATGCGCCGAACGGCCGGGTGAGCACGTACGACATCCAGAACGCGGCCGTGCCGCCGAGGCCCCACCAGCGGTATGCGGCACCGGGGAGGGCGAACAGCACCAGAAACACCAGGCCGGACGCGAGGTAGCCGAGACCGAAGGTGACCGCGGTGAGATCGCCGACCGCCGTGCCGAGCGCGAAGGTGGTCATCACCGCCGCCCAGTAGAAGAACTCGCGCGGCCTGGTGTCGATCGTGTGCACGGACAGTGTGCGCTGCGTGCCGTACCAGAGTGCGAACACCGCGGCCAGGATCACCAGGAACGCCGTGGTGGAGACCAGGTACGGCACGCCGAACTGCACGTGGATGACGTCGGCGACCATCGTCCCGAACACCGCCACCATCAGCACGGCGAACCAGTAGACCCAGGAGATGTACCGGCGCACGGCGAACTGCAGCACGAGGGCGACGGCGAGCACCAGCGCAGCGCCGGCCACCGCCACGGGCGGATCGATCTGGTGCACGAGGAAGTCGGAGGTGGTCTCCCCCATCGCCGTGGTCAGCACTTTCGCCACCCAGAACAGGGCGGTCACCTCGGGGACTTTGTTGCGCAGCACCAGCACACTCTGCCGAGTCGGTTCCAAGAAAGCGCTAAGGCGCATCCACTGGCCGGGCAGTATGGTGAGCGATCATGGACCGGGAAAGACAACGCCTGCTGCTGGTGGAGGACGACCAGCAGCTCGGCCCGCTGATCGAGCAGGTGCTCGCGGAGACCTACGACGTCACACTGGTCGCCGATGGCGACGACGGGCTTCGCGTGGGTCTGGAGGGGACCTTCGACGCGATCGTGGTCGACCGCAGACTCCCCGGGCTGGACGGGGTGACCATCGTGGAGACGCTGCGCGCCCGCCGGGTCGTCACGCCCATCCTGATGCTGACGGCGCTCGGCAGCCTCGGCGACAGAGTCGACGGTCTGGATGCGGGCGCGAACGACTACCTGGTGAAGCCGTTCGAGTTCGACGAGCTGCTCGCCAGGCTCCGCGCGATCACGCGGACCTTCACCGGCGAGGGTCCGTCGCTGCCGGTGGGCGAGTGGCAGTTCTACCCGGAGAGCCGCTGCATCTACTCGCCGTACGACGGGCGCATCCAGCTGACCGTGCGGGAGAACGCGCTGCTGCGGCTCCTCGCGGAGAACCCGCTGCGCACGTTCACCCGCCGCCAGATCCTGAGCGAAGTGTTCGAGAGCGACGAGCAGCCGGGGACGGTCGACACCTACGTGCACTACGTGCGACGCAAGACGGACAAAGACCTGATCAGCACGGTGCGCGGCGAGGGTTACCGGCTGGGGCGGCCGTGACGCGCCGCGCAGAGAACGATGTGGATGCGACGGCCGTCCGTCGTGCATCCAGGGTGGTCGGCCTGCAGATCACCATCGCCTCCGGCGCGCTGGTCATCGCCGCGATCGGAGTGGCGTTCTTCTTCGTCCTCGACCAGCTCCGGCCTGCAGAGCTCGCGGAGAAGCCGCGGCCCGGCGAGCACAAGATCTACATCGACACCACAGAGGCGATGGTCGCGTTCGTCGTGGTCGGTGTGCTCGCGGTCGCGGTGGCAGGGCTCGCCAGCCTCATCATCACGCGCCGCGCCGTCGAGCCGCTCGGAAGGGCGCTGCGGATGCAGCGGACGTTCGTGCAGGACGCGAGTCACGAGCTGCGCACTCCGCTGGCCGTGCTCGACGCGCGCCTGCAGATCCTGCAGCGCGCCCTCGCAGCCGACGACCCGTCCTCGCCGATCGTCGCAGAGCTGCGCACGGACACGCGCGCCCTGATCGACATCGTGAACGACCTGCTGCTCGCCGCGGAGCCCGTCCAGGATGCGCCGGCTGGCCCGACCCGCGTCCTCTCCTCCGTCGGCAGGGCCGTCGACGCGATGCGCGTGCTCGCCGAGCCGCACGGCATCCTGGTGCAGGTGGATTCGGACACCGAGCAGGACCCGCAGGTCGCGATGCCTGCTGCGAGCCTGCAGCGCTGCATCACCGCGCTGGTGGACAACGCCATCGCCCACTCGCCGGACGGGTCGACGATCACGGTCGCGGTGCGCGTGCAGGGACGGACGGTGCTGCTGACGGTGACCGACCAGGGCGGCGGCATCCAGGGGATCGACCCCCGACGGATCTTCGACCGGTTCGCGCGGGCGCCCAGGACCGCGACGGGCGACGCTGGTGTCGCATCCCGCTCTGCGAGCAGTACTCGCCCGAGCTTCGGAATCGGCCTCGCCCTGGTCCGCGACCTCGCGGCACGCGCAGGAGGGAGCGTCGACGTGGCGGCGACCGGCGACGACGGGACGGTGCTCAGGTTGAGCCTGCCCAGCCTGCCGATCCGCTCAGGTTCCTAGCGTGTCGCGCTGTCTTGGAGGATTCTGAGACACAACAGGATGGACTGGGGGGAACAGTCCGCCCTGCGTGGGTTCGCCTGTGAGAGGGGAGGTCACCCGGTGGCATTCGTCGCGACGCGTCCAGCGCCGACCCGTGTCCGGCCGCTCTCCGACGCCCGTTGGTTCGTCGCGACCGTCGCCGGGCTCCTGGCGACTCTGCTCTCCGCTGCCGGCTCGTGGATCCCGTCGCTGTGGGGCGACGAAGCGGCCAGCCTCATGTCCGCCCAGCGTTCCCTGCCGTCTCTGGCGTCGATGCTCGGCCACGTGGACGCCGTGCACGGCGCGTACTATCTGGGCCTGCACGTGTGGGTGCATCTCTTCGGCACCTCCCCGTTCGTGCTGCGCTTCCCCAGCGCGGTAGCCGTCGGACTGACGACTGCCGCGGTGGTGGTGCTGATCTGGCGACTGGACGGACGCCGGATGGCGATCGTCGCCGGAGCGGTCTGCATGATCCTGCCTCGCGTGACGTACATGGGCGAGGAAGCCCGCTCGTTCGCGTTCAGCGCCGCCGGTGCCGCCTGGCTGACTGTGCTGCTCGTCGAGATCCTGCACAGGCGGGAGGTGGGCCGCCGCTGGTGGTTCGCGTACGGCGTGATCCTCGCGGTCGGCACATACGTGTTCCTCTACGTCGCCCTGTTCGTCCTGGTGCACGCGATCATCCTCGCTACGGTTCGCGTGCGGAGGGCGACCCTGATCGGCTGGGCGGCCGCGGTCGCCGGAGCCGCGGTCGCCGCGCTGCCTCTCGGTGTCGCCGGGCTCCTCGAGCACCACCAGATCTCCTACCTGACCCAGACGGATCAGGCATCGTTCCAGATCCTGTTCAGCTCGCTCTGGTTCAGCTCCTGGTGGGTGGCCGCTGCGGCCTGGGCGCTCATGCTGGCCGCTGTGTGCATCCCGTGGTGGATGCGGACGCGCGCCGGCGTGCGCAACTCCTGGATGGCGACCAGGACCACGCCGACGCCGATCGCGGTGGGGGTCGCCTGGCTGGTCGTGCCGACCGGGGTGCTCGTCGCCGCGCACACCGTGATCCCCGATTTCACCGCCCGCTACGTCTCGTTCTGCGCTCCGGCCGCCGCGATCCTGGTGGCGTACGGGCTCCGGACGCTGTTCACGCTGCGCGCCTGGGCGGGCATCGCGGCCGGGGCGGTGCTGCTGGCCCTGATCGTCCCTGCCTACGTCGGGCAGCGCACGCCGTACGCCAAGAACGACAGCGACTGGGCGGAGCTCAGCGCGGTGATCGGCGCCCACGCCCATCCGGGGGACGGCGTGATCTTCGACGAGGGCGCCCGCCCCTCCCGGCGGCCCCGGCTGGCCATGCACACCTACCCCGCCGGGTTCACCGGGCTGGTGGACGTCACGCTCGAGGTGCCGTTCCAGCAGAACTACACCTGGCACGACACCGCGTACACCGTCGACCAGGCCGACTCCCGCGGCCGCCTCGCCGGGATCGAGCGCGTGTGGCTGATCGAATACGCGGAGACCCCGGCGACGCCCGACAGCTGGGGGCTGGTGCCGCTGGAACGCGAGGGGTTCGTGCAGACCGGGCTGCGGATAGCCACGCACTCGGAACTGGTGATCGAGCTGGAGCGCTGACCGAAGCGCGCCGAGCATCCCCTGCCGGTAGCGCATCCACTGCCGGTAGATTGCAGTGGACACCATCACAGGGGGGATGCGGATGCGCGCGGTGATCCTCGGCGGCACGGGCGCCATCGGCGGAGCGACGGCGGAGCGGCCGGCGCTGGACGAAGTTGACGGGGTGCGTCGGCATGGCTGATCGCCTGGCTCCCTCGCCGCTGATCGCGCCGCCCAAGCTCCGGCCGGGCGACCGGGTCGCCGTGCTCTCGCCGTCGTTCGCCGCACCGGGATTCGCGCCGGAGGTGCACGAGCAGGCGATGCGGAGACTCGCGGAGGCCACCGGGCTCGTTCCCGTCGAGTTCTCGACGACACGGCTGCTCGATGCCTCTCCCGAAGCGCGGGCTGCCGACCTCAACGCCGCTTTCGCCGACCCGGCCATCCGCGCGATTCTGGCGACCATCGGAGGCGACGACCAGATCACGGTGATCCCCCACCTCGACGCGGCCGCCGCTGTCGCGAACCCGACGATCTTCCTCGGGTACAGCGACAACACGAACATCCTGAACTGGCTCTGGAACCTCGGGATCGCGGCGTACTACGGCGGTTCGACCCAGGTGCAGCTGGGCGCAGGACCCGGCATCGACGACATCCACCTGGCCGCGCTGCTGGCCTCGCTCCTCGACGGCGGACGGCTCGACGTGACCGACCCCGGCGTCTCCGAGGACTTCGGGATCGACTGGCGCTCCCCGCTCGCCCTGACCGAGCACGGCGACCGCGAGGCGACGGAGCCGTGGGTGTGGGCGGGAGCGGAGAAGCGCGTGGTCGGTCCGACCTGGGGCGGCTGCATCGAAGTGGTGGACCAGCTCGCGGTCGCCGACCGGCTGCCGCCGGTGCAGGCGCTGCGCGGGGGCATCCTGCTGCTGGAGACGAGCGAGGAGGTGCCGCCGGCGCGAGTGGTCATGCGCTGGGTGCGCGCCCTCGGCGAGCGCGGAGTGCTCGAGGCCGTCTCTGCTGTGCTGCTGGCGCGGCCCCCGGCGAGCGAGTTCGGGAACATTCCGTCCGCCCCCGACCGAGCGGCGTACCGGGCGGAGCAGAGCGCGACGGTGATCTCCGAGGTGCTGCGGTACAACCCGGATGCGGTCGTCTGCACCGGCGTGCCGTTCGGCCACACGCGGCCCCAGTGGATCCTGCCGTACGGCGGGCTGATGGAGGTCGACGGCGTGACGAGACGGATCGTGGCGGACTATGCGGGAGTCGGGGGCGCGGTGAGCGGGCGATGAGCTCGTGATGACGGCGATGGCCGTCCGGTCAGGCGCGATCGGCTACGCCCAGGCTGCATAAAGTTCTTCCGCGGACGCCAGGGCGGTTTTTGCGAAGTACAGATTGCAGCGCCACGCCTCACCGCTCACCCCCACAGGCGGGCGTGCAGCTCCCGCACCGCCGCGCCCAGTGCCGCCTCCGCCGCCGGCTGCGTGGTTGCGGGGACAGTGGATGCGCTGAGCGCGACGATCGCGAAGCGGGAACCGTCCGCGTGCTCGAGCACCCCCGCCTCGTGCCGCAGGTTGAGCAGCGTTCCCGTCTTGGATGCCCAGCGGGCGTCGTCCGAGGCGAGGTCGGGAGCGAGGCGGTGGCGCGCGGTGTTGCCGTGCAGGTGCTCGCGGAGTCGCTCGGCGGCGGCCGACGGGATGCCCCGCTCGCGCCAGATCGCCTCCAGGAGGTCGGCGAAGCCACTCGCGGTGACAGTGTTCGTCCTGGCCACGTCGAGCTGCCGCACCGGATGGCCGTTCGCCGGGGTGCTCCCGCGGATCGCGAGCGTGTGGGCGAGGTGGGCGTCGTCCGGCCCGAGGCGTTCGAGCGGTGTGTCTGACAGGTCGGCGAACGGGTGCCGGACGGCGATCCCCCTGATGCCGAGCCTGTCCAGGTCGGCCATCACCGCTGCGGCGGGGACGATGCCGAGCAGAGCGTCCGCTGCACCGTTGTCGCTGATGGTGATCGCGAGCGACACGAGATCGTCCACGGCGACGGTCGACGGGTGACGGAACCTGCCCGTGCCAGGCGTGCCCTCCGCAGGATCGCCGGGCGGCACCGTCACGGGGAAAGCGCCGTCGAGCCTGCCGTCGGCGATTCTGAGCAGGACCGAGAGGGCGATCGGGACTTTCGCGAGCGACGCGGCCGGCGTAGGGACGTCCGCGTCGATGGCGATCTCGCGGCCGGAGTCGATGTCGCGGACGACGATGGATGCTCGGAGCCCGGCGCCCGCGAGGCCTGCACGGATGTTGTTGAGGAGGCGCTGGTCAGGCATGCGGGTCTCCAGGCGGTCGCACCGCAGGCGGTCGCACCCCGAGCGCCCGCACCGCGGGCGGTCGCAGCGCATCCACCGCACCGAGCGCCGCCGCGAGCTCATCCGCTACCGCCGCGCGCACCACGTCCACGTCGTGCGCGCTGTCCCCGGCGAGGGCGTAACCGCGGGCGATGTCGAGCCCGGCGAAGGGCCGCCAGTGCAGCCCGAGGTCGTCCGCCTCCGCTCTGGTGCAGAGCAGCAGATCCCCGTCGGCGAGCACCGCGGCGAGGGCGGACGTGATCGACGCATCCACCGGGAGCTGCCCTGGCAGGAGTCCGGCGGCGTAACCAGCGCGGGTGAGCAGGTCCCGGACGTGCGGGAGGTCGTCCTCCGGCCCGATCCGGATGCGTGAGCCAGCGTCACCATCCCGTCGCGCGCTGGCGCCGCGGGACGTGCGCAGCCCGTCCAGCCGGAGCGGGCGATCGGACGGGCGGCGCCCCGCGGCGCCGAGCTCCGCGATCCAGGCCGCCTCATCCGCCGGCACGGCGAGCACCGCGACCCGCACCGCGAGGGTCGTTGCCAGCTCGGCGCGCCGGAGAGGAGGCGCCGTGCGGAACTCGAGCCGCAGGCCGACAGCGCGACCTGCCGCATCGGCGACCGCGAGATCCCTGGTCGGGCATCCGGTCGGCACCGCGACCGTCACAGGGCGGAGCCGCGCGCGTTCGGCGTCGAGCTCCACCTCGTCGGCCAGGCGGACGAGCCTGCGCGCGGACGGCACGAGGTCGCGGCCGAACGCCGTGAGGACGGCGCGGCGCGCGTTCCGTTCGAGGAGCGGCGCGCCGAAGTGCCGCTCGAGCGCAAGGATGCGGCGGCTCGCGACGGACTGCGCCACATCCAGGGCAGCGGCCGCGCGCGTGACCGTGCCGCGCTCGTCGAGTTCGACGAGCACCCGGAAAGCCGCGATCAGGTCCACCGCAGCAGCCTACGCTCATGCCCGATCAGCATGGGTCGGCGCGATCCGGTCTTCGACGGGATGAGTCGGACAGGCGAGGGTGAGGGGATGAACTCTCGCACACGATTCGTCCTCCGCGCCGCGGTGGTGTCCGTCGCGGTCTCCACCGCGGTCACCGGATGTCAGGTGGCCTCGCCGACCGCCCTTGCGCCGACGGCCGCTGTCTCGTCCACCTCCGGTACCTCCGAGGCCACGACGCGGGCGTTCGCCGCTCTCGAGCGCAGCCACGCAGCGGCCCTCGGGGTCACCGCGATCGACACCGGCAGCGGGCGCACCGTCGGCTTCCGGGCGGACGAGCGCTTCCCGTTCGCGTCGTCGAACAAGACGTTCATCGCCGCCGCCACCCTGCAGCGCGCGACGACGGCCGACCTCGATACCGTCATCCACTACACGCAAGCAGACCTCCTCGACTACGCCCCGATCACGAGCCGCTTCGTCGACACCGGCATGACCGTGCGCGAGCTCATCGACGCCATGCTCCGCTTCAGCGACAACACGGCGGCCAACCTGCTCGTCGCCCGTCTCGGCGGCCCGGATGCGGTGGAACAGTGGATGCGCGGGATCGGCGACCGCGTCACGAACGTCGACCGCGTCGAACCCGACCTCAACGCGGCGATCCCCGGCGACCCCCGCGACACGACGACGGCCGCCCAGTTCGCCACCGACCTGCGCTCGGTGGTGCTGGGGAAGACCCTCGAGACCGCCGACCGCACACTGCTGCGGAACACGATGCTCGACAACACGACGGGCGACGACACCATCCGCGCAGGCGTCGACCCCGCCTGGCCGGTCGCCGACAAGACCGGAACGGGCGAGTACGGCGTGCGCGACGACATCGCCGTGGTGTACCCGGCAGGGCGGGCGCCGATCGTCGTGGTGGTGCTGACGAGGAAGGACGCGCCGGACGCGACGCCGGACAACGCTCTGCTCGCCGAGGCGACGAAGATAGCCGTGGCTGCGCTTCGCCGGTAGGGGCGCGCGGACGGTGCTGACCGGCTACTCGCAGGCGACGCCGTCCCCGTCACGGTCGAGCTTGCGCGAGTAGCCGGGCTCGCCGACGTGGATGGGCGCGACGCCTGCCGCCCGTGCTGCTGCGCAATTGGGGTAGAAGGCGTCGGCGGGCGCGGGCGGAGCCGGGGCTGGCGGAGCGGGCGGGGCGGGGGCTGGCGGAGCCGGCGCAGGCGGAGCCGGCGCAGGCGGAGCCGGCGCAGGCGGAGCCGGCGCAGGCGCAGCGGGTGCGGGCGGCGCAGGGTCGGCGTTCACCGATTCGGCCGTCGACTCCGGCTGCGGAACGGGAAGTGGTGCGAACGGCGACACGGGTGCCTGCTGGTCCGCGCATCCGGAGAGCACGCGGGCGATGGCGTCGTGCTCGGCCTTCGTCACCCACAGTCCGTACGTGGCCTTCACCGACACCTGGCGGGCGACGTACGCGCACCGGAAGTCCTTCTTCGGCGGCAGCCACGTGGCTGCGTCGCCTGCGCTCTTCTGGGCGTTGACGGCGGCTCCGACCGCGATCAGGTTCAGGGGGTCGTTCGCCAGACTGATCCGCTGTGCCCGCGTCAGGTTCTGGGCGCCGGTCTCCCACGCGTTCAGCAGCGGGACGACGTGGTCGATCTGCACGGCCAGCGATGTGGTGTTCCCGCGGGTGAACGGGATCGTCTTTCCCGTATACGCGTCCAGCAGCGTCCCCGACACCACCCGGCAGCCGCCGCTCACCGTCGCCGGGTGGAGGTCGCGGCCGAGGATGTCGTTGCGGGTGTCGCATCCGTTGCGGTCGACGTCGAGCCACGCCGCGCCGAACTCGCCGGTGCGGTCGTAGCCGGTCTTGGGCGCGCGTCCCTTGACCGGCAGCGTCTCCAGGAGGGCGGTCGCAGTGGTCTGCGTGGCCGAGGCGACGACGGATGCGGCGTCGACCGGCGCGGAGACCAGATCGGGCGCATCCGGCTCGGGGGTGACGGCGGGGGTCGGCGTGGAGCTGCGCGCCGCTCCGTTGCTCTGGGGCGTTGCGGCGGTCGCCCCGCAGGCGGCGAGGGCCGCGATCAGCCCCGCGGCGACGACGACGGCCGCTGCTCGCCGTCGCAGGCTCTCCCGGCGATCGTGGTGCGCCGGCCGGCCTGCCCGCTCTCCGCTGCTCTCGGCGGACGATTGCAGGGTGGGGCGCGGAGCAGACACGAACAGCAGTCTTTCAGGAAATCCACTGACTCCGCGCCCCCAGACCAGGGCGCATACATTGGATTTCAGTGGGTCAGGGTTGCTCGTCATCCTGACCGGGGCGCGACGCCGACCGGCGCCCGATCCCCCAGCCGACCAGGCCGGCGCCGATCAGCAGACCGACGATCGCGCAGGTCGCGCCGATCGCACGCTCCTCGGTCAGCGGGTACATGCCGCTGAACGTGCTGGACGACAGCGGCGAGTACGCGGTCCAGCCGAACGTGGCCGGCACGAACAGCAGCACGGCTCCGCCGATCACGACCAGCACGACAGCAACAGTGAGCAGCGCCCACACCACGATCCCCCGCATCGGCCCAGAGTACCGAGGCAACGCCGCACGCGCATCCACCCTCACCGGCGCGACAGCGGCGTCTCCTCCGTGACCCTGGTGAGCTTCTGCGGGTTGCGGACGAAGTAGAGGCCGACGATGCGGCCGTCAGCGACCTGGGCGGCGAGGACGCCGTCCATCACGCCGTCGACGCTGAGGACCAGGGCAGGGTTGCCGTTGACCGTGGTCGGAGCGCCGGTGACCGTCGCGCCCGTCTTGCGGATGCCGCCGGCGATGAAGCGCGCCACCTTCTCCGCGCCGACGATCGGGCGGAGTGCCGCCTGTTTCAGACCACCTCCGTCGCTGACGAGCACGACGTCTGGCGCGAGCACGGACAGCACCGCTTCCGTGTTCCCGGTCTCCACGGCGACACGGAACGCCTCAAGCGCGGCCCGCGCCTCCGCGGCCGACACCGGGACGCGCGGACGCCTGGCCTCGACGTGGCCGCGGGCGCGGTGGGCGATCTGCCGCACCGTGGCCGGAGCCCTGTCGACGGCGGCCGCGATCTCGTCGAAGCTGAATCCGAACACCTCGCGCAGCACGAACACCACGCGCTCGGTCGGGCCGAGGGTCTCCAGCACCACCATCAGCGCCATCGAGACGCTCTCCGCGAGCTCGGCGTCCTCAGCGACGTCCGGCGCGGTCAGCAGCGGCTCTGGCAGCCACGGGCCGACATACGCCTCGCGGCGACGCTGCACGGAACGCAGCCGGTTGAGCGCCAGCCTGGTCGCGATCCTCACCAGGTATGCGCGCTCGTTCTGGACCTTCGACCGGTCGACGCGAACCCAGCGCAGCCAGGTCTCCTGCAGCACGTCCTCCGCGTCGGCCGCGGAGCCGAGCATTTCGTAAGCGACCGTGAACAGGAGGTTGCGGTGCGCGACGAAGAACTCCGTCGCGTCCTCGGAGGCGGCGTCTCCCTCGTCCGCCTGTTCGTCCGCGAGCTCGTCAGTCAGCTCGCCGCGCGGCTCGTCCCCCCGCGCAACGCCCGGCTCGTCCCCACGTGCATCCCCGCTCACTTCCGCTCCCCTCGCCCGGCCACCGCCAGCGTGTCCGACTCTGCGAGCATACGGCGGCGGTCCCGATCGCCGAAGGCCGCCGGCAGCCTGGTCGCTCCCGGGTGCCGCGCTTCGAGCGTGAGCTGCTCGACCGTTCCCCAGCACACCAGCGCCTTCACCTTCGCGCCCGCGCGGCCGGAGATGAACGCGCGCGTCGCGGTGTCGTCCCTGTGCTCGAACTGGAAGATCCCGCTGTCGCGTCCGAGGCTCAGGCAGAGGCCGACGAAGCCGAGGGAGAACGGCGTCGGCTGCTCTCCCGCGATCCTGCGCAGCACCGTGTCGGCCGCGTGACCGCCGAGCGGGCCCGCCGCCTGGCAGCTCATCCGCACCGGAACGTCGGACGGAGCGGCAGAGTCGCCCGCCGCCACGATCCTGTCGTCGTCCACGCTCGTCAGTGTCTCGTCCGTGACCAGGCGACCGATCGCGTCGGTCGTCAGGCCGCTGCGGCGCGCGAGGTCGGGCACGCCGAAGCCGGTCGCCCAGATCGTCACCGCGCTCGGGATGCGGCGACCGTCTGACAGCTCGACCGCATCCGGAGTCACAGCGGTCACCCGCGAGCCTGGGCCGTCCTCGATCCGCACGCCGATGGCGGCCAGGCGGCGTGCGACCACCCGGCGAGCGCGCTGGTGCAGCGACGGGCCGAGCTGACCGGCGCAGAACAGCACGACGTCACGGCCCTGCTCGGCGAGCTCCGCTGCGGTCTCGATGCCGGCCGGGCCGGCGCCCACGACGCTCACCGGAGCCGCCGGATCTGCCGCGGCGAGCGCATCCCGTAGCCGCTCCGCATCCGCGAACTCGGCGATCGGCAGCGCGTGCTCGGCGGCGCCGGTCACCCCGAGGTCGCCGCGGCCGCTTCCCGCCGCGTAGACGAGGTGGTCGTATGCGATGCTGCCGCCGGACGCGAGGATCACTGTCCGCCGGGCTGCGTCGATGCGGTCGACCGTGTCCACCACGAGGCGGATGCGGTCGGCGAGCACCTTCCCGAAGTCGACGACGGCGTCGTCGGAGCCGCCGACGAGCTGGTGCAGCCGGATGCGCTCCACGAACATCGGCTGCGCGTTCACGAGCGTCACGGCGACATCGTCGCGCTTCGTCAGGCGGTTGGCGGCGGTCACACCGGCGTATCCTCCGCCGATGACGACGACCTGGTGCTGGGTGGTCATGGTGTCTCCCTTTTTCGTATCCATGCACCATCAGGACACCGGCCGAGTCCGGGATGTGACACGAACCTCGACGAACGCTCCAAGCCGGCCCAGCCCATCCCGGCCCAGCCCATCCCGGCCCAGCCCATCCCGGCCCAGCCCATCCCGGCCCAGCCCATCCCGGCCCAGCCCATCCCGGCCCAGCCCATCCGGGCCCATCCCGCCTCAGCTGTCGAGCAGCCCCCGGATGTCGTCCGCACTCAGCGTCCCGTCGAACGCGCCGCCCGGGTCGTCCATCAGCGCCTCGAACAGGCGGGCCTTGCGCTCCTTCAGCGCCATCACCTTGTCTTCGATGGTGTCGTCGGCGATCATCCGGTACACCATCACGTTCTTCTGCTGGCCGATGCGGTGGGTGCGGTCGATGGCCTGCGACTCCGTCGCCGGGTTCCACCACGGGTCGAGCAGGAAGACATAGTCGGCCTCTGTCAGGTTCAGGCCGAAACCGCCCGCCTTGAGGCTGATCAGGAACGCCGGGGCGTCGCCGTCCCGGAAGCCGTCGATGACCTCGTCACGGCGGCGGGTCGAGCCGTCGAGGTATGCGTACCCGATGCCGCGCTCGTCGAGCCGGACGGCGACCGTGCGCAGCAGACTCGTGAACTGGCTGAAGATCAGAGCCCGGTGGCCGCCGGCCACCACATCGGCGAGTTCGTCCAGCAGCACGTCGATCTTCGCCGACGGGATGCCCGCATACTGTGCGTCGACCAGGGTCGCGTCGAGCGCCAGCATCCGCAGGAGCGTGAGCGAGCGGAACACGATGAAGCGGTTGCGGTCCAGATCGTCGACCAGTCCGAGGATCTTCTGGCGCTCGCGCTGCAGCACGAGGTCGTACAGCCTGCGGTGCTTCGGTGCCAGCTCGACGCGCAGCACCTGCTCCTGCTTCGGCGGAAGCTCGGACGCGACCGCCTCCTTGGTGCGCCGCAGCATGAGCGGCCGCACCCGCTGCCGCAGCCGGACCAGCAGGTCGGGTCGGTCGCCCGCCGCGAGCGGCTTGAGGTACCGGTCGGTGAAGCTCGACCGCGGGGGCAGCAGGCCAGGCGAGACGACGCGGAAGATGGACCAGACGTCGAAGAGGTCGTTCTCCATCGGGGTGCCGGTGATCGCGAGCTTGAACGGCACCCGCAGATCGCGGGCGGCCTCGTGCGCCTTCGATGTCCTGTTCTTGATGAGCTGCGCCTCGTCGAGGATCAGCCCCGCCCATCCCACTGCCTGGTAGCGGGCGATGTCGAGCCGGAACAGTGCGTACGACGTGACCACCACATCCGCGCCGTCCGCGATGGTGCGCAGCGGGCGGCGGCTCTTCGCCTGGGTGGCCGTGACGGCGCGCACGCTGAGCTCCGGCGTGAATCGCGCGGCCTCCGCGACCCAGTTCGAGACCACAGAGGTGGGCGCGACGACGAGAAACGGCGGACCGCCGGGTTCCCTGCCACGGGCGTGGGCGATCAGCGCGAGGGTCTGCAGCGTCTTGCCGAGCCCCATATCGTCGGCGAGGACGCCGCCCAGCCCGTGCTCCCACAGGAAGGCGAGCCAGCGGAAGCCGTCGACCTGATATGGCCGCAGGGTCGCCGCGACGGACGCGGGCACGGCGACATCGTCGGGCGACTCGCCATCGCGGATCGCCCGCAGACCCTCCGCAGTACGCCGCCACGATTCGGCCTGGTGCGCCTCGTCGGCGAGCTCCACGAACTCCGACCAGAGGCTCGCCTGATACCGGCTGATCCGCAGCGAGCCCGGCTCCCACTCGTCCAGCGACTTCGCCTCGTCGATGAGCGCCCTCAGCCGGTCGAACACCGGCTGCTGCAGCGACAGATAGGACTTGTCGACCAGGAGCAGCTTCGGCCGGCCCTGCGAGAGCGCCTTGAACAGCGGAGTGAACGGGATCGTGCGCCCCTCGACGGTCACCAGTACGCCCAGGTCGAACCAGTCGCGCTTGTCCGTCTCCACTGTGGTCACCACGAGCTTCGGCGTGTCCACCAGCTCGCGGTAGTCCGGCCGGTCCCCGACGATGTCGACCCGGACGTCCTTCCGGCGTTCCAGCGCGGGCAGGAGCGTCGCGGAGAACTCCGCCGCGTCGAGCCCGGTGAGCTCTGCGGCGTGCGGACGCCACCCCAGCGCATCGACCAGTCCGCTGGGCACGGGATGCGCATCCACCGGCTCCTCGCCGATCGCGGACAGCCACGCCCAGTCCAGTTCGAGCCTGTCGTTCCCGGCGAAGGTGGCCGTGAGTACGAGCACGGGCGGCAGGATCTCCGAAAACTCGACGGACGCATCCGTGCTCACCACCTCGACCACGCCCTGCAGCCGCGGATAGTAGGAGCGCAGGAACTCGTCCGTCTCGTCCGCCGGCACCTCGATGGTGTCGTCGGCGGCGAGCAGCCGCCGCTGCTCAGCGCTCAGCGGCTTCGCCGTGCGCGCGAGCGTGAACCGGGGTGCTGGGTCGAGGCTCCAGAGGTAGATGCCGTGGTCGGCGATGGCCCCGGCCGCCGACCCTGGATGCGCCGTCTCCCCCACGATGGCGACCGTGCGCAATCGCAGGCCGCCGTCTGGCAGGGTGTCCGCATCCACTGCCACGGACGCGCCATCGGCGACGTCGACATCCGTCTCGCGCTTCCCCGTGACGAGCGCGATGCCCAGCCGCTCCCCCTCCTCGAGCAAAGGCCACAGCAGTGGACTCGCGAACTCGTCGATGGAGAGCCAGTCCGCCTCGCCTGGCACGTACACATCCCGACCGGCCCGGTGCAGCGCGGCGAACTGCCCGAACCAGGCGTGCTGCGCCGGATCGAGCGACAGCCGGTTGAGCAGATGAGGCAGCGCCGACCAGGTGAGCGAACCGCGAACCCAGTTGCCCGTGCCGCTCCGCATGACGGGACGCACCCCCAGCCGCAGCATCCCGCGAGCGCCCTTGCCTGCGTTCGCGACTGCCGCGGCGGTCGCGGTGCGGGACGTCGGCGCATCCCACCGGCCCGTGGATGCGCGCGTGCGCTCCCGCAGCTCGAACTGCAGCCCCAGCGCGGCGGCGCGGGCGGGCGCGGCGGCCAGGGAAGCCGCGGAGGCGGCGGGACGGGTGAGCCCGGAGACCTGCGCCTTCCACCCGGCGGGAGTGGGGGTGTCGGGCATGGGACTCAGCCTCTCACGCGCCGGGGACACGGGTGGGCGGACATCACCGGCTCACATCGTCTGCCGCATCCCGCCGTCGATGACGATGTCGGCGCCTGTCAGGTTGCCGAGGAGCGGGGACGCGATCATGGTGACGAGGGCGGCGACCTCCTCCGGCGTCGTGAAGCGGCCCGTCACCATCGCCTGCTCCGCGCCGTGCCGCACCTCCTCCGGGGTACCGCCGCCCGCTGCGGAGACCGTCTTGGCCACGCCGCCGTCGCCGAGCCAGAGCGCCGTCGCGACGGGGCCAGGGCTGATCGCGTTCACCCGGATGCCGCGCGGACCGAGCTCCTTCGAGAGGGACTTGCTGAAGCTGAGCACGGCGGCCTTCGCGGCGCTGTAGTCCATCACCAGCGGGTCGGCGAGTTTCGAGTTCTCGCTGGCGATGTTGACGATCGAGCCGCCCTCCGGGATCTTCCCGAGGAGCGCGCGCGTGACGCGCACCGTGGCGAGCGTGTTGAGGCCGTAGGTGCGCATCCAGTCGTCGTCGGTGATGGAGGCGAACCCGCCAGGGCGCGACGGTGCGGCCCCGACATTGTTGACCAGAAGATCGACAGGTGCGTCGACCTCGTCGGCGAACGCGGTGATCCTGGCCGGGTCGGACAGGTCGACGGAGACGAAACGGAAACGGTCGTCGGCCTGCAGGGCTGCGATGTCGTCCGTGACGGTCTTGGCGATGGCGGTCACGCGCGCGCCCTCGGCGAGCAGGGTGCGCACGATGGCGAGTCCGATGCCTCTGCTGGCACCGGTGACGATGGCGGTCTTGCCGTTCAGGTGAAGGTCCACAGTGCGAGAGTATGGCGCGGGTCGGGATTCGGCTAGCGTGCGTTCGCCGCGCCGCCGCCGTTCGCATCCAGCCAGTCCAGCACCCGCGGCACCGCCTTGTTCGCCACGGTGCCGTGCGTGGCACCGGGGATGCGGTCATAGGTGACCGCCGTGCCGTCGCCCTTCTCGCGCGCGACGAACGCGTCCGTCGCCTCCGGTCGCACCAGCTTGTCCGCCAGCCCCTGCGCCACGAACAGCGGTACAGCGATCCTGGCTGCGCCTGGCGTGTTCGCCGCGAGGAGCCCAGACCACGGTTCCGTCGTCTCCGGGTCGGCGGACAGGAAGGTGCCGATGAGCGGCTTCGCCACCGCGTGCAGGGCCGAGTTCTGGGTGAGGAGGCAGAAGCCGTTCATCGTGGGAAGGGCATCCACTGCCGCAGGGGTGAGGATGCTCCGCACCGGGACGTCGTACACGTCGGAGTACGCGGCGAACGCGTACGACGCGATGCTCACCCCGGAGACGTCGCCGATGTCGGCGCGCATCAGGCTGGCGAGATCGGTGGCCGGCGCGGCCACCGCTGCGGCGCGGATGTCGAGGTCCGGCGCGTACGATGCGGCGAGCTGGGCGGCGAACAGCACGGCCTGACCGCCCTGCGAGTGACCCCACAGCACCACCCGGTTGCTGGCCTCCGCGCCGAGGACGTCGCGGGCGGCTCTGGCGGCGTCGAGCACGTTCCTGCCCTCCGTCTCGCCGACGAGGTAGGAGTCGGGGCCCGGCACGCCCATCCCGGTGTAGTCGGTGTAGACGACGGCGTATCCACGGGCGAGCAGGTCGGTGAGACCTTCGACGAAGACGTACGGGTCGAAGAACCGCGACGGCGCGCACTTCTCCGCGCTTCCGGTGGTCGGGTGACCCCACGAGACGATCGTCCGGCCGCCGGCCGGGGCGGGGGCGTCGGGGACGACGAGGAGCCCACTGTTCACGACCGGCTTTCCGTCGAGGTCCGTGGAGCGGAACATGATGCGCCATGCGGCGGCGCCGGCCGGCTGCCCCGGCGCCTCCTCGGTGGCGATGAGAGAGCCAGGCGCGCCGCTCGGCAGCGGAGACGGCACGCGATAGAAGCTGCCGACGTACGGGCGGGCACCGAGGTCCTCCTCGACGCGGGTGGCCTGGGTGGGCGAGCACGCGGTCAGCGCCGCGACCACCGCCACCACCACGGCCACGACCCGCAACCCTCGCGCGCTCACACCCAAACGCTACCCGCTCCCGGCCCCTCTTCCCCTCTCTCCGAGGCAATCGAGCCGGGACTTGTGCACGCGACACGCCGGCGCAGGTGTGCACAAGTCCCGGCTCGATTGCTTGGGGAGGGGTGTCGGAAGGGGGTGGGAGGATGAGGGGGTGCTGGTTGACGCGCTGGTGAAGACTTCGGAGGCCGTCGCATCCACTCGGTCGCGGCTGGCGAAAGTGGATGCGCTCGCCGGGCTGCTCTCGCAGCTCGCGCCGGAGGAGATCGCACCGGCGGTCGGGCTGCTCGTCGGCAAGCCGCGCCAGGGCAGGGTCGGCGTCGGCTGGCGCGGACTGTCCGCCGCGATCGGCGCACCCGCGCCGCAGCCCTGCCTCACCATCGACGACCTGGATGCGCTGCTCGACCGGCTCGCCGCGCTGTCGGGCACAGGGTCGGCCGGGGACCGCACCCGCGAGTTGCGCGCGTTCACCGAGCGCGCCACCGCGGAGGAACAGGACTTCATCGCCAGGGCGCTCCTGGGCGAGATGCGCACGGGCGCCCTGGAGGGCGTCCTCACCGACGCCATCGCCAGGGCGGCAGACCGGCCAGGGGAGGTGGTGCGGCGCGCGGCGATGCTGACCGGCGACCTCGGCGAGACGGCCAGGCTCGCACTGACGGGCACAGCCGCAGAGCTCGCCGACGTCGGCCTGGTGGTCGGGCGGCCCGTGCAGCCGATGCTCGCGGGAACGGCAGCGAGCGCATCGGCCGCGCTGGCGACGACCGGCGAGGCGTCGGTCGAGTTCAAGCTCGACGGTGCGCGCATCCAGGTGCACCGGTCCGGCGACGACGTGCGGGTGTTCACGAGGAACCTCGCCGACATCACCCGTCGCGTGCCGGAGGTGGTCGAGGTCGTGCGCGGGATGCCGGTGCGCGACGTCATCCTCGACGGGGAGACCCTCTCTCTCGACGAGGACGGCGCGCCTCGTCCGTTCCAGGAGACGATGTCCCGGTTCGGGGCGGAGGCCGCGCGGGAGGCGGACCTGCATCCATGGTTCTTCGACGTGCTGCACGTCGACGGCCGCGACCTCCTCGACGAGCCGCTGTCTACGCGGATCGCCGAGCTGGAGCGGATCGCGGGCGCGCACCGCATCCCGGGCGAGGTCACCGACGACCCTGCGGTGGCGGAGCGGATCGCGGAGGATGCACTGGCGGCCGGTCAGGAGGGCGTGGTCGTGAAGGCGATCGACTCTCCGTACGCGGCGGGGAGGCGCGGGTCGTCCTGGATCAAGGTGAAGCCCGTGCACACCTACGACCTGGTGGTGCTCGCGTGCGAGTGGGGTTCCGGGCGACGGCAGGGCTGGCTGTCCAACCTGCACCTCGGAGCCCTCGACCCGGACGGCGAGTTCGGCGAACCGGGCGGCTACGTGATGGTGGGCAAGACGTTCAAGGGCCTCACCGACGAGTTGCTGCGCTGGCAGACGGAGCACTTCCTGGAGATCGAGGTGCGCCGCACGGCGGGGACGGTCTGGGTGACGCCGACGACCGTCGTGGAGATCGCGATCGACGGGGTGCAGCGCTCCAGCCGGTATCCGGGCGGGATCGCGCTGCGCTTCGCGCGGGTGAAGCGGTACCGCGACGACAAGGATGCGGCAGAGGCCGACACGATCCAGACGCTGCGGGGGCTGCTGCGGGAGTGACGAGGCGGGCGGGCGCTGCCGGCGCTGCGGGCGCTGCCGGCGCTGCCGACGTGTGGCCCGGTGGGTCAGAAATCCTCGCGGCCCTCCGCATCCACGTCCAGTCTCCTCTCGTCCTCCGCCCACGCGGCGAGCGCGAGGCCGAGCTGGCGTCGCACCCAGTCCGGAGGCAGAGGGGAGTCGGCCTCCCCTTCGAGGCTGGCGAGGCGGTGAGCGCGTTCGGTCGATGACCCGGTGAGATCGTCCATGATCGTTCCCTTCCGTGACCGATTGTCCTCCTCGGGATGCGCGACGGGAACGGGTGAGCGCATGATGGCCTGATGAGCCAGTGGATCTACTTCATCCATCCGCCCCGCGACGACTTCGCGGCGACGATGACGGACGCGGAGAAGGAGGCGTGGAGGCGGCACTGGGCGCGGCTGCAACGCGCGTTCGCCGACGGGCGCGTGATCCTGGTGGGGCCGACGCTGGGGCACGTTAACACCGGCATCTGCGTGTTCGACGCCGAGGACGAACCGGAAGCGAGAGCCTTCATGGAGGAGGACCCGGTGATCGCGGAAGGGTTCGCGCGCGGGGAGCTGCGCGGGTTTCAGGTGTCGCTGCTGCGGGGTGCGTGAACCAGCGCGGTGCGAGGTCGCCGCGCGAGACCGCGCGGCCAGCAGGCGAGCGCGCATGACCCGCGCGCGTCACCGCACCGTCGCGGCCAGCGCAGCCCCCGCCGCCCGCGCCCAGCGCTCCGGCTCCGCCATCGCGCCCTCCGCTCCCCCGGCCAGCGCGCTGAGCGAGGCCGCGGCCGCGAATCCTTCCGTCTCCGCGTCGATCGCCCCGGCCGCGAGGAGCGCAGGGATGCCGCCATCCCGTGCCAGCTGCGATACGTACGCCGGCACCTTTCCCGCTGCCGACTGGGTGTCGAAGCGGCCCTCGCCCGTGATCACGGCGTCGGCCGTGCGCACCAGCGCCGGCAGGCCGAGCGCGTCTCCCACCGCCGCAGAGCCCGGTGCGAGCTGCGCGCCCCAGGCGAGCAGGCCGTAGCCTGTTCCGCCCGCCGCTCCAGCGCCGGGCGTGCCGGGGCGCACGGGCCGCGCGCCGGGCACCTGACCTCCGCCGAGCACGCGCGCCAACCGCACCAGGCCGGACTCCAGCCCAGCCACCTGTTCCGGCGTCGCGCCCTTCTGCGGGCCGAATACGGCCGCCGCTCCCGTGGTGCCGAGCAGGGGGTTGGTCACATCGCTCAGGATGCGCACCCCGCCCGGCGGAAGCGCCGGCAGTCCGGACAGGTCGGCGCGGGCCAGCGTGCCGAGGCCGCGGTTGCCGAGGCGGATCGGACGGCCGGTCGCGTCCGTGAACCGGGCGCCGAGCGCTGCGAGGGCTCCGACGCCGCCATCGGTGGATGCGCTCCCTCCGATGGCGAGCAGAAGTCCGGTCGCGCCCGCATCCAGTGCTGCGGCGATCGCCTGCCCGAAGCCGAAGGTGTGGGCGTCGAGCGGGGCGAGGGCCGGCATGTGGGAGAGGCCGCTGGTCTCCGCCAGCTCGACCACGGCGGTGCCGTCCGGGAGGGACAGCCAGGACGCATCCACGGCTGCGCCTGCCGGGCCGAGCACGGTGATCGGGTGGCGGGCGGAGCCAGGGACCGCCACGTCGAAGGCGTCGAGCGTTCCCTCGCCGCCGTCCGCCATCGGGGCGAGCACGAGACGATCGTCCGGCCGCACGGACGACCACCCGGCCGCGAGCGCTCCGGCGACAGCGGTGGCCGTCGCCGACCCCTTGAAGGAGTCTGGTGCTACGACAACGGTGTACGGCATCCCACTACAGTGGCACGTGCTCGGCGAACGCCCGAACGGTGCGCTCGACGACCGACGCCGGCGACGCATCCCAGATCGCCTGGTTGAAGATCTCCACCTCGACGTCGCCCGTGTACCCCGCCGCGTTCACCGCGGCGGTGATGCTCGCGAAGTCGATGTGCCCGTCGCCCATCATGCCGCGGGCGAGGAGCACATCGGCGGCGAGCGGGGTGACCCAGTCGCAGACCTGGTAGCTGGCGATCCGGCCGGATGCGCCCGCCCGCGCGATCTGGTCGCGCACAGCCGGGTCCCACCAGACGTGAAAGGTGTCGACCACGACGCCGACCGACTCCGCGGGGAACTGCTCCGCCACGTCGAGCGCCTGGCCGAGCGTGGAGAGCACGGCCCGGTCGGCCGCGTACATGGGATGCAGGGCCTCCAGCGCGAGGGTGACCCCCGCCGCGCGCGCCTCCGGTTCGAGCTCGGCGACGGCGTCGCGCATCCGCTCTCTGGCTCCGCGCAGGTCGGTGGAGCCGGCAGGCAGACCACCGGCGACCAGGACGAGCACGGCGGCGGAGCCGGCGGCACCCGCTGCTGCAAGGGCGGCCGTCTCCTCGATCGCCGCGCGGTTGTCGTCGAGCGATCGGCGGCGCTCTTCGCCCTCCGGAGCCGTGAAGAACCCGGCCCGGCAGAGACTCGACACGCGCAGACCGGAGTCGGCCACGCGCGCGGCCGCCTCGCGTACCCCGACCTCGGCTACCGGCTCCCGCCAGAGGCCGATGCTCTGCACTCCCGCCTCCGCGGTCAGGCGCAGAGCGGTTCCGAGGTCGGCGTACTTGATGGTCGCCTGGTTGATCGAGAGACGCGGATGCGGGGTCACGGCGATGCCGGTCATGCGGTGAATCCGTTCAGTCGGAGGAGTCCGTGCCAGCGGTCGGCGGCCAGCTCGGGGCGCTCGAGGGCACCGGAGGCGTTCGCCAGGCGCACGATCTCCGACAGGTGGGGCAGACTGCGGGCGGCGTGCAGGCCGCCGATCATCGTGAACGACGGCTGGTGGCCGTTCAGCCAGGAGAGGAAGGCCACGCCCGTCTTGTAGTAGAAGGTCGGAGCAGCGAACACCTGGCGCGACAGCTCCTCGGTGGGGCCGAGGACCGCACGGTAGCGGGCGACGTCCCCGGCGTCGAGCGCCTGGATGGCCGCGGACGCGCTCGGCGCGACGGCCGCGAACGCGCCGAGCAGCGCATCCGAGTGGGCGTCGCCGTCGCCCTCGATGAGGCCGACGTAGTTGAAGTCGTCTCCCGTGAACATCCTGGCCGTCTCTGGGAGGCGGGACCGGAGGGCGACCTCGGCGTCCGCATCCAGCAGGCTCATCTTGATGCCGCTGACCCTGTCGGCGTTGTCGTCGATGATCCGCAGCACCGTCTCGCTGGCCTCTGCGGAGTCCGTCGAGCCGAAGTACGCCGCGAGGGCCGGGTCGAACGCGGCGCCCAGCCAGTGCAGCACGACGGGGGTGGATGCGGCGGCGAGCACCGCGCGGTACACCCGCTCGTAGTCTGCCGCCGAGGTCGCGGCGCGGGCGAGGTGGCGGCTGGCCATCAGCACGACCCCTGCCCCCGCGTCCTCGGTGAAGTGAAGCTGCTCGATGTACGCGTCGATCACGGCATCGAGGGAGATGACCTCGTCGTCGACGTGGTCGGTGTTGACGCCGACCACGATCGCACCGCCGACCGAGCGCGCCTCTGCGGCACTGCGGGAGATGAGGTCGCGAGTGGCGCGCGCATCCAGGCCCATGTTGCGCTGAGCGGTGTCCATCGCGTCCGCCACGCCGAGGCCCCAGGACCAGACGTGGTGGCGGAAGGCGAGCGTCGCATCCCAGTCGATGTCGGCGGGGGAGCCTGGCACGTTGTCCGCCCACGGCTTCGGCACGACGTGAGCCGCGGCGTACGCGACGCGAGAGGCGAGCGGCGCGGCGGGCTTGGCGTACGCGGGGGCGGCCTGCAGGTCGAGGGTGCTCGTGCTGCCGTCTGCGGAGAGGAGGACGAGGTCGCCCATCAGAGGCTGACCTCCGGCAGGTCGATGCGGCGGCCCTCGCGTGACGAGATCAGGCCCTGCTCTGCGAGCTGCACGCCGCGCGCTCCGGCCAGGAAGTCGTAGGCGTTCGGCGCGTCCTCGACCACGTGGCGGATGAACTCCTCCCACTGCGTCTTGAAGCCGTTCTCGAACACGTCGTTCGCCGGCGACTCGATCCAGTCGGTGTCGTAGTCGTGCTCGTCGGCCAGGTCCGGGTTCCAGACCGGCTTGGGGGTGGCGTTACGCGGCTGGATCTTGCAGCCGAACAGGCCGACGACCGCGCTGCCGAGGGTGCCATCCACCTGGAACTCGACCAGCTCGTCCCGGTTGACGCGGGTGGTCCAGGAGGAGTTGAGCTGCGCGGTGATGCCGCCCTCCAGCTCGAAGATCGCGTACGCGGCGTCGTCGGCGGTGGCGGCGTACGGCTCGCCCTTCTCATCGACTCTGGTCGGGATCTCGGTGACGGCGTGGGCGTAGACCGACCTGACCGTGCCGAACAGGTTCTCCAACACATACGACCAGTGCGGGAACATGTCGACGACGATGCCGCCGCCGTCCTCGGCCCGGTAGTTCCAGCTCGGGCGCTGCGCTGCCTGCCAGTCGCCCTCGAACACCCAGTAGCCGAACTCGCCGCGCACCGACAGGATGCGGCCGAAGAAGCCGGAGTCGATCAGCCGCTTGAGCTTGCGCAGGCCGGGCAGGTAGAGCTTGTCGTGCACGACGCCGTTCTTGACGCCGGCTTCCCAGGCGAGACGCGCGAGCTCCAGCGCCTCCTCGAACGACTCGGCGGTGGGCTTCTCCGTGTAGATGGCCTTGCCTGCCGCGATGGCCTTCTTGATGGCGGATGCGCGGGCCTGAGTGACGAGGAAGTCGGAGTAGATCTGCCAGCGGTCGTCGGCGAGCGCCGCATCCAGATCGGTGGTGAAGTTCTCGATGCCGTGCTTGGCGGCGAGCTCTGCCAGCTTGGCCTCACTGCGGCCGACCAGGATGGGCTCGACCTGCACCCTGCTGCCGTCGGAGAGCAGCACGCCGCCCTGCTCGCGGATGGCGAGGATGCTGCGCAGCAGGTGCTGCCGGTAGCCCATGCGGCCGGATACGCCGTTCATGATGATGCCGATGGTCGACGTTGACACGGGAACTCCTTCGGTGCGGTGGTGGTGTTGCTGTCGTTGGGAAAGCGCTTACCAGACTAGGCGAACGCGGCTGTCTCGTCAAACGCCCGCGACGGATGGGTGCGGAGGCGGCGGGTGCGAACCGCGACTACGCGCGCAGCAGCCAGCGGGCGGCGGCCGCGACGATGGCGCGGTGGGTGTCCGACTCGTACGACGCCTCGTCGTGGCCGAGGGCGTCGTAGACGACTCTGGCGTCGCCGTAGTCGCGCGCCCAGAGCAGCGGGAACTCGGCGCCGTCGTGCTCGTGCGTGGCGAGCGGAACCAGGTCGGGCGCCGTCCGCAGGTAGGTGTACCGCTCGTCCTCCACCTCGAAGTCGGTCAGCCCGGCGACGATCGGATGCCGCTCCGGATACACGTGGATGCGCGCCCGCGAGTAGTCCGGGTGCATCGTCGTCCCGCGCACCCACACGCCGCCGAGGATGTCCTCCCACTCCGGCACGCCACGCAGCGAGGTGGACGAGACGTGCATGGCGAGCAGTGAGCGGCCGGCGGCGAGGTGCGCGAGCAGCCCGGCGCGGGCGAGTCGCTCCGCTTCCGGCTGTGGATGCTCGGGGTCGGTGAGCGCGGGGTCGCCGATGTTGAGGACCAGCAGGTCGGGGGCAGATCCCGCTTCACCGTCGGCCAGGGCGGCCAGGCGCGCATCCACGTCCTCCGAGATCTCGACCTCGATGCCTTCGCCGCGGAGGATGTCGGCGATTCGGGAGGAGGTCGCGACGAACGGGTGCCAGGGGTCGGCGTATCGTCCGGCGCCGCTGAGGATGAGGGCGTGGTGTGGCATGGGGTTCCTTCCGTCGACGTCCTCGAATGGTAAGCGCATTCCGACCCGATGCGCCAACCTGTGAGAAGTCGCGCTTGACGAATCGGCCGGGAGGATTCATGATGAGGAATGCGCATTCTGGGAATGCGCAATCCGGACAGGCGGAGTCACAAGCCGCCAGCAACGACGCAATCCAGAGGAGTCGACGATGACTGACCCGCACAAGCCGGTGGCCGCGTTCGCGATGCGCCCCGACCTGCCAGGGCTCCTCTTCTCGGACGACGACCTCGCCGCCCTCTCCCGCGTCCTCGACTTCGAGACGGCGTCCGCAGCGGCCACCCCCTCCGCCGAAGCGCCCGCCACCGCTTTCCCCACCATCACCACGTTCCCCATCGCGGGCTCCACCTCCACCACCGCCTCCGACGCCCTCGCCTCCGTCGAGGTGCTCATCACCGGCTGGGGCTGCCCACCGATCGGGCGCGCCGAACTGAACGCCATGCCCCGCCTCTCGGCGGTCATCCACGCGGCGGGCAGCGTCAAGGGTCACCTGGACGACGAGGCGTGGGATCGCGGCATCCGGGTGACGAGCGCGGCGAGCGCCAACGCGTATCCCGTTGCCGAGTACACACTCGCGATGATCCTGCTCGCCGGCAAACGGGTGCCCGACTACATCCGGCGCTACGCGGTCGACCCCGCCCTTTACGACGAGTCGCCCGACCCGTCGATCGGGAACTTCGGGCGCACGGTCGGCATCGTCGGCGCCTCCAGGGTGGGGCGCAGGGTGATCGAACTGCTGCGGCCGTTCGACGTGGAGGTGCTGCTCTACGATCCGCACCTCTCGGCAGGCGACCCTGTGCTCGCCGATGCCAGGCGGGTCGAGCTGAACGAGCTGTTCGCGCTGTCCAGCATCGTGAGCATCCACGCCCCGCTGCTGCCGGAGACCGTCGGCATGGTCGGCGCGAAGCAGCTCGCTCTTCTGCCGGACGGCGCCACCGTCATCAACACGGCTCGCGCCCCCATCCTCGATCAGGATGCGCTTGCCGCGGCCGTGCGGGATCGCGGGCTCCGCGCCATCCTCGACGTCACCGATCCGGAACCGCTGCCGTCAGGGCACCAGCTCCGCGAGCTCGACGGCGTCGTCCTCACCCCGCACGTCGCCGGAGCACTCGGCACAGAGCTGCGACGGCTCGGCGCGTGCGCCAGGCGCGAGGCCGAACTGTTCGTCGCCGGCGCGCCGGCTGCGTTCCCCGTCACGAAAGAAGCTCTGATCGCCGTTGCCTGAGACCCTCACGCCCCAGAACCTGTCCGAGACTGAGACCCGACCACATCCGTTTTCGCGCCGGGAGGCGACCATGCATCAGCTCCGCGAGTACACCGCACAGGTTTTCATCGACGGCCGTTTCGAGGCGCCGGACGGCGACCGCGATCTGCCCGTGCTCGACAAGGCGTCCAGCACGCTGCTCGGCACGTACGGAAACGCCTCCGCTGCGCAGGTGGACCGCGCCGTCCGCGTCGCCAAGGCCGCGCAGCCGGGCTGGGCAGGGGTCAACGCCAACCGTCGCAGCGAGATCGTCCGCGATTTCGCCCGCCAGCTCGAGCTGCGGCGCGACGAGCTCCTCACCCTGATCATCCGCGAGACAGGCGGCACGGCGGAGAAGGCGGAGGAGGAGCTCGGCCAGGCGATCACGCAACTCAACAACTCCGCCACCCAGCTCACCGAGAACGCCGGAGCGATCCTGCCGCCGTACAAGGACGGCAAGATCTCGCTCTCCCGCGCCGTCCCGCTCGGCGTCATCGGCCTCATCGTCCCCTGGAACTACCCGATGAGCCTCGCGATGCGCGCCCTCGCGCCCGGCCTCGCATACGGCAACGCCGTCGTGCTCAAGCCGGCAGAGCTCACCCCGTTCGCCGGTGGCCAGATCCTCGCGGAGGCAGCGCAGGCCGCCGGTGTGCCTGACGGCGTGTTCAACGTTGTCCCCGGCGACGGGCCGACCACCGGGCGCACGCTCTCCGAGCATCCCGACCTCGACCTCGTGCACTTCACCGGTTCGTTCGAGGTCGGACACCAGATCGCCAACTTCGCGGCGCGCTCCTTCAAGCCTGTGGCCACCGAACTCGGCGGAGACAATGCGTTCGTCGTCCTCGACGACGCCGACATCGCCCAGGCAGCGAGCTGCGCCGTGTGGTCGGCCCTCTGGTATCAGGGCCAGACCTGCATCACCGCCGGACGCCACATCGTGCTCCGCAGCGCGGCGGATGCGTTCACCGAGGCCGTCGTGGAACGCGTCAGCAAGCTGCGGGTCGGCAACGGACTCGACGACAACGTGGACCTCGGACCGATCATCAGCGAGACCCAGCTCCGCCGCTTCCACGAAGGGCTGGTGCAGCCGTCCATCGCCTCCGGGGCCACCGTCGCCATCGGCGGAAGCTTCGACGGCCTGTTCTACCAGCCGACCGTGCTCACCGGGGTCACCCCGGAGATGCCGGTCTTCACCGAAGAGATCTTCGGCCCGGTGATGCCGATCACCGTGGTCGACACCGAAGCCGAGGCGCTCGCCCTCGTCAACCGGCACCGCACGCTCATGAACTCGGTGTTCACCGGCGACCCCATGCGGGGGCTCGCCTTCGCCGAGCAGGTCAAGAGCAACGAGGTGCACGTCAACGACGGCTACGCGCGGCACGGCGGCGAGGGACAGCTCGCCGGCTTCACCAACCGGCAGTGGATCGGCATCCAGACGACGCCGACGACATACCCGGCCTGGGCAGAGGGCTGAAGCCTCCGAGCCCCCGGCCGACGCCCGAAGCGCACCGCTGACGGCCGAGCAATCGCAACCACCCATCAAAGGAGATGTACACAGTGAGAAAGACAACGCTGAGGACACTCGGCGCCACAGTCGGCGTGCTCGCCGCGGCGGCGACGGTCCTGACCGGATGCTCGAGCTCCGGCTCTGGGGATGCCGCCAGCTCCGGCGGCAAGGTCACCCTGAACTACGTCAACTGGGACGGAGGGATGCAGGCCGTCGTCGACGAGTGGAACAAGGCCAACCCGAACATCCAGGTCAAGCTGACAAAGCCGTCCGGCACCGGATACACCCTCTACAACAAGCTCATCACCAACAACAAGGCCGGCACCAACCCGGATGTGACAGAGGTCGAGTACCAGGCGCTCCCCGCCCTGATCGCGAACAACGTCGTCATCCCGATCGACAAGTACGTCGGCGACCTCTCCGGCGAGTTCTCGACGTCGACGCTGGCGCAGGTGCAGTTCGAGGGCAAGACGTACGGCGTGCCCCAGAACGTGTGCCCGATGGTGTTCTTCTACCGCAAGGACATCTTCGACTCCCTCGGGCTCAAGGCTCCCACCACGTGGGACGAGTACGCGGCAGACGCCGCCGCCATCCACGCGGCCGACCCGAAGAAGTACATCGGCAACTTCACCGCGGCGGACCCCGGATGGTTCGCGGGGCTCGCGCAGCAGGCGGGCGCCAACTGGTGGAGCGCATCGGGAAGCGACCAGTGGACCGTCGCGATCAACGACGCGCAGAGCAAGAAGGTCGCGGACTACTGGGGCGACCTGGTGAACAAGGGGCTCGTCAGCCCTGAGCCGAACTGGTCTGCGCAGTGGAACACCGACATGAACAACGGAACGCTCGTCGGCTGGGTCGGTGCGCAGTGGGGCCCCAACCAGCTCCCGTCGATCGCCAAGGACACCGCAGGCAAGTGGCAGGCCGCAGCGCTTCCCGCCTGGACCGCCGGTGACGACACGGTCGGCATCTGGGGCGGCGAGACCGAGGCGGTGACCACCAACTCGAAGCACCCGGCGGAGGCCGCGAAGTTCGTCAAGTGGATGAACTCCTCCAAGGACGGCGTCAACTCGCTGATCAAGAACGTGCAGGTCTTCCCCGCGAGCATCCCGAACCAGTCGCTGCCCGCGCTGCAGACCCCGCCGCCGTTCATGTCGAACCAGCCGGACTACAACACGCTGATGGCGACCGTCGCCAAGGGCGTCCGCACCTTCGACATCTGGGGTCCGAACGCGAACGTCACGTTCGACTCGTACTCCAACGCGTTCGCCGCCGCCCTGCAGAACAAGACGCAGCTCTCCGGCGCGCTCGACAAGATGCAGACGGACACCGTGGCCGACATGAAGAAGCTGGGCTTCAAGGTCACCGGCTGATCCGCCCCCGACCGACGCCGGTGGCCTGAGCGCGAGACTCGGCCACCGGCGTCGCACCACGAAACCGAACCACGACGCCTGCACCAGCACCGTCCGTTCCGAGGAGTTCACACATGGCCGTCATCGGAGACAGCACAGCGTCGACGCCGCCGACGCCCACGCGAGGGAGCGCATCCCGTGCCCCGGTCGGCACAGCGGCCGAACCGCACCGCCGCCCGCGACGGAAACGCGGCAGCCTCCTGCCGGTGCTCCTGGTCGCACCCGCCGTCATCCTGCTGCTGCTGTTCACCATCGCCCCCGCGATCTACGCGGTGATCCTCAGCTTCCTGCAGGTGAAGGTGGGCGGAGGGCTGCTCGGCGGCGGAGGGACCGTGGAGGTCTTCGCCGGCTTCGCCAACTACGTCTCGACGCTCGTCGACCCGGAGTTCTGGGCGAGCCTCGGCAGGATGCTCATCGTCGCGGTCATCGGAGTGCCGCTCACCATCGTCCTCTCCACGGTCTTCGCGCTCTGCCTCGACGCGAAGCGGACCAGGCTGGTCGGGTTCACCCGGCTCGCGATCTTTCTTCCGTACGCGGTTCCCGGCGTCGTCGCCTCCCTGCTCTGGGGCTTCATGTACCTTCCGGCGACCAGCCCGATCGGCGGCCAGGTGATCGACTACTTCGGCAGCACGGGCATCTTCTTCTCGGTGGCGAACGTGGCCGTCTGGGGTGTGGTCGGGTTCAACATGGTCATCCTGTACACCGCCGTCCGCAGCCTCCCCAAAGACCTGTTCGAGGCGGCGGAGCTGGACGGCGCATCCGAGCTGCAGATCGCCCTCCGGGTGAAGCTGCCGCTGATCGCCCCCGCGATCACGATGGTCGCCCTGTTCTCGATCATCGGCGCGCTGCAGCTCTTCAACGAGCCGACGACGCTCAAGCCGCTCGCGAACGCGATCTCATCCACCTGGGTGCCGCTGATGCGCGTGTACACGGACGCGTTCGTGAACAACAGCATCTACGAGGGAGCCGCGACCTCGTTCATCCTCATCATCATGACGGTCGCGGCCACCGTGCTCGTCAACGTCATCGGCCGGCGCATCGCCCGGAGGGAAACCAAATGACCACGCTCACCCAGGCGACCGGCGCATCCGCTGCCAGGGATGCCGGCCCCCGCCGCACCAGGAGCGGCCTGCACATCGTGCCCACCCTCATCCTGATCGTCGGCGCCCTCTACTGCGTGCTCCCCGTGCTGTGGATCGTGATCGCCGCCACCAAGACCAACGACGAGCTGTTCTCCACCCCGCCGTTCCTGCCGGAGTTCAACGGCGGCTTCTGGACGAACATGCAGGCGCTGTTCGCGTACAACAACGGCATCTTCGGCCGCTGGGCACTCAACTCGGTGATCTACGCGATCGGCGGCGGCATCCTCTCGACGGCGGTCGCCGGGGCCGCAGGGTACGCGCTCGGGAAGTACCGGTTCGCCGGGTCGAAGTGGATCTTCCGCCTGATCGTCGCGGCCGTGCTGCTCCCGCAGATCATGCTCGCGATCCCGCAGTTCCTGCTGCTCGCCAAGTTCGGGATGACCAACAACTACGCGTCGGTGATCCTTCCCCAGCTGGTGTCGCCGTTCGCGATCTACCTCTGCAAGATCTACGCGGAGGCGTCGGTGCCGGACGAGATCATGGAGGCGGCGCGGATCGACGGCGGCAGCGAGTGGCGCATCTTCTGGTCGGTGGGCTCCCGTCTCATGATGCCGGCGCTGGTGACGGTGTTCCTGCTTCAGTTCATCGGCATCTGGAACAACTTCCTGCTGCCGTTCGTGATGATCAACAACGACCAGCTCTACCCGCTGACCCTCGGCCTGTACGGGCTGATGATCACCACGGGAGGGCAGGCGGCGCAGTACTCGATCGTGATCGCCGGCGTGCTGGTGTCGATCGTCCCGCTGGCGATCCTGTTCCTGTCGCTCCAGCGCTACTGGAAGATCGACCTGATCTCGGGCGGGGTGAAGATCTAGCGCGTGCCCTCCAGGTGTGCCGTGCTATGGCGTGGATGCCCGGACGATCACGGTGCCGGCGACGGGTTCGGCGAGGGTCGCATCCTGGTCGTCGGCGAGCGCGAGTTCGAGCGCACGGGCGCCGATGGATGCGAGGGGCAGCGCCACCGTGGTCAGCGACGGTGTGACGTCGCGCACCAGGGGGATGTCGTCGAAGCCGGCGACGGCGATGTCCGTGCCGGGAGCGATGCCGCGGTCGCGCATCGCCGCCATCGCGCCGACGGCCATGACGTCGGTGACGGCGAAGACGCAGACACGGCGGGTTGTGCCGGCCTGGCCGTTCGGCTGGGCGGCGGTGAGGTCGCCTGACGCGAGCAGCGCATCCATCGTCTCGTAGCCGCCGTCGCGCGAGAACGCGCCGTGCACCACGCGCGCGCCGGGCGCGACGTCGAGGAACCCGGTGGTGCGCTCGCGCGCCGTGAGCAGGTCGTCCGGACCGGCGAGCACGACGAAGTCCGTGTATCCACGCTCGGTGAGCGCGGTCGCGAGGGCTGCCGCGCCCTCCCTGTTCTGCACGGGGACCGACCGCAGCCCAGGCACGGCGGCACCGATCAGCGCGACCTTCGCCCCTCCGCGCTCGATCGCGGCGAGTTCCGCCGCCGCGTCGCCGTCCGCGGCACCGAGGCGCCTGCTGCCCGCGACGATGACCGCACGCGGCCGCTGGCCTTTGACCGCGACGAGGGTGGCGCCCTCGCGGGCGGCGTCCGCTTCCGTCGCGGTGATCGTGACGATCAGCCCGCGCTCGTCCGCCACCCGGATGATCCCGGACGCGATGCTCGAGAAGTACGGGTCTGCGATGTCTCCGACGACGACCGCGACGGTATTGGTCGTCCCCCTGGCGACCGCCTGCGCCTGCACATTCGCGCTGTAGCCGAGGGCGGTGGCGGATGCGAGCACCCGCGCCTGCAGCTCGGGGTTGACCTTGCGCGCACTGCCGTTCAAAGCCCTGGATGCGGTGGCGAGCGAGACCCCGGCGTGCGCCGCGACCTGCGTGAGGGTGGCCGCGGTGTCGTTCACGGGTCCACCATACCCGTGCGGTGCCGGCACTATCCGGCGGGTGCGGGGAGCGGTGGGGTGCTCGCGCGGATCACCGGATACGCGGGCACCGTGCGGGTCGGCCCGTCCGTCTCGATGGCGCGGGCGATGGCCTCGGACGCGACCGTGTCGAGGGCGACGTGCACCGTGGTCAGCGGAGGGACCACATCCCGCAGCGTGGTGATGTCGTCGAAACCGGCGACCGCGATGTCGTCCGGGATGCGCAGCCCGCGCGCCCGGAGGCCGGCGATCGCACCGAGCGCCATGTCGTCGGTGATCGCGAAGACCAGCTGCAACCGGCGCAGCTCCGCGTCGTCGAGGCCGAGGACGAGGTCGCGCGCGCCCTCCCAGCTGAACTCCGGAAAGTGAACCGTCGTCTCCGCGCCGTCCGCCGACTCTGTGAAACCCGCCACGAACCCGTCGACGCGCTGCCGCATCGAGAGCAGCGGCGTGCCGCTGCCGAGCACCAGCGCACGCCGGTAGCCCAGGCCGGAGAGCTGGACCGCGAGCTGGCGGGCGCCGTCGTGGTTGTCGAAGGTGACCGTCTCGAACGGCAGGTCGGTGCGGCTGATGAGCACCACCCGGCCTCCTGTCTCCTCGTAGCGCTGCAGCTCGGCGACGAGCTGATCGACAGACGGCGGATCGACGTACCCTGTGCCGGCGAGGATGATCGCCCTCGGCTGCTGCCCACGGAGCTCGCGCACCAGGTCGAGCTCACGGTCCACCTTGCGCTCGGTGACCGCGATCGACACCCGCAGACCGGCGGCCTCCGCCTGCCGCATGATGGCGGCGGCCATCGCGGAGAAGTACGGGTCGGAGATCCCGCTGATCACGAGAGCGACCGTGCGGGACGTGCCGCGCGCCATGTTCTGTGCGGCCAGGTTGGGGGCGTATCCGAGCTCGCGCGCCGCATCCAGCACCCGCTTGCGGTAGCTCTCCGCGACCTTGCGGTCACTGCCGTTGAGCACCCGGGATGCGGTGGGCTGCGACACCCCCGCGTGCCGCGCGACGTCGTCGAGGGTGGCCGGCCTGCGCGGCCCTGCGTCGCTCTGCGTCTCGCTCACCGCCCCAGCCTACCGGGACTCCCGGCTCTCGGGAATGCGCATCCCGAGCCGTGTTCGCGACTAGGCGAGCAGCATCCAGGCGAGGCACGCTCCGCAGCCGACGAGCGACACGAGCGAGTGGATGCGCCAGCCCCGCCTGGCGAGGACGGCGCGGGCGATGAGCCACGCGAGCAGGATGGCGGTGGTGGTGATGGTGAGGGTGAGGGAGGCCGCGGTGGTAGCGGTGGTCGACGCGGTGGCGGTCGACACCGCCGCGGTGGCGACGGCGGTGGCGCCCAGTCCGTGTCCGGCCATCCCGGTTGTCCCCGCCATCCCGGCCATCCCGCCCACTCCTGCCGCGCCGGACGCCCCAGCCCCCACCGCCTGCGCGATCATCACCAGCACCATCGCCCACAGATCGACGACGTGCTCGCGCGCCCACGCCCGCGTGCGCGCCAGCGGCGCATACCCGAACGACAGCGCCGCGAACACGAGCGCCGCCCCCAGCATCGGCGCCGTTCCGTGCCCCGCGAGCGCCGCGGCGCCCATCACCGCCACCATCACGGCGAGCATCGCCCCTTCGCGCACGAACGCCCACGCCGACGCCCACGCCGACGCCGACGCCGACGCCTCGTGCGAAACCTGCGGTGCCCCATCGCGCGACCGCACGCTTCGCACGAGTCGTGCGGTCGCGGGCACCGTCACGCGCGCCAGACGGTCTTCACGTTCGTGAACTCGCGGATGCCGAGCGCCGAGAGTTCACGACCGTATCCGGAGTCCTTCACGCCGCCGAAGGGGAGCTGCGGGAACGACGCCGTGAGGCCGTTGACGAAAACGCCGCCCGCCTCGATGCCGTTCTGGAACAGGTCCCCTTCCGCGTCGTCGTTCGTCCACACGCTGGAGCTCAGGCCGAACTCGCTGTCGTTGGAGCGCTCGATCGCCTCCTCGGCGCTGGACACCTTGTAGAGGCAGGCGACAGGACCGAAGCACTCTTCGCGGTAGATCCGCATCTCCGGCGTCACGCCGGTCAGCACCGTTGCGGGGTAGAACCAGCCAGGGCCGTCAGGCACCTCGCCGCCCGCGAGCACGTTCGCGCCCTTCGCACGTGCGTCCTCGACCAGCGCGTGCGCGTCGCGGCGGCCCTGCTCCGTGGCGAGCGGGCCGAACGACGTCGCAGGGTCGAACGGGTCGCCTGCGATCTGGGCGCGCATCCCGGCCACGAAGGCGTCCTCGAAGGCGTCGTAGACGTCCTCGTGCACGTAGTAGCGCTTGGCGGCGATGCAGCTCTGACCGGAGTTCTGCACGCGCGCGTTCACGCCCGCCGTCGCTGCGGCCGCCACGTCCGCGGACGGCATGACCACGAACACGTCCGTCCCGCCCAGCTCGAGCACCGACTTCTTGATGTTGCGTCCAGCAGCCTCCGCCACCGCGGAACCGGCGCCGACCGATCCGGTGAGAGTGACCGCCCGGATGCGCGGGTCGTCCAGCAGCGGAGCCACGGCGCCGCCCTCGACGAGCAGCGTCTGGAACGCGCCGTCAGGGAAGCCGCCGCGTGCGAACAGCGTGCCGAGGTACAGCGCGCTCTGCGGCACGCTCGACGCGTGCTTCAGGATGCCGGTGTTCCCCGCCATCAGCGCGGGGGCCGCGAAGCGGATGACCTGCCAGAACGGGTAGTTCCACGGCATCACCGCGAGCACCGCGCCGATCGGCTGGTAGCGCACGCTCACCGCCGATGCGCCGACGTCGCCCGGCTGAACGGGGTGCTCGTCCGCCAGGTACTCCTCGGCGTGGTCGGCGTACCAGCGCATCCCTCGGGCGGACTTCGACACCTCGTACTTAGCCGTGCCGATGGTCTTGCCCATCTCGGTGGAGACCAGGGAGGCGACCTCGTCGAGTTCGGCGTCGAGGATGTCGGCGGCCGCGCGCATCCACGTGGCGCGCTGGGCGAACGTGGTGGCTGCGAGCTCGCGGTATGTGTCGTGGGCGGAGGCGACGATGCGCTCGATCTCGGCGGCCGTATGCGGCTCGAAGGTCTTGAGCGTCTCACCCGTGGACGGGTTGATGGTGGCGATGGCCATGCTGACTCCTTTGTTCTGTGGCTGTGGCTGTGGCTGTGGCTGTGGCTGTGGCTGTGGCTCTTGCTGTTGCTCTGGCTGTGGCTCGTGGAATCGAGTCCGGAGTCATACCCCGGTGACCCCGGCGTGTCGCATGAACAACTCCGGGCTCGATCGCTGGTGGACGTGGCGGGCGATGGCGACGCCTCCCGCGACGGGCGCGTCGCCGAGGAGCACGACGGTGAGCTGTGGATGCGCGGCCGCGATCCGCGCGGACAGCGCGGCGAACAGCCGGGGCTGGTGCACGATCACGCTGCCGCTCGTGACGACGGCGCCGCCGACCGCTCCGCGGCGGACGAGCTGCCCGACGAGCCTGGCGAGATGGTCGGCCGCCGCGCCGATCACGTCGACAGCGAGCGCGGACCCCGCGTCGGCGGCGGCGAACACGGCCACGGCCCTCGGCCCCCAGTTCTCCGGGGTCGGGGTGTCGTTGACCGCCCTGGCCAGCGCCGGCGCGGAGGCGACGCCGAACGCGCGCAGCAGCGCGGCCAGCAGGCCGTCGTCCTGTGCGCCGTCGTCGTGCGCCGCGAGGGCTGCGATGGTGGCCTCGCGCACGATCGCGGGAGCCCCTCCGTCGTCGCCGAGCACCCAGCCCCAGCCCCCGGCGAACAGCGGACTCCCGTCGGCGTCCTGGCCGACGGCGATCGACCCCGTCCCCGCGATCACGCCGATCCCCGCATCCAGGCCGGCGGCAGGCACGAGGAGCGCGGCGTCGTTCACGACCAGCGCCGGGTAGCCGAGCGCGGCGAGCGCTTCTTCCAGCTCGCGGCAGTGCTCTGCGGTGTCGCAGCCCTGCGCGCCGACGCCGACGGCGACCACCCGATGGTCGGCGGCGCCTCCCAGCACGCGTTCCATCCGGTCGACGAGCCACCGGGCTGCGCTCTCCGCGGGCGTCGCACTCCAGTCCTCCGCCGGCAGGGACACGTCGGCGATGCGCGTGCCATCCAGCGTCTCGACGCGCACCCCGAGCTTGGTGCCGCCCGCATCCAGTCCGACGACGACGTCCGTCATGCGGCACCGCCGGCGTCCACCGGCACCTTGGTGTCGGCGTTGTGGAAGACGAACTCCTCGATCTCGACACCGCGCACGGCAGCCACGGCCCCGACCAGGATCTGCATCACCAGCGCTTCGAGCACCGCTCGCTGCGACGCACGCAGCTTCGGCAGCTGCACCACGTGCAGCGTCTCCGTGGATGCGACAGGCTCGCCGGAGATCAGGATGACGTGGTGGCCGGCCTCGGAGAGGGTCGTGGCCAGGTCCAGCTCGCGGCTGTCGCCGAAAACGACGTGAACGCCGTCGCCCGCAGACTCCATCGAGCCGTGCAGGTACTGCCGCGTGCTCATGCCGGTCGCGGGGATGCGCGCGACCTCGCGGAACAGCAGCGCCCCGGCCTCCGCGGAACCGACCGCCGGTCCTGCGCCGACGAAGTCGCTCGACCGGACCGTGCGGAACAGCTCGGCCAGGGCGCTCACGCGCCCGGTGAGGTCGGCCTCCACCGCGGCGAACGTCTCGTGCAGCGTGAACCAGCCCTGGTCGATGCGGCCGCCGTCCCAGGCATCGGCGAGCATCCCGAGGGCGGCGACGGTGGCCGTGTATCCGAGCGTGGAGGCGTAGCTGTCGGCGAGGCTGCCGAGCGAGATGGTGGATGCGAGCTGGGCGATCGGCGACGGCTCGGTGTTGACGACGGCGAGGCGGAGCTGCGGCGGCGTCGACTCGAGCACGGCGAGCGTCTCTGCGCTGCGGCCGCTCTGCGAGATGCCGACGATGGGATGCGCGCTCTCCGGGAACGGGATCGGTAAGTCGCCGGCGCCGAGCCGCCACGAGTGGATGCCGCGCGAGCGCAGCTCCCAGACGGGAGCGCACGCAGCGGCGAGACTTGCGCCGATGCCGACGAACACCGGCCCGGGACCCTCCAGCTCTCCCGCCTCCTGGCGCTCGGTGAGCTGCGCCGCGATCAGCGGGATCGCCCTGCCGAGCTCCTCCGCCTGGGTCGCGCGCGCCTCCGCGAAAGTGATGTAGCCGTTCATGCTGGTCCCCTCAGTGCTGTTGTCGTCTCCGCTGTTGTCGTCTCCGCTGTCGGCTCCCCAGAGGCGGTGCGCGCCGCGGGGTCCCAGTCGACCGGGAGCGGTTCGACGGCGGCGGCCGTGCTGGCGATGCGCACCGGCCCTCCCGTCTCGATGGACTCCTCGATCGCGAGCATCACGTCGAGCGCGTGGTACGCGAGCTCCCCGCTCGCCCGCGGCGTGCGGCCGTCCCGGATGGCACGTGCCATCTCCAGCACGCCGACGCCGCGTTCGCGGTGCGCGCCCGGCGGAGGCAGCTCCACCCAGTCGGTCTCTCGATCGTCGCCGGCGAGCAGCCTGGTCGGGCCGTCGAAGCCGCTGACCGGGACCTCGAGCACACCGTCTGAGCCCGTGATCTCGAAGGCCTGCCGCCGAAGTGCGGAGTCGAAACTATAGATGGACGTGCCGACAGCGCCGGAACGGAACCGGGTGAGCACGCTCACGTGCGTGCTGACCTCCACCGGGAACGACTGACCTGCGTCCGGGCCGGAGCCGATCACGCGCTCGGCGCGCGGACGCTGGCCGATCGCCTCGACCGACTCGACCGGCCCGAGGAGCTGGACCATCGTGCTCACGTAGTACGGACCGATGTCGAACAGCGGGCCCGCGCCGCGCGCGAAGAGGAATTGCGGCCGAGGGTGCCAGGAGTCCGGGCCAGGGCCCTGCATCAGAGTGAGCAGCGTCTGCGGGGTGCCGATGGCGCCGTCCGCGAGCAGGCGGTGGGCGTTCTGGATGCCCTCGCCCAGGATGGTGTCCGGCGCGTTCGCGACCACGACACCGGCGGCCTCCGCCGCATCCAGCAGCGCGCTGGCGCTTGCGAGGTCGAGCGTGAGCGGCTTCTCGCCCCAGACGTGCTTGCCTGCCGCGACGGCCTTCAGGCCGACCTCGGCGTGCGCGGCGGGGATGGTCAGGTTGACGACGATCTCGACCTCGGGGAGCGCGAGCAGCGCATCCACTGTCCCGGCGAACGGGATGCCGTACGTCGCGGCCTGCGCCTCCGCCCGGGGAACGTCGAGGTCGGCGATGCCGACGACCAGCACATCCGGGTATGTGGTGAGCGAGCGCAGGTACTCGTCGGAGATATTGCCGGCGCCGATGATCCCGACGCCGGTGGGCCGGCCGGTCACGCGTTCACCAGCCCGAGGAAGTAGCGCGCGTTCTCCTCGATCAGCGGGAAGACGTCGCCTTCGTGCACGACGACCTCGACCACCGGCAGCTCGAGGCTGCTCGCACGGGGGATCACGTCGGCGATGTCGAACGGGTTGGCGTCGTCGTGCTTCACGTGCAGGAAGCGCACGCGGTCGCCGAGGCGAGGGAGGAGCTCTGTCACATCCGCGCCTCCGACCGCGGCCCAGTACGTGTCGAGCTCCAGCACGACGGCCGGGTCGAGCAGGCCGACCAGCAGCTCGTAGGCGGGAACGCCGTCGATGTGCTGCGCGAACTCGAAATCATGGTTGTGGTAGCCGACCCGGATACCGTGCGCTGCCGCTGCGGCCGACGCCTCGTTGATCGCCGCGGCGAGCGCTTCGACGCCATCGCGCGTGGCGATGGACTCCGGGCGCACCCACGGCACGATGACCGTCTCGACGCCCAGGCGCACGGCGGCGGCGAGTACCGCATCCCTGTCCAGCTCGGTGATCTTGGCGTGCGCGGTGGTGGCACGCAGCCCGGCGGCGTCGAGCGCGGCGGCGAGCCCCTCTGTGTCGCTCAGGATGTCGTACGGTTCGGCGTGCGTGAAGCCGAGGGCGGCGAGGCGCGCGAGCGTGGCGGGGAGCGCATCCTGGCCGATGTCGTCGCGGACGCTGTAGAGCTGGACGCCGAGCGGGGTGGTCATCAGTGCTGTCCTTCGTGATCGCTGTTGTCGTGGTGCTCGTGGTGCTCGTGCTGCTCGTGCGTGCCCTCGTGCCCTGCCGCCGCGTGCTCCGGCTCGTGCTGCTCGTGGTGGGCGTGCCCTGCGCCTGGGGCGCAGTGATCGCTCACCGTCGCCGGGATGTCGAGCGTTGGATTCCTGCCGAAGAAGCCGTGCGGCTTCAGCACGAAGCCCGCGGAGTCGACCGGCATGATCGGCCAGTCCTCGATGCGAGGGAAGTGGGTGAGGCCGAAGGTGTGCCAGAGCACGATGTCGGTGTCGTCCACGCTCCGGTCGGCGGCCGTCCAGGCCGGAAGACCTGCCCATCCGGGGTGCATGTTCACGAAGTCGCCCGCCGGGTACAGCTCGTTCGGCTCGTACGGCGTGACCCAGAGGTGCTTGGCCGCGTACGTCGCGCGGGCGTAGATGTCCGATTGCTCGTCCGCGAGCAGCACCGGCTTGCCTTCCGGGAAGAGCACGTAGCCGACGCTTCCGCCGAGCCGGTTCTTCACGCCGGGGTTCGACACCAGCCAGACCCGGTTCTTGGCGTTGTCGGCGAGCCGCTGCGCCTCCGACTCCGTGTGCAGGCGGGTGACCGTCTGCGTGATGCCCGTGCCTGTCGGGTTGCTCTCGCCGCGCGGCACGAGCACCGCCTCCAGCTCGTCCACCGCGTTGTCCTGGCCGTCCACCATCATGTCGAGGCGTGCGCTGAACAGGTGCTGGTGGTACGGGGCGCCGAGGCCGGGCGCGAGCTCCGAGGCGTAGAGGTAGCCATCGCCCGGGTATGCGGAGGTGAACACGACCCCGGTCGCCTTTACCTCCAGCTCGATGCTGCCGTCGAGCGAGAAGTACCAGTAGAAGCCGTAGTCGTAGTTGCCGACCGTGACGAAGAAGGAGACCACCAGTCGGCGGTTGCGGCGGGAGTCGCTCGACCCGTTCCAGTTGTCGAAGTGCTTCCAGAGGATCCCGGTGTCCTCCTCGTGGATGCAGATGGCCTGCGGGATGACGCGGACGTTCCCCGCGTTGTCGGCGAGCGTCGCATCCAGGTAGGTGATGTCGCCGACGCAGTCGCAGCCCAGCTCAAGCGAATTGGCGAAACCGCCGAGCAGATACTCTCCGCAGTCGAAGAAGTTCTGGAACCAGCGCTGCGGGCTCGGGTCGCCGTACGGCACCATCATCTCGGCGATGGATGCGCGGTACACGACCGGCCGCTGCACCCCTGCGTCGTCGATCGAGATGTTGTGGAAGACCAGGCCCTCGCGCTGGTCGAACGACACCTGCAGGTTCCAGCCCGCCCAGGAGAGCACGCCGTCGTCGTCGAGCGTGAAGCTCGGGCCTTCCGGCTGAGTGATCTCGATCGGCTTGAGGCCCTGCCGGTCGGGCCGCCCGACCCACTCGGGGAGGTGGAAGTTGCCGTCCTCCTGCGGGACGGGCAGCTCGACGTAGTCGATCACGTCGAGCACCTCGCGGGTGACGACGTCGACCATCACGGTCACGCCGTCCACCGGGTGCGCCCAGCCGAGATCGTCCGGCGTCTTCTGCACGAAGGTGAAGCAGCGCTGGATGCGGCGGCCCTGTTCGTCCGGCGCGAGCACCCCGGCGGAGAGCGGGTTGACCCGCAGCGTGCTGAGGTCGGTGAGGCCGCGCTTGGCCATCGCGTCGCGCCAGCGCTCGTCCTGGTGCACGATCTCCTCGACCAGGCCGAACTCGGCGAGCACGACCGGCACCTGACCGTCTGCGAGGTCGAGTTCGACGGCGGAGACGATGCGGTCCTCTGCCGGGCAGACGACCACGTCGTGCGACGCGCCGGAGGAGAGGTCGACGAGCATCGCGCGGAAGCGACGCGCCTCCGGAACGGTGCCGGGGGCGAGCAGCGAGCGCTTGTCCTGTTCGAGCAGCCCGAAGTACGAGACGTGCGTGTTCTCGCCGAGCAGGCGTTCACGCACCAGGATGCCGCGGGACGCCTCGATCTCCTCTGCGCGGAGCGAGCCGAGGGCGGCGGCCACGGGGGATGCGGCGCCGGCGGATGCCGGCACGGTGCGGGGGACGGCGGTGTCGGTCACAGGAGCTCCGTTCGGTTGTGGCGGGCGAAGTACGTCCGCAGGCGGTAGCGGTCGCCCGCGTACTGGATGGTGGAGGCGAGGACCGGTCGCTCGGTGCGGCCGCTCACGAGCTGGTGCATGACGAGCGTCGGCGAGCCAGGCGCGACATCCAGCTGCTCGGCGATCTCGGCGGACGCCTCGCGGGCCTCGATCGTGGTCTCCGCGTTCGCGAGCTGATGGCCGGCCTCGGCGAGCGCCTGGTACAGCGAGTGGATGCGGAAGTCGTGGCGCGCAGGATCGGGCAGCAGCGAAGCGGGCACGAGCGACAGGTCGACCGCGATCGCCACCTCGTTGAGCATCCGGACCCTGCCGAGCCGGAACAGCGGTGTGCCGGGAGCGATGGCCAGCTGCTCCGCTTCGTCGATGGTCGCGGCGGTGACCTCGGAGCGCAGCACGCGGCTGGAGGCGACGAGCCCCATCCTGTCCGCCGTCTCGCTGAACGACTCCAGGCTGTTCGGCCACTCGTTGCGGTCCTCCGCCGCCCCCGCCACGTACCAGCCGCGACCGTGCGACGGCGTGAGAACGCCGTCCTCCACCAGGGCCTGCAGCGCCTTGCGCAGGGTGACCCTGCTGATGCCGAGGTTCTGGCAGAGTTCGCGCTCCGGTGGGAGCCGCGATCCGGGGCGCAGCCCCTCCGAGGCGAGCTGCTCGCGCAGCGCGTCCGTGGCCTGCACCCAGAGCGGCTCCGGGTAGTCGACGCGGATGCCCGCATCCCCGAGGCTCAACTGCTGGTTGGCGCTCATCGTTCGAAGCTCACCTTCTCCCACACCCCGGAGGCCATCGACGCGTAGCAGGCGTCGAGGATGCAGTTGACGATGAAGCCGTCGCCGAACGTCTCGATCGGCTCCTCACCGGCGGCGAAGCGGTCGACGAAGTGGCGCATCTCCTGGCTGAAGCCGTACGCGCGCGCCTCCTCGGGCACCGGGTACACCCAGCCGGTCTCCGCATCCGCCTTCTCGACGAGGTAGCCTGCCGGGTTCTCGATGAAGCCCCAGACCGGAGTCTGCGAGGTGTCGGTGACGATGCGGCCTGCGCTGCCGACGAGTTCGTGGCGGAGCTGCATCCCGCCCTTCTCGATCCAGGAGGACTCGATCTGGGCGAGCTGGCCTCCCGCGAACTTGAGCAGGGCGATGGCGGTGTCCTCGCCGGTGGTCTTGTCAGCGTGGGCCATGGTGGCACCCCACGCGAACACCTCGGTGACGGGATTGTCCTTGCCGAAGAAGTGACGGGCGGATTCGACGGTGTGGCAGCCCATGTCGAGGAGTGCGCCGCCTCCTGCGGTCTCCGCGTCCCAGAAGTGCGGGGCGTGCGGGCCGGAGTGCGCTTCGCGGGCGCGCATCGTGAGCACGTCGCCGATCGCTCCTGCGGCCACCATCTGGTGCGCCTTGGCGATGTTCGGCGAGAACACCGAGCTCTCCGCATAGCCGTGCCAGACCCCCGCCTCCGTGACGATCCGCAGGATCTCGGCCGCCTCGGCGCCGGTGCGGGCGAGCGGCTTGGTGCAGACGATGCCCTTGCCCGCCGCGGCAGCGATCCGCACCGCCTCGACGTGCACCTCGTTGGGGAGGGCGATCACCACGAGGTCGACGTCCCGGTTGGCGCAGAGCGCCTCGATCGAGTCGTACTGGTCCGGGATGGGACCCCACTTCTCCGCGAACGCCACGGCGCGGGAGAGGTCGCGCGAATAGTTGGCGACGATCTCCGCGTTGCGCACGTCCTGTAGCGCGTCGGCATAGGTGTCACTGATGAACCCGGAACCGAGCAGACCGACACGAATCACATTTCCTCCTTCAGAAGCGTGTTCCACATAGTAACCAGGTGGTACGCGATTGGTCTACATAATCAGAGTTAATCTTCCAGAAACAAATACCTCTTGCTACCTCTTGGTCTAGCAATGTACTCTCTCGTCAACACACGGTCTGCATCGGGGCATTCGTCACTGCCGGCCACATGAACCACCCACAGCACACCCATCGGGCAATTCAGAGGAGAAGTGAAGTGCAACCACGCAAACCGTTACGGATGCGCGTCGCAGCGGCGATCGCGACCGTGGCCGCCGCCACGCTCATCATCACGGGCTGTTCCGGCTCCGGCGCCAGCAGCTCGTCGAGCTCGCGGTACATCAACGTCTATTCCGGGAGCCCCGGCAACCTCACCGACAACTTCAACCCCTTCGTGAGCGACGTGGCTTACGGGGCGAACGGTGCGGTCCTCGGCGCGGTCTACGAGCCGCTGTTCTACTTCAACTCGGCCAAGAACGAGAAGCCGCAGCCCTGGCTCGGCTCCAAATACTCGGTCAGCCCGGACGGCCTCACGTACTCGATCACGCTCAAGAGCGGCGTGAAGTGGCAGGACGGCAAGCCGTTCACCGCCGCCGATGTCGCATACACGTACAACCTGCTGAAGTCGAAGCCGTCGCTCAACCTCTACGGTCTCAAGATCGCGGACGCGAAGGCCGTCGACGACACGCACGCCACCATCACCCTCACCCAGGCCGACTACCCCAACGAGTACCGCCTGCTCGGCCTGACCTTCATCGTGCCTGAGCACATCTGGAAGTCGATCGCCGACCCGGAGAAGACCACCAACACCAAGCCGATCGGCACCGGAGCGTTCTCGTTCGGCGCGTTCACGCCGCAGTCGGTCACGCTCGTCGCCAACAAGGACTACTACGAGAAGGGCGAGCCGGCCATCCCCGGCATCCGTCTCGTCACCTCCACCGGAAACGCGGCGGCGCTCAACTCCCTCAACGCCGGTCAGATCGACTGGGCGGGCATCGCCCTGCAGGATGTGCAGAAGTCGTTCGTCGACAAGGACCCGAAGCACAACAAGTACACGTCCATCCCCGCCGACATCAAGGCGCTGATGCCCAACCTGACCAAGGCGCCGTTCAACGACGTGGCCTTCCGTCAGGCGCTCAGCCTCTCGATCGACCGCGACTCGATCATCAAGCAGGCCTTCGGCGGCACCGACACCCCCGGCAATCCGACCAGCCTGCTGCAGCCGCGTGACGAGGCGTACATCCCGGATGCGTACAAGGGCAAGACCCTGGACCAGAACATCGACCAGGCGAAGAAGATCCTGACAGGCGCCGGATACACGTACTCCGGTGACAAGCTCATCGGCAAGGACGGCAAGCCGGTGGCGTTCAAGATCACGACCGTGACCGGGTACACGGACACGATCACCGCCAACCAGCTCCTGGTGCAGGACTTCGCCAAGATCGGTGTCACGGCGACGCCGGAGGAGCTGTCGCTCGGCGCGTACTCGACCGCTCGCCAGAACGGGACGTTCGACCTGCTCGACGACCGCATCCCGACCGGGCCCAACCCGTTCCAGCAGTTCAGCGACAGCCTGGACTCCGCCAAGTCCGCTCCGGTCGGCCAGGCGGCGAACGCGAACTTCGTCCGCTTCGACAACCCGGACGTCGACAAGCTGATCGCCGAAGCGGGAAGCACCAACGACCCGGCCAAGCTCACCGCGGCGTACCAGGCCCTCGGCACGTACTTCGCCGAGAACCAGCCGTACATCATCCTGAGCCAGAACGGCGCGGTCACCACCTACCGCGACCAGTACTTCACCGGGATGCCCACCACCGACAACCTGTGGGCGACGCCCTCCAACTGGCTGTCCGGAAACATCGGCTTCATCGCCAAGAAGCTGAAACCAGTCAAGTAACTCGCGTGCGGGAGGCGGCCGGTCCAGGTCGCCTCCCGCCCCGGACACCGGCGGAAAGCACCCCCCATGCGCTATTACCTCAACAAGCTCGGCTTCTATCTGATCGCGGCCTGGATCGCGATCACCCTCAACTTCTTGCTGCCGCGACTCGTCAAAGGCAGCCCTGTCGACGTGATCCTCGCCAAGACGCAGGGCGTCGCCCCCATGCCGCCAGAGGCGCGGCACGCGCTCGAACTGCAGTTCGGCGTCACGCACGACCCGCTGATCGTGCAGTACGTGCACTACCTCGGCAACCTCTTCACCGGCAACTTCGGCCTCTCGGTCAGCTACTACCCGACCCCCGCGATCGACGTCGTGATGCAGGCGCTGCCCTGGACCGTCGGCCTGGTCGGACTCGCCACCGTGATCAGCTACCTGATCGGCATCGTCTTCGGCTCCTGGCTCGGCTGGCGCCGCGGCACCTGGACGGACGCGATCCTCCCCGCTTCGACCTTCTTCTCCGCCATCCCGTACTTCTGGCTCGCGCTCGTGCTCGTCTACGTGTTCGGCTCGATCCTGCACTGGTTCCCGGTGAGCGGAGGGTACGACTTCACCATCACCCCCGGCTTCACGCCCGAGTTCATCGGCTCCGTGCTCCTCTACGGGATGCTCCCCGCCATCACGATCGTGCTCGCCTCGGTCTCCGGACAGCTTCTCGGCACCCGCAACATGATGGTGTCGACGATGGCGGAGGACTACGTGGTCACCGCACGCGCCAAGGGTCTCCGCCCGCGCCGGGTGTTCGGCTCGTACGCGATGCGCAACGCCCTGCTGCCGTCTGTCGCCGGGTTCGCGATGTCACTCGGCTTCATCGTCAACGGCTCCGTCGTCACGGAGAGCGTCTTCGGCTACCCCGGCGTCGGCTTCACCCTGCTGACCGCCGTCCAGAACAACGACTACCCCCTGATGCAGGCCCTGTTCCTCGTCATCACCCTCGCCGTCCTCGGGGCGAACCTCGTCGTGGACCTGGTCTACGGCTTCATCGACCCGCGCACGCGGCTGGCCAACTGACGAGCGACGGACTAGGAGAGCACCATGAGCTTCACGCAACAAGAACTCGCCGACCCCGAGCTGTCCGGCTCAGAGCCGGACCTCGCCGACGATGGAGCGCCCCGCACCGGCTTCTTCCGGGCCGCCGGCCGCAGCACGGGCAGGAGCCGCACATCCCGTGGCTGGAAGTTCTGGGTGGGCATCAGCGTCTGCGCGTTCTTCGCGCTGCTCGCGATCGTCGCCCCGTTCCTCGTGCCCAACCCGAACCAGTCGAGCCCCGTCGGCCTGCAGCCGCCATCGCTCGACCACCTGTTCGGTACCACCAACATCGGCCAGGATGTGCTCGGCCAGGTGATCGCCGGCACCACCGGCTCGGTGGTCATCGGCGTCGTGGCCGGGGCGATCACGGTCGTCCTCTCGATGATCTTCGGCGTCGGCGGCGCGTTCCTCGGCGGGTTCTGGGACAACGCGTCCTCACTCGTCAGCAACGTCTTCCTGGTGATCCCCGGCCTTCCGCTGCTGATCATCGTCACGGACTACGTCGAGTCGCGCGACATCATCGTGATCTCGGTCGTCATCGCCCTCGTCTCCTGGGCGGGAGCGGCGCGCGTCCTCCGGGCGCAGACGCTCTCCGTCCGCTCGCGCGACTATGTGGACGCTGCCCGCGTCGCCAGCGAGTCGAACTGGCGCATCATGCTGCGCGAGATCCTGCCGAACCTCATGCCGATCATCGCGGCGCAGTTCGTGTTCGGCGCCCTCGGCGCGATCCTGGCCGAGGCGGGACTGTCGTTCCTCGGACTCGGAGCGCCAGGCGGCAAGTCGTGGGGAAGCATCCTGTTCTTCGCGCAGAACGCTCAGGCGATCACGCTCGGCGCCTGGTGGTGGTTCGTTCCGCCCGGCCTCTGCATCGCGATCCTGGGTGCGGCGCTCGGCCTCATCAACTTCAGCATCGACGAGCGGATCAACCCGCGCCTGCGCACGGCCGCCATCGTCAAGCACGCACGCAAGGCGAAAGGCGCCAACTGATGACCGACACCGCAGCATCGTCAGCGAGCCCGCTGCTGAGCATCCGCGACCTCACGGTCGACTACCAGACCGCATCCCCCGTCCGGGCCGTGAACGCGGTGTCCCTGGACATCCACCCCGGCGAGATCGTCGGACTGGCCGGTGAGTCCGGCTGCGGCAAGTCGACGCTGGCGTACACGATCACCCGGCTGCTCCAGGCGCCGGCCGAGATCACCGGCGGCTCCATCGAGTGGCAGCGAGAAGACGGAGGAAGCACCGACATCCTCACGCTCGACGGTCCAGCGCTGCGCGCGTTCCGCTGGCAGGAGATCTCGATGGTCTTCCAGGGCGCGATGAACGCCCTCAACCCCGTGCACCGCATCGGCTCGCAGATCGAGGACGTCTTCATCGACCACAAGAGCGGCCTCAGCAAGAAGCAGCGCCGCGAACGCGCGGCCGAGCTGCTGCAGACCGTCGGCATCCCTGCCGACCGGCTGCGCAGCTACCCGCACGAGCTCTCCGGCGGGATGCGCCAGCGCGTCATGATCGCGATGGCTCTCGCCCTCCGCCCCCGCCTGATCATCATGGACGAGCCCACCACCGCCCTCGACGTGGTGGTGCAGCGCAACATCCTCGAGGAGATCAACCGCCTCCGCCACGAGTTCGGCTTCGCTGTGCTCTTCATCACCCACGACCTCGGCCTGCTGCTGGAGATCAGCGACAGGGTCGGGGTGATGCTCTCCGGCCGCCTGGTCGAGCAGGACACCCCTGACGTGCTGCTGGAGAACCCGTCGCACGAGTACACCAGGCACCTGCTGCGCTCGTTCCCCAGCCTCCGCGGCGACGTGCCGCTCACCGGCACCCGCTACATCGACAGGGAAGAAGAGGTCACAGCATGACCACCCTCGAAGCGCTGCACCTGCGCAAGAACTACGACATCCGCGGCACCGGCCTGCGCAACAAGGTCCTCAAGGCGGTCGACGACGTCTCGATCGTGGTGCGGCCTGGCGAGTCCGTCGCGCTGGTCGGCGAGAGCGGCAGCGGCAAGTCCACCATCGCGAAGATGCTGATCAGGCTCGTGGAGCCGACCGCAGGAGACATCACGCTCGACGGCGAGGCCATCGGGAAGGGGCGCAGGGCGACCAAGCAGTACCGCTCGCGCGTGCAGATGGTGTTCCAGGACCCGTTCTCGTCGCTGAACCCGTCGCTTCCGATCCGGCACCAGCTCGCCAGGCCCCTGCGCATCCACGGGATCGTGAAGAACCGGGCGGAGGAGGAGCGCGAGCTGCGGCGCCTGCTCGACTCGGTGAACCTCGGCCCTGCCGACGCGATGCTCGCCAAGTACCCGCACGAACTCTCCGGCGGCCAGCGGCAGCGCATCGCCATCGCGCGGGCGCTCGCCCCTCGGCCGGAGGTGCTGATCGCCGACGAGCCGGTGTCGATGCTGGACGTGTCGATCCGCCTGGAGATCCTGCAGCTCCTCGACGACCTCAAGAAGGAGCGCAACCTCGCCGTGCTGTACATCACGCACGACCTCGCGACGGCGCGACACTTCTCGTCGCAGATCGTGGTGATGCGCAACGGCCGCGTTGTGGAGCGCGGCGGATCGAGCGAGGTCATCCTGAACCCGGTGCATCCGTACACCCAGCTGCTCGTGCGGGCCGCGCCCGACCCGAAGTCGGAGCCGTTCGTGGTCGACCCTGAGCGCTACCTGGATGCGCCGCATGTGCTCGTGACGGAGAGCGACCCAGGGCCGAGCGCCGACGGGGCGCACTGGGCGCGCTCGTGGGAGGGCGATGCCGCGGTGACGGCGCTGCTGGGGACGCTGACGCCGGCGTGACGCCGCGTGCCCCCGCTCAGCGGGAGCGTGCGAAGAACGTCCGGAGGCGGTATCGGTCGCCCGCGTAGGTGATCGTCGACACGAACAGGGGACGCTCCGAGCGGTCGACCGCGACCTGACGCATCACCAGCACCGGCTTGCCCTCCACGAGATCCAGGTGCTCCGCGACGGTCGCATCCGCCTCGCGCGCCTCGATCGTCGCGTCCGCCCGCAGCGGTTCGATGCCCGCCTCCGCCAGCTTCTCGTAGAGGGAGTCCTCTGCGAAGTCGGCCTCGGTGAGGGACGGCGCCATCTGCGCGGGGATGCGCGTGACGTCGAGCGCGATCGGCACATTGTCGAGCAGGCGCACGCGCTCCAGGTGGAACAGCGGCGTTCCCGGCGCGATGGACAGCTCCTCCGCCTGGTCGAGCGTGGCAGGCCGCGTCTCCGCGCGCAGCACGAGAGAACCGGCGGACAGCCCCATCCTGGCGGCCGTCTCCGTGAACGATTCGAGACTGTTCGGGAACTCGGTCCCCGACGTGCCGGCAGCACGCGCGGTCTCCGCCACGTACCAGCCGCGGCCGTGGGATGCGCTGAGCACGCCGTCCTCGACCAGCTTGGTGAGCGCCTTCCGCAGTGTGACGCGCGAGATGCTGAGCTGCTGGCAGAGCTCGCGCTCCGGCGGCAGGCGCATCCCCGGCTTGAGGATGCCCGCGGCGATCTCCCTGTTGATCAGGTTGACGGCCTGGATCCAGAGCGGCTCAGGGTAGTCGGGACGGATGACGGCGACTGCTGCCGCCGTGTCCTCGGCTTCATCGATCACAGGCGACACCCTCCGCTGGCCCAACGCACGCCTCATTCATACCACTCGTGGACTTTCAGAAATTGCTTAACCAATGGCAGACCAAAGGTGTACATTCTCGGTAAACGCTTTCCCACATCGATACGAGTGAACGCAACGAAGGGAACACCCGTGACCCGCACCTCCAGCCAAGCCGGCGCAGCAGCAGCCGGTTCCGCATCCACGCCTCGCCTCAAGCGCGCCCTCGGCACACCGGCCCTCCTGTTGTTCGGGCTCGCGTACATGCTGCCGCTCGCCGTCTTCACGACGTACGGCCTCGTCACGGACACGACGGGCGGCCACCTCGCTGGCGCATACCTCGTGACGACGATCGCCATGCTCTTCACCGCGTACAGCTACGCCAACATGGTGCGTGCGTACCCTGTCGCCGGGTCGGCGTACACGTACACGCAGCGGTCGTTCGGTCGCCACCTCGGCTTCCTCACCGGCTGGACGCTCCTGCTCGACTACCTCGCCCTCCCGCTGCTCAACTACCTGGTGATCGGCATCTACCTCAATGCGGCGTTCCCCGTCGTGCCCGCGTGGGCCTTCGTCGTGGCGTCGGTGGTGCTCGTGACCGTGCTGAACGTGATCGGGATCAACCTGGTCTCCGGAGCGAACCTCGCCCTGGTGGGCGTGCAGATCGTCTTCATCGTGGTGTTCGTCGTCACCGGCATCGCCTACCTCACCGGCGCAGCGCAGGTCCCCGACCTCCTCTCGCCGTTCTTCTCCGCAGACACCCCGCTCTCCTCCATCGCGGCAGGCTCGGCCATCCTCGCCCTCGCCTTCCTCGGCTTCGACGCGGTGTCCACCCTGTCCGAGGAGGCCAAGGACGCCAGGAAGTCCATCCCGAGGGCGATCCTGCTGTGCACGCTCGCCGGCGGCCTGCTCTTCATCGTCACCGCATACGTGGCCGGGCTGGTCTTCCCCGACTACAAGAACTTCACCGACCTCGACTCCGCACCACTGGATGTGATGACCCGCATCGGAGGAACGGCGCTGTTCACCTTCTTCACGGCGGCATACATCGCCGGCAGCTTCGCCTCGGCGATGACGTCCCAGGCGAGCGTGGCCCGCATCCTGTACGCGATGGGACGCGACGGCCAGCTCCCCCGCCGCGTGTTCGGGGTGGTGCATGCCCGCTTCAAGACGCCGTGGCTCGCGGTGATCGTCGTCGGCGTCGTCGGGCTCGGCGGAGCACTGTTCCTCCCGCTCGACATCGCCGCGTCCGTGATCTCGTTCGGCGCGCTCGTCGCGTTCAGCTTCGTGAACCTCGCGGTGATCAAGCACTACGTCATCGACCGCAAGGAGCGCGGCACGCGAGCTGTGCTCGCATACATCGTCGCCCCGGCGATCGGCTTCGTGCTCACGGTCTGGCTGTGGACCAGCCTCTCGACCACGACCTTCATCGCCGGCGGCATCTGGGTGCTGGTGGGCGTGCTGATCCTCGCGATCATCACCGGCGGATTCCGCCGCAAGCCGCCGGTGATGGACTTCTCCGAAGAGGACCCGGCGCCGCTGCTCGATGAATCGGCGCCCGCAGCAGCCCCCGCTCCGGCCCCGTAGTCAGCGCTGCGCGCAGACGGCCAGCAGGAACCACGCCGAGTGCGGGATCCACTGCTCGGCCCAGCGCCACTCGTTGCCGTCCGATGCGTCGGCGGGGAGGAACGCGATGTCGTCCTCGTCCGTCCAGCCGCCGGTGATCCCGTTGACGATGCCGCCAGGACTGTTCTGGTAGACGCCGGAGTATTCGACGGTGTTGCGGCCTCGCCCCTGGATCATGCACGAGTCGAACGGGTTCAGGCCGCCGACCCACGATGTGAGGTCGGCGGCCAGGCGGCGCAGCCGCTCACGGGTGGCGTCGTCGCACTCGGGGACGATGGATGCTCGGCTCGCCGCATACGCGACGGACGAGATCCCGGCGTTCTCACCCTGCCACCAGTAGCCGGTCTCGTTCTCGTGCGGGAAGAAGAAGGCGTCCCGAGGTTCCCCGCCCACCGGCTGGACCCGCTGCCGCAGGTAGCCGAACGGGTTGGGGACCGCATCCACTCGGGCGATGGTGCCGCGGATGAGGTCGATGGCGGTGGCGCGGGCGGCGGCTGCGGTCGCGTCCGTGGCCGTTGTCGTGGCGGCGGCGCCTGCTCGCTGTTCGATCACGTCGGCGTAGCGGAGGAGGGCGACCACCGGCAGGCCGGACTCCGCCGCGTGGAAGTACGGGCGCCCATCCACATCGCCCACCAGGTAGGCAGCGCCGCTTCCGTCGCGGCGCACGCGGGCGGTCAACGCGTCGGCGCGACGGGCGGCCGCGTCCAGGAACGCGCCGGCGTCCGCGCCGCGCGCCGCGGCGGCGTCCGCCAGCTCGGCCGCGGCGAGCAGGGCGCAGTAGTCGTCGAGCGCCGACTCCTGGCCGTCGAACAGGTACTCCGCGTTGTGCGCCTCGAGGTGCTCGAAGCCGCGCACGGCCGAGGCGAAATAGGTGTCGGCGTCGACGTCGCCTGACGCATCCTGGGTCGACGCCAGCGCGAGCGCGGCGATGGCGAGCCCTCCGCCGTGGCGGTACGCCGCCTGCCACCGCTGGGTACGGACGCTATCTTGCAGGGGCGCGTTGATCACACGCTCGTCGAGGTCCTTGGTGAGCGCGTCGAAGATGCCGGTGTAGAAATAGCCATCGTCGGACTGGAACCGCACGAGGAAGTCGGCCCCGAACAGGCCCTCGTCGCGGAGGCGCGGGTACTGGCTGGTCTCAAAGGCCTGGTGCGCCTCGCGCAACTCCCGCCCAGCGGTCAGCAGCGCCCACGCGCACAGCGGGATCTGCTGCGGGCTCATCATGCGCGTGTACGTCAGGTGGCTGAGGAACTTGCTGTAGTCGCCGGACGCATCCAGCCAGCCGCCGCGCGCGTCGACGGTGCGGCCGGAGTCGTCGCCGTAGAAGCGCGCCGCTGCGTCTTTGCGGTCGATCTCGCCGCTCGACCGCTGCGACCGGAAGTACGCGGTGACGTCGGAGACCACCAGCGACGGGATGCGGTGCTCGGCCACCACGAACGGCGCACTGCGCACCTCGACGCCGTCGACCGTCGCGACGGCGCGGTAGCTGCCCTGCTGCGTGAGCTCGGAGAAGTCGAACCTGGCGTATGCGGCGGATCGCCAGCCGGGGACCTGCTCCGGCGTGGATGCGGTGGGGAACGCATCCACTGTGGCCCGCTCGTCGCCCTGAGCGGAGACGATGCGCAGCCGCTCGACCACGGCACCGGCAGGGGCCGCCACGATCGCGGCCTTCGGCGCGGCGCTGTCGTAGCCGAGATGGTTCACGAGCACGACTGGGCTCGATCCGACCGCTTCCATGACGCCTCCCGGCCGCTAGACACGCGCTGTACCACGCAGTACCAATAACGTACCATCGAGCATGGAAGCTGCCGCACGGCTCGTGCAAAACATGCGGTCGCGACCGCGTCGAGCGCATGTTCGGCACGAGCCGACCCGCGCCGGTCGGCACGAGTCGTGCGCGCCGTGCGCGCCGCGCGTGCCGGTCAGGCGCGGAAGTAGTACCCCGCCGCGAGGTCGTCGAGGAGGCCGGGATGCGTCGGCGTCCAGCCGAGCAACTCCTGCGTGATCGCGCTCGACGCCGGGACGTCGACGCCGAAGAAGCGGGCAAGCCAGCCGAAGTGCTCCGGTGCGTCCTCCGGCGAGACGGAGACCACGGGCAGGTCCAGCCCCGCTCCGATGGCCGCGGCGATGTCGCGGGCCGGCACGCCCTCCTCTCCGACCGCGTGCACCACGCTGCCCGCCGGGGCGCCGTCGAGCGCGAGACGCACCAGGTGCGCGGCGTCGAGGCGGTGCACCGCCGGCCAGCGGTTCGCTCCGTCGCCGATGTAGCCGGCGACGCCCGTGCGCCGGGCGATGTCGACGAGCGCGGCCGTGAAGCCGTGATCGCCGTCGCCGTGCACGGTCGGGGCGAAACGCAGGCTCACCGGGCGGACGCCGCGCTCTGCATAGCTCAGCGCGAGCGGCTCTGCACCCCCGCGCGGCGCATCCGGACCGTCGTACGGCGACACGTCGCGTTCCGTCGCCAGGCGGCCCGGCGCGAGCAGGGCGACGCCGGAGGCGAACAGGAACGGCCGATCGGAGCCTTCGAGCTCGCCGGCGAGCGTCTCGATGGCGGCGCGCTCCGTGCGGCCGGCGCCCTGGTAGTCGGAGAAATCGTGGTTGAACGCGAGGTGGACGACCGCGTCGGCCTCGGCGGCGCCGGAACGCAGACTGTCGAGGTCGTCGAGTCCGCCGCGGCGCACATCGGCCCCCGCGGCCTCGATGGCGGCGGCCGACGCGTCCGAGCGGGCGAGGCCGACGACGTGGTGGCCGGCGTCGAGGAGTTCGGGGACGACAGCGGAGCCGATCCAACCGGATGCTCCTGTGACGAAAACGCGCATGAGATGCCTTCTTCCGGTCCTGCGATCAGCGCAGGACCATTGATGTCAGTGCCTGTCATCACACGATAGCACTTCATGTCAGCGACTGTCATCAGTAGACTCGACTCCGTGGCACGATGGGAACCGGATGCGCGCGGGCGCCTCGCCGTCGCCGCGCTCGAGCTGTACGCGGAGCGCGGCTACGACCGGACGACGGTCGCGGACATCGCCGAACGCGCCGGGGTGACGGAGCGCACGTTCTTCCGCCAGTTCGCCGACAAGCGCGAGGCGCTGTTCGACGGGTCGAACGCGCTTCAGAACGCTGTCGTGCAGAACATCGCTGACGCGAGCGACGGTTCGCCCGTCGACATCGCGGCGGAGGCCATCGCGCGCGCAGCGACGATGCTGGACGAGCGCCGCCCGTACGCGCAGCTGCGCGCACAGGTCATCGCCGCCAACGCCAGCCTGCAGGAGCGCGAGCTGCTCAAGATGGCGACGCTCGGCACCGCGGCAGCCGACGCGCTGCGGGCGCGCGGCGTCGCCGACCCGGCCGCAACGCTCGCCGCGGAGACGGCCGTCACCGTTTTCAAGGTCGGCTTCGAGCACTGGATCGCCGCCGACCTCGCCACTCCCGGCATCGCCGACAGCGTCCGCGCCGCCCTCGCCTCCCTGAAATCCCTCACCGCTTGAGCCCGAGAGGGCGATCAGGCCTCGACGGGCGCGAACTCCTGCACGAACTCCAGGGCGATGTCTGCGACCTCGCGCCAGCCGCTGTCGATCGTGAGCGAGTGACCACGGTTGGGGACCGTCGCCAGGCGCGTGACGCCCTCGTTGCGCGACTGGATCTTGTAGCTCGCATCCACGATCGCCGTCGGCACGGTGTTGTCGCCCTCGCCCGAGATCAGCAGGAGCGGGCCGCGCTCGGGGTTCTTCGAGTCGACCTTCGTCTCCGCGAACGGGTTGAAGTTGGCCGTCGCCGCCTGGAACAGCGGCACCCCGGAGGTGGGCACGTGATAGGTCTCGTAGAGTTCGTGCGCCTCGGCCTCGTCCACGTGGTTCGCCCAGCCGTAGCGGAACTGCTCGAAGGTGAGCGACACCGCCTTGCCGATGTTGGTCGGGTTGGTGAGCACGGGCGCAGCGGACTTCAGCGATGACGCCGGGAGCTGCAGCACCCCCTGGAACGGCGCGTTGTCGATGGACACCGTCACTGCTGCGACACCTTCGCCCGCGATCTTCTGAGCGATCAGACCGCCGAACGAGTGGCCGATCACCGCTGGCTCGTGCTCGAGGGCGTCGATCGCCTCGAGGTAGTGCTCTGTGACCTGTTTGACCATCTTCTTGGCGAAGACCTCAGGGTCGCGCCGCGCCTCCTCGACGCTGTCCGGGTCGTCCGGCCAGCCGGGTGCGATCGTCGAGTACCCCTGGGCCTCGAACAGCGCCCTCCACTTGTCCCAACTGCTCGACAGCAGCCACAGCCCGTGGACGAACACCACCGGCCGCTTCCCGCTCTCGTTCGCTTTCGCGACTTCGTCCTGTTCCCATTGCGTCAAAGTGCTCATCAAACACCCCTGCTCTCGGGTCGGCGCCCGGCGGCGCGGACTGGTCTGAGCGTAGCGACCGACGCACCGTCACGGGAAGAGCGGAGGCGACTACTTCTTCTTCCGTTTCTCCTGCTGCAATGTGGACTTCGCCCCGTGCTCGACCAGCACGGCGATGTAGTCCCTGAGACGCGCGTTCTTGAAGGAGTCGTAGTTCTCCTCGACCAGCTTCTCGATGTGCTTGCCTGACGCATCCGGGTACTTCTTCTTGAGCCGGGTGATCACGTCGTCGATCGCTGCGCGTTCGGTCTTCTTCTCGGGCATGTTCGAAGCGTGGCGTGAGCAGGTGACCAAAAGCTGTGAATCCCGTGGCACACTGGGCGCGTGCGCACCGGCGACCTGCTCCTCCGACGCGGCGCCGCCGTCGACGGCCGCGCCATGCTGCGCACCCTGGTGGCAGAGCTGGCGGCCGTCGCGCCCGAGGACGTGCGGATCGTGGCGCGCTGCCCCGATTGCGGCGGGGAGCACGGCCGCCCCGTCGTGATGGCTCCGGATGCAGCGACGGAGGTCCGCGTCTCGCTCGCGCACAGCGGTGACATCACCGTGGCGGCTGCGCTGGTGGGCGGCTCGGTGGGGGTGGATGCGGAACAGCGCACGCCAGGGGAGAGCACGGCGATGACGGACGCCGGCGACTCCGCGCCCGCCCCGCACACCGCAGACGAGCTGCGCCAGTGGACCCGCATCGAGGCCGTGCTGAAGGCAGACGGCCGCGGCCTGCGTGTCGACCCTGCCACCGTCGTGTTCGAACAGACCGACGACCTGCTCCTCGCCGCCGTGCCTGGCGATCCGCGCCGCTACCTGGTGCGGGATGCGCACCTCGGCGACGACCTGTTCGTCACCGTCGCGCTCGAACGGTGACGCCGGTCGCCGGGAGGGCAGGGAGCGCGACGCCGTCCAGCCAGGCGTCGAAGAACGCATCCAGGTCGGCCCCTGTCGCCTCGGCGGCGAAGGCGCGGAAGTCGTCCGTCGTCACCGTGGCGTACCGGTAGCGCTCCGTCCAGCCGCGCAGCAGTGCGAAGAACCGTTCGTCGCCGACCGTGAGGCGCAGCGCGTGGAGCGTCAGCGCTCCGCGCTTGTACACGCGGTCGTCGAACATGCCGGCCGCTCCTGGGTCGCTGAGCACAATGTTCTGCGGAAGCCGGAGCAGCCCGGCGTGGAACCGGCGGGCCAGGGTGTCTGCGTGCTCCCTGCCCGCCCGCTCCGACCACAGCCACTCCGCATAGCAGGCGAACCCCTCGTTGAGCCAGATGTGCTTCCACGCCGCCAGCCCGACGCTGTTGCCGAACCACTGGTGCGCGAGCTCGTGCGCGATGAGTCGCTCCGAGCCTCCCGCTCCGTCCGCATGGTTGGCGCCGAAGATCGCCGCGGCCTGCGCTTCCAGCGGGATCTCGAGGTCGTCGGCGGTGACCACCACCGTGTACGCGTCGAATGGGTACGGCCCGAACGCGTCGGAGAAGTAGGACAGCATCTCCGGCAGCGGCGCGAAGTCCGCCGCGACGCGCTGCTCCAGCTCGGCCGGGTACGCGAAGCCGACCGTCGCGGCGGCCGTCTCTCGCTCGACCAGCTGATACCGCCCCACCTGCACCGTGGCGAGGTAGGTGGCCGTGGGAACGTCGCAGGCGTACGTCCAGGTCGCGCGGCCGGACGACACCGTGCGCTCGACCAGCTCGCCCGTCGCGACGACGGCGTACGTCTGCTCCGCCGACACCCGGATGCGGTACCGCGCCCTGTCGGACGGGTGGTCGTTGCAGGGGAACCAGGTCGGCGCTCCCGACGGCTGGGCGGCCACGATCACGCCGTCCGTCAGCTCCTCCCAGCCGACGAGGCCCCACGGGCTGCGGCGCGGCGCGGGAGTTCCGGCGTACTCGACGTCCACCGTGAACGTCTGCCCGGCCGCGATCGGCCGCTCCGGGGTGACGACCAGCTTCGACGCCGCCTGCCTGAACCTGGTGCGACGGCCGCCGTCGACGGTGACCTTGCCCGCCTTCAGGCGCACCAGGTCGAGGCTGAACGATGTCAGCTCCTGGCTCGCCGTCGCGGTGATGACGGCGCGTGCATCCAGCCGGTTGGTCGCCACGCGGTATCGCAGGTCGAGATCGTAGAGGTCGACGCCGTATCCGCCGTTGCCGGAGTGCGGCAGGTAGTCGTCGCCGACGCCGCGCGAGCCCGCTGTCGCGGAGGTCATGACACGGTGGCGTGGTAGTCGGCGACCTTGACCTCGCGCCACGGGCCGATCGGGTTGCCGCTCCAGCGGCTGCGATCCGGCACGAGCTCCCCGCGCATCACGAGCGACGCGGGCCCGACCGTCGCGTGCGCTCCGATCCTGGCCGCTGGGAGGATGACGCTGTGCGGCCCGAGGGTGCCGCCGGTCTCCAAGGTCACCGTGTCCATGCTCATGATTCGATCATGGAACAGGTGCGTTTGCACCACGCAGCCCCGATTCACCGTGGATGCGTCGCCCAGCCGCACCAGGTCGGCCTCGGGCAGCCAGTAGCTCTCGCACCACACCCCGCGCCCGATCCGCGCGCCGAGGCTGCGCAGCCACCAGACCAGCGCGGGCGTGCCGGACGCCGCCTGCGCGAACCACGGTGCAGCGACCATCTCGACGAACGCATCCGACACCTCGCTGCGCCACACGAACGACGACCACAGGGGATGCTCGGCCACCCGGATGCGCTGCACGAGCATCCACTTGGCGGCCGTGCTGACCGCGGCGGCCACGGCTCCGAACGCCAGCATCACGACACCGCTCAGCAGCACGGCCGCCCACACGCCCCACGCTTCGGCGAGCGCCGTCAGCGTGAACAGCACGCCGAGCCCGATGGCGCAGGTGACGAACACGGGGACGATGCGGCACAGCTCCCACAGCGTGCGCGCGACGCGCAGCCACGGAGACGGGCTGTACGTGCGGTTCACGTCGCCGCTTGCGGCGGTGCGCCGCAGCCGCACCGGCGGGGAGCCGAGCCAGGACGACCCTGGCTTGGACTTGCGCGGCGCCGCGGACAGCACGGCCACCAGGCCGTCCTTCGGCACGCGGTGGCCCGCGGCGGCCATGCCGGAGTTGCCGAGGAACGCTCGCGCCCCGATGTCCGAGCGGGCGACCCTCACCCGGCCGCCGCCCAGCTCGTACGACGCGACCAGGGTGTCATCGGCGAGGAACGCGCCGTCTCTCACCCGCGTCATCGCCGGGATCAGCAGCACCGTGGATGCTTCGACGTCCCGCCCGATCTCCGCCCCGAGCATCCGGAGCCAGACGGGCGTGAACAGCGAGGCATAGAGCGGGAACAGCAGCGTGCGGGCGAGGTCGAGCACGCGCTCAGTGGCCCAGACCGCCCAGCCGACCGCGCTGCGGACGGGGTGGACGCCCTCCTTCAGCACCAGGCCGAGCAGCCGCACGATCGCCAGGATGAGCCCGGCGAGCACCACGCCAGCCACCAGCGTCGAGGGCACGAGAGCGGCAGCGGCGCGCAGCGCGGCCTCCCCGATGGATGCGGACCCCGCGATCCCCAGGGCAACGATCACGCCGCCTGCCGCGAACGCCACGATCGGCAGCAGAGCGACCACCACGCCGCCGACCGCGTATGCGACCAGCCAGCGCTTGCGCAGCGGGGGGCGCTCCGCCTCCCACCACGGCTCGCTCGCTCCGACGCGCACCGCGGGCGAACCAGCCCAGCGCTCACCGGAGCGCACGCGGCCGAAGACCGACGAACCAGGGTCGATCTGCGCGTTCTTGCCGATGCGCGTGCCGGGCAGCAGCGTGCTCCGCGCACCGACCGTGCTGTTCGCTCCGATCCGCACCGCGCCGATGCGCAGCAGGTCGCCGTCGATCCAGTAGCCGGAGAGGTCCACCTCCGGTTCGATCGCCGCACCCTCGCCGACGCGGAGCATCCCGGTGACGGGAGGGAGGGCGTGCAGGTCGACGTTCGGGCCGATGCGTGCGCCGAGCGCGCGGGCGTAGTACGAGATCCAGGGCGCTCCGGCTAGGCTGACCGCTCCCACCTGGTGCGCGACCTGCTCGGCCAGCCACAGTCGAAGGTGCACGCCGCCGCCGCGCGGGTAGTCTCCAGCGCGCACACCGGTGAGCAGCAGCCTGGCGCAGACCACCGAGATGGCCATGCGGCCGAACGGGGTCGCGAAGACGAGCAGCCCGACGATGAGGAGCCAGAGCGGCGTCGCCGGGAGGAACCCGAACCCGTCGAAGCCGCGCAGGATGGCGGCCGCGGTGAGCGCGTAGAGCAGCCAGCGCACACCGCTGAGCACGAACAGCGGGACGCCGAGCACGGTCTGCAGCCACTGCATCCTGGCCGGGGTGGGCGGGACAGCATGGGTGGATGCGGTCGCCTCGTGCGCTCCGGTGGCGCGGGAGGCGAGCTCCGCGGCCATCGCGCCGAGCCGGGGATGCGCGTAGATGTCCGCGACCGTGAACTCCGGGTCGCGCTGCCGGATGCGCGTGACCAGCTGGGCGGCCGCGAGCGAGCCACCGCCCAGGTCGAAGAAGTTGTCGTCCTCGCCGGAGACCGGGAGGCCGAGGACGGCCTGCCAGTCGGCGGCGAGCGCGACCACGGCGGGATCGGCGGCGGAGCCGGCGGAGTCGCCTGATGCGCCGGGGGAACCGGGTGCGCCGCCCGAGCCGCGCGCACCGCCGGCGCCATCGGCCGCCCCGAGGTTCGACGGCAGCGGCCACGGCAGGGCAGCCTTGTCCACCTTGCCAGAGGTGCGCGTCGGCAGCTCGCCGAGCACCGCGAGCAGCGGCACCAGAGCGGAGGGCAGCTCCTCGCGCAACCGCGCGAGCGCGGCGGCCCTGTCGAACGCCGCGGGATCGACGGCAGAGAGGTAGCCGACCAGGACCTGATTGCCCGCCTCGGTCGTCCGCACGGCGACGGCAGCAGCGGAGACGCCTGGCAGCTGCTGCAGGGCCGATTCGATCTCTCCCAGTTCGATCCGCCTGCCGCCGACCTTCACCTGGTCGTCGGCGCGACCCTGGAACAGCAGCCCTGCCCTGTCGAATCGGACGAGGTCGCCGCTGCGGTACGCCCGCTCCCAGCCGAGCGTCGGGAACGGCGCGTACTTCTCCGCGTCCTTCGCGGGGTCGAGGTAGCGGGCGAGGCCGACACCGCCGATGATGAGCTCGCCGACCTCGCCGTCGCCGACCGGCTGCCCGTCCGCATCCACCACGGCAAGATCCCAGCCGTCCAGGGGCAGGCCGATCCGCACCGGCTCCCCCGGACGCAGCAGCGATCCGCACGCGACGACGGTGGCCTCTGTCGGCCCGTAGGTGTTCCACACCTCGCGCCCGTCGACCGCGAGCCTGTCCACGAGTTCCGGCGGGCACGCCTCCCCGCCGAAGATCAGGAGCCGCACGTTCTCCAGGGACTCGGCCGGCCAGAGGGCGGCGAGCGTCGGGACGGTCGAGACGATCGTGATGCCGCGCGTCGTCAGCCACGGCCCCAGGTCCATGCCGCTGCGCACCAGCGACCGCGGCGCCGGCACCAGGCAGGCGCCATGCCGCCAGGCCAGCCACATCTCCTCGCAGGAGGCGTCGAACGCGACGGACAGTCCGGCGAGCACCCGATCGCCAGGGCCGATCGGCTCGTCCTGCAGGAACAGCCCGGCCTCCGCATCCACGAAGGCGGCGGCGGACCGGTGGCTGACGGCGACGCCCTTCGGCGTCCCCGTGGAGCCGGAGGTGAAGATGATCCAGGCGTCGTCGGCGGGCGTCGGGGCGGAGATGATGGGGGTGGTGGCGGTGCTGGGATGCGCGGGGGCTCCCTCGAAGAGGTGGGCAGGTGCGTCCGCGTCGTCGTCCGTCTGCGCGTCGGCTACGTCGTTGGCGTCGTCCGGGTCGGCGGGGACGTACTCCGCGTCTCCGGTGATGATGCCGCGCACAGCCGCCTCGCCGAAGACCAGCTCGGCGCGCTCCTCCGGATCGTCCGCATCCACGGGCACGTACGCCGCTCCCGCCGCGATCACGGCCAGGATCGAGATGTAGAGCTCGCGCGTCCCCGACGCCAGCCGGATGCCCACCCGGTCGCCGCGACGCACTCCGGCCAGGGTCAGCCGGGCGGCCACCCGCACCACAGCCGCCATCAGCTCGCGATAGCTGAGCGCTCCGCGCCCGTCCTCCAGCGCTGACGCATCCGGATGCGCGGCCGCTGTCGCGCGCAGGACATCCAGCAGCGTGCGGGGCTCGGCAGCGAACGCGCCGCGCGCCAGGATGCCCGTGCGAGCTTCGGTCACGTGTCACTCCATCCGGAAAGGTGAGGAGACCAGAAACTAGCCGCCCGGAGTAGCCGGGAGGTGAACGACGATCAGCTCACCCCCGACAGCGCCTCCACCAGGCGGACCTTCGTCATCGAGGAGTACCCCACGATGCTGCGGCTGCGCGCCCGCCGTCTCAGCTCGACGACGGTCAGTTCGGAGAGCACCTCGGCGGCCGGGACGGGAGTGACGGTGGTGGATGCGGGAGTCGGCGCGGTGGTGCGCTTGGCGGCGGGCTTCCGTGCGTCGGGCTTCTGTGCGACGGGCTGCTTGGCGGCGGGCTTCTGTGCGACGGGCTTCTGTGCGGGAGCGCTCGCGGGGGCGGCGGCCTTGCGGGCAGCCTTCGCGGGGGCGGCCTTCGCGGGGGCGGCCTTCGACACGGGCTTGCTCGCCGACACGGGCTTGCTCACCGCACCGGGCTTGCTCACCGCGGGCGCCTTCACAGCGGCCTTCTTGCTGGACGGCGTCTTCGCCGCGGCCTTTTTGCCAGCGGGCTCTTTCGCCGTCGCCTTCTTGCCCGTGCCCTTCTGCGCCGGTTTTCCTGCGGACTTCCGCAGGCGCTCGAACTCGTTCGCGAGCTCGTCGACCTTCTTGCGGGCCTTCTTGTCGACCTTCTTGGCCGCGCGTTTCGCGTCGGCGAGCGCCTCCTCTGCTTTCTTGAGAGCGTCGGTCGCGGTCTTCTGGAGCTTGGACTGTTTCGGCATTGCGGGCCTCCTTGGCGGATTTCCTGCTCGGCAGGGTCAGTTTTGCACAGCGGCCGCGCGATTCGGAGATGAAATGTCGCCCACTCTTTGCCTGCGCGTCACACTCGGCGCGTAGCGTGCGGCCAACGGACCAGGAGGTGGACCATGACGTACACAGAGGCATTCGACATCGTCGACGCCGGAGAAGGACGCTGGGACATCCAGCTCCGCGAGACCCTGCTCGTCGCCGGTCAGGTGTGGCGCACCGCCGCCGGCTTCCTGCTCTGGGATTGGGCGGACCGCCAGCTCGGTACCTTCCCCAGCCTCGCCGACGCGCTCCGCACCCTCTGGGCGACGCAGTCCCGCGAGCGCCTCGTCTGACCCGCTGACCTGCGCAGCGCGGAACGTCCGTCAACGCGCTCTCCGCCCAGGGTTCATCCGTCGTTCACCCTGACCGGTGCGGATCGGCGTACTCAGGAGCGTGGGTGCAGTCGCGCCCACCTCCGCCCCGAGAGGACCGACATCATGGACATGCTCCTGACCGTCATCGTCGTCATCGTCGTCGCGCTGATCTTCGACTTCACGAACGGCTTCCACGACACAGCGAACGCGATGGCCACATCCGTCGCCACCGGTGCGCTGAGACCGAGGGTCGCCGTCCTCATCTCGGCGGTCCTCAACCTGGTGGGCGCGTTCCTCTCCACCGAGGTCGCCCAGACCATCTCCAGCGGCATCATCAACGAGGGCAGCTCCGGCGTGGACATCACGCCGACGATGATCTTCGCCGGCCTGGTCGGCGCCGTGCTCTGGAACCTCGCCACCTGGTATCTGGGGCTCCCGTCGAGTTCGACGCACGCACTCCTCGGCGGCCTCATCGGTGCCGCGATCATCGGGTCGGGATTCGACGCCGTCAACTTCAGCGCCGTCCTGACCAAGGTGGTGGTGCCGGCGTTTCTGTCGCCGGTCGTCGCCGGGGCGGTCGCGCTCGTCGCCACCGTCTGCGCCTACCGGATCACCCAGAACGCCCGCACCCGCGGCGCGGAGGCCGGATTCCGGCACGGTCAGACCATCTCGGCGTCGCTCGTGTCGCTCGCCCACGGCACGAACGACGCGCAGAAGACGATGGGGGTCATCACGCTCACCCTCATCGCTGCCGGGTACCAGGGCGCGGACACTCCCCCGCAGTTCTGGGTGATCGCATCCTGCGGGCTCGCGATCGCCCTCGGCACCTACCTCGGCGGCTGGCGCATCATGCGCACCGTCGGCAAGCGCATCACCGACGTGAAGGCGCCTCAGGGCTTCGCGGCGGAGACCAGCTCGGCAGCGACCATCCTCGTGTCATCGCACCTCGGGTTCGCCCTGTCGACGACCCAGGTGACCTCCGGTGCCGTCGTCGGGAGCGGCCTCGGAAAGAAGCTCGCCTCGGTGCGCTGGGGGGTGGTCGGACGGATCGCCACCGCCTGGGTCGTCACGCTTCCCGCCGCCGCGCTGGTCGGCGGTCTGGCCGCCTGGGCGGCATCGACCAGCATCGTCGGCCTCATCGCGGTCGCCGTCGTGGCGACGGCCTGCGGGGCCGGTCTCTTCGTGCTCGCACGTCGGCACCCGGTCACCAGGGAGAACGTGAACGAGGAACCGGCGACGGATCAGGACGACGACCGACGCACCGTGTCGACCACGGTCGCGTCGAAGGAGGGATGACCATGTTCACGCTTGCACGCACCGCCGCCTCCCCGGGGGCCGGCCAGTTCCTCGGGGTCGACTGGGGCTCGTTCGTCGTCGTCTTCCTCGTCGCACTCGTGGCCACGACGGTCATCGTGGTCTTCTACTCGGTCGGCCTGCGCCTGCTCGCGGTCGGCTCACCGGCGGACGGGTCGGACGAGCGCGGGCGACGGGATGCCCCACCGCTCTCCTCGGCGTCCGTCGCGCGCCCGAGACCGGCCGTCGCCACGGTCGGTGCTGTGCTGTGCTTCGCGGTCGGCGTCGCGGCCGTGCTCTACGGCCTGTGGCTGATCGTGCCCCAGTTCCACTGACCGGGAGCGCTCGGCGCGGGTCGGCTCGGTCGGCAGCGGTCACTCGCGGGCCGGGACGCCGGCCACCAGCTCAGCGAACGCGTCGGCGGCGTCGGCGAACCGGGCGAGACTCGCGGCCTGCCCGAGCCAGAGCGATTGCAGCTCCCCGATGCCGCGGCTGCCTGCTTCGGCACGGAAGCGCCCTGTCAGCCAGTTCTGCACGGGGAACGGCGCGATCCTCCCCTCATCCTCGATCTGCCGGACGGCCCTGTTGAGCGCACCCCGCGCCAGCCGGCCGCTCATCGCCCGCGTCAGCACGGTGCGATCGGCGGGAGTCTCGCCGATGGCTCTACGGTGCGCGTCCGTCGCCGCCGACTGACGCGTCGCCAGGAACGCCGTGCCCACCTGCACCCCGCTCGCCCCCAGCGCGAAGGCCGCCGCGACTCCCCGCCTGTCCGCGATGCCGCCGGCCGCAATCACCGGCACGTCCACCGCATCCACCACCTGCGGGATCAGCGCGAACGACCCGACCAGCGACTCCTCCGCCTGGCGCAGGAACGACACTCGGTGGCCTGCCGCCTCCATCCCGGTCGCCACGACAGCATCCACCCCGCCCTCGGCGAGGGCGACGGCCTCATCGACGGTGGTCGCGGTGCCGACTACGGCGATCCCGCGCTGGTGCGCGGCCTCGACCACCTCCGCGGGCGGCACGCCGAACACGAAACTGAGGGCGGCAGGGGATGCGGCGAGCGCCGCCTCCACCTGCTCGTCGAACGACGGTAGATAACGGTCAGGGCGGGCCGGCACAGCAAGGCCGAGCTCGTCGAAGATCGGGCGGAGGGCATCCACTGCCTGGTCGAAGGCGACGTCCGCAGCGTCTGCCGCCTCGCCGGGCTCCTCGAGGGGCAGCCACAGATTCAGCGCGAACGGCCGCGCGGTCTTCGCCCGGAGTTCGGCCGCCGTCTGCTGGATGCGCGCGGCGTCGTACCCGTAGAGGCCATAGCCGCCGAGGCCGCCGAGCTCGCTCACCGTCGCCGTCAGCTCCACCGAGGAGAGTCCCCCGAACGGCCCGAGGAACACGGGGACGTCGATCCCGAGCTTCCCGCTGAGCGACCCGCGCTCCCCGCTCGTCGGTCCTGCGTTCATCGACGCTCCTCCCGCTTTCGACTCGTCCCTCCATCATCGTCCACCGTGCCGTGGATGCGAGACGCACGGCCGTGTCCACACGCTTCTCCCCAACTCGCGCGCCCCGCATAAACGAGATGCCAGTAGCTGCACCACGAATCACGGTATGGCAGCAGTTACTGGTATCTCGTCAGGGCACGGGAAGGACAGCGCGGCACGGCCTGAGTCGGCGGTCGCGTCAGCGCGCCGTCCAGCCCCCGTCCACGAGCAGCGTCTGCCCCGAGATCAGCGACGCCCCCTCCGATGCGAGGAACACCACAGCGTCCGCGACCTCTCGCGGCTCGCCGATGCGATGCAGGGCGGCGATCCGGTCGATCACATCCGCCTCGAACGCGGGGTCGGCCAGCATCTCCTCCGTGCCGTCGGTACGCACGAAGGTCGGGGCGACGCAGTTCACGCGCACGCCGTGCCCACCCCACTCCACGGCGAAGCTCTTGGTGAGCTGAGACACGGCCGCCTTGCTCAGGCAGTAGACCGCCTCCCCCGGCAGCGCCACGGCGCCGGCCTGCGAGCCGATGTTCACGATCGAGCCTCCGCCGTTCGCGATCAGGTGCGCGCCGACATACTGGCTGAGGAAGAACGTCGACTTGACGTTGAGGTCGATCAGCGCGTCGAACACGTCGACCGTGTACGCCTCGATCGGACGGTCCGGCACGCCGCCTCCCGCGTTGTTGACCAGGATGTCGAGCCCGCCGAACTCCTCGATGGCCCTGTCGACGGCCGCATAGCTCTGCGCGAGATCGGTCACATCCATCCGCACGGGAAGCGCCCGCCTGCCGAAGCCTTCGATCTCGGCCACCAGCTCGCCCACCGCATTCTCGTCGCGCACCCCCAGCGCCACATCCGCCCCGGCCTGCGCGCAGGCGACCGCGATCGCCCGCCCGAGCCCGCGCGCGGCACCCGTCACCAGGACCCGACGGCCCTCCAGCACTGTGTTCATTGTGTTTCCTCCGACCAGACCGCGATTGCCGTCCTCGAAAGTCAACCACCTCGGCGGGCGGCCGGTGGCGGCCTCACGCGATCACCCGGATCGCGTGCCACCCATCACACCCCCAGCACCACCAGCCGCTGCGTCGCCCGCGTCATCGCCACGTACCGGTCCACCGCGCCCTCGATCCCGTCGCCGAACCGCTCGGGGTCGAGCAGTACCACGAGGTCGAACTCGAGGCCCTTCGACAGTTCCGGCGTCAGGTACCGGATGCGCGGCGACGGTGTGAACAGTCCGGCGCCGTCCCTGGGCGCTGCCGCCGCCCCGATCACGCACGCGATGCCCTCGCCTTCCTCGTGCTCGGCGAGCCACGCATCCAGGATCGGCTGCAGGTCGACCACCTGGCCGTAGGTCACCGGAACACCGCTGCTCCGGATGGAGGTGGGTACGTTCGCGTCGGGCAGCACGGCGCGGATGACAGGCTCCGCTTCCGTCATCACCTCTTCCGGGGTGCGGTAGTTGATCGTGAGGGAAGCGAGTTCGGCGTGCGGCAGGCCGATCCTGTCGAGGCGTTCCTGCCAGGTCTCGGTGAAGCCGTGCCTGGCCTGCGCGCGGTCGCCGACGATCGTGAGGCTGTGGGACGGGCAGCGGCGCAGCAGCATGTGCCACTCCGCGTCGGACAGTTCCTGCGCCTCGTCCACGATGACGTGCGCGAACGGACCGGCCAGCAGGTCGGGGTCCGCACTGGGCAGAGCGGCCTCGTCGATGAGGCTGTTCTGCGCGTCCGGTCTGCGCAGCATCGACATCACAAGCATTTCGGAGTCGTCGGAGGCGATGAGGTCGTCGATGACTTTCGCCAGCTGCTCCTTCTCCGCCGCGATGGTCGCCGCCCGCCTCCTGGCACGCCGGGACGCCTCAGGGTCGCCGATGCGCTGGCGGGCGGCATCGAGGAACGGGAGGTCGGAGAGCGTCCAGGCCCGCGCATCCACCCGGTGCAGCAGCGCGGCCTGCTCCTGGGTCAGCCACGGCGCGCACACCCGGAGGTAGGCGGGCACCGACCACAGGTCGCCGACCACGCCCACCGGGTCGAGCACCGGCCACGCCTTCGTGAACGTCCTGGTCAGCTCCTCGTTCTGCAGCAGCGCCCTGCGCACCTGGTGCGGGGGCACCTCCTCGTCGTCGAACCCGTCGGTGAGGATGTCGAGCAGCGCCTCCCACACCTGGTCGCGCGCCTCGTTGTGCGGCGTGCCTTGGTCGGCAGCGTCGAACGCCTCCGCCCACTCGGCCGGGCTCAGCAGGAGGTCGGCCCACGGCGTCTCCACCGTCAGAGCAGTGGATGGGGGAGTCTCGTGGTACCGGACCGCCGCCTCCACCGCATCCACCAGCGCGCCGGACGACTTGAGCGCCGCCACCCGCGGATCGCTCTCCGCCACGGCCGCGGCGCCCTCCACCACCAGGTCGCGGATGGTGCAGCTCTGCACGCTCTCCTCGCCGAGGCTCGGCAGGACGTCGTCGACGTAGGCGAGGTAGCCTTGGCTCGGTCCGACGAACAGCACGCCGTCGTCGCCGCGGGAGATGCGCGGGTCGGCGTACAGCAGGTAGGCCGCCCTGTGCAGGGCGACGACGGTCTTGCCCGTGCCAGGTCCGCCGTCGACAACCAGGGCGCCACGCGAGCCTGCCCGGATGATCGCATCCTGATCGGACTGGATGGTGCTGAGCACGTCGCGCATCCTCGGCGACCTGCTGCTGCCGAGGCTGGCGATGAACGCCGACTGGTCGTCGAGCGCCGCGTCGTTCTGCAGACCGTCCTCGGTGAAGACCTCGTCCCAGTAGTCGCTGACCCTGCCGCGGGTCCACCGGTAGCGACGACGACTGGCGAGGCCCTGGGGATGCGCGTGCGTCGCCGCGAAGAACGGCTCGGCCGCCGGGGCGCGCCAGTCGATGAGCAGCCTGCGCCCATCCCTGTCCGACAGGCTCAGGCGCCCGATGTACACCGGCTCCGACCCGTCGTCCGGGACGATCCTGCCGAGGCAGAGGTCGAGGGTGAAGCGGCGCAGTGCCCGCAGCCGCGCGGTGAGCCTGTGGATCTCGATGTCGCGATCGAGGGCGGCCTGCCCCTCGCCGACCGGGGCGAGTCGCTCGTCCGTCAGGCGGCGTTCCAGTTCGGCGATCTGCTCGGCGAGGCTCACGGCGATGGCGGCGAACTGCTCGTCGTCGCGGGCGATCAGGTGGGCGTCGCGCTTGGCTGCGAGACGCTCCGGAAGGGCGAAGGCAGAGGAGAGGAGAGTCACGATGGACGATTCTCCGCCCGACCAGGGGGCTTGTGGCAAGCCCCCTGGTGTGCTATATATTAGAAGTGGCGGAGGGAGTTTTCCCTCCGTTTCGTTCGTTAACGGGCGGCTTGCTGCCCCGCGGATTGCTGCGCCGCGAACTGCCTGGCGTAGAAGCGCTCTGTCTCCTCCACCTCGTACCAGGGCACCTCGTGGTGGCCGCCCTGCGTCGTGTGCAGCGACTTGTCCGCCGAGCCGAACGCATCGAACAGCGCGAGGCCGGATGCGCGGTCGAGCTCCGCATCGCCCCACGGCAGGATGAAGTGCAGCGGGATGGTGACCCGCTTCGCCGCCTCCGTGAGAGCCGGATAGACGAGGACACCGCCGAAGACGGCTGCGGTGATCCTGGGGTCGACGGACGCCAGTGCGATGCCGATCGCGGAGGCGAGCGTCAGCCCACCGAACCCGACCGGCCCGTGCGCGCCGATCTCGGGGAGCGTCTGCAGGGCATCCAATGCTGCCTGCCACTCGGGCACGGCGCGCTCGACGAGCGAGGCGTTGAACTCGGCGACGATGGGCGCGATGGAGTCGCCGTCCGCGCGCGCCCGGAACATCGCGGCGACCCAGCGCTCGTCTTCCGGCGAGCGCGTCCTGTCGCCGTGACCCGGCGCGTCGAGACTCGCGACACGGAAGCCGTAGGTCTCGACCAGGTGGACGGCGCGCGCCACGAGGCCGTCCGCCTTCTTGTGCAGGCCGCCGCCGTGCCCCATCAGCACGAGGGGCGCCGGGGCGGACGTGGATGTGCCTGCTATGGATGCGTCGGCCGGGGTCCAGAGGACGCCGGGGACGGGACCATCACCGGACGCCGCATCCAGTGCGAAGGTGCGCTCCACGACGGAGCCGGACGTTGGGGCGAGGGTTTCAGAGCTGAATTTCATGGGCGTTGCCTTTCGGGAGCCGTGTTCGGTGCTCCCGGCGACGCCTGCGTCGGCCGCCCTATCGTGAAGTGGAGGGGGAGCACCACATGGAAACTGCGTTCATGGGTCTCACCTCCTCAGTGCGTGTCACGGACTCAGGGACCATAGCAGGCACCGCAGGCCCATGTCGAGCATCCGGGTCGAGCATCCCGGGTCGGGGCCGCTCAGTCGAGCAGGTCCGCGACCGCCGGGGCGAGATGCTCCGAGAACGTCGCCGTGAAGTGGTTGGCATCCCGGTACATGATCAGGTTGTACGAAATCACCGGACAGACTGTGGCGGTGCAGAGCAGGGTGGTCGGGTCGATCAGCGTCGCACCTGCCTCGGCGGCGATTCGCGAGCTCAGCTCCTGGAGATCGGCGGAAACGGCCTTTTCCCGAGGCATAGCGCACGCGCTCACATCGAAAACGTGCTCGGGAAGACAGTCGCCTGGAGCGCTGGGCAGAACCGGCTCAGGTCCGAACACCATGACAGGGGCAGCCTTGCCGAGCTCCGCCAGTGTTGAAACGGCAGCGGGCTCCCACTGCTCGGCGAAATTATCGCGGAGGCTCACTTTGGCGCGGTAGCCGGCCGCGTAGTTGTCGACGACGATGAGGTCAGGGTGAAGAGACGCGACTGCATCCACTGCTTCGGCCTGCCAGCGATCACACTCCGGCCACGCGTCGGCTGTCGCGCCGACACTGACGCGCACATCGACGATCGGACAACCGTTCTTGCCGACGATGTAGAGTCGCCAACCCTTCTGCTTGGCGGCGGCGTCGAAGGCAGGCCACCACATTCCCGCGTGGGAGTCACCGGCCAGAACCACCGTCTTGACGCCGCCTGGATCGCCGCCGCTACACACCTGCAGGGTGGCCGCGTAGCAACCGTTTGTGAAGACGGGTGCTAGGTCATCCTCGAGACCCTCGATCGACGGCTTGGCGTTCGACGGCACCCCCTTTGGCAGAAACCCGGGGCCAGAGTCGAAACTGGCGGTTTCTGGAGCGACGGGTGCCGCTTTCCCTGAGTCCAATGGGATGGCGGCGGCGATCCCGGCCGCTCCCGCCGAGAACACGAGTGCGGCGGCGAGGCCCGTCGCGACGACGGTGCGCGCCCTGGCCGCTCTTCTGATGCGTCCGTATCCCTGTTCGATGAAGCGGTAGCTTCCCGCCGCGAGCAGGAAGGCGAGCGCGACGAGCCCAAGCCGGACCGCGACGGCGTCGCCGAACACCATCATTCCGATGACGAGCACCGGCCAATGCCACAGGTAGAGCGAATAGGAGATGTCGCCGACATATCGGCTGATCGGGTTTCCGAGGAACCACGGCAGCGGCGCGCGTCCCCCGGTTCCCGATGCGATGACGAGCGCGGCGCCGACCGTCGGGACCAACGCGGCCCATCCCGGGAACGGCGTGACGACCGAGAACCTCAGCGCTGATGCGAGGATCGCCGCGCCGCCAACCAACAAAAGTGTGGTGCGGAACCACTGAGGCATGTGCGTCAGACGCCCATCGCGCTCAGCGCCCCCGACCGTGAGCGCCGGCCGCGGACGGGTGAACCAGGCGAGCGCACCGCCGATCGCGAGCTCCCACGCACGGGTCGCAAGCGAGTAGTACGCCATCGGGCTGCCAGACGACGTAAGCAGCACGCTGGTGACCAGCGAGCCCACCAGCACGACGACAAGCAATCCGAGGGCGCCTCTCCGCTTCCAGATCAGTGACGCACCGATCAAGAGCACAGGCCACAACAGGTAGTACTGCTCTTCGACAGAGAGCGACCAGAAGTGCAGGAACGGGCTCGGCGCCGTCGTCGTGAAGTACCCATCCGGGTCCATCCCGAAGTTGACGTTCGCCAGCGAGAGCGTCGCCCAGGCCGCATCTCTGAGCACCTGGACAAACCGCAACGGACCGTAAACCATCGCCGCGGCGATCAAAGTCACCAGGGTCACAGTGAGCGCGGCCGGCAGGAGGCGCCGCATTCGTCGCGCATAGAAATGACCGAGCCGGATTCTCCCGGTTCCGTCGAGCTCTCTCAGCAAGAGCCCGGTGATGAGGAAGCCGGAGATCACGAAGAAGACATCGACACCGACGAAGCCGCCTCTGACGACCCCCGGGAAGGCGTGATAGACGACGACGAGAGCGACGGCCACGGCGCGGAGGCCTTGGATGTCGCCTCGGCGGGGGCGCGCAGGTGTCGTCGTCATGGGAACGCGGGTTAGTTTATCGGTTGGCTTCCCCAATGCAGAACGCGCACACGCAGGCCGAGCGCACCCGACTCGCCCCCGAGCGTCACAGGCTGCTTACGCCCTCGCCCACGAGGATGGCGCCGATGATGAGCAGCACCCCGGCGATCAGCACCGAGTTGTTGCGGACCAGCCAGCCGCGCGCGCTGTCGAGCGGCCCGCGGACCCGCTGCTCCGCGACGAGGAACGCCACGATCACGACGAGGAGCGCCAGGCAGGCGACGAGCGCGTAGAGCACGGCGATCAGGATCGTGGGGCCCACGGCGAGGTCGGCGCTCGCGATGGTGAGCCCTGCACCGAAACCGAACGCGAGCTCTTTGACATTCGCCGCCGACAGCAGCAGGCCGAGCCGGGCGGCGGAGGGGACGGTGGAGTTCTCGATCGAGGCCATCCAGCCGGGCATGTCCACATCGTCACCGCGCTTCGGGCGTTTCAGCACCTTGACGACTGCCCAGACCATCAGCGCAAGCCCGACCAGGATGCGCAGCACGGCGAGCGGCAACGAGGAGTCGTCGAACTCCGGAAGGAACTCTGCCGCGAACGCGACGACGCCGGCGACCACCGCCACCACCAGGAAGCGGCTGACCAGGAACGCGACAGACGCAGCGCGCGCGTGCGGGGAGCGGAACAGCAGGAGCACGACGATCAGCGGGAGCGGACTGGTCGCGACAGCGACGGCATACGGGATGAGGTCGCCGAGCACCTGGGTCATGATCACGATCATGGCAGGAGCGGGCGGAAGCATCCATACCGGGGATGCCGGCCGCGCGATGGCGCCTGCGATCACGTGCGCTCGTCAGGCGCTCTCGTCGCCGAACCGCTCCGCAGCGTCGCGCCCCGCACGGGTCGCCCGTTGGAGGAAGTCGCCGATCAGCTCGAGTTGTTCCGTGTCGTAGCCCGCGCAGAGGTCGTCCATCCTGGCGTTCATGCCCGCATAGAGCCGGAACATGTCTCTGCTGCGGTCTGGCAGGGCGCGGAGCAGCACAGAGCGGCGGTCGGCCGGATCACGGTCGCGGGCGATCCAGCCACCCTTCTCGAGGCGGTCGAGGATGCCGGTGAGGGTCGCGGGGTGCAGCCCGGCCAGCCGGGCCAGGGCGCTCGGGCTGAGGGGGCCGTCGTTCGAGATGAGGTCGAGGCAGTCGAGGTCGGTGTCGCGCAGTTCGGCGGCGACGCCCACTTGGTGGTTGAGCGTCGAGAGCTGCACCCTGAGGTCTCTGAGGGACTGCTTCACTGCTGCGGCCGCGCGGCGCTGGAGTCGCCGATCGGGCACCGAGGATGGTCCTGAAGTCATATGGTATCTTTTCCGTATTATATGGTTTTCTAACCCAAGAGTAGCGGAGTCCGTATGCGTATCGTCGTTTTCGGGGCCAACGGCCCGACTGGTCGCCTTCTCGTCGAGCAGGCTCTGGCGGAGGGGCACACCGTGACCGCTGTCACCCGCGACCCGGCGCGATTCCCGCTGGAGCATCCGGCTCTCACCGTTGCAGAGGCCGAGGTGCACGATGCCGCCGCGGTCGCCTCCGTGATCGCGGGCGCCGACGCGGCCCTGTCCGCCCTCGGCGTCCCATACGGCCGGCAGCCGATCACCGTGTACTCCGACGGCGCGACCAACATCCTCGCCGGGATGCGCGCCACGGGCGTCCGGCGCTTCGCCTGCGTGAGCTCCAGCGCCCTCGACCCCGCAGCAGGGCCGCACGGCGGCTTCTTCTTCGAGCGGGTGCTGCAGCCGGTGATCGTCAACGTGTTCGGCAAGCAGCTCTACGCCGACATGCGCCGGATGGAGGCCATCGTCTCGGCGAGCGAGGTCGACTGGACCATCGTGCGCCCGTCCGGACTGTTCGATGCGCCGGGCGTGAGCGAATACGACTACGCAGAGCGCTACACGCCAGGGGCGTTCACCTCCCGCGCCGACCTGGCGAACGTGCTGCTCCGGCAGGCGACAGAGGACGATTACGCCAGGAAGATCGTCGCAGTCTCGACCTCGGCAGGGGCACCGACCGTGCGCGAACTCATCGTCAAGGAGGCTCTGGGGAAGAAGTGACGCGGCCGGGTTCCGCGACCGGCTTCGCCTACCCCCGGTACTCGGGGTTCTCGAAGTCGAACCGCGTCCCCGCCGCCCACTCCTCCGGCTGGTTGCCGTGAGCAGGGAACCCGCCCGGTGCTGTGAGCATGGCAGCCAGGTGAATCAGGTTCCAGGTGGCGAACGTGATCTTGCGGTTGGTGAAGTCGTTCTCGAACCCGGCGCGCGTTCCGTCGTCGAGCTCGTCGCCGTAGCTGGGGCCAGGGCCGACCTCGCCGATCCATCCCGCGTCCGCCTCTGGCGGGATGCTGTACCCGATGTGCTGCAGGCTGTAGAGGACATTGGATGCGCAGTGCTTGATGCCGTCCTCGTTGCCGGTGATGATGCATCCACCTGCCCTGCCGTAGAAGCCGGCCTGCCCGCGGTCGTTCAGCTCGCCGGAGTGGGCGTAGAGCCGTTCGATGATCTTCTTGGTCTCGCTGCTGTTGTCCCCCAGCCAGATCGGCCCGGCGATCACGAGGATGTCAGCGGCCTGCACGCGCGGGAGCAGGTCGGGCCAGGCGTCCTCCTCCCAGCCGTACTCGCGCATGTCCGGGTACACGCCGGACGCGATGGGATAGTCGACCGCGCGGAACTGATCGACCTTCACCCCCTGCTTCGCCATGATGCCCGCGCTGACGTCGATCAGCCGCTGCGTATGGCTGACCCCTGGCGAACGGGTGAGCGTGGTGTTGATGAACAGCGCACTGAGGGCGGAGAAGTCGGTGGGGATCGCATCCATGCGCCGGACGGTAGACGCGATGCGCGGGTGTGGCTAGCTCTGCTTCCCGAGCGCAGCACCCCTGCCGAGCGCAGCACCCCTGCCTAGCGCAGCACCCCGCCTAGCGCAGCACCCCGAGCGAGCGGGCCGTCGACACCGCCGCCGTTCGGGATGCGACCCCGAGCTTCGAGAAGACGTGCACCAGGTGCGACTTGACCGTGGTGTCCGTCACGAAGAGGCGGCGAGCGATCTCGGCGTTCGAAGCGCCGTCCGCGACGAGCTGCAGCACCTCGATCTCGCGGGCAGACAGGCTCACCCTCGGCGAGCGCAGGCGTTCCATCAGGCGGCCAGCGATGGCGGGGGCGAGCGCGCTCTCTCCGGCGGCCGCGCTGCGGATGGCGGCGATCAGATCGCCGGGCGGCGCGTCTTTGAGGAGGTAGCCGCTCGCCCCAGCCTCCACCGCGCCGAGGATGTCGCCGTCGGTGTCGTAGTTGGTGAGCACCAGCACGTATGGCGCCGCATCCAGAGCCCTGATGCGCCTGGTCGCGTCCGCGCCGCTCTCGCCCTCCGCGAACTGCAGGTCCATCAGCACGAGTTCCGGAGCTGTGGACTCCGCCAGTGCGACGGCCTCGTCGGGCGTTCCCGCCTCGCCGATCACCTGGATGTCGTCCTCGCCGTCCAGTAGCGCCCTGATACCCGCGCGGACGACGGGATGGTCGTCCGCGATCACGACCCGGATCACGACGCATCCAATCGGATCGTGACCGTCAGGGTCGTGCCGTCGCCCGGAGCAGTGTCGACGCTGAGGTCGCCGCCGAGCTGTTCGACCCGCTCCGCGATGGCCCGCAGCCCGAACGAGTCGGAGCCCGCGGCGCGAGCGCCGACCAGTTCCGGTTCGAAGCTGAACCCGTCGCCGTCGTCGGACACGGTGAGCGTGACCTCGGTGTCCGTCGCGTCGAGCACGATCCTGGCGTGCGTCGCGTGCGCGTGCTGACGCACGTTCGCCAAGGCGCCCTGCGCGATCCGCAGGAGCGCGGTCTGCACGGTCATCGGCAGGTGGCCCGTCTGCGACGCCTGCACCTCGACGCGCAGCGCGCCGTCCGCGGCCGTCTGCTGCTCGGCGAGGCGGGTGAGCGCCTGCGCGAGGCCGTCGTCGAGCAGCGGGGATGCGAGCTCCCTGATGAAGCGGCGGGTGTCTGCGAGTGCTTCCGCCGCGGTCTCCCGCGCGAGCCGCACATGCTCGGCGCCCGGCCGGTCCCCGTCGGCGCGCTCCGCCGCGTGCAGCAGCAACTGGATGCTCGACAGGCCCTGCGCGACCGTGTCGTGAATCTCGCGGGCCAGCCGGGAACGCTCCGCGAGCATCCCCTGCTCCCGTTCGCTCTCTGCCAGCCGGTCCCTGGTGGCGACCAGCTCGGCGAGCAGCGCCTCCCGCTCGGCGGCCTCGCGGGCGAGCGCCCGGTAGCCGAGGCCGATCAGCAGTGCGACGGCCGCGCCGACGACGGGGCCGATCACGCCACCGATGGTGAAGCCGCTGTGCATCCCGAGAGCGACGATCGCCACGACGGTCGCCGCGACGACAGCCGTCGGACCGAGCAGGCCGGGGAGGACGTGCAGGTAGAGGAAGAACATCGGGAAGACGAGGTACGCCGCCTCGGGGACGAGCACGATCAGCCCGATCCAGATCACCGAGAGCCCGGCGATCCAGCACGCGGCCGCGATCCTTCTGCTCCGCTCCGGCACGAACCGCATCAGCGCGACCAGCGCGTACACGACGGCGAACGCCGCGGTGAGCGCGAGCGACGGCGCGAGCGAGGGGCCGCCGACCACGAACACCCTGGCCAGCACCAGCGTCAGCAGGCCGACCACGAGCAGGTGGAGGCCCGTGCGCAGCCCGACAAAGACGGGAGTGAGCGTGTTGTGCGGCATGACGCTCCCAGCGTATGCACTCGGCGAAGCGGGGGCATCCATCGAAAGTTCGAGCGCAGCATCCACAGGGCTGGCGATGACCGGAGACGACGAGGAAAGGAGGCTGGAAGACGTGCCGGGATGTTCCTCCTCCCGGCCGGAAAGGAATCATCGTGTTCGTCGCATGGCGGGACCTCCGTTTCGCACGGGGCCGCTTCATCCTGATCGGAGCCGTCGTCGCGCTCATCACCGTGCTCGTCGGGTTTCTCGCCGGGCTGACCGGGGGTCTGGCGTTCCAGAACGTGTCCGCCGTGCTCGACCTGCCCGGCAACCGGCTGGTGCTGCAGCAGACGGACGGGAAGGCGAGCTTCTCGGAGTCGGAGCTGTCGGAGAACACCGTGGATGCGTGGCGCAGCGCGCCTGGGGTGGACGCGGCGCTGCCGGTGAGCATCCTGCAGAGCCGCGCACAGGCGGACGGGAAGACGGCGGGGGTCGCGGTGTTCGGGATGCCGAGCGGTGACGATTCCGCGCTCGGCCGGATGACCCCGCACAGCGCCGACGAGATCGGTCTGTCGACGGGCGCCGCCGCCGACCTGGATGCACGCGTCGGCGACCGGGTGAGCATCGCGGGGACCGCATACCGGGTCGCGTCGGTCGGCGGCGACCTCTGGTACAGCCACACTCCCGCGATCGCGATGACCACCGGGGCCGCCCGGGACACCGCTGAGCGGATGGGCGGCAGCGGCGCGGCCACTGTCCTGGCCGTGAGCGGCGACCCGGACTGGGATGCGGTCGCGAAGTCGACGGGCACGGTGGCGTTCGCGCCCCTCGCGAGCCTCACCGCGCTGGAGACCTTCAAGTCGGAGATCGGCTCGCTCGCGCTCATGGTGGTGATGCTGTTCGGCATCTCGGCGCTGGTGGTCGGCGCGTTCTTCACGGTGTGGACCATGCAGCGCTCTGGCGACATCGCCGTGCTGAAAGCACTCGGCGCGACGACGGGCTCGCTGGTGCGGGACGCGCTCGGGCAGGCGCTGGTGGTCCTCGTCGTCGGGATCGGGATCGGCCTCGCGGCGGTCGTCGGCCTCGGTGCGCTCGCGGGCGGCGCCTTGCCGTTCCTCATCAGCCCGCTCACCACGATCGTGCCTGCCCTGGCGATGGCCGTCCTCGGTCTCGCCGGCGCGGCCGTCGCCCTTCGGACCGTCACGTCGGCGGACCCCCTCACCGCACTCGGGAGCAACAGATGATCACCCTCGACAACGTCACCCTCACCTTTCCAGACGGCGCATCCCGCGTCACGGCAGTGGATGCTGTCACCCTGCACGGCCGCGCCGGCCGCGTCACCGGGATCACCGGCCCGTCCGGCTCCGGCAAGTCGAGCATCCTGGCCATCGCAGGAACGCTCATCCGCCCGGACTCCGGCCGCGTGATCATCGACGGCGTGGATGCGGCCGGCCTGTCCCGTGACGAGGCGACGGCTCTCCGCCGCTCCCGCATCGGCATCGTGTTCCAGCAGTCGAACCTGCTGCCGTCCCTCACCGCCCGCGAACAGCTGCAGGTGATGGGCGAGCTCGGCGACCGCGGCGCACGCGGACCCCGCGGGGTGCGGCGTGCGGTGCGCGGACGGGTGGACGAGCTGCTCGATGCCGTCGGGCTCAGCGACCAGGCCGACCGGCGCCCGGCGCAGCTCTCCGGTGGGCAGCGGCAGCGCGTCTCGATCGCGCGCGCCCTGGTGCGGGAGCCACGGGTGCTGCTCGTGGACGAGCCGACCAGCGCCCTCGACCAGGAGCGCGGTGCGGCGATCATGGAGCTGATCGGGCGGCTCAGCAGGGAGCTGGACACGGCGACCCTGCTGGTGACCCACGACCTGGCGCACAGCGCGGCGCTCGACGAACTGGTGACGGTGGTGGACGGCAGGGTGGTGGACGGCGCGGTGGTGCACGGCGCAGTCGTGGACGGCGCGCTAGGGAACCGTTAGCGTCCGCTGGGCGGCCGTCAGGGTTCCGTAATGGCCGCCCCACCCCGTTGCCGCGCGGCGTAGAACTCTTTCGTGACCAACACGAATCAGGCGGGCCTCTCATGACCCTGACGCACATCATCCCCACGCTCAGGGCCTCGGTGCCCAACCCCATCAGCAGGGACCTCTGGCCGGAGTTCACCACCACGACCATCGCGGACGTGACCGTCGCCGGTGTCTCGCTGGTCCGGCTCGCCGAGTGGTGCGGGACGCCGTGCGTCCACACCGCGGCCGCCGTCGTCCCCGGCACGGGCGGGATGCCGTCTGCGACCGAGCTCGCGTCCGTGGTCGTCGCACGGGTGGTGCGGGTGAGCAGAGGGATGGCCGGCGCTCTCGACGTGTGGATCGACGCGCGGCTCGACGACACCGCGCTCGTCAGCGAGACGCGGATGATCGGGCGGGTGTCGACCGCGGCGGACGTCGAGGTGCGGCTGCGCACGATCGGCGCGGCCGGCGACAGCGCCGACCGACTCGTCGTGCCGCAACTGGTCCGGGATGTGCGTGCAGGAGACCTGCTCGCCATCCCGTGCAGAGGGGCGGCACTACTGCGGGAGGTCGACCCGGAACGTCGTCACCTCGCCAGGGACGAGAGCGCGGGGGAGGCTCCCTGGGCGGGGCTCTGCGGCCGCTGACCGGTGGAAGCCGCCGCGCAGCCGCCGCGAAAAAGGAAGGCGGCGGGTTGCCGGCCGTTGGCGCCAGACGCAACCCGCCGATGAAAGAGACTCTATCCGTTCGAATCCATGACGCCGACGACACCGGCGGCGGCGAGCCGTTCGCGAACCGTGTCCAGCGGGATGGCGTGGGCCACGTGGCCGTCGGCGTGCGACTGTGTCGTGGCGGTGAGGATCGAGTTCACCAGGGCTTCCTCGACCGCATCCATCGTCGCCTGGAACAGCGGTGAGAGCACGGCGTCGTCTGGCGGAGTGCTGTGCCCCACCGAGAACGCGATCGCATAGTCGCCGCTGCCCTGGGCGAAGTCGGCTCCGACGCCGCGCATCGCGAAGACCGCGCGCCTGGCGCAGCGCGCGAGCTGACGGGCGTCGAGCGGAGCGTCGGTCGCGACGACGATCATGCACGAGTTGCCGACGGTCTGCGCGGTCGGGCCCGGGACGAGCTCGCTCGACCGCATCGGCACCCCGGCGATCGAGAGCGTGCCGCTGAAGTTGGACTGGACGATCGCTCCGACGGTGTACGCGCCATCCCCGACGGTCACCGTCCTGGACGACGTTCCGATCCCGCCCTTGAATCCGAGCGCGACGGTCCCCGACCCCGCACCGACGCTCCCCTCGGCGACAGGTCCGGCGGAAGCGGCAGCCAGCGACGCCTCGACTTCGGGTGCGCCGACCGGACGGGAACGGATGTCGGAGAGGAACCCGTCGTTGGTCTCGCCCACGACAGGGTTCAGCGTCGTGACCGTCTCGTAGCCTGGCTCCGACAGCATGTGGCCGAGCAGGGCGTCCGCGACGCGGTACGCCGAGAGCGTGCTGGTGAGCAGGATGGGCGTCTCGATGGCGCCGAGCTCCTGGAGCTGGGTCGCTCCGATGAGCTTGCCGTAGCCGTTCCCGACGGCGAGCCCGGCGGGAATCCAGCGCCGTCCGGCACCGATGACCTCCGGGACGACGGCGGTCACGCCGGTGTTGAGTCGCTCGGTGTGCACTGTCGCGTGGCCCACCAGCACGCCTGGCACGTCCGTGATCGCGTTGTGGCGCCCACGCGGATACCCGCCGAGGGTGACTCCGAGGTCTTCGAGGCGCGCTCGTGCCGTGGAGTCCATCACCGCACCCTCTCCAGGAAGTTCCTGGTCCGATCATTCTCCGGATCGGTCAGGATGCGCTCCGGCTCGCCGCGTTCGACGACCCGGCCGCCGTCGAAGAACGCGATCGAGTCGGCCACCTCCCTGGCGAAGCCGATCTCGTGGGTGACCACGATCATCGTCATGCCGCCCCGCGCGAGGGATCGCATGGTCTCGAGCACCTCATCCACCAGCTCGGGGTCGAGTGCGCTCGTGGGCTCGTCGAACAGCATCAGGGCGGGGTCCATCGCCAGCGCGCGGGCGATGGCGACACGCTGCTGCTGGCCGCCGGAGAGCTGGTGCGGCCGTTTGAGCGCGTGCTCGGCCAGGCCGACCCGGGCGAGCTCTCGTTCCGCACGCTCGTGCGCTTCGCGCTTCGGCAGGTGCTTCACGTGGATGAGGCTGGCTGCCACGTTCTCGATCGCATCGAGGTGCGCATAGAGGTTGAACCGCTGAAACACCATGCCGATGGAAGCGCGGAAGCGTGCGAAATCGCGATCGCGCCACGGCCGATAGCGGCCGTTCTCCAGTGCGTAGCCGACCTGTTCGCCGCCGACGACGAGGCTGCCGCCGTCGACGGTCTCCAGGGCGTTGATCGTGCGAAGGAACGTGGACTTCCCCGAGCCGGACGGCCCGATGATGCAGCTGACCTCACCCGGCATCACGGTGAAGTCGACGCCGTGCAGCACCTCGTGCGCTCCGAACGACTTGGCGAGGCCGCGAGCCTCCACGAGCGCGTCCGTCATGACGCCGCCTCCTCGTCTGTGCGCTGCGCCGCTCGCCGCCGCTGGGCGGGAACAGCACCCGTCGCCATCCGGATGAGCTGCTGGCTGAACCCGCTGCCGCGCACCAGGCGCACCCTGTCGCGGCCGAACCGCTTCTCGAGCAGCGATTGCAGGTACGTGGCGACCGCGGTCATGAACATGTACCAGATGCTCACCACGATGAGCAGTTCGATGATGAGGTTGTTCTGTTTGTAGATGCTGCTCGCGTTGGTCATCAGATCGTTGCCTGCCACCACCACGATGAGCGAGGTCGTCTTCAGCATCGAGATGAACTCGTTCCCGGTCGGCGGGATGATGATGCGCAGAGCCTGCGGCAGCACGATGAGCCGCATCGCGGTCGCCTGCGTCATCCCTCCGGCGAGCGCCGCCTCCGTCTGCCCCCTGTCCACCGCCTGGATACCAGCGCGAACCGTCTCGGCGAAGTACGCCGCGAGGTTCAGCCCGAGTCCGAGCAGAGCCGCGACCGAGCCGCTGATCACCTGGTTGGTGTCCCAGCGCAAGCCGATCTGCGTAAACGGGATCTGCAGGGTCAGGTATGGCAGCAGGAAGGCGAGATTGAACCAGAAGATGAGCTGCACGAGCACCGGCGTGCCGCGGAAGAACCAGATGTAGCCTTCCGCGATCCAGCGCAGCACGGGGTTCTTCGACAGTTTCATGATCGCGAAGATCACGCCGAGGACGAGCCCGAGGAGCGTCGCTGCCACGCTGACCCAGAGCGTCACCACAACTCCGCTCAGGATGTTCGGCGAGAACAGGTACTGCCAGACGTAGTTCCAGCGGATGTGCGGATTCAGAATGACGATCGAGATCGCCCAACCGACCAGAGCGATGGCGAGCGCTCCGACGACCCACCGCCCGGCGTGCCAGCGCGGGACGATGGGGACCGCGGTGCCGTCCGCCAGGGGGATGGGCTCATGGCGCACGCTCATCCGCGTCGCACCCTTCGCCCGCCTGCCAGGGAGGTCATCATTTGCCGCCGTTGATCGTCGCCGACTCGATGGCCATGCCGCCGACGTGGTACGCGTCGAGGATCTTGCCGTAGCTGCCGTCGTCCATGATGGCCTGAAGCGCCTTCTGCACGAGGGCGGCGAAGTCCGCGTCGGAGTTGTCGACCCCGATGCCCCACAGCGACTCGTCTCCCTCGATCTTCACGGCAGCCACCTTGTTGGCCGGATCGGCGGCGCGATCCTCCGCCACCGGGTAGTCCGTGATCGTCGCGACGGCGCGACCGCTCTGCACCGCCAGGTTCGCCTCGCTGTCCCCCTCGAACTTCAGGATGTCGTACGCGGGTGAGCCCGCCGCCGCGCAGCGTGCCGAGTACTGCTCAGCCAGCGCCGCGGACGAGCCGGAGGCGACCACCGCGACGGTCTTGCCGCAGAGATCCTGCGGCTCCGCGATGTGCTGCGGGTTGCCTGCGACCACGAGGAAGGCGTTCCCCGCCTTGACGTAGTCGACGAACGTGGTGGTCTTCTGCCGCTCCGCGTTGTCCGTCATCGAGGAGATCAGAGCGTCGTAGCGACCGGAGATCAGGCCGGGGATCATCGAGTTGAATTCCTGGTCCTGGATGGTCATGCCGGTGCCCAGCTTGCGTGTGATCGCCTGCGCGATGGCGGCGTCGACGCCGATCACGTCCTTGCCGTCTGCGCCCCATTTCTCCATCGGAGGGTAGCCGACAGAGGTCGTCCACTTGATGCCGTTCGTGCGCAGCTCGTCGCTGAGCTTCGCGGTGAGGCCCGCATCGGCGGTGACGGCCTCGATGACAGCCTTGGCCGGCTCGTCGGCGGGCACCGGCATGGCAGCAGCGGCGGGACCCGCGTTCGTCCCATCGGCCTCCGCGAGGCTCTGGGCGCCGCAGCCGGCGGTTCCCAGGGCGATCACTCCGGCGATGGCGACGACGAGCGGCAAGCGGGTGAAAGGTGCGGTTCGCATGAGCGTCTCTCTCTGTGAGTCGGGTGGGGACGGTTCAGCCGAGGCCGAACGCCGCCAGCCCGTCGACAACGGTGGCGACGGGACGAATATCGCCGAGCTCTGCCGGCTCGACGGAGAACGGATCGCGATCCAGCGCGACGAAATCGGCACGCATCCCGACGGCAAGCCGACCGACGCTGCGATCGAGGCCTGCCGCGTATGCGGGACCCGCGGTGTACGCGGCCAGCGCCTCTTCGACGCCGAGCGGCCGCACGCCGGTCTCCGCGCCACCCGGCGAGTCCTTCGTGCCGCGAAGCACGGCCGCGCGGACACCGAGCATCGGTGCGGACGGCTCCACCGGGGCGTCGGAACCGAAGGCGACGACCGCGCCCGCGTCGCGGAGGGCTGACCAGGCGTAGCCGGCGAGCTCCCTCCCGCGCAGAAGGCTCGACACGAGCGGGAGGTCGCTCTCCCAGTGCGTCGGCTGCTGCGACGCGATGACGCCGAGGCGTGCGAATCGCGTGACGTCTGCGAGTTGGAGGTGCTGCGCGTGCTCGATCCGCAGCCGGAGTCCGGCGCGGACGGCTGCATCGTGCGCTCGCTCGTACGCGTCGAGGACGATCCGGTTGGCCAGGTCGCCGATCGCGTGGGTCGCCACCGCGATCCCGCCGGAGACCGCGCGGTCGACCAGCAGGGAGAGCCCGGCCTCGTCGAGGACTTCGATGCCGTGGTTCCCCGGCTCGCCCGCGAAGTCGGCGCCCATGTGCGCTGTGTGCGATCCGAGGGCGCCGTCGGAGAAGAGCTTCACCGGGCCGTTCGTGAACCAGGCGTCGCCGTCCCCGGTCCTCCTGCCCTCAGCGAGTGCGAGGTCGAGCGCCTGCGCGGGCGTGCCCTTGTGCACCCTGACCCGCAGGAGGCCGTTCGCTTTCAGGCGGAGGAAGGCCTCGCGCGCGTCCTCGCCGTCGAGATCGGTGACGTGCGTCACGCCCTCGCTGAGGAGCTGTGACTGCGCCAGGTCGAGAAGAGCGACGAGGTCGACGGGAGACTCCCGCTCGGCGCGCTCGATCATCGCGTCCGCTGCCGTCTCGCGCAGGATGCCGTTCGGTTCGCCTGCGGCGTCCCGCTCGATGCGTCCGCCGGCAGGATCGCCGGACGCGGCGTCCATCCCGAGACGTCGGAGGGCTTCGCTGTTAGCCCACACGGAGTGCCCGTCGACGCTCGACAGGCAGAGCGGCCTGTCCGGCGCGATCCGGTCGAGCGCATCCCGGGTGGGCGCCCCGTCTGCCCAGCGGTTGGCGTCCCAGCGGCCGCCGGTCAGCCAGCCACGGCCCGGATGCGTTGTCAGATGCTGCCGGATGCGCTCCTCCGCCTCGTGCGCCGAGTCGATCCCGCGCAGGTCGAGGGCGTCCAGGCTGCGCGCCAGGCTCGCGGTGTGGATGTGCGCGTCGTGGAAACCAGGGATGACCGCCTCACCGGGAAGGTCGCAGACCGCCGTCCCCGCCGGCGCAGCATCGGCCACTTCCTCCGCGCGGCCGATCGCGACGATCACGCCGTCCGAGACGAGCATCGCTTCCGCCGTGCTCCGCCGACCGTCGAGAAGGTGGATCGTGCGGTGTCGGTACAGCGTCGTGACCATCAGCGTTCCTTAGGATGGGGGCGTGCGGGGTGCGCGTCCTGCCAGGCTATCGACGCAGAATTCCGCCAACCAGGGGCGGTGGGCAGCAGTCTGCGTCGCTGAGACAAAGGAATGCTTATGGTCAATCCGGTGCACCTCCGGACGTTGCTCGAGGTCGTCCGCCTCGGCTCCTTCGCCGCAGCCGCGAACAGACTGGGCTACACGGCCTCTGCGGTGTCCCAGCAGATGGCGGCGCTCGAACACGACACGGGCGCCCGGCTGTTCGAGCGGACGGCGAAGAGCGTCCGCCCCACCGAGGCCGCCATCGTCATGGCCGGTCACGCCACGACGGTGCTCGCCGACATCGACCGGCTGCTGGAATCGGCGGGGAGCGCTGATCGTTCGCGGGCCGAGCTGCGGGTCAGCCTCTACCCCAGCCTCGCGCGCACTGTGCTCCCCCGCCTGCTGCGATCGCCGGAATGGCTCGCCTCCGACATCGCGCTCCGGCTGAGCGTGCGTGATCCGTCGCCCGCGATCCAGGCGATGCGACGGGGCGAGGAGACAGACGTCACGCTCGTCTACTGGGTCGGTGACAGCGGACTGACCTGGCCGCGCTCCGCCCGTCCTGTCCGCATCGGAGACGACCCGATGCGCTTCGTCGTCCCGACCGCGTGGCGGCTTCACGGGCAGCGTCCTATCGCGGTGGATCAGCTCGCCGGGCGTCCGTGGATCCTGCACCACCCCGGGTCCAGCGACGCCGCCGTCATCGACGCGTTCTTCGACGAGCACGGTCTGCGTCCGCGCGTGGTGGCGCGCTGCGACGACTTCGCCGTGACGCTCGACATCGTGGCAACCGGATACGCGGCAACGCTGATGCCCGAGGTGGCGCTCGGCGAGCTGCCCGCCGGGGTCGAGGTGCTGGAGGTGCAGGATGCGCGGCTGAGCCGCGAGGTGTTCGCGCTGGTCTCCCCTGCCGCGCCCGCCGACTCGACGGCGCTGTTCCTTCGTTTCCTGAACGACCTGCTCGACGATCTGACTCCCGACCTCACCGGCGGCGGGCGCCCCTAGAGCGAGTGCCGGTCGAGCAGGTCCCGGTCAAGAGCGATCCGATGGTGGTCGGTGACGCGGGCGGTCTCGTCACGTGGCTTGCTTCCACCTTCTCCGGCCACCCGGACGGTGAACTCCTGCACGACAGGGTCGTGCAGGCCCACCAGGTGCACGTCGCACACGAGAGCACCGCGCTCGCACGGGACGACCCAGCGCAGAGCAGACTGATCCGCCGCGGCCACGATGCGCTCGGCGAACGGCGCACCGTCCCGGCGAACCGGGCCGACCTCCGCCAGCGCGGTGGCGAGCCGGTCCGCGCGCACGCTTTCCGGCACATCCATCAGCACGTTGGCGGCGAGCAGCGCCTGCGCGTCGGACAGCGACCGGCCGGCCGCGACCAGCTCGTCGATCCGGCGCGCAGCGGTCAGCGTCTGCGGCCAGGGACGAACGACGGCGGCAGGCGCATCCACACGGGAGAGGACATCGGAGAGGATGTCGGTCGCGATGCTGCCGGCGCCGAACGCGTCCGAGTTGCCGAAGACGATCACCCCGATGCCGGTGGCGGTCTGCCAGCGCATGTGCGACGAGAAACCGGGAAGTCCTCCTGCGTGCTGCACGATGCGGCCGAAGCGCCGATCGTGCTCGACCACGAGGCCGTAGCCGTACCCGAGACCGTCGAGCTCGCGGCCGCCGGATGGCGCCCCTCCGGTGATCAACGTGCGCGCCGTCTGCAGCTCGCGCCGGGACGAGGCCCTCAGCACGGTGTTTCCCGCCGGCTCGTCGCCGAACGCCGAGCCGAGGAAGTCGGCCCACAGCGCGATGTCCCTCACGGTGCTGAACAAGCTGCCGATGCACGCCAGCGCCCCGGAGCCGACGTACGGCTCCTGCGCGAAGGTCTCACCGTCGTCGAAGGTGCGGAACCCGGCGGCCAGGTCGGCGCCGGTGGGATACAGGTCCGCCGCCGCCCGCGTGTCCGTCAGCCCGAGCGGCTCGAGCATCCGCTCGCGCACCACCGCTTCGACCTCGCGGCCGGTGACCCTCTCGATGGCCCGGCCGATGAGGGAGATCCCGATGTTGGAGTACTGGTACTCGGTGCCGGGCTGAGTGGAAAGCGTGAGCCCGGCGGAGATCACCGCCGCGAGTTCCGCCCTGGATGCGCCGAGCTGCCGGTCGCCCCACGCGTTGTCCTCCGCGAGACCGCCCCTGTTCGACAGCAGCGCGTCGAGGGTCACGGCGGCCCCCGCATCCCCGAATCGCGTGGCCGACAGCTCTGGCACGTACTCGGTCGCCGGCGCATGCAGGTCGAGCAGCCCGTCATCGCGCAGCGCGAGTGCTGTCGCACCCAGGAAGCTCTTCGACATGGACGCGATCCGGAAGATCGTGCTCTCGGCGGTCGCTGCGCCGTCTCTGCGCGGCTCACCGTGCGTGCTCACCGCGACGACGCGCCCCCTGCAGACGACAGCGGCAATGGATGCGGGTGCCCGCCGCACCGTCGAGCCGTCCAGGCGCGCAGCGAGCGCGTCTCCGGCCGCTGCCGCGAGATCGGCAGTGCCGGCACCGCCGGCGAGCGCCGCATCCTCGGTCATCCGGCGGCCCTCTCCCTGGCGAACGTGCGCACGTGGTCGGCGAAACCGCTCACGAGCGCGCGGCTGGCGCGCGTGTTCTCCTCGTCGACACTGCGGGCCTCCTCGACCAGCTCGGCCACCGGGCGGTCACCCGGCGCCGCCGTTGTCGGCTCCTTCCAGCGCAGCAGGTCGTCCGCGCAGACCTCCGGATGGAACTGCAGCCCGTAGACGCGCTCGCCGAGGCGGAACGCCTGGATGACGATGGCGTCGCTCGATCCGAGGAGCACAGCGTCAGGAGGAAGCGCCGTGATCATGTCCTGGTGGTTCTCGATCATGGGAGCCGCTGCGCCCAGCCCGCCGATGACGGAGTCGCGGCGGCCGTCATCCGACGTCGAGATGAGGGTCGCGCCTCGCTCCTTCGGCCCGAAAGCCGCGCGCACCTCCCCGCCCGCGACGTGGGCGAGAATCTGCCCACCGAGGCAGATGCCCAGGGTCGGCAGATCGGCGTCGATGGCCTCCCTCGCCAGGGCGCGCTCCTGTGCGAGCCACGGAGCGCGGGCGTCGTCGTCCGGCATGAGTCCGCCGCCGAGCATCACAAGCCCCGCGTACCCGTCGAGGCTGTCAGGGAGGCCGTCGGTTCCGAGCACGGGCTCGACGACGATGTCCTGCTCCTCGAGCCAGCGTCCGAGGCGGCGTGGGGCGGACTCCTTCGCGTTGACGACCACGAGCACGCGCGGCGCATCCGGTCCGTCCGGCGCCTCGCGCGCTGCCACATCCACGGCGGGAGTCAGCGCCGCCGGGCGCGGAGACGGCGCAGAACCGTTCAGGAACGCGAGATGGTCGGGGTCGGACGCTTCGAGGACGCGCAGCACGTTCTCGTGCGCGAGCGCCAGGAGCTCGTGCTCCGACCAGCCACGGATGCGCAACTCGTCGAGGAGGTCCTGATAGCGCGACACATCCCCCAGGCCGGATGGCATGGAATCCGTGCCGTCGTAGTCCGCCCCGAGGCCGACCGCGTGGATGCCGGCGACGTCACGCACGTGCTCGACGTGATCCGCGACGTCGGCGATGCCGACCGGCGGGGCCTCACCGTGCTGGCCGCCGCGCACCCACTCGGCGCGTTCCTGCGACAGGAACGAAGGAACGAACGCCACCATGACCACCCCTCCGCCATCGCCGATCGCGCGCAGGACATCGTCCGGCACGTTGCGCGGGTGATCGCACAGTGCACGCGCGCAGGAGTGGCTCACCATGACCGGCCGGGTGGAGACCGCCAGCGCGTCGCGCATGGTGGACGGCGCGACGTGCGCGAGGTCGACCACCACTCCGATGCGGTTCATCTCCCGCACCACCTCGCGCCCGAAATCGGTCAGGCCGCCGTGGCGCGCCTCGTCTGTCGCGGAATCCGCCCAGTCCGTCGTGCGCGACCAGGTCAGCGTGACGTAGCGCGCGCCCAGACGGGCGAACTGCCGCAGGACGGCCAGCGAGCCGTTCAGCTGATCGCCGCCCTCGACTCCGATCAGCGACGCGATACGACCCTCTGCGATCGCGGCACGCACGTCGTCCGCTGTGCGGGCGAACCGCAACCGCTCCGGGTACTCCTGCACCAGCCGGTGCACGAAGTCGATCTGCTCCAGGGTGGCCGTCACCTGCTCCGCTCCCTGCAGGACGGGATCGACCCACACCGACCAGAACTGGCCACCCACACCGCCGGCCACGAGGCGAGGGAGGTCGGTGTGCAGGTCGGGGCATGACGCATCCAGCCCGGCGACCTCGTAGCGGTGGTGCTCGCGGCGAGCCCAGGCGAGATCGTTGTGACCGTCGACGACCGGGATCATCGCCGTCATGCCGTCCGCTCGTTCAAAGCGCCGTTCATCCGTTCGGTGACGTCGGCGTCGACAGCGACCGCTTCGCCGTCGAGCGAGCGGACAGGGGCGGCGCCGCGGGTGCTGGAGCAGAGCCAGACGGCGTCGGCGGAACGCAGCTCCGCGACGTCGAGAACGCGCGTCTCGACCGGATCGCCCGACGCGGCCAACGCGGCGAAGACGTCCGCCTGCGTCGTGCCGGGCAGCACCCCCAGCTCGGTGGGCGGCGTCACGTATGCGCCGCCGATCCTGGCGATGACCGTTGAATTCGGTCCCTCGAGAACATAGCCGTCGCTGCTGACGAAGACCACGTCCTGAGCACCGCGACGCCTGGCCTCGCGCAAGGCCGCCATGTTCACGGCGTATGAGAGGGTCTTCGCTCCCTGCAGCAACCACGGGGAGGTCTGAGCGACATCGTGACGGTAGCCGCGATCCAGCAGCACCACGTCCACTTCCGGCGTCTCTCCTCCCGGGCGGCTGTCAGGGGCGAAACCGATCGCCCATCCCGTCGGAACCGGATCGCCAGCCTCGTCGCCGCGTGACATCACGAACTTCACGGCGCCGCGCGCGGTGTGGATGCGGAGAGCTGCTGCGGCCTCCAGGACGACGAGGCGCCACAGCTCGCGGCGCGGCGCAGGCAGGTCCAGCATCGCGGCCGAACGCTCGAAACGATCGAGGTGCGCCTCCAGCGCCTGCGGCACGCCGTCGACCACGACGACCGTCTCGAAGATGCCGTCTCCGCGGGTCGCGGACAGATCGGTGGCGGTCAGGAGCGCCGACCGCGGGTCGATGCTGGTCAGGCAGTCCTCCGCCGTCGCGTCCGAGCCGAGGTCGAGGCGGTGCAGGGTGAGGGTCTTCATGGTGTCCTCCTGATCAGTCGGCCACAGCCGAGGTGTCGAGTGTGCGAGCCGCGTTCTGGAATACCCACTCCACATCCACGTCGTGACCGATGCCCGCCGTGGCCGGAACCTGCACGATTCCGGCGGTGGCGACGACGGGAGGCACGATCACATCGCGCGCGTAGTACTTGTCGGAGCCGGAGACGTCGGAGGGGAGCGTGAAGTTCGGCAGCGAGGAGATCGCCACGTTCGCCGCCCTCCCCACCCCGAACTCGTGCATCCCGCCGCACCAGACAGGGACGCCGGCATCCCGTGCGATGTCGTGCGCACGACGGGCGGAGGCGAGGCCGCCCATCCTGGAGACCTTGATGTTGAGCACCCGCCCGGCGTCCAGCGCCAGCATCGTGCGCAGATCGCCCAGATCGACGACGGACTCGTCCAGGCAGACGGGGGTGTCGATGGCGGCCTGAAGGCGCGCGTGAGCGACGAAGTCCCGCGGGGCGAACGGCTGCTCGATCATCGTCAGGCGGTACGCATCGAGGGCCAGCATCACCGCCGTGGACTCCTCCGTGTCCTGGTATGCGCCGTTGGCATCCACGTGGAGGTCGAGGTCCGGGTACGCGGCGCGGACGGCGCGCACAGGCTCGACGTCCCAGCCGGGCGCGATCTTCAGCTTCACGCGCCCGTAGCCCGCATCCACCTGGCGGCCGACCTGCGCGAGAAGCTCGTCCACCGTCGGCTCGATGCCGAGGGAGACTCCGGCCTCGACGGCGGTGCGCGTTCCCCCGAGATCCGAGGAGAGCGAGCGACCGGTCGAGCGCGCATGAAGATCCCAGCACGCGATGGAGAAGCCCGCCTTGGCGAACTCGTGGCCGCGGACGCGCCGCCAGGCCGCCTCCACGTCCTCCGGCGTCTCCCAGGTGGTGCCGAGAACGGCGGGCGCGAGGTAGCGCTCCGCGATGCTCCACGCCGTCTGCGTCGTCTCCGACCCGTAGTACGGGTCAGAGGGCGTCGCGATCTCCCCCCAGCCCACCCGGCCGTCCGCATCCGTCGCCTCGACGAGGATGTGGTTCAGCCCCGTCTTGCGATGCGAGCTCGTCTCGAAGCTGTGGACGAGGGGAAGGGTGACGTCGAACAGGCGCAACCGGTCGATTCTCATACGGAGGGCTCCTTGCCGGAATCGGGGTGGGATGGACGCTCGACGGCGAGGTAGACGGCGGTCGCCTGGTCGACGCGCACGCAGGAGACGAGAACGGCGCCGTCGCCGATCAGAGTAGCGAGCGACTGGCGCACGTTCGCGCGCAGAAGGTCGTGAGAGGCGCGCTCCTCCTCGTCGTCGGAGACGGCGGGGGCCTGCGCGGGGACGGCCAGCCAGGCAGCCTCCCCGACGGAGCCGTCTCGGCGGGAGATCGGCCCGAAGACGGCCCGGCCCCAGTCGCCACGGCCGAGGGCAGGGGGCTCAGCGCGTCTGAGATCGTCGAACGGGTCGGAGAACGGGTCGTCGTCGCGGGTCAGGTCCCACTCGACCACCACGCGGTCCGTGCCAGGCCTGCCGTAGTAGTCCGGTACGAACCCGACGCCCTCCGCGCGCAGCGACGAGAAGTTGAAGTGCGCGTTCCTCGACAGCACGGGGTCGAACGTCCAGCGCATGGTGCGGTGCCCCCAACCCAGGGCGACCTCGCGCTGTCGCTCCTTGAGCATCCGGCCGACGCCGGCGCCCTGGTGCGCCGCATCCACCACGGCAGCCTGCGAATAGTGGAAGTCGTTCCCCAGCGCGTCGCGGCCTGCGAAGCCGTATGCGAAACCGATGAGTTCGTCGTCCGCGGTTCGAACACCGACCGCGGACCCGCCGTTGCGCGCGAGCGCGCTGAGAAGATTGGGGTTGAGCGAGAACTCAGGACGCTCGTATCCGAAGACCCTGGTGTACAAAACGGCCGCCGCGCGGAACTCCTCACCCGAAATCAACGTCTCCGCGCGGAGCGAAGAAAGAGAGGCCTGGGACACGATACGTTTCCTATGTTTGAGCGCGGAAGGCGTGGACCGCCAGGCTATCGCGTTCATCGCGGCCCGATCAAGCAAACGATATGATTCGTAAAACAATGGAGAGAGGCCGGCGTGGCGTACGAGGTGAACGAAGAAGCAGCTGAAACGCTCTCGCGGCTGGAACGCCTCGCGCGCATCGAATCGCCGTCGTTCGACGCACAGGCGAGCGAGCGGATGGCGGAGGTCCTCGCCGGATGGTGGGATGCGGCAGGCGCGGCCGTGCGCATCGAACGGACGGCGGCGGGCGCCAGCCTCGTCGCCGACCTCGATGGCGTCGGCGACCCTCTGCTGCTCGTCGGACACTCGGACACCGTCTGGCCGCACGGCGCCATCGAGGACCAGGTGCCGTGGTACGTCGACGGCGACACCGTCGGCGGCCCTGGCGTCTACGACATGAAGAGCGGGCTGCTCGTGATGCTCGCCGCCGCCGAGCGCCTGCGCGGTCGCAGGCACCGCAGCGTGCGGGTGGTCGTCGTGTGCGACGAGGAGGTCGGCTCGCCCACCACCCAGGCGCTCCTTCGCGCCTGCGCCGATGGTGTGTCCGGTGCGATCGGATTCGAGTCTCCGCATCCGGATGGCGCGCTGAAAGTGGGGAGGCGCGGCAGCACGCGCGTCGGATTGACCGTACGCGGACGCGCCTCTCACGCCGCCCTCGACCCGGACAGCGGGATCTCGGCGATCG
>NZ_JBIWKN010000002.1:494950-611057 GCF_044765685.1 Leifsonia sp. NPDC102414
CTGGTGGCGCTCAGGGCCATCGTGGCGGATGCATCGCTGCGCTCGGAGGTGCTCTGCAACGTCGGCACGATCGCGGGCGGCGGCCGGGCGAACGTCATCCCGGCGGAGGCGGAAGCCGAGATCGGGCTGCGGTTCCTGGACGGGCAGGCGGAGGGCGCCGTGCTCGATGCGTTGCGCACGCTCTCCCCGGTGCGAAGCGGGGCGGTCATCGCGACGAAGCTGCTCAGTCATCGCCCCGCCTGGAGCCCGTCGTCCGCCGACGGCGAGCTGCTGTCGGCGATCGCGACCGCCGGCGCGCGCATCGGACAGGTCGTGACCGGCCGGCCGGCGAGCGGCGCTGGAGACACGAACCTTCTCGGGAGCCTCGGCATCCCGACGGTCGACGGCTTCGGCCCGCGTGGCGGCGGCGCTCACGCGGCGACCGAGCATCTGTCGCTCAGCTCGCTCGGCGAACGGATCGACCTGCTCACGGCGGTGCTCGAGAGCCCAGCCGTGCCCGCTCGTCCGGCTCGCTGACCGCCGCTCCGGCGTCACCTCACCACTCCCCTGCCGGGCTCGGCGGCAGCGCGTGGCCGCGCGGCACGATCAGGTAGGCCGTGCGGCGGCTGTGCGACCATGCGTCGTCGAAGGCGCGGCGGGGATAGCTGCGCAGGCCGGAGACGCCGCCGGGATTCGACGGGTCGGCCACCAGCACATCCCCGTCGGGGTCGAAGCCACGGATCACGAGCAGGTGACCTGGGGTGTCGTAGTCCGCGCCGGGGAGCTCGCCTGCAGCGAACGACACGGACGCCACCAGCGGGATGCCGGCATCCGTCAGCGTCCGAGCCGCGTGCAGGGACGACAGCCTCGTCACCAGCGCGTCGAAGCCGAGCGCCCCGGCGACAGCGGCGTTGAACGACCAATTGCCGGTGCCGCCGTATGCCGTGTCGTACACAGCGCGCGCCATCCACGGGACGCGCGGGTCGGCGCCGGGCGGGACGTCTTCGTCCGCTGCGGACGGGATCTCCGCACCCCACGCCGCCGCGACCATTGTCAGCGACGTCGGCGAGCACCAGGCCGGGCCTCCGCCGCCGAGGTCGCCGCGAGCGGGATAGGCGCGCTGGGACAGCGGCTGCACGGCAGCGGCGACGCCGACCGCTCCCGTCGCGGCTCCTGGGCCGAGGGCGGCGGGCCCAGACGCAGCACCAGGGGAGCTGAAGCTCACCGCGGCGAGGCGCAGCGCCTGGCTGTCCGCGGCCTCTCCGAGGGTGACGCGCAGCTGGACAGCGTCGACTCGGCCAGCGCTCCCCGCCGTCAGGACGTCGGTGTCGACCGTCGGCGCCGCGTGCGTGAGACCGGCCTCCGGCCGCGCCAGGCTGCTGCGCTCGCCTTCGCTGCCCCAGTGCGCCAGGGTCTGCCAGGGATGCCAGCGGCCGTCGGCGGTGCGCGCGCGCAGTTCGACCACGGCCGTGGCGGCCGGGTCCAGGTTCCACGACGCGACGGCCTGGTCTGCGCCAGGATCGCCCGCCCATCCCGGTTCGAGCACGCCGGACATCCACTGTCGCCCGGTCCATCCTGCGTCCGTGTCTGCGCGTACCAGCCGGGTGCGCCACATGTCCGGCGGATCGGCCCTCGGTACCCCTGGCATCGCTTCTCCTCGCCTGAGTGGAATTATCCGGTACGGATCATCTTCCACCCGCAACGGATATTCGCGAATACCGGACGGGACGCTGAATGGCACTTTGTTCACGAATCCGGCGTTTTGCGCCGGTTTGGTGTGCGAATCGGGCGATTGCGCGCGCAATTGTGTGCAGAATTCGTGAACTGGCAGTAATGCGCTCCATCCCCGCGCCGTTACGAATTCATTAACATCTGGTACGAATACGTTGACCCGGACGTGCTCCATGCTGTTCCATTACTGCAACCCTCGTGGTCCTGCTCTGGACCTCGGCCGATGGAAGGACTCCCATGCGCACCAGGCACCGCAAACATCTGATCCGCGCGCTGTCATTCGTTGCAGCAGCAGCGATCATCGCCGCACCGGCCGGCGCAGCGAATGCCGCGGAACCGCACAGCGTTCACGCCGCCGACCCGAGCTCGTCCCCCTCGTCCGGCAAGGATGCCAAGACGATGCGGATCGCGACCTCCGGCTTCGTCGACAGCTTCAACCCGTGGACCTCGATCTACCTGCTCCCGACCAACCTCTTCCGCTACATGTACGAGAACCTGGTGCAGAACAGCGACGTCGACGGTTCGCCGACGAAGGGCCTCGCCGACCACTGGAAGGTCGAAGACGGCGGCAAGAAGTGGGTGTACACCCTGCAGGACGGACTCACCTGGTCCGACGGCAAGGCCATCACGTCGGCCGACGTGAAGTACACCTTCGATCAGATGATGACGAACTCCGACCTCGCCGTCGCGAACGGCAACTTCCTCGCCAACTTCTCCGACGTGAAGGCGCCGGACGCCAAGACCGTCGTCATCGACCTCAAGGCACCGCAGGCACCGAACCCGGGCATCGAGGTCCCGATCCTCCCCAAGCACATCTGGGAGAAGATCTCAGATCCCGCCACATACGCGAACGACAAAGACGTCGTCGGCTCCGGCCCCTTCCTGCTGGAGAGCTACAAGGCCAACCAGTTCATCACCATGAAGGCGAACCCGAAGTTCTGGAAGGGCGCCCCGAAGATCGACACGATCCAGTACGTGTACTACACGAACTCGGACGCGCAGGTCCAGGCGCTCCGCTCCGGCGACGTGGACTTCGTGACCGGCCTCACCCCCACCCAGTACCAGGCGTTGAAGGGCGCGGAGGGGATCACCGAGCACTCGGGCATCGGCCGCCGCTTCTCCTCGTTCAGCTTCAACTCCGGGCTGAAGACGGTCGACGGCCAGCCGTTCGGCAACGGAAACCCCGCACTGCAGGACGTGGACGTGCGTCAGGCCATCCGGATGGGCACCGACACAGACACGCTGCTGTCGAAGGTGCTCAACGGCCTCGGCAACCCCGGCACGAGCTTCATCCCGTCGTCGTACCCGCAGTGGACGCTTCCCACCGACGATTCGGCCGTGAAGGCGCTCGCGTACAACCCGGAGAAGGCGAAAGCGAAGCTCGACGCCGCCGGCTGGAAGGCCGGAGCGGACGGCATCCGCGTCAAGGACGGCCAGCGCCTCTCGCTCCGCCTCTTCGTCGACGCCACCGACCCGCAGGAGCAGACCGCCGCGCAGTACTTCCAGCCGTGGATGAAGGCGATCGGCATCGACATCCAGCTGATCTCGACCGACTCCGACACCATCAACGCCGACACGCTGAAAGGCAACTACGACATCTACTTCAGCGGATGGAGCGTCGGGCCCGACCCGGACTACCAGCTCAGCATCAACACCTGCTCGAGCCTGCCGACCAAGACGGACGGCACAGGAGCGACCTCGCAGGACGGCTGGTGCAACCCGGAGTACGACAAGCTCTACAAGGAGCAGCAGACCGAGACGGACGCGAAGAAGCGCGAAGCCATCGTCCAGAAGATGCTGCAGCTCAACTTCACCGACACCGCTCAGATCGTGTACTGGTACGCCAACGGCCTCGAGGCATACCGCTCCGACCGGTTCACGGACTTCCGGATGATGCCGTCGAAGGGCGGGATCATCGCCAACCAGTCCGGCTACTGGGGCTTCATGGACGTCGCCCCCGTCGCAGACGGCTCAAGCAGCGACTCGGGCCCCAACGTCGGCCTTCTCGTCACGGGAGGGGTGATCGTCCTCATCGTGATCGGTGCGATCATCTTCTTCGTGGTGCGCCGACGCAAGAGCGCCGACGTCGAGTAGTCGATCGGGTGGCCGCGGCGGACTCCCGTCGCGGCCACCGCTCTCCCGTCGCGTCAGAAGAGAAGGCATATGAGCAACGCAACCCCCGTCACCGAGGCGGTGATCCTCGAGGAAAAAGGCGAGGCGACCGTCCGCAGCGCCCCCGCGCTGAAATACGCGCTCAACAAGATCGGCGGAGCGGCGATCAGCCTCCTGATGGTGATCGTCCTCGGGTTCTTCGCCTTCAAGATCCTGCCGGGCGACCCGGTCGCCGCGATGGCGCGCGAGCATCCGATGACCTCCGCGCAGATGGCGCAGCTCCGCGAGCAGCTCGGCCTGGACAAGCCGCTCTGGCAACAGTTCGGCGAGTACCTCGGCAACGTCTTCACCCTCAACTTCGGCCAGAGCTACGTCTACAAGCAGAGCGTCGCATCGCTCATCGGCGAGTACTTCTGGAACACGATCCTGCTGACGGGGACGTCCGCGATCCTGGCCATCGCCCTCGGCCTCTGGCTGGGTCAGAAGGCGGGCTGGCGACCCGGCTCGCTGTTCGACAAGGTCACCACCGGCACCTCGCTGGTGCTGTGGTCCGTGCCGACGTTCTGGCTGGCTCTGATCCTGCTGATGGTGTTCGGCGGCACGCTGCACTGGTTCCCCACCGGCGGCATGACGTCTCCCAACCCTCCAGACGACCCGCTCGGCGTCGTGCTCGACGTCGCATCGCACATGGTGCTCCCGGTGATCACGATGGTCGCCGTGGTGTACGCCCAGTACGTGATGGTGATGCGCGCATCCGTGATGGAGGAGAAGAGCGCCGACTACCTGGTCACCGCGCGGGCGAAAGGGCTGAGGGATGACGACCTCCGCAGGCGCCACGCCGTTCCGAACGCCATGCTCCCCACGGTGACGCTGGTGTTCATGCACATCGGCGGGCTCATCGCCGGCGCCGTCACGGTGGAGACCGTCTTCTCCTGGCCCGGTCTCGGCAAACTCACCTACCAGGCGATCCAGGGACCGGACCTGCCTCTGCTGCAGGGCACCTTCGTGGTGTTCTCGGCCATCATCATCGTCATGAACCTCGTCGCGGACTTCGTGTACCGTCGGCTCGACCCGAGAGTGAGGCGCGGATGAGCGGCACCACCGCAACCGCAGCACGTTCACCCCGCAGCATGGCGTGGGCGCGGCGGCGGCACGCCTTCGGCGGCTTCTGCCGGGAGTTCTCCCACAGCCGCGCTGGGATGGCCGGACTGATCTTCCTCGTCGTCGTCATCCTGCTCGCGCTGCTCGCCCCCGTCCTCGCGCCGTCGTGGATGCTCGACGTCACCAAGCTCCTCGACCAGCCGCGCTTCGCTCCCCCGTCGTTCGCGCATCCACTCGGCACCGACGACCAGGGACGCGAACTGTGGGTGCGGATGATCTGGGGCGCCAGGGTCTCGCTGCTCGTCGGCTTCGCCGCCACCGCGGTGTCGATGATCATCGGAACCATCGTCGGCATCGCTGCCGGGCACTTCACCGGCTGGACCGGCGGCCTCCTGATGCGCATCATCGACTTCTTCCTCGTTCTGCCGTCGCTCATCCTCGCGATCGTCCTCTCCTCTGTGCTCTCGCGCGGCGTGTGGACGATCGTCATCGCCATCGGCCTGACCTCGTGGGCCGGAACAGCGCGCGTGGTGCGGGCACAGACCCTCTCTGTCGAATCGCGCGACTACATCGAGCGCGCCAGGGTGCTGGGGGCGGGGCACTGGCACATCATCGTCAAGCACCTGCTTCCCGCCGTGCTGCCGCTCGTGCTCGCGAACACCACGCTCACCGTCGGCTCGGCGATCATCGCGGAGTCGACGCTGTCGTTCCTCGGGCTCGGCGACACCACGCTCCAATCGTGGGGCTCCGTGCTGAAGAACTCGATGGACGTCTCGGCAGCCACCGCCGGCTACTGGTGGTACATCCTCGTGCCCGGTATCGCGATCGTGCTCGTCGTCCTCGCCTTCACCCTCATCGGCCGTGCCGTCGAGACCATCGTGAACCCGACTCTGAGGAGCCGCTGATGCCGGATCTGACCTTCGACGACGTCTGCATCACCTACCGCACAGCCGGGCGAAACGACGAGGGCGAGATCGCCGCGGTGAAGAACGTCTCGCTGGTGCTGCCCGCAGGCGGCACCCTCGGGATCGCCGGCGAGTCCGGATCGGGCAAGTCGACCCTGGCCATGAGCGTCCTGCGTCTCCTGCCCGCGAACGCCAGGCTGGGCGGCCGCGTCCTGATCGGCGACACCGACATCGCAGACCTCCGGTTCGGCGAGCTGAGGGCGCTGCGGTGGGCGGAGGCCTCCATCGTCTTCCAGGGCGCGATGCACTCCCTCAACCCCGTGCGCACGGTCGGCCAGCAGATCGTGGAGGCGCTGGAACTGCACGTCTCCGACGCCTGGCGCACCGACAAAGCCCGCAAGGCGCGCGCACTCGAACTCCTCTACGCCGTCGATCTGGCACCGGCGAAGGCGGAGGCGTATCCGCACGAGCTGTCCGGCGGCCAGAAGCAGCGTGTCATGATCGCGATGGCCCTCGCGTGCGAACCGGACATCATCATCGCCGACGAGCCGACCACGGCCCTCGACGTGATCGTGCAGAAGCAGATCCTGGACATGATCAGCGCCCTGGTCGCCCAGCGCGGCATCTCGATGCTGATGATCAGCCATGACCTGTCGGTGCTCGCGACCGCCTGCGAGCGGATCGCCATCATGCGCGACGGCGAGCTGGTCGAGGTCGGAGACGCGTACGAGGTGTGCACGAGCCCACAGCACCCGTACACCCGGCAGCTGTCGGAGGCGTTCCCGACCATCGGCGACCCCGCGTCACGCCTCAACCCCGTGACCCGCCGCACGGACGCCGTCACGGACAAGACGCGCGAACTCTCGGACGATGTTGTGCTGGAAGCGCGCGGGGTCACCGTGACGTATCACGGGCGGGGCAAACCGCTCGCAGCCGTGAAGGACGTGAACCTGAGCCTCCGGCGGGGCGAGATCCTGGCGCTCGTCGGGCAGTCGGGGTCGGGCAAGACCACGCTGGCCCGCACGATCGTCGGGCTGCAGCGGGCGGACGAGGGGTCGGTCATCCGGTTCCGCGGCAAGGACATCCCGCACCGGGGACGCGCCCTGCGCGACTTCCGCAGCGAGGTGCAGATGGTGCTCCAAGACCCGTCTGCCGCTCTGAACCCGAAGATCAGCGTCTACGAGTCCGTCGCAGAGGGCCTGCGGGTGCAACGCTTCCAGGGCGACGAGCAGGAACGCGTTGCGCAGAGCCTCGCCGACGCCGAGCTGCTCCCGCCGGAACGCTTCTTCCGCGCCATCCCGCAGGAGCTCTCCGGCGGTCAGCGGCAGCGAGCGGTGATCGCCGGCGCGCTGGCGGTCGGCCCGCAACTGCTGGTCGCCGACGAGCCGGTGGCGTCGCTGGACGCCTCGGTGCGCGGCGAGATCCTGGCGCTGCTGCTTTCGCTGCGCGACAGGCTCGACCTGAGCGCCCTCGTGATCACGCACGACCTCGGGCTGGCGTGGAACATCGCCGACACCGTCGCCGTCATGTACGAGGGAGCCATCGTGGAGTACGGACCGACGGAACAGGTGCTGCTCGATCCGCAGCACCCGTACACGCGCCGTCTGCTCGCGGCGGCACCCAGCATCGAGCGGAGGCTGGCATGAGCACGCCGACCATCGCGATCGACAGGTCCGCGTACCTCGACACCGCTCCCCTGCAGCCAGGCGACCGCGTGCGGTTCGTGTCGCCGTCCGGGCTGGGCAGCGCCGAGAGCCTCGAGCGCGCGGTCGGCTACTACCGGGACTGGGGGCTGGAGGTGGTCGTCGGCGAGCACGTGCTCGACCCGCATCCACGCGCGAGCTACCTCGCCGGGGCCGACGACGGACGCCGGCAAGACCTGGTGGATGCGTGGCTCGACCCCGACGCGGACGCCGTGGTGTGCATCAGGGGCGGCTACGGCGCGATGCGGCTGCTCGACGGTCTCGACTGGGGGCAGCTGCGGGATGCTGCGCTCCGTCGCGATGGACGCCCGAAGCTCCTCACCGGATCATCCGACATCACGGCCCTTCACGAGGCGTTCCGGGTGAACCTGGACGTTCCGACGCTGTTCTGCCCGATGGTCGGGAACGACGTGTTCCGCGATTCGGCGTTCGTGCGCGACGATGTGCGACGCTGGCTGTTCGAGCCGTGGCGCGGCCGGGACATCGTCGGCCGGAAGACGTCCGTACTCGTGCCAGGGGTCGCAGAGGGACGGTTCACCGGGGGCAACCTCAGCCTGCTCGCCGGCGCGATGGGCGCGGCGGAGTCGCTCGACCGTCCAGGCGGCATCCTCTTCCTCGAGGACGTCGACGAGGAGACGTACAGGCTCGACGGCTTCCTGGTGCAGCTCGGCCGCGCCGGACGACTGGCGGACGCATCCGGGATCGTCCTCGGGTCGTGGCACAACTGCGGCGACCTCGAAGCGGTGCGGGCGCTCGCGGAGGAGCTGCTGCCGAGCCTCGGCGTGCCTGTGCTGTGGGAGCAGGGCTTCGGGCACGACCCTGACGCCCTCAGCATCCCGCTCAACGTCGACGGAACGCTCGTCGCCCGTCCGGACGAACCCGTCCGGCTGACCATCGGGGGATCGCTCTGATGGCTGTCCGTCTCCCCCCGCTCGACCAGCGGGTGCGGTGGTCGGTCAGCGTGATCGACGCCGTGACAGGAAGCACCCTCGCGACCCACGAGCCTCACGTCGTCTGCGAGACGGCGAGCATCGGCAAAGTGTTCCTGCTGATCGAGGTGGCCCGCGGGCTGGAGGCAGGAGAGCTCGACCCCGACCAGCGCATCGAGATCCCGGAGGAGCATCGCGTCGCCGATTCCGGGCTGCTCTACCGGATGCGCGATCAGCGCGTCACCGTGCTCGACGCCGCCCTGCTCGTCGGCGCCGTCAGCGACAATCTCGCGACCAACGCCCTCCTCTGGCTGTGCGGGCTCGACAGGGTGCGCGCGGTGGCGCCGTCGCTCGGCTTCTCCGACACCTCTCTGCACGACTTCATCCGCAACGAGCGCACCCCCGACCTGCCGTGGACGCCGTCGTACGGCACGGGGGCGGAGCTCGCGCAGCTCATGCGCCAGCTGGGCTCCGGCGACGTGGTCTCGCCCTCCGTCAGCGCGCGTGTGCTGGACTGGCTCTCGGCGGACGTCGACACCTCGATGGTCGCCGATGCGCTCCTCCTCGATCCGCTCGCGCACGTCGACGACGAGTACCAGGGCATGGTGTTGCGCCACAAGACGGGAAGCACCTCCTTCGCCCGCATCGAGATCGGTCACCTCGCCGGCCCCGCAGCGACCGTCGCCTATGCTGTGGCGGCGAACTGGAAGGACTCTGCCGACGATCTGCGCGCGCCCGTGCTGCGCGCCATGCACGGCATCGGCGAGCAGCTGCGCGCGCACGTCACAGGAATCCCAGCCTCGTGAGCGTCCCATTCGAAGACCTCGAACACGACCTGCCCGGGCTCCGGTTCTCGGCGCTCGCTGTCGACATCGACTCGGGTGAGACGCTGTTCAGCCACCGGCCGGACCTCGTCCTCGACACCGCCAGCGTCGGAAAGGTGTTCCTGCTGCACCGGCTGCTCACCGAGGTGGATGCCGGCACCCGCTCCCTCGAGGACCGCGTCACGCGGCGCCCATCGGAGTGGATGGACAACTCCGGACTCTGGTATCTGCTCCAGGCCGACACGCTGTCGCTCTACGACGTGGCCGCGTTGATCGGAGCCGTCAGCGACAATGCGGCCACGAACACGCTCTGCAGGGTGATCGGCCTTCCCACCGTGCAGGAGCACACCCGCGCGCTCGGCTACGAACACTCCGGCCTCGACGACGTCGTCCGCTGGCCCCTGCCTCCTGGCGCCCCGCGGACGCTCTCGCACGCGAACGCCGAGGAGCTCGTGCGCTTCGTCACCAGGACGGCGCACGCCGCCGACCTCAGCGCTGCTTCCTCCGACACGCTGCAGCGCTGGCTCGGCGCCGGCATGGATCTGTCGATGGTGGCCTCCGCGTTCGGCCTCGACCCGCTCGCCCACTACTACTTCGATCGCGACGTGTGGCTCTGGAACAAGACGGGAACGATCTCCACGGTGCGAGCCGACACCGGGCTCGTGATGTCGCCCGGCCGGAGGATCGCGTACGCCGTGCTCGCCAATTGGCAGCGCGGCTCCGAGGTGCGCGACCGCGTGCTCGCGATCATGCGCTCTGCCGGCGATGAACTGCGGAGGCATCTCCTGTGATACTGCTGTCTACGGCTTCGGAAGGGTGAACTGTGAATCCGGGAGAACTCAACAGTCCGCACGAACGATACGACGCCAGGGTGCAGCGCAGATCGGCGCTCGTCCTCAAGCGTCGCGTGGTCGAACAGGAGCGTGAACAGCTCTCGCACGCGCTCGACTGGGCCAAGGACGACCCGTCCTTCGAGCGGATCGCCGCCCTCATCGTCGCCGCCCGCCGCCGCTTCGTGCTCGGCGCGGCCAAGTCGTTCACCTTCGCATCGCTGCTGGCGATGGACCTGAGCGCAGGGCTCGCCAACGTCACGCTCATCGACGGCACGATCGTGCGCCCGCTCGACGTCCTCAGCGACGTGCGCACCAGCGACGTGCTCGTGGCGTTCTCGCTCGCCCGCTACCGCAAGTACACGATCGACATGGCCGAACTGTTCAAGCAGGCCGGCGGCACCCTCGTGGTGATCACCGACGCTCCGGATGCGCCCCTCGTCGCGATCGCGGACGAGTGCCTCGTGGTCGACACGGCGAGCGCGTCGTTCGCGAACTCGCCGACCTCGGTCGCCCTCGTCATCCACATCCTCACCACCCTGACCACGGCGAGCGCGAAGGGCGCAGGTCGCCGGCTCCTCGAACGAGACAGGCTCGGCGAACAGCTCGGCCTGTACGTGGAGGACTAGTGCCCGTCGTCGCCGGGGCCGTCGGCCTCGCGGGGATCGCGGCCGAGTCCGGGACGCCGGTGTGGGTGTACGACGCCGCGAGCATCCGGCACAGGATCGCCGCGCTGCGGTCGTTCGACACGATCCGGTTCGCGCAGAAGGCGTGCTCGAACATCCACATCCTGTCGCTGATGCGGGAGGAGGGGGTGCAGGTGGATGCGGTCTCCGCCGGGGAGCTCGAACGGGCGCGGCGAGCAGGGTATCCGGTGGGCGCTGACGCTGCCCGTGCTGCCGGTGCCGATGAGGACGACGACCCCGTGGTGTTCACCGCCGACGTTCTCGACCGCCCCACCCTTGCGCGCGTGGTGCGCGACAGGGTCACCGTGAACTGCGGGTCGCCGCAGATGCTGGAACAGCTCGGGCAGGCCTCTCCAGGGCATCGCGTCTGGATCAGGGTCAACCCCGGTTTCGGCCACGGGCACAGTCGCAAGACGAACACGGGCGGCGCGTTCAGCAAGCACGGGATCTGGCACGAGGAGCTGGCCGACAGTCTCGCGATCGTCGACCGCTTCGGGCTCGAACTGGCCGGGCTGCACATGCACATCGGCTCGGGGGCCGACTTCGAGCACCTCGCCAGGGTGGCGGATGCGATGGTCGAGCTGGTGATCGCCTCCGGGCGTGACGTGCCGGCGATCTCGGCGGGCGGCGGCTTGCCGGTCCCGTACGCCGAGGACGACCAGGAGCTCGACACCGACGAGTACTTCCGGCTCTGGGATGCGGCCCGCGAGCGCCTGGCTGCGCACCTCGGTCATCCGGTGCGGCTGGAGATCGAGCCCGGACGGTTCCTAGTGGCGTCCTCCGGCGTGCTCGTCGCCGAGGTGCGCGCGTTCAAGCGGGTGGGCGCCAACCGGTTCGTGCTGGTGGATGCCGGCTTCAACGACCTGATGCGGCCTGCGCTGTACGGCGCTGCGCACCGCGTGACGGTCCTCGACGCCGACGGCGCCGAGCGGACGGGAGCGACGACGGAGACCGTGCTCGCCGGCCCGCTCTGCGAGTCAGGCGACGTCTTCACGCAGGCGGAGGGCGGAGAGGTGCTGACGATCCGGCTTCCCGCGGTCGAGGTCAGCGACCTGGTCGTGTTCCACGACGCAGGCGCATACGGGGCGAGCATGTCGTCCACCTACAACTCGCGCCCTCTGGCGCCGGAAGTGCTGGTGGACGGCGGGGCTGCGCGCCTCATCCGTCGGCGGCAGACGATCGAGGACCTGCTGGAGCTGGAGTCGGGCCCGGCGCTGTTGGCGTGATCCTTGCGGGCGCTGACTTGCAGGCCAATGGCGCCGCTCCGCTTCCTGGATGACAGTGGTCTCATGTCCGAAGACAATCGCAGAACAGCTCCGAGGAGCGAGGATGGCAGCGCGGGCGACGCCGACTACGGGAGCATCGGTGTCGACTACGCCCGCTACCGAAGACCGGAACCGGCCTTCGTCGCGGCGATCCAGGACGCTGTGGGAGACGCGACATCGTTGCTGAACATCGGCGCAGGTGCAGGCTCGTACGAACCGGCCGACCTCGACGTGACCGCCGTCGAGCCCAGCGCCGCGATGCGCGCGCAACGGCCAGCAGGCTCCGCTCCCGTTATCGACGCCGTCGCCGAGCACCTTCCGTTCCCCGACGCCGCCTTCGACGCATCCCTCGCCTCGTTCACCGTCCACCAGTGGCGCGACCTGCACGCCGGCCTGCGCGAGGCGCGCCGGGTCACGAGCGGACCTGTCGTGATCCTCACCTGCGACCCGGACGCGCTGCGGTCGTCCTGGCTGAACGACTACGCGCCGGAGGTCATCGCGACCGAGGCAGGGCGATACCCGTCCATCGCCGACCTCCGGTCAGGCCTCGGCGGGACGGTGACGGTCACGCCGGTGCCGATCCCACTGGAGTGCACAGACGGCTTCTCCGAGGCGTACTACGGCAGACCGGAGGAACTCCTCGACCCAGGCGCCCGGCTGGCGAACTCCGCCTGGAGCTTCGTCGGCCGGGCCGTCCACGACCGGTTCGAGCGCACCCTCCGCGCCGACCTCGCCAGCGGAGCGTGGGACGCCACGCACGGTCACCTGCGCACCCAGCCATCGTTCGACGGGTCGCTTCGCTTGATCGTTGGGAAGCCCTGAACGTCCCGGTGGGTCGTCAGCGGTCTCGACGCACGGAAGGATGAGTGGATGGATATCGAGATCCACACCGACGTGATCTTCATCGGCGGCCGTTCGGGAGTCGGGAAGTCCAGTGTGGCGGCGGAGGCATCGCTCATGCTGGCGGAAGCCGAGATCCGTCACGCCCTCATCGAAGGCGACAATCTGGATCAGGCGTACCCGCAGCCGTGGCGAGAGGGCGTCGACCTTGCCGAGCAGAATCTGGCCGCCATGTGGCGGAACTACCGGTCCGCCGGCTACTCGCGCCTGATCTTCACCAACACGGTCAGCGTGCTCCAGATGCCGTCGCTCACGGATGCGCTCGGCACTGACGTCCGCTCGTTCGGCGTACTGCTCACAGCGTCGGACGACACGGCAGCCGGGCGACTCGCGAAGCGGGAAATCGGCACGGCGCTTGCGGAGCACGTCGAACGCAGCAGGGCCGCGGCGGCTCGACTGGACACCGAGAGCACGGTATACCGGGTATCGACCGACGGACGATCCGTCCGCGACATCGCCCAGGAAGTGCTCGAAGCCGCTGGATGGCGCTAGCTCGAGCTGTTCAGGCGGGAACGAGGAACCGGGAGACGTTGGGCATGGCTGACCGAGTAGTGCTGGACGAGCAATGAACAAAGGGCGGGTCGAGGCGTTCAGTGACGGAGTCCTGGCGGTCGCGATCACGCTTTTGGTGCTGGATCTGCATCTCGACCCCGGCAAGGGCGGCAGCCTCCTGTCCCAGCTCGCCGCATCCTGGCCGTCGTTCGTGGCCTTCGTGGTGAGCTTCCTCGTCATCGGCGTCATCTGGGTCAACCACCACTCGATCTTCCGGCTGGCGACGACCGTAGACAGGGTACTGATGTTCTGGAACCTCATCCTGCTCATGTTCGTCACGGCCGTCCCGTTCACGACCGCGACGCTTGCTGGCGCCCTCGCCGATGGCAGCCCGGCCGACATCCGCGTCGCCGCCGTTCTCTACGGTGGTGTCGCGACGGGCTTCGCGGTGGCTTTCACGTTCGTGTACGGGCGTATCACCCTGGCTCAGGTGCGGTCGGGCTCGATGCTGCCGGTGGACCGTCGCCGCGCGCTCCGCCGATTCGGGGCCGGGATCGTGTTCTACCCGCTGCTCACCGGCGTGGGCGTCGTCTACGCACCGGCCATGTTGGTCGGAATCGCCGGGCTGAGCATCTACTATCTGTTCAACCAGACGGGCTCGAACGAGGGGCGTGACCCCGAAGCGCGGGGATGACTGCTGCGGCGTACCTGTCAGGGCGCGATCACGAGGATGGTGAGCACGACACCGCCAGAGGCGACGATGATGCCGGTCGCGCCATCGTCGTCATGAATCGGCGTTCTGCCGGTCCCTTCGGTGTGACCCCGCCAAACCCGAATGGGCCAGGAGCCGACTCCCCCCGTGTGTGCTCAGCAGATAAGACCGGCTAGCGGGGATTCGTGACGGAATTGTTTCTGAGACTCTTCGCCCCGTCAGTAGCGGCGGCGCAGGTACGCGCTCGCGGCGGGCGACCACATCATGATCCCGGCGGCGACAGTGAGCGCGAGCACGAGGATCCCGAGCAGGTCGCCGGTGAACAGCGACGGCAGCGAGGTGAGAGCGGTCAGACCGCCGAAAATCGTGAGGATGATGCGCGCCCAGCTGACGCCCTTCACCATGAAGACGGCGATGACGACCCTGAGGCCGGCGCCGATGATGGCGCCGACGACAGCACCGGCCATCACCGCCGTCGCCGACGAGCCAGACGCCCCTGCCTGCACGGCCACGAGCACCCCGACGATCCCGGAGAGGAACGACACCACGGCGCTGGCGATCCACAGCCAGAACGACGTGCGGAGGATGCTGGGTGCTGCGGCGATCGGGCGAAGATCGGACACGTCGGAGCCTTTCGAGCTGGGAAGGGGTCGCGTTCACCCTATCGTCCGCCCTGTCGTGGAGACCGTGGGCGTGGGAAGATCGGGCGCAATCGAGGAGGAATGGTGAGCGAAGCAGACGACACGGGGAGCGGGACGCGCGCGGGCGACGCGGATCGTGGGTTCACGGTGGTGCGCGTGCTGAATGCGCCGCCGGAGCGGGTGTTCCAGGCGTGGACGGAACCGGACATGCTCGGCTGGTTCTACAGCGGGAACGGCCACGTGGACGAGCCGATCGAGGTGGACCCGACCGTCGGGGGCGCATGGCGGCAGCGCATGGTCATCGACGAGGACACCAGCTACCTGACGGGCGGCGTGTACCGCGAGCTCACCCCCGGACAGCGCATCGTGTTCGACTGGGGAGCGGTCGACGGCTGGCCGGAGCTGCCGGTGGATGCGGCCGCTCGCGACGCCGTGGACGTCCCCCGCGTCACGGTCGAGCTCGTGCCGCTGCCCGGCGACCGCACCGAGTTGCGCCTGCACCAGGCGCTGCCGCCGCACCTCACCGAGGAGCAGGTGGCGTACTGGGACGGAATCGACTGCCACGCCGGTTGGTCGATGACGCTCGACCGGCTCCCTGGCGCGCTCTGACCGCCAGCGTGTCGCCGCCCGCACGCTCGCTGCACGCGCGTTACCGGGCTACCGTCGAAGAGTGCAGGTCGATTCGCTTCCGTCCCCGCTCCGCAATCTCGCGTCGCGGGTGTGGCTGTGGCGCGTCGCATCGGCGCGCTCGCGCACGATCCGACCGAGGGATGCGCCGCAGGCGTACGCTGCAGGGCGCGACAGCATCCGGATGCTCGTCGTCGGTTCCGGCCCTGTCGCCGGCTGGGGCGTCGGAAGTCACGATCTCGCCCTGCCGGGCGCGCTCGCCCGCGCCGTCGCTGCGACCACCGGCCGCGGTGCCGTCGTCGATGTGATCCCGGGCACCGACACGGGCGTGCGCTCGGTGGGCGCACTCCTCGACGACGCCGACCTGTCCCGGTACGCGGCGGTCGTCGTCAGCGTCACCATGACCGATGCACTGCACCGGGTGGCACCCGAGCGGTGGGAGGCCAGGATGCGCACGCTGGTCGGCCGCATCCGGTCGCGGACAGACGCGACCATCGTGTGGCTCGGCTGCCAGCCGATCCGCTCGATTCGGCCGTACGACAACGAGTACGGCGACATCGTGCAGCGCACCGCCACCGAGCTCAACCGCCGGGCCGCCGAGGTGTGCGCGAGTTCGGCGGCGACCGTCTTCATCCCGTTGGGCGCGCCCCCGCACAACGCGAGCGCCGGGCACCGCACCCCTGCCGACTACCTGTTCTGGGCACGGCAGATCGCCGATGTCGTCGCGCCGGATCTCGCCGACTCCGTCACCGCCATCCCACCGGCGCCCGCCACCGACCGGGTGGATGCGATCAAGCGGCTCCGCCTGCACGAGCGCTCGCCCGATGCACGGCTCGACGGGCTCATCGGCACCGCCAGGCGCACGCTGCAGTCGGACATCGCCCTGTTCTCCGTGCTGGACGACGAGAAGCAGTGGCATCTCGCGTCGAGCGGAACGGCGCTGACCGAGTTCCCGCTGGAGGAGTCGGTGTGCATCTACACGATCGCCACCGACGACGGCATGGTGGTCCCGAACGCGGAAGACGACCCTCGGTTCTCGGAGAACGCGATGGTCACGGGCCCCGCGCACCTGCGGTTCTACGCCGGCTACCCCGTCGAGGCGCCGGACGGCACCCGGATCGGCGCGATCTGCGTGTTCGGCCGCACGGCGCGCGACCCGACGGAGTCCGAGACGGATCTCGACGTGCTCCGCGAGCTGGCGCTGCTCGCTCAGCGGGAACTGTGGCGCTGGGAGCCAGGGGAGCAGTAGGCGGCGGGGCGGGCGCCTCCGGGGCACAAGAAACGGGCAGGGCGGCTCAGCCACCCTGCCCGTCGTACAAAGCGAACCCTAGAGGGCGCGAATGTTCTCCGCCTGCGGACCCTTGGGGCCGTTGGCGGTGTCGAACTCGACCTTCTGGTTCTCTTCGAGGTTGCGGTGGCCGGCGTCGCCGCCGACGATCGCGCTGTGGTGCGCGAAGACATCCTTCGTTCCGTCATCGGGTGCGATGAACCCGAATCCCTTTTCGGAGTTGAACCATTTGACGGTGCCGGTGGCCATATCGTCATTCCTTTATTCGTGTTGCGGGCCACGCGATGCGACCCGTCGACCACGCCTTTCAAGACGCGGACGGTGTTGCGCGAACCGTTCGGCGGTACGCGCGAGATTGCTAGCCCCTGGATGCGGTCGGCGGCGGATGCTGCGCGGAACCTGCAGGGGCGGATGGTGCGGTGAGTGTCCGGTCGGCAGCGGATCGCTGCGAAGAAACGGCCAGAAAATCGCCGGACGCTGCCTCAGAGCTTAGCGGTCCTTCTTGAGAGCGAGCAGTACCCGCTCCAGGGAGCCGCCGAGACCCCACTTCTCGGAGAGGGCGGCGAGGACTGCGAGCTGGGTGTCGTCCGGCGTGGGGATGCGCGCATCCACTGTCGGCAGGTCGAGGTCGCGCACCACTTCGACCACGCGCGGCGCGACCTCGAGGTAGGCGGCTGCGGCTTCGAACCTGGCGCGCATCGGCGCTTTCATCGAGCTGCCGGGGTCGGCCGCGGCGGCGAGGATGCCATCCAGGTCGCCGTATTCGGTGAGGAGCGCGGTCGCGGTCTTCTCGCCGATGCCGGCGACGCCAGGCAGTCCGTCTGAGCTGTCGCCGCGCATCACGGCGAAGTCGGCGTACTGCTGCGGCCGCACGCCGTACTTGTCGACGACGACCGACTCGGTGAGCGTCTGCAAGTTGCTCATGCCGCGCGCGGTGTAGATGACGCGCACGTCCGCGGCGTCGTCGACGAGCTGGAACAGGTCACGGTCGCCCGTGACCACATCCACGGGATGCGCCGCCCCCGTCGCGAGCGTGCCGATCACGTCATCCGCTTCGTGCTGCGCTGCACCGACGATGGGGATGCCGATGGCGCCCAGCACCTCCCGGATGATCGGGACCTGCTGAACCAGCGCCTCCGGTGTCTCCTCGACGTCCACGCCGCCGGGGTTCTCCTCGGCCACCCTGTGCGCCTTGTAGCTCGGGATGAGGTCGACCCGCCACCGGGGACGCCAATCGTCGTCCCAGCACGCCACCAGTTCGTCCGGCCCGAAGTCGGTGACCAGGTTGGCGATGATGTCGAGGAACCCGCGCACGGCGTTCACCGGCGTGCCGTCTGGGGCGCGCACCGTATCCGGAACCCCGTAGAACCCGCGGAAATACAGGGAGGCACTGTCCAGAAGCATCGTTCGCCCGGTCACGCCCTGATCCTCCCACGTCTTCGACGGCCAGGCACGCGTCTTCTTCACCGTTCCGGGTCCGTCGCCTACAGGCCGCCTCCGGCGGATGTTCCGCGGGAAAGGTTGAGCTGCACAACGAGCACCGCCAGCCCGACGATCGCCAGGAGGGCGCCTCCCGTGAAGACGGCCAGGCCCCACCAGGCCTCCTGCACCGCGCACTGCACACCGAACCCGACCAGTGCACCCAGGAACACGGTTGCCGCCCCGATCATGACGGGCTGCCAGGCTCCCGCATCCGGTTGATACGACCACCACACCAGCCCGCCCGCGATCGCCAGCCAGGCGATCAAGATTCCACCGGCATCGCCGAGCGAGGGCGCAAGGCTCATCATCAGCACAGGCAGGATGACAACGCCGATCAGGGCGAGGATCTCACCGACCCAGGCGACGTAGATGCTCCTTCTGTGAACGGAGTCGGACGTGTACCGGCGCCAGAGCCGCCCGGAGAGGGCGATCATGACGGTGCATGCGATCGAGACGAGAGTCAGCGCACTCCAGGCGACCAGTGGGTTGATGGTGCTCATTGGCCGACTCGATGATCCTCTCGGGCGCGACGGAAGTCGCAGACCGACCATACCGGCACGATGCCGACAGGGTCCCGTGAACGCTGCGCGCTACGGGAGGATGTGCCCCGCCGTCGTGAACAGGCGGTACCACTCCTCGCGGGTGAGGGGCACGTCGCTGCCCGCGGCGGAGTCGAGCAGGTGGTGGATGTTCGTGGTGCCGAGCACGACCTGGATGTTGGCGGGGTGCCTGGTGATCCAGGCGACGGCGATCGCGGCGGGCTGCACGTCGTACTTCGCAGCGAGCGCGTCGATCACGTCGTTCAGTTCGCGGTAGTTCTCGCGGTCGCCGAGGAACACGCCGTCGAAGAAGCCCTTCTGGAACGGCGACCAGGCCTGCAGCGTGATGCCGTTGAGGCGGCTGTAGTCGAGGATGCCGTTGTCGCGGTCGATGGACTGGTCGAGGGCGGCCATGTTCGCCGCGATGCCCTGCGCGATGATCGGCGAGTGGGTGATGCTGAGCTGCACCTGGTTGACCACGATCGGCTGGCGGACGGAACGCTTCAGGAGCTCGACCTGCCCTGGGGTCTGGTTGGAGACGCCGAAGTTGCGGACCTTGCCCGACTCGAACAGCTCGTCGAACGCCGCAGCGACCTCGTCCGGCTCGACCAGGGTGTCCGGGCGGTGCAGGAGCAGGAGGTCGAGGTAGTCGGTCTTGAGGGCAGAGAGCGACTCGTCGACCGTGGTCAGGATGTGCTCGCGGGAGAAGTCGAAGTAGCCGTCCCTGATGCCCACCTTCGACTGGATCTGCACCTGGTCGCGCTCCGAAGCGGGGATCGCACCGGCGTCGCCGAACCGCTTCTCGCAGCCGTGCCGCTCGTCGCCGTAGATGTCGGCGTGGTCGAACATCGTGATGCCCGCATCCCGAGCTGAACGCACCAGCGTGCGGATCTGCTCGTCGTCCAGCGGAGTGATCCGCATGAGGCCGAGGATGATGTTCGAGGTTTCGACGGTGGTGTTCGGAAGGGTGAAAGTCTTCATTGCCCTATTCTGCGCTCATCGCCGCCTTCTCCGCCCGGATGCATGACTGGGGCCGTCGCGCAACCCCTGTACCCCCTCGGGGAACGGTCTACCGTTCGAGTTCCGACCGACGGAGGAACCATGACGATTTCCCACGCTGACCAGCACGCGTGCGACCGCTTCCGCGCGGAGACACACCTCGAAGCCCGCCCGGCGGCAGCGCCCGGTTACATCGTGCACGCCCTCGGCCGCGAATTCCGGGTCAGCGACGAGATGGCGCGCATCTTCCTCCGCCAGGTGGAACGCGTCCTCGAGACGGACACCTCCGCCCTCGTGGTGCTGCGGCACGCGCACGGCGTCGAACTGCTGCTGGTGCGCGACGACAACGCGTTCTCCATCCGGCAGGAGGATGCGGTCGAGGCGACGCGGGATGCGCACGCGCTGACGGCGTGACGGGGTGATCTGGCGGCTCAGCGCCGTCCGCGTTGAAACAGCGCCGCCGCGGACGACTGCATAATCCGGTCCCCACAGATCCGGGTGACCGCCAGATAGACGACGGTGACCACAGACGCACTCACGACGAGCAGCCCCGCGCGTTCCCACCATCCGGTAGGCACATCGATCAACGTCGTCCGCACCAGCAATGCCCCGCCCCCGGCAGCCACCGTGCCGACAGCGCTCGGCCACAGCGGACGCAAGAGCTCCATGATGCGCACGCTCTCACCAAGTCGGCGCAGGGTGCGGATGAGCAGGGACGCGCTGACCAGGAATCCCACGAGGTTGGCGACCGAGATGCCGACCGCGATCGTCGGAACGGCGACGTCGGCTCGCACGAACAGAGCGACCACACCCGCTCCCGCCGTGATGATCGCCACGACGACCTGCGCGACGAGCACGCTCGCGCCGGACCGCAGTGCGAGACTCACCCTGTTGAGCGCGTACATCTGACTGAACCCGGTCATCCCGATCGCCAGCAGGGTGAGCACGTCCCCTATCACGGTGCTGTTCCACAGGACGGCGCCGACCAGGGCGCCGCAACCGACGAGGATCGCCGTGAACAGCCCGGAGACGAACGCGAGCTGCCGCAGCGAGGATCGCGTGTCCTCGATGACCAGGTCGCGTGGGCCCTCCTCGACGTGGTGGCTCATCTGGGTGAAGAGGGCCGTCGTCAGGGCGACCGCGAACACGCCGTGCGGGAGGAGCGCGACCAGGTACGCATTGTTCAACGAGTTGAGGCTGGCCCCGTCGATCCCGGCCGCGTGCAGTTCGGCGCCCGCGCCGTTGGCGACGTTGCTGACGACCAGGAACGCGAGCTGACCGGCGACGACACCGCCGAAGGCGAGCGCCGCCGTCCTCCCGGACCCGCCCATCCCGCGCATCCCGAACTGCCAGCGGATGCGGAACGGCAGGCGTCGGAGGTAGAGAACGAGGATCGCGCTCTGGACCGCCACCCCGAGCGTCGCGGCTCCGCAGAGCACGATGACCATCGGCGTCGTCCACGCATCGGGCGCCGTGTTCGTGGACGGGAAGGCGAGCGCGAACACGCCCAGCCCGGCGACGGCGACCACGTTCGACACCACAGGAGCCCACGCGAACGGGCCGTAGATTCGGTGCGCGTTGAGCACCTGTCCGAGCACGGTGTAGACGACGAAGAAGAAGACCTGGGGGATGCACCAGTACGCCATCGAAGTGGCGAGCGTCAGCCACTCCTCCGGCTAGCCGAACGCGAAGAGTCGGACCAGTACAGGCGCCGCAACGGTGAGGGCGACGGTGAGGACGAGCGACGCGCACACGCTGAAGGTGATCAGCCGGTTGATGTCACCGTGATCGCCTGCCCGGCTGGCGCGCACGATGTCGGGGACCAGCACGGCTCCGAGCAGGCCGCCGGCAATCAGGCCGTACACCTGCGTTGGCAACTCGTTGGCGACGCCGAACGCCTGACCGCCGACGGCGGCGCTGGTGCCGCCGATCAGCAGCACGATCAGCACGTTGCGGGCGAACCCCGTCGCGCGGGAGATCGTCGTCGCGAGCATCATGCTCGACACTGCTCCGCGTGGGCTGCGAGATGGGGCTTTCAGAACACCCGTCCTTCGTTCGGAACCCTCATGCTAGCGAGCCGAGGGTCCGAAACGTCGAATGCGGCGCGCTGACCGTTTAGTCGAAACCACCACGAGCCGTTCGACGTATTACCGTAACGTCACCCTTCAGGAGGCACGGAATGCGCTATTTGTTTCTGATCCAGACCGCTCTCGACGGCGAGCCGTACCGCGAGAGCGAGGACAACATCGACGAGTGGATCGCCGAGGTGGATGCACGCGGGAGGGAGGCGGACGGGGACCGTCTGCGGCCGATCGAGGAGGCGAAGACCGTGCGGGTTCGGCACGGGCGGCTCGACGTGGTGGACGGGCCGTTCACCGAGGCGAAGGAGTGGGTGGCCGGGTACGACGTCATCGACTGCGACTCGATGGAAGACGCCATCGACCTGGCGTCGCGGCACCCGATGGCGCGATTCGGGCGGATCGAAGTGCGGGAGCTCTGGCCTCTGCGCTGAGCGCGCTCGGTATCCTCGTTGCGTGAGCGAGGCAGGAGACGCAGGGCAGGCCAGCGGCGCGGACGCAGACGCACGCGCGGATGCCGATGTCGTCGCGCGCATCCACCTGGCGCTCGCCGACGCGGTGGCGCGCCTCGTCGCTGCCGGTGCGCGCGACGAGGCGCTGGCCGTGTTCGTCCCCCGCCAGCGCCGGATGCTCGTCACGCGGGAGGCGGTGCTGCGCCCGGTCGGGCGGGTGTGGCGGCTGGGCGTGCTGCTGCTCGACGGCGACGGCGTGCTGCGGGCGACGGGCTCGATCGTGCGGGCGACGGAGCCGGGCAGGCCCGCATACCAATCGCTGTCGGCCGAGACCAGGCGCGCGTACCGGGCGGCAGCGCAACGCGGCCACTTCCCTGCCGGGGAGACCGTGAACTACGACGCCGAGGTCATCGAGGTGGATGCGGACGGTCTGCGCGCATCCACTGGTCCCGTCTTCGTGCGCGACGGGCGGGCGTTCGTGCGGTGGAACGCCGCGACCCCGGATGCGGCCGTTCCGTTGGAGGCGTACCTCGCGGAGCGGGTCGGCCTGCTGGCCGACCCTCCGCTCGGGGCGTGACGCCGCTCTAGCTGGTGCTCTTGCCGGTGAGGTCGTCGAGCTTGCCGCTCGCCTTGTCCACGGCGTCGCTCACCCGGTCGCCCAGTTCGCTCGCGGCTTTACTGGCGAGGTCGCCTGCCGCGCCCTTCACCTGCTGCACGGGTTCGGAGTGGGTGAAGCCGCTGACCTGTCGCTTGATGGTGTCGTACGTCTTGCGGCCGGAACGCGAACCGAGCACGAAGCCGACGGCCGCTCCTGCCAGGAAGATGATGAATTTCATCGTTGTCCTCTCGATGGTGGTCTGTTGCACGCACCGTACCCGCGCCCTTCCGGATGCGACAGGGGGCCGACCGTCGCGGCGCGGCGCGGCGGAGCGCCTCGGTGCCAGAATGGCTGCGTGTCGGAGCCGTCGAGCGTCCGCCGCTCCGAGAGCGGAACCAGCGCAGAGGTGCGCGCGTTCGAGCACGCCGTCGCGGCCTGGTCTGCCGGGGACGCCGCCGCCCCAGCACCACCGGGGTCCGTCGACGTCGCCGTGCTCGTCGAGGGAGCCAGCGACCGCGCCGCGGTGGAGGCGCTGGCCGACACGCAGGGACGCTCCCTGGCAGCGGACGGCTGGGCCGTGCTCCCGATGGGTGGCGCCATGAGTGTCAGACGGTACGTCGGCCTGCTCGGTCCGGACGGGCTCGGGCTCGCGCTCCGCGGGCTCTGCGATGCGGCGGAGGTGCGATTCTTCGACAGGGCGGGGATGCGCCCGGCAGACGTCCACGTCTGCCGTCCCGACCTCGAAGGGGAGCTCATCCGGGCGCTCGGAACGGCCGGAGTGGAGGCTGTGCTCGACGACGAGGGCGATCTGCGACTGTTCCGGATGTTTCAGCAGCAGCCGGCGCAACGGCCGAGGACGGTCGAGCAGCAGCTGCACCGGTTCCTCGGCACCACCTCCGGCCGCAAGGAGCACTACGGCCGCGCGCTTGTGCTCGCCCTTCCCGCCGATCGGGTGCCCGGGCCGCTTCTAGGGCTGCTCGCGCGCGGCTGACCAGGGCCGCGCATCCCAAGGGTATCGTGGCCTCAACTTAGTGGCCTCAACCCGACAGGAACAGGAACCCCGATGGTCGCCCATGTCACCCCGCACCTCGAGCAGCGTCTGCGCGACATCTTCGACCGCAGGGACAGGCAGAACATGCAGCCGACCATCGACGCCTTCCTGGAGGTGCTGGCCGAGAACCCAGGCAACGCGTACGTGCTCTACGACGTCGGAGGGTCGTACGACACGGCGGGCGAGGAGGAGACGGCGCTCGGCTACTACGAGCAGGCGATGGATGCGGGTCTCACCGGCGACACGCTGCGCCGCTGCCTGCTGCAGTACGGCAGCACGCTGCGCAACCTGGGCAGGTACGACGAATCGCTCGCGGCCCTCGACCAGGCTCTCGCGCTGTACCCGAAGTCGGAATCGGTGCGGATGTGGCACGCGCTGTCGCTGCACGCGGCAGGGCGCAGCGACGCGGCGGTGGCCTCGCTGATGGAGCTGGCCGTCGACCACATCCGCACCGAGGACCTGCTGCGGTACGAAGCGGCGATCCGCGGCAACGCGGAGTACCTGCACTCGCTCGACCGCGGCTGAAGCGCTCTCGGCGCGGTCGCGGCTCGTGCGAAAAGTGCGGTCGCGGAGGCGCGAAGCGCACGCTCCGCACGACCCGTGAGCGGCGCGGTTGCGGCTCGCGCGAAAAGCGCGGTCGCGGCTCGTGCGAAAAGCGCGGTCGCGGAGGCGCGAAGCGCACGTTGCGCACGACGCGTGCGAAAGCGCGCTAGGCGAGCAGGGCAGCGATGAGGAGCAGGGCGGGCACCGCGAACAACGTCGTGAGCAGCACGATGTCGCGCGCCACGGGCATCCCGCGCTCGTAGCGGGCGGCGAAGTTGTAGACGTTCTGCGCGGTGGGCAGCGCGGCGAGCGCGACGGCCGCGAACAGCGCGTGCCCGTGCATCCCGAAGCCGAGCCAGGCGACGAGGAACGCGATCAGCGGCATCACAGCCGCCTTGATGACCGAGGCCGTCAGGATCTCGACGCGTCCGTGGTCGGCGTTCAGCGGCCGGGAGCCGTGCAGCGACATCCCGAACGCCATCAGCACCAGCGGCACCGCTGCTCCGCCGAGCAGGACGAACGGCTGGAACACCGCATCCGGCAGCTTGACACCGCTGAGGTCGACGAGGATGCCGAGCACGGAGGCGATGATCATCGGATTGCGGATCGGCTGGGTGAGGATCGACCGCACGGAGACCGAGCCCCTGGAGGTGACGTCGAGCACGGTGAGCGCGATCGGCGCGAACACGATGAGCTGCAGCAGCAGCACGGGCGCGACGAAGGAGGCGCTTCCCAGCACGTACACCGCGACGGGCAGCCCGATGTTGTTGGCGTTGACGTACCCGGCTCCGAGCGCGCCGATAGTGGTCTCCGCCGCCTTCCGCTTGAAGAACAGCCGCGAGAGCAGCACGAAGAGTCCGGCCGACGCGAGGGCTGCGACCGCGGAGACGACGAGCTGGGCCGAGAAGACCACATGCAGGTCGGCCTTCGCCAGGGTGACGAACAGCAGCGCCGGATTGGTGACGAAGAACGCGATCCGGTTCAGCACGAACGCCGCCTGCGGGCCGCCGATCCCCGCGCGCCCGGCCACATAGCCGACGGCGATCACGAACGCGATGATCGCGAACCCGATCACCACTCCGCCCATCGTCCCAGCCTACGGCCCCGGCCGCACGCGGTCTCCGTTCGGAAGGAGAACGTGCCGCGCAGGGCGGCTGAGTCCGTTCGGAAGGAGATTCGGTTGGGCCGCAGGAGGCGCAGCAAGGCGCGGCAGCAGGGCGCGGCAGCAAGGGCGCGGCAGGAGGGCCGCGCATCCACGGGGGCGCAGGCGAAAGTACTATGGATGCACGTGACCGCAACACGCAAACTTCCCGTTCTCGTCCTGGCCGGCATGGTCGTCGGCTCGATGGTCGGGGCTGGCGTGTTCTCGCTGCCTGGCACGTTCGCCGGCGCGACCGGGGCGATCGGCGCGATCGCCGCCTGGGCCATCGCCGGAGCGGGGATGCTCACCCTGGTGTTCGTGTTCCAGCGGCTCGCCGTGCGCAAGCCCGCGCTCGACTCCGGCATCTACGCGTACGCCAAGGCCGGGTTCGGCGACTACGTCGGGTTCTTCTCCGCGTTCGGATACTGGGCGAGTGGATGCGCGGGGAACGTCACGTACTGGGTCCTGATCGGCTCCACCATCGGCGCCCTCTTCCCCGCGTTCGGCGCCGGGAACACCGTGCTCGCCGTCGCCGTCTCGACGGTGGGCGTGTGGGGGTTCTTCCTGCTGATCAGGCGCGGGGTGCCGCAGGCCGCGTTCATCAACACCATCGTCGCGGTCGCCAAGGTGGTGCCGCTGGTGGTGTTCCTGGTGATCGTCGTGGCGATCGGCTTCAACTGGAACACCTTCACCCTCAACCTGTGGGGCACGGGCAGCCCGGATCTGTCGTCGCTGTTCGGGCAGATCCAGCAGACGATGCTGCTGACGGTGTTCGTGTTCCTCGGTGTCGAGGGCGCATCCGTCTACTCCCGGTACGCGAAGAACCGGCGCGATGTCGGGCGTGCGACGCTGCTGGGCTTCCTCAGCGTGCTGTGCCTGTTCGTGCTCATCACGGTGCTGTCGTTCGGCGTGGCCCCTCGGGCGGAGATCGGCGGGATGCGGGAGCCATCGGTCGCGAGCGTGCTGCAGGCGATCGTCGGGCCGTGGGGATACACGCTCATCAGCGTCGGTCTCGTCGTCTCCGTGCTCGGCGCATACCTGTCGTGGACCCTGATGGCGTCGGAGGTGTTGTTCACCACGGCCAGGAACGAGGACGCCCCGCGGTTCCTCGCCGCTGTCAGCAAGCGGAACGTCCCTGTCGCTGCACTGGTGCTGACGACGCTGCTGGTGCAGGCGCTGCTGGTGGTGACGCTTTTCTCGGAGAACGCCTTCCAGTTCATGCTGAGCCTGTGCAGCTCACTCGCCCTCATCCCGTACGTGCTGACGGCCGGCTACGCCCTCAAGCTCGAGACCCGCGCGGGCGACGACCCTGGCGGCCGCAGCAGGCGCGGGCTGACGGTGGCGATCATCGCGACCATCTACACGCTGTTCCTGATCGTCGCGGCCGGGCCCGGCTATCTGCTGCTGACGTTCATCATCTACGCTCCAGGCACGCTGCTGTTCGTGGCGGCCAGGCGGGAGAGGGGGCTGCGGGTGTTCCGGCCGTACGAGGCGGTGCTGTGCGTCGTCGCCGTGCTGCTGGCCGTCGCGGCCATCGTGGCGCTCGCGGCGGGCTGGATCACGATCTAGCCCGGATCACGACCGCGCCGGCGTCACGACCGAGCCGGGGTCCTCCCCCTCCCGCCCACCCGCACGGCGAGCGCGATCATCAGCAGCACGACCGCGGCGGCGATGGCCGTGATGGCGACGGGGGCGGAGACGAGTGTGCCGGTCAGCCGGGACACCCCGATCCAGGCGAGGCCCCACGCGCTGGCGATGGCCGGCGTCAGGCGACCTCTGTCCCAGATCGCGAGCGCGGCGCCGAGGACGGTCGCGACCACGACGAGCGCGATCCCCCAGGCGTGCGGACTCCAGCCGAAGCCGTCGAATCCGGCGGCGACGAGCAGGCTCGTCACGTTGGCGACGGTCGCGACCATCACCCAGCCGAGGTAGAGGCCCGTCGTCCCATCGAACAGGATCGCGTCGGCCGTCGACCCTCCGTGGATGCGCTGCAGCAGCACGAACGCCACGATCAGCACCACGAGCAGCGCTGCGATGAGGACGGCGGAGACCGCGAGCATCCCGAACTGGACGCTGAGGATCCAGGCGGCGTTCAGCAGGAGGGAGGCGAGCATCCAGTAGCTGATGCTGCGCTGCCGCGGTTTGGCGGCCTGCGACGGGAACGCCTGCCAGATCGCGTAGCCGACGAGGCCGAGGTAGATGACCGTCCAGATGGCGAAAGCCGGTCCGGCGGGCGAGAGCATCGTGGCGTCCGCGCTCAGCGCGCCGCCTGCGGCCTTGGCGATCGGGGTTCCGCCCGCCGCTCCCGAGCCGACGAACGCGCCGACGAGCGCGAGCACGGCGGAGACCAGCACCGCGACCTGCCGCACCCGGTCGGCGGCGACAGGGCGGGTGCCGATCGAGGCGGCCGCGGCGGTGGAGGTGGAGGCGGAGGTCATGCGGCACACGATATGCCTAGCCGGGCTAGACATCAACGGCGCTCCGTCACGCCGTAGCGATCACGACCGTGGTGTCGTATTCGTCGGAGGTCGCGATCCGAACGCTCAGCCCCTCCCGCTGGAACAGCGCTGCCGTCTGCGTCGCCTGCTCGCCGCTGGTCTCGATCAGCAGCGAGCCGCCCGGCGCCAGCCACTCGCCTGCGCCGGCGGCGACGCGGCGCTGCACGTCCAGGCCGTCACCGCCTCCGTCGAGGGCGACAGCCGGCTCGTGCAGCCGCGCCTCGGGAGGCATCAGCGCGATCGCGTCCGTCGGAACGTACGGAGCGTTCACGGCGAGCACGTCCACCCGCCCGCGCAGGGATGCGGGAAGCGCGTCGTACAGATCGCCCTCGTAGACGCTGCCGGCCGGCTCGATGTTCTCTCGCGCGCACCGCACAGCAGCGGGCTCGACGTCGCACGCCACCAGTTCCACGCCAGCGCCGGCCCTGGATGCGATCGCCGCCCCGATCGCGCCGGCGCCGCAGCAGAGATCGAGCACCACCGCATCCGGAGCGGCGAGTGCCACGGCCTGCTCCACCAGGAACTCCGTGCGGTGCCGCGGCACGAACACGCCGGGCGCGACGCGGATGCGCAGCCCGCAGAACTCCGCCCAGCCGATCAGCGGCTCCAATGGCAGGCCGGAGACGCGCTTGGCGACGAGGTCTTCCAGCTCCTGCGGGCTCGAGGCAGCCTCGGCGATGAGGCGCGCCTCGTCCTCCGCGAACACGCAGCCCGCCGCACGCAGGCGCGCGACGATGGCCGGGTCGGGGGCCGGGTCGGGGGCCCGCGCTGGCGTGGTCACGGAGGTCATGCTAGCGCCGCGGACAGGGGAGGTACGACAGCCGCCAGGCCCCGACTCCCTCGCCTCCGCGAACCTCAAGGCCCTTGACCTCCTCCCCTGAGGCGGTATGGATGGGTTCATGAAACGCATCCACTACGCGAGCGGGTCCCTCCTGACCGGTGACGCGATCGCCGATGTGCTGCTGCGTTACGCCGCGGCACTGGCGTCGAATCGCACGGCCGCCGAGGTGTCAGCTCCCGCGGTCGCGGAGGCGGGAGACGTCACAGAGGTGATGCTGGTCCTCGGGCCCGCCAGCCAGATCCTCGCGGAGAACGCACCGGGCATCGAGGAACTCGTCGACGACGAGTTCGTCGCAGCGCTCGAGGGGAAGATGGCGGCGCTCACCAGCAGGGCCGGTTTCGTGACGAGCGGAACCGAGGAATCGGACGGTCTGGATCTGGATCTGCTCTGAGGCGTTTCGCGGGCGACCTCTGAAAGTTCGTCCGATGCACTGGTGCATCCCGAATCGCCGCGTACTATCGCGACGAGACAGCAGAGGATACGGGAGAGGGTATGCAGGTGTTCCACGTCTACATCGACGACCTCCGGTTCACCTTCGTCGACCGCGCTCCCGTTGAAGAGCTGAAGAGCAACGTCGTGAAGGCCAGCCGCTCCGATGGAGACTTCGTACAGATCACGCAATCGAGCAGACCGCCGAGCGAGGTGTTCGTCACGAGCCAGACCAAGGTCAGGATCGAGACGGCCACCATTCCGCGCGACCCAGGCGACGGTGGAGCGGACGACGACGACGCATTCTGGTTCGACTTCGACTCGCTGAACTGATCGCGCGGCGTCCGACATGACCTCGCTCTGGCTCGACCTCGCGGCCGAGATCCCCACGGATCGCTTCCAGCGGGACGCCGAGTACGACGCGGTGGTCGTCGGCGCCGGGCTCACCGGGCTCAGCACGGCGTTCATGCTGGCCAGGCACGGGATGCGCGTCGCCGTCCTCGAAGCACGCACCGTCGGTGCCGTGACCACCGGGAACACCACGGGCAAAGTCAGCCTGCTGCAGGGCACGACGCTGTCACAGATGCGACGGCACACCACAGACAGGGTGATGTGCGCATACGTCGACGCCAACACAGCAGGACAGGGCTGGCTGCTCGACTATCTGGACGCCAGGAGCATCCCGTACGAGGTGCGCGACGCGTACACGTACGCGACGACGCTCGACGGACGCGACCGCCTGGACGCCGAGCTCGCCGCCGCGCGCATCGCCGGGCTGGGCGCAACGGAGGAGCGCGGCTGCGAGCTGCCGTTCGCCGTCGAGGCCGCCCTGCGATTGCCTGCGCAGGCGCAGCTCGACCCGATGCCGCTGCTCGCCTCGCTCGCCGCCGACCTGCGCGCGCTGGGCGGCGTGATCGTGGAGGGCGAGCGCGTGTCCGGAGTGTCGGCGTCCGAGCCTGCCGTGGTGACGAGCACGTCCGGGACCACCCGCGCCGCCAACGTCATCCTCGCGAGCGGGACGCCCATCCTCGACCGCGGGCTGTACTTCGCCAAGACGGAGCCGCTGCGCTCGTACGTCGCGGCCTTCCGGGTGCCGGGCGAGCTTCCACGGGGGATGTACCTGTCGGCGGAGTCTCCTGCGCGCTCGCTGAGGACCGCGACGACGCCGGACGGCGAGCTCCTGGTCGTCGGCGGGAATGGCCACGTCGCCGGGCGCGCCGACTCTCCCGCAGAGCTCGTCGCCGACCTCACCGCCTGGACGGAGACGGCCTTCCCCGGTGCCGTCCGCACGCACTGGTGGTCTGCACAGGACTACCGGTCGGCCAACCAGGTGCCGTTCGTCGGCTGGCTGCCGCGCGGCAGAGGCCGGGTGTTCCTCGCGACCGGTTACAACAAGTGGGGCATGACCAATGCGGTCGCCGCCGCCATCAGCCTCACAGCCGACCTCACCGGCGAGACCCTGGAGTGGGCGCGCGTGCTGCATCACAGGGTCACGCATCCGATCGACATCGCCACGGGAGCCGCGTTCGGCGCCGGCGTCGGGAAGGCGGCCCTGACGAAGTGGGCCGGTGCGGAGACCGGGCAGCAGCTGCCGGTGGATGCGCCGCCTCCCGCCGAAGGAACGGGTGTCGTCGGTCATCGCGGCGCCGCGCCCGTCGCCGTCTCCACGGTGGACGGTGCGACCTGCGCGCTCTCTGCGGTCTGCACCCACCTGGGCGGCGTCGTGCGCTGGAACGATGCGGAACGGTCCTGGGACTGCCCGCTCCACGGTTCCCGGTTCGCGTCGGACGGCAGTGTGCTGGAGGGCCCTGCGACGGCCGCGCTCGCCAGGGTCGACAGCGCGCCCCCGCCCGCCGCGCCTGGCGAGGAGTAGTCACGGCGGTCTGTCCCGCAGTAGGGTCGCGGCATGACTATTCCCAACGACGACAGCAAGCCGGAACAGCCCACCGGCGGTAACGTTCCCCCTGTGCCGGACGCCGGAGGGGCCGTCCCGCCCGTTCCGCCCACCGAGCCGGCCCAGCCGCCTGCCGCCGCGGAGCCCGTCACCCCTCCGCCCGCAGCGCCGGAGCAGCCCGCAGCGCCGGAGCCGCCGGCGTTCGTGGCGCCCACCTCGGCACCCGGCTACCCGCCGGCGGCCGCGACCGGCGGCTTCCCCGCGTACTCGGCGACGCCCTCAGCGCCCGTCGCCGCCCCGACCACTCCGCCGCAGCAGGTAACGATCGCATTCTGGCTGTACATCGCGGCCGCCGTGCTCAGCGTCATCAGCGGCATCGCCACCGCCATCTCGGTGTCGGCGAACCGCGCGATCATCCTCCAGCAGGTCACGGACAGCCTGAAGAACGCGCAGACCAACGGCACGAACCTCGACGCGAACTCGCTCGCGGACGCCGCGGTAACGTTCGGCATCGTCTGGGCGATCGTGACGCTGATCTTCTGGGCGCTCGTGTTCGTACTGTTCGCGACCTTCATGCGCCGCGGCCGCAACTGGGCGCGCATCGTGCTGACGATCCTCACGGTCATCTCGTTCCTGAACCTCGCGACCATCTACTTCATCGGCGGCATCCAGGTGATCGCGGCGATCGTGGCGACCATCCTGATCTGGCTGCGGCCCGCCTCCGAGTACTTCGCCGCGGTGAAGGCGTCGCGCGCGCCACGCGCCTGACCTCGCCGGAGCAGATCCGCACGAGCTAGTTCGGCACAGGCACTTCACACGCTGCGATCCCCGGTCTACTGTGGGCGCCGGTCGTCGTCATGGTCGACCGGAAAAGAAAGCAGGTAACGGAAAATGAACATTCTGCTCATCGTGATCGCGATCGTCGCGATCGTGCTCCTGTTCACCGGCGGATTCGTGCAGGCCCTCAACTGGCTGCTCTGGGTGGGAATCATCCTCCTGGTGTTCGCCATCATCGTGTGGCTGGTACGCATGATCAGTGGTCGGCGCTCCGTTTAGAACGACTCGGACGTCAAAGGGCCCCGGATGCACGTGCATCCGGGGCCCTTCGCCGTCAGCCGCTCAGCCGCGGGCCGCTGCAGCCGCCTTCGCCAGGGCGGTGAACTCCTCGACGCCGAACGCGGTGCCCGCGAGGCCCCAGCCGCCTTCCGCCGCCTCCTGCAGGATGACCCAGGTGCGGGCCGCCTGCGTCTCGTCCCCTGCGAACCTCGCAGCGATCTCCGTGGCCTCGCGCACGAGCTGCTTCTGGCCGTCGCGGTCGAGCGAACCGGGCGGGGTGATCACCTGGATGCGCACGGTGCGCGCCGATGGCGTGTTCGCGGTCGAGACGGCCGTGGCCGGCAGCCGGTGGATGAACGCGGCCGTGTTGTCGAGGTGGAACGGACCCGGCTGGGCGACGCCTTCCGCCCGCAGCACGGCGTGGGTGAGTTCGTGTCCGAGCTGCTCGTCCGCGTCTGCGGGGAAGAGGTCGGCCGGCGCGTAGACGTCGATCATGGGCATGGGATGCTCCTCACGAAATTATGATGGTGTGCATAGACGATAGATTATGACGACCGTCATAGTCAAGGAGGGAGTGCCGTGGCCACCGATGTGCGCACCAGGATGGTCGATGGAGCGATCCGCCTGCTCGCCACCCGCGGCCTCGCCGGCACGTCGTTCTCCAGCGTGATCGACCTCACCGAGACCCCGCGGGGCTCGATCTACCACCACTTCCCCGGCGGGAAGGACGAGCTCGTCGCGGCGGCGATCGACCGCTCGGCCGAGAACGCGGTGACCCTGCTCGACCAGCGCGCCGGCGAATCGGCGGAGCGGGTGGCCGAACTGTTCCTGGACTCCTGGCGCCTCCTGCTCACCCGCTCCAGGTTCGCAGCCGGATGCGCGCTCGTCGCGGTCACGGTCGACACCGACTCCGCCGACCTCCGCGCACGCACGGCGGCGGCGTTCCGCACCTGGCAGGACCACCTGGCCGCGCTCCTCACCCGGGGCGGCCTCTCCACCGACGACGCAGCGCGCTTCGCGACCCTGCTGCTCGCCGCCTCCGAGGGCGCCGTGCTGCTCTCCCGCGCCACGGGCGACACCGCCGCCTTCGACGCGGTCGCCGCAACCCTCCTTGCCCAGGTGCGTGCCGCCTCCCGCTGATCCCGTGTCTTCTCCGTCCGTCGTATCGCGGGGGCCGGGTTCCGCATCCAGCACCGGCGGGGTACCGTGCCGGGCGAACGGAAGGAGCCGCCGATGCCAGGGCGAAGCGAACCGGAACTGAAGGACCAGAAGCTCTACGAAGAGCTCCGCGATGAGGGCAACTCGAAGGAGAAGTCCGCCAGGATCTCCAACGCGGCAGCGGCGCGCGGGCGCTCGTCGGTGGGGAAGAAGGGTGGCGAGTCGGGGTCGTACGACGACTGGACCGTCCCCGACCTCAAGAAGCGCGCCAAAGAGCTCGGCCTCCACGGATACTCCGCGAAGAACAAGAAGGAACTGATCAGCGCTCTCCGCAACCACTGACCGGCGCGGACCCGGCGTCGTACACTCACGGCATGGACCTGCGAGAGGTGGCCGACGAGCTGTACGCCCTGCCGACGGCCGAGTTCACCGCATCGCGGAACGCCGCGGCCGGCAAAGCCGGCAGCCCGCTTGCGGCGGAGATCCGCGGCCTCAGGAAGCCGTCCGCGTCTGCGGCGGCCGTGAACGCGCTGGTGCGGGAGCATCCGGATGTGGTGGACGCGATCCTGGAGGTCGGCGACCGGATGCGGGAGGCGTTCGCCGAACGGGACCGCGCAGCCATCCGCGAACTCACCGGTGAACGTCAAAGACTCCTGCAGAAGGCGACCCGCACGGCCGGCGCCGCGAGCGCCGGCGTGCTGCGCGAGGTGGAGGACACCCTGCAGGCCGCCGTCATCGACGCGGCGGCAGCAGCGGCGGTGCGGAGCGGCCTGCTGGTGCGGTCGCTGGAGTCGACCGGCGTCGATCAGGTGGACGTGTCGGACGCCGTCGCGCTTCCCATCGACGTGGATGCGCCACCGCCTGTGCGCGCGAAGCGGGCCTCCGGCACGTCCACAGCCGCAGCCACCTCCGCCTCCGCCTCCGCAGAGCCCGCCGAGTCGCCCAGCGAGCGCAGGGAGCGGGAGCGTCGCGTCCGGACGGCGGAGAAAGCGCTCGAACGCGCGCGCACCGACGCGGACGCCCTCGACGACGAACTCGACGAGGAGGTGGACAGGCGCACCGACCTCGAGGCGGAACGGGACGCGCTCGCCCGCCGCCTCGAACGCACCCAGGACGAACTAGCGGAGTCGCGCGCCGCCGAGCGGGAGCTGCGCCGCAGGATCACCCAGGCGCAGTCGGCACTCAGGGACGCGGAGAAGGCGCTGCGCGCAGCCCGCGACTGAGCGCGACCGACGGCGCCAGCGGATCAGGCCGGGAGGTGCTGCTCGACCGAGTCCTCGCTCATCACGACCATCCCGCCCGTGCGCTGCGAGGTGTGCATGAGCGCCTCGAGCCACTGCGGGTTGATCGCGGGAGGGCGGCTGCCGCTGAACTGGAACGACAGCGGCACCTCGCGACTGATCCAGAGCGAGACGCGGCCGGAGCCCTGCTCGACCGGAACATCCCAGTTGAGGAGAAAACTCTCGTGCCGACGAAGCTTCGCTACGATGGCGAGCTTGACGTGACTCAGCACGCGATCGTCGAGGTCATACTCCTGTCCGGAGCCGTAGACCAGTTTTCCCATACCGCCATTGTCCACTATTCCCGGCGCGGAAAACTTTCCCGACCAGGGGGATTGACCGAACCCCGTAAAGCCGATACGGGTCCGGCGCTCTGCCGGCCAGGACGCGACCCCGAACATCCCCGGCACTGGAACTTCGCGCCGGACGACATAGAGTGGCAACCATATGGCAGAACACCCGTCTCCAGCCCTGTCCGACCAGCCAGAACCCGTCGTCGTCTCCGGCGACTCCCGCACGAGCATCCCGACTCTGCGCCGCGACGATGTCGTGATGCGCAAGGGCGTCCTCACCCTCGTATCCGGCCCGTTCACGCCGCGCGAATCCATGGTGGAAGACCTGCTCGCGGTGCGGGACGCCCTGGATGCGGCGGGCATCGAGCACCTGCTGGTGCGCGGTGACGACGACCGCAGGGTGATCGCCGTCGACCGCCGTCGCAGGAAGGAAGTCACCGCCGCGCTCGCGACCGCGTTCGCCGATGAGCCCTTCTACGCCAGGCCAATGGATGTGGACGGCGTGGACGCGCTGATCGCCGACGGCAGGCTGTCCAGCAGGAAGGCCTCCGTCCTCCGGGTCTACCGTCCGCGCCTGGAGCCGATCGGCCGCCTGCGCTACGGCGCAGACACCGCCATGCAGCTCGAATTCTGGCGGTTCGGCGACGAGGAGATCGAGGCGCCGCGCCCCAATGCGCTGATGCGCACGCGTCTCCCCCGCAACGAGGCGATCGAGGCCGCAGTAGAGCTGTACGGCCGCACCTGGCGCACGCTGGAGCACATGTTCGATCCACTGGCGAGCGACATCGCGTTCGACATCGACATCGTGTTCTCCTGGGTGGACGGGTCGAGCGCCGAGTTCCAGCGGAAGCGCGCAGCGCAGCAGGCCGCATACGTGGTGGGCGACGGCGACGACAACGAGGCGCGCTACCGGCAGATCGACGAGCTCAAGTACGCGATGCGCAGCGTGCACATGTTCGCGCCGTGGGTGCGCAACATCTACATCGCCACCGATTCACCGCTCCCGGACTGGCTGGCCCCGCATCCGAACGTGCACATCATGCGCAGCGAGGACTTCTTCGTCGACACCTCGACGCTGCCGACGCACAACTCGCACGCCGTCGAGAGCCAGCTCCACCACATCCCCGGCATCGCGGAGCACTTCCTGTACTCGAACGACGACATGTTCATCGGCCGTCCGATCTCCCCCGACCTGTTCTTCTCGCCTGGCGGGGTGACCAAGTTCGTGGAGGCGGGCACGCGCATCGGCCTCGGTGAGAGCGACCCGGCCCGCAGCGGCTTCGAGAACGCGGCCAGAGTGAACCGGCGCCTGCTCTGGGAGCGGTTCGGCGCGGTCACCACCCGCCACCTGGAGCACTGCGCCGCGCCGCTGACGGTCAGCGTGCTCAACGAGATGGAGCGGGAGTTCCCGGACGACTTCGCGCGCACGGCGGCGAGCCCGTTCCGCTCTGCCACCGACATCTCGGTGACGAACTCGCTGTACCACTACTACGCGCTGATGAGCGGGCGGGCCGTGGTGCAGACCCAGGCCAGGGTGCAGTACATCGAGACCACGCTGCACGAGGCGGCCGAGAAGATGCGGCGCCTGCTCAAGCGCCGCGACCAGGACATGTTCTGCCTCAACGACGGCTCGAAGCCGGAGATCAGCGTGGAGGAGCGGACCAGGTCCGTCACCGACTTCCTGGAGCGGTACTTCCCCTTCCCTGCGCCGTGGGAGCGCGTGGAGGACTGAGACGGAGACGACGCGCGCTCGCGTTGGCAGGGAGAGCGCGCGCCGTCCGTCCGTCCGCGGCTCAGCTCTGACGAGCCCCGCGGCGGTTCGGCTGCTCGATGACGGCCGCGTCCACGAACGTGTGGGCGATGGACCGGCCGCCTTCTTCGAGCCAGAGATGGAGCCGCGCCGCGCCGGACGGCGCAGGCACGGTGACCGCCACAGGGGCGGTGACCGCGTACGGAGCGGCGGTCAGCTCGGCACGGGCATCCACGGATTCGGCCGTCACGGGATGCTCGGGGGAGCCGGACGCCGCCCAGGCGGCGTGCAGGGTGGCGTCGATCGGCGCATCCCCGTGGTGCGAGACGCGCACCTCCACCGTCAGCGGGCCGGTCGGGACAGGGATGTCCGCCCCGGCGCGCTGGGGAACGATGTCGACCACGATGACCGTGTCCGCGTTGCTGTCCGCTGGGTTCAGCCCGCCCCAGTCCTTCGGACGGCGCTCGGTGTCGAGCAGCCCCGCCATCTCGTGCTCGACGTCCGTGAGCTCGGTGTACACGTACCCGGCGAACCGGTCGTGGCGGCGGATCTCCTGCGTCTGCCACCTGACGTGCCAGGCGCGCTCCAGGCTGGTGAACCCCGCTCCGAACTCGCTGTTCAGGATGGGGACGCCCGTCCGAGGGAAGTCGGACGAACCGTAAAAGGACTTGTCGACGACGAAGTCCGGCCCGAGCTTGACCTCGAAGGTCTCCTTCTCGCCGGAGGCCAGTGCAGCGACGTTCGCCGCCCACGCCGCCGGATCCTCGTCGTAGTAGTGCCAGTCGACCAGGTCGGTACGCACGTGCGCCCAGCCGGAGTTCTCCACGATCGGCCGCGAATCGTCCAGCGCCCGCATCGTGTCGTACGCGTGCACCGCGGCGGCGGCGCGCTCCTGGCTGCCTGGGATGTCCCAGTCGAGGCCCCACTCCTCGTTGTACAGTCCCCACACGACGATGGAGGGATGGTTGCCGTCGCGCTCGACAAGGCCGGGGAGCTGCTCTTCGAACGCCAGAGCCGCGTCAGGGGTGAACCGGCTGGGGCAGGCCGGTTCCGCCCAGACGAGCATGCCCATCCGATCCGCCTCGTGCAGCCAGCGTGGCTCCTCGAACTTGAGGTGCTTGCGGACGAGGGTGAAACCGAGGTCGCGGGCGAGCTCCAGATCGCGCAGGAGGGAGGCGTCATCCGGCGCAGTGAGACCGGATTCCGGCCAGTACCCCTGGTCGAGCACGCCGCGGATGTAGAGCCTCCGGCCGTTGAGGAAGAGTTGCTCTCCGCGCGTCTCGATGCTGCGCAGCCCTGCCGTCGCCACCACCCGGTCGGCGGCATCTCCGTCGCCGATGCGGAACTCGACGGCGTAGAGGTGCGGATCGGCCGGGCTCCACAGCCGCGGCGAATCCACGGTCAGGAGGCCGTCGAACCGGCCTTCGGCGTCGGTGACAAGCGTCGTGGCGCGCCCGTCGACCGTGGCGACGACCTCCGCGCCAGCCGGGGCGTCGCCCGCCAAGCGGCCCGAGACCGCGAACCCGGTCAGCGAGTCGCCGCGCAGCGCGGCCGACTCCAGGTAGGTGCGCCCGCGCGCTTCGAGCCAGACGGACTGCCAGATGCCGGAGGTCGGCGTGAACGAGACGCCGTCGTAGTCGTCGCGCGGGATCGAGCGCTGCTTGCCGTGCGGGATCTCCCGCTTGTCGGCGGGGGCGTCCACCTCGACGACGAGCTCTGCAGGCTCGCCAGGCGTGACGAAGCCGGTGATGTCGAACTCGAACGAGGTGTACCCGCCGGTGTGAGTGCCGACGTGGATGCCGTCGATCAGCACGCGTGCGACATGGTGGACGGCGCCGAAGGAGAGGATGACGCGCCTGCCGTCCCAGTCGCCCGGCACGACGAGCTCGCGACGATAGACAGCGCGTTCGAGCCAGGTGCGCCTGACACCGGATGCGCTGGTCTCCCAGGCGAACGGCACCACGATCGCGGTCGGCTCGCCCTCGGCCGGCTCGAACCCCCACTCGCCGTTGAGGGTGAGCCAGCGATCTGACCTGTCGAAGTCTGGCCGCGGATACTCGGGCTTCGGGACGGACATAGATGTAGTGCCTTTCGTTCGTTCGGCGAGCACGGTCAGCCTTTGACGCTTCCGGCGAGGATGCCGTTGATGAAGTGCTTCTGGAGCACGATGAAAAGGATGAGCAGGGGGATGAGGGCGACGGAGCTCGCGGCGAGCAGCTCGCCGGTGACGGTGGCGTAGTCCGCCCCGACCTTGTTGCCGGAGATGTTCTGGGCGAGGGTCGATAGCACCACCTGCAGAGTGGCCATCTTGCTCGAACTCGCCACGACCACCGGCCAGACGAAGTCGTTGTAGATGTTCATGATCGTGAGCACGGCGAGTCCGGCGAGGCCTGGCCGGATGACGGGAACGACGATGCGCCAGAAGATGCCGAACTCGCCGCAGCCGTCGACGCGTGCAGCGTCGAGCAGTTCGTCCGGCACCGCGGAGATGACCTGGCGCATCCAGAAGATCGCGAACGCGTCGACGGAGCCGGGCAGGATCAGCGCCTGGTACGTGTTCACCCAGCCGAGCTCCTTCATCTCGAGCAGCAGCGGGATGATCAGCACGATCGTCGGCAGCATCAGCGTCAGCAGCACGGTTCCGAAGATGAGGTTCTTGCCGCGGAAGTCGTACTTCGCGAACGCATACCCGGCCAGCGGGGCGCAGAACAGGGTGATCGCGCCCTTGATCACCAGCACGATGCCGGTGTTGAGGAAGCCGGACGCGATCGGCACGTCCTGGAACATCCCGCGGAAGTTGTCGAGCGTGAACGTGGTCGGGTCGAAGCCGAGCGGGTCGCGGATGATGTCCCCTGCCGGCTTGAACGCCGAGAGGATCGCCCAGGCGACCGGCGCCAGGAACGCGACGGTGAGGATCAGCAGGAAGATGTTGGAGCCGATCAGCGGCCGTCGACGGATGCGGCGCGCAGCAGGTTCGGTGCGCTGAGCCTTCGGGTTCTCTGTGATGGGCGTCACGGTTCAGTCCTTCGCCCGCAGGAGTCGCACGAACCCGAGCGACAGCGCCATGACGACGATGACGAGCAGGAACGAGTTGGCAGCACCGGTGCCGAGATCGGCTCTGGTGATGTGGTTGTAGAGGTAGAGCCCCGCCGTTGTGGTGGAGCCGTACGGTCCCCCCTTCGTGACGACGAAGGGCTCGGCGAACATCTGGAACACCGCGAGGGTCTGCAGCACGACGGCGAACATGATCGTGCGTCGCAGTAGCGGGACCGTGATGCTCCAGACCTGCCGCACCCGGTTGGCTCCGTCGATCGACGCTGCCTCGTAGATGTTCGCGTCGATCGACTGCAGGCCGGAGAGCAGGATGATGATGATGAAGCCGCTGGTCTTCCAGAGGAACAGCAGCGCCAGGGTCGGCTTCGCCCACTGGCTGGTCACCAGCCAGCCGACATCGGGTAGACCGACGAGGTTCAGCAGGCCGTTCACCGCCCCGTAGTTCTGGTCGAAGAGCACGATCCAGATCTGCGCCACCGCGACAAGAGGGGTGACGAACGGGACGATGAACGCCACCCGGTAGAACCCGCGCATCCGGAGCTTCGCGTTGTCGAGCAGCACAGCCACGACGATGCATCCGACGATCTGGATGGGGACGATGAGCAACCAGAGGATGCCGGAGTTCCCCAGCGACGCCCAGAAGGCGCCGTTGCCGAGCAGGTAGGCGTAGTTGCCGAGGCCGACCCATTCCGCCGCACCCGATCCGTGCCAGTTCGTGAAGCTCAGACGCAGCGTGAACACGAGCGGATAGATGCTGAACGCGAGGAAGATCGCGACGAACGGCAACACGAACAGGTAGGGCGCGAGCGCTCTGCGGATCGAATAGCCTCTGCTCCCCCTCGCCGCGCGGGGCGGAGCAGAGGGCGCAGGAGGCGCGGCTGTCGTTGTGGTCACGGGTGTTCCTCGGTTCGGCGGGCGGGTCGGCCTGGCATCGTTACTGGCGGTCGATCAGGTTGGTCTGGATGTCCTTCGAGGACTGTTCGATGACCTGGTCGGGAGTGAGCGAGCCGTCCAGCATCTTCTGGATGTCGTTGCCGAGGTAGTCGACAGCTCCCGACCACCAGGTCGGCAGCGGGGCGCCGCCTGGGATCTCCTTGCCCGCTTCGATCGCCGTCGACCAGAGATCCTGGTTGCCCATCGCCTCGATCGGCTTGAACAGGGGCTTGTCAGGGTCGGCTGCCGGCTCGTATGCCGGGATCGAGGTGTTCAGGCCGCCCGGGTACACGTCGTTCGGTCCGTAGACCGCCGTGTAACCGGCCTTGTCGTACATCAGGAACTTGTAGAACAGCCAGGCGAGCTGCGAGTTCTTTCCCGCCTTCGGCAGCACGAACGACGATCCGCCCATCGCGCCGCTTCGCGCTCCGCCGTCCTTCCAGGCAGGGAGCGGCATGGCCCTCCAGTCGCCCTTCGTGGCGGTGAGCTGCTGCTGCGGTGCGAAGTCGAACCAGATCGACCACGGGTAGAAGACCTCGTCGCCGGAGTCGAGCGCTCCGATGTCGCTCGGGCTGAGGTATTCGGCGCGGGTGCCGAGACCCTGCTTCTGCACATCGTCGAGCCAGCCGAGGATCTGCTTGTACTCCGGCGAGTCGAGGCGCAGCTTGCCGTTCGCGTCGGCGATGCTCGTACCGAGCTGGCTGGCGTACATCTCGAGCTGGAGCTGCCCGAGGAAGGCGCTCTGCTCCAGGTGGATGGGCTTCGATCCCGGCTTGTACGCCTGGTACTTCTTGCCCGCAGCGACGAGGTCGTCGTACGTCTTGATCGAGCTCGGGTCGATCCCGGCGGCGCTCAGGGCCTTGGCGTTGTAGAACAGAAGGCCGGGATCGAGGTCGAACGGGACACCGTAGATGCCGCCCTTCACCGTGTTGACGTCGACCTTCTGCTTCGCGATGTCTTTGCTGTACGGCGCGAGCACGTCCTTGAGGTTCCAGAGGTAGTCGGCGTATCCGCCGACCTTCGCGTCGTCGAGGAAGACGCCGTCCGGCACGTCGGTGCCGGTGATCAGGGTGTTCTGCAGCTTGGCGTCGATGTCGACGGCCTCGTGGTTGACCTTGATGTCCGGGTACACCTTGTTGAAGTCGGCGATAGCGGCGTCGAAGACCTTGAAGAGGTCGCCGGAGCGGTCCCAGATGGTGATCTCGCCCTTCGGCGACTTCTCGGTCGGCGCCTTCAGCACCGTGCTCGACGTGGTCGTCGTGTCGGCAGAGCCGATCTCCGGACCGCAGCCGGACAAGCCGACGGCGACGAGACCTGCTGCTCCGATGGCGACGATCCGCGTGATCGCGGCCTTTCGCCCTCTCGGGGTGGTGGGCTTCATGACACTCCTTTGTGCGGTCGTCCGGGTGGGGGTCCCGGACGGGTTCCTCGTGTCGGCGACCAGGGTCTTGTCACTCCCCGGTCTACCGTTTGCCAACGTATGCAAAACCGTACTCGATGTTTGCTATCGTTGCAAACATCGAGTTGAAGCCGCGGCGGCGAGAGGAATGTGGATGCCAGCAACGCTCAGGGATGTGGCCGAACACGCCAACGTGTCCGTGCGCACGGTCTCCAACGTGGTGAGCGGCTACGAGCACGTGAGCTCGAAGATGCGCGCCCGCGTCGAACAGGCCATCGACGAGCTCGGGTATCGCCCCAACCCTGTCGCCCGCACACTGCGGACCGGCCGGACCGGCCTGCTGGCCCTCGTCGTCCCCGAGATCGACGTGCCGTACTTCAGCGAACTGGCCAGAGACGTCATCACGGCGGCGGCCGAGGTCGGCTACCAGGTGATGATCGACCAGACCGGCCACGACCACGAGCGCGAACAGGATCTGCTGCGCGGCACCGACCGCAACATGCTCTTCGACGGGATGCTGTTCGCCCCGCTCGCCACAGAGGCGGAGCTCAGCGAGGTCAACGCTTCCCAGGGCATGCCGCTCGTGCTCCTCGGCGAGCACACCTTCGACGGCCGGTTCGACCACGTCGCGATCGACAACGTTCAGGCGGCCGCCGACGCGACGGACCACCTGATCGCCATCGGCCGCACCCGCATCGCCGCGATCGGCGCGCAGCCCAAGGAGCACTACACGACTCCGCTGCAACGCACGGAGGGATACACCACGGCGCTCCAGCGCGCCGGACTCGGCCCTGAGCCATCGCTCGTCCGATCGGCAGACCACTACAGCAGGGCGGACGGCTACGCCGCGGCCACGTCGCTGCTCTCGGAGTCGCCGCGACCGGATGCGATCTTCTGCTACTCGGATCTGCTCGCGATGGGCGCAGCACGCGCCGTCTTCGATGCAGGACTGCAGGTGCCGGACGACATCGCGATCGTCGGCATCGACGACATCGAGGAGGGACGGTACGCACGGCCGTCGCTCAGCACCGTCTCCCTGGACACGCCGTTCATCGCCGAGCAGGCGATCGCGCGGATCGCAGCCAGGATCGACGACCCGAGCCTTCCCGCTCAGGAGATCGTCGCACCGCACATGCTTCTGCCCCGCGAGAGCACAGGAGCCGCGTCGGTCAGGCCATGACCTGGATCGGGGTGGTGGGCGACGGGTCGTGGCGCACGGCCGACGTCACCTGGCCCCGCGCATCCACCAGCGCCGGCGGGATGCGGATGCCGTCCGCCTCGAGGCGGCGAGCGCTCTCGTCGGGGTCGATGTAGTCGAGCGCGGGGTGCGAGCCGAGCGGCACCACCGAGTGCAGCACGGTGGTCGGGTAGACGTGCACCAGGTTGAACGCGCGGGCTCCATCGCGGCCGCGGGTGCCGCCGACGGGCACGTTGAGGTCCTGGGTGTAGCAGCTCGCCGACGCGACGGAGACCGGGATGCCCGCGAACGTCGCCATCGACGAGTAGTGCAGGTGGCCGGCCAGGATGCTCCGCACATCGCTGCCGTCGAGCACCTCGGCGAGCCCGGACTGGTCGCGCAGCTCGACGGAGACCGCCAGGTCGAGGACGCTCGGGACGGGCGGGTGGTGCATGGCGAGGATCGTGCCCTCCGGGGCGGGCGACGCGAGCTCGGCGGCGAGCCAGTCGAGCTGGGCGTCCGTGACCTCTCCGTAGTGGTGGCCCGGAACGCTCGAGTCGAGGGCGATCACGCGCAGGCCTCCGAACCAGAACACGTCGTCGACCGGTTCGACGGCCGGCAGTTCGTCTCGCAGGCCGTACCGGAACGCTCCGCGCTCGTCGTGGTTGCCCATCACCCAGACGACGCGGGCGCCGAGCCGTTCGGCCACAGGGTCGACGATGTCGCGGATGGTGGCGTACGCATCCGGTTGCCCCTTGTCGGCGATGTCGCCCGTGAAGACGATCGCCTCCGGTCGCCCGCCGGACGATTCGAGCTCCGCGAGCAGTGACCGGAGGTGGTGCGTGCTGTCGACGGAGCCGTAAAGCTTCTCACCCCCCGCCAGGAGGTGAGTGTCGCTGATGTGGACCAGGAAGTGGTCCGGTCGTGGGTACTCCGCGATTCGCGTGTTCACGGACCCATCCCATCACCGCAGTCTGAACGCCTCGTGAACGAACGCGGCGCGCCGCCGTCACCGTGGCCGCCGACTTCAGCTCGCGGTCTGGCAAAAGTTGACGAACGGCGGGCAGAACTGGCTAGGCTGGATGTGTTCGCGCGCAACGAATACAGGCAGGGAGGCCTACTGCAATGCCCCAACCCCTCACCGTCGCCGCGATCGGCTTCTGGCACGTGCACGCCGGAGACTACGCGCACGCCGCGCAACAGCATCCAGACACTCAGCTCGTCGCCGTCTGGGACGACGACGAAGAACGCGGCCGCGCCGCAGCCGAGGAGTTCGGCGTCGAGTTCGTCGCCGATCTCGACGAACTGCTCGCCCGCGACACCCTGGATGCGGTCACCATCACCACCTCCACCGACCAGCACCACGACGTGATGCTGCGTGCGGCGGCAGCTGGCAAGCACATCTTCACGGAGAAGGTGCTCGCCCCCACCGCAGACGAGGCGGAGGACATCGTCGCAGCAGCGGCGGCCGCCGGTGTCGCGCTCGTCGTCTCGCTGCCCCGCCTCTACGACGGATACACGCAGGCGCTCAGCGCCATCGTCGACTCCGGCGCCCTCGGAACCCTCACGTACTCGCGCGTGCGGCTCGCGCACGACGGCTGGGTGGCCGGCTGGCTGCCAGACCGGTTCGGCAACCCGGAGGAGGCGATCGGGGGCGCGCTCACCGACCTCGGCTGCCACCCGGCATACCTCACCCGGCTGTTCCACCGCGCCGAACCGCTCTCGGTGAGTGCCGTCTACGGGTCGGTCACCGGGCATCCTGTCGAGGACAACGCCGTCGTGACGGCGTCGTTCCCCGGCGGAGCGCTCGGGGTGTTCGAGGCGAGCGTCGCCTCTGCGCCCGGCCAGTTCACGATCGAGCTGCGCGGCACGGAAGGTGTGGCCGTCTACGGGTTCGGCGGCGAGAAGCTGCTGGTCACCGGCGGCACGTACGGCGACGGCTGGCAGGAGCTGCCGATCCCGGATGCGCTCGACGGCGCGTTCGCGGAGTGGGTGGAGCGCATCCGCACCGGCACGACGGCGGACGGCAACCTCGACCACGCGCTGGCCCTGACGAGGATCGTCGCCGCGTCGAACGCCTCGGCCGCGAGCGGCGCTGCGGTGCCCGTGGCCGGACGCCCGGTGCACAGCGCGGGCTGACGCCGGCCGCGCGCATCCCCCCGTTCACTGTCGCTTCGGCGACCCCGTTTCCTTTCTCGACCCTCTTTTCTCTAGGAGAATCATGACTTCCACCACCGCATCCACCGTCCGCATCGGCCTGATCGGCGCCGGCGGCATCGCCGGCGCGCATGTCGCCGGATACGCGCTCAACCCCGACACCATCACCTTCGCGGCCGTCGCAGACCCCGTGCGCGAGAACGCGGAGGCGCGCGCAGGCGACACCGGAGCCGTCATCTACGCCGAATACCGCGACATGCTCGCCGACGCAGACATCGACGCCGTCGACATCTGCCTGCCGCACCACCTGCACAAGGACGCGATCGTGGCGGCCGCCCGCGCAGGCAAGCACATCCTGTGCGAGAAGCCGCTCTGCCTCACCCCCGAGGAGGCGCGCGAGGTATCCGAGGCGGTCTCGGAGGCAGGGGTGACGCTGATGTGCGCCCACAACCAGCTCTTCCTCCCCGCTGTGGCGGCCGCGAAGGAGCTGATCGAGTCCGGCACGCTCGGCACGGTCTACGAGGTGCGCACCACCGACAGTTTCTACAACGACTTCGACCCGTCCACGATGGGCTGGCGCGCGCACGCGGCCACGAGCGGGGGCGGCGAACTCATCGACACGGGATACCACCCCACCTACCTGCTGCTGCACCTGGCGGGCGGCGCGCCGGTCGAAGTGACGGCGATGCTCGCGACGCACCGCCTCGGCTTCATGGAGGGCGAGGACTCTGCGACGGTGGTCGTGCGGTTCGACAACGGGGTCATCGGCACGGTCGTCACGAGCTGGGCGTACGACGCGGCGGACAGCACGGAGCGCTTCTCCGCGGTCGGCTCGCTTGGCAGCCTCACCAGCGACGGCACGACGCTCAGCTACCACCTCCGCGGCAGCGAACCGGTGGTGCTCGCCCTCGACCCTGTCGACCAGTTCGGCGAGGAGCTCGGCCACTTCGCCACGAGCATCCTGAACGGCACCCGCCCCATCCACACGCAGAAGGAAGGCATCGAGGTGCTCGGGATCATCCTCGGCGCATACGAGTCCGCTCGCACGCGCGCGGTCGCGGAGGTGCCGTCGCTCGCCACAGTGTAGGGCGGGCGAGTTGCTGGTGACGGCCGCGCCCGTAACGCGGCCATCACCGGCGGCTCGTGACCGCTACCGTTGGGCTGTGGATGCGTTTCCCGAGGTCTTCGAGGTCGAGTCGCGGCCCGGCGTGGTGCTGCGGAAGCTGGGGCTGGACGACTGGGCGATCGAACTGGAGCTCGCCAGGGTGCCGGACGTTCCCACCTGGACGATGTACCCGGCCGACCTCACCGAGGAGCAGGCTCGGAGCCGCGCCGCGCGCAACGTGGAGGGCGCTGAGGCCGGTTCGGGCATCCGGTACGTGCTTGTCGAGGACGGCGTCGCGCTCGGGACGGCCGGCTTCGGCCGTGGAGAGCACGGCTTCGAAGTGTTCTACGCGCTCAAGCAGGAGGACAGGGGCCGCGGTCTGGTGACGGCGGCGGTCGCGACGCTGGTCGCGTGGCTCGATGCCCAGGGCGAGCCGGCCGCGTGGCTGAGCACGCTGGACGGCAACGCCGCCAGCGAGGCCGTCGCCATCCGCTGTGGCTTCGCCCCATACCTGGCAGGCACCCACACCGACGGCCGCCCCCTCACCGTCTGGCGGCGCCAGCAGACGAAACACCCGTAACTGTCGCGAAACGCCCGGGATGCGCGACAGTTACCGGCATCTCGCGGCCGCGTCAAGCGGGTGGTGTGGATGACGGGGGCGCGTACCGTCGAAGCGGCGTCGCCGAACGCCACAGTTTCGCCGCCCCGTGGCTTCCTCACCCCCTGCCATCCGAGGCGGCGGAACTGTATCGGCGGGACGCCCGGAGCGATACTCTCGGAGGCAACCGAGAGCCGCCCCGCAGAGGAGGACCGTGGACCGCGAGACTGCCACCACGTTTTTCACCACGGCGCCGCCCTGGTTCGGGCGGCCGGAGCGGACGCTTTTCGACTCTGTGGCCACGCGCATCCGGGGCGGAGAAGACCTGCTGTTCAAGGGCGGCCCCGTGCACGTCACGGCGAGCTGCGTCGTGTTCGACCCCGACAGGACGCGCGTGCTGCTGGCGTTCCACCGCAAAGGGCGGTTCTGGGTGCAGTTCGGCGGGCATCTCGAACAGGGGGATGCGGACATCGCGGCGGCGGCAGCGCGCGAGGTGAGCGAGGAGAGCGGGCTGGCGTCGTTCCGGATGCTGTCGGACGACGCCGTCGACCTGCAGGCGCAGCAGCTCGGCGAGCGCTTCAACGGCTGCGACATCCACCTGGACCTGCTGTTCGCCGCCGAGACGGCACGGGATGCGGTGCCGATCGTCAGCGACGAGAGCGAGGCGGTCGAGTGGTTCGATCTCGACGCGCTCCCGACGGATGCGGTGCCCGGCCTGCAGAAGCGGCTGCGCACCGCGCGCGAACGCTTGCCGGCCTGACCGCGAGGTGCCCGGGCTTGTAAGCCGCCCAGCGACGAGTAGACAGGGAGCATGACGGTCACCGCAGTGCTCTTCGACATCGACGGAACGCTCGTCGACTCCAACTTCCTGCACGTCGACGCCTGGCAGCGCGCGCTCGCCGAGCTGGGCTCGCCGACGGACGCCTGGCGCATCCATCGGTCCATCGGGCAGGACTCCGACCGCCTGCTCCGTTCGGTCGCCGGCGACCACGACGACGAGTGGATGCGCCGGGCCTCCGACCTGCACTCCCGCTACTACAAAGAGTTCGCGCCGCGCCTGCGCGCTTTCGACGGGGTGCAGGAGCTGCTGCGGGCGATCGCGTCCCGCGGGATCGCGGTGGTGCTCGCCACGTCGGCGCCGGACGACGAGCTGAAGCTGCTGCTCGACACCATCGACGCTCCGGATGCGATCCACGCCACCACCTCCGCCGACGACGTCGAGACGGCCAAGCCCGACCCCGGCATCCTGGAGGTGGCGCTCGACCGGGCGGGGGCGACGCCGTCCGACGCGATCATGGTCGGCGACTCTGTCTGGGATCTGACCGCGGCGGCGCGGGCGCACCTGCGCTCGATCGGCGTGCTCAGCGGCGGCGTCGGCGCGCGGGAGCTCACCGACGCCGGAGCGTTCGCCGTGTTCGACGACCCTGCCGCGCTGCTGGAGAACCTCGACGCAATACTCTGAAAGCATGTCCGACGCCGCGCAGAGCACCCCCGAAGCACGCACCGCAGGCCCGACCGTCGCAGCCCCGACCGTCACAGCCCCCCTCACCATCGTCACGGGGGCCGGCCGCGGCATCGGCGCAGCGATCAGCCGCCGTCTCGCCGCCGATGGTCACGACATCGTGGTCTGCTACCGCAGCGACGCCGCCGCAGCGGAGGCCGTCGCGGCCGACGTGCGCGCATCCGGCCGGCGCGCGATCACCTGCGCGGTGGACACCACGGACGAAGCCCAGGTGGAGGCGGTCTTCGCGGCCGCCGCCGAGCTGGGCACGGTGACGGGACTCGTGAACAACGCAGGATCGGCCAGCGCGTTCGGACCTCTGGCCGACGCGGACATCGCGGCGGTGCGGCGCGACATCGACGTCGACCTGGTCGGCGTGCTGATCTGCGCGAAGCACGCCGTGCGCGCGATGAGCGCACCCGGCGCATCCGGTGGCGCGATCGTGAACATCTCGTCGGCGTCCGCCTACCTCGGCAGCCCGGGCAGGTACATCCACTACGCGGCGGCGAAGGCGGCAGTGGATGCGGTCACCGTCGGCCTCTCGAAGGAGGTCGCGTCGCTCGGCATCCGGGTCAACGGCGTCGCGCCAGGAACCATCTGGACCGACTTCCACCCGGAGCCGGACCGGCCGGACATCGTCGCGCCGACGGTTCCGCTCGGCCGCGGCGGCCGCCCGGACGAGGTCGCAGGGGCGGTGGCATGGCTGCTCTCGCCGGACGCCTCGTACGCGACGGGGACGACCATCCGGGTGACGGGCGGGCTGTAACTGAGCGACCGCCCGACCGCTCTTGCCGCCCGGCCGCGGCGGGAGCACCATCGACGCATGACCAAATACCTCATCTCCTTCCCCGGCGACGCGATGCAGGTCACCGCCGACGAGTTGCCGGCGGTCGCGGCCGACTCCCACGCCGTCATCGAGCAGGCCAAGGCCGCCGGCGTCTACGTGTTCGGCGGCGGGATCGCGGAAGACGTCGATCCCGTGCTGGTCTCCGCGGACGGCTCTGCCGGCACGGAGCTCTGCCCCGGCAGCCGCCTCACGGGTGGCTTCACCGTGCTGGAACTGCCGACGCGCGAGGACGCCGTCGAGTGGGCGCGGCGCATCGCGGTGTCCTGCCGCTGCGCGCAGGAGCTGCGCGAGTTCATGTACGACCCTGCGAGCTAGAGCGGCAGTTCCCGCAGCGGGCTCGTCCGCTCAGCGCCTGCGTCTCCGGTGTTCACCGTGCCCTTCGGCTCGAACAGCACGGCGCGCACCTCCTCGTCGGCGAGCGGGCAGTGCTCGACACCCCGCGGCACCACGTACACGTCGTTCGGCCCGAGGTGCACATCCCCGTCGCGGAGCTGGATGGTGAGTCGGCCGGAGAGAACGAGGAACAGCTCATCCGTGTCCGGGTGGGTGTGCCAGACGAACTCGCCGAGCAGCTTCACGACCTTCACGTCGTAGTCGTTGACGCTCGTCAGCCGGTGCGGCTGCCAGTGCTCTGCGATGGACGCGATGGCGTCGTCGAGGTTGTGGACGGTGTCGGTCATGGGACCAAACATACGTCCGCTGGTACAAAACTCTTGCGCCGCGGCCCGCGCGGGCGTTGGATGCTGCCTGAGGCATCCGACGAGAGGGGCACGCCATGTCCGCCAGTGAGCTCGAAATGTCCAGCACGCGATTCCCATACCGCAGCCGCATCTTCCACGTGGAGAAGCAGGCGCCGGGCCGGTGGGTCGTGCTCGACGACTCCCACGCCGAACTCGGCGTGCTGATCAGGGTCTCCAGGGAGGGCGAGGAGCACGAGCCCGTGTTCGGCGCCATTCCGCCCGGCCACGTCGAGACGCTGCACGAGGGGTCGGACTGGAAGATGCTGGTCGCGTCGCTCATCAACGAAGCGCTCGAACCCGCGCCGGGTGCGACGGGCAACCAGGGCGAGGCCTGAAGCCGGCCGCACCCGCCCGGCCGCAGACACTCAGCCGTCTCGGGCCAGCCGGGATGCGCGCCCCCGTCCGTCCAGCGCTGCCCTGGCCTACGATACGAACGTGAAAGCGACGCTGCGCACGACTCTCGGCTGGCTGGCGGCCGTGCTCATCAACGTCGGCGTGGTCGCTTTCGTCCTCGGCCTCGTGCTTCCGCGCGTCGGCGGCAGCTCGCCCGTGCTGGTCACGGGCGTCGCACTGTGCGTCGCCGGCCTCGTCGTCGGCGCCGTGTGGCTGTACGTCTCCCGGCAGCCGCGCCCCTGAACCCTTTCTCCGCTCGCTGATATTTTCTTCCACTTCCGCGTCAGGATTCAGCCGGTGCGGTGTCTCCTCTCGTGAGAGACATCCCATCGCGCGAGGTGCTCGCCTCAGCGGTCTCTCTCGGGCGTCCGAACCGGGTGTGTCGGCGTCCCTCGTGGGTGGGGCCGGTCGGGCCCCGCCCACGGTCCCGACCGCAGAGGAGACCGGCCATGACCATGCTCGATGACGTCCGCGCACCGCGGGGAGCGCATCCACTGGTGTCCATCGTGGTGGTGTGCGCTGTCGCGGGGGTCCTCCTCATCGGCGGGCTCCTGGGAAGCCTGGCGCTGCTGGACGCGCTCTATGGCAAGCTCCTCGTCGACACGCTCTCTCCGTTGGGACTCTGACCGATGCCTGCGAAACCCCTGGCGGAACGGCACCTCACTCTCGTCGGCGGAACGGGCGGCGGCACACCGCGACCTGGACTGCGGCGGTTGCGGGCGGCCGTGCTGCAGGAGTACCTCGACAAGCTGCCCGAGTTCCTGTTCGTCTCCGACCTGCTGCAGCTGTGCGGGATGCGCTACCCCGAGCTGGCGGACGCTGTCGACGGCGGACGACTCACCCTGGTGAAGCGCGACGGCGGCATGGGCATCGTTGTCGCCGACAATCTGGCGTTCCTGCGTGAGCGGCGGCTGCTCCGGCTGCCTGTGCCCCACCGGGTGCGGGTGAACGCCGAGCGCACCGAGGAACTGGTCGGCGTCTCCCCTGAGGCGTACGCCGAACTGCTGCGGCGAGCCGACGAGTACGGCGCCGGCATCGCGGACGTCATCGACGGGCTGCTCGCCCGATGAGCGAACCGAGCGACCGCAGCACCCGTTTCCGTGCCCGCAGCGACGCGCTGGCCGGATACCTCGCCAGTTTCCTGCTCGTCCTGCTCGCTGGGGCGCTCGCGCTGGCCGCGACGCATCCCCCGTTCGCCGCAGACACCGGGCTGAGCAGGCTCGGCGTCGGCCTGGTGTTCGCCGGCGCGCTCTGCGCCGCTGCGCTCGGTGTCGCGGGAGCGGTGGTCATCCACCGCTGGACCCGCCTGCCCCGCTGATCCGTCGCCGGCTCCCCCGGCTCGATTGCTTCGGGTCAGTCGGGGGCCTCTGTGGTGTCGACGAGGTCGGGGTTGGACGGGTTCTGAGCGGGGTCGAGCTCGGCTGGGGGCGGCTCTGCGGCGTCCGTGCCGGTGGATGCTGCGGTACCGGTGGTGGGGTCCGGCTCGGCCTGGGCGCCGGTGTCGGCGGCGCCTGAAACGCCGGGGTCCTCGGTCTCAGCCGGCTCTTTCGCCTGTGCGTCCCGGTCGGCGGCGTCGGCTCCGCTTCCGCTCTCGAAGCGGGTCGGGTCCTCCTCCGCAGGCACGCCATTGCTGTCCGTGTTCGGCAGTCCGCTGGTGTCACTCATCCGGTGCTCCTCTCGCCTCGGTTCCCCTCCACCAAACGCTGAACCCCCTCGCTCTCGCAAGGGGGTTCAGACGGGTTCGACAGCGGTGTACCTTACGCGGGCTGGTTGGCCGCCGTCGCCGCGTTGGCCGCAGCCACGAGCTGCTGGATCTGCTCGGCGGTCACCGGGCTGCCAGGGAACGCTGCCACGCGGTTCAACGGCATCGACTCCGCCATGCGGCGCAGGCCGGGGTCGTCGAGCATCCCGGCGACAGCGCCTCCGCCGGACTGGGCGAGCGCGCCCATCAGGATCTGGCTGCCGATCGGGTGGGCGAGCCACTCGCCGATGGTCGAGTCGAACGCGAGCAGCGGAAGTCCGGCGTCCCCGGCCAGGGTCACCGTCGCAGAGCCGCGGAGGTCGCGCGAGGACGCGCCGACCGTGACCTCGTACTCCCCTGCCTCCACCGTCCAGCGCTCCTGCGCCGTGTCGTAGAACGCCAGGTCTTCGTTCGGGATGCGCACGGTCACGCGCTCGGTCGCACCGGCCGCCACGGCCACGTTCGCGAAGCCCTTGAGCTCGCGGACAGGACGCTGCACGGACGAGCCGGGCACGGACACGTAGACCTGCACGACCTCGCGGCCGTCCCTGTCCCCGGTGTTGGCGACGTCCAGCGACACCGCGATGCCGTCGCCGTCCGCGTCGGCGGCGACCGTCAGGCCGGAGAAGGCGAACGAGGTGTACGACAGACCGTGGCCGAACGGGAAGCTGACCGCCGCATCCCGGGCGTCGAAGTCGCGGTAGCCGACGAACAGGCCCTCGCCGTAGCGCACGTGCCCCTTCTCGCCCGGGAAGTTGAGGTAGGACGCGGTGTCCTCCAACCGCAGCGGGATGCTCTCCGCCAGACGACCGGACGGGTTCACCACCCCGAACAGCACGTCGGCGACAGCCCCGCCGCCCGCCTGCCCGAGCAGCCAGCCCTCGACGATCGCGGCCACCCTGTCCGCCCAGCCGGAGACGCGGACGACGCCGCCGTTCGAGAGGACGACCGTGACGCGCGCACCGGTCGCGATGACTGCATCCAGGAGGGCGGTCTGCGCGGAGGGCAGCTCCAGGTGCTCGCGGTCGAAGCCCTCTGATTCGTCCTCGCCGGGGAGACCGAGGAAGACCAGCACGTCGTCTGCGGCCTCGGCAGCCGCGGACGCCTCCGCGGTGAGCGCGGAGGCGTCCGCGGCGGCGTCACCGTCGCTGTCGCTGTCGCCCAGCGCGTAACCGGCTGAGAAGGTCACGGCACCGTCACCCGCGATGGCGCGGATCTCATCCAGTGCGTTGTCGAGGCGGGTCGGCACGATCTGCGACGAGCCTGCGCCCTGGTAGCGCGGAGTACGGGCGAACTCGCCGATCACGGCGACGCTCCGCCCCGACGCCGCATCCAGAGGGAGCACACCCTCGTTCTTGAGCAGCACCACGCTGCGCCCCGCCACCTCGCGGGCGAGCGCGTGGTGCGCATCCCGGTCATAGGTCGCGGAGGCGTCCGCGTGGTCGACGGCCTTCTGCACAAGGTCGATGACCCGGTCGGCCGCCGTGGTGAGCACCGACTCGTCCAGGGAGCCGTCGCCGACGGCGGCCACGAGCTGCGCGTCGGTGACGCCATCGCTCGACGGCATCTCCAGGTCGAGACCGGCGACCAGCGCATCCACCCGGTTGTTGACGGCGCCCCAATCGGAGACGACGACGCCGTCGAAGCCCCACTCGTCGCGGAGCACGCGGGTGAGCAGCCACGGGTCCTCGCTGGCGTATACGCCGTTGATGCGGTTGTAGGAGCACATGACGGTCCACGGCTTCGCGTTCCGGACGACGTGCTGGAAGCCGCGCAGGTAGATCTCGCGCAGCGGGCGCTCGTCGATGTCGGCGCTGACGCGCAGGCGGTCGGTCTCCTGGTTGTTCGCGGCGAAGTGCTTGAGCGAGCCGCCGACGCCCTGCGACTGCAGGCCGTTGACGAGGGCGGCGCCCAGCCGACCGCTCAGGATGGGGTCCTCGGACAGGTACTCGAAGTTGCGGCCGCAGAGCGGAGAGCGCTTGATGTTGATGCCGGGGCCGAGGAGCACGCCGACGCCCTCCGCTTTCGCCTCCTCGCCGAGCGCCGCTCCGACGCGTTCGAGGAGTTCCGCATCCCACGACGAGCCGAGCGCGACCGCGGGAGGGAAGCAGGTGGCTGGCACGCTGTCGCCGATGCCGAGGTGGTCGCCGCCCTGCGCCTGCTTGCGCACGCCGTGCGGGCCGTCGGTGAGGTAGATGGACGGGATGCCGACGCGCTCGACGCCTTCGGACTCCCAGAAGCTCTTCCCGCTGGTGAGCGAGGCTTTCTCTTCGGTGCTCAGTTCGGATGCACGGGGCAAGCTGACCATGTTTCTCCTTCGAACGGCTGATCTGTCGCTGCGAATACCATACAACACTCGGTTTTAAGCCGCATCCCTGTCCCCGAGGGCTCAGCGCGAGGAGCGGGAGAGGAGGGCGATCATGCGGGAGAGGTTGGAGGCGTACTGGGGCGTCGCCTGATAGTTCGGATGCGTGGCGACCTTCACCAGGTAGCGCGGCGGCCCGAACTCGTCCGCTCCGCCGTCGACCGGATTCGGGCGGTGGCTGTAGACGGGGAACCCGAGGTAGTCGGTGCGGCGCCACAGGTTGAACCAGGCGATCTCGCCGTCCGGCTGGGTGAGCAGGCCGACCAGGGTGGGGTCGGTGGTGTCGGGAGGCGGAGGCGGCACATCGGTGCCGCCGTGGTCGGCCTGCACCTGGGTGTACCAGGGGTCTGCGCGGCGCAGCGACGGGGTGAGCTGGGTGGGCGTGCCCAGCGGGCCAGGGCCGAACAGCTCGGGGAAGAACCGGCCGAAGTACGTGCGCAGCTGCGTGCCGTAGGTGAGGAGGCCGACGTTGCGGAGCGCATCCTGCTGGTCGGGGCGCAGCGTGAACAGGCAGGAGACGGCGAGCACGGCCCCGAGGCTGTGCGCGCTCAGGATCACGCGGAACGGCCGGTCGTGGCTGAGCGCGTCCTCCTCCTGCTCCTCCTTCCAGGCGAGCTGCTCGGCGACGGTCAGGCCGGGAGGCGGTTTCAGGTCGTGGGTGAGCCAGTCGACCACGCGGTCGCGCAGTTCCGGCACCACCCGCTCGGCGTAGCAGGGCGGTCCGAACGGATGCCCCGCTCGCGGGAGGAAGCACATCAGGTCCCACATCACCCCGATCGGGCGCTCTTTGGTGGTGATCGCGTTCTCGGCGATCATCACCACGGCGCTGACGGCGATCAGCCCGAGCGCCGGGGCGACGAAACCGTCGATCCACGCGAAGAACTGCGTCTTCGACACGGCGAGCGCCGCCACGAATCCGACGGCGAGCAGACCGGCCAGCACGCCCAGGATCGGCTCGCCCCGGTGGAACAGGGCGGCGAAGCGGCGAGCGCGCAGCATCTTCATCGCGAGCCTGTCCGTCGTCCTGCCCCGCTCGACGACGCCGTCCTTGTACTCCTCGACCGGCTCCAGCAGCGGGCGGGTGCCGCCCGGGGTCGGCGGGGTGGTCAGCTTGGGAACCCAGAGCAGCCTGAGCACCACCATGCCGGCGACGAACAGCAACAGCAGCACGGCGATCATCGGGATGACGTCGCCGAAGTTGCTGTACGCGATCGGGGCTTCCAGCGCACGGCCGACCGGGGCGGCGCAGCCGCAGGCCGGAGTGCCGCTGCCCAGCCAGCTCTGCACGCCGAGCACCAGCAGCGTGGACAGGATCATCGCGGCGCCGAGCGACAGCAGCATCCACACGCCGGGGCCCATGCCAGCCCACCCTTCCGTGCGGAACCGTTCCCTGGTGCCGTGGATGCGCGGCCACACCCCCACGAGCACGAGCTGTGCCGCCAGGAACAGACCGGCGATCAGGTAGAACACCCACTGGAGCGCTCCCGGCTGCCCGCCCAGCCGTGCCGGATTCATCGAGACCCCGATGAGGAAGGTGAGCCCGGAGACCGTCATCAGCGCGATCGAGAGGACGTGCGGTACCCCTCGACGCCAGCCGAGCGCCGACAGGCAGATGGCGACCAGCACGCCCAGGATGATCGAGGGCGCGGAGACCAGGCCGAGGAACGCGAACGACGGAGAGCGGTGATAGGCGCCGTTGAGGAACAGTGCAATGAGCACAAGCAGGTAGAGCAGCACCGCGGCGGCGACGGTGATCGCTGCGACCGTCTCCCTGCGGCGCTGCTCGTCGCGGAGAAACGCCGCGAGCCGTTCGCCGGAGTGGTTGATCGTGTCGGAGGAGCGCACGATGCGCACCACTATCCAGACGATGCCCGCCGCGGCGACGATGCCCGCCGCTGTGAAGTACCAGAGCCCGCCGCCGGGGCCCAAGAGGCGGGCGACGCATCCGCTCGGCCCGAACGACTGCAGTTCGCCGCAGCCGGGGACGCCGGCGAACACGCGGTCCCAGACGAGCAGCAGCGAGACCAGGCAGAGCGCACCGGCGAGGTGAAGCCACTCGGTGGGCGAGCCGACGCGGGACTGCTGCCAGAAGCCTTCGACGCTGAGTGGCCTGCGCTCGGTGGCACGGGCGGGGGTGTCTGCGTTGCGCATCCGGCGCACGGTGTTGAAGATGCCTGCCTCGTAGCGGGTGCGAGCGCTGTGCGACACGAGGTAGAGCACGACCACGCCGGCGACGGGCACGAGCGAGAGCACGGCGATCTGCCGTCCGCGCTCGGCGAGGAATCCGGAGGTGAGGAAGTCGACGACACCGGACGGAAGCGCGGGGCATGCCCCTCCGCCGAGGCACTGGGTGCCGATCAGGTCGAGGCTCACCGAGCCGAGCGCGCACACGTACAGCAGCGTCAGCCCGAGCGCGAACACCCGCAGCGAGGTCACGCCGACGCCGCCGCGCCACTCGCCGCCCGCCCGCTGGTTCGGGATGCGCCTGGTCCAGTACGCGCTGTTCGTCAGCCCGAACGGGAGCAGCAGCAGCCACGCGATCTGCACGAAGAACTGGCCGATGATGACGAGCGCTCCCCCGCCGTACCGCGCCATCGCACCCCACGAGTACGCCTCTCGCCGCACATCGGGCGGAGGGACGGCGGGATTCGGGGTGTCGTCGTCCGGGTCGGGTTCCGGCAGCCGGGTGGGCAGCCAGAAGCCGCCGTTCTCATCCCCCTGGTACTGGCGCAGGTCGGCCTTGTCGACGCCGAGCATCTCGGCCGGTGGCGTGTTCTTGATCCCGTGGATGCGCAACTCGAGGATGTGGTGGGGCCGCTGCAGCCCGCCGTCTGCGCTTCCTGTGCTGCTGCCTGTGGTGCTGTCCGTCATGGTGCCCACCCCGTCGTTGGTGACGGGCGAACACTACTCCGAATGAGGTTTTGTCGTCTACCGTTCTGTCCACGGCGGGCGCGTGGCCGGCAGTGGATGCGGGCGGCGCCGGATGCTGCACGAACGTGCGCCGCGCATCCCTAGCCGGACCACCGGCGCGGGCGTAGGCTCTGCCTCACGACAGCGTGCCGACGGCGAGCGAGGTCTGCTGTGCCGCCGGCGGAAGGAGCCAGGATGAGCACGAACGAGCAGCCAGAGCGCGAACCGGCCGACAGGGACGACCTCGAGGGCACATACACGGAAGTGGACGGCGAAGGACCCACCGAGCGCACGGTCCACGGTCAGTACACCGAGGAGGAGGGCGTCGGCCCCGACCCGGAGACCAAGGGCAGCTACACCGACACCGATGAGGTGCAGGAAGCCACCACGGAGGAAGAGCAGGGCGACTACACCGAACGCGACCGCTGACGCACACACGCGTCGTGCGAAACGTGCGGTTCCGGAGATCGGGACCGCACGTTTCGCACGAGGCGTTCGCGCCCAGTGGCGCCCAGCGGCGCCCAGCGGCGCCCAGCGAGCGCTAGCGGAGCTTCTTCTGGGCCGCTTTGCGGGCCTTGTTGACGTTCTTCTTGGCCTCGGAGCGCGCCTTCTTCACGTTGGGGTCGTTCCAGAACGAGGTGACGGCCGTGGAGATCTGCTCGTAGCGCTCGCGCCCGGCGCGCGCGCCGAGGACGTAAGCGATGCCGGCGATCACGAGGATGATCAGAAACTTGGGACGCATCGGTTCTCCTGCCTAGTCGTGGCGCCGACGGTAGCCCTCACCGGCCGCTCTGTGAACCCCGCGGACGGAACACCAGCACCAGCAGTGCGTGCAGCGGCCTGCCGAGGAAGAGCACCAGCAGCCAGAACAGCCCGACCTGCGGCACGAGCACGGCGAGCACCAGCGCGACGACCAGCAGAAGGGCGGGCGTCAGCCCGCGGAGCAGGTCGATGCTGTCGCGGGCGTTCTCCCTCAGCAGCTCCGGATGGCGGTAGAGGTGCTGTTCGATGAGCAGCATGGCGACGGACGCGACGACCATGTTCCCGATGTAGACCGCATCCACATCGCCGCGGTCTCCGCCGATGGCAGAGACGAGGTTGGTGGCGAACGGGATGAACACGATCGAGGCGAGCCAGAGGAAGTTGTACCAGATGATCGCCGGAGAGTAGTCGAGCACCAGCTCGAAGACGCGGTGGTGGATGATCCAGAACCGGCCGATCACGATGAACGAGATCACGAAGCCGAGCAGTTCGCCGTTGTGCTCGGAGACGAACGCGCCGACCGACTCGTGCGCGATGTCGCCGGCGACGTCGACGAGCGGCAGGATCAGCAGGGTGATCGCGATGGCGACCGTCGCATCCGCGAAGTTGACGAGCCGGTCGAGCCCGCGCTCCGTTCTGATCACTGCCATGCGGGTATTCTGCCGGTCAGTCGAGCAGTCCCAGCTCCAGGGCGCGCCGCACGGCCGATGTGCGATCGGAGACGCCGAGCTTCTCGTACGCGCGGCTCAGGTAGGTCTTCACGGTCGCCTCGCCGATGAACAGCTCGGAGCCGATCGCCGCGTTGGTGCGCCCGTCGGCCGCGAGGCGCAGCACGTTGAGTTCCTGCGCGGAGAGCGCCGGCGCGGCCTGCCCTCCCTGCACGCGGCTGAGCAGCGCCGTGGCCGCCGACCCGGCGAGCACCGTCTCGCCTGCAGCGGCGGCGCGCACCGACCTGGCCAGCTCGGCAGGGGCGATGTCTTTGAGCAGGTAGCCGCTCGCGCCCGCCTCGATGGCGCGCAGGATGTCCTGGTCCGTCTCGTAGGTCGTCAGCACGACCACCCTGGTCCCTGGGTGCGCGGAGACGATCGCCTTCGTCGCTTCGACACCGTCGCCGCCCGGCATCCGGAGATCCATCAGCACCAGAGTGGGATGCAGGGCGGCCACGAGCGCGACCGCCTCCGGCCCGCTGGACGCCTGGCCGACCACGTCGATGTCGTCGTAGCTCTGCAGCATCCCGCGGATGCCTTCCCGCACCATCGGATGATCGTCGGCGAGGACGATGCGGATCATGACTGCTCCTCCTTCACGGGGAGGGTCACCCGCACCGTCGTTCCCGCACCGGGATGCGCGTCCAGTTCGAACACGCCGCCCACCTCCCGCACGCGCGACGCCATCCCGTCGATCCCGTACCCGTCGCGCGGTGCGTCGCCGTCGAAGCCCCGGCCGTCGTCGGAGACGGTGAGCGCGATCCCCGCCCCGCGGTCGTCGCCCTCTCCTGCAACGCCGCCGTCGCCGTACTCCAGCACCACGTGGACGTGCGCCGCCGCCGCGTGCTTCCGCACGTTCGCGAGGGCTTCCTGGGCCACCCGCAGCACGACCACCTCTGCGGTGGGCGGGGCAGGGAGCGGCGTGCCGGTGGAGCTGAACCGCGCATCCACCCCTGTCTCGTCGGCGAAGCGGCGGGTGACCCGCTCGACGGCTTGGGCGAGCGAGCCCTCGGAGAGCCTGCCGGGGGTCATCGCCGCGATGATGCGGCGCGACTCCTGCAGGTTCTCCTGCGCAGTCTCCGTGATGAGCTCGACGTGCCTGCGTGCGGCTTCGGGGTCGCTGCTCAGTTCGCCCTGCACAGCGTGGCCGAGCGTGACGATGCTCGTGAAACCCTGCGCGAGGGTGTCGTGCATCTCGCGGGCGATGCGCTCGCGCTCTGCCGCTGCACCCTGCTGGCCGGAGAGCGTGGCGATCTCCGTCTGCTGCTCCCTGAGCTGCTCGATGAGGGCTGCGCGCGCCTCGCTCTGCTGAGTCACGGTGGTCATCCTGTTGCTGAAGTAGATGGAGACGGCGATGATCAGGACGGTCCAGCCGATCAGCTCGGCGAGATCGGCGGGGCCGACCTGCCCGAGCCCGACCCGCACGAGCAGCCCTCCTGCGTTGAGCACGACGATCGCCGCCCCGGCGAACCACGGCCGCAGCAGGAGGAAGAACTGCGGAGAGAGCACGAACAGCGCGACGTTCGTCCAGTCGTTGAGGCCGAGCGCGATCAGGTAGGCCACGATCGCGATGGCGACGTACGCCCACGCCCGCGGCGAGTCGCTGCGCAGCCCGGCCAGGCTCGGCCTGGCCAGGAACCAGTACACCGGGGCGAGGGCCACGACGATCGCGGCGGCGAGCGCGGCGCCGGCGAACCCGCCCACCGGGTTCGCCAGGATCATCACGACCGTGGCCGCGGTCGCGACACCGGAGAACCACAGCCAGTCGCTGAGTGCTCTGTCGGTGATGCGCTGCCCTGTCACGGTCTCCACGCTCAGACTGTAGCGGCTCGGTCGCTGTCGGCGGCGGCGGCCGCTGCCTCGTCCGGCTCGGCGGAGGAGCGCCCTGCCGGGTAGAAGAACCCGAGCACCGCCACGATGGCCATCGCCACCGCCATGCCGATGAACGCCCACTGAACGCTCGACGCGTAGTCGGTCTGGACAGCGTGCATGATCTGGTCGCGCACGGCCTGCGGCAGTGCGGAGAGGGAGCTGCCGCCACCGGATGCGCCGGAGATCTGGTCGACCGCGCGCTGCGCATCCGCCGGCCCGGCGCCGAGCTTCGCGAACGATGCGGTGAGCAGGTCGGTCAGCCGCGAGGTGACGATGGTGGTGAACACCGCGAGGCCGAGCGCCCCTCCGAAGTTCTTCATGGTCTGCGAGATGGCCGTGACCTCGCCGTAGCTGGCGCCGATGGCCCTGTTGACCGCATCCGTCGACACCGCGCTGAACATCAGGCCGATGCCCGCGCCTGCCACCACGATCGGCATGGTCTGCGCGTTGAAGAACGAACCGGCCTGGATGTTGAGATTCGTGACCGAGCTTGCGAGCCACGCGAAGCCGGCCGCGCCGACCAGACCGCCGAGGATGACGACCCCGCGGGCGCCGTGCTTGTCGAACCGGACGGAGCCGATGCGGCTGGCGATGACGAATCCGATGAAGAACTTGAGGAACAGCAGCCCGGTGTCGAGGGCGGAGAGCTGCAACGACACCTGACCGTAGACGCTGAGGAAGAAGAACGTGGAGATGAACGCGATGGACGAGAACAGCGTCGCCAGCGTCGAGAGGGTGAACCCGCGGTCGCGGAACGCGGCGAGCTGCACCAGCGGCTGCGCGACCCGGCGCTGTCGGACGATGAAGAGCGCGATCAGCAGCACACCGGCGATGAGGCTGCCGTACACGGACGGGTCGTCCCAGCCCCACGGGCTCGCCTGCTGCAGGCCGAACACGATGGCGCTCATCCCGAACGCCACGATCACGGCACCCAGCCAGTCGATGCGCTCCCTGCGAGGGACGGACGGGCGCGCAGCGATGGCCACGATGACGAACGCGGCGATCGCGATCGGCACGTTCACCCAGAAGATCGCCCGCCAGGTCCACACGGTGAGGTAGCCGCCGGCGATCGGGCCGAGAGCGGTCATCGCGCCGGTGATGGCGAAGAAGATGGCCATCGCCCGTCCACGGGATGCGCGGGCGAAGCCCTCGACCACGATGCCGATGGCGGCGGGGAACATGATCGCTCCGCTCACGCCCTGCAGCGCACGGGCCGCGACGAGCCACGCCTCCGCGCCGTCGCCTGCGGGGGCGAGGCCGCAGAGCAGCGAGGTGATGCCGAACCCTGCGATGCCGATGAGCGCCATGCGCTTGTGCCCGAACACGTCGGCGACGCGGCCGCCGAGGAGGAAGAACGCGGCGGTGGTGAGCAGGTAGACGTTGACCGCCCACTGCATCCCGTCGTGGCTGAGCCCGAGGTTCTGCTGGATGGTCGGGGCGGAGAGGGCGACGATCGTCTGGTCGATGGTCGTCATGGAGACGGCGAGGATGAGGCCGATGAGCGCGAGCCTCGACGCGCTGGAGGTTTTCATGGTTCCAGCCTCGCCTGGCGGGCTCGCGCGCGGCACCGGCCGGCGGCTGTCATCCGTGTCCGCCGATCGGTGGACACGGGGTGACGCGGGGCGCGTCAGGACAGGCCGAGCGACTTCTTGATCAGCGACTCCGGGTCGTCGGTGGTCGCTGCGGACTCGGTGGCCTGCTGGTTGGCCTCGGTGATCGCGCGGATGACCTCGTCGCGCTGGATGCGGACGCCACGCGGCGCGTCGATGCCGATGCGGATGCCGTCGCCGCGCGCATCCAGGATCGTCACGACGATGTCGTCGCCGATGAGCACCCGCTCCCCGACCTTGCGCGTCAATACCAGCATTGCTTCAGCCTAGCGGGGCGCGTCGTCCAGCCACAGGACGGGGAAGCCCAGCGCCGCCACCGATCCCGGCGTCGCCGTGAAGGCGGCGCCAGACGCTGCGATCCCGTCGACCGCGAGCACGGCATCCACCGCGGCCACCCAGGCGGCGGTGTCCTCGGTCTTGCGGGAGGCGTCGACGGCCACCCAGACCTGATCGGGCGCGATACCGGCGAGCGATTCGGCGAGCGCCGGGATGTCCGCTGCGCCGTGCTCCAGACCGAAGGCCGCGATGATGGAGCGCTCGCGGCGCACGCCGTCCGCGCGCGCCTGGAGGGCGCCGCGGCGGTCGTCGACGCGCGGGGCGGATGCGCGGGTGCTCCCGCCCGGGCGAATTTCGGCGCCGTCGACGGACGCGGCGAAGACACGGGATGCGGTCACGGCGTCTGCGCCGAGGCCGACGACCAGCGTGAGGTCGCCCCGGCCGCGCAGCCGAGCGGGCGGCTGCGGCGGAGAGCTCGGCTGCTGCTGGGCGGCTGGCTGCGGGGAGGGGGAGTCGACAGGCGCGGTGGATGCGCGTGGCTCCGTCCTCTCACCCTCCTCCGCGGCCGTCGCCCGCTCGGCGGCGGCGCGCAGGATGCGCTCGTCGACCACGGGAGCGGACGCGACGGCGACGGCTCCCGAACCGCCGTGCGCATCCACCCTGCTGTCCGCATCCACCTGCTCGTCCGCCACCGCCGGCTTCGCCTCGGTCTCCCCCACCACCCGCACCAGGTCGTCCAGGATCGCCGCGAACGCCGCCGACGACGTGGACACCGCCGGCAGCACCTCGGCCTCCTCCACGTCGACCAGCCCGGTCGCGTCGACCCATTCAGGCCGCGATCGGTTCCGCAACTCGCACCACCCCGACCGTCTCGATCTCCGCCTGCACCGCCGTGACCTCCTGGTACGACAGCACCGCGAGCCCGCTCAGCTGCCCGGCGACGAGGCGCCGGATCGCGGGCCGCAGGGCAGGAGCGCACACCAGTACGGCAGACACTCCCTGGTCGTCGAGCTGCGCCGCGGTCTGCCTGAGTGATCCGAGCACTGCTTCGAGCCGAGCGGGGTCGAGCACGATCTGCGTGCCGAACTCCGAGGGCCGCAGGCCTTCCAGCATCGCCTGCTCCAGGCCGGGGTCGATCATGATGACCCGCAGCGTCGCCCCGTCGAGGTGGGGCGCGACGACCGCGGGGCCGAGCGCGTTCCGCGCCGCCTCGATCAGCCCCTCCGGGTCGTTCGACGTCTTGGCCCGCAGCGCCAGCGCCTCCAGGATGCGCGGCAGGTCGTTGATCGCCACCTGCTCGACCAGCAGCCCCTGCAGCACGCGCTGCACCTCCGCCAGCGTGAGCAGGTTCGGCACCAGCTCGTCCACGGCGGACGGGCTCACCTGCTTGACGCCCTCGGTCAGCTGGCGCACGTCCTCGCGGGTGAGCAGGCGCGCGGCGTTCGCGGTGATGATCGACGACAGGTGCGTGATCAGCACGGAGACGCGGTCGATCACGGTCGCGCCGCCGAGCTCCGCGCTGTGCCGCATCTCGCTCGGGATCCACTTGGCGCCGAGCCCGAAGACCGGTTCGACCGTCGGCGTGCCCGGCAGCGCATCCAGGGCGTCGCCGAGCGCGAGCACGCGCCCGCTCGGCGCCTGCCCTCGGCCGGCCTCGACGCCGGCGATCTTGATGACGTATGTGGACGGCGGCAGGTCTGCGCTGTCCCTGGTGCGCACGGGCGGCACGATGATGCCGAGTTCGAGTGCGATCTTGCGGCGCAGCGCGCGCACCCGGGCGAGCAGGTCGTCCGAGGCGCCGCTGACGATGTCGACCAGGTCGGGTGCGAGAGTGATCTCCAGGGCGTGCACGCGCATCTGTTCGAGCAGGTCGTCCGTCGTCTCTCCCTTGCCCGCGTTGGCGACGGCCGCCTGCGCCGCCTGCGCCTTCTTCGCGGCGGCCTGCGAGTTCTTCAGGCGCTGCGCCGCGAGGATCAGGAACGCGCCGACCAGCACGAACGGGATGGGCGGCATCCCGGGGATGAGCGCCATGACGATGGCGGCGCATCCGGCGATGGTCAGAGCGTTGCGGGACTGGCTGAGCTGGCCGCTGGCCGTGGTGCCGATGTCGGTCTCCGCGTTGGAGCGCGTGACGATCATGCCGGTGGAGACCGCCATCAGCAGAGCCGGGATCTGCGTGACCAGGCCGTCGCCGATGGTCAGCAGCGTGTATGCGTTGACCGCGTCGCCGAGCTCCATCCCGCGCTGGATCATGCCGATCGCGATGCCGCCGACCACGTTGATGACGATGATCAGGATGCCGGCGATGGCGTCGCCCTTCACGAACTTGGACGCGCCATCCATGGCGCCGTAGAAGTCCGCCTCCGCCGACACCTCTGCGCGGCGGGTGCGCGCCTGCTCCTCGGTGATGAGTCCGGCGTTCAGGTCGGCGTCGATCGCCATCTGCTTGCCCGGCATGGCGTCGAGGGTGAAGCGCGCGCCGACCTCGGCGACGCGTTCCGCACCCTTCGTGACCACGATGAACTGGATGACGATGAGGATGAGGAACACCACGGCGCCGATGATGATGGACCCGCCGACGGCGACGTGCCCGAACGCCTGGATGACCTGACCTGCGTACCCGTCGCCGAGCACCAGGCGGGTGGATGCGACGTTGAGGCCGAGCCGGAACAGCGTCGCCACGAGCAGCAGCGACGGGAACACCGAGAAGTCGAGCGGCTTCTTGACGAACATCGTGGTGAGCAGGATGACCAGCGCCAGCATGATGTTGACGATGATGAGCGTGTCGAGGAGCCAGGCGGGCACCGGCACCACCAGCAGCATGATGATGCCGACGACCCCGATGGGGACGGCGACCTTGGCGGTGGTCGATCTCATGAGATGCCTCCCAGAATCGGGGTCATGGTGTGGGTTCCGTATGCGGAGCCGCGGGCCTTGAGGGACATGACGAACGCGAGCACCCTGGCGACCTGGTTGTAGAGGTCGACCGGGATCTCGTCGCCGAGCTGGCAGCCGGCGTGCAGCGCGCGGGCGAGCGGGATGTCCTTGACGATCGGCACCCGCTCCTCCTCCGCCTTCTCGCGGATGCGCTGCGCGATCGTTCCTGAACCCTTCGCGACAACGCGCGGAGCGGACTTGCCAGGCTCGTACTTGATGGCGATGGCGATGTGCGTCGGGTTGACGAGCACCACATCCGACGAGCCGATGGCCGCGATCATGCGGTTGCGGCTCATCGCGAGCTGGCGGGAGCGGCGCTGCGACCTGATCAGCGGGTCGCCGTCGCTGTTCTTCTGCTCGTCGCGCACCTCACGCTTGGTCATGCGGGTCTGCTTGCGGTTGCGCCGCATCACGACGAGCACGTCCAGCCCGGCGAGCACCAGCCCTGCCCCGACAGCGGCCTGCAGCAGGCCGGTCGCGCCGCTGGTCGCCGCGCCGAGCAGCGCGGTGAGCGACAGGCTGCCCGCCGTGAGCAGCACGGGCATCAGCCCCTGGATCACCAGGTACAGCCCGATGGCGACGACCGCGGACTTGAGCAGCGTCTTCGCGCCCTCCCAGAGCGCGCGCATCCCGAACACCCGGCCGACGCCCTTGACGATGTTGAACTGCTCGTACTTGCCCTCGAGCTTCTTGAGGTGAACGCCGCCCTGCGCGGCCGCTGCGCCGATGATCGCGATGGCGGCGACGGCGAGCAGCGGGCCGATGGTGGCCAGGATGCTGCCGAGGCCGTCGCCGAGAGCGTGCAGGGCAGCGGCAGGGTCCGGGTTCTCGATGATGGAGCGGACGGTGAACACCTGGTCGACACCGGCGCGGGTGCCGAGGTCGATGGTGAACGGCAGCATCACGGCGGCCGCGCCGACGCCGACCCACGCGGTGAGGTCCATCGACTTGCTGAGGCGGCCCTTCTCGCGGGCTTCCTTCATCCGTTTGTCGGTCGCCTGCTCTGTGCGTTCCTGCGCGTCGCTCATCGGCCCACCCCCAGCATCGTCTTGACGGCCGTTCCGGTCAGGCCCTCGACCACGCCGGGCAGCGCCACGAAGAGCACGGCGGCGAGCACGACGGTGAGCATGATCTTCAGCGGGAAGCCGAGCGCGAAGGCGTTGAGCGCGGGGGCGACACGGGTCAGCAGGCCGAGGCCGACGTCCGCCAGGAACAGCACGACGATCAGGGGACCGGCGATCTGCACGGCCGCGACGAACATCTGCGTCACCCCGACGACCATCTGCTTCGCGGGCTCGGCGAGATCGATGCCCGCCGCGAGCGGGATGGCGTCGTACGAACGGACGAGGCCGCCGATGATGAGCTGGTACGCACCGGATGCGAACAGCAGCGCCAGCGACGTCATCTGGAACAGCCGGGTGAACTGGGCGCCGTTGACCATCGACTGCGGGTCGAACGCCTGCGCCAGCTGGAAGCCGCCGAACAGGTCGACCAGGTTCCCTGCGGACTGCACGGCGGCGAACACCAGGTAGACGAGGAAGCCGAGCGTCGCGCCGACGGCCAGCTCCCGCAGCAGGTCGATCAGGAACATCCCGATGTCGGCGGAGTGGTATCCCTCGGCCACGCGCGGGGCGACGGCGACGGCCAGGCCGATCGCGAGCATCCCTTTGATCTGGGCGGGAATGCCGTTGTAGGAGAACGGAGGCGCGATCACCAGGAACGCGACCATGCGCAGCGACGCCAGGGCGATGGCCTCGATGGTGGACAGGTCGATGGGGATGTACATCAGCCGCCGCCCAGCAGCGTCGGAATCTTCTCGAACAGGACGTGCGTGAACGTGATCAGCTCGGAGATCATCCAGTGCCCGCAGACGATCAGGGCGATCCCGACCGCCGCCGCCTTCGGCACGAACGACAGCGTCACCTCCTGGATCTGGGTGATCGACTGCACGAGCGAGATGGCGAAGCCGACGACGAGCGCCGTCACCACGATCGGGGCGGCCAGCTTCGCCGTGATCATCAGGCCCTGCATGGCGATGTCGAGGACCGCGTTCGCGTTCATCCGCCACCCCGATAGCTCGTGATGAGGCTGGTGATCACGAGGCCCCAGCCGTCGACCAGGATGAACAGCAGGATCTTGAACGGCAGCGAGATCATCACCGGCGGGAGCATCATCATGCCCATCGACATCAGCGCCGCGGAGACCACCATGTCGATCACCAGGAACGGCACGAAGATCACGAAGCCGATGATGAACGCGGCCCGCAGCTCCGAGATCATGAACGCGGGGATGAGGGTCAGCATCGGCACGGCGGACGGATTCGCCGGGTTGGGACGCCCAGCTGCACGGGTCATCAGCGCGATGTCCTCCTCGCGGACGTGCGCGAGCATGAAGTTCCTGAGCGGCCCCTCGGCGAGATGGACGGCGGCGGTGAAGTCGATGTGCCCGTTCAGGTAGGGCTGAACGGCGTGGTTGTTGATGTCGACCAGCACCGGGCTCATGATGAACAGGCTGAGGAACAGGGCGAGACCGGCGAGCACCTGGTTCGGCGGGATCGACGGAAGCGCGAGGGCGTTCCTGGTGAGCGCGAGCACGACGAAGATCTTGGTGAAGGACGACATCATCAGCAGCAGCGCGGGCGCGACGGACAGCAGGGTGATGCCCAGGAGCGTCAGGATGGCCGCGGAGGGGGTGCCGTTCGGTCCGTTGATGTCGATGGTGACGCCGCCCGTGCCTCCGCCGCCCGGGCCGGCTGGGCCGGTCGGGGTGGGGACGGGCTCCGGCACCATCGGCAGCGGGGCCGCGTGCGCGACGTTCGCGGTGAGGAGCACCATGGCGACCGCCGTGATGACGGCGAGCACGATCGCGACCACGAACCGTGGGGAGCGGATCAGCCGCCCAGCCGCCGCGATCACTTCTTGGGCCGCACCGCCGAGCTCGCCTGCCTCCACGTTGCCGGTGACAGGATCGAGCCCTTGAGGGCCTCGTCGAATACGGAGGCGCGTCCCTGCGCCGTCAGGTAATCGGCATCCTGCCTGGTGTCCTTCACGGGCTTCGCGGCGCCCGTCTGCCGTGCTGCTGTCGCGGACGGGAGCGCATCCTGCGCGGCGTCCTTGGTGGTTGTGATGGATTCTGCTGTGGCGACGTCGCCCGACTGGATCGGGCTCTGCCGGTCGATTGGGCTCTGCCGGTCGATTGGGCTCTGTCTGTCGATTGGTTTGGCGAACGTCTGGCGCACCCGCGAGATCGGGGTGATCTCCGCATCCACGTCGGCCGGCCGGTCGCCGGAGGCGAGCACGTTGACGTTCCGCTCAGTGACGCCGAGCACGAACCGTGTCCCGTCCACGTCCACCACCACGACGGACGCCTTCGAGCCGACGCCCTGACGGCCGACGACGGTCACCGCGTTCCCACGGCGGACGCCGCCGCGCTTGCCCTTGGTGACGCGGCGCTGCACGTACCAGAGCAGCCCGACGATCACGCCGAGCACGACGAGCACTCGGAGAGCGACGAACACGGTATCCACGAAGAGTCAGTCCAGGTCTTCCGAGGCGTCGAGGATCTTGGTGATGCGCACCGCGTAGTCCTGGTCGATGACCACGATCTCGCCGTGCGCGATGAGGCGTCCATTGAGCAGCACGTCGGCGGGCGACCCTGCCGAGCGGTCGAGCTCGATGACGGCGCCCGGCTCCATCGCAAGCACGTCGCGCACGGGCATCCTGGTCCGGCCGATCTCCACGGTGAGCGCCATCTCGACGTTGCTGATACGCCCCAGCTTCCCGGCCATCGAGCCGGTGCCGAGATCGCGTCCCGTGCTGCTCGTGCGTCCCCGGATGGCGAACCAGCCGACGATCCCGGATGCGCCTGCCAGCTCGAACACGGTGGTGTCGGCATCCTCGAACAGCAGCGTCGCATCCTCGACCCGCGCATCGTCGAGCACGCCGGCGCCGAGGGTGTCGCTCGCGGCCTCGATGGCCGGCTGGAGCACGTCCTGCAGCGCGACGACCGGCGAACCGTCCGCCGCGTCGTCGACGAGGCTCGGCGCATCCAGCAGCACCACGGCGAGGTCGGCGGACACGTTGCCGACGAAGCTGGCGATCACGGCACTGCCCGTCGCCCCGGCGAACGCGCCGAGCGTGTGCAGGCGCGGGGTGAGCGGTGTCCCCGTCGGCAGGACGCCGACGAGGGCGTTGGCCGCGGCGAGCGCGTCGGACGCGCTCAGTGCCGTCGCGCTTCCTGTGCTGGTCATGCTCATGGTGTCTCAGTCCTCTGTATCTCTCGGCCGCGTGGTCTCTAGTCCGCCGTGTTCACGATCACGCACGCCAGCCGCGAGCCGCTGGAGCCCAGCGCTGCACCGGCGACGGGGTGACCCCCGACGGCGAGATCGAACGGTCGGTGTTGTGGATGCGGAATAGGCAGCAGGTCGCCGACGGCGAGCCCGAGCACGACGCTCGGCTTGACCAGCGCCGGCGTGAGCCGCAGGGACACGTCGACGGGCACGTGGGCGAGCTGCGCATCCAGCAGCTCGCGTGCGTCGTCTGCACTGCTGGTCGGGTTGGTCTCTCCCAGCTGGGGAAGCAGCACGATGGCCGGCAGCGCGAGTGTCGCCTCAGCGACGTTCTCCCCCACCCGCAGCTCGAAGGTCGCCACGATCATCAGCTCCGCGGTCGCCGCGGCCTGCGCGAACTGCGAGTTGTACTGGATGGCGTCGACGGAGATGGGCGTGACGAGCAGCGCGCCGAGCGAGTACCGCAGGTCTTCGAGCGCGTCGTCCATCAGCCGCCGCACGAGCGCGTGCTCGATCTGCGTGAACGTGCGCTCAGCGTCCACGGGGGTGCCGGTTCCACCGAGCATCGCGTTCACCCAGGACAGGGCGGCGACGGTCGGGAACTGGATGACGCCCTTCGGAGCGACCCCGTCGAGCTCGCACAGCACCATGGCGGTGGTGGGAGGCAGCGAAGCGGCGTACTCGTCATAGGTCTGCATGGCGACCGACTCGCACGCGACCTGGCTGAGCACGCGGACCTTCGCGGTCAACTGCGTCGCCCACTGCCGTGCGAACGTCTCGAACGCGAGCTCGAGCACGCGAGAGTGCTCCCTGGCGAGCGTGGTCGGCCGCCGGAAGTCGTACACCGGCGCCTCGGGCGCGGTCTCAGGGGCGTGCAGGGTGGTCACGGTGCCCACTATCGGCAGGGGGCCGGGATGCGTTAGGACCGGCCGCGGAATGGAACGAGATCGCCGTGATCTCCCTCATCCACCGCCTCGCACCCTTACGCCCAGCCCCCGCCGGCCGATAGTGCCCCTGTGACGGCTCACCCGGAGCCGAGACCAGGATTCGCCGCCCATGATCGTCGTCACCCGATTGAACGACAGCCAGTTCGCGGTCAACCCTGACCTCATCGAGCGCATCCACGCGAGCCCGGACACCACCCTCGTGATGGTCGACGGGGCGAAATTCATCGTGACGGAGAGCATGTCAGAGGTCATCGAGAAGATCGCCGCATACCGGGCGAGGGTCATCGCCCTCGCTCACGACCTGCCCTCCGCCACCGCGCGTCCCGCAGGCGCCCCTCAGCTCGGCCTCGTCCCCCCTGCGGACTCCGGCAGGGACGACGAGGCGCCGGATGACCACCGCGAGCACCCCGAAGCTCGGACCGTTCCCCTCCGTGCAAGGAAGAAGTGATGGATCCCGCAACCATAATCGGCATCGTCCTGGCGTTCGGCGCCGTCGTCGCCATGGTGACGATGGAGGGAGCGCACCTCAGCGCGCTCGTGCTGCCTGCCCCCATGGTGCTCGTGTTCGGCGCGACGTTCGCCGTCGGCATCGCCAGCGGCACCCTCAAGGACTTCGTCGTCGCCATGAAGGCCGTCCCGCGTGCGCTGCGCGGCAAGATCGAGCCGCCGCAGCAGGTCATCGACCAGGTCGTCGACCTCGCCGAGAAGGCCAGAGCGAACGGCCTGCTCGCGATGGAGCAGGAGGCGGACAGCATCGACGACCCGTTCCTCAAGCGCGCCCTGCAGAACATCGCGGACGGCACGGACGGCGACGAGCTGCGCGTCCTGCTGGAGGACGAGATCGCCACCAAGTCGAAGAAGGACAGGGTCGCCGCCAAATTCTTCAGCGGCATGGGCGGGTACGCGCCCACCATCGGCATCATCGGAACCGTCGTCTCTCTCACGCACGTGCTCGAGAACCTGGCGGAGCCTGGCGAGCTCGGGCCGATGATCGCCAGCGCGTTCGTCGCGACGCTGTGGGGTCTGCTGTCGGCCAACTTCCTCTGGCTGCCGCTCGGCGCGCGCCTCCGCCGCCTGTCCGAGCTGGACGTGGAGCGCATGACGCTGCTGATGGAGGGCGTGCTCGCCGTGCAGTCCGGCAGCCAGCCGCGCCTCCTCGGCGAGCGCTTGCGCGCGATGGTCCCCGATGCGGGCAGCAGCAAGAAGGACGCCAAGGACTCCAAGCCGGAGAAGCTCAAGGAAGCGGCGTAGCGATGTCCGCACGCCGCCGTCGCAAACACGAGCCAGAGGAGGAGCACGAGAACGAGGAGCGCTGGATGGCCTCCTACATGGACATGGTCACCGTGCTCATGTGCATGTTCATCGTGCTCTTCGCCATGTCGACGGTGGATCAGAAGAAGTTCGCGGAACTGAAGGACTCGCTCGCCACCGGCTTCGGCCAGGTGAAGTCGCAGAAGATCGATACGGCGACCGGCGTGATCGTGCCGCCGTCGCAGGTCGACGACAAGGGCAAGAACACCGACCTCGCGCTCGCCCAGCAGGAGGCGCAGAACCTCAAGGAACTGAAAGAGCGCATCCTGGCCTCGCTGACGAAGGACGGCCTGCAGGATGCGGTCCAGTTGCGCATCGACGAGCGCGGTCTCACGATCGGGCTGGTCGGCAACGAGACGTTCTTCGCATCCAACAGGGCGGAGCTGAGCGTGCAAGCGACCCAGGTGCTCAACGACATCGGGCCGGTGCTCGCGCCGACGCCGTACCAGGTCTCGGTCGAGGGCCACGCCGACATGCGCCAGCCGGGCGCTCCGTACCCGACCAACTGGGAGCTGTCCGCCGGACGCGCCACCAGTGTGCTGCGGCACCTGGTGGAGACCGACGGGTTCCCGCAAGAACGCATCGTGGCGCTCAGCTACGGCTCTGCGCGTCCGCTCGCCAGCGCGACGGGGACGACGGACGCCGATCTCGCCCTCAACCGGCGGGTGGATGTGGTGGTGCTGTCGAATCAGCCGGACGCCATCCGCAAGCTCATCCCGCAGGCGCTCGGGTCGACGACGACGGCGTCCGGGTAGCCGCCGCACTCAGTCCAGCGCGACGGGACGCGTCCGCACCGGGGCCAGCCACGCGGACACGATGACCGCCGTGATCGACCCTGCCGCCATGATCGCCGCGAGCACCACCACCTGGAAGCGACCGGCCTCCAGAGGCGATACGCCGCCGAAGATCGCGCCGACGAAGGCGCCGGGCAGGGTGACGAGACCGGTCGTCTTGGTCTGGTCGACCGAGGGGATGAGCGCCGAGTAGACCGCGCCGCGTGCCAGCTCCATGGTCGACTGCCTCGGGGTCGCGCCGAGCGCGAGCCAGCCTTCGACCTCATCCCAGTGGTCGATGGTCGCCTCGGTGAACCGGCGCCCTGTGAGAGTGGCGATGCTCATCGCGTTGCCGATGACGATGCCGCCGATCGCGAGCGCGTATCTGGCAGAGAACTCGATCGCGCCGGTGAGGAAGATCACCGCGAGCGTCACGACGATCCCGGTGGCCATCGCGACGCCAATCATGGTCGCGTGCTCGAGCGACCAGCCGATCCGCCTCGTCGCCGTCGCCGCCGCGACGGAGAACATGACGAGCAGCGCCAGCGCCACCCACACCGGGCTGGTGATGACCCCGGAGAGGATCACGCTGATGATCGCGAGCTGCACCGCGCCGCGGAGGATGGCGAGCAGCGGAGCCCACCGGCGCGGCACCTGGTAGACGGTGAGCACGACGGTGGCCATCGCCGCAAGCAGCAGGACGCCGAGCAGCGTCGGTCCGAGCTCGGTGATGATGGGCACGGGACGAGTGTACGAGGCGTTCCGCCCGCTCCGGTCACGCCGTATCCTCGACGCATGACAGCGCGCATCGCCAACGTCACCATCCACGCGCAGGACCCTGCCGCCCTCGCCCGTTTCTGGAGCGCGACGATGGGTTACCCGGAACCGGCGGGCTGGACGGAGGAGGAGATCGCGGAGCTGAAAGCAGCGGGGCTGGACGACGACGCCATCGCCTCCCGCGCCGTGGCCTGGGACGAGAACCCGCGCCACCAGCGCTTCTACTTCACCCGCTACGCGCACGAGCGCAGGCAGCGCAACCGGATGCACATCGACATCACGCCGTTCGAGGACCGTCCCGCATCCAGGGACGAACTCGAGGCGGAACGCGACAGGCTCGTGGCGCTCGGGGCGACCGTGGAGAAGACGCTGACGGAGGCGTGGGGACCGTACGAGGAGTTCGCGATCATGATGCGCGACCCGGAGGGAAACGAGTTCTGCCTGCAGTGAGCGGGGATGCGCATCCCGCGCCTGGAACACGAACGGCGCGGAACGCACGCCCGTCCTGAGACAGAGGATGCGTTCCGCGCCGAACCGCTGCGGGGCGGAAGTGGTGCTGGTCAGCGTTTCAGGTTGGTGAGCTCCTGGAGCACCTCGTCGGAGGTGGTGATGATACGGGCGTTCGCCTGGAAGCCGCGCTGCGCGACGATCAGGTTGGTGAACTCCTGCGAGAGGTCGACGTTGGACATTTCGAGCGAGCCGCCCTGGATGGAGCCGAGGCCGGCGTCGCCTGGACCGCCCAGCTGCGGGTTGCCGGAGTTGACGGAGGCGCGGTAGCCGGAGCCGCCCGCCTTCTCGAGGCCGCCGGGGTTGACGAACGTGGCGAGGGCGATGCGGCCGACCGCCTGCTTGTCGCCATTCGAGAACAGGCCGATCAGGGTGCCGTCCTGGGACAGGCTGAACGATTCGAGGGTTCCGGCCTGGCGGCCGTTCTGCTCCTTGAAGGCGACCGTGGTGAGGTCGGCGTATCCGGTGACCGAGCTGAGGTCGACCGCGACGCCGCCGACCGTGATGCTGCCGCCGGAGGTGAGCACGCCGTTCGTGAAGGCGAGCGCGCCGGTGCCGGTGGCTGTGCCGTCCGTGCCTGCCACATCCCATCCGGTGCCGGTCTTGGTGAAGGTGAGCGACAGCGTGCGCGCCACACCGGTGGAGTCGTAGACCTTCACGTCGCGCACCAGCTGGTCGCCGACCGCTGCGCCGGACGGCAGGTTGCCGGAGACGGTGCCCGTGGTGGTGGCGGATGCCGGCGCGACCGCCTTCAGCGGGATGGTCACGTCGCCGAGTGCTCCACCCTGCTGGATGACGCCGTTGACCGCGTTCCAGCCCTGCAGGATCGCGCCGCCCGGACCGACCAGGCGACCCTGCGCATCCGGGTCGAACGAGCCTGCACGGGTGTAGAGGGTCTCGCCGCCGACCTTGGTGACGAAGAAGCCGTCGCCGTTGATCATCATGTCGGTGGCGCGGCCGGTCGCCTGCGCTGCGCCCTGAGTGAAGTTGGTGTTGATGCCGGCCACGAGCACGCCGAGGCCGATCTGCGCGGGGTTGGTGCCGCCGGTCTCTCCCTGGCCGCCGCCCGCTCCGCGCACGAGCTGCGAGAGGGTGTCCTCGAACTGCACGGCGGAGGACTTGAAGCCGGTGGTGTTGACGTTGGCGATGTTGTTGCCCGTCACGTCCAGCATGGTCTGGTGCGAACGGAGGCCGGAGATTCCGGAGTAGAGGGAACGGAGCACGATGCTGCCTTTCTGTGAGATTCGGTGAGGTCAGGCGGTCGGCGCGGGCGCCGGTGTGGGGGTGACCACGCCGGAGATCGCGTCGAGGTTGATCTTCTGGTCGCCGACGGTGACGACAGGGACGGAGCCGGCGTACGAGACGGAGGAGGCGACGCCGGTCTGCGTTGCGCCGTCCTTGTCGATGTAGCTGACGGTGTGCCCGACGAGGGCGGCCGCAGCGGTGCGCATCTGCAGGGCGAAGCCCTCCTGGCTGGTGGTGTCCAGGTTGGTGAGCTTCTCCATGGTCGCGAGCTGCGTGGTCTGAGAGATCATCTGGTTGGTGTCCATCGGCGAGCTCGGGTCCTGGTTGCGCAACTGGGTGACCAGGAGCTGCATGAACGCCTCACTGTCGAGGGACTGCTTGGGCTGCCGGGTGGGCAGGGTGGAGTAGATGCCGCCTGTGGCGGCGGTGTCGTTCGCTCCGGTGACGGGGTCGACGGCCACGGTGGCTCCCTTCTGCGGTGAGGCTGGTCGGTTCGGTCGGTTGGGTCGATGGAGGGTGGATGGTGGAGGTCGTCCGGTCAGACGACGAGGTCGATGGTGTGACCGCCGCCGCCGTAGCGTGCCGCTGCGCGCTGCTGGTCTGCCGCGCTTCGGTCGGTGCGGGGGTCGGCTGCCTGCTCTGCCCTGGATGCGGCGGCTCCGCTCCCCTGCCGGCTTTCGGCGTTGCGCTGGTCGTCGGCCTGCGGTTGGTTCTGGCTGGACAGGTCGAGGCTGCCGGAGAGCCCGGCGCCGTTGAGGTCGCGCCGCAGGTCGGGCAGGATGGCGCGCAGCGCGTCCCTTCCTCCGTCTGTGGGGGCGAACAGTTCGACCCGCACGCCATCGGTGCCGACGTGCGCGCGGACGGTCACCGGTCCGAGGGTGTCCGGGGTGACGTGAACGGTCATGACGTGATCGCCACGCCCGGCGGAGGCCAGCGTGAAGATGGGGCGCGCGAGCTGCTGCGGGAGCGCGGGCTGGGCCGTCTGGGGGGGCGCGTGCGAGGCAGAGGTGGCGGTCGTGGGCGCGGTGGAGGCGGCAGCGGCGACGGCCGGGGCCGCGACGACGCCGGGGGTGGATGCGGAGGGCGCGGTCGCGACGGCCGGGGCGGCATCGTCGGCGGGGCGCGTGGTGGCGCGGGCGGTAGGTGCGGCAGCGGCAGATGCGGCAGAGCCAGTAGAGGCAGTGGCCGAGGTGGAGGCGGTGGCTGCGGATGCGGGTGCGGGGGCGGCCGCGCTCCCGGACGAAGCCGCGCTGGCTGCCGTGGTCGGGGACGATGCCGGCACGGCAGGCGACGCGGATGCGACCGGGACGGCGGCCTCGGCCGCGTCGGTCGCGGAAGCGGAGGCGGCGGAGGCCGAAGCGGGTGCGGCGGAGGCCGAAGCGGGTGCGGCGGAGGCCGCCGAAGCCGAGGCCGACGAGCCGGCTGCCGTGAGCGGCGAGGACGAGTCGATGTCGGCCGACGCGGAGGGTGCGGGAGCAGTCACAGGCGTACCGGCGCCGCCGCCACGTCCCCCGCCCGTGTCTCCCGATCCTCCCGGAGCGGCGGGGGCGCTGGGGCCGGGGGCGGCTGCCGATGCGGTGACGGACGGGGTCGCCCCCGTTGCGTCAACGGCTCCGTTCGCGGTGCGACCGAGACCGCCCGTGGCCGGTCCGGCCGGAGCAGACGCCGAGGCCACGACCGCGGTCGCCGTCGCGGTCGCTTCGGCGAGCGCTGTCTGTGGTGTCGTGCCGTCCGCTGTGGCGGCGGACGCACCGTCGGCGAGAGCGGCGGAAGCGACGGCCGGCGTGGCCGGCGCGGCGGGCGGCGGGGTGGCCGCACCCGCGCTCTCCGCGGAGGGGGTTCCAGCAGGCTTCGCGGTGCCGGAGGCCGCGTCAGGGGAACTGGACTTCGCGGGCTTGCGCTGGCGCGAATCGGCGGGCGAGGAAGGCTCGTCCCGGACGGCGGGGCGCGCCTCCCGCGCATCCCTGGCGTCTGGGCGGGGGGAGGGCGTGGCCGGTGTGGCGCCGGCGAGGAACTGCTGGAACGCGTCTCCCGCTGTGCCGGGCTTGCCCGCGCGTGCCTGCGCAGCAGGAGTCTGGGTCACCGGAGCGATGGTCGGGCTCATTCAGAACCTCCGCCGAGCATCGAGGCGAGAAGCGCCTGCAGTTGCACGGCCTGCGCCGCGGCGGAGGACCCGGACGACGACTGACCGGAGAGAGCGGAGAGCCCGGAGAGCCCGGAGAGTCCAGACAGGCCAGACAGGCCGGACAGGCCGGACAGCGACGACAGAGCGGAGAGCCCTGACGAGCCCGTCAGCCCGGACAACCCGGACAACCCGGACAAGCCGGACAACCCGGACAACCCAGACAACCCGCTCAGCCCCGCCGCCGACAGCCCGCCCGCTGCGTTGAATGCGGCAGGCGCGCTCGCCAGCGCCGCGCTCGCCGCGCTCGCCTCCGGCACCACGCGGCGGATGGTGACGATGTCCGAGTCGTCCATCCAGTTGTCCACCAGGCTCACGTTGCGGCCCTCGCTCGGCGCGTGGATGACCTTCCCGTCTCCCGCGTAGATGACGATGTGGTCGCCGCCGTTGGTGACGATCAGGTCGCCGGGCTTCGCCTGCGCGAGCGACGGCACCTCCGTGCCGAGGGTCGACTGGCCGGAGACCAGGCGGGGGACGTCGATGCCGAGGTCCTTGAAGACGCGCTGCACCAGGCCGGAGCAGTCGAGGCCGCTGGAGGTGGTTCCCCCGAAGACGTACGGGACGCCGAGGTACTTCTTCGCATCGGCGACCACGTCCGCGCCGGTCACCGACCCGCCGCCCGCGGTTGCGCCGACACCGGAGGTCTCTCCGACTGCCCCGGCGAGCGCGTTCGCGAAGTCGGTCGCCGAGGTGCTGGACGAGCCGGACGACGAACCCGTCGACGACGTCGCCGCTGTCGGGTTGTCGATCTGCACCAGCGTGGCCTGGATCTGGGCGATCCTGGTGAGTGCGTCGGTGACGGTCATGCGTCGTTCCCTTCCCGTTCGCGCACCCAGGCGCCGGTGGCGATTTCGTCGATCGCGGCCTGTTCCGCGCTGAGTTCTCCCGCGATCACGCTGGCGTTGTGCCGCGCCTCGAGCTTCTCCAGCCCGACCGCCCGCGCTTTCGCCTCGCCGAATGCGGTCTGCGCCTCGGCGACGTCGGCATCCGCGCGCTCGGCGAGGGCGGCGAGGTCGGCGAGCATGCTGCGACTGGATGCGCGTGCAGCGGCCATCGCGAACAGCGTGCTCGCGTCCGTGGCCTCGACCGGCACAGCGTGCAGGGCGGCGATGGCGCGCGCCTGGCGTTCCCCCGCATCCCGCCGGAACGCATTGGCCGCAGCGAGGTCGCTCGCCGCGTGGTCCTTCTCGATCTGCCGCAGCCGCAGCAGACCCGCCAACTGGAACGCCCGTGCCATCAGACACCTCCGAGCAGGTTCACGAGGTGGCCGAGACGCTGCCACGCCTCGGCCGGTTCGGCGTTCTCGCCGAGGTTCTGGCGCAGGAAGGCGTTGATGGCGTCTTCGTGCGCGACGGCCGCATCCACTCGCGGGTTGGTGCCCGTCTTGTATGCGCCGACGTCGAGGAGGTCTTGGGCCGCGACCTTGGCGGCGAGCACGCTGCGCAGGGCGACGGCGGCGGCGCGCTGCTCCGGCGTTGTGACGCGGGAGGCGAGGCGCGAGATGGAGCCGAGGACGTCGACCGAGGGGAAGTGCCCGACCACGGCGAGGCGGCGGTCCATCACCACGTGGCCGTCGAGGATCGAGCGGGCGGCGTCGGCGATCGGCTCGTTGTGGTCGTCGCCGTCGACGAGCACGGTGTAGAGGCCGGTGATCGACCCGGTCTCGCCTGTGCCCGCGCGTTCGAGGAGCTGGGCGAGCAGGGAGAACGTCGACGGCGGGTACCCGCGGGTGGCCGGCGGTTCGCCGACCGACAGGCCGATCTCGCGCTGCGCCATCGCGACGCGGGTCAGCGAGTCCATCATCAGCACGACGTGCGCTCCCGCGTCGCGGAACGACTCGGCGATGCGGGTGGCGGTGAACGCGGCGCGCAAGCGCATGACGGCGGGCTCGTCCGAGGTCGCGACGACCACGATGGAGCGGGCGAGCCCTTCCTGCCCGAGGTCGTCCTCGAGGAACTCCCGTACCTCTCGGCCGCGCTCCCCCACCAGCGCGATCACCGAGATCTCGGCTTCCGTTCCGCGGGCGATCATCGACAGCAGCGACGACTTGCCGACCCCGGAGCCGGCGAACAGGCCGAGCCTCTGCCCCCGACCGACGGTGACGAGCGTGTCCAGCACGCGCACCCCCAGTCCGAGCGGGCTCTGGATGCGCGCCCTCCGCATCGCCTCAGGGGCGCGGTGGTCGATGGGCACGAAGCCGTCCGGCTCGATCGGGCCCTTGCCGTCGACCGGGCGGCCGAGCGAGTCGATGACGCGGCCGAGCATCCCGCGCCCGGTCGGGACGAGCAGCGGGGCGCCGAGCGCGCGGACAGGCGCGCCGGCGCCGATGCCGGTGAGACGGCCGAACGGCATGACCCTGATGCGCTCCGCCGAGGTCGCGACGACCTCCGCGTGCACGCCCGGCCGCTCCCCCACGACGACGATGTCACCGATCGCTGCCGGCACGCCCTCGACTTCCGCGCCGAGTCCGACGATCCCGACGACGCGACCGACCTTCTCCACCCCAGCGGCGCGCACGGCGTCCGCGATGCGCGGGAGCACGGCGGTCGCCGTTGCCGTGCCTGCGGCGGTGGCGGTTTCGGCGGCTCCGTTCATCCCAGCGCCTCCCTCGCCCTGTCCATGGCCGAGTGGATGCGCGCATCCAGCCAGCCGTCCGGAAGCTCGCCGATCGCATCCCCCGGTGCGAGCGCAGGGTCGGCCACCAGGCGCACAGCGTCGCCCGCAGCGCCCTGGCCGATCGCGGCGAGGTCCTCCGGGTTGAGCCGCACGACGCTCACCGCCCCGGCGACGTCGCCGCCGAGCACCCGCGAGACGGCAGCGTTGGCGGCGGCGACCCGGTTGGCCAGCGCATCCCCCACCACGGCCTGCGCGAGCGAGAAAGCCGCCTCGACCAGGGAGTTCTCCGCCTCGGCCAGCACCGGCACCGTCGACTCGCGCAGCTCGATCGCCGCGTTCCTCAGCGCAGCGGCGAGCACGGCGAGCCGTTCGGCTGCTGCTGCGTCGTCCGCTTCGCGGTCGGCATCCGCCGCCGCGAGCCACGCCTGCTGCTCCTCCGCCGCCGCGCGCAGGCCGTCCGCATACCCGGCTGCATAGCCGCGAGAGCGTGCGGCATCGCCCTGCGCGACCGCCTCGGCGGTCTCCGCGATCACCGGGATCGCGACGGGAGCGAACACGGCGTCATTCGACATACGCGTCCTCGTCGTTCCGCTGCACGGTGATCGCGCCCGTCGCCTCCAGGTCGCGGATGGCGCGCACGATCTCGGCGCGGGCGTCCTCCACCTGCGACAGGCGCACGGGGCCGAGCACGCGGATCTCGTCCGCGAGGATCTCCCTGTTGCGCTCGGACAGGTTGCCCGTGATCGTCTCGATGACCTGCTCTGTCGCGCCCTTCATCGCCACGGCCAGCATGGCGGCGTCGATGCCGCGCAGCACCTGCTGCACGTCGCGGTCCTCCAGCTTGACGATGTCGGCGAAGGTGAGCATCCGGGAGCGGACCTCTTCTGCCAGCTCGGGGTTCCTGCGCTCGAGCGCTTCGAGGAGCGCCTTCTCCGTGCTGGCATCCGCCCTGTTGATGATGTCGACCAGCGGCTGCACTCCCCCGACCACGTCGGACGAATCGCGCGAACCGACGACCGCGCCGGCGCGCTGCTTGAGCGTGTCGGCGACGACGCGCACCGCATCGGGGCTGGCGCTGCCCATCGTCGCGATGGCGTGGGCGACGTCTGCTCTCGCGGTCTCGTCGAGACCGGCGAGGATGCGGGATGCGTGGTCGGGACGCAGGTGCGCGAGCACCAGGGCGCTGGTCTGCGGCAGCTCACCGGTCAGCAGCATCTGCACCTGCCCAGGCTCGACCGCGTCCAGGAACTCGAACTGCTTTCCCGCCATGCTGGAGGCGACCCTGTTGAGGACGCCGGTGGCCTTCTCCGCGCCGAACGACGCTTCGAGCAGGCCGACCGCGATGTCCCTGCCGCCGCGGGTGCTCATCCCGCCGCGCACGGTGATGTCGTGGAACTCGCTGATCGCCTTCTCCGCGATGGCGGGGTCGACCCTGCGCAACCGAAGGATCTCCGCGGTGATCTCGTCGGCCTCCTCCTCGGAGAACTGCTTCATCACCTGGGCCGCGCGCTGCTGATCCATGTTCATCAGCACGATGGCGGCCTTCTGCGCGCCGGTCAGCGGCGCCTTGAGCTCGTTCATACGCCCTGCCGCTCATCCATCAGGCTGCGGAGGAACTCCGCCGTCTTCTGCGGGTCGCGCTCTGCGAGCGCTTCGATCTCCGCGCGGCGGCGCTCGGCTTCCAGCTCCGGCGCTGTCGGCTCGGGCAGCGGGTCGAGCTGCATCGGCACGGTGGGCGGAGCCTGTTCGAGCGCGATCGGGAACGCCGCGGCGTCCAGTTCGACGGTGTCGGCACCGTCGATGGCCGCCGCCTCCTCCGCGCGCTTGCGGCTGCGGCGGTAGAGCGCGAACACGATGATCACCGCGGCGACGATGGCCGCCCCGATGATCGAGGTGCGGATGATCCCGGTGAGCTGGTCGGCCGCCGCAGCGTCCTTCGCCTCCTGGATCGCCTTGGCGGCCTCGGTGGCGCTGGCCTTGCTGAAGTTGACCATCTCCACGCTCACCGAGTCGCCGCGGGTCACGTCGATCCCTGCCGCGGCGTTGACGAGATTGCGGATCTCGTTGGTGCTCACGTCGCCGCCCACCGCATCCTTGTTGAGGGCGACAGAGACCGTCTGCCTGTTCACGGCGCCGGCCGGGATGGTGCGCTGCTCGGTGACTTTGTCGACCGCGTTGTCCTTGGTCGCGGACTGGGAGTTGAACGTGCCGTTGCCGTTGGTGCCGTTCGGGACGGCGATGTTGTCCGGTCCGAGCACGCCGGCGGCAGACCCGCCGGAGCCGGTGTACGTCTCCGACTGCGTCGTCTCGCTGAGCGACGGCGCGTTGGTCGGGGTCGTGTACGACTCCTCCGTGCGCTGCGCGGACTCCGAGCTGACGTCTGCGGCGACGGCCACGGTCGCGTTCCCCGGGCCGACGACCTTGTCGAGCATGGTCTGCACTGCCGTCTTCACGCGGGTCTCGTAGTCGCTGGCCTGCTTGTCCGCTCCCCCGACGGCGCCGGTCCCGACCGCGCTGAGCACCGTGCCGGATGCGTCGATCACGGCCACGTCGGTCGGCTGCATCCCGGTGATGGCAGCGCTGGTGAGATGCACGATCGCCTGCACCTGATCGGCGGAGAGCGTCACGCCGTTCTGCGTCTCCACGAACACGGACGCGGTCGGGTCCTTCTTCTCGGACACGAACACGGTGTCCTCCGGGATCGCCAGGCGAACGGATGCGGTCTTGACGCCCTTCATGGCGCTGATCGTCGACCCGAGCTCACCCTCCATGGCGCGCTTGTACGTGACGGACTGCTGGAACTCCGACGACGTGACCCCCATCTTGTCGAGCAGCGAGTACCCGCCCGTGCTCGCGGTCGGAAGCCCGGCGGACGCCGCCTTGAGGCGCTCGTCGTACACCTTCTGCTGCGGCACGAGGATCGTGCCTCCGCCGTCGGTGAGCTGGTACGGCACGCCATCGGTGCGGAGCTGGTCGACGATGCTGGACGCATCCGTCGCCTGCAGCCCTGAGAACAGCGGCGTGTACGCGGGCTGCGACGCCCACATCGCGAGCCCGGTGACGCCGAGCGCGACCACGGCGACACCGATGATCGCGATGACGCGCTGCGCGATCGAGAAGCCGCGGATCGTGTCGCCGAGCCGCCGGAAGAAGCTTGTGACCTGCTGTGGCATCAGGCCTGCATCCGCATGATCTCGTTGAACGCATCCACGGCCTTGTTGCGGACGCCTGCGACGAGTTCGAGGGTGACCTGGGCGCGCGACGAGGCGATGGTGGCGTCGTGGATGTCGGAGAGGTTGCCCGTGACCGCCTGGATCGCGAGCTTGTCACTGGTGCCCTGCAGCTGCTGCAGGTTGTCGATGGCGCCGGTGAGGGAGTTGCCGAACGCCGCTCCCCCTGTGCCGGTGACTCCGGATGCGGCGGAGAGTGCGCTGGTGGCGCCGGTGGTGTCGACAGCGCTGACGGCGCCGATGGCGGGAATGGGCATCAGTTGCGTCCGATCTCGAGGGCTGCCTGGTACGACTCTTTGGCGCGGTCGACGACCGCTGCGTTGGCCTGGTAGCCGCGCTGCGCCATGATCAGGGCGCCCATCTGCGACGACAGGTCGATGTCCGGGTAGCGCACGTAGCCGTTCTCGTCGGCGACGGGGTTGTCCGGCTCGTAGACCATCCGGCCCTCCGCGCTGCCGTATGCCGCGCCTGCGACGTACACGCCGGTGGTGCCCTCCCCCTCCTGCGCCACGACGTAGCGCGCCTGGAAGGCCGCCCCGTCCGTCGGCTTCGCCGTGTTGATGTTGGCGAGGTTGTCGGAGATGGCGTCGAGCCACTTGCGGTGCAGGGTGAGCCCCGTGCCCGCGATGCCGATTGCGTCGAATGTCATCAGCTGGTCCTCAGTGCCGCTCGGATGGACGAGAACTGGCCGCCCGCCGCCTGCGAGGCGAACTGGAAGCGCAGCACGGTGTCCACGTTGGACAGGGTCTCTGTGTCGAGGTTGACGTTGTTGCCGTCGAGCCTGGTCGGCTCGAGCGAGCGGGCGACAGTGGATGCGGCATGGCCGTCCCCCTGCGCGACGGAGCGGGCGAGCGCATCCTCGAACGACACGCGCTCCGCGGTGTAACCGGGCGTGTTCACGTTGGCGATGTTGTTGGCGATCGCCCGCTGCCGGGCGGCGAGGCCGTCGAGGGCACTCGCGAGCGCGGCACTGGTCACGGATTCGAGCACAGCTGCATCCCATCGGAAATCATCTGGAGTGGCGGCCGATCCGTGGCCTGATCTGCGAGCGATCCGTGCTCACTCTCTGCTATCGGCAGCCGCGCGCAGGTCGTTAGCTATTCGTTGGATCGGGTGTGGAGAACTCCCCTGTAACCGTCTTCGTGCACAGCTTCATCCACAGCTGTTCACACCCCTGGAATTACACGGTGGTAGTTTCGAACGCGCGTTCGAATCTGGGGAAAGGCGTTCAGAAAGCCTGATCAGAGGTGCTTTTGAAGCTTGAAGGGATCTGAGAGTCCACACATCTCGCGCGTGTCCTCCACACGTTTACCGCCCTCATCCACCTGTTGTGCACAGAGTTATCCACAGGTGGGGAACTCTGTGCGCACCCGCACCAGGCCGGTCAGCCGATGAGGTCGAAGTACACCGGGTGCGGGCCGGGCTCGGCCGCCGGCACGGCGCGCACGGCCGCGAGGTGCTTCGCGGTGGTCTGGCGCACGTCTTCCAGGTAGCGGATCGTGTGCATCTGCGCCTCGAGGATGCGCGCGGCGCGCTCCATCAGCTCGGGCGGGATGGGGCCGAGGGCGATCGGGGGGCGCCACGGCACAGGGTCGATCGTGGCGAGTGCGCCCTGCAGGTCGTGCTCCATCTGGGTCAGCGCGTCGTCCCAGCCGGTGGGGGAGTGGGGCTCGTCACTCGGAGCGTCCGCCTCCCACTGGTCGAAGTCGTCAGGCTGTGCCAAGGGTTCCGCCTGTCTCCGACGGCAGCAGCGCCGCGGCCTCGTGCCAGGTCTGGCGGAGCGGCTCGATGAGGTCGATGGCCTCGCGGACCTTCTCAGGGTCGCGTTCGATGTTGCCGAAGACAATCAGGTCGGCCACGTAGGTGTAGAGCTGCAGGAGGCCGTCAGCGCCGTCCCAGGCGTCGAGGCGGAGGGAGGAGGCGAGCTCGGCGACGATCTGGTCCGCGTGGCGCAGGTTCTCCCACGCCACCGGCCAGTTGCCGTCCTTCTGCGCCGTCTCCGCGCGGGTCAGATCGAGGACCAGCCTGTCGTACAGCATCGTCAGGAGGCGCACAGGCGAGGCGGAGAGGACCGCGTCCCTGTTGTACGCGTTGAGTTTCGCGGCCGTGCCGCTCAGCAGGCTCACGAGGAACTCGATGAGAGCGAGGCGAGCTGACCGGTCAGCCATGAGGACTGCGACTGCAGTTGCTGCAGTTGCACTTCGAGGTTCGCGTAGGTCTTCTCCAGGGTAGAGCGGCGGTCGGCGAGCCGGGAGTCCCAGTCGGTGATCTGGTCGTTGAGGCCCTTCACCGTGGCCTGCTCGCCGGTGATCTTGGTGGTGATCGTGCCGTCGTACTTGTCACTGGCGGCCGTCGCTGCGTCGGCGACCCGGCCGGCGATCGTCTGGACGACCGCCTTCACCTTCTCCGGATCGGCGGCGAGCGCTGCACCGAAGATGTCCTTGTCGAAGGTGAGCGTTCCGTCGCGGGTGATGCTGATGCCGTATGTGGACGGCGACACCCCGTTGACGGGGGCGGATGCGGCGTCGATCAGCTTCTGGTTCGCATCCCGCACCGTCGAGTCGCCCGTGAACGATCCGGCCGTGACGACCGTCCCGCCTGCTGCATCCGTGCTCGTGGCCACCGCCTGCTTCGAGCTGATGTACGAGAAGATGTCGTTCAGGCTGGTGACCAGGGAGTTCGCGAGGTCGGTGATCGCCTTGTCGTCGCGGGCGATCGACAGCGTCACCGGGGTGGTGGATGCGGCGCTCACCGTGATCGAGACGCCGGGGAGCACGTCGCTGAAGGAGTTGCTGGACGAGGTGACCGACTGGGCGGCGCCGGTGCCGCTCCACAGCGTGAGCTGTGCATCCTGTGCAGCGCGCACCTGGGCAGCGCCCGGTTCGGTGAGAAGGTTCGTGGCGGTTCCGGCGGTCACATCGGCCGGTGTTCCGCGGTATGCGGTGAACGCCGCCGCGGCGCCGGTCGCTGTCGAACTGAGCTGCAGCCGGTACGTCGGCTGGCCGCTGACCGGGTCGAGTCCAGCGGCGACGCGGGTGGCGCTGACGCCGACGCCCGCCTTGTTGATCGCGGCGGCGACGTCGGCGAGCGACGAGCTCGCGGCGGTGACCTGCTTGGTCGTGCCGTCCGCCGCGACGAAGGTGAGCACGGGCGGCTGGTCCGGCCACTCGGTGAGCGGGCCGGTGACGATGACCTGGGACTGGGCGACCTTGTCGACGGTGAAGTCGATGGTGCCGTCCACAGCACCCGTGCCGGCGGTGACGGTCACCGAGGTGGAGCTGCTGGTGGCGATGTGCAGGTCGGTGCCCGTCGGCTTCGACGCCTTGGTCGCCGAGTCCGCGAGGGCTGCGACCTTGGTGTTGAGCGCCTGCATCGCGCTGATGTACGTGGTGGAGTCTGTGACCTTGTTCTTCAGCAGGGTCTGCGGGATCGCTTCCGCCTGCATCAGCTGGTCGATCAGCTGGGTGGTGTTGAGGCCACTGATGAGCCCGTCGACGGCCATGCCCATGCTGGACTCCCTTTCTGTCGTCGTGTCGGCCGGCCTCCGAAGCGATGCGGTGGTCAGCCGGTGGTGCGGCCGGGATGCGCTTTGGGGTTGCGCATCCCGGCCGCAGCCCTACTAGCGGAGCAGCTGCAGAACGCCCTGGCCGGACTGGTTGGCCTGCGCGAGCATCGCGGTGCCGGCCTGCGACAGGATGTTGGAGCGGGTGTACTTCACCATCTCCTCCGCCATGTCGGTGTCGGTGATACGCGAGTTCGCGGCCGACAGGTTCTCCTTGGAGACGTTGAGGCTGCGGATGGTGCTCTCGAAGCGGTTCTGGACCGCACCGAGGTTGGCGCGCGCGGTGGACACGCCCTTGATCTGCGTGTCGAGCGCAGCGATCGAGGTGAGCGCGTTCGCAGCGCTGTCGAACGTCAGGGCGCCAACGGCGGTCGCGACCGTCGCGACGTTGGCACCGGTCAGGTCGACGTCGATCTGGTCGTTCGCGGCGACAGAGCCTGCGCCGACCTGGAAGGTCAGCTTTGCGTTCGAGCCGTCGAGCAGGTTGATGCCGTTGAAGTTCGCGGATCCGGAGATACGCGTGAGCTCCTTGGTCAGCTGGTCGACCTCGGTCTTGATAGCACCGCGCGAGTCGGCGTTGTTCGAGTCGCTACCGGCCTGGACAGCCAGGTCGCGCACGCGCTGCAAGATCGAGTGGACCTCGGTGAGCTGGCCTTCAGCGGTCTGCACGACGCTGATGCCGTCCTGAGCGTTGCGGGCGGCGACCGTGAGGCCTCCGACCTGCGACTTCAGGCCCTCCGAGATGGCCAGGCCGGCCGCGTCGTCCGCCGCACGGTTGATGCGGAGGCCGCTGGACAGCTTCTCGAGCGACTTCGACAGGTCGCTCTGCGTGTTGTTCAGGTTGCGGTAGGCGTTGAGTGCCGAGATGTTGGTGTTGATCTGCATACCCATGATTGCTTTTCCTCCATGACTGGGTTCGTGCTGCCCATCCGTGGGCCGCAACTTCTTCTATCGGCCGCTCCGTGCATCCCGTTAGCGGCAATCCGATTCGATTGCCGCTCGGCTCAGGATGCGCGTGCGGACGTGGACGACGGCGGGGGCGACAGGCGCGCCACGTTGGCCACCGCGTGCTGGGCCAGCCTGGCGAGGTACGCGCTGCGGCGGGCCTGCGAGGTCTTGGCCTCGATGATCTCCGGGTCGCCTTCGTCGGCGTAGTGCGTCGCCATGCCTTCGCGCATGAGGCGGATGGCCTCGGAGCGCTGCTGGGACACGGCCGAGTGGGTGATCCCGAGCTCTTCTGCGACCTCGGTCACGGTGCGGTCGTCGAAGTAGATGGCCTCGACCACGTAGCGCATCCGGTCGGGAAGGGCGGAGACGGCGGCCCGCACGTACGCGGTCTGCTCTCCGGCGAGCAGTGAGTCCTCCGGGGTGGCGGCGTCGGAGACGAGGATCGACTCGACGGTCTCGTCGATGGTGGTGACCACCCTGGATGCGTCGGAGAGCGCAGCGGAAGCCGTCTCGCGGTCGACGCCGAGCGCGTTCGCGATCTCCTCGATCGTCGGCGTGCGGCCCAGCCCAGCGGTGAGGCTCTCCTGCACCGCCATCGTCTCCTTGATGCGCTTGCGCGCGGAGCGCGTGGCCCAGTCGCTCGCGCGCATCTCGTCGGCGAACGCACCGACGATACGGGTGCGCGCGTACGCCCCGAACGGGATGCCGAGCGTCGGGTCGAAGGCGCCCGCCGCCTGGACGAGGGCGAGAGCGCCGGCCGAGGCCAGGTCGTCGCGCGACAGGTGCGTCGCGCGCGAACACAGGTCGGAGACGAGATAGCCGACGAGCGGCAGGTTCTCGACGACGAGCGTGTTGCGTTCTGTCCGGTTCACGCGGGTGACCCCTGTCTTGGTTTGCCGAGCGCCCGCTGGCCGGCCGGCGTTGTCTGCCGGGGTTCGGTGCGGGTGGTGCTCGGGCGGTGCTGTGGATGTCCGGACTTACTTCGGGTGCCGAACAGGCGCTAGGGGTCGTTCGTTGTTCACGGTAACAATTGCAAGTAATCCAGCACGCGTGTGTCGCGCCCCCACTACGGGGCAGGGCGTACCCCCAGTACGGGGAATATTGAAATTCATGTGAAAAGCGCTAGGGATCACAGCGAACTCATTGCTCGACGCCCCTAACATCGAGGCCAACCCTGCCGATGGTCCCTGTTGACGGCGCAGACCGTGTGCCGACGACCCGAGGGGACCATGTGCGCACGACGACTCACGAGGAGGTTGGCGACATGGCGGCGAGCGAACTCTCAGCACAGCTCTGGAAAGAACGCGAACTGCTCGAGCTGCTGCTCTTCAAGCTCGAGGAGGAGCAGCTGCTGCTCACCGCGGGCAAGTCGCGCTGGATCTCGCACGCGACCCGCGAGGTCGAGCAGGTCATGGAGCGGATGCGCTCCGTCGGCCTCGCACGAACGGTCGAGGTCGCTACCCTCGCGGAGGAGTGGGGGATCAGCCCTGACTCCAGCCTCCGTGAGCTCGCCGTCGCCGCACCGGACGGGATCTGGTCCGACATCTTCTCGTCGCACCTCGCGGCGATGATCGAACTCACCGGTCAGATCGCCGAGGTACGCGACACCAACGAGCGTCTGCTGCGCGAGGCGGCCCGCTCCACCCAGGAGACCATCAACGGCCTGGCCGGCGGCGGGGGAGACCCCGGCGTGTACGGCGCCGGCGGGGAGAGCCGGCCCGGTGCATCCACCGCCAGGCTCTTCGACACGGAAGCGTAGGACGACACCAGGATGAGCACCTTCAGCGGACTCAACACCGCGTACACCGGCCTCGTCGCGGCCAAGGCCGGCCTCGACGTCGTCGGCCAGAACCTGGTCAACGCCAACACGCAGGGGTACACCAGGCAGCGCATCTCGACCTCGGGCGTTCCCGCCCTCAACCAGGCGGGGCTTTTCACCGGCGGCGTCCGCCCAGGCCAGGGCGTCAGCATCAACGGCGTCCAGCGGCTCGACGACGCGACCCTGGATGCGCGCGTCCGCACCACCACGGCGCTCTCCGGATACTCGGGCACCAGGGCGTCGGCGCTCGCCACCCTCGAAGGCTCGCTCAACGAGCCGGGCACGAACGGCATCTCCACGCAGCTCCAGAAGTTCTGGTCGGCGTGGGGCGACGTGTCCAACCAGGCAGGGGAGCAGGCGCCGGCCGGCGTGCTGCTCGGCCAGGCCGGCAGCCTGGTCACCCAGATCTCGCAGGGCTACGCCGCTGTCGACAGCCAGTGGAGCGCCCTGCGCACCAACGTCGACGGCATGGTCACCGACCTCAACCAGGCCGCGAGTCAGGTCGCCGACCTGAACGGCCGCATCAGGGCGACGCTCGCCGCCGGCGGCTCCGCGAACGAGCTGATGGACCGCCGCGACGTCCTCACCACCCAGATCGCCAACCTCGCGGGCGGCGTCGTCCGTCCGCTCGACGACGGCACCGTGGATGTGCTGATCGGCGGAAACGCGATCGTCTCCGGCACCACGTTCAATGCAGTGCAGGTCGCTGGGGCACGGGTCATGGGCGACGCGACGGCCGACCCCGTGCGCCTCGAGTGGGCGCACCGGCCAGGCCAGGCCATCGCGATGGAGGGCGGCGCCATCTCCGGCGCGATCTCCACGCTCGCGCCGGCAGACGCATCCGGAACGGGCGGAGTGCTCGCAGAGGCCGCCGCCAGCTACAACGCGTTCGCGGTCACCCTCGCGCAGCGGGTCAACGACCTGCACCGCACAGGCACCACGTCCACCGGAGCGACCGGCCTCGACTTCTTCGCCATCGACGCGACCAAGCCGGCCGCTCTCGGCCTGTCCGTCGTACCGACCACCGTCGGCCAGATCGCCACGGGGACGCCTGGCGCAGGCGGGAGCGACGGCAGTCTCGCTGGGGCCATCGCCCAGCTCGGCACGGGGCCGAACGCCATCGACAAGCAGTGGTCCGCGTTCGTCGTGCGCGTCGGCGTCGCCAGCAAGTCGGAACAGCAGCAGGCCTCGCTCGCCGACCTCGCGTCGAAAGGCGCCGTCAACGCGCAGCTCTCCAACTCGTCCGTCGACCTCGACGAAGAGAACATGAACATGCTGGCGTTCCAGCATGCGTATCAGGGCGCCGCCCGCGTGATGACCGCGGTCGACGAAGCGCTCGACGTGCTCATCAACCACACCGGACTGGTCGGGAGGTAACCGTGTTCACCCGTGTGACGAACGCGACCCAGACGCTCAACGCGCAGAACAACCTGCAGGCGAGCCTGCAGCGGCAGGCAGCGCTCTACGATCAGGCGACGAGCAGGCGCCTCATCACCAAGCCGTCGGACGACCCGACGGCCACGGCGAGCGCCCTCAGCGTCCGCTCCGACCAGGCTGCCAACGCGCAGTACGCGCGCAACGCCGACAACGGCGACGCCTGGCTCAGCACGGCAGACTCCACCCTCACCTCCGTGGAGGCGATCATGCGCAGGGTGCGCGACCTCACGGTGCAGGGATCCAACGACGGCGCACTGTCTCCGGAGGCGAAGGAGTCGGTCGCCACCGAGCTGGACGGTCTGAAGAAGAGCCTGCTGTCGCTCGCGAACACTACATACCTCGGACGGAATGTGTTCGCAGGCAACTCGAACGCCGGTGTCGCCTTCCAGCCGGACTACTCGTTCACCGGCGTCGCCGGGAGTACAGTCGATCGCAGGGTCGGCCCGGATTCGACCGTGCGTGTCGACTCCGACGGGTCCGCCGTGTTCGGCGTCGGCGCATCCTCGGTGTTCGCGCTCATCGACAACACCGTGAGCGACCTGCGCACGGGAGTGAACACGGGGCCGCGGCTCGGGGAGATCGACGATCGGATGAAGGCCATCGTGGGAGAACACGCGGAGATCGGCGGGCGTCAGACCCGCATCGACAAGGCGAAGGACACGCTCGCCCTCAACTCCACCTCGCTCGAGAGCCAGCGTTCCAGCATCGAGGACGTCGACCTCAGCAAGGTCCTCCTCGACCTGAAGACCCAGGATGTGAACTACCAGACCGCGATCGCCGTCACGGCACGCGTGCTGCAGCCGACGCTGATGGACTTCCTCCGATGAGCGCCGTCAGCTTCATCGCACCGCCTCCCGGCCTGGAGCCGCTCGTCGACTTCGAGCTCACCGCCGTCGCAGGCGCGGACGGCCTGTACACGCTGCAGGCGTCTGAGCGACCGGAGATCCGGCTGTTCACGATCGACGCGGCCAGGCACCTGCCCGGATACTCGCCGGAGCTGCCGGACGACAGGGCCGCCGACCTCGGCGTCACCACGGCCGAGGAGGTGCTGGCGCTCGTCGTCGTCACTCCGTCGCGCGAGGGCAGCACGGTGAACCTCGCCGCTCCCGTGCTGGTGAACCGCACGACGGGCGCAGGGCTGCAGCTCGTGCTCGACGACGACGTGTTCCCCGTGCAGGCCGAACTCGCCGCCCTTGCAGGAGCCTGAGCGCGAACCAGCTGGCCGACCGCTACCCGCTGACCGCTACTTGGCGGGCGGGCAGGGCACCGTCTTGCCCATCGCCTCTGTCATCTGCGCCTCGGACCATGGAAGACCGGCGACGACCTTCGCGCCCTTCACCTTCGCGGGCGCCTTGGACGCGATCGACGCGAGCCGCTGCGCCAGGTACTGCGCGAACGCCGGTCCAGGCGTCGAGTTGTTGAGAGCGACGACGATCGTGAGCCCGGACGTCGGGTCGCTGTACATCGCCGACAGGTAGCCAGGCATGGCGCCTGCGCTGCCGCGCAGCGGACCCAGGATCTGCATCCCGAGCCCGTACTTCTGCCAGTCCGAGCCGTTCGGGATGCCGGTCGCCTGCGCCTTCGCCGATGCCTTCGACAGCAGGGAACCGGTCGCGAGCGCCTGCACGTACGCCTTCAGGTCCGGGACGTTCGAGACGACACCGGATGCGGTCCAGCCCATCGAGTTCGAGAGCTCCGTCACATCCCGCATCGGTGTGCACACCACGGCCCCAGCGGCGTCGATGCCTACCGAGTACCCGGTCGGATGCGCGCCGGGCACGGCGAGCTGTGACGGCCCGGGATAGGAGCTGGACTGCATCCCGAGCCTGGAGAAGATGTAGCTGGAGTAGAGGTCCTGCCAGCTCTTGCCCGTGGCGTTCTCGAGGGCCATGCCGAGCAGGACGAAGTTGGTCGACGAGACCCCGAGCTTCTCGCCAGGCTTGCCGAACGGCTGGGTGGCGAGGCCGTCGCTGGCGAGCTCGAGCGCCGGCCACTGCCTGGTGGGGTTGTTGAGGAAGATCGCGTTGAGCTGGCCCTGATAGTCGCCGATGCCAGACGTGTTCTGGCACAGTTCGCGCAGCGTGACGCCGTCGACCCCGACCATCCCAGGCAGCCACTTCGTGAGCGCGTCGTCCAGCTCGACCTTGCCTGCATCGACCAGGGAGAGCAGAACGCTGCAGGTCATCGGCATCGTGTTCTGCGCGATCCGGAACGTCATGTTCGCCGTGACGGGCGTCGAGCCCTTCAGCGTCGTGGTGCCGAGACCGGCCGTCCAGCTGCCGGCCCACGGCGCCCACACGCCGACCATCGCACCGGAGGCGCCCGCCTGCTTCATCGCGTCGGTCACGGCCGCCTTGAGCTTGCCGGAGACGTCGGAGGAGAAGCCGCCTGCGACCTGCTGGGGGAGATCCGAGGTCGCGCCGGCGTTGGGGGTGCACGCCGTCAGGATCAGGGCGATGACGCTCGCCACAGCGACGACGGTGAACCGTCTCGCCCCGCTCGCTCGTCGCCGCATCTGCCATCCCCCGATGGATCGTTGTCCCTGGTCCAAGGATTCTAACCGCTGATGGGGGGCGGTCCGTGCAGCATACGATCGAGGCATGCAGAGCTTTCCTCCGGAGGTCGTCGACGCCGTCCTCCGCCACATGAACAGCGACCACACGGACGACAACCTCGTGATCGTGCGCGCGAACGGCGCGCCGGACGCGGCAGCAGCAACCATGACGGCACTGGATGCGGACGGCGGGATGTGGAGCGTCAGCACGGCCGATTCCGCCACCGCCATCGAACTGCGCATCCCGTGGACGATCCCCGTGGCGGAGCGTGCGGACATCCGGAAAGCCGTCGTCCTGCTCTACCGTTCGGCGTGTCGCACGCTCGGCATCGAACCGCGCTCCGAATAGCGCGACCAATCCGTTCCTCCGCACCCTCCGAACACGTGGATGAGGCGCTGCGACAGCCGCGCCGCCCACTAGGAGGAACGAAATGCGCACATCACCCAACCGCCTGGTCGCGACGATCTTCGGCGCTGTCTATCTCGTCGTCGGCCTGCTCGGCTTCGCATACACAGGAGGCGTCGGCTTCGTCGCCACCAAGGGCGGACTGATCCTCGGCATCTTCGAGGTCAACCCGCTGCACAACATCGCCCACCTGCTGATCGGCGCGGCTCTGCTCATCGCCGGACTCACCAGGGTGGCGGCAGCCAAGGCCGTGAACACGACGGTCGGCGCGGTGTACCTGCTGCTCGGCATCGTCGGCTTCTTCCTGGTCGGCACCGGGGCGAACATCCTCGCCCTGAACACGCCGGACCACTTCCTGCACCTCGTGAGCGCGATCGTGCTCCTCGGTGTCGGTCTCGGCGCCGAGAAGACCGTGCGCTCGTCCTCGGCCGTCGCCTGACCGACGCGCCACGGTGAGCACCATGACCGGGGTAGCTGTGGGGGAGGCCACGGGTGTGCCCGTTTCGGCGGTCACCCGCGCCTGGCTCGCCGTGGCGGCGCTGGGGGCCGGGCTGCTGCACGCAGCGCTGGCCGCCAGCGCACCCCTCCCGGCCGCGATCGTCCTCGCGACGTTCGCGGCCGTGGAGCTCGGGTGGGCGGTCGCGGCCTTCCTCCGCGACCGTCCACCTTTCTTCCGCGCGGCCCTCGTCGCCGCGCTCGTGCCCGTCGGAGCCTGGGCGGTCGTCGCGACCGTCGGGGCCACCTCGGAGGCAGGGACGATCCTTGCTCTGTCCCCGCTGCCGCTCGGCGTAGCCGCACTGCTCGACGTCGCGGTCGCCGGCACGATCGCCATAGTGCTCCGCCGCGCGAAGCCTGTCACCGCCAACGCCGGAGCGCTCCGCTTCGTGCTGGCCCTGCTGCTCAGCGCTGCGGCCGTCTGCGCGGTCACCATCCCGGCCCTCGGCCTCACGGATGCGGGTGTCGCCGCAGTGGATGTGCACCTCCAGCACGAGGGGCATCACTGACCCGGGTGGCTTTTCCCCTCGTCGCTGCCATACACTTAGGGCACCCTTCGTTAGGTAACCCTAACTCCTGAAGATCACCGACCGGCTGGAGCATCGTGGCAGCAATCATCCCCTTCTCCCAGGCACTCCGCGAACGGACCAGGACCGACCACGGCTCAAGCGAGGGTGCAGGCTTCATGCAGGATCTGATGTCGGGGAAGGGCAGCCGCGACGACTACATCGCTCTCGTCGCTCAGCACTACTTCATCTACGACGCCCTGGAGGCGGTCGCGGCACGCATGGCCGCCGATCCGGTGGCGGCCGCGTTCATCACGCCGAAGCTCACGCGTCTGCCGGCCATCGAGGCCGACCTGGCGTTCCTGCTCGGCGACGACTGGCGCGACCAGATCGCCCCGCTGCCGACGACGATCCGGTATGTGGCGCGCATCCACGAGGTCGGCCAGGACTGGCCAGGCGGTTTCATCGCGCACCACTACACGCGCTATCTCGGCGACCTGTCAGGCGGCCAGATCATCCGCACGCTGATGCAGCGTCAGTTCGGTTTCGAGACGAACGGCGTCGGCTTCTACCTGTTCGCCGAGATCGCCAAGCCGCGGGAGTTCAAGGACGTCTACCGCGCCCAGCTCGACGCGGTCGACTGGGACGACGCAGAGCGCGACCGCGTCATCGACGAGGTCATCCGTGCATACGCGTTCAACACGGCGCTCTTCGAGGACCTGGCGGCCGCCAAGCTCGCGGCCTGAAGCGTCGTCTCGCATCACCCCGCCGCCGCGTCAGCGGCCGGTCAGCGGCGCGTCAGCTTGAACGAGCCTGTGCCGAAGCGCACCGTCGACCCTGGATCGACCTCGTGGCGCGTCTTCGGGTCGCAGGCGTACGCGCCGTCGCCTGGGTAGACGATCGTGGTGCCGTTCGCCGACCCGAGGTCGAGCACCCAGAAGATCCCGTCGTACTGCCCGAACGCCAGGTGCGCCCGCGAGATCGACTTGGCGTCGTCCTCGACCGTGATCAGCTCGGCGTGAGCAGGGTCGTCCAGCTCGGTCCCCGGCGTATGAGCGGCAGGGTTGCGCCCGATCACACCGTTACCGCTCGTCTCCACATGCTGCCCGTCACTGAAGTCGAGCACGAAGGTCACCGCCATGTCAGTCTCCTGTCGCGTGAGTTCCACCGTGAGCGCGCGTCTCAGCCCTCCCTGGGCCTCGTGCGCATGAATCGTTCGACGTCCGCATCCACCATGATGTCGCTCGGCCGCAGCGGACGGGACAGGTACAGGCCGTCCAGCGACGTGATGCGGCTGAGCGCCACGTATGTCTGCCCGGGGCTGAACGCCCGCTGGCCGAGGTCGACCACTGCTGAGTCGTACGTCTTGCCCTGCGACTTGTGGATGGTGACAGCCCACGCCAGCCGCAGCGGAAACTGCGTGAACTCGGCCACCACATCCTTGGTGAGCTTCTTGGTGGCGGCGGAGTACGAGTACTTGAACTTCTCCCAGATCGCCGGTTCCACCTCGTGGATCTCGCCGTCCACCTCCACATAGACGTTGGAGTCGATGCGGGTGACCGTGCCGATGGTGCCGTTGACCCAGCGCGGGCCCTCCCCGCCCTGGCCGACGTCGTTGCGGAGGAACATCACCTGCGCGCCGACCTTCAGCTCCAGCGTCTCGTCCGCCGGGTACGTGCGGCCGCCGAAGTCGCCGCTGACCTCCGCCTTCGCGGTGAGGGCTCTGCCTGGCAGGCGGCGCAGCGCCTCCGCGTTGATGCGGTTGACCGCGTCGTTGCGGGTGGCCAGCGTGATCGTGCCATCGTCCGGGGCCGGACGCGCGCCCATCTCGTTGAGGCGGTCGGCGATCTCCTTGGTCACCTGGCCGTGCCGCACCGCGTTCAGCATGTACTTGAAGTCGGACTCGTGCTGGCGGTGCACCTCGACCAGCTCCACGATCTTGAGGTCTGCTTCATCCCACACCTTGGCGTCGAAGAACCACATCGACCGGTATGTGTCGCCGAAGTATGCGCGCTCCTCCGGGTCGCCCGGCACCGGCGCCAGCTGGTACGGATCGCCGAAGAGCACCACCTGGACCCCGCCGAACGGCTCCTTGTTGCGCTGCCTGGCCTGCCGCAGGCTGCGGTCGACCGCATCCATCAGGTCGGCGTTGACCATCGAGACCTCGTCGATCACGAGCGTGTCGATGCTGTTGAGCAGCTTGCGCAGCTCGGCGCTCTGCTCGATGTCGTGGTCGGCGATGACCCCGATCGGCAGGCGGAACAGCGAGTGGATGGTCTGCCCGCCGACGTTCAGCGCCGCGACCCCGGTCGGCGCGGAGATGACCAGCGACTTCTCGGTGTTCCAGGAGAGATGGTTGAGCAGCGTCGATTTGCCCGTGCCGGCGCGGCCGGTGACGAAGACGTGCTCGCGGGTGTGCTCGATCAGCTCGAACACTCGCTGTTGTTCGGGCGTGAGGGAGAGTCGGCCCATCCGAATCCCTTCCGTCGCGCGACCTGCCGAACTACTCTAACGCGGCCGTGGGCTCGGGCGACGGTTCTCCACAGGCCCATAGGATGGCGGCATGAGTGGGGATGAGTCGGGCAGCGCACCGTCGCACCCGCTCGCCGCAGTCAGCCCCGGGATGCGCGTGATCCTGCTCTGGTCCGGCATCGCCGTTCTGCTCGTGCTCGCGTTCGTCGCCTCGGTCGGGGCGGTGCAGCGCGCGTTCTACAGTCCGGCCGGCTTCGCCACCTCGTACGTGCAATCGCTCGCGTCCCACGACGTGCGCGCCGCGCTGGCCATGCCTGGCGCGAATCCGACCCCTGCGTCCCTCTCGAAGCAGGGCCTGCCCTCCCGGCCGTCGCACGAGCTCCTGCGGCCGGATGTGCTTCCCCGCCTCACCGGCATCCGCGTGGTCGGCGACGACCTGCTCGCCTCAGGAGACCACCTGGTGGAGGTCGCCGCCCTCTCCGACGGGCATCCTGTGACGGCGAAGTTCACCGTCCGCCAGGCCGGCTCCGTGCTCGGCTTCCTGCCGCTCTGGGAGTTCGCGAAGACACCGCTGACGGTCGCGCACGTCCAGGTGCAGCACGCGGACACGTTCACGATCGCCGGCCACACCCTCGAACCGCGGGCAGCGCAGAAGCAGCCGGCGGACGCGTTCTCCGTCTCCGCCGACTACCTGATGTTCGCGCCGTCCGACTACACGCTCGGCCACAGCTCGCGCTACCTCACGACCACGCCGGTGACCTTCGCCGCCGCCGCGGGTCAGCGGGTGCAGGTGGCAGTGGATGCGCAACCCGACACCGCGTTCGTCAGCGTCGTGCAGAAGCAGCTCCACGAGTTCCTCGACGACTGCGCCAAGCAGCAGGTGCTGCAGCCCGCAGGATGCCCGTTCGGCGCCGTCATCGACGACAGGGTGCAGGGCCTGCCTGCCTGGTCGATCGCGCAGTACCCTGACGTGCGCATCCAGGCGGGCGAGACCGGCTGGGTGGTGCCGCGCGCCGCCGGCGCAGCGCACCTGTCCGTGACCGTGCAGTCGCTGTTCGACGGCTCGGTGTCGCAGCGCGAGACGGACGAGCCGTTCGTCCTGTCCGTGTCGAAGATCACCCTGCGCGAGAACGGCGGGATCGACCTGGTGGTGGCGGAGTAGGGACGGGGCGCCGCCCGCCGGGAACCGTTTCGCTGCTGCGGACATTACCCGAGTGGATCCCGATCCCGGGATCGCAGGCACGGTACGAACTCGGGGGGAATCGTGAAGAAGAGCACGTTCATGGGAAGGCCGGCATTCTCGGCATCTGTCATCGTTCTGGCCGCGCTGGGGGCTTTGTGCGGATGCGCGGCGTCCGATCCGAATGCATCGCCTCGCCAGCAGGCCGTCTCCGTGTCCGCCACCACGGCGACGCCGGCCCGGACCCCTGCGCCCCGAGCGGCGTCGCCGGACGATCCTGTCGACGCGCTGACCGCGTGGCATGCGTGCGCTGTGCTCGGCCTGGCGAACTACGCGGCCGACAACCCTGGTTCGACGCTGATCCCCTACGACCCCAGCCACCCACCGACCAGGAACGCCGACGGCACGTATCAGGCGTATGCGGCCTTCCCCCTTCCTCACCCGACGGAGGGAGCAAAGAGTGTTCTCATCATCTGCACCATCGGCGGCACCCTCGGCGATCCGACCCTCGTGAGCTGGCTCGCGAAAGACATCTAGACGGGGAGTGCGGTGAAGGCCCCTGGGCGGGGAAGGCGGGTGACCGCATGCACGCCCGGGGGTCTTTCTGGTTCGCGAGACCCGAGCCCCGCGACGACCGAGCGCAGACACGCGGCGGCTTCGGGAACCGTTCGGCGGGTTCGGACATTATCTATACGTGACTACCGAGGACACCGACGAACCGGCGCTGTTGCCGACGACGCGTCGGGACGACCCGGAGGCGTTCGGCGAACTCTTCGATCTTCACCGGGACCGCGTGTTCCGGCACGCGCTCCGCCTGACGCGCTCCGTGCACGACGCTGAGGATGTGACGGGCATGGTCTTCCTGGAGGCCTGGCGCCGCCGCGAGTCGATGCGGGAGGTCGACGGGTCGGTGATCGGGTGGTTACTGGTCACGGCGAACAACGTGAGCAGGAACCTTGCCAGGTCGAGCCGCCGCTACGCGCACGTGCTCAGCATCCTTCCCGCCCAGGCGAACACTCCCGACCACTCCGACGCCGTCGACGACAGGCTCGACTCCGACGAGCAGCGGAACGCTCTCCGGACCGCACTCTCGCAACTGCCGCGGCGGGATCTCGACGTCCTGTCGTTGTGCGTGATCGAGGAACTCAGCACCGCCGAGGCCGCCGCGGTGCTCGGCGTCGCCCTCGGCACGGTGAAATCCCGCCTGTCCAGGGCCAAAGCCCGCCTGGCTGCCCTGCTCGGCGAAACGACCCGTCTGGCCGCGACGGAAGGAGACCTCCGATGAACGACGACATCCGCTTCGACGATCGTCGGAGCGCCGCTTGGCGAGACGCCATCGTGGAGACCGCGCGCGCCGACCAGGCCAGCGGCGGCAGTCGCAAAAGGGTATGGACGGTCATCGCGCTGGTGATCGCCGCACTGATCGTTTCCGGCGGCGGAGTCGCTTATGCCCTCAGCGCCTCGGTCAGGATCGGCCCGTCGACCGTCGACGTCTCGACCGCCACCGCGACACCGACCGTCAACGACCGGGAGACACCGACCGTCGTCCCTCCCCCTCCTGTGCACTCGCCGTCGCCGGATGACCCCATCGACGCGCTCGGCGCCTGGCAGGCGTGCGAAGCCATCGGTCTCGCCAACTACGCGGCGGACAATCCGGGCGCCATCCCCCAACCATTCGACCCCGAGCACCCGCCGACCCAGAACGACGACGGCACCTACCAAGCGATGGTGGGCTTCGCACTGCCGCAGCCCACGCAGGGCGCGGCGAGCATCGTCGTCATCTGCACCGTCGGCGGAACGCTCGGCGATCCGGCGGTCGTGAGCTGGACGATGAAGGACATCTGAGCGCGGGTGGCCGTAGTCGGCCCCGACGCGGACCCGGACCCGGACTCGGATAGAGCGAGCGGCCGCTACCGTGAGACCCCGTCGCGCGACGCCAGCTTCTGCAGGCGCTCGTTGTACGCGTTGAGCTCTGCCTCGCCTGTTCGGTCCGCGTTGCGGTCTCGGCGCTTGGTCTCGCGGTCGTCGCTGCGGCTCCACTGGATGGCCACCACGATCGCCAGGATCACGGTCGGGATCTCGCCGACGCTCCAGGCGATGCCGCCGCCCGTCTGCTGGTCGACGAGCGGGCTGTCTCCCCAGGTGCGGCCCATCGAGCCGAACCAGTCGGCGAGCAGGAGGCCGGTGCTCTGCATGATCGAGAGGCCGAAGAACGCGTGGAACGCCATCGTGCCGAGCAGCAGCAGGAGGCGGAACGGGTACGGCAGGCGGTATTTGACCGGGTCGATGCCGATGAGGGACTGCACGAAGAGATAGCCGGTGATGAGGAAGTGGATGATCATCCACTCGTGGCCGATGTGATCCGTGGTCGCCCAGCGGAACAGCGGCGTGTAATAGAACGCCCAGAGCGACCCGGCGAACAGCACGGCGGCGACCACCGGGTTCGAGATGACGTTGGCGAAACGGGAGTGCACCGCCAGCAGGATCCATTCGCGGCCGCCGCGGGAGCCGTCGGTCCGCTTGCGGATCGAGCGCAATGCCAGTGTCACGGGCGCGCCAGGCACCAGCAGCAGCGGCACCATCATCGTGAGCACCATGTGGGCGAGCATGTGCGTGGAGAAGAGGTACTTCTCGTACACGTTCACGCCGCCGGAGGTGATGTAGAACAGCAGCACGATGCCGAGGATCCAGAACACCGTGCGGTGGATGGGCCACGCATCGCCGCGCTTGCGCATCCGCCACACGCCGGCGAGGTAGAAGAAGATCGCGAAGCCGCAGGCGAGCACCCAGAGCAGGTCGAAGTTCCACATGGTGAACAGCCGGCCCCAGGTGAGCTCGGGCGGCAGCTTCTCCCCGGTGAGGATCTGGGCGGGCGTCGGCGCAGCTCCGAGCTTCTCGGCGACGGGCGTCGCTGTGCGGGCGAGCGCGGCTGCGACGCCGGACGCGATGCCCATGAACGCGAGCTCGGCCGTCACGATCCACCAGAACGTGCTGCGCTTGCCCCCCGCCTTCAGCTTGCCGATCAGGATGCGCCGCTGCATCACGCCGAAGACGCCGAGCGCTCCGAGGGCGGCCACCTTGACCAGCACCAGGATGCCGTACGGCGTCGCGAGCTGCGCGAGGGTGCCGACGCGGAGCTCGGCGTTCACATAACCGGACGCTGCGACGACGATGAACGCGATCAGCGCGAGCGACGAGTACCGCTCGAGCACGGGCACGAGGCGTCCGCCCTCGAGGCTGCGCCTGGCGACGATCAAGGCCACGAGGCCGCCCAGCCAGATCGCCGCGAACAGGACGTGCAGACCGAACGAGGTGACGGCCGCGTCGTGGCCGGCCGCATCCGCGCTGTGGCCCTGCTGCGCCATTGGGATGATGGATGCGATGGCCAGCGCCGTGACGAAGACGAGCGCCGTGTGATTGCGCACGGCGAAGCAGAGCACCGTGACGGCCGCGGCGATGAGCGTGATGCCCAGCCAGGCCTGACCGATGGAGACGCTGGTGACGAACGAGCTGAGCCCGTTGCTGAACGCCTCGTCGAACGACCACGGCACGTTCGAGACGCTCACGAAGGTGAAAAGGCCGGTGGCTGCGCTCGCCACGGTCATGACGGCGGCCGAACCAGCCGCGAAGTCGAGGGACTTGCCGAATTCGTCCTTCTGCGGGCTGAACGCGAAGCAGGCGAGCACCAGGGCGCCGATCGTGCCTGCGGCGCTGAGATTGACGATCAGGGTAGACGCGGGGAGCCCCCAGCGCACGAGAGCCCCAGGATCGGCCAGGAGGGGCGCAGCAGCGCCTCCGCCGAACGCGAGGGCCGCGATCATCGAGATGATCGCGGCGATCAGCAGGACGGCAGGGCCGATGATGCGGGCGATTCGGGGCACCGGACAAGCCTACGTCCCGCCCGCTGAAAGGCCGCACACAGCAGTGGATGCGCGGGCAGCTCGGGCAGCGGGGCCAGCGGCAGGTCACCCTCAGAGACGACGAGGGCGGCGCCGCACTGCGGCACCGCCCTCGATCAAGCCGGTGAGACTACTTGACGGCAGCCTTGAGCTTCGAGCCGGCGGTCAGCTTGACGCGGTGGCCGGCCGGGATGTTGATCTCGGCGCCGGTCTGCGGGTTGCGGCCCGTGCGAGCAGCGGTCTCGGTGCGCTCTGCAGCGAGCCAGCCCGGGATGGTGACCTTGCCACCGTTGGCGACGGTCTCCGCGATGGTGGCGAAGAATGCGTCGAGCACGCCACCGACGGCAGCCTGGCTCTGACCCGACGACGCGGCGACGGCGGCAACGAGCTCGGTCTTGTTCAGCGACTTGTCAGCCATTGAGTGTCCTCCTCGGACCTTGTGCTGGATATACAGCTTCTGTGTGGAACGGTTGAGGCCAAGCCTGGCCGTTACGTTTGGTCGGTTGACCGCCTCGAATGTATCAGAAACCCGCGGAAACACGCGGATTCCCGGCGTTTTTCACAAACTCTGGAGCAGATGAGCAGTCGCGGGGACCCCATCCAGGTGCCGGAGGGACGACGAAGGGGTGCCCGGCCGAAGCCGGACACCCCTTCGAGGAGCTGAAAGCGCTGGTTACCAGCTGGACTTGGTGATACCGGGCAGCTCGCCACGGTGCGCCATGTCGCGGAAGCGGACACGCGAGATGCCGAACTTGCTGAGGTTTCCGCGGGGACGGCCGTCGACGGCGTCGCGGTTGCGAACGCGGATCGGCGATGCGTCGCGCGGGATCCTCTGCAGGCCCTGGCGGGCCGCTTCGCGCGACTCGTCGGTGCCGTTGGGGTCGATCAGGGCCTTCTTGAGCTCGAGACGACGTGCCGCATAGCGGTCAACGATCACCTTGCGCTGCTCGTTCTTGGCGATCTTGGACTTCTTAGCCATGTGTTTAGCGCTCCTCTCGGAAGTCGACGTGCTTGCGCACTACGGGGTCGTACTTCTTGAGCACGAGACGGTCAGGGTCGTTGCGGCGGTTCTTCTTGGTCACGTAGGTGTAACCGGTTCCAGCCGTCGAACGAAGCTTGATGATCGGACGAACGTCCTGCTGCTTTGCCATTAGATCTTCTCCCCACGGGCCAGGAGGTCCTTGACCACGGACTCGATGCCACGGGCGTCGATGACCTTGATGCCCTTGGCGCTCAGGGTCAGCGTGACGTTACGGCGAAGCGACGGCACGTAGTACGTCTTCTTCTGAATGTTCGGGTCGAAACGACGCTTGGTGCGTCGGTGCGAGTGCGAGATGTTGTGTCCGAAGCCGGGAACGGCTCCAGTCACCTGGCACACTGCTGCCATTGTCTTTTCTCCAATACCGCGGAGCCGAATGCTCCGCCCAAGGTCACTTGTCGGCACGGTTGACCCCAGGAATCCGAGGATGTTGGGGTTTACGTACGATCTGAGCGGGAGAGGCCCACTCAGCCAAACATCAATACTACGCGACGGATGCGCATCCCGCCAATCGATGGTCAGGCGACGCGCGAGCAGGTGGTGCAGAGGCCGAAGATGTCGACGACGTGCTGGGGTTGCGTGAAGCCGTGGGATGCGGCGGCCGCCTGAGCCCACTGCTCGACGGCGTCCGCCTCGATCTCCACCGTGAGACCGCAGTTGCGGCAGATCAGGTGGTGGTGATGTCCCGTGGTGCACGCGCGATACAGCGCCTCGCCCTCCGGCGACTGCAGCGAGTCCGCTTCGCCCTCCGAGGCGAGGTCGGCGAGCGCGCGGTACACGGTCGCGAGGCCGATCGGGGAGCCCGTCTCGTGCAGGCTCAGGTGGAGCCCCTGCGCGCTGATGAAGCCCTCCGTGGAGGTCAGTGCCTCTCGGACGGCTTCTCGCTGCCAGGTGTTCCGCTTCACGAGCCCAGGCTAGCCGTTCCTGCTCACGAGTCGCCGTGAACCCTGGCGGCCGCCGACGAGGCGGCAGATCACGTAGATGACGAAGGAGATCGTGGTCACGTACGGGCTGATCGGCAGAGCGCTTCCGATGGCGAGCATGATGCCGCCGACCACGGAGACCAGTGCGAAGCCCACGCTGAGCAGCGGAACAGCGAGCGGAGACGACGAGATGCGCATCGCTGCGGCGGCCGGGGTCACCAGCAGCGACAGCACGAGCAGGGCGCCGACGATCTGCACCGACACCGCGACGGCGAGGCCGAGCAGCACCATGAACGCCAGGGCGACGAACCGCACTGGCACCCCGCGGGAGGCGGCGACGTCCGCATCCAGGCTGTCGAAGCTCAGGGGACGCCAGATGACGAGCAGCCCGATCAGCACGACGGCGCCGATGCCGAGCAGCCAGCCGAGCTGCGGGTCGTCCACCGACACGATCTGCCCGGTGAGCAGCCCGAACTTGTTGGCGCTCCTGCCCGGATACAGCGCGAGGAACAGGATGCCGAGGCCGAGGCCGAACGGCATCAGCACGGCGATGATCGAGTTCCTGTCCCTGGCCTTCGCGCCGAGCAGTCCGATCAGCACGGCGGCGATCAGCGATCCGGCCACCGAACCGACCACCACGTTCGCGCCGAACAGCAGCGCGGCCGCTGCGCCGGCGAACGAGAGCTCGCTGATGCCGTGCACGGCGAACGCCATGTCGCGCTGCATCACGAACACGCCGATCAGGCCGCCGACGACGCCGAGCACGGCGCCCGCGAAGATCGAGTTCTTGACCAGCGCGAGCAGTTCGCCGTAGTTGGCGAAGTCGAACAGCTGCGACCACAGGTCGGTGCTGGATGCGAGGTGCGCGATCATGCCGCAGGCTCCGGATGCGCGGAGTGGCCGTGATGGTGGTGGTCGTGGGTCTCGGCGTCCGGGATGCCGACCACCACGATGCGCCCGCGGCTGCGGATCACGTCGATCGGGGTGCCGTAGAGGTCGGTGAGCACGTCGGAGCGCAGCACATCGTCGGGGGTGCCCTCGCGGAACCGGCCGCCGGCCAGGTAGAGCACCTTGTCGACCATCCCGAGCACCGGATTGACGTCGTGGGTGACGAAGACCACGGCGCTGTCGTGGTCGCGTCTGCGCCTGTCGATCAGTTCGCTGACGCCGCGCTGGTGCTGCAGGTCGAGGGAGAGCAGCGGTTCGTCGCAGAGCAGCAGAGCTGGGTCGCCGGCGAGCGCCTGGGCGACGCGCAGCCGCTGCTGCTCGCCACCGGAGAGACTGCCGACGGGCACGTTCGCGTAGCGGCGCGCGCCGACGGAGTCGATCAGCTGCTCGACCTGGGCCCTGTCGGCCCTGGTGGGGATCGGGAGGCCCCAGCGGTGCCCGCTGACGCCGAGGGCGACCAGGTCGCGGGCGCGCATCGGCGTGCCGGCCGCGATGATCTTCTGCTGCGGGATGTAGCCGATGCGCCGGTCGCCGCGCCGCACGGGATGCCCGTCGAACTCGATCGAGCCGGAGTCGAGCTGCTGCTGGCCGAGGATCGTCTTCAGCAGGCTGGTCTTGCCGGAGCCGTTCGGACCGAGCACGGCGACGAACTCACCGGCGTGCACGTCGAGGTTCAGGCCGCTCCACAGGGTGCGGTCGCCGAAGCCGAGGTTCGCATCCCTGAGCCGCAGCACGACGGGCCGATGGTCGGGGGAGGGGACGCGCTCCAGCGGCTCGACCGCTTCTGCGGTCATTCGCCGAGGGCCTTGGCCACGGCGTCGACGTTGCTCGTCATCCAGCTGATGTAGTCCTTGCCTGCCGGCAGGGTCTCCGTCACGGGGACGACGGGGACGCCTGCGCTCTTCGCTGCGGCCAGGACCTTCTCGGTCTCCGGTCCACTCGTCTGCTCATTGTAGGCAAACACCTTCACGGCGTTGCCGCTGAACAGGTGCAGCATCTCGTTGAGCACGGACGGGGAGACGTCCGTGCCGTTCTCGATCGCCGAGCTGAACGCCTCCGGCGTCTTGTTCACGAGACCGATGGCGTCGAGCAGGTAGAGCGGAACGGGCTCGGTGATTGCGGCGCCCTCTCCCGCGTACTTCTGCTTGAGATCGGCGGTGCGCTGTTCGAGACCGGTCAGGTCGGCGGTGAAGGCTGCGGCGTTCTTGGTGAAGACGGACGCCTGCGACGGGTCGGCCGTGGACAGCGCATCCACCAGCTTGCCGGTGAACTTCTGGATGGTGGGGAAGTCGTACCAGACGTGCTCGTTGAGGTCGTCGCCCGCGGTGGCCTTCTTGCCGGAGATGTCGACGACGTTGAGCACGGTGCCCTTGTCGCCCGCCGACTTCCGAAGGGTGTCCATGAAGTCGTCGTACCCTCCGCCGTTCTCGATGATGATGTCGGCCTTGGAGACGGCGAGCTGGTTCTGCGCGCTCGCCTCGAACGAGTGCGGGTCCTGTGCGGGGTTGTCCATGAGCGACGTGACGTCGACCGCGCCTCCCGCGATGGTCTTGGCGATGTCGCCGTAGACGTTGGTGCTGGCGACGACGGAGACCGTGCCGCCTGCGCCGGTTGAGGTGTCGCCAGAGGCGCCTGCCGAGCATCCGGTGAGGGCGAGGGCGGTGACGACGGGGATGGTGAGAAGCGTGGCGATGGTGCGCGACTTCATAGGGGGCCTGTCTAGTTCGGCTGTCTGAGTGATGCGCCGATGACCGGCACTCAAGAACCGTAACGCTTATTGATAATGATTGTCAAAACCATCGGGCGCGACGGGCGCGACGGGCGTGCTCGCCGTGCCCTTCTCGCTGCCGGAGAGCTCGGCGTCGAGGGTCTCCTGGGCCACGCGCATCGCGTCCGCGAAGCGCGGTTCGGCCATGCGGGTCCAGACCTCGTCCTGCGGCACGTCCTCGACGTGCGCCATCACCCACCAGATGTTGCCGAAGGGGTCGCGGATGCGGCCGCCCCTGTCGCCCCACGCGCTGTCCGCCAGCTCCGTCACGACGCGCGCGCCGGCCGCCACCGCCCGCTCGAACGCCGTATCGGCATCCGGCACGAAAACGCGCAGGAGTGACGGCATCGCCGGCCAGCCAGGCCGCCGGTCGAAGGCGAGCAGCACAGTGTCGCCCACGCGGATCTCGGCGTGGCCGACGCTTCCGTCCTCCACGAAGACGCGCGCCAGCTCGACCCCGCCGAACGCCGTCGTCACGAAATCGAGCAGCGCTCCCGTGTCGTCCGTGACGATCCACGAGGCGACGCTGGTGTATCCATCCGACTCAGTCATGCGGCTTCTCCTTCTGTCTCTTCCCACGCTAGGTGGGATAGCGGACAATTTTCGGCCGCAATCGTCAGTCGAGCAGGAGAGCCGGCTCCTCGATGATCGAGGCGACGTCCGCCAGGAAGCGCGAGGCAACATCCCCGTCGACCACGCGGTGGTCGAACGAGGCGCCCAGTGTGGTGACGAAGCGCGGACGCACCTCGCCGTCCACGACCCACGGCTTCTGCTTGATCGTGCCGAGGGCGACGATGCCGACCTCGCCGGGGTTCAGGATCGGCGTGCCGGTGTCCATCCCGAAAACACCGATGTTGGTGATCGTGATGGTGCCGCCCGCCATGTCCGCCGGGGTGGTCTTGCCGTCGCGCGCCGTGAGCGTGAGCTGTTCGAGCGCCGTGGCGAGTTCGAGCAGCGACATCTCCTGCGCCTCTTTGACGTTCGGCACGATGAGGCCGCGCGGGGTGGCGGCGGCGATGCCGAGGTTCACGTAGTGGCGCACGATGATCTCCTCGTCGGTCCACGACGAGTTCACGGTGGGGTTGCGGCGCACGGCCCAGATGATCGCCTTGGCCATGATCAGCAGCGGGGAGACCTTCACGCCGATGAAGTCGGGGGAGTTCTTGAGTCGCTTGACGAACTCCATGGTGCGGGTCGCATCCACGTCGACGAACAGGCTCACGTGCGGGGCGCTGAACGCGCTCGACACCATGGCGTTCGCGATGGTCTTGCGCACGCCCTTGACCGGGATGCGGTCCTCACGGTCGTTCGGCCACTCCGGCGTCTGGATGTTGCGGAACACGCTCGCCTGCGTCGCCTCGCGCAGCACGTCCTCGCGGGTGACCTCGCCGATGGAGCCGGTCGGCGTCACCAGGGTGAGGTCGACGCCGAGGTCCTTCGCCAGCTTCCGGATGGGCGGCTTGGCGATCACGGGGACGTTCGGCATCACGTGCGCCTCGCTGTGCACCGTGAGCGGAGCGGCGGGGGCCGCTGGGGCGGCAGCGGCCGGGGTCGCCTGAGCGACGGTCACTGCGGCGGGCGCGCTCTGGGCAGCGGCCGGCGCGGCCGCAGCGGGAGTCGCAGCTGTGGCAGGGGCGGCAGCAGAGGATGCACCACTCGCCACCACCGGAATCGCCGACGTCCCCGGGTGGGTCACCCTCCGGCGACGGCTGGCGCCGTGTCCTGCCGCACCGTAGCCGACCAGCACGGCTCCCGGCTTCTCGGCAGGGGCATCCACTTCGTGGGACACGCTCGCGGCCGCGTCCGCCTCGGCTTCCTCGACCTCGCTCGGCGGCTCCGGCTGCTCCTGCTGCTGCCCTGCGCCGCTGTCACTGGACACCGTGATGATCGGCGTTCCGACATCCACGGTCTGTCCCTCGGACACGAGCAGTTCGCCGACGACGCCCTCGAACGGCGACGGCAGCTCCACGAGCGACTTCGCCGTCTCGATCTCGACGATGACCTGGTTGACCGCCACCGTGTCGCCTGGCGCGACCTTCCACGCGACGATCTCGGCCTCGGTGAGACCCTCGCCGACATCGGGAAGAAGGAACTTCGATTCGCTCATGTGCGACTTCTTTCGGTAAGCGGGATCGGGGACGAGACGGCGCGCGACGGCGGCCGGCTCAGTACGCGAGGGCCCTGTCGACCGCTTCGAGGATGCGGTCGGCGTCTGGGAGGTAGATGTCTTCGAGCTTCGCGGGAGGGAACGGGGTGTCGAACCCCGCGACGCGGAGCACGGGCGACTCGAGCGAGTAGAAGGCCTTCTCGGTCACTGTCGCGGCGATCTCGGAGGCGACGCTGACGTTTCCGGGTGCCTCCTGGGCGACGATGAGCCTGCCGGTCTTGCGCACCGACTCGACGATGGGCGTGTAGTCGACGGGGGAGATGGAGCGCACGTCGATGACCTCGACGCTGCGGCCCTCCTCGGCGGCGAGCTCAGCGGCGCGCAGCGCGACACTGACCATGCCGGCCCAGGCGACGACCGTCGCGTCCGTGCCGGTGCGTACCACGCGGCTGGCGTGCAGCGGCGTCGTGTTCTCCAGCAGGTCGACCTCGCCCTTGGGCCAGTAGCGGCTCATCGGCTCGAAGAAGAGCACGGGGTCGTCGGACTGGATGGCCTCCTGGATCATCCAGTACGCGTCGTGCGGGGTGGACGGTGCGACAACGCGCAGGCCGGCGGTGTGCGCGAAGTACGCCTCCGGTGCCTCCTGGTGGTGCTCGACGGCTCCGATGTGGCCTCCGTGCGGCACCCGGATGACGATCGGCATCGAGATCCTGCCGTCGTGCCGGTTGGTGAGCTTGGCCAGCTGCGTGGTGATCTGGTCGAAGCCGGGGAAGATGAACCCGTTGAACTGGATCTCGACCACGGGCCGGTAGCCGCGCATCGCGAGGCCGATGGCCGTGCCGACGATCCCAGCCTCTGCGAGCGGGGTGTCGATGACGCGCTGGGCGCCGAACTCCTTCTGCAGGCCCTCCGTCACCCGGAAGACGCCCCCGAGGGGGCCGACGTCCTCACCGAGGATGAGCACGCGGTCGTTGTCGGCGAGCGCCTTGCGGAGGCCGGCATTGAGGGCCTTCACCATCGGCAGCGACTGGATGCGCGGCTCCGGCTCTGCGGGTGCGGGAGGCTCTGCAGGCGCGGCGCTCTCTGCGCCGGCGTTCTGTTCCACCCCCGGCTCGTCCGAGCCGTCCGCATCCGCCGCAGCAGCCTCGGGATGCACGTCCGCCGCCTCCTGCGCGTCGATCCGCGTCGGGGTCGGGGCAGCGTCCTCGATCGTGAACTCGCGCGACCACTCCTGCTCCGCGACGTGCTCCTCGAGCACGATCGAGCCCGGCTCGCTCTCCACGATCTCGACGACGTCGATGGCCTGGGTGTCCTCGCCGGCCGATCGGTCAGCGTACTCGTGGTCCGCGCTCTCGTGCTCCGGCGCATCCACCAGCTCGGCCTCGACGATCTCGCCGTCTGTCTCTGTCGCGGGCGCTTCGCTTCTCACGTCGCTCATGCGTCACCTCCGAACGATGCTTCGTAATCGGTGAGCCACTGCTTCTGCTCGTCCATGAGCGGATGCGGCTCACTGTAGACGTTGTCGAACATCGACGCGATGGGCGGTGCCTCGAGTTCGAGCGTGCGCTTGCGGACGTCGGCGGCCAGGTCGGCCCCCTCCTCGTCCGCGCTGTCGAAGAACGCCTGTCCGACGCCCTGCTGCTCCAGGAACGTGCGGAAGCGCAGGATCGGGTCGCGCTCGCCCCAGTACGCCGTCTCTTCGTCCGTGCGGTACTTGGTGGGGTCGTCGCTGGACGTGTGGGCGCCCATCCGGTACGTGAGCGCTTCGATCATGCTCGGGCCTTCGCCGTTGCGGGCGTCGTCGAGGTGCTTGGCGGTGACCGCGTACGACGCGAGCACGTCGTTGCCGTCGATCTGCACGCCGGGGATGCCGAACCCGCTGGAGCGCAGATACAGCGGCGAGCGCGACTGCGTCGTGACGGGCACGGAGATGGCCCACTGGTTGTTCTGCAGGAAGAAGACCTGCGGGGTCTGGTAGCTGGCGGCGAAGACGAACGCCTCGCTCACGTCGCCCTGGCTGGTGGCGCCGTCTCCGAAGTAGACGATCGCGGCCTCATCCGTGTCCGGGTTGCCCGTGCCCACCTTGCCGTCGAACGTGATGCCCATGGCGTAACCGGTGGCGTGCAGCGTGTGCGAGCCGATCACCAGCGTGTAGAGGTGGAAGTTCTGCACGGCAGGGTCCGTCGGGTCCCAGCCGCCGTGCGTCGTGCCGCGCAGGAGTCCCATGATGCCGACGGGGTCGATGCCGCGGATCATGCCGACCACGTGCTCGCGGTAGGACGGGAAGAGGTGGTCCTGCGGGCGGGCGGCGTGAGCGGAGCCCACCTGCGCGCCCTCCTGGCCCATGCTCGGCACCCAGAGGCCGAGCTGGCCCTGACGCTGCAGGTTCGCGGCTTCGTGGTCGAAGGCGCGCACCTTCACCATGTCGCGGTACAGCCGCCGGTAGTCGTCCTCGTCGAGTCGCTCGAGGTACGGCAGGTATTCCGCTGCGAGTTCGCTCGGCTGGAAACGGCCGTCTGCTGTCAGCAGCTGGACCGTGTTCGCCGGGCGCGGGGTATCGTTCGTGGCAACCACCTGTCTAACCTAACCGCTTGGCGGGGTGCCCATTTGGTAGGTTCCGCACAATATCCGCGGTCACCTCAAGGAGTTTGTCCACAGACTCCTGCTCTCCGACACTGATCCGGATGCCCTCGGGCGCGAACGCGCGCACGGTCAGGCCCGCGTCGAAGAACGCGTCGTTGGCTTCGGCGGTCTGCTCACCCGTGGCCAGCCAGACGAAGTTGCCCTGCGCCTCCGGCACCACCCAGCCCTGTGCGATCAGGGCATCGCGGAGCTGGTCGCGCCGCATGGCGATGCGGGCGACGCGCTCCATCAGCTCGTCCTCCGCGTCGATCGAGGCGAGCGCAGCGACGCGGGCGGCGTCTGTCACCGACAGCGGGATGGCCGCGGAACGCGCCGCGTCGAGGACGTGCCCCGGTCCGACCGCGTAGCCGATCCGCAGCGCGGCGAGACCGTAAGCCTTTGAGAAGGTGCGCAGCACCACGAGGTTGGGGTAGCGGCCGAGCAGCGGGATGCCGTCGACGGAGGCGTCGTCAGTGACGAACTCGTAGTACGCCTCGTCGAGAAGGACGAGCAGGTCGGCAGGCACGGACGCCATGAACCGCTCGAAGTCGGCGGCGGTCACGATCGTGCCGGTCGGGTTGTTCGGGGTGCAGACGATGACGGCGCGGGTACGGTCCGTGATGGCCGCGGCGAGCGCATCCAGGTCGTGGCTGCCGTCCGCGCGGTTGGGGACCTGCACGCTGGTCGCACCGGCGACCGTGACCAGGCCGGGGTACGCCTCGAACGAGCGCCAGGAGTACACGACCTCGTCGCCGACTCCCGCCGCGGCGGAGATGAGCTGCGCGAGCAGCGAGACAGAGCCGTTGCCCAGGTGCACCTGGTCCACGTCGACGCCGTGGCGGTCGGCGAGACGCTGCCGCAGGTCGGCGCCGCCCGCGTTCGGGTAGCGGTTGAGGTCGCTGAGGACCGCGCCGACCGCATCCACCACAGAGGGGAGAGGAGGGAACGGGTTCTCGTTGCTGGACAGCTTGAAGCCGTCTGCGGGAGCGGCCCGCCCCTGCTTGTATGCGGGAACAGCGACGATCTCGGGGCGCAGCCTCACGCCACGGGTGTGTTCGGTACTCACGCCCCTAACTTACCCGCGGCCGCATACCGCGGCGGGAATTCTCCTGCGACCCCTCGCCGCGGAGGGGCCCCACCTGGGAACATGGACGCATGAGATTCCTCGTACGACTCATCATCAACGCTCTCGCGCTCTGGCTCACGACGCTGATCGTGTCCGGCGTCACCGTCCGCCCCTATGCGGAGGGCGAGTTGCCGACGATCCTCACCTACCTGCTGATCGCGCTGATCTTCGGCGTCGTCAACGCCATCGTCGGCACGGCCATCCGGATCGTCGCGTTCCCCCTCTATATCCTCACGCTCGGGCTCATCTCGTTCATCGTGAACGGCCTGCTCCTGCTGCTGGTGGCGTGGATCAGCGGCCTGATGGGCTTCGGCCTCTACATCGCCGGATTCTGGTGGGGCGTGCTCGGCGCGCTGGTGCTGGCGATCATCGCCTGGCTGATGGGGCTCATCCTCCGTCCGCTCACGCGACGCTGACAGCGTGAATGCGGGAGAATAGGACAGACCCCACCACGCAAGGAGACCCATGACCGCGCTGCCTCCCCAGCCGCTGAGCCCACTCGACGGCCGTTACCGCTCGGCGGTGCTCGGTCTCGGCGACCACCTGTCGGAGGCCGGCCTGAACCGGGCACGTGTGCAGGTCGAGGTCGAATGGCTCATCTATCTGACGAGCCACCGGATGTTCGGGTCCACGCCGCTCACCGAGCAGCAGGTGCGTTCGCTGCGCGCGCTGGTCGACGAGTTCGGCCAGCCGGAGATCGACAGGCTCGCCGAGCTGGAGGCCACCACCAAGCACGACGTCAAGGCGGTCGAATACCTGGTGCGGGAGCGCATGCACGCTCTCGGCCTCGACAGCATCGCCGAGCTCACCCACTTCGCGGCGACCAGCGAGGACATCAACAATCTGTCGTACGCGCTCACGGTCAGCGCCGCCGTCAACGAGGTGTGGCTGCCGAAGTTCCGCGCCGTCATCGCCGAGCTGCGCGCGCAGGCGATCGAGTACCGCGACGACGCGATGCTGGCCCGTACCCACGGCCAGCCGGCGACGCCGACGACGATGGGCAAGGAGCTCGCCGTCTTCGTCTACCGCCTGGAGCGCATCCAGAAGCAGATCGAGCACAACGACTACCTCGGCAAGTTCAGCGGGGCGACCGGCACCTTCGCCGCGCACGTCGTGGCGGACGCAGAGGCGGACTGGCCGCGCATCTCGCGCGAGTTCGTCACCAGCCTGGGGCTCGACTGGAACCCGCTGACCACGCAGATCGAGTCGCACGACTGGCAGGCCGAGCTGTACGGCAAGGTGTCGCACGCCAACCGGGTGCTGCACAACCTGGCCACGGACATCTGGACGTACATCTCGCTCGGCTACTTCCGGCAGACACCTGAGCCTGGCGCGACCGGCTCGTCGACCATGCCGCACAAGGTCAACCCGATCCGCTTCGAGAACGCGGAGGCGAACCTGGAGCTGAGCTCCGCCGTGCTCGACTCGCTCGCCGCCACGCTGGTGACCAGCCGCCTGCAGCGCGACCTCACGGACTCGACGACGCAGCGCAACATCGGCGTCGGTCTCGGCCACTCGCTGCTCGCCCTGGACAACATCCAGCGCGGCCTGAGTCAGATCGCGCTCGACCGCGACCTGTTGGCCGCCGACCTCGACGCCAACTGGGAGATCCTCGGCGAGGCGATCCAGACGGTGATCCGCGCGGAGGTCTCCGCCGGTCGCTCGCAGATCACCGACCCGTACGCGCTGCTCAAGGAGCTGACCCGCGGCAAGCGCGTCGACCACGCAGCGCTGGCGGAGTTCGTCAACGGCCTCGACATCGGCCAGGCCGCCAAGAACCGCCTCCTCGCCCTCACCCCCCAGACATACACGGGCCTCGCGTCCGCCCTCGTCGACCACCTCTGAAAACATCGAGTCCGAAGTTATTCATGCGACGCGCCGGGCGCGGGCGTGAACAACTTCGGACTCGATTTTTAGCGGGGCCGGGGGAGGGTTAGTGGCCGGACGGCTTGTCGGTGGGGGACTCGCCGTTCTGCTCCTCGAGGTCGTGGACCTCGGCGGCGTTTGGCTTGAACGCGAGGGCGAACAGGGCCATCAGCACCAGGGCGACGATGAACGCGATACCGAAGCTCACCCCGGCGAGCAGGAACTCGCCGGTCGCGATCAGCACGATGAGGCCGACGAACACGGCGAGCGCCGCCGAGATGCCGAGCAGCTCGGTCGGCAGGAAACGGTCTTTGCGGCTCGGCTGGAGCTTGGAACGGGAATCAGTGGTCACGCCAGGGTCTTTCTTGTCGCGCTTGGTCACGATCCGCTCCCCGTGCTCTGCTCAGCGGCAACGGCTCGGGATGCGCTCCGCTGCGACACCGCGCCGATCCCCTGGAACACGCCGACGATCACGGCCCACGCGCCGAACAGGCCGATCGAGAGCAGGGCGTCGGACGGGATGAGGAGGAAGGCGACGGCGAGCACGGCGGTCAGCGCACCGGTGATGAGCCAGTCGCGAGCGGCCGCATCCCGCCCTCTGTTGCGGATGCCGCTGTAGAGCTCGAGGAAGCCGGTGAGCGCCGCCCACACGGTCACGAGGTA
>NZ_JBIWKN010000002.1:611149-786472 GCF_044765685.1 Leifsonia sp. NPDC102414
CGAGCGCGCCGGCGACGACGCCGATGGCGCCCTGCACGATGAACAGGGTGCGCGTGGTGCCGCGGAGCCCGGAGGTCGCGGTGAGGACCGACGTCGCGAGGCCGTCCACGATGGCGAACACGCCGAAGACGATCAGTCCGAACTCGGCGGTGTGCGCATCCCGTGTGAATGTGATGACGGCGGTGGCTGCCAGTGCGACGACGGCACGGACGGCGGGGACGACCCAGTACCGGTTGGACTTCGGTGCAGGAACTGCGGGTGCCACTCGGCGACCTCTCTCGTACGGGTTTCCCCGCTAGTTTAGTCGCGGTGCGCCTGCGCGTTTGCCGCGTGCGCGCCTGCCGGGTCGGTATGCTCGCCCTGTCTCCTGTCCTCGCACCACCAGACGAAGGGGTCCGGATGCGGATCGGTTTCGGGATCGTCCGCGCGGCGATGGCTCTGCTGACGATCGTGGCGATCATCGCCCAGTTCGCGACGAGTGTGAACTTCATCTCCGGCAAGGGCGGCAACATCGCCGGCTACGTTGTGAACTTCTTCAGCTTCTTCACGATCGACTCGAACGTGGGCTACGTGGTGGTGCTCGCGATCGGCGCGTATCTGCTGTTCGCACGCACAGGAGACGACCCGGAGTGGTTCACGGCTCTCCGGGCGGTGATCACGACGTACATGGTGACCACGGGCGTCGTCTACAACCTGCTGCTGCGCAACATCCCGTTGCCGCAGGGGCAGACCGTCGAGTGGTCCAACGAGGTGCTGCACGTCGTCGGTCCTGCCTATCTGCTGCTCGATTGGCTGTTCGCTCCCGGCCGCGCTCCGCTCCGCCGCCGGGTGCTCTGGTGGGTGGTCGGCTTCCCGATCGTCTGGGCGATCTACACCCTCATCCGCGCCCCGTTCGGCGCCGACCCCGTGACGGGCAAGCAGCCCTGGTACCCGTATCCGTTCCTCAACCCGCAGACGTCGCCCAACGGCTACCTCTCCGTGGCGTTCTACGTACTGCTGATCGCCGCGGTCATCCTGTGCGTCGGATACGGCGTGGTGTGGGTGTCCAGGCGCTGGCGCGGCGGACGGGCGCTGCCCGCTGACGGCGACTAGGCGTTACGCCCGCGCCATCCTGTCGACGCTGTTCGACCAGAAGACCACTCCGGCCACGGCGGTCAGCGCGAGCAGGAACGCCCCGGTCGGGGTGATCGTGTCGGCGATCCTGTGCTGGGCGCACAGTGCGGAGACGATGCCGGCCGCGAGCCCGCTCACGGACACCACGGCGAACGAGTACGAGATGACACGGGATGCGCCTTCGAGCAGCATCCCGCGCACGATCAGTGCGACGGCAGCGATCAGCCAGGTCGCGCCGAGCGGGAACGAGATCAGCAGGGCGAGCTCGTCGCGCAGCAGCAGGCCGGGAACGAGGTAGAGCAGGCTCGCCGCCGTGATCATCGCGACGCCGAGGCCGACGAAGGCGCCGAGCCTGGCGCGCTCCGACCGGAAGCCCTGGATCGTGGCGATCAGCGACGGCCAGGTGAGCGCGAACGAGAACGCCACGACGGCCAGCGCGACAGCGCCGGCGCCCTGGACGAGCGGAAGCAGGTTGACGTTCATGGATCCATTCAACGCCGTTCCTGGATGCGTTCGCATCATTCCGGAGAATGACAAACGGGGTGATGAACGGCTCAGCCGGCGTGCCCGTCGACGAAGCGCGATGCGGCGATGTCGATGAGATCCGCATCCCGGATCAGCGCGGGGATCCTGGGGTCGTCCGGCAGCTCGATCGCGGTGGCCAGGCGGATGTCCTGCGACGACGAGCCCACCTCGATCCGGAACTCGCCGCCTTCGCGCCGCCAGAGGCCGCGCTTTCCATCCGGTCGCTCCGCGGCGGAATCCCAGTATGCGAAGTCACGGTTCTCGAGCTCGAAGTCGACCCGCACGGACGCGCCGGGCTCGATCCTCACCTTCTCGAAGCCGCGCAGCTCGCGCACCGGCCGCTGCACCTCCGCATCCGGATCGCCGACGTAGAGCTGCACGATCTCGTCGCCGGCACGGTCGCCGTCGTTGACGATCGTGCAGGACACGCGCACCCGCCCGGTGTCGGCGTCGATCACCGCGAGGTCGAGGTCGCGATAGCTGAACGTCGTGTAGGACAGGCCGTGCCCGAACGGGTAGCGCACGGCGCGGTGGAGCGCGTCGTACCAGCGATAGCCGATGAACACGCCCTCTCCGTAGAGCACCGTTCCCCGCTCGCCGAGCCAGTTCGGGAAGCCGGGGGTGTCCTCGACCGCGAGCGGGAAGGTCTCCGCGAGCTTGCCTGATGGGTTCGTGCGCCCGAAGAGCACGTCCGCGACCGCGTGCCCTGTGCCCTGGCCACTCAGCCAGGCCTCCACGATGGCGTCGACCCTGTCGTGCCACGGGTCCATCGACACCGGGGAGCCGTTGGAGAGCACCACAGTGATGGATGCGCCCGTCCGCTCGCGCACGTCGGCGAGCCCTGCGAGCAGCGCGAGCTGGTCTGCGGGCAGGGCGAGCGAGTCCCTGTCGTTCGCCTCCTGCTCGTAGGAGAGCGGGAGGCCGGCGAACACCACGATCGACTCCGCCTGCTCCGCGACCGCGACGGCCTCGGCGATCAGCCGCTCAGCCGTCTCGGAGAGCGGCCCCCTGCCGGCGTGCTGGACGGCCTCGGCGAGCTGCAGCTCCTTGGCCAGCGTCGCCGAGCGCCTGGCGACCTTCGGCTTGTCCTCGTCATGGCTGATGCCGTGGGCGGCCAGGATCGCGAGGTTGTCGTCCTGGTACGCGTTCTTGGTCGCGTACACGTAGCCGGGAGCGGAGACGATGCGCTGTCCGGCGATGTTCCGGATCTCCTCCAGCGGCACGTCGATTCTGGTCGGATCGACCCCGGACGAGCCGCCGCCCTGGATGCGCGCGTGCTCGGCGAACGCCCCGATCACCGCGATGGCGCCGCCCGTCTCCGCGAGCGGCAGGGTGGGCGCGGCCGAGCCGGGAGCGTTCTCGTTGCGCAGTAGGGTGATGCATCCGGCGGCGGCCTCCCTGGCCAGCGCGTGGTGCTCGTCGGCCCGCAGGAGGGCGAGCTGCTCCGGCGTGAGCCGGTCGCCGGCGCTGTGGCCGAGGGACATCACGGGTCCGTCGACCAGCTCGGCGCCCGGGTATGCGCGTGCGACCAGGGTCAGCACGCGGCGGGCGGCCGCGTCGACGACGGACTCCGCGAGCGAGCCGTCGCGGACCGCCGCGACCACCTCGGCGTCCGTCTGTCCGCCCGTTCCCGGCATCTCGAGGTCGAGTCCCGCCCGCAGCGCGGCGACGCGGTCGTGCACGGCGTTCCAGTCGGAGACGACGGCGCCCTGGTAGCCCCAGTCGTCGCGCAGCACCTCCGTGAGCAGCCAATGGTTCTGCGACGCGTGCACGCCGAACAGCCGGTTGTACGAGCACATGACCGTCCACGGCTCCGCGCGGCGGACGACGCGCTCGAACGCGGACAGGTAGGTCTCGCGCAGCGTGCGCTCGTCCGCGACGACCGAGATCCTGGTCCGCTCGATCTCCTGGTTGTTCGCGGCGAAGTGCTTGAGCGATGTGCCGACGCCGGTCGACTGCACGCCGTCGACGTATGCGGCTCCCAACTCGCCGGAGTGCAGCGGGTCCTCGGAGAAGTACTCGAAGTTGCGTCCGCACAGCGGCGAGCGCTTCATGTTGACGCCGGGCCCGAGCACGACCTGCACCCCCTCAGCCCTGGCCTCCTCGCCGATCGCGGCGCCCACCCTGCGCATCAGGTCCCTGTCCCAGGATGCGCCCATCGCCGAGGCCGTCGGGAAACCGGTCGCAGGCACCCAGACCATGTCGACGCCGGTCTCCTTGCGCAGGCCGTGCGGTCCGTCGCCGACCTCGATGGCCGGCACGGCGGCCGGAAGCCCCGGCCGGTCGATGGTCTGCGTGAACCAGTCGTCGACGCCGGAGAGCATCGACGCCTTCTCTTCCAGGGTCAGCGCGGCGAGGACCTGGTCGACATCGAACGGGGGGACGTGCATTGGGGGAACCTTCCGGGAGGGTGACGGCGGCGAGGGGCAGGGGTGAGGCGCTGGCATCAGCGCGCGGCGGTCAGCGCGCGGTCTGCAGGAGCGCGGCGGCGCTGCGGTCCACCAGGAACCGCGGGGAGGCGCACTGGGTGAGCACGGTGGCCGGCCACTCCGGCTCGTAGGCGTCCGCCGCGGCGAGCCTGCGCACGGTCGGCTGCTTGTGCTCGCCGGTGACCACCATGATCACCGAGCGGGAGAGCTCGCGGATGGTCGAGATGCCCACGGTGACCCCGTAGCGAGGGGCCTCGTCGAGGCTGCCCAGCGTCGGGAAGGTGTCGAGGTTGTCGCGGCGGGTGTCGTCGCCGAGAGCGACGACGCGCGTGACCGTGTCCGCCGCTGCTCCGACCGGGTTGAGGGCGACGTGGCCGTCCGATGCGCCTGAGGCCAGGAGGAAGAGGTCGATCCCGCCCGCCTCTGCCAGCCTCCTGTCGTACGCGCCGTCCTGGTCGCGGGGGTCGGGGTGCCAGAGGTTCTGCTCCGGGATGCGGTGCTCCGGCCGCGCACCCGCGTTCAGCCTGCCGAGGATGTCGCGTTCGCCGTAGCCGACGCAACTGTGCGCGAGAGCCGGGTCGACCGCCCGGAACTCCTCGCCTGCCAGCTCTCCGCCCGCCTGCTCCACGTACTCGTCCATCAGGGCGATGACCACAGTGCTGAGGTCGAGATCGCGCTCGGCGACGATGACAGCGAGCTGCTCATAGGTGGTCAACGGGCTGCGCCCGGTCGGGCAGCCGAGCACGAACGTGCGGCCCTCCGCGTTCGCGGCGGTGATCGCGTCGGCGATCTGCTCGGCGGCCGCACGGCCGACGTCGTCGGGGGTGTCGAGGATTTCGGGCGCGATGCGCATGGAGACTCCTTGTCTGGGGAACGGATCAGGCTGAGCGGGAACCGCTCACTCCTTGATCGCGCCGTTGAGCACGCCGCTGATGAAGTGGCGCTGGAAGAACACGTAGAGGATGAGCACGGGGACGGCGACGATCAGCGACCCGGCGGCCAGCAGGTTCACGTCGAGGGTGTTCTTCCCCTGGAAGACGCCGAGCGCCAGGGTGGCCGGCTGGATGGCCGGGTCGGCGATGAAGACCAGGGAGAGGAAGAAGTCGTTCCAGGTCCACATGAACGACAGCAGGGCGAGGGTGAGCACGGCCGGTCTGGCGATCGGCATCAGCACCTGCCACAGGATGCGCCACGACCGGGCGCCGTCCATCTCGGCCGCCTCGATCAGCGACGGGGGCACGGCGCGGAAGGTCGCCCGCATCCAGAATGCGCCAAAGGGGACGCCCATCCCGATCTGGATGATGATGAGGCCGAGCCACGAGTTGGTGAGGCCCATCGACTGGAACGTGTAGTAGAGCGGGATGATGAAGACCTCGGCCGAGATCATCAGGCCGAACAGCACCAGGGGGAAGATCACCTTCTGGCCCGCCACCCCGAGCACGCCGAAAGCGAAGCCGGAGAGCACGGCGAGCACGGTCTGGCCGACCACGGCGCCGATGGTGATGACGGCGGAGGCCAGCATCGCCGAGCCGAAGCCCCCGGCGTTCCAGGCGGTCACGAAGTTACCGAACTGTGGATGCAGGAGGTCGAGCTGACCGCTCCGCGACGGGCTGAGGGCGGTGAAAAGGAACCAGACGACGGGGAAGAGGACGAAGACGGAGACCGCGATGAGGACGGTGTGGTTGAGCACGCGCTCGGAGCGGGAGATCATGCGTTCTTCTCCTCGGAGAGTCGGGTGATGACGAGGGCGACCAGGAGGCAGACGACCGCGATGATGATGCCGATCGCGGCGGCCATCCCGACGTCGGGGTTCAGGAAGGCCTTGCGGTAGAGCAGGAGCGCCGGGGTCGTGGTCGACGTGCCTGGGCCGCCCTGCGTTGTCACCCAGACCAGGTCGAACGCGCGCAACGCCCCGGTGACGGTGAGCGTCAGCGCGACGGCGACCTGTCCCTTCAGGCTCGGAAGCGTGATCGAGAAGAACTCGCGGATCGGTCCTGCCCCGTCGATGCGGGCCTGTTCGTAGAGCTCGCCTGGGATGGCGGCGACACCGGCGACGAAGAGGACCATGCAGAGGCCCATCGCCGTCCAGGTGCCGATCACGCCGAGGGCTGGGAGCGCCCAGGTGAAGTCGCCCAGCCAGTTCTTGGCCAGGTCGCCGAGACCGACGGCGCGCAGGGCGGAGTTGAGCGGGCCGTCCGGGCCGTAGATGCGCTTCCAGATCACGGCGACGACCACGCTGGTGAGCACCTGCGGAAGGAAGAGCAGCCAGCGGTAGACGCCGCTGCCCGTCGTCTTCCCTCGTCCGAGCAGAGCCGCGGAGATCAGGCCGAGCGCGATCGGGATGAGCGAGAAGAACACCACGAGCACCAGAACGTGCCCCAGCGACTCCAGCAGCTCAGGGTCGGTGAAGAACGACACGTAGTTGCTGAACCCCACCCAGCGGGCCGCGCTGACCCCATCCCAGCTGTAGAGCGAGTAGTTCACGCTCTGCAGGATGGGGACGAGCACGACGAAGCCGTAGAACAGCAGCGCCGGCGCAGCGAACGCCAGGCCGAGCCACCTGCGGCGGCGCGCGAGGGGAGACAGCCTGCGCTTCCTCGTGGAAGCGCTGCGCGGGGGACGCGGCGCCGCCGGTGCAGCGGCGGGGGTCTCCTGCCGCTGCACCAGATCGGACGAGGTCATCGGCTCAGCCCTTCGCCCGCTGGGCCTGGAAGGCGTCGTAGTCCTTCTGTCCTGCCTCGCCGAGCTGCTGCGGCGTGACCTGGCCGGCGAAGAGCTGCTGGAGCTGGCCGCCGATCGTGTCGAGCATCGTCGGGGTCGACCAGTCGAAGTAGGGCACGTAGCCGTTGCCCTTGTCGAGCGCCTGCTGCGCCGTGATCTCACTGGCGAGCTCCGGGTTGCCGCTCGGGATGCTCAGGTCGGAGTGCAGCAGCGGAAGGAACCCGTGGTCCACCGCCTCCTGAGCGGCCGTCTTGCTGGCCATGAAGTCCAGGAACGCTGCGGCAGCATCCGGGTTCTTCGACTTCGACGAGATGGCCAGGTTGGCAGCGGATGCTCCGGTGCCGACCACCTTGTCGCCTTCCACCTGCGGAAGCTGAACGTAGCCGAAGGTCTGCTTCTGCGCTTCGGAGAACGCCAGAGAGCCGGTGTACTCGAACCGGAAGGCCGCCTTGCCGGTCAGGAAGTCGTTCTGCGCATCCGCGTACTGGATGCCGGGGTAGTTCGGCGTGAACCAGCCGTCGTCCGCCCACTTCTTCACGTCGGTCGCGGCGTCGACGATCCCGGTGTCCGTGATCGGCACGTTGCCGCTGGAGTAGACGAAGTCGCCGATCTTGTCGGCGGGGGCGTAGAGGTTCTGCGTGGCGAACAGGATCGACGTCGCCGACCCCTTGTCCTGGGAGCCGAACGCGATCGGCGTCTTGCCTGCCGCCTTGATCGCCGCGGCGTCCTTCTCGAACTCGGCGAGCGTGGTCGGCACCGGCAGGCCGAGCTGGTCCAGCATGGTCTTGTTGTAGTAGAGCCCGATCAGGGAGGAGCGCGCTGCGGGGGTGGCGAACAGCGAGCCCGTTCCCATCTGCTTTCCGTCCGGGGTGAACTCGAGCTGGCGGGAGATGGTGTCAGGGATCTCCTTGTCCCAGCCGTACAGCTTCGAGTACGCGTCGAGGTTCAGGATGCGGCCACCCTTGGCCAGCGTGCCCATCGACTGCCAGCCGTTGTTGACCAGTGCGATGTCCGGGCCGTTCGCGTCTGCGAGGCGCAGGTTGAGCGTGTTCATCACCTGGCCCCAGTCCTGGGTGGTGCGCTTGATGGTGATGTTCGGGTGCTGCTTCTCGAAGTCCTTGACGACGGCGTCCATCCACTTGCCTTCGTCGTTCTGCCAGAAGTCGAGGATCTTGATGGTGACGTCCTTGCCCGACACGTCTTTCGAGACGGGACGGGAGGAGTCCGCCGCCGTGGATCCGCCCGGTGCGCAGCCCGCCAGGCCCAAGGCCAATCCGGCAGCTACAGCAATCGCTCCAGCGAGGTGCCGCTTCTTCATGCGAGTCTCCTTTAACTCGTCGCCCTGTCGTTCACGCCGATATGCAGCGCGGGAGCAACGCTATTCTTAACCAGCTCAGTTAGTCCACTTGGGGACGAAATAACAACCATTCCGGCTACTGGTCCGGTAAACCTTGGCCGCCGTTCCGTGGCAGGCTGGCTCATTCGAGGCATCAACACTCCAACACCTCACCTGACAGCCCCCTGAACGGGCCCGATGGAACCGGACCAGTCCGCGATCTGGTTGTTAATCGCCCATGAACTGGCATAACTGGGCTGCGTGTGATTAGCGTGGAGGCGCCGCCGACGTTGGTGGACCACACCACGAGACCGACTGCGAGGGAAGAAACTGATGAGCCGAGTGGTCGGGGTGGACATCGGGGGAACGAAGACGCACATCGTCCTCGCTCCCTCCGACTCGCGTGCGGAGACCGCATCCGAGCTGCGCGACATCGTGGTGCCGTCCGCCTCCTGGCGCGGTGGCCTCGGCGATGTCGAGGCCGACGCCACCGGGCTGCGCGCCCTCCTGGTCGAGCACATCGGCCAGGATGCACTGAGCTCGCCGCTCGCCGTCGGCGCGCACGGCTGCGAGAACACGGCCCAGTGCCGCGAGCTGGAGCGTGCCATGCGCGCCAGGTTCAGCGGCCCCGTCGCCGTCATGAACGATTCAGAGCTCATCCCCCAGGCGATGGACCAGGAACGCGCGATCGGCGTCGTGGTCGGCACAGGCGCCATCGCCACCGCCAGGGATGCTGATGGCGAGCTGGTCAGCGCCGGCGGCTGGGGCTGGCTCCTCGGCGACGAGGGGAGCGCGGCCGGGCTCGTCCGCGACGCGACGAGGGCCGTGCTCCGCAACCTGGATCGGGGCGGGTCGTTCGATCAGCTCGGCAGGCGGCTGCTCGCCTCTTTCGCCGCGAGCGACGGCGACGGGCTCGCGCTGGCCGTCACGAACGCCGCGTCCGCTGAGGAGTGGGGCAGGCACGCGCCAGAGGTCTTCGCCGCGGCCGACGATGGTTCCGTCATCGCCGCCGAGGTCATCGGCGACGCGGGAGAACAGCTCGCCTGGCTGGTCCATCAGCTCCTCGAACGCGGAATCCCCGCGGACGGCGTCGTGGCGGGCGGTTCGGTCATCCAGCGTCAGCCGCGACTACAGGATGCGTTCGGCGCAGCACTCCAGAAAGACCACCCGGGACTCGCACTCACCATCCTCGACAGACCCCCTGTGCTCGGAGCCGTCGCGGTGGCTCGCCGGATCGCACGGGACCAGAACGTCAACACCATCCAGATCGGAGACAAGTAGCAGATGAAAGTAACACTCATTGGAGCAGGGAGCCGGGAGTTCGCCGGAACCATCATTCGCGACCTCCTCCTGAGCGCACCGATCGCCGAGAAGGGTCTCGACCTCACGCTCATGGACATCGCCGCGGCTCCCCTCGCCGAGATGGAGGGATACGCCAGGCACCTGACAGGGCTGCTCGACCACGCCGCGACCATCACGACAACGACCGACCTCGACGAGGCCGTCACCGGCGCCGACTTCGTGGTGACCGCCATCGAGGTGAATCGCTACCACTACTGGTCGCAGGACTTCACGGTGCCGAGGAAGTACGGGTTCCGCCAGGTCTACGGTGAGAACGGCGGCCCAGGCGGTCTGTTCCACGCCCTCCGCCAGTTCGGCCCGCTGCTCGAGATCGCCCGCGCGATCGAGCGACTGGCGCCGGATGCGCTCTTCCTCAACTTCTCGAACCCGGAGCACAAGGTCTGCGAGGCCATCACGCGCCTCACCTCGGTGAAGGTCGTCGGGCTGTGCCACGGCTACTTCCAGGGCGCGCGCCAGATCTCGGCGCTGCTGGAAACGCCGCTCGCCCAGCTCGACCTCGCCGCTGGCGGGATCAACCACTTCGCCTGGTTCCAGCGCATCAGGGACAGGAAGACCGGTGAAGACCTGTACCCGCGCCTGCGCGAGCTCGAGCACGAGGCGAACTGGGTGTCTGACTGGCACGAGGTCGGGCTCTCGCGCATCCTGTTCCGTCGGTTCGGGCTGTGGCCGTCGCCGAGCGCCAACCACATCGGAGAGTACCTGTCCTGGGCGGAGGACTACGTGCCTGCCCAGCTCCAGTACTTCCACGACCCCGCCGACGGCTCGCCCTGGCAGGAGGGCGCTACGACGCCCGAGTGGTACTACGAGATCCGGTTCGCGGACACCGACCGCCCGTACCAGCCGCCGAAGCACGCGCAGAAGACGCTGGAGGACACCCTCGAGAACCGTCCCGTCGTCTCGTCCGAGGAGCTCGCCATCCCGATCATCGAGTGGGTGGCCTGCGGCGTCGAGCGCGACCTGCCCGCGGTGAACCTCCCGAACCGCGGCGCGATCCCCGGCCTGCCGGACGACATGGTGGTCGAGGTGCCAGGGCGCGTCGTGGACGGCGAGCTGGTCGCTGTGCCGCTGGAGGAGTTCCCCGAGGGCGTGCTCGCCATGGTTCGGCTGCAGGGGAGCATCCACAAGCTGCTGGTGCAGGCGTACGCGGAGCAGTCGAAGGCGAAGCTGCTGCAGGCGATCCTGCTCGACCCTGTGGTGGACTCGCACAACCGCGCGGTGGCGATGCTGGACGAGTTCCTGGAGCTGCAGAAGGACATCCTTCCTCCGCTGCACTAGCCAGAACGAACAGAGGCCCTCGACTCCATCCAGAGTCGGGGGCCTCGTCGCGTGTGGCGGCGCCTACTCCGCGCGGTACAGGTCCGCGTGGAACCGGTACGCGTCTCCGCGATAGGTGTTCAGTCCGAGGAGCACGGGCGCACCAGCCCTGTCGTAGGCGATCTCGCGCCCGACGAGCACGGGGCTGCCCTGCGGGATGCGCAGCAGGGTGGCCTGCTCGGCGGTCGGGGTCTCGGCCTGGACGCTGTACGCGCTGCGGAAGATGCTCACCGAGCAGTGCGTCTGCAGCGTCTCGTAGAGAGAGGCGTCGGTGAGGTCGAGGTCGAGCAGTGCGTGGGCGATGGTGAGCGGCAGCACGTTCCTGTCGACGCAGATCGGCGTCGAGTTCATCCCACGCAGTCTGACTAGTTCGAGCACTTCGGTGCCCGGCGCGATCCCGAGCCGGTTGGCCTCGTCCAGGGTCGCGGAACGGACCGACTTCTCCAGCACCTCTGCTGTGGGGGTGTGGCCGCGCTGCCGCGCCATCTCGGTGAAGCTCTCCAGCGTGCTCGGCGGTTCGCCGACCGTCGGGCTCGGCACGAACCAGCCGCGCTGCGGCGAGCGCGCGACGCGGCCCTGCCGCTCCAGATCCTCCAGCGCCATCCGGATGGTGCTCCGGCTCACGTGCATGCTCTCCGCCAGCAGCCGCTCGCCCGGCAGCCTGGTTCCCGGCTGGTAGATCCCGTGGTTGATGGCCATGCCGAGCTCCCGGGAGACGCGGGTGGTGATCGTGGGAGTTTTCACAGCCCCACCATACCAATCAGGCGATTGGATGCGCCTCCGTCGCTGTTTGGTACAACTGGTTGAGGAACTCGTGCAGGTGACCGGCCGCATCCAGGAGGGCGATGCTGCGCCTGGTCAGCTCGGCCAGCCGCTGGTCGAGCAACTCTCGGGCCTCTGCGGTCAGCCCCTGGCTGCGGAGCTGATCCAGGATGCGCGCGATCGCGGGGATGCGGTAGCCGCCGCTTCGCAGGGCCGCGACGATGCGGGCCTCGGCGATCGCGCCGGCGCCGTAGTGTCGCACGGGGGATCCGCGGTCGGGGCGCACGAGCCCTTCGCACTCCCAGTGCCGCAGGGCGGACGGGCGGACGTCGAGCGCCTGAGCGAGTTCGCCGATCGTCATCGCGTCGCGCTCCTCGAACACCTCCCCCGTCTCCACAAGCACGGCGTCGAGCCCGCTGCGCGCTTCGCGGAGCTGCGACCGCCCCCTGGCGATGGCGGCGTGCAGTTCGTCGATCCGCTCCGCCGCCTCGTCGACCGTCCCGGTGAGCAGCACGGGCATGAGCTGCCTGGCCAGAACCGGCCCCGCGGCGGCGGCGAGCGCACGGTATGCGCGGAGCGCGACGAGGTGGCGGTGGTCGTAGCGGCGGTAGCCGTTCGCGCTGCGCTGGGCGGGCGGAATCGCGCCGAGCCGTTCGAGGTCGCGCACCTGCTGCGTCGAGTAGCCCGCGAGGCGGCCGATCGCCACGGTCGTCAGCGCACGCTCTTGAGGGTTTGCCGGTCGCTTCCCTGATTTCTCCTCCACAAAGTCCACACAAGCACGTCAGGGCCACGATTGAAGAATGGAGTTTCAGGAGATCGTCGACTTCGTCCAGTCCTTCGATGGTTCGCTCGTGCTGCTGCCGGATGAGCACAGCGGCTTCCCCGAGCTGTCGTGGGGGGACGCGTACTTCTACTTCGCACCGGACGGGCTGATACCGGAACGCACCCAGCCGTACGCGACCATCATCACGAAGAACTACCCGGACGACCACGCCTCGCGACTGGACGCCCCCGGCCGGTTCCGGGTGAACATCCACGTGGGTCGGGACGAGGCGGCACGGCTCGTCAGCCCTGCCGAGGTGGACCCGGCCGAGACCGACGCGTTCTTCGCCCACCCGCTGTACGGCGCATCCGGGTGGGTCTCGGTGGTGAACCCTGGAGAGCGGACGGTGGATGCGGTGACCACGCTGCTGCGAGTGGCGCACGACGCGGCGGCGGCACGCGCGTCCCGTCGCTCGGTGGGGCGGTGACGGCATGGTGTCCGCACAGTCGCTGAGCGAGACCGACCGGCGCCGCGTGGCCGCGTGGGCTGCGGACTGCGCCGAGCGGGTATTGCCGCTGTTCGAGGCGGAGGCGCCGGACGACGACCGCCCGCGCGACGCCATCGAGCGGGCCCGCGCGTTCTCCCGCGGCGAGCTCGACGCCGCCGGCGAGATCCGCCGCCGCTTCGTGGCGGGCCGTGCCGCGCACGCTGTCACGTCTCCGCCGGCGGTGGCGGCCGCCAGAGCGTGCGCACAGGCCGCGGGCGTCGCACACATGGGAGCGCACGCGCTCGGAGCGGCGGCGTACTCGGCCAGCGCGGTGGGGTTGGCCGCGCCCGACCAGCCCGACGCGGCGGAGGCGGAGCAACGCTGGCAGCTCGCGCACATCTCCCCGGAGGCCAGGGCAGCCCTCCGCCGTCTGCCACGTCTCGGCGAGGACACCTCGGGGCCACTCGGCCCGGGGCTGCTCGCGACGGGTCGGCTCGGCGAGCTGATCCGCGCGCTTCAGGCGGGGCTGGGGGAGGGGTGAAGCGGCGTCTGACCATCGAGCCGTGGCCTCAGTCGGCATGTCCACCGGCTGACGGAGCATGATGGACCCATGCCCGCTGCCCACCGTCCCGGCCTTCGGGTCGACTCCGGACTCACAATCCCCGAGTCCGAGCTGTCCTGGCGGTTCTCGCGGTCATCCGGTCCCGGAGGACAGGGGGTGAACACTGCCGACTCTCGCGCGGAGCTCGTGTGGGATGTGGCAGGGTCCGCCGTGCTCTCTCCGCTGCAGCGGGAGCGGCTCCTCCAGCGTCTGAGCGGTCGTGTCGTCGACGGAAAGCTGACGGTCGTGGCATCCGAGCATCGCGCGCAGTTGCGCAACAGGGAAGCCGCGCGCGCTCGGCTGGCCGACATGGTGGCCGACGCCCTCCTGCCGCCGGCGGCCCCGCGACGACCGACGAAGCCCAGCCGAGGTGCCAAGCAGCGACGCTTGGAAGCGAAGAAGCGGCGCACCGACGTCAAGCGACTGCGACGTCCTCCTCACGACTGACACCTGGATCTGGCGACGGGATCGGTCAGGGTTCGCCTCGCAGTTGCAACAAAGCGAGGACCTGTGCCGCGGTCCGGAACCCGTTCAGGCGGCAATCTCGATTGAGGCGATCGCGCCCGCACTCCTATTGTTCAGGCGGGCGTGATGTCCCCCAGTTTCCAGCTGCGATCCAGGTAGGCCTCCAAAGGACCGTAGAAGCGGAAATATGAGAACCAGTGCTTGCCGGGAATCGTTTGCACCCAGTTGGACTCGCCTGCGGCGGGTGCGGTCGGGCCAAAGTAGAGGTCGACGGATTCGTCGTCGTTGGTCACGAGTTCCGGATCGCGTGATCCACGGTCGCCGCGCTGCTGCTCGTTGTCGATCAGACACCTGGTCGCGATGTCGTACACCGTTGCCGACCAGAACAACTTCGCAGGGACGTTCGCCGGAACGTGCAGCACATAGTCGCGCCCTCCGTCGAGCCAGTCACCGTTCGCATCGGTGTAAGCGCCGAGATACGCCTGCCCGACTCCGGGAGTCTGACTCTTCATCGCCTCTGAGAAACTGACCGCCTCGTAGAACCAGGATGCGCGCTCGAGAAGCTCGTCGTACCCGTCGCCACGCTGGGCGGAGTTGTCGAGCACGATCGCTTGCTCCCAAACTCGGTCTGGCCAGTACGATTCCTGGTCGAATCGCTTCGCGAACGTGTTCGCCTGCGCCATCAGCTCACCGGCCGCCGACCCCTGCTCGAGGATGCGTATCAGGCGCTCGTCCGGCTCGAACGGCTTGCCCTTCTCGATTCCGAGCTGCTTCAGCATGGCCAAGTAGAACCGATCGCGCTCATCCACCACCTCTGTCTGGTAGATGCTGTGCAGCCGTTTCCAGTAGTCGAGTCCACGAGGCTGGTCGCCCGTCCATGGCCGGCCATCAGGAGAGACGACGCGCGTGGGGGCCGGATTCTCTCGTTCTGCGTATGGGTAGATCCGCACGGCCCGCACCAGTGCGTCTGCGCGTTCCGGGTTGGGATCGAGGGTGCGGAACCCGAACATGATGTTCATGCCTGACGACCTCAGCGTGTGGTACTCGTCGCCGAGACTGTCCGGCTCAGCCATCTCAGGCCCGAGGATGACGTACCTGCCGCCCTGACCGCGATCCGGACCCATCTCACCCATCGCGCCGACCTCGCGCTGCCAGAAGTCCGAGACTCCGCCGGCGGTCGGTCCGGCGGGCAGCTCGATCACGAGCGGACCGCTGACTGCAAGGTCGAAGAAGTTCAAGATGTACGGCGTCGTCGCGTTTGCGGTGATCAGCCCCAGCCTGTCTCGGTAGCTGAGATAGCGGACAAGATCGCTTCCCGTGGCGCCGAAAACGTCGTAGTGCTGCGTCTTCCACTGGGCGTACGACACGAGCGGCAGGGCCCATAGGTAGACCTGACAGGCGAGCTGATAGTCCAGTTCATCGAAGATCGTCGCGATCGCGTCGCGAGACGGCAGATCGCCGGCCATAGGCACACTCGCCAGTCTGCCGGGAAGTTCGACGGTCATATTTCGGTCCTTTCGGCACGGTCGAGTAGACGGTCCCCAGGCAAAATCGCTCGCGTGCTCGAGCCGCCTTCACCAGGCTAGGGACCGCCACGACATACGTCTAGATCGACAAAGCTGCCGCGCCGTCGTCAGGAGCGGAGCATCCTGCTTGTCTCCCAGGCCGAACAGGTCTGGCCGCGTTGCGGATGACCACTGCGAGTGCCGTCGACACGGCCTCGTGTGAACGGTCATCTAAAGTGTCGCCGACGAGACGGAAAGTAGACGGTTGCCACGTAATTTGTCGCGATCATTGTCCACGCAACTTGTCGCCGCGACTACGGGGTCATTTTGAACGGCCTGAGCAGCACGTGGATGCCTCAGGACGATGCAGCCGAGGCGGACCGCTCTGGTCAGGATTGTCTGCACACGAACAGGGGAACCATCCGGTCATCCCCGTCGATGCGCGGGTATTCTCGCCATCCGATTCCTCGCCAGAATCGTGCTTCGTCTCCGAACGCGAAGAGGTCACGGTTCTCGTAGCGCTTGAGTATCTGGTGCACTACTCGTCTCCCGATCCCATGTGGGTGGAGGTCAGCGCGGACTTCGAATCGGAAGATTTCGACTGGGCCGGCCAGTCGCGCGAGGGCACGGTATTCGGAGATGTGCAAAGTTGCCCACGGGTCAGTGTGCACGCGGGCGACCTCCTCACCTGCTTCATAGGCGGAGAAGGAGTGCCGGTCCAAACTGTCAACCTCTTCATCGCCGTGCGCCCACCAGTGCTGAGTGAATCCCGGAACGTCATGCTCAAATCCGGCTAACACGTTTGAGATGTTCGTGAGTCGAACCAGAGTTAGAGGGTCCTCGCTGTTGTGGCGTTGCATGGTAGTCACACTAGGTCGGCAGCGCGAACGTGTGGGAGCCGGCGAAACGGCGGCGGCTATCCCTCACGCGCGAGCTGGTTGACGAGTTCGAGGACTTTGGTGTTGTGCCGGTGGATCGACGTTGCCCAGCGGCCTCGGTCTCGTTCGTCGTAGTTCCGATTGAGATCAACGATGCTCTCGAGTTCATTCACGAGGTCGCCTACTAAGGCGGAGTGCTGTCCCGACAGGTCGCTGGCAATGTTCAGCGTGTCTCGGAGGAGTTCAACGCCGACACGAGGTCGTGGGTCTCCGTCTGCCACGGCTGTATCGCTCGGCGTCCAGTCCTTGAAGGCGCGTTCCCATAACCGCATTGTTCGTTCCGGGTTGGCCGGCGCCAGTTTGAGCAGAGGCAGCACAAGGTCGAGCATGCCGGCCGGCTGGTCTGCTCGCAGGTCGAGGTCGGGCACCGAGACTGTGGGCATGCCCGTCCCGGCGACGGGCATGGCGGTCACAGTGACGATCGAGCCGGCTCGCACGGTTCGGTTGCCTTGCATGGAGGCGACGATTTCTTTCTGCAATCTGGCGATCTCGACGGTGTTGATTGGCCACCAGTGTGGCATCTCTTGTTTACGGAAGTAGGCGATGGCGTCGATCTGGTCGTCATGCCACACAAACTGCAGGCTCACGAAGGCAGGAAAGCCTTTTTCTCCGTGGATTGTGGTCTGGTTGACCAGAACGGCGATAGCCCGGCTGGAGCCGGCCTTCTTGCGAAGCTCGTCCGCCATCCGCTCGACGACGGTTTTGCCTTGCTCGTTTCGGAAGCGGAGGTGTTCGCCGTGGTTGAACTCCGCGGCTTTGCCGCGGACGTCTCGCTGCCACCAGTCGATGATCGTCTCCAGCCACCGCTCACGCTCGGTGGGGTCGTCAGGGGCGTCGGGCATCAGGTTCGGGAGGTAGCGTGCGGTTGCGCCGTCCTCGATGCGGCATACCAGCGGGACGGGCAGCGCGGGCAGGTCCGGGAGGATCGCGAGGATCCGGGCGTATACCTGGTTGACGTTCTTGCCTTCAATGGTGCCGGCGCGCACGGTTGAGTCGATGACGACGGGAGCCGTGGGCATGTCGTTCAAGGTGATCACTTCGCCAGCGCTAACAACGGGGACATCGATGACGCGCAGGCCGCTCGCGCGTGGGTAGAAGGCGGGGATGTCGATCAGTCGGCCGATCGAGGCGTGCGGCTGGGTGGCGTCCAGGATCGATGGGGCACTCAGTATCGTCAGTTCGTGCGGCGCTGAGGTACCGACGTCGATGCGGTCGGTGAACCGGTTCTCGTGGTGTTTGTGTCCGTGGAGCACCAGGTCGATGTGATTGGAGGCAAGCCAATGTCGCAGGTGGCCGAGGTTCAGGAAGCTCTCGAATGGTTTGATCTCCTCGGTTGTGCTCACCGGAAGAATCTGATGGTGCATGCCGACGATCCGCAAGGGGCCGGCCAGGTCCGTTGACGCTGCGGGTAGGAGCGGGCGGAGTGCGGCGAGTTCGGCATTACTCGCCCACGCGATGTCCGCATTGCCTCGGATGCGCCAGGCAGCCAGGAGGGCTCTGATGGCGTCGTCGTGCGTGCCTCTGTTCTCTAGATCGTTCAGGAACGGCGCCAGGGACTCTTCCGTTTCCAGGTGGGATCCGCTGAACATTGACGAGTTCAGGCCTGCGACGACGAAGCTTCCGTCGGCTGCGGTCAATACTGGTGGCGGATAGGTGTGGATGTCGTCGTCCGATAGCCAGCTTGTGAGGTACCCGTGCATGCGGAGGGTTTGGAAGGCAGCGAAGCGGGCGTCGCCAACGGCGTTCCTATCGACATCGTGGTTTCCGGGCGTGATCAGGATCCGCTCCCGTGAAGGCCGCTTATCTCCCAGCGCGTCCAGAACCTCCGACACCATTCCGAAACCGTCCGGAGCTCCGGCGACGGTGACGTCCCCAGTCACCAGGATGGAGTCCAACGACCGGTCCGCCCGCGTGAGCGCCTCTGCCAACCCAGTCAGGCTGTCCTTGAGCATTGATGTCCGGTTGCTGGCCGCACTGTACGGGATGACCCGCACCTTGTGATCCGCGAGCGCGTCCCGTTGCGCATCCCGGGTCAAGTGCAGGTCGGAGAGGTGCAGCAGGAGCGCCACGACTCAGGTCCTTTCCCTCGAACAGTAGGCAGAAGGGATCGCGCCACCGAACCCGCTAGCCAGTTCTTATCACACCGGGGTCGTTCGACGCGGCAATACCAGCTCACCGGTGATGACGCCAGTAGGCTCGGAGGCGTGACCTGGAGCTACGAGTGAGGTTCCGTAACGCCCAGTCGGCGTTACTGGTGAAGCTTGCCGAACTGTCCACGCGCGGCGAGCTGGTGACCGTGCGTGGGGCGCACACCCGCGAGATACGCAACCAGAAGATCACGCTGACCCGTCCGCTGGAGCGGTGCATCGTCGTCCCGGGGCGAAATAACAACCCATTCGCCGCGATCTACGAGACTCTGTGGGTGATCGCCGGCCGCAATGACATCGGCGACCTTACCGATTACTTGCCCCGCGCACCGTTGTACTCCGACGACGGCGTGACATGGCGGGCCGGCTACGGCCCGCGGCTGCGAAACTGGGCAGGGGTGGATCAGCTTCGCGAAACCGCCACCATCCTGCGCGCAGACCCGACCACCCGACGAGCGGTGATGTCAATCTTCGACCCGGCAACCGATTTCCGCGCATCGAACGACATCCCGTGCACGAACTGGTTGCACGCGGTGCTACGGGACGGGAAGCTGGATCTGTCAGTGGTGGTGCGTAGCAATGATCTCATGTGGGGGTTCTCTGGCATCAACACCTTTGAGTGGAGCGTCCTGCAAGAGATGCTCGCCTACTGGAGCGAGGCCGACGTCGGAATCGTCACCTACACCATCTCGTCCCTGCACCTCTACGAGCGCCACTTCACCCGCGCGCAGAGGATCCTCCACACCTCTCAGGCAGGCGACCCATACACCACGTCGCCGAACCGGCGTTTCTGCACCCCGCTGGACCAGCTCGACCAGAGATTGGACGCCTGGTTTCAGCTGGAGGCCAAAGCCCGCAAGGGCGCACCCCTCAGCAACGCTGAACTTGAGAGCATCCCCGACCCGTTGCTGCGCGATTTCCTCACCATGATCGACGGGTACTGGGCAAACCGCCGCGGGGAGCCGACTGGTTTCGAGAACGTCCTCGACGCCGGGTTGAAGGCGGCCGCGCTCGAATTCGTTCACCGCGGATCGCTTGCAGAAGTCCCATGCAACGTCGACCAGCATGAGCAGCTCGAGCGTTTCCTCATCGACCTGCACCGGCACAAGACCCGACACTACGGTGATAGCTGGAAACGCCGCGGAGAGCAGATCGGAATCCTGGCCAACATCGCCCGCAAATCTGACCGGCTCGCCCGGCTCGCCGACCATCTCGACTCCGCGCCGGCGGTCGCGTTCGACACCGCCGTCGACTTGTTAGTGTACTCGGTGAAGTACGAAACCTACCTCCGCGACCAGGCCGACGGCGGATCCCGCAGCGACGGCACCGACGGTTTCGAGCACCTCCTCCCGGCGACCAGATCCCTCCAGGACACCAGCATTGTCGAGGCGACAGCAAGGATCGCAGACACCTTCCACGCCATCGAGGAGCAGGTCGAGTCAGCGGCCGTGCCGGCCCGTCTGGAGCTGGCGCACACCCTGTCGATCCACGCCCGGGCCCTCGCCGATGCCATAGTGCGTGAACAACCCTGGGTGCTGATCGAGGCGAGCGCCGCGACCGAAACCGATACAGATACCGCAGAAAGAGAGGGATGATGGCCGACCCGCGCCCACGCTCGAACGTCTACGAGATATTCTGGCGCTTCGCCGCCGAACGACAGCGCATCTACGACGCCCGCATCGCCGGGCTCCCGGGACCGTGGACCGAAGACCGCATCCTGCAGACTTACAAGTTCTGCAACACCTATCGGGCCGCAGACCGAGTCTCCCAGGCTCTCATCCGCGACGTTATCTATACCGACGAGCCCACCGCACCGGCTGACCTGGCCTTCCAGATCGTGCTCTTCCGCACGTTCAGCAACATCAACACCTGGCGATTCCTTCTGGCCCATTTCGGTCGCAAACCCCGCATCAGCGACCTCACCGACGGGTCGCTGGAAGCCTGCCTGAACATGATCCGCGAGATCAACGGCCGCCTATACACCGGTGCGTTCATCCTCTGCGCAACCGACGCCTATGGCCGCCGCATCAAGCACCTCAACCACGTGGAGCTCTTCCGCCACATGTTCGTCCTCGGCGATCTGTCCGAAAAGCTCGCCGCGGCCAGATCGCTTGCCGAGGTTTACGCCGAGTTGCACACCTACCCACTAATGGGCGACTTCATGTCGTATCAGATCGCGATCGATCTGAATTACTCCGAACTGACGTCCTTCTCGGAGAACGACTTCACTCAGCCCGGCCCCGGCGCACTGCGTGGCATCAAGAAGGTCTTCGAGGACCTCGGCCCACGCACCCCGCAAGATGTCATCTTATGGATGGTCGACCAGCAAGAAGCAGCGTTCGCCCGCTACGAGATCGACTTCAACGGCCTGTTCGGCCGTCCTCTGCAAGCGATCGACGTCCAGAACCTGTTCTGCGAAACGGATAAGTACTGCCGGGAAGCGGTTCCCGCCCTGACCAGTGCCCGCTCGAAGATAAAAGCGAAGTTCACTCCCGCCACCGACCCGATCCCCGTTTTCTTCCCACCCAAGTGGGGCCTGAATACCGAAGCCCGGCTGCCCGCCCTCACTACAGCTTAGTTCGGACTCTTGACACGGATGTCGGAATAGCTGACAATTGTGTCATGATCGTCGCAACGGACTTCGATGACCGGGGCGTGCCCCGCACGCTGACGGCAGCCCGCACCCTGTCACCGGCGGAGATCGAACGTGTCGTGCTCGCCGTTGCGGCCGACCTCGAGGACATCACGATCGAGGAGGTTGCCGGCTGGCCGGTGGGTGCCGACGGTTCGATCGAGCTGTTCAGCGACCTCACCGTCGACATCTACCACGAGGTCCTGGGCCATCTGAAGGACCTACACAATGACCTGCGCTCAGTCCCTGAGGAGAAGTGGTCGTCCCTGGCCGGACTGGTCTCGGTCATCCAAGGAGCCCTGGAGGAAGCCGGCGATGGTCCTGCACATTCCTGAGCAGCCCAATCTCTCGTTGATGTGGCTGGAGACGCTCCGTCAGGTCGATCAGGCCGGCGGCCGCGTCGTCAACGTGCTCTCCAGCACCAGCGCGCCGACCGTGGAGGACCCAGGAATCCGGACGGTGGTCGATGAGTGGGTGTACCCGGGTGCGCGGCCAGGGTTGACGTTGCACTCTGTCGACACCGTTGCCGGCACCATCTTCCCCCCGAGCCGATACCGCAGCCCCGGCTACGCGTGGTCGCCGGACTTGGCCGACGAACAGGTTCGCGTGCTCAATGAGCGGGCAGAGCGCCTGTACACAAGGCATATCACCTCTCTACCGACGTTGATGCGGTTCGACGGCAACAGCCGCGGAACCTACTTCTCTCGGATGGTGAAGTGGCCCGGCCGCTTCGCCGGGGACGTCAACCAGCTCAAGGAGCGGGTCGATGCCCTCCGCAGTAAGAACAGGCTGGGCTGGTCTGCCGCCAACTTCAACGACATTGTGGTCGGCGGTGAGGCCGACGACCCCGACTACGAAGAGCTGGACGATGTGCGGGGTCTGCAGATCTTGCAGCCGAAGGACCGCCGGGAGCGCGGTTTCCCGTGCCTCGTGCATATCGATCTGACGGTGCTGGACGGGCAGCTACACATGCTTGCCGTCTACCGTCACCAGTTGCTGATCACCAAAGGCTATGGGAACATCCTGGGGCTGGGCCGACTGCAGCAGTTCATCGCCGAGCAAACTGGGTACACACCGGGCGAACTCGCGATCCAGGCCACTCTTGCGGACGCCGAGTACAAGGGGTGGGGCCAGGGCCGAGTGACCGCGCTCATCGAAGAAGCGACGGCGGCGGCCACATGAGCGCCCCGGTAGAGCTGCGGATCGGAACGGACATCGTCGATATCCGGCGCCTAGAAACACGGATCGCAAAGTCGAGGAACGATTACGTCGCCCGATTCTGGACCGCTAAGGAACGCAGCGACAGCCGCGGGGACCCGGGGCGACTAGCCGCACGGTGGGCTGCCAAGGAGGCGTGCATGAAGACCCTGCGTCGGGGGATCGGACGCATCGACCCGATTGACATCGAAACAGTCCTCATCGACTCTGTCCCCTTCCTGCGCCTGCACCTCTCAGCGTTGGAAGCGGCGCAGGAGGAGAACTTGGGAGGGTGGCAGGTGTCCCTCAGCCGCGAACGCGAGTGGGCAACCGCCGTCGTCATCGCACAAGGAGGATTCAATGGGTGACAAAGCCGCGCAGAAGCAGGAACAGAAGGCGATCGGAGCGCGGCTGCGTACCCTCCGCGAGAGTCTCGGGCTCACTCAGGAAGACGCCGCCAACGGCGTGAACCTACAGCGCACGTCGATCGTCGCGATCGAGAAAGGCGACCGGCAGGTCAGTGCCACCGAACTCGCCGCGTTCGCAAACCTCTACCGGCGCCCGGTGGCGTGGATCCTCGGGCAAGAAGAGGACTTCGGTTCAGTCAGCGACGCGCTTTTCCGCGCCACCCGTGACCTCTCGGCAGCAGACAAACAGCAGGTTCTGCGCTTCGCCGAGTTCCTCTCTCAGGCTGGAGATCCCGCTCGGCCCGACAAAGGCACAGACTCGTGATCAGCAAGGGGCGGCAGCGCGAAGTCCACACTGCGGCGTTGCAGTTGCTCAGCGAAATCGCTCAGGACGACACAGAACCCGTCGACGTGTTCACCGCCATCCGCGACATCGGCGTGTGGCTGATCTTCCAGCCGCTGCCGAACCTGCTCGGCGTGACTTTGCGTCAAGGGGCAGGCGGCATCATGGTTACCACCGAACGCTCGGCCAACATTCAGCGGTACACGGCCGCGCACGAGCTTGGCCACTGGCTGCTGCACCGCTTCGACGCCACCTGGGACACAGACGAGACAGTCCTGGGTCATGCCACCACCGCTCGTGAGCAGGAAGCCCAGCTGTTCGCCTCGTACTTCCTAATGCCGCGCCGACTCGTACGGCGTGTGCTGAACCGTTACGGCGTCACCACCGGCGCCGACCTCACCCCACTAACTTTGTATCAGGTCTCCCGTGACCTGCACGTCAGCTACGAGGCCGCCGCCATGCACCTGACCAACCTGCGCATCCTCACCCGCTGGCAGCAGGCCGAGCTGCGCCAGGCGCGCCCCATCGATCTGAAAACACAACTGAACAACGGCCTGCGACCGGCGAACCCGCTGGCGGACGTGTGGCCACTGGATATCGGCAGCGAGCCGTTGATCGTCACCGCTGACGACGAAGTCAGCATCTGGCTGCCCGAACGCGCCACCGCAGGGTACCGGTGGGAGACACAGGTTTCCGGGGACGCCCTCCAGGTCGTTCAGGATGCCCCAACCCCACCTCCCGGCAACGGCCGGCCGCGGGCCATCGAACGTGGCCCGGCGCCGCGGGCGGGAGGCGTCGGCGGCCGCCAGATCGTTTTGCGTGCCGAGAACGCCGGCGCCTGGGATGTCGACCTCGCCCTGCGTCGCAGTTTCTCCCCTGCAGAGCCGGTCGACGCTCTCAACTTCACCGGGTGGGTTCAGGAGAAACCAGCGATCGCCAACTCACCGCACCTGCTGCAGCAGCTCGGAGCGGCCTAACCGGCGATGGAAGACGATCACATCCACGCCGACCTCCGGCACCTCGTGTCAGGGATCGACGACCAAGGCACCCGATCTACCTGCGTCCCGATCGCTACCAGCCGGGCGCACGAGGCCACACGGGGCGACGACCACCCCCTCGCCCCCGACGCACTCTGGGCGCACGCGGAAATCTGCGGCGAAGTCTCCGATGCGGGCACTAGCTTCCCCGCGATGGAACACGCACTCGGCACTTGGGGACAACCCGCACTCACCGAGTGGCCATACGACCCGGAAGCCGACCCGGAAGGCATCATTCCCGATTCTGCTGGCACACCACCCTGGCACCTGGCCGATCTGACCCCGGTGCCCCTGAACCCGGACGCAATCCTGAATGCGCTTGTGCGTGGCCAAGTCCCGATGGTGATGATCGAGGTCCGAGACTCCTTCTACCTCCCCGCCGGTCGCGACGAGCTCGACCACCTCGCCGCTGAGGAGAAATTTTACGGTAACCACGCCGTCGTGGTGGTGGCCGCCGCAACCCGTGCCGAGCAGTCCTGGTACCTGATCCGCAACAGTTGGGGGGAGGACTGGGGCAGCAACGGGTACGCCTGGGTCTCCGCTGGCTACCTAGAATCCACCCTCGTGGACGCGGCGGTCCTGGAATCCACCACCCCCGACACGTAGGAACGCAAAGCCCCGACAACCACCGCGGTCACTGTCGTCCCCTCCCTGGCGGCAGCAGCTCGGGCGGCGAACCACAGCTCATTGGAGATGCGCACCGATCGAAGCGGCGTCTTAGGCTGATTGGGCATGTCCGGTGTGTCCCGCCCGCTGCGCCCGCGCACGCTCCCGGAGCCGGCGATGCAGCGCCGGCATCGCCTCGAACGACACTGCCACCGCACCATGCCGCAATGCCGCCGCGCGCATCGCGTCGGTCACATCGAAATGCTCCCGATAGGTCCCCGGACGCTGGATCCAGCTCAAAGACAATCCGATCTCCACAGCGAACGCCCGCAACTCAGCCGACGTATCAGCAACGAGATGCGACCACTGCCGAGTCATCCCGCGCACCGTCGCCGTCCGGCGCATGTCGTCGACGTAAACGACCATCCCCAAACCTCCCGGTGTATATACACCCACTGTATAAGGACTTGTTCACGGCAAGGGACACAGAGCGCCGGCGTTTCGTCATGGGATGCAGCGCGCCCAGGCTCCAGCTTCGGTAACGGGCGGGCCTACCATCCAGGACTGGGTCGATAGCGAAGAGCTTTAGAAGCGTGGATACCTTAGTTAGGAGAACGGGATTAGAGCCCTAGAAAGGCCCTTCCTAAGGCGATCAGACCAGTTGCGGCGAGATTCGCCGCAATGTTGCCTGAGAGGTTTATGGCCCCTGCGCCAACTCGAGCTATCAAGCCAGATGTGCGTGGCCCATCGACGGAACGCTCGTCTCTCAGCGCCGCGACGAATTCGTCCACCCGCTCAGGGGGGAGACCCAGCGCTGCCGCTTCGGCCCTCAGCGCGGCTTCATCACCCTGAGTCACTGTGGAACGCTGTCTTACGTTCTCGCCGGCCGCGATATTAGTTCCGTTGCCGGTGATGTTGTTGGTGATGTTGTAAACCACCTTGGCAACGTCCGGATCATTCACTGTGGGGCCTCCAACAGCTCCAGCATCGGGGAACTGCGCTTGTAGATCGAGTGCGAACTCCATGGCCTTCGACCGAACAGCATCGACTACTCCTCGCAGAGACGAAGTAGTAAGCACATTTGACGCGCTGAACAGTCCATGGTGTTCCATTTGGAAGACACCAGATTCCTCGTACTGCTGGACGACGTTCGACGGCCACGGGCGCTCCGGGTCTTGGTCACCTTCCGTCAAAGACTGGATCTCGATTATCGGCTCTCTCAGCGTGACCCTCCACCATTCCGCCATGCCGCGAGGTACGACGGTGAGAGGATGCTTCATGAAGGAGCGAAATGGACCCGCGTAAACGCCCGTGACGTTGGTGTTCTGAACCCTGTACGCCGGGACAGCGGCGCCATCGGGATACCCTCCAAGCTCATCGCGAACCCAATTTTCCACCTCTGTAGCGCCAAGCCGCCGGGCGACTATTTGTACCTTCCTTAGCAGGTCTGGTGTGGCGACGCCGGCATCGGTGCTTGCGGTGAGAATGTCGTCCAAGAGCGTCATATAGGCCAATCTAGAGCCCGAGACCGACTGCAGCGAGCACCAGCTCTCCCTTGAGCGAGTGAAGTCTCGCCGTCTAGACGACGATTCCACCGGGAAGTTCAACTCGAGCTCGTGCGATCGGCGGATCGCCCTTAAACCAGGTGGAAGCACTCATTGATGCGTTGAACGGTTGAGATCGCCAAACTTGCCCGTCGCATCGGATCGCATAATTTAAGAGACGAGGGGTGCCACGATGAATGTGAAACGCGCACACATGGTTTCGAAGAGCTATATCCGCGGGTGGGCGGACGCGAGGGGTCGCGTCGACGTGCTCGATATCCAACATGGTCGTGGCTTTCCCTCCTCCATTGAGAATGCCACGGTCGTGAGCTACGCCTATGACCCCGGAGTCCTGACCCACGACCTGGAGAACGACTACGCGCGGATAGAAAACCGCAGCATCCCGGCGATCGTTAGGCAAACGGTGCCGCCGCTCGCGACCACGTAGCGGGCAGACACCGACGCGTATCTGCTATGTCGCCCATCTCGACTCTCTGTCCACCCGCGGAGGTGAGCGCCAGTCTGCCCGGGGCTAGTTCCGCCGGGCCGCCAGTCAACTTGTCGTCGACGCGCGTGGACGACACCTTGTGTGATCAAACGACACTTTGCGTGGCACGTTCACACCTCGCTACACCGGCGCCATGTCCGTGAACCGCGAGAAGTGGCCCTGGAAGGCGACCGTGACGGTGCGCGTGGGGCCGTTGCGGTGCTTGGCCACGATCAGGTCGGCCTCGCCGGCGCGAGGGTTGTCCTTCTCGTATGCGGATTCGCGGTGGAGGAGGATGACCATGTCGGCGTCCTGCTCGATCGAGCCGGACTCGCGGAGGTCGCTCAGGGCGGGGAGCTTGTCGGCTCGCTGCTCTGGGCCACGGTTCAGCTGGGAGAGGGCGATCACGGGGACCTGGAGTTCCTTGGCGAGCAGCTTGAGGGCTCGGGAGAACTCGCTGACCTCCTGCTGGCGGCTCTCGACGCGCTTGCCGCTCGTCATGAGCTGCAGGTAGTCGATGATGACCATCTTGAGGCCGACGCGCTGCTTGAGGCGGCGGCACTTCGCGCGAATCTCGACGAGGGTCATGTTGGGGCTGTCGTCGATGTAGAGCGGGGCGTCGTTGATGCGACCGCGAGTGGATGCGATCGTCGTCCAGTCGCGGTTGTCCACCGTTCCCTTTCGCATGCTCTGCAGGGGAACCGAGGCCTCGGCGGAGAGGAGGCGCATCGCGATCTCACTCCGGCCCATTTCGAGGGAGAAGAAGATGGTGGCCATGTCGTGCTTGATGGCGGCCGCTCGCGCGAAGTCGAGCGCGAGAGTCGACTTTCCGAGCGCTGGTCGCGCGGCGACGATGATCATCTGGCCAGGGTGGAGGCCGTTGGTGAGCTCGTCCAGTTCGGCGAAGCCGGTGGGGACGCCGGTCATCGAGCCGTCTTTGTGCTTCGCCGCCTCGATCTCGTCGATGGCGACGGTGACCGCGTCCGTGAGGGGGACGTAGTCCTCCGTCTCCTGCGAGCCGGTCACGGAGTAGATCTCCGCCTGCGCGTTGTTGACGAGGTCGAGCACCTCGCCCTCTGCCTTGTAGCCCATCTGCGTGATGCGGGTGCCCGCTTCGACCAGACGGCGCAGCAACGCCTTCTCGGCGACGATGTTGGCGTAGTAGCCCGCGTTCGCCGCGGTGGGCACGAGGCTGGTGAGGGTGTGCAGGTACTCGGCGCCACCTGCCCGGGAGAGCTCGCCGACCTTGGTGAGCTCGTCGGTGACGGTGATGACGTCGGTGGGCTCTCCGTGGGAGTAGAGGGAGAGGATCGCGTCGTAGATGATCTCGTGCTTGGGGATGTAGAAGTCGGGGCCGCGGACAACCTCGACCACGTCGGCGACGGCGTCTTTGCTGAGGAGCATTCCGCCGAGCGCGCTCTGCTCCGCCAGGAGGTCGTGCGGAGGCGTTCGTTCCGACGTGCGTGGTTCGCCCGGTTCGCGTTGGTCTGCGAGACCCAGATGGGCGATCGACACGATGTCTCCTCTTCTTGTTTCGTCACGGTGCACGGGCGACACAGGGCCTACGACCCGGCGCATCCAGAGCATCCCGGTACCAGTGAACCTCGCTCACGCCACACTGCGTGGCGCGGCTCGCTGCTATCAGGATCTTGGGGGTGGCCACCGACATTGCCGGGTTCCCCGTCGTCGGCTTCCGCCGACCTCGCTCCACCCTAAGGAGCGCGCACACAGGCCACAACTCGGCCTGTGGATAACGTTGGGGAGAATCTGCGCGAAACGCCGCGCTGCTTGTGCACAACCTGTGGGGAAAGGTGTGGACTAAAAAAGAATCTCGGCGCGTAAATAACCTTTGACCTGCTCTTTTTCTCTCCACACCCTGTGTGTAGAAAACAGTTCCATTCTTGTGGTGAAACGTGTTTCCCGGGCGTTTCGCCCTGTGTACAAAGCTGCGGAAATAGCCCGTTAACAGGTGTAGCGGCGGGCATCGGCCCGCCGCTACACTTTCTGCTTATCGTGCCTACTTGGCAGCGACCACCTGGAGGGTGATCACGGCGGACAGGTCGTCGTGAAGACGAACCGTGGCCTCGTGGTCACCGACGACCTTGATGGGCGACGTGATCTCGATCTTGCGCTTGTCCAGCTCGCCGATCCCGGCGGCCTTGACGGCCTCCGCGATGTCGGACGTCTTGACGGAACCGAAGAGGCGACCTTCGCGGCCGGCCTTCACGGTCAGCTTGACCTTGGTGGCCTGGAGCTTCGCCTTGAGGTCCTGCGCCTGCTCGACGGTGTGGAGTTCACGAGCGACACGAGCCGCCTTGATCTGCTCCACCTGCTTCTCACCACCGCGGGTCCACGCGATAGCGAAGCCCTGCGGGATGAGGTAGTTGCGTGCGTAGCCGTTCTTGACGTCGACGACGTCTCCGGCCGAGCCGAGGCCGGTGACCTCGTGCGTCAGAATGAGTTTCGACATATCCGTATCTCCTAACGGCCCGAGCCGGCGTAGGGGAGGAGTGCCATCTCGCGTGCGTTCTTGACGGCACGGGCGATGAGGCGCTGCTCCTGGACGGAGACACCGGTGATGCGGCGGGCGCGGATCTTTCCACGCTCCGAGATGAACTTCCGCAGGGTCGCGACGTCCTTGTAGTCAATGACGCCGACGCGAATCGACTTCGCCGGAGCGGCGTTCTTGCCGTCCTTGCCCTTGCGGATCGGCTTGCGGCGGTCGCCGCTCGACTTTCCAGCCATGATTTCCTTTGCTTTCCGCTCTCATCGAAGCCCGATGGAGCTGGTGAATGTTGGTGACCCTTAGAAGGGAGTCTCGTCGCTGTAGCTGCCCGGCGTGTTCCAGACGTCTGCTCCTGAGGAGGAGGCGTCTGCAGGCGCCGATGCCGCCCACGGCTCTTCGACGGCGCCGCCACCGGAGGAGAAACCTCCAGGGCCACGGCCAGACGACTGCGCGCGCGTGATCGAAGCGGTGGCGTAGCGCAGCGACGGGCCGATCTCATCGATCTCGAGCTCGATCGAGGTGCGCTTCTCACCTTCCTTCGTCTCGTAGGAACGCTGCTTCAGACGGCCCTGCGCGATGACGCGCGACCCCTTCGTCAGCGAACCGGCGACGTGCTCGGCGAATTCACGCCAGACGCTCGCACGCAGGAAGAGAGCCTCACCGTCCTTCCACTCGTTCGCCTGACGGTCGAACGTGCGGGGTGTGGATGCGATGGTGAAGTTGGCAACCGCGAGCCCGTTCTGCGTGTAACGCAGCTCCGGGTCGCTGGTGAGGTTGCCCACCACGGTGATGACGGTCTCGCCAGCCATGGGACTAGGCGCCAGCCTTGTCGGCGGCGGCAGCCTTGGCGGGAGCGGCAGCCTTGCGGGCGGCCTTCTCGTCGGCGAGCTTCGCAGCGGCGGCGACCTGAGCGATCGCCTCTTCCGCACGGAGGACCTTGGTGCGCATGACGGCCTCGCTCAGCTTCAGCTGGCGGTCGAGCTCCTTGGTGGTCTCACCGTTCGAGGTCAGCTGAACGACGGCGTAGATGCCCTCGGTCTTCTTGTTGATCTCGTAGGCGAGACGACGGCGGCCCCAGATGTCGACGTTGTCGACGGATCCACCTGCGTCGCGAACGACGTTGAGGAACTTGTCAAGGCTGGGAGCAACGGTGCGCTCGTCGATCTCTGGATCGAGGATGACCATCAACTCGTACTGATGCATGACTAACCCACCTCCTTTGGACTTGGCGGCTACAGACGGTCTGTAGCAGGAGGGTTCTACATCTGTCGTGCGGGCATACGTCTGCCCAGACAACCTGTCCAGCGTAGCGGACGCGGGCGTGTCGCGCCAGTCGGCGGCAGGGGACGGGGCTTCGAGGAGTGCGTTGGTCATGCATCCACCATCGTGGGGAACCGCTCAGGCTGGAACAGCCGGTCAGGGAACCGTGGACAACCCGCCCGGCGGGCACCCTGTGGAAAACCGCCCGGCGCCGCCCGTCAGAACTGTCCGTCAGTGCTGCTCGTCCCACCACGCCAGCAGACGCTTGGTCGCCTCCTCCTCGCCGAGCGGGCCGTCGTCGAGCCGCAGCTCCAGCAGGAACTTCATCGCCAGCCCCACCTCCCTGCTCGGCTTGAGGCCCAGGATGCGCATGACCTGCTCGCCGTCGAGGTCGGGACGCACCGCATCCAGTTCCTCTTTCTCCTTCAGCTCGGCGATGCGCGCCTCGAGATCGTCGTACGCGAACCCGAGCCTGTCGGCCTTGCGCCGGTTGCGGGTGGTGACGTCGGCGCGCGTGAGCATGTTCAGCCGCTCCAGCTCGGGCCCGGCATCCCGGATGTAGCGGCGCACGGCCGAGTCCGTCCAGCTGGCGTCCGCGTATCCGAAGAACCGCAGGTGCAGTTCGATCAGCCTGGATACAGAGTCGATGGTCGACTTGTCGAACCGCAGCGCGGTCAGACGCTTCTTCGCGAGCTTCGCCCCGACCACGTCGTGATGATAGAAGCTGACGACGCCCCCCGGCTCCAGCTTGCGCGTCGCCGGCTTGCCGATGTCGTGCAGGATCGCGGCGAGCCGAAGCACGAGGTCGGGCGCCTCCCCGGGGTGGCGTTCCTTCTCGTAGCCGATCGCCTGGTCGAGCACGGTGAGGCTGTGCTGGTAGACGTCCTTGTGGTGGTGGTGCTCGTCGATCTCCAGCCGCAGCGCCGGGATCTCGGGGATGACCTGCGCAGCGAGCCCCGTGGACACCAGCAGTTCGATGCCGGGCCGGGGGTCGTCGGTGCAGAGCAGTTTGCTGAGCTCGTCGCGCACCCGCTCCGCGCTGACGATCTCGATGCGCTCGGCCAGCTCGGCCATCGCATCCTTGGTCTCGTCGTCGACGGTGAAACCGAGCTGCGAAGTGAACCTGGCCGCCCTCATCATCCGCAGCGGGTCGTCGCCGAACGAGATGGCCGGCGTGCTCGGTGTGGTGAGCGTACGGCTCAGCAGGTGCTCCACCCCGCCGGACGGGTCGACCAGCTTCACCTCAGGGATGCGCAGGGCGAGCGCGTTCACGGTGAAGTCGCGGCGCAGGAGGTCGCCCTCGAGCGTGTCGCCGAACTCGACGTCCGGCTTCCTCGTCGTGCCGTCATAGCTGTCGGTGCGGTACGTGGTGATCTCGACCGTGTCCTCGCCGAGCCGGGCGCCGATCGTGCCGAACTGGCGTCCGATGTCCCACACTGCGTCCGCCAGCGGGGAGACGACGCGCAGGATGTCGTCCGGCCTGGCATCGGTCGTGAAGTCGAGGTCGTGCACCGGGCGGTCGAGCAGCGCATCCCGCACGGGACCGCCGACCAGGGCGAGCTCGTACCCCGCTCCGGCGAACGCGGAGGCCAGGGTCGAGACCGTCGCCGAACGGGCGAGGTCGCCGAGGCGAGCGAGGGAATCGGCGACGCTGTGCATGGTGCACCAGTTTAATAGGGGCGCTCCCGCTGGCGCGCTCGTCGGGGTCTCACAGCGGGCGGCCTCTAGAATCGTCGACATGGAGGCCGAGTCGGGATCGTGCATCGTCGCATGAGCGCACCCCGATTCACCCGACTTCAGAGGGTGAGAGGCCTCGCCGCGCTCGTCTGCGCGGCCGTGGCCGTCGCGCTCGTGCCGGCCGGCGCATCCAGTGCCGCCGTGCGGGATGCGGGTGCGAGCGCAGCCAACGACAGCACCGCCGTGAGTCGCAGCATCACCGCCGGCGCCGCATCCACTGTCGCCGCAGCCACCTCGACCGACGACATCTCCGCCTCCCTCGCTGCAGACAACGGCGGCGTGCTCTCCCCGACGCAGGACCTCGTCGTCTCCGTCACCGTCACCAATCCCACAGACAGCTCATACGCCGCCGGCTCCGTCACCCTCTGGCTCGACCCTGCCGCGCAGAAGTCGCGCGCCTCGCTCGACTCCTGGCTCACCTCCACCACGGCCGTCTCCGCCAAGACGACCATCGGCGAGGCGCCCGTCACCGTCCTCGAGCCAGGCACCAGCACGGTCGTCCGCGTCACCGTGCCCGCAGCGACCGTGCCGTTCGGCACCAACCCCGCTTCTGCCGTCTACGGCATCGGCGCCACGGTCTCCGCCGGCGACAAGACAGTGGATGCGCGGGGCAGCGTCACCTGGAACCCCGGCGTCGCAGGCACCCGCTCCGAGGTCAGCGTCGTCATGCCGATCGTCAGCCCATCCACCTCCGACGGACTCATCTCGGCCGCCGACCTCACCACGTACACCGCACCGAACGGTGTCCTGACCCGCGACCTGGACGGTCTGATCGGCCACAGCACGGTCACGGTCGGCATCGACCCGATGATCGTCGCGTCCATCCGAGCGCTCGGCAACGCGGCGCCGCCCACCGCGAGCGACTGGCTGAACCGCCTCGCCGGCCTGCCGAACGACACCTTCTCGCTCGGCTTCGGAGACGCCGACGTCACCGGCCAGCTCCAGGCGGGCATCCCGGCCCCGCTCGCGCCGACCTCGCTCGCATACGCGCTCGACCCGAAGAACTTCACCCCGTCCCCCACGCCGGTCGGAGAGCCGTCCACGGCCACCCCCACCCCTCCGGCGGAGACGCCCACGCCCACGCCCACCAACGGCACGGACGTCACCCTGCCGACGCTGGACGAGCTGGTGGCCTGGAAGTACTCGCTCACCGGCATCGGCTGGCCTGGCGACAACACGGTGCGCGCAGCGGATCTCGGCCCGCTCGCCGCCGCAGGGCTGCGCAGCGTGATCGTCTCCGGATCGAACACCAACCAGAAGACGCTGGAGAGCACTCCCAACGCGACCTTGTCGTTCGACGGCGGCAAGATGCTGGTCTCCGACGAGGCACTGTCGACCGCGATCCGTCAGGCGGAGTCCGCGCCGAGCGATGTCGCCTGGAACACGGCCATGTCGAAGGTCAACGCCCAGCTCGAACTCATCAGCGCCGAGGGCTCGCAGTCCAAGCAGCTGCTCGTCTCGTTCGACCGCTCCTGGCCGTCGAGCGGCACTCAGCTGCGCCGCACCCTGGAGTCGCTGTTCGCGTCGCCGTGGTCGACCCCGTCAACCTTGCCGTCCACGTCGTCTGCTCCGTCCTCCTCCGGGCTGGCCCTGACGGACGCTCCCGAGCCGCAGACGCGCACCGACAACATCAAGGCGCTGGTGCAGGACGAGCAGTCGATCGACGCGTTCGCGACGGTCCTCGACAAGCCGGAGACGATGACGGGTCGCACCCGCGCCCAGCTGCTCACGCTGTTCGCCGTGTCCTGGCAGAATCCGCGCACCGACTGGACGGCCGCGGTCGCCGCCTCCAGGAAGTCGACGACCGACACCCTGCACTCGATCAAGATCCTGCCGACAGAGAACGTCAACCTGGTCAGCGCGCAGGGCTCCATCCCGTTCACGGTCAGCAACGAGCTGAAGGACGAGGCTGCGAACCTGGTGCTCACCGCGTCGCCATCCAACAGCAGGCTCGAGATCGACCAGAACGCGACAAAGCGCATCCCCCAGGACTCCCGCGCAACCATGCTGGTTCCTGTCAAGGCCAAGCTGGGCAACGGCCAGGTGGTGCTGTCCCTGCGCCTCTACAGCCCCACCGGCGTGGCGATCGGCGACCCGAGCGCCGTGACGGTGGATGTGCACGCGGACTGGGAGGGCATCGGCGCGCTGATCTTCGGCATCCTGCTCGTGCTGCTGTTCGGCTTCGGCATCGTGCGCAACATCCTGAGGCGCCGCGACCAGCGCCGCAAGGAGCAGGCAGGGGATGCGGAGAGCGACGCGGACGACGCCGACGACGCGGCCGCCAAGCCCGCCGATCCAGAGCACCCCGCCGATCCAGCGCACCCCACTGACCCCACGACCCCGCCAGACGGAGGCGCCCGTGGCTAGCATCGGCCGCGCCAGCGCCGTGCTCGCCTCGGGGACGCTCGTCTCGCGCATCCTGGGCTTCGCGAAGGCGTGGCTGCTGCTGCAGGCGATCGGAGCCGTCGCGTTCGCGTCCAATGCGTACGCCACGGCGACCATCGTGCCGAACAGCATCTACGCGATCATCGCCCAGGGCATCCTGAACGCGATCCTGGTGCCGCAGATCGTGCGCGCATCGGTCAACGCGGACGGCGGCAAGGCGTACATCAACAAGCTGGTCACGCTGGGCATCGTCGTGTTCGCCGCCGTCGCCCTTGTCGCGACGCTGCTGTCGCCCGTGCTGATCGCGCTGTTCGGCCTCCGCGGCGCAAAAGCCGACCTGGCGACCGCGTTCGCATACTGGTCGCTCCCGCAGATCTTCTTCCTCGGGCTGTACACGCTGCTCGGCGAAGTGCTCAACGCCCGCAAGTCGTTCGGCCCGTTCACCTGGGCGCCCGTCGTCAACAACATCATCGCGATCGGGATGCTCGTCGCGTTCATCGTGACGTTCGGCGCCGACCCGAGCGGCACCCGCAGCCACGACTGGACGGCGGGCATGATCGCCCTGCTCGCCGGTGGTGCGACGCTCGGCGTGGCCGTGCAGGCCCTCATCCTGTTCTTCTTCTGGCGGCGCATCGGTCTGCGGTTCCGGTTCGACTTCGGCTGGCGTGGTGTGAATCTCGGCCACGCGGGCAAAGCGGCAGGCTGGACGTTCGCCATGCTGATCGCAACGCAGGTGGCCGGCCTGGTCGAGACCAACGTCGCCAACTCGGCCGGCACGGGAAACGCCGGACCGTTCGTGATGAACAACGCCTGGCTGATCTTCATGCTCCCGCACGGCATCATCGCCGTCTCGATCGTGACCAGTTTCTACACCAGGATGGCCGAGCACGCTCATCAGAGGGACGTCGCGTCCTTCCGAAGGGACTTCTCCTCCGCCACCCGCTCGATCATGCTGCTGATCACCTTCTCGGCCGCCGCGCTGATCGTCGTCGCGTTCCCCGTGGCGCGGGTGTTCACCGTCGACTACCAGGCGTTCGGGTGGGTGCTGATCGCCTACCTGGTGGGCCTTGTACCGTTCTCGCTCGTGTTCATGGCCCAGCGCGCCTTCTATTCACTGGGTAACACACGCACACCGTTCTTTTTCACGCTCGCGCAGGTCGTCGTGATCGTGATCGGCGTGCTCGTGTGCCTGGCCGTGCCTGCCGAGGTTCGCGCCGCATCCGTCGCCCTGGTGGTGTCGCTGGCGAGCGTCGCCCAGGCGGTTCTGGCGTTCGCTCTGCTGCGCCGCCGCACCGGGGGAGTGGACGGGCGGCGCATCCTGAGCGGGCTGTGGCGCTTCCTGGTGGCCGCGCTGGCGGCGATGGTGGCCGGCGGCGGCTTCCTCGTGATCATGGGCGGGGTTGATGCCGGCGCCTTCCCCGTGAGCGGGATCGTCGGCGCCGTCGTGTCCTCCGCTGTCGTCGGAGTGGTGATGCTCGTGGTGTACATCGGCATCCTGACACTCCTGCGTTCGCGCGACCTGCAGGCCGGTGTTGCGCCGGTTCTGAACCGTTTGGGCGTCCGCTCCGAACTCACACGTGAAACGGAATAGCATCCGCCTAGGATGTGTTCTACACCTCAGCGGTCCGGTTCTGGACCGTTACAGATAGTGCAAGGAGCTCCCGCCGTGCGGCAGATCATCATCATCGGTTCCGGCCCAGCCGGTTACACCGCGGCCATCTACGCCGCGCGCGCCAACCTCCGGCCGCTGCTGATCGCTTCCTCCGTCGAAGCGGGCGGCGAACTCATGAACACCACGGAGGTCGAGAACTTCCCCGGCTTCCCCGATGGCATCATGGGTCCCGACCTCATGTTCAAGATGCAGGCGCAGGCCGAGCGATTCGGCACGGAGGTCGTCCTGGACGACGTCGTGTCCGTCGACCTCACCGGCGACGTGAAGAGCGTCACCCTGGGCTCTGGCGCCAAGCACGAGGCCCTCTCGGTGATCTTCGCCACGGGTTCCGCGTACCGCAAGCTCGGTCTCCACGACGAGGAGCGCCTGTCCGGACACGGTGTGTCCTGGTGCGCCACCTGCGACGGCTTCTTCTTCCGGGAGCGCACGATCGCGGTCGTCGGCGGCGGCGACTCTGCAATGGAGGAGGCCAACTTCCTCACTCGCTTCGCCGACAAGGTCTACGTGATCCACCGCAAGGGCGAGCTGCGTGCATCCAAGATCATGCAGGACCGCGCGTTCGCGAACGAGAAGATCGAGTTCGTGTGGAACTCCGAGGTCGTCGCGATCAACGGCGAGGAGACCGTGCAGAGCGTCACCCTTCGGGATGTGCTGTCCGGCGAGCAGAGCACGCTGGAGCTCCAGGGGCTGTTCATCGCGATCGGCAACGACCCGCGCGTCCACCTGGTGCACGGTCAGCTCGACCTGACACCGGAGGGCACCATCGCGGTCGCCGGTCGTTCGTCCAAGACCAAGGTCGCCGGTGTGTTCGCTGCCGGTGATGTGATCGACCCGTCGTACCGTCAGGCGATCACGGCAGCCGCATCCGGAACCGTGGCGGCTCTCGACGCGGAGCACTACCTCACGACCCTCCCCAAAGACCTGCTGGACCAGACCGTCGAGGTCGAGTCCGGCGATCTCGAACTCACCACCACCGCATAAGGAGAAACTAGAAATGTCTGCAGCACGTTCGGTCACGGACGCCTCTTTCGAGAGCGACGTCCTCAACAGCGAGAAGACGATCCTCGTCGACTTCTGGGCAGAGTGGTGCGGCCCGTGTCGCGCCGTCGGCCCGATCCTCGACCAGATCGCCGCTGAGCACTCCGACAAGATCGAGATCGTGAAGCTCAACGTCGACGAGAACCCGCAGACCGCTGCGAAGTACCAGATCACCTCCATCCCCGCGATGAAGGTGTACCAGGGCGGAGAGGTCGTCAAGACCGTCATCGGCGCCAAGCCGAAGCCTGCCCTCGAAGCCGACCTGGCCGCCTACCTCGCGTAGCCGACCAGCTCTTCACAGACCCGTCCGGCACACATGCCGGGCGGGTCTTTTTTTGTACTCGGTCGTGCACTCTCGCGCATCCCCCGATTTCGGGCTCGGCGCACCACCCAAATAGCATTGGCAAACGGCGTAAGAAACGGAAGACAAGTGACTGAACAGGGCAGCCCGCTTTCACGCGGCAACAATCTGGACCCGTGGTACAACCACTACGCGCAGCGCACCAGCGGCCTGGCCGCCAGTGAGGTCCGAGCCCTGTTCGCCGTCGCCAGCAGACCGGAGGTGGTTTCCCTGGCCGGCGGCATGCCGTACGTCGCGGCGCTCCCGGAGGATCTGGTCGTCGGCGCGATGGACAGGGTCATGCGCGAGCAGGGTCCCGTGGCCCTGCAGTACGGCTCCGGTCAGGGCGTTCCGGCGCTGCGTGAGCAGATCCTGGACGTGATGGCGCTAGAGGGCATCAAGGCGAGCGCTGACGACGTGGTCGTGACCACCGGCTCGCAGCACGCGCTCGAGCTGTTCAGCAAGCTGTTCATCGACCCCGGGGATGTGGTGCTCGCCGAGGGCCCGAGCTACGTCACCGCGATGGTGATCTTCCGCTCGTACCAGGCCGAGGTGGACCACGTGCCGATGGATGAGCACGGTCTCATCCCCGAGGCGCTCCGCGAGCACATCGCGCGCCTGAAGGCCGCGGGCCGCAAGGTGAAGTTCTTGTATACGGTGCCGACGTTCCACAACCCGGCCGGTGTGACCCTGAGCTGGGAGCGCCGCCTGGAGATTCTGGAGATCGCCAAGGCCAACGACATCCTCGTACTCGAGGACAACCCGTACGGCCTGCTCTATTTCGGTTCGCGCCCGCCTGAAGCGATGCGTTCGGTGGAGCAGGACGGCGTGGTGTACCTCGGCACGTTCTCGAAGACGCTGGCCCCAGGGTTCCGGGTTGGCTGGGCGCTGGCGCCGCACGCGATCCGCGAGAAGCTGATCCTGGCGAACGAGGCGGCCGTACTGAGCCCGAGCTCGTTCAGCCAGCTGGTGATCTCGGAGTATCTGCGCGACGCGGACTGGAAGGCGCAGATCGACACCTTCCGCGGCGTTTACCGGGAACGCAAGGAGACGATGATCTCCGCGCTGGAGGAGTATCTGCCCGAGCTGACCTGGACCAACCCGAATGGCGGCTTCTACGTGTGGCTGACGTTGCCGTCGCACCTTGACTCGAAGGCGATGCTCCCGCGCGCTGTCACGGAGCTCGTCGCGTACACGCCGGGAACGGCGTTCTTCGCGGACGGCTCGGGCGCCCAGAACATCCGCTTGTCGTTCTGTTACCCGACGCCAGAGAGTATCCGGGTCGGGGTGCGCAGGCTTGCGAACGTGATCAACGGCGAGCAGGACCTGCTGGACACCTTCGCCGGAACCGGCCCGCTGTTCTCATCTCGTCGTGAGGCGAACAGTCCGAACCCGCCCACCGACCTGCGCTGATCGCCGCCCGCGCGCATCCGCGACGTGACATCAAACCCGCTTCGTTCTCAAAGAAAGAGCTGATCATGGCACAAAACGCCGCTCTCGACATCGTTGTGCTGGCCGGCGGGATCTCGCACGAGCGCGACATCTCGCTCCGCAGTGGTCGCCGCGTCGCCGGCGCGCTGAACTCGCTCGGGCACCGGGTGACCTTCCGTGACCCTGATGCGTCTCTGCTCGCCTTCCTCTCCGAGAACCGGCCGGATGTGGTGTGGCCGGCCCTGCACGGCGCGAGCGGCGAGGACGGCGCGCTGCGTTCACTGCTGGAACTGACCGGCATCCCGTTCGTCGGCTCGCGCACCGACGCGTCGCGTCTCGCCTGGTCGAAGCCCGCCGCCAAGACGATCGTGGCGCGCGCCGGGGTGGCGACGCCCGCATCCGTCGTGCTGCCGAAGGAAACGTTCAGGGAGCTGGGCGCGAACAGCGTGCTGGCGACGGTGCTCGACGGCCTCGGCGTCCCGCTCGTCGTGAAGCCGGCGCAGGGCGGTTCCGCCCAGGGCGTGACGATCGTCGAGAAGGCGGACGAGCTGCCGCGCGCGATGGTGGATGCGTACACGTACGCCGATGTGGCCCTGATCGAGCGCAAGGTCTCCGGCATCGAGGTCTCGGTGGCCGTCGTGGACACGGGAGAGGGTCCCGAGGCGCTTCCCGCGGTCGAGATCGAGCCGGTGGGCGGGGCGTACACCTTCGATGCCCGGTACAACGCCGGGGAGACGCGCTTCTACACCCCGGCGCGACTGGACGAGACGACCGCCGCCGCGGTCGCGGAGGCTGCAACCACCGCTCACGTCGCGCTCGGCCTGCGGCACCTGTCGCGCATCGACCTGATCGTGGATGCGGACGGGGTGCCGTGGTTCCTGGAGGCGAACGTTCTCCCCGGACTCACCGAGACCTCGATCATGCCGCAGGCGATCGCCGCAGCGGGTCGGGACCTGGGGGATGTCTACGCAGCGCTGGCACTGGCCGCTATCGCGGACGCGTAGGGGAGGGGTTTTCGCCTTCCCGGCTAGCGGAAGGTCGGCCCGCTGAAGCTCGGCTGGCCGATCTCATCCAGGATGCGGTTGAGGTCCTGTATCGTCGCAAAATCGACCACGATCTGGCCTTTTCGTGCTCCGAGGGAGATTTTCACTCGCGTATTGAGCCGGTCTCCGAGCTTGTCGGCGATCTCATCGAGGTGGCCGCGGTGCTTCCCGGCCGTGGCCTTGGTGCGCACCGGCTTCGGGTTCTTGCTCGCCGCCGCCTCCGCTGCACGGACGGACAGATCCTCGTTGACGATCTTGTCCGCGAGGTGCTTCATCGCCTCTTCGTCTCCGACCGACAGGATGGCTCGCGCGTGTCCAGCGCTCAGAACGCCCGCGGCGACCCGGCTTTGCACGGCCGAAGGCAGCTTCAGGAGGCGCAGCGTGTTGGTGATCTGGGGCCGGGAGCGCCCGATCCGGGAGGCCAGCTCTTCCTGCGTGATGCCGAAGTCCGCGAGAAGCTGCTGGTAGGCGGAGGCTTCTTCGAGGGGGTTCAGCTGCGACCGGTGCAGGTTCTCAAGCAGCGCATCCCGGAGCATGTCTTCGTCCGCGGTGTCCTTGACGACCGCCGGGATGGTGTCGAGACCGAGCTCCTTGGTCGCGCGCAGCCGGCGCTCGCCCATGATCAGCTCGTATTTGTCCGTCTGGCCGGGGATGGGCCGCACCACGACCGGCTGCAGCACACCCACCTCGCGGATGCTCGCGACGAGTTCATCGAGCGCCTCGCGGTCGAACTCTGTACGCGGCTGAACGGCGTTCGGCACGATGTCCGCGGGGGAGAGGTTCGCCAGACGCGCTCCGGGAACCGCGACGAGGTCGTCCTTGACCGCCACACCGGACGATTCGGGGAAGAACACGTCGACCGGCCGCGCCGACTGGTCGGTGGTGGGGATGAGGGCGCCGATTCCTCGGCCCAATCCTGTGCGCTTCGCTGCCATTAGCGGGGTGCTCCTCTGCGTGCAATCTCCGCGGCCGCCTCCAGGTAGGAAAGCGACCCCGACGAGTTCGTGTCGTAACTGATGACGCTCTGCCCGTAGCTGGGGGCCTCCGAGATGCGGACGGAGCGCGGAATGATCGTCTTGAGAACTTCCTTCGGGAAGTGGTCCCGCACGTCTTCCGCCACCTGGTGCGCCAAGTTCGTGCGCGAGTCGTACATGGTGAGGAGGATGGTCGAGACCTGCAGCTTGGGATTGAGGTGCCGCTCGATGAGCTGGATGTTCTTGAGGAGCTGGCTCAGGCCTTCGAGGGCGTAGTACTCGCACTGAATCGGGATCAGAACCTCGGTGGCAGCAACAAATGCGTTGATCGTCAGGAGTCCCAGCGACGGCGGGCAGTCGATCAGGACGTAATCGAAGTCGTATTCTTCCAGGAACCGAGTGAGCGCCCGACCGAGCCGCTGTTCGCGGGCAACCATGGAAACGAGCTCGATTTCCGCACCGGCCAGGTCGATCGTGGCCGGAACAACAAAGAGCCCGTCGAACTCCGGGCACTTCTGGATGACTTCATCCAGCTCTTTGTCGTTGACGATCACGTCGTACACACTCGGCGTGCCCTCACGGTGCTCCACGCTGAGAGCAGTGGATGCGTTCCCCTGAGGGTCGAGGTCGATCACCAACACACGCGCCCCGGATTTGGCGAGCGCGGCCGAGAGATTCACGACGGTCGTCGTCTTTCCGACGCCGCCCTTCTGATTGGAGATCGTGAAGATACGGGTGCGCGACGGCAGGGGGAGCGTTTCCGAGGCGATAGCCTCCCGACGCCGCGTCAGTTCGTGGATCTCCTGCGCCAACGGCGTGGATGCGTCGAAGCTCGCAGGGCTCGTTCCGACCTGGGCATCCTGGTCCGGTTGTTTCACGTGAAACCTTGTCGCTCGATCGTGGTGCACGGCACCGGGTGTCTGGAGTAAGTGCGGGGGAGGCCGCGCGCTCCGCGACCGTCAATCAACTCTATCTCGGATGCGGCTGGCTCCGATCCGCTGCGCGGCGCGCTGTGGATATCTGCATCCTGTGGACAGTTGCGCCCTCGTTCGCGTGCGTTCCGTAGGTGAGATCGACGGCGACGCTCCCGGCCCGCGTGACATGGGCCAGCAAGCAGGGGCGAACTAGTTGCCTTTCGCGATACGCGGCAGTGGGCAGCCCGCAATGCGGAGTCGGCAAGCGGCAAGCGGCAGTCGGCAGGCTGGAGGCGAGGTTTCACGTGAAACGGCGCATCTAATCCCGCTACGCTCCACAGGCCGCATTCCCCCGCCCTTCGAGATCCATCACCGCACCTTCCAGTCCGTCCACGTTCCGTCCCCTTCCCTGCGGATTCATTCACCCACCCGATGCACTCCTCGGAGTTTCGATACCGCTCGGTATTCCTCCCTTCCTTGCCCTTTCCGCGCCAAAGTTGGCCAATATCGGCGTATCAAGGCCGCGCCGACATACTGAAATCCACGGCCCGCGCCCAGGCGAACGATCACCCGGCCCGCGTCCGAACTCGCGGAAGAGGTCCAATGATGAAGTCGCTCCTCCAGGTCGGCCGCGCCCCGCGCTTGCTGGTGCGGAGAGCTGGCGCCCGCGCCAATCAGCGTATTCGCGCATAGGCCGAGCTGGATGCCGTTCCGCGCAGTCAACTGACTCGTGGCGGCGCTGGATGCAAGGGCTACTCAGTCACCTCGGAGTCCGCTCCGATTCTGATCCACCTGCGCGATTTCTGCGTCGACTGCCGCTGCGGACGCGGGATGGGGCTCAGGGTCCGGCGCGGATAGGGCCGCCGAGGCCCGCTGCAACCGCGCCGTAGCATTCGAGAGACAGTAGACCTGCGCAAAGTCCGGGGCTGGGTCAAAGCGTGCAAGCAGTAGGACGGATGGGAAGAGGAAACCGAGGGGGCACAGCCGAACTCACGAAGGCAGCGGCGCGCGGCCACAACCGGCATCACACTGCAGGGCGGAATCCCCGCAGGCTAATGCAATCGTGCTGGGCGATTGCGCAGAGAGCGTCCGACCCGGACGCATCGTGTTGAGCCGGCCGTTACGGGCGATGAATTCAGCCGACAGAACGGGACTACTTCGAGGTTCCTTCTGCAATAGGCTCTGTTTCACATGAAACGCCACCATTAGATGGACAGTGGTTCGTGTGCCGAGTTGACCAGAACGAGTCGCCGGCGCGATACACATCCCGCGCACCCCGCCTGACACGCAAGCTCGTCATGATCCGCGCGGTGGCTCGATTCGGGCTGCAGGCGCGAGCGGCTACGTCGAGCGCGGGGGAGTGCGGCTGCTCTATTGAGGTCGGTTGAGCCCTGCGTTCGCTTTCGCACGCCTCGAATGCGTCAAAACCGAGCCACCACATGCGACACAGCTACCGTCGCCGCTTCGACAAGTGGCAGGGACGAGTTGATCCACCGTGAAGCAGCAATGGTACCTCGGGCCCGTCCGCGAAAATCGTACCTATTCAAACTCGGCCCTCAGCAAGGAACTGACCTCCGCGCCGAAATCGTTTCACGTGAAACAGCAACCGCCGCCCGCGTCCATTCCGGGCAGTGAACTGCCCTCATATGGCTCATACTCAGGGTATAAACACCCGAAAACTCGCATGCTTCAGCGCCACAGGAACGATCCTAAGCGCCTCAAGCTAGCGAACAGTCGCGCGAATCACCCTCGTGACCTCGTCCAGAACGTCCTGACCAAGGGTCAAAACCTCGATTTCGTGCACTTTATACTTGCGAATCTCCTTCGTCGCCGCATCCACCTCGGCCTGAGCGGCAGCGCCCTTCATCAGGACGAGTTCACCGCCATCTCGGAGCAGGGGAGCAGTGAGGGGGAGGAGCTTGCGGAACGCGCTCACCGCGCGGGCGGTCACCTGGTCGAGTGCAACATCCAGGCGGACGTCTTCGGCACGGGCTCTGATCACATCCACGTTGGTGAGGCCGAGCTCCGCGACCTGCTCGTTGAGCCAGGCGACGCGACGCTCCATCGGCTCGATGAGAACGAACGAGACATCCGGACGCGCGATAGCGAGCACCAGGCCCGGGAGTCCGGCGCCGCTCCCGATGTCCCCGACACGTCCAGCGCGGAGGAGGGGAGCGACGATTGCGCTGTTCAGGATGTGGCGGGACCACAGACGGGGGAGTTCGAGCGGACCGATAAGTCCACGCTCTTCACCCTGCGAAGCCAGGTTGGCCGTGAATCTACGGGCCACCTCAATCTGCGGACCGAAAAGACCAACGGCGGCAGCCGGCTCGACTTCGAGGGCGTCATTCACCGCGAACCCCACCGTTCCACGTGAAACTACGCCTTTGTGATTACCGTGTGGCGGTCGCGGCCCTCGCCCTGCGAGTTCGACACAAAGCCACGCTCCGACACGATGTCGTGGACGAGCTTGCGCTCGTACGAAGACATCGCCGGGAGAGCAGCCTGAGCGGCGCCTTCCTCGATGCGCGAAATGGCGTGGTCGACGAGCGTTGCCAGCTCTGCCTGGCGGGCGTCGCGCGAACCCGCGATGTCCAGGATCAGGCGGGAGAACGAACCCGTCTTGTTCTGCACTGCGAGACGTGTCAGCTCCTGCAGCGCCGTTACCGTGTCCGGCTTCGAGAGGAGACGGAGGTTGGCGTTCTCATCAGCGTTGACCGAGATGTACGAGCGTCCGTTACGAGCGTCGATGTCGATGTCACCGTCGATGTCGGCGATGTCGAGAAGTTCCTCGATGTAGTCGGCGGCGATGTCGCCTTCCTGGTCCAGCTGCGCGGCGGTCGGCTCCGCGTACTCGCGGCCTTCGGACGCACCGGCGTCGAGAACCTGGGCCTCCGGCGAACCCTCGGTGGCGCCGGCGAACGAAGCCTCGGGAGCCGAATCCTCGGTCACCACCGGCTCGACGACGGACTCGGTCTGCTGCACATCGGTCATTCTGGATTCCCTACTAGTTTCCGGCCTGCTTCTTGGCGCGGTTCTTGCTCACAGGCTGAACTCGCTGTGTGGTCTTCTTGGGGGCCTCTTCGACAGTGAGGACGACGGCGCCGTCTTCCTGCACGAGCTTGCCCTTACGAGCAAGGCGAGCCTCGCGAGCCTTGGCCGCATCCGACCCAGGAGTCGGCATGTTGCGGATGACGAGGAACTGCTGGCCCATGGTCCAGAGGTTCGAGGTGAGCCAGTAGAACATGACGCCGAGCGGGAAGGCGAAACCCGAGAAGAGGAAGACGAAGGGGAGCAAGTACAGCAGGATGCGCTGCTGCTTGAACTGGGGGCTCGCCTTGGTCTCCGGCGACATGTTCTTGGAGACGATCTGCAACTGCGTGAGGAACTGCGAACCGGTCATCAGCACGACCATCACCGCGGCGATGACCATGACGGCCACCTGCTGCGGGTGCGCATTCATCGCGCCCTGGAAGCTCTGGTGCAGGGGAGCGACACCGAACAGCGTCGCGCCGCCGAATTGCTTTGCGAGCACCGCGTTCAGCGGGCCGACGCCGGCGTGACCGCCCTGCGCACCGTTCAGCACCTGGAAGAGGCTGAAGAACACGGGCATCTGGAGGAGGAGCGGGAGGCAGGAACTCAGCGGGTTGGTGCCGGTCTTCTTATAGAGCTCCATCGTCTCGCGGGACATGGCCTCACGCGAGAACTGGTCCTTCTTGCCCTTGTACTTCTCCTGGATCTTCTTCAGCTGCGGCGCGATCTCGAGCATCCGTCGCTGGTTCTTGATCTGGCGGACGAAGATCGGGATGAGCGCAGCGCGCACCACGACCGTCAAGCCGACGATCGACAGCACCCAGGTGATCCCGGCGGCCGGGTCCAGGCCGATCTGCGTGAAAAGCCAGTGGAAGGCAACGAGGATGAGCTCCACGACCCACTTGATGGGCCACAGAATCGTGCCGATGATGTCCATGTTGTTGCTAGGCCTTTCCCTGGCTTGTGGCGACGACGAATCCGAACGGTGTCACCCGATAGCGACGCTTCTTCTTGAGGGGGACATCATCGACCCCGCCCGCGGCCCACGGGTGGCAGCGGGCGATTCGGCGAACACCGAGCACGGTCCCGATCGCGAGTCCGTGCTCCTGGATGGCCTGCAACGCGTACGCGGAACAGGACGGGTAATACCGGCAGACGTCTCCGTAGAGAGGTGAGATGACCGCGCGATACGCCCGAAGCAGTAAAACGGCACAGTTCCGCGGAAGAAGGAGCACTGCAGTGAATGCGGTGTTCATCGACGGACGTTGCCTCTACTGGTGAATCGGCTGATTGCTGCGGAGATCTCTTCGTGCAGGGTAGCCCACTCCGCTTGAGTGGACGCTGGCAAAGCCCTGACCACGATGTCGGTCCCCGGCGTGAGCCGGGGGAGTACCTCGTGCGCCACGGCCTTCAACCTCCGGCGCACGAGATTGCGCCTCACGGCGATCCCGACGGTCTTGCCCACGATAAAGCCGAATCGCACCACATCCGGGTCCGGACTGCGACGGATGTACGTCACGGTATTCGCTCCGGTGAAGCGAGTCCCGCGACGCACAGTCGCCTTGTAGTCCGCCCCCCGCGTGATGCGATTGGCTTTGGCGAGCACCGGTGAAGGCTAAGCCGAGAGCTTCGTGCGGCCCTTGCTGCGGCGAGCAGCGAGGATCGCGCGACCCGCACGGGTGCGCATACGCAGACGGAAGCCGTGGGTCTTCGCACGCTTGCGGTTGTTCGGCTGGAAGGTTCTCTTGCTCATATCTCTATCTCCGTGTGGTCTCTTAACAGGCCGGTGCTGATGCAAGATCCAGCACGGGGAGGCCGTGAAAAGTTTTTGGGCAGCCAAAACGGCTGAAGTCAACTGATTAAAACTACGACCTCAGGGGGATGAGGTCAAACCAGCCGAGACAAATCCAATGATTATGCACAGGAATGGGAGGAACCTGAGGAGCGACGCGCCGCCGTATGCCCGCAAATGAATTTGATCCACAACCTGTGGACAAGTTACCGTGAGGACCAAAGTTATCCCCAGCCCATCCCAAAATCGGCCGGAGATCGCTACGGTATTGGACACACGGCGGTGGATAACCCTGTGAATACCTTCCGGCAGCGCACGCGCGGCCGACCCGATGGACACGACGACGACGGAGTCGACTGCGCTCCATCGGTTGACCGCATCCACACGAGACGAATACGGGGAACGATGGCAGGCGGCGAAGAGTCCATTTCTGCGGCATGGCAAACGGTGCTCGATTCCTTGGAGACCGACGACCGCATCACGCCGCAGCTGCACGGATTCCTCAGTCTGGTCGAGCCCAAAGGCATCATGGCCGGAACCTTCTACCTGGAGGTCCCGAACGAGTTCACCCGGGGGATGATCGAACAGCGCAGCCGCGTCCCCCTGCTCAATGCGATCGGCGGCCTCGATGAGTCGCTCGCGGTCAACACCTTCGCGATCGTGGTCAACCCGGAGATCCAGCAGGAGACGATGGCGCGCCCCACCGAGCCGGCCAACGCCGCATACATCGAGTCGCCGGCGCCGATGGTCGCCCCTCCGGTCGAGATCACGGCGCCCCCGCGCAACAACGACACCCGCCTCAACCCCAAGTACAGCTTCGACAACTTCGTTATCGGCCAGTCGAACCGCTTCGCACACGCCGCAGCGGTCGCGGTCGCCGAAGCTCCGGCCAAGGCGTACAACCCGCTCTTCATCTACGGCGACTCCGGCCTCGGCAAGACGCACCTCCTGCACGCCATCGGCCACTACGCGATGAGCCTGTACCCGGGCATCCGGGTGCGCTACGTCAGTAGTGAGGAGTTCACGAACGACTTCATCAACTCGATCGCCAACAACCGCGGATCGTCCTTCCAGGCGAGGTACCGCAACATCGACATCCTCCTGATCGACGACATCCAGTTCCTGCAGAGAGCGGTCGAGACGCAGGAGGCGTTCTTCCACACCTTCAACACCCTGCACGACCACAACAAGCAGGTCGTGATCACGAGCGACTTGCCGCCCAAGCTCCTCACCGGCTTCGAAGACAGGATGCGATCCCGCTTCGAGTGGGGCCTCATCACCGATGTGCAGGTGCCCGACCTCGAGACCCGCATCGCGATCCTCCGCAAGAAGGCACAGAGCGAAAAGATTCAGGTGCCGGACGACATCCTCGAGTTCATGGCGACCAAGGTGTCGAGCAACATCCGTGAGCTCGAAGGCACCCTCATCCGGGTCACCGCGTTCGCGAGCCTCAACCGCACACCGGTCGACATGCCGCTCGTGCAGACCGTGCTCAAAGACCTCATCACGCTCGACGACGACAATGTGATCGCGCCGACCGACATCATCACCAACACCGCCGACTACTTCAAACTCACCGTCGACGACCTCTACGGTTCGAGCCGCTCGCAGGCGGTCGCCACCGCGCGTCAGATCGCTATGTACCTCTGCCGCGAGCTCACCAACCTCTCCCTGCCGAAGATCGGGCAGCTGTTCGGCAATCGCGACCACACAACCGTGATGTACGCCAACAAGAAGATCAGCGAGCTCATGAAAGAACGCCGCTCGATCTACAACCAGGTCACAGAGCTCACCAGCCGCATCAAGCAGAACCACCGCTACAGCAAGTAGCCGTTCTCTGCTCCCTCGCACACTCCGGATGCGAGGAGCGGCCGTTCCAGGCGCCCGCGACACGCTCGAGGCGGCCTAGGGATGCGCATCCATCGCGTCGAGTTATCCACATATCTGTCCCCAGAGTGGGGACAGCGGATTATTAACACCTGTGGATAACTTGTGGAGAAGTGTAGGAAAGCCGACCCGTTAATGGGGACGAATCATGGATGCCTGTGAATGGAGGCCGATCTCGGCACAGACCACTTCCCTTGCAAACAACAGGAATCCCCAGGTCATCAACAAGTCACGAACGTGTAGTTCCCAGTGATCGACTGGTCTCGACAGAGTTATCCACAGTTTCCACAGCGGTTAACACCATTAATCATTAAGTCTTCTGAATGGGGAGGCCGACAACCTGAACCCCGATCGCTCGAATCACAATTTTTCGCGGCAGAGGCAAGCGCTAGGATTTGTCACGATCCATTTCCCGCCGACGACAGAGGTGACTTCGTGAAGTTCCAAGCCAACCGGGATGTATTCAGTGAAGCCGTCTCCTTCGCCGTGAAGCTCCTTCCCCAGAGGACGACTCTCCCCATCCTGAGTGGTGTGTTGATCGAGACGACCGACACAGGACTGCAGCTCTCGTCGTTCGACTACGAGGTCTCTGCGCAGACGGAGATCGCCGCCGAGGTCGAGGAACCAGGTCGCGTGCTGGTCTCCGGTCGCCTGCTCGCCGAGATCGCGGCGAAGCTTCCCAACGCACCGGTGCAGTTCTCCACCGAAGAATCAAAGATCGTCGTTCGCGCCGGATCCGCGAACTTCACGCTGCTCTCCATGCCCGTCGAGGAATATCCGAGCATCCCGCAGGTGAGCGGCCAGGCCGGCCTCGTCCCTGCCGAAGAATTCGCGGAGGCCGTCGCCCAGGTGGGTGTCGCTGCATCCAGAGACGATGTCACGCCCGTCATCACCGGCGTCCAGCTCGAAGTCGGAGACAACACCCTCGGCCTGGTGGCCACCGACCGCTACCGGGTGGCTGTCAGGGAGATCAACTGGGACAACGGCACCACCTCCGGGGAGCCCGTCACCGCGCTCGTCCCTGCGCGCACCCTCACCGAGATCGGCAAGACGCTCGGTCACAGCGGAACGATCGCCGTCTCGATCACGAACCGCGACGACCGCGAGCTCATCGCGTTCACTGCAGACAAGAAAACCGTGACCTCGCTGCTCATCAAGGGCAACTTCCCACCCGTGCGCCGGCTCTTCCCCGAGCAGGTCGACAATTATGCGGTCGTGAACACCGCCGAGCTCATCGAAGCGACCAGGCGCGTCGCCCTCGTGCTCGAGCGCGAGGCCGCCCTCCGTTACACCTTCTCAGCAGACGGCCTCACCCTGGAGGCCATCGGCTCGGAGCAGGCTCAAGCATCCGAGAGCATCGACGCTCTCCTCACTGGCCAGGAAACGGTGGTTTCGTTGAAGCCGCAGTTCCTGCTCGATGGTCTCGGTGCCGTGCACTCGGAATTCGTGCGCATTTCCTTCACCAAGACCGAAAACCCCAACAAGCCGGGTCCTGTTCTGATCACGAGCCAGACATCGAAGGACCAGGCAGGCGCGGACAACTACAAGTACCTCCTGCAGCCCAACCTGCTGCTCAGGTAACCCGCCGTCCGCTCGAACAGAGAAGAAGGACAATCATGCACATCGGCCTCGTCGGTCTCGGAAAAATGGGCAACAACATGCGTGCCCGCCTCGAGAAGAACGGCATCGAGGTGACCGGCTACGACACAAACCCCGAGGTTTCGGATGTCGCCACCCTCGCCGATCTCGTCGCCGCGCTGCCCGCTCCGCGCACCGTGTGGGTCATGGTCCCCGCCGGCGCGATCACCGATGCCGTGATCACCGACCTCGAGCCGCTGCTCGAAAAGGGCGACCTGGTGATCGACGGAGGAAACTCCCGCTTCACGGAAGACTTCAAGCACTCGGAGCAGCTCGCCCCCAAGGGCATCGACTTCATGGATGCGGGTGTCTCCGGCGGCGTCTGGGGTCTCGACAACGGCTACGGCTTGATGGTCGGCGGCAGCGCCGCCCAGGTCGAGCGTGTGATGCCGGTCTTCGACGCGCTGCGCCCGGAGGGCCCACGCGACGAGGGCTTCGTCCACGTCGGCGAGGTCGGCGCAGGCCACTACGCCAAGATGGTGCACAACGGCATCGAGTACGCGCTCATGCAGGCGTACGCCGAGGGCTATGAGCTCCTCGACACTCGCAAAGACATCGTCAAGGATGTCACCGGCACGTTCAAGGCGTGGCAGCGCGGAACGGTCGTCCGCTCCTGGCTGCTCGACCTGCTGGTGCGCGCGCTGGAGCAGGACCCGGAGTTCGAGCACATCGAAGGCTACGTGCAGGATTCCGGCGAGGGCCGCTGGACCGTCGAGGAGGCTCTGGCGAACGCCGTGCCCGTCCCCACGATCAGCGCCTCGATCTTCGCGCGCTTCGTTTCGCGCCAGGAGGACTCGCCGGCGATGAAGGCCGTTGCTGCGCTGCGCAACCAGTTCGGCGGCCACGCCGTGAAGGCCGTGGACTAACCCTCTTTGAGAGTTACACATCTTTCCCTGACCGACTTCCGCAACTACCGCACGGCGGAAGTGCCGCTTGCGGCCGGCGCGAACCTCTTCGTCGGCCGCAACGGCCAGGGCAAGACGAACCTGGTCGAGTCGCTCGGCTATCTGAGCACCCTCGGGTCGCATCGGGTGTCGAGCGACCAGGCCATGATTCGCAAGGATGCGGAGTCCGCCGTCGTGCGCACCCGCATCCAGCACGACGGCCGCGAACTGCTGGTGGAGTTGCAGCTCAACCGCGGGTCCGCCAACCGGGCGCAGGTGAACAGGTCGGCGATCAAGACCCGCGAGCTTCCCCGCTACTTCTCGAGCGTGCTGTTCGCGCCGGAGGACCTCGCCCTCGTGCGCGGAGAGCCGAGTATCCGCCGCCGGTTCGTGGATCAGCTGCTCGTGCAGCGGAATCCGCGGTTCGCCGGAGTGCTCGCCGACTACGAGCGTGTGCTCAAGCAGCGCAACACCCTGCTCAAGTCGGCCCGCGCATCCGGAGTCAAGGACGGACAGCTCGGAACGCTCGACATCTGGGACGAGCGCCTGGTCGCGCTGGGTGCCGAACTGGTGGATGCGCGGCTCGACCTGATCGCGCGCCTCACCGATCCGCTCACCAACGCCTACCGCTCCGTGGCCGGCGACGATCATCATCCCCGGCTCATCCCGCTGCTGACCATTCGTGGAGCTGAGGTCGAGGACACGGACGATGCCGGGTCGGCCGATTCCGTAACCGACTCATCCGGTGTCGCCACGACCGATGCGTTCCGGCAGGCCCTCGCCTCCGTGCGCCGCAAAGAGCTCGATCGCGGACTGACCCTGATCGGGCCGCACCGTGACGATGTGCTCTTCGAACTGAATGGGCTCCCCGCCAAGGGGTACGCCAGCCATGGGGAGTCCTGGTCGTTCGCGCTCGCGCTGAAGCTCGCCTCCGCCGAGCTGCTGCGCCGCGAGTCGAACACCGGTGACCCCGTTCTGATCCTCGACGACGTGTTTGCCGAGCTGGATCAGGCCAGGCGTAGGATGCTCGCAACCGCCGTAGGGGGTTACGAGCAGGTGCTCATCACGGCGGCCGTATTCGACGACGTGCCAGGCGAGCTGACAGCGCACACTGTGCGGATCGAAGCGGGAGCCGTGGTCGACGAGAGCGCGGAGAACGGGACAGAGAAGGGAGCGGTGGATGGCTGATCAGAAAGCATCCATCGACGCAGCGCCGCTCAGTGATGCCTCCGCCACCTACCTCCGGATGCGCGAACTCTTCGGCGGAGCGCCGACCAGCCGCAGCCGCAGGATCAAGAAGAAGGACGCGGATCCATCGGCGAGCCAGCCGTTCGGCAAGGGACGCGACCCGCGCGGGCTCGGCGACGTGGTCGACGCTCTCGCGGTCCAGCTCGGCTGGACGTCATCCCTCGCCCAGTCCGACCTGCTCGCCGGATGGCTCGAACTGGCGGGGGAGGAGACGGCGAAGCACGCGATTCCGGAGGGCATCACCGATGGCGTGCTCACCGTCCGGTGCGAGTCGACGGCCTGGGCGACACAGCTCAGGATCATGCGCTCCGACCTCCTCGCCAGGATCGCGGAGCGATTCCCCGATGCGGACATCCAGTCGATCCGTTTTCAAGGCCCAGACGCCCCCTCCTGGAAAAGAGGCCCCAGGTCGATTCCAGGGCGTGGCCCGCGCGATACTTACGGTTGAGTGCACAAAAGAGGTCAATCGAGGGAAAACAACGCGTCAGACGAGCGTTTTCGCCCCGCGAGGCTTCCTGCGCTTGGTAGAATGAATAGGTCACTACTGAGTGCGGTCAGGAGCCTAATTTCATATGACGATGGAACCGAGCAAGGCTGAGTCGGAACACGACTACGGCGCGAATGAGATCCAGGTCCTCGAGGGTCTCGAAGCCGTACGCAAGCGACCCGGAATGTACATCGGTTCGACCGGCCCCCGCGGACTCCACCACCTCGTGCAGGAGATCGTCGACAACTCCGTCGACGAGGCGCTCGCCGGTCACGCGGACAACATTGACGTGACCATCCTCGCCGACGGCGGTGTCAGGGTGATCGACAACGGTCGCGGCATCCCGGTCGACATCCACCCCGTGGAGGGGAAGTCGACCGTCGAGGTGGTTCTGACCATCCTGCACGCCGGCGGCAAGTTCGGCGGAGGCGGATACGCGGTCTCCGGCGGTCTGCACGGCGTCGGCAGCTCCGTGGTGAACGCGCTGTCCTCGCGCCTCGACGTCGAGGTCAGCCGCCAGGGCAACGTCTATCGCCAGAGCTATCGAAACGGCGTTCCGGAGGCTCCGCTCGAAATGGGCGAAGAGACGGATGCGACGGGAACGACGATCACGTTCTGGCCGAGCCCAGACACCTTCGAGAGCGTCGAGTTCGACTACGACACCCTGCGCACCCGCTTCCAGCAGATGGCGTTCCTCAACAAGGGGCTCCGCATCGCGCTGACCGACGAGCGCCTCGAAGAGGGACAGGAGGAGCCGCGCTCCGAGGTCTTCCTCTACGAGCAGGGCCTCATCGACTACGTGCACTACCTCAACTCCGCCAAGAAGGCCGAGGTCGTCCACGACGAGATCATCGCGTTCGAGTCGGAGGACACGGAGCGCAAGATCGCGCTCGAGGTCGCGATGCAGTGGACCACGAGCTACAACGAGAGCGTCTTCACCTACGCCAACACCATCAACACCCACGAGGGTGGAACGCACGAGGAAGGCTTCCGCGCCGCACTGACCACGCTGGTCAACCGGTATGCGCGTGAGAAGAACATCCTGAAGGAGAAGGACGACAACCTCTCCGGCGACGACGTGCGCGAGGGTCTCACCGCCGTCATCTCGGTGAAGCTGTCCGAGCCGCAGTTCGAGGGCCAGACGAAGACCAAGCTCGGCAACACGGAGGCGAAGGCGTTCGTCCAGAAGGTCGTCGGCGACCAGCTCGGCGACTGGTTCGACCGCAACCCCAACCAGGCCAAGGAGATCATCCGCAAGGCGCTCCAGGCCGCGACCGCACGACTCGCCGCCCGCAAGGCCCGCGAGACCGCACGTCGCAAGGGCCTCCTCGAGGGCGGCGGGATGCCGGGCAAGCTCAAGGACTGCCAGTCCAAGGACCCGTCCATCTCCGAGATCTTCATCGTGGAGGGCGACTCGGCAGGCGGCTCGGCCGTCCAGGGCCGGAACCCGGAGACGCAGGCGATCCTTCCGCTGCGCGGCAAGATCCTCAACGTCGAGAAGGCACGGCTCGACCGCGCTCTCGCGAACAACGAGGTGCAGGCGATGATCACCGCGTTCGGCGCCGGCATCGGCGAGGACTTCAACCCGGAGAAGGCGCGCTACCACAAGATCGTGCTGATGGCCGATGCCGACGTCGACGGCCAGCACATCACCACGCTGCTGCTCACCCTCCTCTTCCGCTACATGCGTCCCCTCATCGAGCTCGGCTACGTCTACCTCGCACAGCCGCCGCTCTACCGCCTCAAGTGGACCAACGCGGAGCACGAATACGTGTACTCCGACCGGGAGCGCGACGCGTTCCTGGCCGACGGGATCGCGGCGGGCAAGCGCATCCCGAAGGACAACGGCGTGCAGCGCTACAAGGGTCTCGGCGAGATGGACTACAAGGAGCTGTGGGAGACCACGATGAGCCCGGAGACCCGCACACTGCTGCAGGTCACTCTCGACGACGCCGCCGCGGCCGACGAGATCTTCGCCACCCTGATGGGCGAGGACGTCGAGTCGCGCCGTAATTTCATCCAGAAGAACGCGAAGGACGTGCGTTTCCTTGACATCTGACAACATCGAAGGCCCCCAGGGAGACGACATCGTGACCGACGACACCGCAGGAGCCGGATTCGGCGTCCACGGCAGGATCGACCAGGTCGACCTGCAGTCGGAGATGCAGCGCTCCTACCTCGACTACGCGATGAGCGTCATCATCGGGCGCGCGCTGCCCGAGGTGCGCGACGGCCTCAAGCCCGTCCACCGTCGCGTGATCTACGCGATGTTCGACGGTGGATATCGGCCGGACAAGGCGTTCTCGAAGTGCGCCCGCGTCGTCGGCGACGTGATGGGTCAGTTCCACCCGCACGGTGACTCCGCCATCTACGACGCCCTCGTCCGTCTCGTGCAGCCGTGGAGCCTCCGCTACCCGCTCGCTCTCGGCCAGGGGAACTTCGGTTCGCCGGGCAACGACGGCGCGGCCGCCCCGCGATATACGGAGACCAAGATGGCTCCGCTCGCGATGGAGATGGTCCGCGACATCGACGAGGAGACCGTCGATTTCCAGGACAACTACGACGGTCGCACCCAGGAGCCGGCCGTCCTGCCGAGCCGCTTCCCGAACCTGCTGGTCAACGGCTCGGTCGGCATCGCCGTCGGCATGGCCACGAACATCCCGCCGCACAACCTCCGCGAGGTCGCGGACGGCGCGCTGTGGTACCTGGCCAACCCGGAAGCGCCGCGCGAGGAGCTCCTCGAAGAGCTGATGAAGCGCATCAAGGGACCTGACTTCCCGACCGGTGCGCAGATCCTCGGCATCAAGGGCATCCAGGACACCTACCGCACCGGCCGCGGCTCGATCACGATGCGCGCCGTCGTGTCCATCGAGGAGATCCAGGGCCGGATCTGCCTGGTCGTCACCGAGCTGCCGTACCAGGTCAACCCGGACAACCTCGCGATCAAGATCGCCGACCTGGTCAAGGACGGCAAGATCGGCGGCATCGCCGACATCCGCGACGAGACCTCCGGCCGCACCGGCCAGCGCCTCGTGATCGTGCTGAAGCGGGATGCGGTCGCCAAGGTCGTGCTAAACAACCTGTACAAGCACACCCAGCTCCAGGAGAACTTCGGCGCGAACATGCTCGCGATCGTGGACAACGTGCCGCGCACCCTCGCGCTCGACGGGTTCATCACTGCGTGGGTAGACCACCAGATCGAGGTCATCGTCCGGCGCACGCGCTACCGTCTGCGCAAGGCGGAGGAACGGGCGCACATCCTGCGCGGCTACCTCAAGGCACTGGATGCGCTGGACGACGTCATCGCGCTCATCCGCCGGTCCCCGACCGTGGACGACGCACGCACCGGCCTGAAGGACCTGCTCGACGTCGACGACATCCAGGCGGATGCGATCCTCGCGATGCAGCTGCGCCGCCTGGCCGCACTCGAGCGTCAGAAGATCATCGACGAGCACGACGAGATCGAGCGCGAGATCGCGGACTTCCAGGCGATCCTCGCCGACCCTGTGCGTCAGCGCACGATCGTCAGCGATGAGCTCACCGAGATCGTCGACCGCTTCGGCGACGATCGCCGCACCGAAATCATGTTCGGCTTCGACGGCGATATGAGCATGGAAGACCTCATCCCCGAAGAGGAGATGGTGGTTACCGTCACGCGCGGCGGTTACATCAAGCGCACCCGCAGCGACAACTACCGCAGCCAGCACCGCGGCGGCAAGGGCGTCAAGGGTGCCCAGCTCCGCGGGGAGGACGTGGTCGACCACTTCTTCGTCACCACTACGCACCACTGGCTGCTGTTTTTCTCGACCAAGGGTCGCGTCTACCGCGCCAAGGCGTACGAGCTGCAGGAAGCAGGCCGGGATGCGAAGGGTCAGCACGTGGCCAACCTGCTCGCCATGCAGCCGGATGAGGAGATCGCGGAGATCCTCGACATCCCCGACTACGAGGCGGCCAAGTACCTCGTGCTCGCTACGCGCGACGGCCTGATCAAGAAGACGGCGCTGAGCGAGTACGACACGAACCGCTCTGGCGGCATCATCGCGATCAAGCTGCGCGAGGAGGACGAACTCGTCTCCGCGCTGCTGGTGGAAGAGGACTCGGACCTGCTGCTCGTCTCCCGCAAGGGCATGTCGATCAGGTTCACCGCGTCCGACGAGGCGCTGCGCCCGATGGGCCGCTCCACCTCCGGCGTGATCGGGATGCACTTCCGCGACGACGACAAGCTGCTCGACGCATCCGTGGTCTCTGACGACGGTTACGTGTTCGTCGTGACAGAGGGCGGGTACGCCAAGCGCACCGCTGCCGACCAGTATCGCCTGCAGAACCGCGGTGGCCTGGGCATCAAGGTGGCGAAACTGAGCGACGACCGGGGTGACCTGGTGGGCGCGCTGATCGTGGACGACGACGACGAGGTCCTTGTGGTTCTTGCCAGCGGCAAGGTGGTACGCTCCTCCGTGGCCGAGGTACCCGCCAAGGGCCGAGACACCATGGGTGTCGTCTTTGCACGTTTCGCCGAGTCCGACAAGATCATCGCTCTGGCCAAGAACACCGAACGCAACCTTGATTCTCAGGAAGATGACGAAGAATCTGGGGACGTCGGGAAGGAAGAAACCGTAGATGAGCAGTAGTGTCGCCGAAAAGCTCGCCAAGAAATCGTCCCGGAGACCTGTGTCCGCCAAGCAGGTACGTCTCAAACTGGTGTACATCGACTTCTGGTCGACCGTGAAGCTGTCGTTCCTCGCCGGGATCTGCCTGGCGATCATCGCGATCGTCGGAACGTTCCTGGTGTGGACCGTGCTGGACCGCACGGGCATCTTCGACCAGGTCAACAGCCTGTTCAAGGACATCTCCGGCGCGGGGGGAAGCGACCTCAAGTCGATTCTCGGCCTCGGTCAGGTGATGGGCTTCTCGCTCGTCGTCGGCATCCTCGACATCATCGTGATCACTGCGCTCGGCGCCGTCTTCGCCCTCCTGTACAACCTTTCCGTGAAGATCACCGGCGGCCTGCTCGTCGGCTTCACCAACAACTAGAACGACCATCCCGTGCGGTTCGGCACCCCGCCGATTTCGCATTGGACGGGCAGATCAGGTAGTCTCTAATCTGCCCAATCGGGGATATAGCTCAGGCGGTTAGAGCGCTTCGCTGATAACGAAGAGGTCCGAGGTTCAAGTCCTCGTATCCCCACCACTGTGTTTTGAGAGTCAGGTTTCTTCTCGGATCACAGCCCCTCCGGGGCCTTAGCTCAGTTGGTAGAGCGCCTGCTTTGCAAGCAGGATGTCAGGAGTTCGAATCTCCTAGGCTCCACAGTTCTTCTCACGTCGGCATTCTTCGAGCCGGCACCTCTCACGCGGCTACCTCTCCGGCGGCACGATCGCCCTCGTCGGGAACGGGCTCGAATACGACACGCTCGTCGTGACGCTGCCCAGGGTTCCGATCGTGCCACTGACCTGCTCCAGGTGACGCATCGACGTCGCCACCACCTTCAGGATGAAGCAGTCGTCTCCGGTGACGTGGTGCGCCTCCACCACCTCCGGCGTCTCCGCCAGCAGCTCGTGCAGCGGCGTGTAGACACTGCTCGGGTAGCGCAGGCGCAGGAACGCGAGGATCCCGTAGCCGAGGCGCTCAGGGTCCACCACGGCCCGGTAGCCGCCGATCACGCCCGCCTCTTCCAGACGGCGCACGCGCTCGGCGACCGCGGAGTTCGACATGTGGACGCGTCTGGCGAGTTCGGCGATCGACTGGCGGCCGTCCCGCTGCAGCTCGGCGAGCAGGGCGTCGTCGACCGAATCGGTCATGTATGGCGGATTTGCGGTCATGCGCCGATTCTGCCATCGGATCGACGGCGTTTGGTGTCGAATGCCGGTGAACGTCTCTTCAAACCGACCGCGCGCATCCCTAATCTGTGGTCATGACCATCACAGCCGCAGAAGCAGCCCGCCACTTCGCCAGCAAGCTCGAGTTCGAGACCGACCCTTCCGACGTCCGGGCGGCTCGGGAGGCGGGGGAGCCGTTCGTGCTGGTGGACTCGCGCGGGGATGCGGCCTGGGCTCAGGCGCGTATCCCCGGTGCCATCCACCTGCCCACCGCGCAGATCGGAGAGCGGGCCGCAGCGCTCATCCCGGAGGGGATGCCCGTGGTCGTCTACTGCTGGGGTCCCGGCTGCAACGGCTCCACGCGGGCGGCGCTGCAGTTCAGCCTGCTCGGTTACCCGGTCAAGGAGATGATCGGCGGCTTCGAGTACTGGGCACGCGAGGGCCTCGGCATCGAGAACGACAACGGGCCTGTCGAACGCGGCACGGACGAGCTGACCGCGCCCGTGCACGTGGATGCGATCACCTGCGACTGCTGACTGCCCGCGCTACTTGAGCAGCCGAGACAGCACGCGGTCGGCGAGCGGCTTGCCTCCGGTCTGGCAGGTGGGGCAGTACTGCAGCGTCGAGTCGGCGAAGATCACCTGACGCACGGTGTCGCCGCAGACCGGGCACGGCTGCCCCGTGCGGCCGTGCACCTGCATCCCGAGCTTCTTTTCGCCCTTGAGCTCGGAGGCGGCCAGTCCGTCGGCGCGGGCGAGCGCGTCCCGGAGCGTCGATTGCATGGCCGCGTAGAGTCTGGCGACCTCCTCCGGCGTCATCGACGCCGGCTTGAACGGAGACATCTTGGCCGTGTGCAGGATCTCGTCCGAGTACGCGTTGCCGATGCCGGCGATGATCGACTGGTTGCGCAGCACGCCCTTGATCTGCGCGCGGCCCGCGTCACCGAGGATGCGGGCGAACGCCTCCTCGGTGAAAGCGGGGGAGAGAGGGTCCGGCCCGAGTCTGGCGACGCCGGGGACATCCGATGCGGCGTGCACCACGGAGATGGACAGGCTCTTCTTCGTCCCTGCCTCCGTGATGTCGAGCCCGGAGCCGTCGTCGAGGACGAGGCGCGCGGCGAGGGGCCCCTTGCCGGGCCGTCCGGTGGGCGGAGGGGGAGGAGCGTCGCGCCAGCGGATCCACCCGGCCCGCGCCAGGTGGATGACGATGTGCAGGTCGCCTGCTGCGATGTCGAGGAATTTGCCGTGCCGCGTCACCCCGGCGATGGTCGTGCCGGAGACCGCGGACACTGGGGGATCGAAGGTCTTGAGCGCGGCGAAGGCGACGATGCTGAGCGTGTCGATGACCCGGCCGCGCAGGCGCGCGTCGAGGTCGGCCGCAAGAGCCGTGACTTCCGGAAGTTCAGGCACCCCTCCAGTCTGCCGCGTGCGACCGACAACCGCAGTATGGTGGCGGCATGGACATTCGGGTCGCCGCCTACGGGGTCATCGTCGACAATGACCGGATACTGCTCGCGCACTGGAACGAGGGCGGCCGCTCCGGATGGACGCTGCCAGGCGGCGGCATCGACCCAGGCGAAGATCCTGTGGATGCGGTGATCCGCGAGATCGCGGAGGAGACCGGCTACGAGGCGGTCGCCGGAGACCTGCTCGGCATCGACTCGCACATCGTGCCGGCCGAGGCGCGCTTCGTCGAGGACGCCGGGCCGCTGCACGCGCTCCGGATCGTGTACCGCGCATCCGTGGTGGGCGGCACGCTCACGAACGAGCTCGACGGAACGACGGACGAGGCGCGCTGGTTCCCGCTGCACAGCATCCCGTCGCGCAGGGTCGAGCTGGTCAACGTGGCGCTCGGGATGGCCGGGCTGGCGTAATCAGGCGCGCCGCGGCTCCTCGGACGGAACGATGATCCACATCGCGACGTACGCGATGAACTGAGGGCCTGGCAGCAGGCAGGACAGCAGGAACAGGACCCGCACGGTCGTCGCGCTCCAGCCGAACCGCTGGGCGAGACCCGCGCAGACTCCGCCGAGCACGCGGCCGGAGGTGGGACGGTAGAGAGTGTTCATGCTTCGAGTCTGGTCGTGTGGTCGTGCGCCCGGTATCGGGGAATCCCCCCAATCGACCCTGAGGCAGGCACGAGGGGTGCGGGCGAGCGGGGCACCTGGGCACGCGAAAGGGGTGGTGCCCTCCGGCACCACCCCTTTCGAAGTCGCTGCTACTCGGCGGCGGGAGCCGTCGGCTCCTCGTCTGCCACCCAGAGCTCGTCGTCTGCGCGGAAGGTCTGCCAGACCGCGTAGAGCAGTCCGACGGCCGCGATGGCTCCGAGCACGACCGCGATCACCGTTCCCGCACCGGGGCCGGACGAGTCCGTTGCGGCCTTGGCCTTCTTCGACACGTCCTTGCCCGCCTTCTTGACCTCGCCGATGAAGGCGCGCGCACGCGCATCCCGAGCGTGGTCGACGACGGACATCGCCGTGCCGACGGCGGTGCCGACCGCGGGGATGACATCGCTCACCAGCCGCTCGCGCGCCGCACCGGCCACACGGCCAGCGGTCTGCGTGGCGGGGCGCACGTAGTGCTCGTACCCGTCGCGCACTTTCGGAGCGATCTCTTCGCGCGTGTAGTAGGCAGCCTGCTTGCGAGCCTCCGCCGCGATGGCGTTGGCATTCGCCAGCACATCCTGCTGCTGACCCCAAAGCTCTTCGGCGCTACTGCGCAGGCGCTTGAGTTCCTTCTTCCGCTTCCGTGTCAGGTTCATCTGGACCTCCATTGCGTCGTGTAGCGAACTCACTCCATCTTGCCACCTAAAGGCCTGTGGATGGCCCGAGAGCCCAGAACCCCTGTGCAAGAATTGGTGCCATGTCTAAGCACACCGCTGTCGCCACCCTCCACACTAACTACGGGGACATCAAGGTCAACCTCTTCGGCAATCACGCACCGAAGACGGTCAGGAACTTCGTCGGCCTGGCGACCGGTGAGATCGAGTGGACGCACCCCTCGACGGGCGCCAAGAGCACCGACCCGCTGTACGACGGCGTGGTCTTCCACCGCATCATCCCCGGCTTCATGATCCAGGGCGGAGACCCGCTCGGTCAGGGCATCGGCGGACCGGGCTACCAGTTCGACGACGAGATCAACCCGGAGCTCGACTTCACCGAGCCGTACATCCTCGCGATGGCCAACGCAGGCATCCAGGGCGGTCACGGCACCAACGGTTCGCAGTTCTTCATCACGGTCGCACCCACCACGTGGCTGCAGGGCAAGCACTCCATCTTCGGCGCTGTCGAAGACGAGGCGTCCCGCAAGGTCGTCGACAAGCTCGCCGAGCTGCCGACGGATGCGCGCGACCGGCCGCTCGACGACGTGGTCATCGAGTCGGTCACCGTCGAGCAGGTCTAGCAGCGGCGGGGGCGGGTCGAACGATGTCTCAGCCCGTCGACGCGAGGGCGACCTATTGCTACCGTCACCCGGACAGGCAGAGCTACGTGCTCTGCCAGCGGTGCGGGCGCACGATCTGCCCTGAGTGCCAGACCCCGGCCGCCGTCGGCGTGATCTGCCCTGAGTGCATGGCGCAGCAGCGCGCAGAGGCTCCCCGCACCAAGCCGGCCTGGGTAACCAGGGCGACGGGCCGCGGCTCGCCTGTGGTGACCTATGCGATCATCGCGCTGTGCGTGTTCGTCTTCGTGCTGCAGCAGCTCCCTGGGATCGGCCTCGCGGTCACCCAGGCCATCCAGTACGCCGGGGTGTACTCGACCCCGGTGGCGTTCGAGCCGTGGCGGATGCTGACGACCGTGTTCGCGCACGCGAGCATCCTGCATATCGCGCTCAACATGTACACGCTGTGGATCTTCGGCATGATGCTGGAGCCGATGCTCGGCCGTGCCAGGTTCGCAGCACTCTTCCTGATCAGCGGGTTCGCCGGGTCGGTGGGCGTGCTGCTGATCGCCAATCCGCTTCAGCCGGTGGTGGGCGCATCCGGTGCCATCTTCGGGATGCTCGGGGCGTTCTTCATCATCCAGCGACGGCTGGGCGGCAACGCGACCCAGTTGCTCGTCCTCGTGGCGATCAACCTCGTGATCGGCTTCATCCCCGGCTTCGGGATCGCCTGGCAGGCCCACGTCGGCGGGCTCGTCGGCGGAGCGCTCGTCGGGCTGGTCTACGTCGAGACGCGGAGCCTCTCGCGTCGGCGCTGGCAGCTTCCGCTGTTGATCCTGCTCTCTGTGCTGCTCATCGCCCTGAGCCTCATCCGCTTCCTGTAATTCCTCCCCAGTTCGTGGATAAGTTATCCACAGGCTTATTAACAATGGGGATAATTACACCGGTGTAACTCTCCACAGGCTTATTAACACTGGGGAGAACCACATCCGTGTGATTGTCCTCACTGTGGAGGACACCTGTGAATAACTCTGCGGGCATGACCGGACGGGCATGAAAAAACCCGGGACCGGCCGTAGCCGATCCCGGGCGGAGTATATGAAGCCGGCTAGCGCCAGCGGGTGGTCATGAGGAAGCCGATGAAGGCGATGCCGAAGCCGACGAGGATGTTCCAGGCGCCGAGTGCAGGGATCGGGTACATGTTCTGGCTCACGTAGAAGACGATGATCCACACCAGCCCGAGAAGCATGAAGCCGAACATCACCGGCTTGAACCAGACAGGGTTGGGGGCGTCCTCGCCCGACTGGGCGACGGTGCGCTCGGGCTTGGTCTTCGACTTGGTGCGTGCCATAGCTCCATAGTGTAGCGGGACAGGCTGTGGGAGTCCGAGGGATGCCCGGGGCCATTACTCAGCCAACATCTCCTAGAATCACACATATGACAGCCCCGATCGACCCGCAGCAGCCCGCTGCGCCCACCGGCCGGGTCTGTCGACGCCACCGGGTCACCTTCTTCGGGCTTCTCGGGGAGCTCCTGATCACCGCGGGCGTCCTCGTCCTGCTGTTCCTCGGCTGGCAGATCTGGTGGAACAGTCTGGTCCTCGCCGGCTCGCAGACCAGCGCGGCGCAGGAGCAGAGCCAGAAGTGGCTGGACGAAGCGACCAAGTCGCCGTCTCCGACGCCGGCACCGGATGCGGACCCGACGCAGCCCGCGTCTCCTCCCGTGCTCTCCGAGCCAGCCGACTATCAGCCGTTCGCGGTCATCTACATCCCGCGGCTCGGCGCAGACTGGAAGCGGACGATCCGCGAGACGGTCGACACCGAGCGGGTGCTGAACAGCTACGACGCCGGCGTCGGCCACTACAAGGGCACGGCGATGCCGGGCCAGGTCGGCAACTTCGCCGTGGCGGGCCACGACAGCGGATGGGGGAACACCTTCATCGACCTGTCCAAGCTGCACATCGGCGACCGCATCTACGTTCAGACCAAAGACGGCTGGTACACGTACACGTTCCGCAACTTCGAGTACGTCCAGCCGAGCGCCGTCGGGGTGATCCTCCCTGTTCCGCGGCAGCCGGACGCGACGCCGATCGACAAACTCATGACGATCACCACCTGCAACCCGCCGTTCCACGCGGGAGAGCGGCTGATCGCATACAACGTGTTCCAGAGCTACGCACCGACCAGCGAGGTGCCGAGCGAGATCGCGGCCGCCGTAGCGGCCAACGGAGGGTGACGATGTACGGCGCACTGTGGCGCATCCTGCCCGGACCGTGGTGGGTGCGCGTCCTGATCCTGATCGTCCTCGTGGTGGCGGTGCTCGCCGCCCTGGTAACCTGGGTCTTCCCGTGGGTGGATTCGCTCTTGGGGCCGCAGGAAGGTACCGTGGGGCCGTGACCCGCGTACTCGTCATCGACAACTACGACAGCTTCGTCTACACCCTGAACGGCTACCTCCAGGAACTGGGTGCGGAGACCGACGTCGTGCGCAACGACGACATCGCCGAGGCCGACCTGGGCGCGCGCCTCGCGGAGTACGACGCCGTGCTGGTGTCGCCAGGGCCGGGCAAGCCGGCCGATGCCGGGGTGTCGATCCCCACGGTGAAGCTGGCGCTGCAGACAGGGATGCCGTTGCTCGGCGTCTGCCTGGGACACCAGGCCATCGCCGAGGCGTTCGGTGGCGTCGTCACCAACGCCGAAGAGCTGATGCACGGCAAGACGTCCGAGGTCACCCACGACGACAGCCCGTTCTTCGACGGAGTCGGTCAGCCGTTCACGGCCACGCGCTACCACTCGCTCGCCGTCGTCGACGGCACGGTGCCGGACGAGCTCGTGATCACGGCTCGCACGCCAGGCGGCGTCATCATGGCGCTGCGCCACAGGGATGCGCCGATCTACGGCGTGCAGTTCCACCCGGAGTCCGTGCTCACCGAGGGCGGATACCGGATGCTCGGCAACTGGCTCGAAGTGGCGGGACTGCACGGCGCCGCCGCGGCAGCGCGCGAGCTGAACCCGCTGGTCAAGCTGGTCTAAGCTGCTCGCCGGCGCTAGCCCGAGCAGTACGTCAGGTCGACCGTCGAGCCCTGCGGGACGTCGCCCACCTGCGACTGCGTGTGCACCAGCGGCGCGCCCTTGTCCTGCGGGCAGGTCGCATCCGGTTTGGGGTTCACGACGAGGCCGAGGTCGGAGAGGATGCCGGTGGCCGCCTGCAGCGACTGGCCGGTCAGGTCGGTGACCGTGACCTTGCCGCTGGAGACGGTGAGCGCGATGGCGTCGCCCTCGTGGGCGTTGGCGTTCGGCGCTGGATCGGTGGTGATCACCACATTGGCAGGAACCGTCGATGAGTTCGTCGTCGTCACGGGGCCGACGGAGAGGCCGGCAGCGGCCAGGGCCGCTTTCGCCGCGTCCGTCGTCATGTTGTGCACGTCGGGGACGCTGACCGTCTTCTTGCCCGTCGACACGTAGACCGTGATCGTGTCGCCGGTGGCGACCACGATTCCCGCGCCGGGGTCGGTGCGGGTCACCTGGCCCTCCGGATACGTGGAGCTCGCCTCGGACACCTGGGTCCACTTGAGCTTCATGTCCTGCAACTCGGCCGTTGCCTTGTCGAGCGTCTGTCCCGACAGGTTCGGCACCTCGCGCGAGGTCTCCGGCAGCGTGGTGCTCGGTGCGAGGCGGAGCACCCACGCGAGCACGGCGACGATGACCACAGCCATGATCGCGACACCCGCCCAGATCCAGATGACGGGTGGGCGCCGCTGCGTGCGGACCATCGTCTGGTCCTCCGCGAGCTGGCGGAACGCGGCCTCCGGGCCGGACACGACGCTGGGCGGGGCTCCGAAGAGCGTCTCGCCCACCGCATCCGGTGCCTTGTGGATGGGGACCTTGCCAGAGGCGGCCAGCTCGAGGTCGTCACGGAACTCGGTGACCGTCTGGTAGCGCTCGAAACGATCCTTGGTGAGCGCCCGCGCGACGACGATGTCCATCGCCGGGGAGATCTTGTGGTTGATGGAGCTCGGTTTGACCGGCGCTTCGCTGACGTGCTGGTACGCGACGGCGACCGGAGTGTCTCCGCGGAACGGGGGACGGCCGGTGAGCATCTCGAAGAGCACGACGCCGGTGGAGTACAGGTCGGTGCGCGCATCCACCGACTCGCCCTTGGCCTGCTCCGGCGAGAAGTAGCTCGCCGTGCCCAGGATCGCCGTGGTCTGCGCCACGGTGGCCGAGGAGTCGCTGATCGCCCTGGCGATGCCGAAGTCCATGACCTTGACCTGGCCGGACTTGGTGATCATCACGTTGCCGGGCTTGATGTCGCGGTGGACGACGCCGGCGCGGTGCGAGTATTCGAGCGCGGTGAGGATCCCCTCGGTGATGCGCACGGCCTCCGTGACCTCGAGCGGCCCCTTCTTGATGAGGTCTTTGAGGAGCACGCCGTCGACGTACTCCATGACGATGAAGGGGAGCTGCGCCTCGTGGCCGCTCGGCTCGCGGACGGTCTCCTCGCCGGCGTCGAACACGCGAACGATGGTGGGATGCGCCATGCGGGCCGCCGCCTGCGCCTCCTGACGGAAACGCGTGCGGAAGGCGGGATCGGTCGCGAGCGACGGCTTGAGCAGCTTGATCGCCACGGTGCGGCCGAGACGCGTGTCCTTGCCGCGGTGAACGTCCGACATGCCACCACGTCCGATGAGTTCGCCCACCTGATATCGGCCTGCGAGCAGGCGGCTATCTGGGCTCAATGCGGACTCCTTCCGGGTGGTGGCTCCGGCTAGTGTAGCGGTCTCTGTCTGGGTAACTCCCCCTGAAGCGGGGGCCAGAACATCAGCCGTTCGTCCCTGTTCCCGTTCCTCCATTGTTGTTCCCCCCCGTGGTCGTGCTGCTCTTCACCACATACGGGACAGCAGGCGACTGTGCCGACTCGATCGACTCCCCACAGAAGATCGTGTAAGACAGCTGGTATGTGCCGACCGCGTTCGGCGACCAGGTCGTCGTGGTGGCGTTCACCGGTGTCTGCTGCGTCCCGTTCACATACAGTGCGCGGCCCTTCAGGTCCTGTCCGGCCGGGCAGGTGGCCGAGCCGAACGTGACCGTGATCTTGGGCATGTTGTTCGGGTCGAAGTTGTCGACCTCGCTCGGGTTGGCCGTGACCGTGTCCGTCGGCGTCGGGATGGGCGTCACCGGTCCGAAGACCTTGACCGTGATCGTCGCGCCCTTCTGCACGGGGCCGGTGGGGTTCACCGAGTAGACGGTGTTCACCTGGGCCTGCGCGGTGGCGGCGTTCCCGGTCTGGACGTCGGCGACCATCCCGAGCCCCTGCAGCTTGGCGCGGGCGGCGTCGGCGGTCAGTCCGTCGAAGTCGGCCTCGGTGATCTGCACGGTGTTGCTCGTGGGCGTCGGGCTGGGTGTCGACGGCTTGGTCGTCGGCGTCTGGCTCGCGGTGGTGCTCGGCGTCGTGGGCGGCGGCGTGTTCGGCTGCGCGACGAGCGCGATGATCGTGCCGATCAGCACCAGGGCCAGCAGGGCGATCAGAGCGATCAGCGGCCAGGTCCACGGGCTGCGCTTCTTGGTCGTGGTGGACGGCTCGGCGTCCTGCAGCTCGGTCTGCGTCGTCTGCGCGGACGCAGAGGGCAGGATCGTGGTCGCCTCGGTGGCGCCCGCGTTGGCGGACGGCATCAGCATCGTGGTCGCTCCGCCGAGCACCGCTCCGCCGAGAACGGCGGGCACGGACGCCGCGGCGGCCTGCACATCCCCGCGGCGCAGCGCCTGGGCGGCACGCGCGAGATGCGCGGCGGATGCCGGACGGTCGGCCGGGTTCTTGGCGATGCAGGCGAAGACCAGGTTGCGCACCGGCTCTGCGACGGTCGCGGGGAGCTCTGGCGGCGCCTCGTTGATCTGCGCCATCGCGATGGCGACCTGCGACTCGCCCGTGAACGGGCGGCGGCCGGCGAGGCACTCGTACGCGACGATGCCGAGCGAGTAGATGTCGGTGGTCGGCGAAGCGGGGTGGCCGGAGGCCTGCTCAGGCGACAGGTACTGGACGGTGCCCATGACCTGGCCGGTGGCGGTCAGCGGAACCTGGTCGGCGATGCGCGCGATGCCGAAGTCGGTGATCTTGACGCGGCCGTCCGGCGTGATGAGCAGGTTGCCCGGCTTGATGTCACGGTGCACGAGACCTGCTGCGTGGGCGGCGTGCAGCGCGGCGGCGGTCTGCGCGACGATGTCGAGGGTCTTGTCCGTGCTGAGCACGTGCTCGCGCTCGAGGATGGTCGACAGGGCCTCGCCGGGGACGAGCTCCATCACGAGGAAGGCGCTGCCCTCCTCCTCGCCGTAGTCGAAGACGTTCGCGATGCCCTCGTGGTTCACCAGGGCGGCGTGGCGGGCCTCGGCGCGGAAGCGCTCGAGGAAACCGGGGTCGCCAAGGTATTCGTCCTTGAGGATCTTGATGGCGACGGTGCGTCCGATCACGAGGTCTGTCGCTTGCCAGACCTCGCCCATGCCGCCGATCGCGATCCGCGACTGCAGCTCGTAACGTCCCCCGAAGGTGAGCCCTGCTGTGGGTCTCATTTATTCAGCACCGCCTCTAGTACTTTCTTCGCGATCGGAGCGGCGATGGAGTTACCCGTGCCGTTCTGACCTTGTCCACCGCCATTTTCAACAACAACCGCCACAGCGAACTGAGGATCGTTCGCCGGCGCGAAACCCGTGAACCAGAGCGTGTAGGGGTCGTTGTCCCCGTTCTGCGCCGTTCCGGTCTTACCGCCGACCTCGACCCCGTCTATTCTTGCATTGCTCGCCACGCCGTGATCGACGCCGTCGACCATCATCTGCTTGATCGTGTCGGCGTTCTCCTGGCTGAGCGCCTGGCTGAACTCTTTCGCCTGGAAGCTTTCGAGCGTCTGAAGGTCCGCCGAGCGGATCGAGTCGACCAGGTTCGGGTACATCAGCTTGCCGCCGTTCGCGATCGCGGCCGAGACCATCGCCATCTGCAACGGGGTCGCCTTGTCGTTGTACTGGCCGAACGAGCCGAGCGCGCGCTCCGCGTCGTCGGTGTAGAGCGGGTACACGCTCTTCTCCACCGGGATCGGGATGCTGAGCGACTGGTTGAACCCGAACTTCTCGGCCTGCGAGTGGATCGTCTGCGGGTCCAGCTGCATCCCGAGCTCGGCGAACGGGATGTTGCAGCTCAGGATCTGCGCGGTCGCGATCGACACGGTGGCGCCAGGGCCGCAGGTGGTGAGGCTGTCGTTCTTGACCACGGTGGGCGAGCCGGGCAGCGGGAGGGACGCGACGTTGGGGAGCTGGCTGTCCTTGGTGTACTTGCCTGAGCCGAACGCCGCAGCGCTCATCACCGGCTTGAAGGTGGAGCCTGGCGGGTTGAGGTTGCCGCCGATGGTGCGGTTCGTCAGAGGGCTGCCCTGTGCATCCAGGAGGGCCTGGTAGTTGGCGTTGACCGTTTTGCCGTCGTGACCGGCGAGCGTGTTCGGGTCGAAGTCCGGCTTCGAGACCATCGCCAGGATGCGGCCGGTCTTCGGCTCCATCAGGACGACGGCGCCCTGGTAGCTGCCGAGCGCGTCGTACGCTGCCTGCTGCGCGACGGGGTCGATCGTGGTCTCGACCGAGGCCCCCTGCGGGTTCTTACCGGTGAGGATCGCGTTGACGCGGTCGAAGAACTGCGAGTTCGACGAGCCGCTGAGCTTGTCGTCGAGCGCACCCTCGAGGCCGGTCGGCTCCCCGTTGACGGGGAAGAACCCGGTGACGGACGAGTAGAGCGGGCCGTTGCTGTACACCCGCTGGAACTTGTAGACGTCGTTCGACGGCACGGACTGGGCGATCGGCTGACCGGCGACCAGGATCGCGCCGCGCTGCTGCGAGTAGCTGTCGTTCCTGGCACGGCTGTTGCGCGCATCCGCCGTCAGCGCATCCGCCTGGAACACCGTGAGGATCGAGGTGGACACCAGCAGCGCCACGAACATCAGCAGCACGATCGTGCTGATCCGCTTGATCTCGCGATTCACTCAGCTCACCACCAGACGGGGTTGGTTGCGGACGGTGTCCGACAATCGCAGCAGCAGAGCGACGATGATCCAGTTGGCGACGAGCGACGAACCGCCCGCCGCGAGGAACGGCGTCGTCAGGCCGGTCAGCGGGATGACCCTGGTGACGCCGCCGATCACGATGAAGCACTGCAACGCAACCGTGAACGACAGGCCGACAGCGAGCAGCTTGCCGAAATCGTCCTGACCGGCGAAGCCGATGCGGAGGCCGCGAGCGACGAACAGCAGGTACAGGGCGAAGATCGCGAACAGGCCGGCAAGGCCGAGCTCTTCGCCGATGCTCGCGATGATGTAGTCGCTCTGCGACACGGGGGTGACCCACGGCTGCCCCTGGCCGAGGCCGGTGCCGATCAAGCCGCCGTGCGCGAGGCCGAACAGACCCTGCACGAGCTGGAAGCTGCCGCCGTCCGCGTCGTACACCTTCTGCGCGAAAGGGTTCAGCCAGTTCTCGAAGCGGTCGTGCACGTACACGAGCACCTGGCTGGCGACGACGGCGCCCCCGACGATCAGCAGCAGGCCGAGGAGCACCCAGCTGATGCGGGCGGTGGCGACGTACAGCATCACCAGGAAGAGTCCGAAGATGAGGAGACCGGTGCCGAGGTCGCGCTGGAACACGATGACGGCCATCGACATCAGCCAGACGATCAGGATGGGGCCGAGATCGCGGGCGCGGGGGAACCGTATCCCGAGGAACTTCTTGCCCACCATCGAGAGCGAGTCGCGGTGCTGCACGAGATATCCGGCGAAGAACACGGCCAGGCACAGCTTCGCGATCTCACCGGGCTGGAAGCTGAACGGCCCGATGCCGATCCAGACCCGCGCACCGGAGATCTCCCTGCCGATGCCCGGCAGCATCGGCAGAAGCAGGAGAACCAGGGCGGCGAACCCGAAGATGTACGTGTAGCGCTGCAGCATGCGGTGGTTGCGGAGCACGATGATGACGGCCAGCGCGCAGATGATCGCGATGGCGCTCCACACGATCTGGCGCACGCCGGCGCTGTCCCAGCCGAAGTCCTGGAAGTGGATGTCGATGCGGTAGATCTCTGCGATGCCGATGCCGTTCAGCACGGTCGCGATCGGCAGAAGGAACGGGTCGGCCTGGGGCGCGACGTAGCGGAGGGCGATGTGCATCCCGAACACCAGGACCGACAGGCCGACGCCGAGATACAGCAGGGTGAGGTCCACGTGACCGAGCGCGCCGAGCTGCACGAGCACGACGGCGACGGCATTGATGGCGCAGGCGACGATGAGGAGCGCCAGCTCCAGGTTGCGGAGCTTGGCGGGAAGGCGCAGACGTTTGACCCTGCCGGTGGCCGGCGCGGCCTGGTCGAGCGTCGCAGCGTTACTGTTTGACGGCATCGGCCAACTGATCCACGATCGCTTGCGCCGAAGACAGGCTGTCGGCGTTGATGGTCTGCTGCACGAGCTGTTTGTCGTAGGCGGGGAGCTCATCCACGCTCACGCTCGACTCCTCGTACACGTGGGACAGCGTGATGGGCCCCAGGTTCTGCTGGACACCCTGGAAGATGGCGACATTGCCGGACGGGGATGCGCCGACGAAATACCGGGACTGCGTCCACTGATAGCCGAACAGTGCGGCGAGGGCGATCGCCAGCACGAGGACGATGACGCCGACGAGCCAGGTGATGCGTCTGCGGCGGACGCGGCGCTGATCCTCCTCGATGAGCTCGTCGAGATAGTCCTCCGACTGCGGCTCGAAGTGCGTCGGGCCCGTCGCCGGCCGGATGGGGTGCAGGCGCAGCGACGGGAGGCGGGTGGTGCGCGTGGTCGGCTTGGCCTCGGTGTCGAACGACAGCGGTGCAGCGGCCGAACCGACCGTGACAGGGTCCTTCATCGTCTCGCCGCGGGCGGTGTCCGCGATATCGAGGATGACGACCGTGACGTTGTCGGGGGCTCCGGCGTCGAGGCTCTGCCTGACGAGCTTCTCGGCGACCTGCTTCGGCGCATCCCTGGACGACAGCGCGGCGACCATGTCGTCGTGCTTGACGACGCCGCTGAGGCCGTCGGAGCAGATCAGCCAGCGGTCGCCGGGCTGGGTGTCGAGGGTCCAGGTGTCGATCTCGGGGGACGCATCCACATCGCCGAGCACGCGCATCAGCACGGAGCGGCGGGGGTGGACCATCGCCTCCTCCTCGGTGATGCGTCCGCTGTCGACGAGGCGCTGCACGAAGGTGTGGTCGATCGAGACCTGCTTGAGCTCGCCGTCGCGGAACAGATAGATGCGCGAGTCGCCGATGTGGGCGAGTGCGAGCTGGTCGCCGACGCGCACGATGGCGCTCACGGTGGTGCCCATGCCGGTGAGCTCCGGATGCTCGAACACCGTCTCCGCGAGCAGCGAATTCGCGGCGATCAGCGCAGACTGCAGGGCGAACTCGGCCTCGGAGGCCGTCGCGTACTCCTTGTCGGCCTCGCGGATGCGGTTCACGGCGATGGCGGAGGCGACGTCGCCTCCCGCGTGGCCGCCCATCCCGTCGGCGACGACGAACAGGTCGTGGCCCGCATAGCCGGAGTCCTGGTTGTTGGAGCGGATCTTCCCGACGTGTGAGACGGCCGCTGCCCGGTTCGGTGCCACGTCTACCGTCGCAGCTCGAACGTCGTCGTGCCGATCTTGATCGGGGTGTCGAGCGGGATCTGGGTCGGGACGGTGACGCGTCGGCCGTCGAGGAAGGTGCCGTTGGTGGAGTCGAGGTCCTGGACCATCCACTCGTCGTTCCACAGCAGCAGCCTGGCGTGATGCGTGGAGGTGTAGTCGTCGCGGATCACCAGACCGGACTCGCTCGACCTGCCGATGGTGATCGGGTCGCGGCCGAGCGGCAGCTCCGTGCCCTGGCGGGGGCCGGAGGTGATCACGAGGCGGGTGGCGGACTGGGTGGTGGCCTTGGGCCGGCCGGTTGCGGTGTTCGCGCCGGACGGGAGGTTGGAGACGGGAGCGCTCTGCATGGGCCTCCCCGCTGCCGCGCCGGTCGCGGCCTGGCCCGCCCCACCAGGGGCGGCGACGAACGGGGATGCGGCGGCCGGCGCCGCCTGCGCATCCGGAAGTTTTCGCACGCGCTGACCGAACAGGTCGGTGCGCAGCGCGTAGACGATGCCGAAGACGAACAGCCAGAGCAGCAGGAGGAACCCGAACCGGAGCACGAGGAGCGTCAGCTCACTGGGGTTCACGATTCGCTCCAGAAATTTCCGATGTCGTTGCGCCGCGTCACGTCCTCGGCGAAGCCCTGACCGGCGGACGGGGCGGGCGCCGCCTGCGGCAGCACTCGGAACACGATACGGGTTCGACCGATGGTGATGACGGATTCGGGCTCGAGGATCGCCTTCCGAACGGGCTGGCCGTTGAGCTGCGAGCCGTTCGTGGAGCCGAGATCCTGCACCTGCGCGCGCTGCCCGTCCCAGATGATCTGCACGTGCTTGCGGGAGATGCCGGTGTCGTCGACGGTGATGTCGGCGTCGCTGCCGCGCCCGATGACGGTGGTGGAGTGGGTGATCGGGTAACGCTTGCCGCCGATGTCGAGCACGGGCGTCCACGCGACCGCGCCCTTCACGTTCTCGGAGTCGACCTGCAGCATCCCCTCGGTGATGGACGAGTCCTCCACGAGGTCGATGGAGATGCCGCCGGCGAACTGGTAGTGCTGGGTGGTGGCGTGCTGCTGCACGAACGAGACCAGCTCGTCGGTGAGGGCGGCGCCCATCCCGCGCATCCGCTTGTAGTCGGCGGGCGACATGCGCAGCGCGAACCGGTTGGGCGCCAGGATGCGATCCCGCGTGACGACGGCCGCTTTGGTGTCCAGCTCCCGCCTCAGCGCGCTGGTGAGCTCGACCGGTTGCAGCCCCGACCGAAAGGTCTTCGCGAACGCGCCATTGACAGCACGTTCGAGACCTCTCTCGAAGTTGTCCAGTATGCCCACAGGTCTCCCGCTCCCGGCTCGCCGACTATGAGCATGTTAGTCGGAACGGGTGGGAAGGCACCGAAGGTGGCTGATTCGAAATGAATGCGACGGTCGTGTTAGTCTCTCCTAGTTCGCGCGAGTGGCGGAATTGGCAGACGCGCTGGCTTCAGGTGCCAGTGCTCGAAAGGGCGTGGGGGTTCAAGTCCCCCCTCGCGCACGACGGGTCGATTTCAGAATCCTGCAGAAGGCTTCTCAGAATCGGTCCGAGCGAACGAAGAAGGGCCGGATCGACGGACATGTCGATCCGGCCCTTCGTGTTTTGCCGTTTGCTGTCCACAGCGGACCCTAGCTCTAGGCGGCTCGCGCGCTGCGCGGTAGCTTGTGGCCAGAGACCGCCACTGCGGTGTGGCGGTTCCGGCGAGGGGAATCGGCCATGTTCGATGAGTCTGCGTATGTGATCACGGGTGGCTTCCCGAATGGGGACACGGCGGCGCTCGCGTTCGACGAGGCCGATCTGGTGCGGGCGTTGCACGCGTACCGGTTCTTCTATCCGACCGTCTCGTTCGAAGCGACCTGGCGGGGCAACCTGGATGGCGGCGTCGTGCCGAATCAGGTCTTCCCCGCCTTGAAGGGAACACCGAAGCAGTTCGTCTTCACGCCGAACTCGGACACCCCGTACGGTGCCGTCGCCCTCGACCTGTCGGACGGCCCGATCGTCCTCGAAGTCCCGCCTGGGCCGATCATGGGAACCTTCAACGACCTCAATCAGCTCTGGGTGATGGACTACGGCCTCCCCGGACCCGCGAAGGCCGCGGGAGGCACGCACGTGGTGCTGCCGCCCGGCTGGACCGGCGAGGTCCCGGACGGGATGTATGCCGGGCGGTCGACGACCAACCGGGTTCTCGGGCTCATCCGCGCGATGCCGATCGGTGGAGACATGGAGGCCGCGGACCGGCTGATGCAGTCGGTGAAGGTGTACCCGCTGGAGCCGCGAGACGATTGGCCCGAGACCACCTGGGTCGATCTCTCCCTACTGGACGGCGCCGACTTCACCCCCGTGCGCTGGGAGACCGGGCTGGACTATTGGCGCGTACTGCACGACACCCTGCAGGAGGAGCCGCCCAACCCCGCATACCGGTATGAATACGGAGAGCTGGCGCAGCTCGGCATCGCGCGCGGCGTGCCGTTCGAGCCGGATGCACGGCTGACCGCGATCCTCGAGAAGGCCGCCGCGATCGGCCACGCTCACCTGCTCGCGCAGTCGTTCGCCGACCGCAGCCCGGCCAAGCAGGTCTGGCCGGGCACCCAGTGGGAATGGGCCGTCCTGCGGTCGGACAACGGGACCTTCGACACGCCGGACTATACCGACCTCTACGCCCGCGAGAAGTGGTTCTACCAGGCGCAGGTCGAGTCGCCGGCGATGTTCGCTCGCGCACCGGGAGCAGGCTCCCTGTACTGGCTCGGGCTCCGGTACGCCGACGGGGACTATCTGTACGGAGAGAACTCGTACGTCCTCGATGTTCCCCTCCCCGTGCCGGCGACGCTGTTCTGGTCGATCACCGTCTACGACGCCGAAACGCGGAGCGAGATCCTCACCGACCAGAACTCCGCCGCTCTCCGCTCCATGTACGAGCTCCAGGACCTCACCGGAGACACGGTGCGTCTGCACTTCGCACCGGAGGCGCCGACCGACCCGAGCGACGCGACCAGGTGGATCAAGACCAAGCCAGGCGTCGGATGGTTCGTCTACTTCCGCATCTACGGCCCGGAACCCGCGGCGTTCGACGGATCGTGGCGGCTCCCGGACTTCACGCGGGGTCGCGCGGAAAGACGATGAGCGCCTGCAGCCGGCGCACCACATCCAGGTAGTCGGCGGTCCAGACGAGGCGAACGACGGTGGCCGCCCCGATGGATGCGTCCTCGCCGTCGCGCGAGACCGCATCCGTCAGGCGCTGGTCGAGTCCCGGGTCAGCGTCGAGCGGTGCCGGTGGGTCCGCGCGGGTGAGGAGGTCGCGGCCGAGGTCGTCGTACCAGCGGGTGAGGCGGTCCGCCTGTCGTTGCAGGGACTCGCGGGCACCGTCGAGGTCGCCATGCGCGGGATGCTGCCCGCGCCAGACGTCGATCAGCGAGTCGCCGGCGAGGCGGACACCTGCCACGCCGGTGACCAGTGCCGTCACCTGGGCGAGGGGATGGCGCTTGGTGCCGCGCTCGGACAGGTAGGTGCGGAAGGTGTCGTCGAGGCGCCGGGAGGAGGCGGCGGCGCGGAGGGACTGCGCGGTGGGGCGGGGGACCTCGGACGCCGCGGATTCGCACCTGGTCAAGCCGTAGGAGACCGCAGCGGTGAGGTAGCGCAGGCCGTCTGCGTACGCCTCCGCCAGCGCCTGGCGCAGGGCGGCCGAGGCGCCGCGTGGCCAGAAGAGCACGCCGACGAGCAGGCTGACGCCGCAGCCGATGGCGATGTCCTCGATGCGGAGGAGGCCGACCGTCCAGCCGGTCGGCACGATGATGTTGAACAGAAGCACCAGCGTGATCGTGAACGCCGCCTGGCCGGCGGCGAACGAGATCGCGGCAGGGGCGATGCCCGCCAGCAGGATCGCGAACGGCAGAAGGATCCACAGGGCCACCGTGTTCGTACCGATCGCGAAGACCAACAGGGCGCCGACGATCACGCCGAGCGACGTGCCGAGCACTCCGCGCAGCGCCGTCTGACCCGTGCTGAGGGCGTTGGAGCGGAGCACCGACAGTGTGCCGAGCACCACCCAGAACGAGTGCTGGACGCCCGTGACATCCGCCAGCAGCACCGCGATCCCGAGGGCGGCAGCACCCCGGATGCTGTTCCTCAGCCACACCGAATGCCAGGTGAAGTAGCCGCTCGCCCTCTCCTCGGCGGCCGAGAGCGGGCCCGGAACATCCCCCGGCTGCCTTCCGAGGACGCGCTGCCACCAGGTGCGGCGCTCCCCCCTCGCGGTCAGGGCGATGTTCCTCGCGGCCTGATCGACGGCGCGGCTGAGCTCCTGCGCGCGGAAACCGGGGTCGAGCGCGGAGACCAGTCGGTCGCTTCCGTCGGCGCTCCCCGGCAGCGTCGGCACGGACATCGCCGCCGCGTACACCGCAGCGCGTGCCTGCGCGAGGCGCTGCAGAGCAGCTTCGAGCGGCCCGGGGTCTCCGCCGGTCTGCCGCAGGAGCTCGGCGCCCGCATCCAGTGCTTCGGCAGCGGCGAGCTTCGTCTGCAGAGCAGCCTCGCGAATCGGCGACGGCCGCGACGATCCGATTGGAGGGGACAGCACCGACTGGGAGATCTGCAGGTTCAGCCAGGTGAGCTCGTCGACCAGCCTGACCACCGTGCGTGCCGGTGTGCTCAAGCCGGTCGGGCGGTATGGGGAGGCGAGGAAGACGGACTGCAGTCCGGCGATTGCCGCGTCCGCGACCGCCGTCGCCTGCGTGCGCGCCGTCGCCGGCGCGGGGTCGCCGTCGCCGTGCAGGTAGGCGACATCGGCGCGCAGACGAGTCGCGAGCGCGCGGGCAGCGGCGGCAGCAGGCGCTCGCAGCGGCTCGCGCGCAGGGGCCGGCCACAACACCGCGATGGCGACGAACCCGACGACGGCCGCCAGGCCCCATCCCAGCAGCCGCGGCGGGATGGAGTCGACCGTGCCGGGCAGGGTCACCGGCAGGATGAACGCCAGCAGCAGGGACGTGCTCGCCGACGCCAGCACCGAGCTGACGGTCCCGGCGAACAGCACGGCGAACGCGACCACGGCCATCCCAGCCACGGCCAGCCACACCGGGCGGGATGCGAGCGTCCCGAGGCATACGAACACGGCGCCGGTGACCGCCAATCCGAGCTGCGCCTGGAGCCGTTCGCGCATCGGCCCGGCGAAGTCCACCAGCATCAGCATGGCGAACGACCCGAACGCGGCGAACGTCGCCACCTGCGGGTCGCGGAGGACGATGCTGCAGAACGCGAACAGCAGCGGCATGACGATCGCCGTGCGCGTCGCCCGGCGGAGGGCGGCGTAGCCGGGGTCGTGGCGGGCGAACCAGGCGGAGACGCGCGCGCGCGAGCCCTGTCCGGCCGTCACGCGTGCATCCGATCGTGGTCGGCGGGGCGCCCGGCCGGGTCGACCAGAAGCCCCGGGGTGTCCCTGTCGTCCGCGAACACCTCGGCGCGCACGATCCTGCCGCCGGCCGCGTCCGTCACCTCGTCGAGCAGGCGGGACTTGCCGATCCCCGCCTCGCCACCGAACAGCAGCATCCCCCCTGTGCCGCTCGCCGCTTCGTCGCGTCGGTGCAGGGCGAACGCCATCGCGTCTTCCCGCCCGACGAACAGCGGACAGACTCTGGCCGTGCCGCCGGGAGGCGGCGACCCACCGCGCATGGCGGCAGTGTATCCCCGAACCGTACCGGAGCGGACCGGGATCGGCAGAATGACCGATGCCGTGGCTGCGGCGGGCGGCGAGACTCGCTGCATGGCGCGCGTCCACCCAGGTCTACGAGGTGAGTGTGGAGGTGTGAACGTCGGTCCAGCCTCGGCCCGGCCCCTCGCTCCGGTTCGCTAGATCGGCTAGCTTTGTCAGGTTGGAGCCGCCGTGGCTCCGCGCGGTCGAGAGCGGGGACATGACGAACGAGCAGGCGAGCACATCCAGATGGCGGGCGTTCTGGGAACGCGGCGGCTGGCGGAAGGCCGTGCTCGTCGCCGCCGTCTACATGGCTCTCTATCTCGGCGTCGGCTGGCTGATCGGAAAGCTGTGGGGCGGCGCGATCACCGAGGGCGGCCCGCTGGGAAGCGCGATCAACGTGCTGCTGTACCTGGTGCTGCCGATCGGGATCGGGGCCGTGATCATCGTGGTGTTCCTCCTGCTCTCCGGGCTGGCGCGCCGCGTGTTCGCCGTCCAGCCTGTGCGCGGCCGCTGGTGGATGTGGATCGCCGTCGCGGTCGTCGCATACCCGATCGTGCTCAGGCTGATCGGAATCGACTACGCGTCGTTCGCTCCCGGTGTCGTGCCGCTGACGCTGCTCGCCGGAGTGTTCATCGGTGTTGCGGAGGAACTGGTGACCCGCGGCGCCGCCGTGACGCTGCTGCGCAACGCCGGTCACAGTGAGCTGGTCGTCGCCGTGCTGTCATCGACGATCTTCGCCCTCATGCACACCGCGAACGCGATCGGCGCCGGGTTCACCCTCACCGTGCTCATCACCATCCCGTACACCTTCTGCTTCGGCATCTGCATGTACCTCGTGATGCGCGCGACAGGCAGCATCGTCTGGGCGATCGTCGCGCACGCACTCACCGACCCGACGCTCTTCCTCTCCACGGGCGGCATCGACACAGCGGCGGCCGGGCAGCAGAACGGCTTCCTCATCATCGCGTCGACGGGCAACTGGACCGTGATCCTGATGGGGATCGTCGCCCTGTTCTTCATCCGCGGCCGCGCAGACTACGGAGTCACGGCGACCAGGTCGTCCACCGCCATGACCACGGGAGCGTTTGCGACGCCGCCGGACAAGTAGCCGGTGATCGCTAGCCCGCCTGGCGCCTGCATCCCGGAAGTCGTATCGGTGATCGAGCGCTGCCAGGTGGTCGGCTCCGTCGTGCCGTCCGGCCACGCTCTGGCCTGGATGAGGGTGGGGCTGGTGCCCGTCACGCGCAGGCGCACCGCCAGTTTCGTTCCTGCCACGTAGGTTCCGGTCAGCGCGACGGACGACTGCAGCACCACTTCCGCCCCGCCGTTCGGGTCGACGCGGACAAGCTGCATGGTCACCTTCCCGACCGAGGACACGATGACCTTCGCTTGATACGAGCCGGTGGTGACGACGCGCCTGCCCGACAGGGAGATGTAGACGTTGCCGGAGGACGGCAGCTTGTCGACCGAGATATTGAGGCGGAGATCGGTGTTGGCCGAGTTCACCCCGGCGAGCCTGGTCGTGCCTCCCGAACCGGCCGGCAACTGGATGAAGCCTGCACTGGATCCGACGGAGTAGAGGGATGCGCTCCCCGCGACCGTCCACGGGCCGCCTGTCGGAGCCGTCCCCCAGCCGTTCGCGATGACACGGTCGAAGCCGTCCGTTGCGAGCGAGCCCGCTGGAGGCGGGGGAGCTGTCACGGCGAACGTCTTCGTCGTCGTCCCGCTCGCTCCGCCGTTGTCTGTCACGGTGAGTCTCGCGGTGTACGTTCCGGCTGCCGGGTACGTGTGGCTGGCCGTGCCGCCTGTGCCGGTGGCGCCATCGCCGAAGTCCCAGGCGAACGTGCTGATCGTGCCGTCCGGATCGCTCGACGCGGCACCGTTGAACGAGCACGCCAGGTCGGTGCACGTGTTCGTGAAGCTCGCGGTCGGCGGCTGGTTGCCCCCGCCGCCGCTCGGCGCGATGGTGAACGAGTCGGCGAAGTTCCCCCCGGCCGCCCTCACGAACGACGCACTGAGCTGGGTCGCCGTCGCTGTGACGTCGAGCGAGCCGTACGTCGGCGTGAGGTTCGCGCCGGACTCCGCGGCGAAGTAGTTGGCTTCCGGGTCTGCGGCGTTGATGTTGTAGAGCCCGTTGCCCCCTGTGCCCACCGTCGCGAAAACGGTGCCGGCTCCCTTGACCATCGACGCGTCGGAGTCGGAGACGCAGCTCGCGGAGTATGCGCCTGGCACGATGGCGCTGCACGCCCCTCCGATGGCGAGCTGGTTGGTGCGCTGGTACAGGTGCTCGTGGCCGGTGACGACCAGGTCGACGCGCTTGCCCACGAGGAGATTCATCAGGTCGGCGCCCGCCTCGCAGGCGTACTGGCCCATCGAGAGGCAGGGTTTGTGCATCCCGACCACCACCCACGGGATGTTCGCGGCGCGCGCGCCGTCGATGGCGGCCGCCGTCCAGGCGTAGTGGGAGGTGCCCGCGTTGTATGTCCAGGTGCCGTCGGCGAACGGCAGGCCGGGGGAGATCATCAGGAAGCGCACGAGCGGAGCGCCCTGCGGCACATCCACGTAGTACTGCCGACCGTAGGTGCCGACGGCGCCGGGGAGCTGGTTGGGCAGGCAGGCGCCGAAGTCGTTGATGTTGCCGTTCTGGCCACTGCTCTCGTGGTTGCCGGAGACGAGCTCGAACGGGAAGCCGGCACCGACGGCCTGTGTCACGCTGTCGCACCACGACTGCTCATCGCCGACGGCTCCGTACGACAGGTCGCCCACGGCGAGGTGGAGGTCGGGATGCAACGCGCCGATGCCGGCGAGCACGGCGGTCGCATTGGCCGAGGTGCCGTAGTCGCCGGACGCGGTGAAGTGCACACTCGTCGCGTTGGGGGCGATGCCGGCGGCGCCTCCCGGCGCGGCGAGGACGAGTGCGGCGAGAGTGAGGCCGACGATCGCGGCCGTGGTGGTTCGTCGAGCAGGCATTGGAGCGCTCCTTCGCAGCTCACGACTGTGCTCTGCTGCCACGGAGGCGCGTGCCCCCGTAGAGGCAGTGGCCCTGTGCGGGCCTGGCACTCAGGGTAGCCCCGCGCACGGGTAGAGCGGAAGGAAAACTGAGAAATGCTCGCGAGAATCGCCGCCTGGACTCGTGCTGCGCCAGGCTGGCCGAGAACCCCGGCCTCGGCGAAGGGCCCGGCCCGCTCGTGCTCACTGCGCCGGTCAGCGGCTGGGTGATCCTGCTGGGCGCGAGCGAGACCGTCGCAACACGGCTACGACCCGTTCTTCTACCCGCTGGCGATCCTCGCGGAGCAGGGCGTGACGCTGGAGGTGCTGGCAGAGGCGCTGCAGCGGCCGAGCGTGACGCTCGCGCTGGGGTGAGCCGCGCGCCGCGTGTCAGCTCGGCGTGACCCGGTAGTTCAGGAACACCGTCCCGTTCGCGAACCGGCGCTCGTCCTGCAGCTCCAGCCCGAGGTTGAGCCCGCGCGGCAGCGCCGGGGTTCCGCCGCCGACCGCGACAGGCACCAGGATCAGCCGCACCTCGTCCACGAGCCCGGCCCGCAGTGCGGCCGCCGCGATGGTCGGGCCGCCGATGCCCACGTCGCCGGGAGCTGCGGCGACGAGAGCGCGCACCGCATCCGGATCGAACGTGCGCTCGAGGCTGGTGCGCGGGGTCGACACGGCGTCGAGCGTGGCCGAGTACACGACCTTGTCCGCACCGCGCCAGATACCCGCGAAGTCGACGACCACCGGCGACTCGTCCGGATCGTCGCCGAAGGTCTGCCAGACCTGCATGGTCTCGTACATGCGTCTGCCGTAGAGATACGTGGAGGTGCTGCGCTCCATGTCGTTGACGAAGGCGTGCACCTCCTCGTCCGGAGCGGCCCAGTCGAAGTTGCCCGACGTATCGGCCGTGTAGCCGTCGACGGACGCGATGGCGGAATAGAGGAGACGTGGCATCGGTGGTACCTCCCGCACCGACTCTAAGCAGTCGGAGGAGGATGCGCCAGGCCTCGTGCCTCTCAGCCGACCTGCGGGAACAGCGCGCCCAGCGCGTGGAGCTCGCCTCCGAAGAACACCGGCACGACGAGGTCGAGCACGAATGCGATTCCGAAGGCGAGCGCCACCGCACCGGCCGCGATGACGACGAGCACGGAGAACAAACGCAGATAGGCGTTCTCCGCGATCGAAGCGAGCACCCCTCGAGCCCGCTTGACCTGTGGCACCGCGCCCGTGAACGGGAGATGGTGGTTCAGTGTCGTCATCGTGGTTCCCCCTTGTTGGCCGATGTATCCAGTCAATCGGGGAGCGAGAGAGACGGCATCAGCCGAGGGTCGTGGATGGGTCATCCGCCGGTATGATTCCCGGGCGGGGACGATCGGCCGGAACGGCGGCCAGGGGGAGAGGTTTCGGTGACCCAGGAGACGACGGCGCGGTCGCGCGGATCGCTGTGGATCGTGGTGGTGTCGATCGTGACGGCGCTCGCCCTCGGGGTGGGGATCACGGCGCTGGTGCTCGTGATCGGGGCGCGTGACGCATCCACCCCTCAGGCGTTGGTGTCCGCGTACCTCACCGACGTGAAGCGCGGAGACGTGGAGGCGGCGACGAAGCTCGAGGGGCGCACGCACCGCGCAGTGGATGTGCTGCTCACAAACAAGGCTTACAAGAACGCGACGGACAGGGTGACCGCGTTCCGCATCGTGACCGTCCGGCCGCACGGGCGTGATGCGACGGTCACGGCGGAGGTCACAGGCGGAGGCACGAAGAGCACGCGCGACTTCGCGGTCAGCAGGGGAGCGTGGTCACCGGCCTCGCTGGTCGGCGTCGACAGCTGGAAGCTGGCGCCCGTCACGCTCGGCACCGTCACCGTGACCATCGGTGCCCCTGGCCGGGTGGATGCGACGCTCGCCGGGGTGCCGCTCGGCTGGAAGGGAGCGCCCCTGCGCCTCAATGCGTTCCCCGGAACGTACACGCTGGCGGCGTCCACCGGAAACGACTGGTTCACCCTCGCGGGCGCCACCGCTTCCGTGGCCGGGTTCGCGGACGACGTGCAGCTGCAGGATGCGGCCGTCCTCACCCAGAAGGGTCTCGACTCGGCGCAGGCGTCGGCGCAGGCGTGGCTCGACACGTGCGCGGCGTCGCCGGAGGCCCAGCCCGCCGGATGCTCGTTCGGGCTCAGCAGCGGAGCGGAGCCAGGCGAGATCTGGACCAACGCCGCGTGGACGGTGCAGAGCCGCCCGACGGTCACCGTCGGGCCGTGGGACTTCGGCTGCCACCTGCCGGACCAGGCCGCGGTGAGCACGGGAGGCTGCTGGCCGGTGAAGACCACGACGCCTGGCACTGTGACCTTCCAGGCCGACTTCTCGATGCCGGCGACCGGCGACTCCGGCACGGTGACGTCGACCGCGCCGATCGAGGCCGACGTGGAAGGCTCCATCTCCTCCTTCGGAGACGCGGGGGCGGTGTTCCAGTCGGTGACGTGGGGACCGGGCACGCCGGCGGAGGGCAGCTAGGCGCCGGCGGTCAGCCGAGGTGCGGGGTCGCGCCGTCCCAGGTGAGCGGGCGCACGAGCATCCCGCGATAGGCGTACGAGTCGTCCCAGCTGTGGAAGACGAGCCAGTCCTTCCCGCGGAAGCTGACGACGTTCTGGCCGCCTGGACCGTGGAAGGTTCCAGCGTGCGACGCTGACGTGAGGAACGGCCTCTCCTGGGAGGTGAACGGCTGAGTCAGCGACGAGCCCGTCGCTGTGCCGATGGCGTAGTCGTCGCCGCCGTAGTCGTTCGCGGAGAAGAACAGTACGTAGACGCCGTCGCGCTTCACCAGGTCGGGCGCCTCGACCAGAGCACCCTCCCACGCCCTGTCCTGCTTGAGGAGCTTGACGGGCGCACCCGTGAGACGGAGACCGTCTGGCGCCAGCGGGGCGGTCTCGATCCAGGTGTCGAGGCCGCAGCAGTTCCCGTCCGTCTTCCAGAGCAGGTGCAGACTGCCGTCGTCGTCGCGGAAGGTGGCGGCGTCGATCGCACCGCCCGCATCCACCGGGCAGACGAGCGCGGTCTCGGACGCGGGGACGAACGGGCCGCCTGGCGTGGTCGACGTCGCCGTGCCGATGCACTGGCGGCCGGAAGCGGCATCCTGAGCGGTCAGGTACATGACGAAGGAGCCTGGGGACACCTCGGCCACGTCTGGCGCCCAGGTGCGGCCGGGCTGCGCCCAGCCGGGCAGCACGGTGAGCGCGTCCGTCTCCGACACCGTCCAGTGGCGCAGGTCGGTCGAGGTCGCCGAGCGCACCAGGAAACCGGGGGTGTTCGTGGCGAACGCGTACGCCGTTTCGTCGTGGACGATGACGTCGGGGTCGGCGAAGTCCTGATCGATCGCGAACGTCGGACCGGCAGCGGGGGAGGACGCGGAGCCGGACGTAGGCGCGGGTGCGCTGCCCGAGCAGCCGGTCAGCGCGGTCAGCGCGGCCAGCGCGACGGCCGCCGCTGCCGCGACGCCGGCCGCCGCCGACCTCATCCCTTCACGCCGGAGCTGGCGACGCTGTCCACGATGTGGCGCTGAGCGATCGAGAACAGGATCAGCACGGGAATCGAGGCGATCACCGCCCCGGCCATCACGATCGCGAAGTGCGTCGAGTACGCGCCCTGGAGCTGGGCGAGACCGGGCTGCAGCGTGAGGTTCTCCGGACTGAGCAGCACGTACACCGGCCAGAGGAAGTCGTTCCAGTTGGCGAGGAAGCTCAGCACGGCGAGCGTCGCGAGGGCGGGGCGGGCGAGCGGCACGACGATCTGCAAGAAGATCCTGATGTCGCCTGCGCCGTCGATCCTGGCCGCCTCCTCGATCTCCACCGGCAGGCCGATGAAGAACTGGCGGAGGAAGAACACGCCGAACGCGCTCGCGGCGCCGGGGATGGAGATGGCCCAGATGGTGTCGAGCCAGCCCAGGTTCTGCACGATCAGGTAGTTCGGGATGAGGAAGATGACCGGAGGGACGAGCAGCGTGGCGATGATGGCGCCGAACACGATCTTCTTGCCCCAGAACTCCAGCCTGGCGAGGGCGTATGCCGCAGCGGAGGCCGTCACCAGGATGATCGCCGTCTGCAGAGTGGCGGCGAGCAGGCTGTTGAGGAACCAGCGGAAGATCGGCTGCTGCCCGCTCGACAGCGTGATGTACGCGTCGACCGACCACGGAGTCGGGAAGACCGAGAACGGGTTCTGGATGGCGTCGCTGTCCGTCTTGAACGACGTGAGCACGATCCACAGCAGCGGCAGCACGATCAGCAGGGTGAGCAGGCAGAGCACGACGTAGAGGACGATCTGACCGGCCGTACGGCGCGGTGACCTGCGCCGCTCCTGCCGGACGGGGCGCTGCTCCTCTCCGCTCGCGACAGGCTGCTGGGAGGTGACGGCCGTCATCTGGGTGCCCTTTCCGTGCGCTCCCGCTGCAGGCGGAAGTTGACGATGCTGATGATCGCGAGGAACACGAACAGCACGTAGCTCATGGCCGACGCTGCTGCCATGTTGTTCTGCGAGAGCCCCTGGTCGGAGATGTACATGATCGCGGTCCTGGTCTGGTTGCCAGGGCCGCCCTTGGTCACGATGTACGACTGACCGAACATGTTGGCGGAGGCGAGGATGGTCACCGTCACGACGAACGTCATGACCTGGCGCAGGCCGGGGAGCGTGACGCTGAAGAACTTCCGGAAGGGACCTGCGCCGTCCAGCGCTGCCGCCTCGTACAGGTCGTTGTTGATGCCCTTGAGGCCGGCGAGGATGATGACGGTGTTGAACCCGAGGGTCCACCACACCGTGATGCCGACCAGGGAGACCCAGACCCATGGCACGTTGACGGTCCAGGGGATGTCGGAGGGGAGGCCGAACATCCCGAGCACGTGGTTGACGATGCCGGACTGGGTGTCGAGCAGGTACTTCCAGATCACGCCGATCACCGCGACGCCGAGGACGTAGGGCGCGAAGAACACGGCCCGGAAGACCGTGCCGCCGCGGATCTTGCGGTTGAGGAGCTGCGCGATCAGCAGCGGGATGACGAGAAGGAACGGCACGCTGGCGACGGTGAAGATGCCGGTGGCGCCCATCGACTGCCAGAAGTCGCCGGAGGTGGCCGAGTTCGGCGTGAAGAGGTCGAGGTAGTTCTTCAGCCCGATGAACTGCTGGGTGTCGCGGAACGGGCTCCAGTTGGTGAGGCTGATCCACAGGCCGAACACGGCCGGACCGGCCACGAAGACGAGGAACAGGACGAGGAACGGCGCCAGGAAGAGGTAGGCCGTCTTCGTACGGCGCGGCGCAGCCAGCGTGCTGCTGCGCCGGGCGCGCCGAGGCGGCACCCCGGCGCCAGGCCGGGATGCCGCCTCTACAGCGAGCTCATTCGCCATAGGTCTGCTTGTTCTGGGTGAGCAGGGTGTTCGCCTTCTCGACGGCGTCGTCGAGGGCCTGCTTCGGCGACTTCTTGCCGGTGACAGCCTCGTTGACGGCCGTGGTGACCGTGGCGGTGACGCTGGTGATGCCGGGAGCCGACGTCTCGTAGTGGGCGTACGGGAGTTCGTCGAGGAACGGCTTCAGGTTCGGGTACTTCTTCACCAGGGCCGGGTCGTTGCGCACGCTGTTGCTCGCGGGCAGCTCGCCGGTGTCGGGCCAGCTCGCCGAGTTGTCGTTCATCCACTTGACGAACGTGGCGGCGGCGGCCGTCTTGTTCTTGTCCTGGCCCTTGTTGTTCATGAACATCCAGTGGGTGGATGAGGACCAGACCGCCTTCTCGGTGCCGATCTGGGGCACGGCGACCGCCGTCCAGTCGAGCTTGTCGAACGCGGTGTTGGTGGTCTGCCACACGCCGTTCCAGTTGAATGCCGTCTTGCCTGCGATCAGGGCGTTGATGTTGCCGTCCTGAGCGACGTTGGCCGGGCTGTATCCCTGCTTGATGAGGTCGACCATGTGGGTCAGCGCCTGCACGCCTGCGTCCGAGTTGAAGGTGGCCTTCGTGACGTCGTCGTTGAACAGGTCGCCGCCGAACTGCCAGAGCAGCGACTGGAACTCGAACGTTCCGGTGAACACGTAGCCGTCGACCCATTCGCCCTGGACGCCCGCCGTCTTGAGCTTCGCCAGTGCATCCATGTACGAGGCCTTGTCGGCGGGGATCGTGGTCGGGTCGATGCCCGCCTGCTTGAGGACGTCCTTGTTCACGTAGAGACCGAGCGGCGTGACGCTCCACGGGATGCCGTACTGGGCGCCTTTGTACTCGCCCGCCTTCATGAGACCTTCCGGGAAGTCGTCGGCGCTGTAACCGAGGGACTTGACGATGGAATCGCTCTTGAGCAGCAGGCCCTGCGCGGCGTATGTGGCGACATCGTCGCCGTGCGCGACCGCGACGTCCGGACCCTTTCCGGCCTTGACGGCGAGCGGCATCTTCTTCGCCAGGTCCGCCCATTCCATCGGGACGTTCTTGACGACGATGTTCTTGTGCTCCGAGTTGAACTTGTCGACGAGCTTCGGAACCAGCACGGGTGCTGCGCCGCCCGTCCAGCCGTTCCAGAAGGTGACGGTGACCTTGGGTCCGGAGTAGTCGCCGGACGCCACCTCTCCACCAGAGCCGCCTGAGCTGCCGCAGGCTGTGAGTGCGAGGCCGAGGCCCACGGCCACCGCGGCGGCCAGGACCCGCACGGCAGATCGCTTCTTCATGTGATTTCTCTCCCTTGAGTGACAGGCACGAGTCGCGGGCGGAGCCGCGCTGCTCTCGAAATTACAGCGCTAGAAATTTGCTGTCAAGCGGTGGACAATTGGTGACTCGGGGTAATCGGCCCGCAAAGTAGAGTTCTCATGACGAGAGGAGACGCGCGTGGCGGGTGTGCGCTTGCAGGACGTGGCGGAGCTCGCCGGGGTGTCGATGAAGACAGTCTCGAACGTCGTCCACGAATACCCGCACGTCAGCGACAGGATGCGCGAACGGGTCCAGAAGGCGATCGACGAGCTCGGCTACCGGCCCAATCTCCTCGGCCGCAGGCTGGCGACCGGACGCACAGGCCTGTTGGCGCTGGCGTTCGCCGACGTGACCCTCCCGTACTTCGCCGAGTTGGCCCGCCGGGTGTCCGACGTGGCGGAGGAGCAGGGATACCGTGTGTTGCTCGAGCAGACGGACGCCACCCTGGACGGGGAGCGCGCAGCGGTCTCCGGCATCGAGGCCGGCATGGTCGACGGCATCGTCTTCCAGCCGAGCGTGATGAGCTCCGCCGAGCTCGCGCAGACCAGGAGCTCTCTGCCTATGGTCATCCTGGGCGAGGGGGCCGCGCCGCTCAGCATCGACCGCGTCATGATCGACAACGTCGCTGCCGCGCGGGAGGCGACAACGCACCTCCTCCGCCTCGGCCGCCGCAGGATCGCTTTCGCCGGCCACGAGCCGGACCGCCTCTCGCGCACGTCGGAGCTCCGCATCGCCGGATATCAGGCGGCGCTAGAAGACGCGGGCATCGTCCCCGACCCGGCCATGCTCATTCCGAGCAACGCCATCTCTCCTGTGGAGGGAGCCGTGGCGATCGGGGCGGCCCTGGACGGCGGCCTGCAGCTCGACGCGATCATGTGCCGAGACGACCTGGCCGCCATCGGCGCGCTGCGTGCGCTCCAGGAGCGCGGCCTCCGCGTTCCGGAAGATGTGGCGATCACGGGATGGGACAACACGCTCATGACCTCGGTGACCTTCCCCAGCATCACGACCATCGCACCCGACCTCACGGCGCTCGCGACCAGGGCGGTCGCGATGCTCTGCGAGCGGATCGACGGCCTGGCCACGATGGGCAGGCACGAGCTGGTCGGCTACGAGCTGGTGACGCGGGAGAGCGCCCCGCTGGTCTGAGTGGATTCGCACGGGTGCCCGGCCGCCCTGCGCAATTCCGGCGCGACAGCATCCACTGTTTTACAGCGCTGCATTTCTAGGGCACGATAGTGTCCATGACTTTCCCCGCTGCAAGCGCACTCGACGGAACATACCCACGCCCGCAACTCGTGCGTGAGCAGTGGTGCGACCTGGGCGGCGAGTGGGCGTTCGCATACGACGACGCGGACGACGGTGTCGCGCAGTCCTGGTTCGCCGACGGTGCCGCAGACCGCTTCGACCGCACGATCGTGGTCCCCTTCCCTCCCGAGTCTCCGATGTCCGGGATCGGCGACACCGGGTTCCATCCCGTTGTCTGGTACCGGCGGACGATCGGCGCGGCCGAGCTTGGGACGATCGGGACCGGTGACGGCGCACCGCGCGTGATCCTGCACTTCGGCGCCGTCGACTACCGCGCCAGCGTCTGGGTCGGCGGCCGGTTCGTCGGTGAGCACGAGGGCGGCGGATCGCCGTTCTCCTTCGACGTGACGGCAATGCTCGCCGCGGAAGGCGACCGCCAGGAAGACGTCTCCGTCGTGGTCCGCGCCGAGGATGACCCGGCCGACCTCTCCCAGCCGCGGGGAAAGCAGGACTGGCACCGCGAGCCGCACTCGATCTGGTACCACCGCACCACCGGCATCTGGCAGCCGGTGTGGCTCGAGGCCGTCGCCGAGGTGGCGATCGAGCGCATCCACTGGACCCCCGACCTCGTGGCAGGCACAGTGGATGCGCGCATCCGGCTGAACCGCCCTGCCGGCGACGCCGCGCAGCTCACGATCGCGCTGACCTTCGACGGCCGTCCGCTCGGGGCGGTGACCGTGCCGGCGGTCGGACGGACGATCGAGGCGACGGTCCCCCTGCCGCAGCAGCGCAACGGCCAGGCGTACGAGGAGTTGCTCTGGTCGCCGGAGCATCCACGGCTGGTCGATGCAGTGGTGTCCGTCGGCGCCGACAGTGTGCGCTCCTACCTCGGGCTGCGCTCTGCGGCGGTGGCCGGCGGGCGGTTCCTGCTCAACGACCGCCCGTACTACGTGCGGTCCGTGCTCAACCAGGGCTACTGGCCGCAGTCGCACCTCGCGGCCCCGTCGGTGGACGGCCTGCGCGCTGAGGCGCAACTCATCAAGGACCTCGGGTTCAATGCGGCGCGACTGCACCAGAAGTACGAGGACCCGCGCTTCCTGTTCTTCGCAGACACCCTCGGCCTGCTGATCTGGGGCGAGTCGCCCGCCGCGTACGAGTTCACGCCCACAGCTGTCACCCGCACCACGCGCGAGTGGGCGGACATCGTCGACCGCGACTACTCGCATCCCTCGATCGTCACCTGGGTGCCGACCAACGAGAGTTGGGGCGTGCAGCACCTCGCCCACGACCGCCGGATGCGCGACTACGCCGCCGCGCTCGTCTCACTGACCAAGGCGCTCGACCCCACCCGTCCCGTCATCTCGAACGACGGCTGGGAGCACGTCGGTTCGGACATCCTGTCCATCCACGACTACGAGGCGTCCGGCGAGGTCGTCGCCGCGCGCTACGGCTCGGCTTCCTCGGTCGAGCAGCTCTTCGACGGTCTCGGGCCTGCCGGTCGCCGGATGCTCGTCCGCGGCGAGCGGGACAGGAACGCGCCCGTGATGCTGACCGAGTTCGGCGGCGTCTCGTTCGTCGACCGCGCGCACGAGGTCGACGGCGCATGGGGGTACTCGGCCGCGTCGAGCCAGGAAGACTTCGCCGACCGCGTCGGCGCGCTGCTGGCGGCGACGCTGGCGAGCCCGGTGCTCGCCGGGTTCTGCTACACCCAGCTCGCGGACACGGGGCAGGAGACCAACGGCCTGGTGACCGACGATCGCCGCCCGAAGGTCGCGATCGAGCGCATCCGTGAAATGGTGCAGGGTCCGCACGCCTGACGGGCGGGGCAGGGCGGGGCGGGGCGCTGCAGCGTTGAGCCGGCGGCTCAGTCCTCCGGTGAGGTCGCGCGGGAGGCGCCGGTGTCGAGGCGGCGGGCGAGGGTCTCGCGGCGGCGGGTGAGCACGGCGATGGTCTGGTCGAGGTCGGCGATGCTGTCGCGGTATGCGGCGAGGGATGCGGAGCACTCGTCGCTGAACCGGTGGCCGGTGCCGAGGCATTCGATGAACGGCGTGGCCTTGCTGGGGGAGATGCCCGAGTTCGCCAGCTCGCGGATCTCGGTGACGGCGCGCACCTGCTCGTCGGTGTAGTCGCGGTAGCCGTTGGGGAGCCGGTCCGGCAGCACGAGGCCGAGACTCTCGTAGTAGCGCACAGCCTTCACCGTGACGCCTGCCCGTTGGGCGAGTTCGCTGATCTGCATGGCTTCCTCCGCCCACAGCGTAAACCCTGACCCGCGGGTCAAGGTCAATCGGGCGTACACTAGTTAGTGCACTAACGAATTGAGGAGATCATGTCCGGAAGCTTCATGCGCTGGTACACCCGGATGAACGAGAAGCTGATCAGCGTCGCCGGTCCCGCCCAGCTCGGCGCAGGCCACCCGGAAGGCCCGGACCACCGCTCCGCCGCATCCCCGTGCCCGATCTGTGGACGGCCGATGACGGAACACACCGTGCTCCGGCCGGAAGGCCAGCGCGACGCCACCCGTCTCGTGTGCCCGTGACGGAGCTGTGACCGGCTCGACGGAGCTGTAACCGGCTCAGGGGGTTCGCGACGCGGCCGCGATGATCGCGTGCAATCCCTCGCGCAGGTGCTCAAGCTCGCTGACCGGCAGCCCGAGCCTGGCGACGATCTGGCCGGGGATCTTCTCCGCCTCGCTCCGCAGCTCCCTGCCGCTCTGCGTGAGCGTGACCTCGAGCGTGCGCTCGTCACTCGTGCTCCGCTTCCGCTCGACGTACCCGGTGGCTTCGAGGCGCTTCAGCAGGGGGGACAGCGTCGCGGGCTCCAACTGCAGAGCTTCGCTGAGCTCCTTCACCGACCGCGGGTCGCGCTCCCACAGCGCGAGCATCACCAGATACTGCGGATGCGTCAGCGACAGCGGCTCCAGCACGGGGCGATACAGCGCGATCACGCTGCGAGCGGCGACGGCGAGGCCGAAGCAGACCTGGTTCTCCAGGGCGAGCAGGTCATCGGGCACCCCCCGATTCTACGTCCGACGCCGACGGGCAAGCCTGCCGACACTGATCGCAGCGCCAGCGACGAGCAGCGCGGCCCCCACGATCAGCGCCGGCGTCGCATCCACGACGGACCCGGTCGCTGCCAGTCCGCCTGTTCCCGACCCTGACCCTCCAGACCCAGCCGGCCCCGTCCCAGGGTCGGGGGTCGCCGGTGGCGTCACGGGCGGTGTGGTCGGCGGCACCACCACGGGCGCGACCACAGTGTAGTTCTCCGCCCCGAACGTCTCCCCGGCGGCCGTGATCGTCACGGTCTTCGTAAGCGGGTCCGTCGTCGTGTATCCGTCCGGCAGCGTGAGGTCGATCGTGTATGTCCCCGGCACAAGGCCTGTCGCCCCGTATGCGCCGCTCTGGTCCGTGGTCACGGTGGCGGTGCCCGCCGGCCCGTCGATCGTGACCGTCGCGCCTGCGACGCCCGCCCCTGTCGTGTCGAGCACCGTTCCTGCGATGTCTCCGGTCTTCGCCAGGGCGAAGTCCACGCCTGTGACGTCGACCGCCGCGACCGTGACGGGGAGGCTCGCCGCACCGTCGACCACCAGGCCGTCAGGCGGCGTGACGGTCACCGTGTACGGCCCCGCCGGAACGCGCGGGAAGCTGTAGCTGCCGTCCGCGGCGGTGACCGTGCTGACCGTTCCGCCAGGGCCTGTGGCGCTCACCGTCACCCCGCCGACCCCGTTGCCGGAGGCCGTCACCGTTCCGCTGATGGTCGGGTTGGCCGCCACGACGAAGTCCTGGCCGGTGATCGGCGTCGTCGAGCCGGACACGATGGTGAACGGCGCTGGTCCGCTGGTCTGCGTGTAGCCGTCCGGCTGCGTCAGCAGCGCCTGGTGCGTTCCGACCGGCACCGTGTCGAAGAGGTAGCTGCCGTCCGGGTTCGTGGTCACGGAGACGCCGCCGATGGAGACCGTCGCGCCGGCGATGGGGTGGCCGTTCGTGTCCTTCACCGTCCCGCTGACCGCGACAGGGATGATGTCGCGCACCGCGAAGTCGACCACAGCATCCGCTGTCGTCAGGTCGGCGGGTGCGGTGGACGCGGTCACCGCGATCTTGCCGAGCGGCGGCGTGATCGACACCGTGTATCCACTGGTCGCGAGGAAGCCGGGGAACGCGTAGTGGCCGCCTCCGCTGGTCGTCGCGGTCCCCACCACGGTGCCGTTCGCATCCGTGAGCGTCACGGGCACGCCGTCGAGGGCGCCGGTGTTGGCGTCGGTGACCGTTCCGGAGATGTCACGGGCGAGCGAGGCGAACCAGGTCTGGAAGACCGGGAAGCCGGTGACTCTGGTGTACACGAACGTCAGGGATGCGATGGGCGCGTTCGGCTCGAACCACGCCGATGCGCCTGCCGTGTCGAGGGACTTCGGGTTGACGACAGGGTCGCCGCTCAGGGTCCTGGTGGCCGGGTCCCAGGCGGGTACGTCGGCCGGGGTCTGCGTCGGCGTGCAGACGCCGGGAACGCAATAGTTGAAGCTGCTGCGGTAGCCGAGCTGCGCCGTCGTCAGCGGCACGCCGTCCGGGCCGACCGCGCGGATCTGCACCTTGTCCGCGTCGATGTCGCCGAGCACGAACGTCCAGCCGGAGGTCGGCGTCGGCGTGCGGAAGGTGTACGTCGTCGTCGACGGCGATGTCGCGTTGTCCGCTCGCGGACGCAGGTTGAGGTATGGCTTGCCCTGGCTCGACCCGTACTTCGCCCCGACCGGTGTGGCGGCGGCGAGCCAGGTGGATGCGCCGGAGATGACGCCGACGGAGCCCGAGCGCGAGTCGCTGGTCACGTCCGCGATCAGCGGCGGGTTGTTCGCCACAGTCACGGTGGTCGTGTAGTTGTTGCTCGTGCCGGTCAGTGGCGCCCACCCGGCCCACTGCGAGGTGGTCGCGGCCGATGCCGATGAGGTGAGGAAGAGCGGCGCGACAAGCGCTGCGAGGAGGACCGGGGCGGCAACGCGGAGCTTGAGGCGCATGTCCGCCAGGCTAACCCCGCACCGCCTCAAAGTGAATGGTCGGTTCCCGACGGCGCCAGAAGCCCTCGTCGACCCACACCGCCACATGCAACCCGGTGAAGAATCCGTTATATTTGTTGAAAGATTGCACCTATTACATTGAGTGCTTTATCGAAGACGGCATCCGCTGCGGACGGATTGGAACACTTCTCCCGAGGAAGGTCCGTGCGGCAGGCCGCTCCTGGTGTCACTACCCGTCTCGCCCATCGATTCACGAGGAACCATGCCCAACCACCCGGAACCTACGGATCCGACACCCGAAGAACCTCTCGAGAACGCTGACGCTTCCGACAGTGAGCTCGTCGCGCGATCGCGTGCCGGCGATGCATCCGCCTACGGCGAACTCTGGGTTCGCCACGCCAACGCGGGCAGAGCGGCAGCGCGCGCGATCACGTCGTCAATCGATCCAGACGAGCTCGTCAGTGAAGCGTTCACGAGGATCTTGCACACGATCAAACGCGGCGGCGGCCCCACGAGCGGGTTCAGGATGTACTTACTGGTCACCATCCGCAATCTGGCCGCTCGGATCGGCTCTCGCAACAGGGAGGTGCCGATCGACTGGGCCGACGACATTGTGGACGAATCCAGCACAGACCAGGAAACGCTGCGGGCTCTGGATCGCGGCATGACGGCGGAGGCGTTCGCGACACTTCCTCCACGATGGCAGGAGGCGCTCTGGTATTCGGAAGTCGAAGGTCACAGCCCAGCCGAGGTGGGCAAGTTTCTCGGGATCAGCCCAGCGGCCGCATCCATGCTCTCGTTCCGAGCGCGGGAGGGCCTGAGGCAGGCTTGGATCCAAGCACACATCACATCGGAGGGGGAGGACGACACTCACGCATGGGTGATCGAGCGGCTCGGCGCCTACAGCAGGAACGCGCTTCGCGCGCGCGATCGAGGTCGGATCGAGGGCCACCTTCGCGGTTGCCCGAAGTGCGCAACACTCGCCGGAGAGGCATCGAATGCGAGCTCGAGGCTGACGTTCGTACTGATTCCGCTAGCCGTGGGAGTGGCGGCCAGTATCGGCTATCGCGCCGCAGTCGACGAGGGCGCCACGCGGTTGGCGGCTCAGGGATTCGAACCGACCGTGGCCGATGTCGGCCCCTCTTCGCACCAGGCCTCCGTTCAGGGTCCGGCTGGGGAACATGATGCCGTACTCGGCGGCACCCGAGCCCAGCCGCCTCAACTTCATCTGCCGCCGGTCCGACCTCCACTTGCACTCCTGGCGAGCGCTGCCGCCGGCACGATACTCACCGCGACCCTCGCGAGTCTCTCCATCATCAATCCTCCTAACACTCAGCCGATGGATGAGGCCCGCCCCCCGTCCGCGGGCGCGTCAGGCGCGTCGGGTGCGTCGGGTGCGCCAGTCACCCCAAGCACTTCAGATCCGACGCTCCCGCCGGAGGACCCCCCGCGCGCGGAGCGCAGCACTCCGAGACCGACAGAGACTCCGGGAGCCGGAACACACCCGCTGTCCAACCCCAGTGCGATCCGAACCTCGCTCGGCGAGCTTGCGGTCGCTGTGGATCGGGGCCCGAATGACGTGTACTTCCCCGTGATGCGCGGAATCGCTCCGGCACACAGAGAGGTCGTGATCTACCACGACGCTGTGGAAGTCGGCAGGGCACGTGCCAGCGCCGAGGGCACGTGGCGAACTGAGCAGATCGAGGTTCTCTCAGACCACCTGATTGTTCAGCTCGAAGACGATCCCGACACTTCTCTTGCGGTCGAGATCTCGACCGAGTCGCCACAACTCACGGCCGACCGCTCCGAACAAGGCTGGAGGCTGGCGGTCCACGGCAGAGCAGGAGCTCACTTCGAACTTCAGACAGATGCCGGTTCAGCGCTCGTTGCAGCACGGCTTGACGCCGACGGCGCGTGGAGCGGGACCTATCCGCCACACGTTCTCGACTTCCGTCTGAGCGGCCGATATGCCGCAGGCGACCGATCCGGTCCGTGGATCTCCGTCAGCACCCGACTACGAACACTGTGAGGAACCAGTGACGACCATCAGAATCGGCCGATCCGCATTAGCCAAAATGGGGGGAGGCCTCCTCGCAATAGTCACGACTTTCGGAGCCGCACACCCGACGGTGCCACCGTGGGGACAAACCCCCGCCACGATCGCCCTCGAACTGACAACCGGCGCAAGAATCGCAAACGGATCCGACACTCACACGGCAACGGCCACAGTGAGAAACGCGCGAGGGGAGCCGTTGTCGGGTGTTGCGATCACCTTCGCGCTCGAGAACGCCCGACAGGATGTGCTGAGCACACGGACGAACGACATGGGAGTGGCGAGCGCACCACTCCGAACGACAAAGGCAGGAATCGTCGGCATCGTCGCGGCCGTATCAGGGTCAGACGTCAGGCAGCGAAGCGAGGCCCTCTTCGTCGCTGGCGTGCCAAGCCTCGAGCGGTCCATCGTGGAGTGCTCATCTGACGCTCGCGTGGCAGACGGAACAGATACGCACTGGTTACGGATGCAATTGCTCGATCGCTTCGACAATCCCGTTTCAGGGATCACGGTGCACATCTCAGCAGATCCGGCAGTGAGGCTCGTCGGCTCACAAACGACGGGAGACGATGGTGTCCTCCGCTCGGGCTTCACGTCCGTGCAGGCCGGTGCGCACCGCATCCACGTCACGTGGAAGGGCATCGAGCTCTGGGAAGAGGTGGCTCGCTTTCGGCCGGGCGTGCCAGACGGTTCGCGTTCCACGCTCACAATCTCTCCGGACGTGCTTCGATACGAAGAGCAGGGTTTCTATCTGGTACAGGCGAAGGTCACCGACGCGAACGGCAATCCGGTCGCCGGAGCGCACGTTCACTTCACACCCAGCCCCAGGTTCCTCCTGACGACTGGTCAGGCAATCACGGACGCGGACGGAAGCGCGACCACCACGGCGGTTGCCGCACTGTCACATACGCATGACGTGTCTGCAGTTGTCGACGAATCGACGATCGGGTCCGTGACCATTCAGGTCGTCGACCCTCATGACATGTAAGTCACTCCAGAAAATCACGTGCGTCACGAAATCTCATTCGAATCGTAAGTCAGGCTCCCGCAACCCGAATGTCTTCCTCAGCGCAACTTTAGCCGCGTTCCACCCACACAAGCCGTGGACCCCCGGGCCGGGCGATGTGGAGGAGGAGCACAAGTAGACGCCGTCGATCGGCGTGGTCCACGGCGAGCCCACGAGCCTCGGCCGGCCGGCGATCTGCCACATGGTGACGGCACCGGCGCCGATGTCACCACCGACATAGTTCGGATTGTGAGCGGCAAGGTCTGCAGCCGTGGCGCTGTTCGTTCCAATGATGAGATCGCGAAAACCGGGGGCGTAGCGCTCGACCGAGCGGGTGACGGTGTCCAGCTGGTCACGCGTCGATCCTGCTGGCACGTGCGCGTACGCATACAGCACGTGCCCTCCGCTGGGGGCTCGGGAAGGGTCGAAGCGCGTCGGCTGCGAAAGGAGGAGGTACGGATCTTCGGCGTGACGCCCGCGCGCGATCTCCCGCTCCGTACGTCCCACGTGAGTCGCCGTGCCGCCGACGTGTATCGTTCCTGCATCCGACAGTTCCGCGTTGGACCAGGGAACAGGACCGGCAAGCGCGAAGTCGACCTTTGCGACGCCTGGACCGTAGTGAAAGTTCGAAAGTCGGCGTTGATAGCCGGAGGGCAAGCGGTTGCGTGCCATGTTCAGGAATCCGCGGGCGCTCACATCCAGCATGACGCATCGTGCGGGTGGCAGGGCTTCAAGGGTGTCCACCTGATGGTCGAGCACAAGTTCCCCGCCGTGGCGCACAAGGTCGTCGATGAGGGCGTTGACGATCGACTTGCTCCCACCCACCGGGATGGGCCAGCCCCTCGCGTGCGCGTGTGCGCCGAGGACGAGCCCGACGGCTGCAGCTCCGAATGTCGGCATCGGCTGCACCGTGTGCGCGCCGAGTCCAGCGAGAAGTGCCGGGGCGATGTCCTCACGGAACCGCAATGTTCCCAGCGGTGAACCGTGTTCGACGACGGATGCGACGAGTCGCACGGCTGCGGAAAGCGAGGTAGGAAACCGAAGGGGTGCGCCAGAGGACAGGTCCACCAGGCCGCTGATCTGCCTGGTGAGGGGACCCATCACGGACTTCCATGCTCGACCGTCTGCGCCGAGACCGTCGGCCGTGCGATCGAGATCCCGGTAGGACAGTCCCACGAACGTGGGAGCAAGATGTGCATAGGAAAGGTCGGGCGTGAGGAACTCGACCCGCTTCGCGAGCTCGAATCGTTCGAAGAACGGTGAAGCCAAGGCCATCGGGTGCACAGCGGAGCACACGTCGTGCAGGTAGCCGGGGATCGTGAGCTCCTCCGTGCGAGCGCCACCACCAGCTTCAGAGGCCCGTTCGTATACCGTGACGCTCAGTCCCGCTCTGGCCATCGTCACTGCGGCGGCGAGTCCGTTCGGTCCGCTCCCCACGATCACGACGTCGGGAGCCGCACTCATGAGCCCGCCTGACTGGTCGACCGAACTGCGTTCTGCCGGGACGATGCGCTCTGACCGGACTCGCAGCGTGGCTTGGCGTGGCGCTTCGCTGGAGATTGGAGACGAGCCGTCACCCTGTACTTCCTTCCGGCTCCCGAGCTGCAGTCGGCCCGGATCGAGGCCCGCACGACCATGCGAGCTCAGGTAATCAGACACGCGGGTGGGCGGCAGATAACGCGGCAGAGGCGAGTCGAGACGAGCAGACTTCCGACATCCCGCGCGTGTGATCTCGCGCTATATTTTCGGTCGGCCAGGGGGGAGTGGTGCATCGTCTACCGGGTCATACGGGTCACCGCGGTTGTGGGCTCCCTCACGTCGCTCCACCTCCGCCAGGAGTGCCTTCTGCAACATCCCGGACCAGCTGGGGTCGCCTTCCAGACCACCTGTGGCTCGGTACGCGGCGCGAGCGCGTGCTCTCAACTCCGCGGACACGTAGAAGGCCAGAGTGATGCGCTTCGTGCTGTTCTCCATGTGCTCCCGCTACTCCGCGCCGACGGATAGGTCCGCGCACGCTCGAATCGTGTGGCATCTCACCTGTTTCAGAGCGCATCGAGTGCCGCTCATAACGGGGTGACCGCTGTTTCCCCTGGACCTCGTCGCAACCAGCCCTGATCCACCGCGTGATCAAACGGCGAAGAGCGGGTCTCTCCATGTATGGAATTGAACGATGGAGGAAGAATTGAGCTTCACCGCGAAGGCGCCCAGGCGACGAAACGGCAGCGGCGGATTGCCGGGCAGATCGTAGCGGGCGCGGTCGCGCTGCTGCTGCTCGCGGGGTGCACCCCTGCTCCTGCGAAGTCGCCGTCTACGACGGCCGCCAGCGCCAGCGCGCTGGGTCTTCCCATCATCGACGGCAGCGTGACGGACGAGGGCACGACGGGCGACTCGAAAGGGCGCCGTGTGATCGTGAAGTCGGATTCTTCCGGACTGCTCGAACGGGCCGCGAAGAAACTGGAATCTGCTGGCTTCAAGGTCTTTCCAGCCTCTGATGATGCGCTCGGTGCAACGAGCAAGAAGTATTTCGTGTCCGTCTCGGTTGCGGCAGGCAAGGTCACCTACGTCTTTACTCCGAGATAGGAGCGACCCTCCCGCGCGCGTTAGAAAGTGCGAAGTCGGGAGTCTAAGGAGTGGCGGGTTATTCGGGTTTCCCGCCCAGTAGCGTGCCGATGGGTTTACTCGGTGCGCTGCCGCCGGCCCGCTCGCGACCGCGGGCCGGCGGCCTTCCTTTGTTTGGCGCCGGTTCGGCTGACAACGTGGCCGTGTAGCCGATGGAACGCTCATCGCTGCCATCGTGCTGAGGCCGCAGTCAACACTCTATTGACGCGAACTCCTAGCTTGACCGGATGGCGTGGAGAAGCCAAAGGAACCATGCCGTTCGGCTAGGAGCCGTGGTCATCCGACCGGCCCGTCGGGGACGACCAGCCGGATGGGTGCGCTTTCTATGCATTGGGTCCGTAGGCGCGAACGGGTGAATGAGGCTCAGTCACTGCGCTGCAGCGTGCGCCTTCGGTGCTTGGTAACGGCGACGAACGAAACGTGAACGAGGCCGTACACCAGCAAGAGCCATCCGATCATCGAGATGATCGCACCCCCGACGATCGTGCTCCGGAAGGTGGATACCCAACCGAGATAGGGGATCGCGTACCAGACCCTCCCCTTGATCTGCTCCGCTCGCACAGGTTTTGCGTCGGCGACGGCGTTGTTGTCGCCCCGGGTGGTGAAGGCCCGCGAACCCGCTGAGTCGACGGACACCGCGGTGATCCGATGCGTCACGACCGCAGGCTTGCCGGAGACGAGCTGGTACGTGACGATGTCTCCCACGCGGAGGGCGTCTGCCGGTGTCGGTTGCACGACCACGAACGTTCCGGGGGGAAGGCTGGGCTTCATCGACGAAGTGAGGATGGCGTAGGAAAGCGATCCAGTGAACGCCGGAACGCACAGGGCGAAGAATCCGATGACCAGAACGACGACGAGCAGGCCGGACACCGCAGAAACGCCGATCGCCGCGAAGATCTTCCGGGGCCGCAGACGCGCCTTTGTCGCCTGATGCCGGGGGGAGACGGCGAGCTCAGGCATGCGGACCACGACCAGACGGGGACGTCGAGTGGCGCCGACGCCTCCACAGGGCAAGAGCACTGCCGAGAGCGAGCGCTGCTGCAGCGACCATGGTCACGGTCCCAGCGTGTGCGAGCCCTGTTGCTGCAAGTGCTCCGGGAGGTGCGGGGTGCGCATCGGCAATCGGTCCAGGGGATGGTCTGTCTCCCGGACACGTGTCGTCGTTCTGAGCCGGACTCTCAGAGAGGAGAACTTCCAAGCTGAATTCGATGGCACCGTTCTGGCCGTGAGTTCCCGAGAGATCGTTCAAGGCCAGCACCGACCTCACCTGCACGCTCTGCCCCGCTGGTAGCGATGCGCCTTCAAGCAGCGTGAGGCACGGCCTCGCAGTGGAGACAGGCAGCGGCCGCCCAGGCTGTTCTGTCGTGCCCGCCGATATCGTCAATGCGTCAAGGACGTCGAGATTCGGTATCTCGACGGAGGTGAGAACGATACGGAGGTACCCACGCGTTGTGCCGTTGTTCTTGACGAGAAACGAGTCGGTCGCCGTGCCGTGCGGCACAAGGATGTTCCCGTCGAAGAGGCCGCTGTATGAGCGGGTATACGTCATGCCATCCGGGGAGACTTCGGCGATGTGCGGAGCAGGCTCGGCACCGTTGTCAGCCAGAGCGGGACCGCCGGTGCCGATGAGCAGGCCCGTCGTCAGGACAAGCAGGCAGCCGTGGGCCACCGCGCGCATCACGTTCCGTCTCCCGTGTCCGTCGGCGCAGCGACCGGCAGCTGGGTGGCGCTGAACGACTGCAGCGCTGATCCATTGCATTCCTGTGTGGAGAGGGGCGACGACGAGACACCCGCCGTGAGACACAGTCCGGATGCGTCGTTCACAAATTGGAAGAGGCCAGGCGCAACAAGCTGGGGCTCCCAGCCTTGCGCGGGTTCGGCAGTGTCTCGAAGCTGCATCGCGACGCCGCCCGTCGTGTTCGGTTGAGCGAATCGATTGGCAGGGCCGGCTGAGCGAATGCCCACGATCGAGCCGCCGAACGGGGTGAGCGTGAACCATTGATTGGAGAAGCTCGGGTCCAGATCTCCGTGGCAGGGAAAGGTTCCTAGCAGTGCACCGGGAGCAGTGTTGACCCCGCCGGTCACGTCGAAGCACCCTGACTGGCCGGACGGATTGATGTTGTACCAGAAGTTGCCGAGCGTTGCGAAGGGGTAGATCTGCGACGTGCTGATCGCGGAAGCGGTCTCGGCTGTAGCAGCGAAGGCGTGGAGGGACAGCCGTGCTTCAACGCTGACGTCCGCTGTCCGTGCGCCGGAGACCGCGGCGGCGTCTTGGCGGGAGTCGATGCTGCTACGAATGCAGATGACCTGGGAGTCGCCAGGGGCGAGCGCGGCGGTGTTCACCGTGACGCCGCCCGCCCACGTGCCCTGAACCGCATCCCCGTTCGGGATGGCAGTGTTTGTGCACTCCGTCGCGGCCGACACGGGCCACGCGAGTGCACGGGTGGATGAGACGAGCTGGTCGGTGCTGGAAGTCGTGAACTCTGTTTCGACAGCGGCCGGAAAAGGGCTGACGCCTGTGGTCGTGTTCGAGACGGTGACCGCCGCGGTAGCGGTCATCGACGAGTTCGTGAATGCGATCGGCGGGAGCGCTCCCACCGAGACGGACACGCTGCCGGCACCGACAACACCGGTGGCGGTCAGTCGAGCACTCCACGATGCCTCCGCGACCATACCGCCGCCCAGTCCAGAGAGAACGAGTGCTAGAGAGAGGAGGGAGCACATGGCCACCGCTGTACGACGGCCGCGATCGACTCGTTTCATGGCGTCTCCTGATCTGCCGAGAGAAGCAACGTGAACGCGGCGATGCTCGAGCCTTGGGAACTCGCCGGAACGTCTGGCAGCAGCGTCACCGCCAGGCAATAGGTGAGAGCTTGTGATGCCGCTTGCACTGGGCCGATGCGAACCGCGGTTTCCGTGAGTGTTTCGAGGCCTGCGCCGTCATCCGGGCACGGGGCAGGGCCGGCGGCGAAACGTACGTCCCCGTTGCTCGCCGTGGCATCGTCGAGCGAGGCAGCGAGGGTGAATGGCGTGTTGCCGGTGTTCGCGACGGTGAAGTCGGCCAGCCGTGTCTCTCCGGGCAGCATGCCTGCCCAGGTCGCCGGCCCGAATTCCGCTGTCGTGCTCGTCGGCGAGGCCGTAGTGCCGACAGCGATGGTGGCGGTCAACGTGCCGGACACGATCGTTGTGGAGGCGATCGGGGCCGTCGCGTTCCAGAGCGCGTAGCTTCCGCGCGTGATCGTCAGCGCCGCCACGGCGAGGATCACGACGATGAAGGCCGTGGTCGAGAGTGATCCGCCGCGGGGCCGCGCAGACGTGACGTCTCCTCGGCCCCGCGGCCGGCACGGCCTTTCGTATCGTGCCACTGACCGGCCTCGTTAGGGAGCGACCTGTTGCAGAACGAAGTTCATTCCGCTGAGCTCTACGGTCTGCCCCTGGGCCACAGTGTCCGTGACGGAGTCGGCGGGGAAGGTGACGGTCACCGTCACGGGAGCTGTGATCGGAGTGGTCGATGTCGGATCGTCCGGCACGACGTCGAAGACGTTGTTTTCACCGGCGACGGGCGTGAAAGTTCCCCCGGTGGGTGTGCCGAAGGTGAGGGACACATCGAGTGCGTCGAGGAGCTCGGGATCGCCCGTGATAGATGCTGGGTCGATCGAGATCTGCGAGGTGAGGTTGTCGCCCTGCGCGACGACGGACACGTTCGCGGTGTATGTTTCGGAATCGCCCGGAACCCAGTGGTCGAGGTCATCCGACCAGGACCCTCCGGTCGCGGCGACCGTGAGCACACCGGACGAGACGCTGCCGGCGTCCACGTTCGCGGCGTCGTTCCACAAGGCGAGCGATCCGGAGGTGCCGAGGAGGAGAACGAGCCCTCCGCCCGCTGCCACGAGTCCTGTGGTCAACTTTTTCATGTGAATCTCCTGTCTACTTCGTTGTAATAACCGCGTGCGCGACCCCGTGCCTGCGTGAGCGGGCTCGTGTTCGCGTCGGGTCGACACTGATTCATGCTGAGATACAGCTGACCCACCCTTGAAGACCCGATGGGGAGCTGTCGATAACGCGGATTCTTCGCGTCCGCCCCCGGAAGGCGGCAACGGCGCCGAGTGGGCGATCCGAGTTTCCGTTCGAGGCACGATTCCGGGCTGTCGTGGGACAGCCGAAAGCTCCCGGTGGCGTGGCGTGGCGGTCCGGCCGGCTGGGTGGCCGGAGGTCGGTGCGCGACGGCGCTACCGAAGGCGTATGGGTGTCCCCATCCGCCGGCTCAGCGGGAGAGTTTTCCGATCTCGGTGCCGGAAGAGTTGAGGACGTGCATGGTGGTGCCGGAAACGGTCGCCGTGGCCAGGTCGGTCAGCCAGGTGTCCACCCCCGGGCACGCCATCCGCGTGGACGCCACTTCCCCGAACGTCACCGTTCTTCCCGATGTGCTCCAGGTTCCGCTGAGACGGTTGCATCCGTCTGTGCCGGACAGGGAGCCGTTCGCTTGCAGGACGAGCTGGGGCTCGCCCTCCGTGGATGAACCCCAGGTGCCGGCAGGAGGCGCCGCAGCGGGAGCGCATCCCGTCAGTATCAGTGTCGTGGCGAGTGCCGTGATCGAGAACAGCGCCATCCGGTGTGAACGCGTCATGCTGCGTCCTTCTTGGCGAACGTGCGGGCGGTCTCGAGCAGAATCCGTGCCCCGAATCCGGTCGCGCCGACGGTCCGCCAGGAGTCGTCCTGGTCCACGTGCATGGTGCCCGCGATATCGAGGTGCGCCCACGGGGTTCCGCCCACGAAGTGCTGGAGGAACAACGCGGCGGTGGTGGCACCGGCGTATGGGCCGCCGAGGTTGGCGATGTCGGCGATGGTGGAGTCCAACTGCCGGCGGTACTTCTGCTCCAGCGGCAGCTGCCACACCGGTTCGTCGGCGGCAGCGGATGCCGCGCGGACCAACTCGACCGTGCGAGAGTCATTGCCGAAGATCGGGGCGGTGGATGCGCCGAGCGATACCAGGGCCGCACCGGTCAGCGTCGCGATGTCGACGATGGCATCCACGGCTGCCTCGTTCGCGAGCACGAGTGCGTCCATCATCACCAAGCGCCCTTCGGCGTCGGTGTTCTTCACCTCGACAGTGGTTCCATCGCGCGCGGTGAGCACATCGCCGAGTTTGTACGCCGTGCCGGAGGGCATGTTGTCGGTGCACATCAGCCAGCCGGTCACTCTGGTGCGCACTCCGCTGTCGCGCAGCCCCGTGAACGCGCCGAGCACGGCAGCGGCGCCGCTCATGTCCATCTTCATGAGCAGATGCATCGGGTCGCTCGGCTTCAGGCTGATGCCGCCGGAATCGAACATGATGCCCTTGCCGACGAGACCCAGATGACCCGTCGCATCCTGGGGCGTGTACTCGAGCTTGATCATCCGAGGCTCCTCCGTCGAGCCCTGGTTCACGCCCAGAAGACCTCCGCAGCCGAGCTCGACGAGCGCCTGCTTGTCGAACAGCTCCACCCCGAACCCGAATCGCGTGCCGAGCTCGACGGCGATCTCGCCCAGCTTCGTCGCGGTCAGGTGACCGGGAGGGGTGTTCGCCAGATCGCGGGCGACGATGGTGGCGCGGGCCGATACGAAGGCGGCAGCGATGGCGAGGTCCGCGCCGTCCGTGTCCGGAACATCCAGCGTGAACGAGATCAACGGAACGTGCGTCGAGGTCTTCTTCAGCGCCGTGTAGCGGTAGCCGGCCAGGAGGGCGCCCTCGGTGGCTGCACGGATCGCGGAGAGCGGGTCGACGCCGGCCAGGTCGTCGACGCGAAGGCTCAGCCTGGCCCTGCGGGATGCGGTCCGGACGAGGGATGCGGCGGCGTCGCGGAAGCCCGCTGCGTCGACATCGGCCAGGGGTCCGAGACCGACCGCGACCAGATCCGGCCCTGATGCCTGCGGCAGCAGCAGGGCAGAGCCCGCCTTCCCCTCGAATCCCGCGTCCGCGAGGTCTGCACGATCGAACCCGAGGGACCGTGGCACGTCGGCGTCGGAGTACACGCCGATGCCGATCGCCTCGGCATCGGTCTGCGAGCCGACGATCACCGACACCGCATCCAGGGCGTCGAGCCCCGGAACGGCGGCGATATCGGCCTGGGTCACCGTGTTCTGCCTGCTGGTCATGTTCTGTGCTCCTCTGATGACGAATGGCGGGGTGACGAATGGCGGGGGCGACGATCGACTCCGGGCGGCCCTAGCCGCCGGTTTGCACCGGAGAGCCAGGGCCCCACGGGATCCCCAGCAGGAACCAGGCGATGAACAGCAGCGTCCAGCTCACCAGGATCGCGACCGTGTACGGAATCATCAGCGCGATGATGGTGCCGATACCGGCGTCCTTCTTGTACCGCTGCGCGACGGTGACCATGAACGGCAAGTACACCATCAGCGGGGTCAGGACATTGATGGGTGAGTCGCCGACTCGATAAGCGGCCAGCAGCGTCTGCGGGGCCACGTGGAGCGAGGCGAAGATCGGGATGAATACGGGCGCGAAGATCACCCACTTGGGCACCAGCCCGGGGAGGATGAAGTCCAGAATCACGATCACCAGGATGAACGCGACCAGCAGCACGATCGCCGGAACGCTCGCCGACTTCAGAAATTCGGCCGCCGAGATCGCGGCGACCGTCGGCAGGTTCGACCAGTTGAAGAGCGCGATGAACTGCGCGATCATCAGGAACATCAAGAGCAGGCCGCCGAGGCTCCCGAAAGTCTTGGCGATCGCCGCTACGGCGGCGTTCCCGCCGACGAGCGTCTTCGCCCCCGCTCCGTATGCGACGCCGCAGACCAGGAACGCGAGCGTGATGATGAAGACGAGGCTGGCCATGAATGGCGTGGTGCCGATGATCGCGCCGGTCTCCGGGTCGCGCAGCGGCGCGCCTGGGGGAGCGGTGAGGAGCACGATGACCGCGATGAAGCCGATCAGCGCCCAGAACGAGAACCTCAGCCCTCGCGCTTCCGCCTTCTCGTCGACCTTCTCGTCCGCGCCGTCGCCCGCCGTGTAGTCCGCCGGATTGAACGGGCCGAGTCGTTTCTCGGTGATGAAGACCGTCACGAGCAGCACCACCACTGCCATCAGAATCGACGAGGCGACGGAGAAGTAGTAGTTCTGGGTGACCTCGAGGGTCTTCATCCCTGCGGCCGAGAGTACCTCATTTGTGACCTCGGTGAGCATGCTGTCGCTCGGAGTAATCAGCAGGTTCACCCCGAACACGGCGCCGACGGCGGCGAACGCCGCTGCAAGCCCTGCGAGTGGATGTCTGCCGACGGTGAAGAACGCGGCGGCGGCGAGCGGCACCAGGATGAGGTAACCGGCGTCCGTCGCCACCGAAGAGAGCACGCCGACGAAGATGAGAATGAACGCCAGCCACCGCTTGGGAGCGACCTTCACCGTTCGCCGGATGAGCGCCCCCATGAGGCCGGCGTGCTCAGCGACGCCGACACCGGCCATCGCGATCAGGACGACGGCGACGACCCCGAAGCCGGCGAAGTTGTTGACGAACGACGAGAAGAAGAAGCGGATGCCTTCGATGGAGATCAGGTTCTGCACTTCGACGGTGCGCGTCTCGACCGTGTAGTCGGGCACATCCGCCGGCTGACCGGTCGTGGTGTCGAAGATCTGCCAGTTCCCGCCGAACTGTTCGTTGACCTGCGCGAACTGATCGTGCGGAAGAGGGGTGACGACCTCGTCGGTGACGGACACTCCCACCCAGGACAGGATTGCGGAGAGCACCGCGATGAAGGCGATCAGGTAGAGGAACATGATCGTCGGGTTCGGCACCTTGTTGCCGGCCTTCTCGATCCAGTTCAGAAAGCCCTTGTTCGGGGCTTTCGTCAGCGCGGCCGCGTCACTGCTCACGATGCACGCGCCGGTCGCCGGACGGACTGCGGACGACTTCGGTGCAAGGCCACGGATGACGCCCTTTCAGTACGGTGCACGGATCGGTGGCGAGGACATCCGCCGCCGTTTCCATGATTCCGAGTGGCGCGTCCGACCTGCAAGATAACCCCCCAGACATGGGGGTGGGACAGGGGTGACGGCCGCCCTAGTGTCAGGGCAATGGATCCGATCGTCACCACCCTCGTCATCCTTTCCGTCGCGGTGGTGGCCTTCGTCTCGAACCGGATTCCACTCGGCGCGGTCGCGATCGGCGTCTCGCTCGCGCTCTATCTCACCGGCATCCTGGACCTTCAGCAGGCGCTGGCCGGGTTCGGCGATCCCACGGTGCTGTTCATCGCTTCCCTGTTCGTGGTGAGCGAAGCGCTCGAATCGACCGGGATCGTGGCCTGGGCGGGGCAGGAGGTGATCAGCCGCGCCGGCGTGCGACGCGTGCCACTGCTCCTGACGATCGGCATCCTCGTCGCGGTGGTGACCGCGGTGATCAGCGTGAACGGCTCCGTCGCCGCCCTGCTGCCCCTCGTGGTCGTCGTGGCGGCACGAGCGAAGATCGCCCCCTCTCAGATGCTGATCCCTCTCGCGTTCTCTGCGCACGCGGGATCCATGCTCGCCCTCACCGGCACTCCGGTGAACATCATCGTGTCCGATCTCTCCGCCGACTCCGGCGGACGGCAGTTCGGTTTCTTCGAATTCGCACTGGCCGGCCTGCCGCTGCTGGTCGGCACGTTGGCGATCATCCTCCTGTTCGGATCGCGCCTCCTGCCGCACCGCACAGCCGCTTCCGCGCCGATCGACGTGGAACAGCTCGCCGCGACCCTGCGGGCAGACTACGAGGTCGCATCCGATCGCGCGATGATGACGGCAGGACGGGGGATCGCCGAAGTCGTCGTGCCGCCGCGGTCCAGCCTGATCGGCCTGCACGTTTTCGCCGGAATGTGCACCCCGAGCGGAGACCTGATGATCCTCGGCGTGAACCGCGCGGGGGAGCCGCTCGCCGAGAGGGGAGCGGTCCTGCGAGCCGGCGACGCACTGTTGCTCGACGGAAGCTGGGACGACCTCCACAAGCACACCAGCGGGAGCGGCGAAGTGCTCGTCGTCGACGATCCCGCCACGCTCCGCCGCGCGGTGCCGCTCGGCGCGGGGGCCAAGCGAGCCGCCGTGATCCTGTTCGTGATGATCGTGCTCCTCGCCACGGGGATCGTCCCCGCCGCCGTCGCGGGAATGCTGGCCGCCGTGGCGCTCGTGCTCACCAAGGTGGTGTCCGTCACGCGCGCGTACCGGTCGATCTCGTGGACGACGGTCATTCTGGTGGCAGGGATGATCCCGATGGCCACGGCATTCCAGACGACCGGTGCGGCGACGGCGATCGCGGATGCGCTGAGCTCGCTGCTCGGCGACGCCGGCCCATATGCTGCTCTGGCGGTCATCGTGCTGATCACTCTGGTTCTCGGCCAATTGATCAGCAACACGGCGACGGTGCTGATCGTCGCGCCGGTCGCTGTCGCCCTGGCCGATGCCACACACCAATCCGTGTTGCCGTTCCTGATGGGGCTCACCGTCGCGGGTGCCGCAGCGTTCCTCACCCCTGTCGCGACACCGGCGAATCTGATGGTGATGGAGCCGGGAGCCTATCGGTTCGGCGACTACGCCAGACTCGGCCTGCCGATGATGGCGCTGTACTTCCTGGTGGCGGTGTTCTACGTGCCGCTCGTCTGGCCGTTCACGGGTTGACCTTCCGCGTCGAGGAGCACCCGCACGGCCGGGCCTCCCTCCGGACGCATGAGTACAGAGACGACACCCCTTCCTCGTGCCTGGATGGTGATGTCGACCGTCTGTGCCACCAGCTCGGCGAGGGCCCCGGCGAGGGTGTCGGAGATCACCGCTCCCGACGGGTCCTCTCCGCCGAGCATCAGGACGCGTGCGCCGCCGCGCCGCGCCGCGTCCACAGCCTCCGCCAGCGCTGGATGCGCGAGCCCCGCAGCCCGGATGCGGTCCCGAATCCCACCCTCGGCGACAGTGAGCTGCCGGAGGAACCCGTCGTCGATCGTCCGACCTGCGGCGAGATCGTTCAGTGATGGTCGGGCGATCCGCAGGATCTCTGCGAGCTCTGCGCGGGATGCTCGCGTCGCGTCTTCCGCGGCACGGGCTTCGGCATCGGCCAGTGCCGCTCGTTCGCGGGCGGAATGCTCGCGACGGACCACCGCGGCGAGGACGAAGCGCCAGGTCGCGCCCACGATTGCAGCGCTGACGGCGGGGAGGACCAGCTCGGCGAGATCCACGCCCAGACGCCCGCTGTACACCCCCCACGCCAGTGCGAACGCGACGACGGCGACGGTTCCGATGCCGCCGATCACGACATTGCCGCGCATGATCAGGAGCGCCGCCAGATACGAGTTCACGTTGAACAGCCAGACCTCGCCGGCGCTGGGGTCTGCCAGCTCGAGGAACAGGAGCACGGACACCGCCACCACGAGCAGACCGGCGAGCACGATCAGCGCCCGCCGCCGCGGCAGCGGCCCGGGCGCGGGCGAGGTGACCAGCACCGCTCCGGCTAAGGGCAGCAGGAAGCCGACGACCCCGATCGCGCCACCCGAGTCGCGGAACCACCCACCGAGCACAGCCTGCGCGACGCCCGTCAGCCAGACCACGATCAGTGCCACCCTGGCGCCCGTGGTCGCGAGCCCGGCGCTGGCCGTCCTCGCGGGTGCTGGGCTCATCGGAGCCACTCCAGCTCGACGCGGGTGCCGGACACATCAGAGCGGATCGTCGCAGACCCACCTGGCAGCTTTCGCATCCGCCCGAGAATGCTGCCCCTCACGCCCACCCGTTCCGCGGGCACGGTATCGACATCGAAGCCGGGGCCATCGTCGGTGACGACCAAGCGGAGCGCGTCCGGGCCGATCACTCCGGTCACCCGGCGAGTCGTCGCTCCATCGGCGTGCAGAGCAGAGTTGCGCAGCGCCTCCGCCATCGCTCGTCCCGCCTCGGACACCACAAGCGTGGGGAGGCGCCCGATCGCGGCGTCGATGCGGGCGTCAGCCGGCTGAATCCACCGCGACGCGATCGTGACGAGCCGCTGACGGGCTTTGCACACGTCCTCCTCTGCTCCGTCCTCGGCGTCCGGCGCAGCAGCGGCACCCAGCACACGCAACGCGACCTCCGCGGCCGCCCGCAACTCGGGGATGGGTTTCCCCGGCAGCCGTGTGGCCGCGACCAGTGTCGAGAGGACCTCGTCGTGCACCAGGCGGGAGAGCTCTTCCTGCCGCTCGGCTCGCGCCTGAGACAGTGCCCCGCGCTCGACGCTGCGACGGTCCTCCTGCTCGATCCGTTCCCTGTCGCGAAGCCGGGACCGGATTCCGATCAGGATCGCGACGAAGGCTGCATTGCCCAGATGGATCGGAGTCTGCAGCAGCACCTCGTGCGGCACGCGTCCGAGGAAGAGGAGTCCGGAAAGCGCCGGAGCGAGCGTACTGAGGACGACGTATCCGATCGTGATCGGCAACGGGGTGATCAGCGCCACAAAACACATCATGATCGGCTCCAGCGCCCAGATCCACGGCCGGAGCAGGTCGGGATGCGCGCCGTTGTACCCGAGGAAAACGGTCGCCTGGGCGAGGATCGTGACGACGATGGCCGAGACGCCGAGCGCGTGCACGATCCGCAGAGGAAGCACGCGACCCCCCGCGGCGATCGCTGCGATGAGGCCGACTGCCGCGAACGCGAGCGCCGACCACCACAGCACGAACTCGTCCGTCGTCCGGAGGACGCGGTCGCCGGCGGCGAGCGTCAGCACCAGCCCGCCGAGCGCAAGTACCCACCCGAGCATGCGCTCGATCGCCCACGGGGCGGCGGGTCGCGGACTGTTCACAGCGAGTCGACCAAGCCGTCCTCGACTGCGCGGCGGAACAGGTCGACCTTGGTCGGTGCTGACCGGTCCACCGCCAGGTACTTCTTGCGGATGTTGCTGATGTGCTCTGTCACGGTGTCGCGGGACAGGTACAGCAGCTCCGCAACATGGTCCGCCGTTGCGCCTGAGGCATACAGCGCCAATACCTCGGACTCGCGGGGGGTGAGCCTGGCATCGGTGAGAAGGCGATCGCCCTCCAGCGCCGCCGCCCAATCCGCGCCGGCGACCACCCCGCCCCGAGCCGCCGTCCTGACAGCGTCGACGATGGCGCTGGTCTGCTCCGTCTTGCGGATCATCCCCACTGCCCCGGCTCGCGCGGCATCGCGGACCAGCTCGGGACGGTCACCCGACGTGTACGCCAGCACGCGCGCGCCGCCCGCGGCCAAAAGCTGTGTGTTCGCGAACGGGCTCGAGTCGTCGCTCAGCGAGAGGTCGAGCAGCACCACGTCGGGGAACTCTCGCAGCGCCAGCACCTGACGGATGCTGTTCGCCGCCGCAACGACGCGCAAGTCTGGCTGGGCGTTCACGATCGCTATCGTCCCGAGCATCATGGCGGGATGATCCTCCACGATTCCAACCCGAATGGTCATCGTTGCTAACTCGCCGTCTGTCGTTCCTCCCGCGCGTGAGGTCAGCATATCGGGCACCCAGAGGCCCGGTCGACGACGCCGGTAGGTGGCGGATTCGGCGCTGGCGTGATGGATTCGGCGGTGGTGTGTCTTACTCAGTGGAGGCGCATCTTCTCTGTGCTTGCCTCCCGTTTCGCGTCTGAAGGCGCGGAACCGGCGCCGCCAGCTCTATCCCCCCCATACTGGAGCTGGCGGCGTCCTCGATCCGAGGAATCCGACCTGGGTGCCGGCGGGCCAGCCGACGACCCCCGCCCCACCACGGGGCGATGCGTGTGTCCTGTCTTTGGTGGCTCCGGCGTCTCGTGTGCGAAGCTAGCAACGTTGTAAATCCGTCGAAGGAGGCGCCGCGTGGTCGCGACACTGAAGGATGTGGCCGCTGCGGCCGGGGTCTCCGTGAAGACCGCCTCCAACGTCGTGAACGGCTACGAATTCGTCAAGGCGTCGACGCGGGAGAGGGTGCTGTCCGCCATCCAAGAGCTCGGCTATCAGCCGAATCTCGCCGCGCGGAACCTGCGCGCGGGACGCACGGGCGTGATCGGGCTCGCCGTCCCATCGTTGAGCTTCAGCTATTTCGCCGAGCTGGCGGACGCTGTGCTCGAGGCATCGAGGAAGCTCGGCTTCGTCACGCTGATCGAGCAGACCGGCGGTGATCGGGACGTCGAGCTCGAGCTCCTGCGCGGCTCGCGGCTGTCCATGCTCGACGGTCTGCTGTTCTCCCCGCTCGGCATGTCGAACGACGACGCGGAGTACCTGAACGTGGACTATCCGCTGGTGCTGCTCGGTGAGCGCATCTTCGAAGGACCGACCGATCACGTCCTCATGCAGAACGTGAACGGCGGGTACGCGGCCACCGCGCACCTGCTGAACTCGGGACGACGCCGGATCGCCGTGTTGGGTGCGCATCGGGGGGAGCTGGTGGGGTCGGCGTCTCTGCGGCTGGAGGGCTATCGGCGCGCCCTCACAGACTTCGGGGTGGACACCGGCGACGAGCTCGTCGTCTTCCGCGAGGGCTGGCACCGGGCGGACGGTGCCGCCGCCACACAGGAACTGCTGTCCTCGGGCACGTCATTCGACGCGATCTTCGCCCTGAACGACGAACTCGCTCTCGGCGCTCTGCGCATCCTGCATCAGGAGAACATCCGCGTGCCGGAGGATGTCGCGGTGATCGGCTTCGACAACCTCGTCGACGGGCAGTTCGCCATGCCGAGCCTGAGCACCATCGATCCGGGTCGCGCCGACATCGCCGACCGTGCGGTCACGGCGCTCATCGAGCGCATCGGGGACCGCGCCGCGACCAAGCGACCCCCGCGGGTCATCGAGGTGCCGTTCACCACGGTCGCCCGCGAGTCGACCGTGTCGATGGCGTCGTCGGTGCGTCTGAGCTGATGGCGGTGACGATCCCATCGTCCCTCTGGGCACTCGGCGTCGGTCGAGAGCGCCGTCATGTTCTTCAATGACGGCTGGTGGTACCTCGACCCGGAGGGCGACGTGAGGGGCGGAACCGTCCTCGACAATCTCGCTGCGTCCGGTGGACTCCCTCCACTGGTCGGCGTAACGGCGGTGTGCTCTTGCCCGACGCTCTTCGCTGGCTCTGGAGCGACGCCGCACACTCGACGCCATGAGATCCATCGCCGGGCCTGACGTGCGTGCGAGGATGTTCGCGTGAGCGCAGGTGAGCTGGACATCGTGAGCGGACCGGAGTTGAGCTTCCGCCCGGCGGTCGCGACCCTCGGCATCCGCGAGACCGTCCCTTTCCGGACGATGCTCTCCAATCGAGACCGTTTACTCGCAGAACTGATCGGCTGGCTCGATGAACACGGTGTCGAACCGGCGGGGCCCTTCTTCCTTCGTCTCCACGTGGTGAACATGGCCGATCTGATGCAGATCGAGGTCGGCGTGGCGGGAGAGTCCGACGCCACGGACGAGCGGGTCCAGGCCGGCGTCATCCCCTCCGGCAACTACGCCGTGCTGGCCTATCGCGCGAAATCAATGGCGGCGAACAAACTCCTGCACGGTTGGATCCGCGAGCACGACCTCCAACTGGATACACAGCCACGCCCGGATGGCGAAGCCTTCGCGTCGCGCTGCGAGATCTACCTGACGGACCCTCGGACGGAGCCGAAGAAGACCCGCTGGATCGTCGAACTCGCGTTCCTCACCAGAGCGTGACGCGACCGTGGCGATCGGACTGGACCCGCTTCGGGAGGCTGCCAACAGTTCGCATGTCGTGGTGCGGGAATCGGCCTAGACCATCCGCGCCACAAAGAGAATGGTCGGATTCGGACGGCGTCAGAAGTCGTCGGAGCGCGTGCGCTTCTCCTGGACGCGCTCACCGGTCGCCGGGTCGATGCCGCCGCGGCTCACGGTCGTCGTCCTGCGCCTGCGCAGCATGAAGATCAACGACAGCACGAACACCACCACGCCGGCGCCCATCAGGATGTAGCCCACGAGCGCCACGTCGATCCACGACACCTGCACGTTCAGCGCGAACGCGAGGATCGCGCCGACCACCACCAAGAAGATCCCACTGCCGACGCCCATCTGGTTTCCCTTCGGTCACGTGCGGCACACGTTACTCCGGTCGTGCCGTCCAGGCGACGTTCATTCGGCGCGGGAGAACTCCGATGCCCGCGCCACCTGGTCGGCGGTGAGCGCGACGCCCGTGTACCGCTCGAACTGGCGAGCAGCCTGCAGGGCGATCACCTCGGCGCCGGTGATGACGGCGGCTCCTGCCGCGCGGCCCGCCACGATCAGCGGCGTCTCCGACGGGAACGCCACCACATCGAACACCGTGGATGCCGCGGCGATGTGCTCCTCGGCGAACGCCGTCACGTGCTCGCTCTCCCCGCGCATCCCGAGCGGGGTGACGTTGACGATCACGTCGAAGCCGGGCTCCGGGTCGGCGGCCACCCAGGTGTATCCGTATTTCTCCGCGAGCGAAGCGCCGGCCGTCTCGTTGCGGGCGACGATGGTGAGGTCGTCGAACCCGGCGCCGCGGAAGGCGGCGACGACCGCCTTCGCCATGCCCCCGGAGCCGCGCAGCAGGACGCGCTGCGCAGGGTCCACCCTGTGTTCGGCGAGCAACGCGGCCACGGCCTCGTAGTCGGTGTTTGATGCGGTCAGCACGCCGTCGTCGTTGACCACCGTGTTCACCGACTCGATCGCGAGAGCAGACGGTTCCATCACGTCGACCAGCGGGATGATCGCCTCCTTGAACGGCATCGACACCGAGCAGCCGCGGATGCCGAGAGCCCGGATGCCGCGCACAGCACCCTCGAGGTCGGTCGTGGTGAACGCCTTATAGATGAAGTTCAGGCCGAGTTCGTCGTAGAGGTAGTTGTGGAACCGGGTGCCGATGTTGCTCGGCCGGGCGGCGAGCGACATGCAGACCTGCATGTCCTTGTTCAGGATGGGCATGCGCCCATTCTCGCATCGCTCAGCGCACCAGCATCCGCTCGAACTCCTTGGTGCGGTGCCCCACAGCGAACCACGCGATGGTGCCGCCGAGCGGCAGCATCAGGATGGTGACCAGCCAGATCGCCTGCGCCTGCCAGGCCAACGAGCGGTCGCGGACGATCTGCACGAAGGCGACCACCACGAACGTCAGATTTGCGATCGCCGCTGCTGCCCCCAGCACGACGAGGATGAGCCCCCCGAAATCCATGGGGCTCAGCTTAGGTGGTACGCCCTGTCTGCCGCACGTCCGAAAACGTCGGCTCTCTCGTCGGCGCTCAGACCCGCGACGAGTTCGCGGGAGACGCGCAACGTCTCCGCGTACGGTCCGGCGAGGGTGGAGACCGGCCAGTCGCCGCCGAACAGCACCCTGCCGGGACCGAACGCGTCGAGCACGTGCTCGACGTACGGCCGCAGGTCGTCGGCGGTCCCCCGCCCGGCGGCGCCGAGCGTGGTGAGCCCGGAGAGTTTGACGAAGACACTTGGATGCGCGGCGAGCCGGGTGATCAGGGACGCCCACGGCTCGGCTCCCTGGTCGCCTGCTCCGACGGGCGGTGTGCCCAGGTGGTCGATCACGAGCCGGAGCCCGGGCAGCGATTCGGCGAGCGAGAGCGCGTGCTCCAGGTGGCGGGGAAGCACGCCGATCACGTCGAACGCGAGATCCCTGTCGGCGAGGAGCGCGAGAGAGTGCTGGACCGCATCCCGTGCCAGCCAGTCGGCGTCCGGCTCGTCGTGGATGAGGTGGCGCACCCCCACGAATCCGGGATGTGCCGACCATGCGTCGAGCTGGGTGGCCGCCGTGGCCGGGTCGAGCAGGTCGACCCAGGCCACGACGCCGGCGATGAGAGAGGACGAGGCCGCGACGGCGAACATCGCCTCCGAGTCCTCCAGCGAGTTCGCCGCCTGGACGAGCACGGCGCCGTCGACGCCCTCCTGACGCAGCTGCGGTTCGATCTCCGGGAGGGCGAACGTGCGGTTGATCGGTGCGAGCGCATCGGTCAGCCAGGGGTACGCGACCCGATCCAGATCCCAGAGGTGCAGGTGGGCGTCGACGGTCATGCTCAGGCCGCCAGGGCGAAGCGGATGAGGGTGGGGCCGGCGACGGCGGGCTCGGGCAGAGACACCGTGATGGTGTCTCCGTCGCGCGTCACGGCGATCGGCGTTCCGTCAGCGAGGCGCGCAGACGCCGCGTCGACCGCGGAGGAGACGCCGGAGAGCGAGACAGCTCCCGTCGCGTCCACGAACGCGTTCGCGACGTCCCCGCTGCGCGTCCAGCGCACCCACGGCTCTGCGCCCTGATCCCCTGCGGACGGCCCGGCGATCGCCGCATCCAGGGTCGAGGACCCGAACACCGCCTCTCCGTTGACCGCGTTCCACGCCGCCAGGTGCTCCAGCGTCCTGCGCTGCAGCTCAGGCACGGTGCCGCTGGCGGTGAGGCCGACGTTGAGCAGCAGGTTGCCGCCGCGCGACACGATGTCGACGAACGTCTTCACCGCATCCGGCCCGCTCAGCAGGTGTGTCTCGTCTTCGAGGGTGTTGTGGCCGAAGGAGTATCCGATGCCGCGGCAGTTCTCCCAGCCGCCTTCTCCCTCCACGCTGAGGCCCTGCTGGTACTCGCTGGTGCGGAAGTCCCAGTGCGTCGTGCCCCAGCGGTCGTTGGCGACGCCGTCCGGGGTCGCAGCGTAGAACTTCTCGAACAGGTTCTCCATCGAGAACGGGCCGGACGGCTTGCCAGCGTCCGGCCACTCGATGTCGCCCCAGAGCACGTCGGGCGAGTATCGCTCGATCAGGTCCTCGACGTGCTTGTATGCGTACTCCGCGTAGGCGGCGTCGACGGGACGGCCGAACTCCTGGCCATCGTCGGTGATCGGGGGGAGCCGGGAGAAGTGCCAGTCGAGTCCGCCGGAGTAGTACACGCCGAAGCGGAGGCCGGCATCCCTGGTGGCCTTCTCGAATGCGCCGATCAGGTCGCGCTTCGGGCCGCGGGCCACCGTGTTGCGCCCGTCGGTGCCAGGAGCGTCCCAGAGCGTGACGCCGTCGTGGTGCTTGGTGGTCGGCACGAAATAGCCGGCACCCGTGCTCTTCACCAGGGCGATGAACGCATCGGGATCGAACTCGTCCGGGTGCCAGGCGTCGATGAAGTCGTCGTACGGGGCGCCCCCGTACGCGTCGCGCTGGTGCTGGGCCGCCGGGCTGTCCTCGATGCGGATGGTGTTGTAGTACCACTCTGCGTAAGGATTGTGTGCGAACCAGTACTGCTTCTCGATAGTGCCGAGCTCGCCGATCGGCTCTGCCCAGGCAGGAACGGAGTACGGACCCCAGTGCACGAAGATGCCGAGCTTCGCGTCGCTGAACCAGGACGGGAGATCGCGCTCGAACCGCTGGTAGTTCTCGGGGCGGACGGGGTCGTCAGTGAACATTGCCACGCTGAGATTCTCCTTCTTCGCTGAATGGATTGTGGGACGCATCCCGATTCCATATCCTATAGGCAATAGCATCCCTACTCAAAGGAGAGTTCTCCCCGTGGATTCGACCCTCACCGCTCTACCCGACTCCTTCGTGCGTCCGAACGACTTCCAGCTCCCGGGAGGGGAGTGGTTCATCGGCGCAGGATTCGGTCTGTTCGTGCACTGGGATCACGCCAGCCAGCAAGGCATCGAGATCTCCTGGCCGCTCGTCGGCCGGTCCATCATCCCCGGCTCAGACGCGGTGGAGGACACCGTCAGCGTCGAGCAGTACCAGTCGACGGCGCCCACCTTCAATCCCGTCGAATGGGATGCGGTCGCCCTCGCACGCCTCGCCAAGCGCGCAGGTGCGCGCTATGTCGTGTTCACCGCCCGGCACCACGCCGGGTACTCGATGTTCCACACCGAGCACTCCGACTTCGGCATCGAGCACTCGCCGTTCGGCCGCGACATCACCCGCGAGTTCGTCGACGCGATCCGCGCCGAGGGCATCCGGGTGGGCATCTACTACAGCCTCCCGGACTGGAACCACCCGGACTACCCCGCCTTCCAGGACAGCGACCGGCCGTACCCGCTCGAGCACTGGCCGGCGGCGGGAGACCCGGCGAACGCGGGCACACCGGTCGCCGATGACAAGCACCGCCGCCCGTCCCCGGAGGCCTGGGCGCGCTACCAGGACTACCTGCGCGGCCAGCTCACCGAGCTGCTGACGAACTACGGCACCATCGACCTGCTCTGGTTCGACGGTGAGTGGGAGCGCTCAGAGCCCGAGTGGGACAGCGCGGGCCTGCGCGCGCTCATCAAATCCCTGCAGCCGGATGTGGTCATCAACGACCGCCTGCTCGGCCAGGGCGACTACAAGACGCCGGAGCAGGGCTTCCCCGTCACGGCGCCGACCGGGCCGTGGGAGCTCTGCCTCACGATCGGTCAGATGTGGGCCTGGCGCCCTGGCGACACCAAGAGCAAGTCGACCACGTCGCTGGTGACCACTCTGATCGAGGTGGCGAGCCGCGGAGGCAACCTGCTTCTCAACATCGGCCCGAAGGGCGACGGCAGCCTCAATGAGTCGCAGGTGCAGACGCTGGACGAGATCCGCGGCTGGATGGATGCTCACGCCGAGAGCGTCGTCGGCGTCTCGCCGACCGTCGGGGTCGACTACTACGGTCCGTCGACCGCGCGTCCAGGCACGATCTATCTGCACCTGGTGATGCGGCCGATCGAGCAGGTGATCGTGCGCGGCATCCCTGTCGGCAGGGTGACGGGCATCCGGTTGCTGGCGACGGGCGAGCAGCTGCCGTACGAGGTCAATTACGAGGTGCACGAGCAGGCGTCGCGGGATGTGGAGCCGCTCGGCGAGCTCCTGATCCCGGCGCCGAGCGCATCCGGGGCCGTCGTCGATGTGATCGCGATCGACTTCGCCTGAAGGCAGACCCGGTCGACTACTTGACCTGCCGGGGCGCATCCGCTTATGCTCCCCATAACCTATATCAAAGACCCTATAGGATCGTGGATCTGGAGCCCGGGAGGGCACCTCCGCGAAACAGCAGGCTCAGTAGGCGATCACATTTTGATGAATCCAATGGAGGAGGCACAGCAAGTGACACCACGAAGCAAGCGCGCGGCGAGCAGGATCGGAACCGCAATCGTACTGGCAGGAGCGCTCACCGCACTCGCGGGATGCGCGGGCGGCGGAGGCGGGAACGCATCCGGTGGCCCCATCTCGATGTACACCTGGGTGAGCAGTCAGAGCGACCGCGACCAGTGGCAGGGCTTCATCGACCTCGGCAAGAAGGTCGACCCGAAGCTCGACGTGACCATCGACGGACCGAGCTTCAACGACTACTGGACGAAGGTCAAGACCCGTCTCAGCGGCTCCAACCCGCCCTGCCTGCTCACCACGCAGGCCGCGCGTGCACAAGAACTCGGCGGGCTGCTCATGCCGCTGAACGACCTGATCAAGAAGTACAAGCTCGACACCTCGGCGTTCGACTCGTCCATGCTCAAGGGCATGACGGTCGACGGCACCATCCGCGCCATCCCGTACGACGCAGAACCGATCGTCCTCTACTACAACGTGGATGCGTTCAAGAAGGCCGGTCTGGAGCTCCCGAGCACCACGTACACGCGTGAGCAGTTCCTCTCCGACGCGAAGAAGCTCACCACGGCCGACCACAAGGCGCTCGCCATCGAGCCCGGCTTCTTCATCCCGAACGCCTGGGCCATCGCCGACGGCGCTGAGGCGGTCAAGAACGGCAAGCTCGACCTGACCAACTCCAAGCTGGTCGACCAGGTGCAGTCGTACTTCGACCTGGTCAACAAGGAGGGCATCGCAGCGGCGCCGAACGCGGCGGACGGCTCCGACGTCGCCCAGGCGGCGTTCACCGGCGGCACGGCCGACATGCTGATCGAGGGGCCGTGGATGTACGGCACCTTCGCCAGCGCCGCCAAGTTCCAGATGGGCGTGACGATCGTCCCGTCCACCTCCGGCAAGGCGCACGGTATGACGGCGGGCTCCGGCTTCGGCATCGCGAAGAACTGCAAGGACCCGGACGGCGCGTTCAAGGCCATCCAGGCGATGACGGACACCAGCGTGCTCAAGGGCCAGGCGGAGAAGCGCGGCATCGTGCCCTCCCGTGCAGACGCCCAGTCGGCGTGGGCGGAGGGCAAGACGCCTGAGGCGGCCGCGGCCGTGCAGGCACTGCTCGGCAACGCAACGGCGCAGCTCACCACCCCCACCTGGAATCAGGTGGAGACCCTGTTCACCCAGTACGGCGTCGAAGGGTACCGCGGTGACAAGACGGCAAAGGACGTGATGAACACGATCCAGAACTCGGTGGGGCAGTAGCCGCATGGCTTCCCCGCTGATCACGGGCGCCGTCGTCTCGAAGGAGACGGCGGCGTCCGCCGCGCCCGAAACGAGGCCCTTCGGGGTCCCGCACCCCACCCCGCCTCGCGCGAACAAGAAGCGCAAGGGCGACGGTCTCGTCGCGCTCGCCTACCTGTGGCCGGGGCTTGCCGGATTCACCTTCTTCATCCTGGTCCCGCTGCTCGGCTCGCTGGTCATCAGCCTGTTCGAGTGGCCGCTGTTCGGCACCCCGACCTTCGTCGGCTTCGCCAACTACCAGAAACTGTTCTCCGACCCGACGTTCTACACGGTCCTGATCAACACGGTGATCTTCGCGTTCGTCTACACAGCGCTCAACCTGGTGCTCGCGCTGGCTGTCTCGCTGTGGCTGAACACGAGGATCAAGTTCTCCGGCTTCTGGAGGGTGATCTTCTTCCTCCCGGCCATCACGCCGATGGTCGCAAACGCTCTGGTGTGGCGACTGCTGCTCAGCGACAACGGCCTGGTGAACTCGGCTCTCGCGTCCGTCGGCATCCAGGGCCCCAGCTGGCTGTCCGATGCGTCGTTCGCCCTGTTCTCGGTGATCGCGATGTCGGTGTGGCAGTCGTTCGGCTACAACGTGATCGTGCTCTCCGCCGGTCTCGGCAGCATCCCCAAGGAGATCCTCGAGGCGTCCAGGATGGACGGCACCAGCGCCTGGCAGCGGTTGCGGTCGATCATCCTTCCGATGATCTCGCCCTCGCTGTTCTTCACCATGACGATGACCATGATCGGCGCGTTCCAGGTGTTCGTGCAGCCGCAGATCCTGACCCAGGGCGGCCCTGGCGAGTCGACGAACACGTTCGTGCTCTACCTGTACCGCAACGGCTTCGTGTTCGACAGGCTCGGCTACGCATCGGCGCTCGCCTGGATCCTGTTCATCGTCGTGATGCTCATCACCGCCCTGCAGTTCGCCGGGCAGAAGAAGTGGGTGAACTATGACAAGTGAGACGCTCGCACGCGACACCGTGACCCGGCGCAAGCCCAGGATGCGCCGCGCCCAGAAGGTCACAGCCACCAAGACCTGGCTCAACACCCTGGTGATGGCGATCGTGGCACTGGTGTTCACCTTCCCGTTCATCTGGATGTTCTTCTCGGCTCTCAAGCCTGAGTCCGAGGTGTTCTCGGCGAAGCCGTCGTTCATCGGCTCCGAGGTCAAGTGGTCGAACTTCGTGGACGCGTGGACCTTGGTGCCGTTCGGGCGCTTCATCTTCAACGGCTTCTTCGTCGCGATCATGGGCGCGCTGCTGTCGGTGATCGTCGCCGTGCTGTCCGCGTACGCGTTCTCCCGGCTTCGGTTCAAGTACCGCGACCGCATCTTCCTGCTCTACGTGCTGACGCTCGTTCTCCCGCAGGAAGTGCTGGTCGTGCCGCTGTTCATCATGATGAACCAGCTCGGTCTGGTCGACACGTACACGGCGCTGATCATCCCGTTCGCCTTCACAGCGTTCGGCACGTTCCTGCTGCGGCAGTTCTTCCTGACCATCCCGATCGAGTTTGAGGAGGCGGCGCTGATCGACGGCGCATCCCGGTTCAGGACCCTGTGGTCGGTGCTGCTCCCGCAGCTCACGGCCCCGCTGTCCGTGCTCGGGGTGTTCTCTTTCGTCGGCTACTACAACTCGTATCTCTGGCCGCTGATCATCATCAACAGCCAGGAGCTCGCGACCGTCCCGCTCGGCCTCTCGATGTTCACCGGGGAGCACGGCACCCAGTGGAGTCTGATGATGGCCGCGTCGACTCTCGCGATCATCCCGTCGCTCGTCATCGTGGCCGTGCTGCAGCGCCAGCTCATCAAGGGCGTCGCCCTCGGCGGCTTCGGCGGCCGGTGACCCGCGCGGAAACGCCAACGCGCAGCCGACCCGACCCACAATCCAGGAAAGCAGATCAGATGACCCTCGCACCGCCCATCGACCGCATCGCCGTGGACGGCACCATCGTCTTCGCCGAGGCGTGGCTGAGCGACCTCGAAGTGGAGACCGTCCGCACGGATGCTGTGCAGTCGTTCGTGAAGCAGGAGACGATCTTCGTGCGCATCCGGACCGCGGGGGGCGTGGAGGGCGTCGGCTACAGCTACACGATCGGCACCGGTGGCGGCGCGGTGCTCAGCCTGCTGCGCACCGGCCTGCTGGATGTGCTGCTCGGGATGGACGCGAACCGTCCGGAGGCCGTGTGGCGTGCGCTCTTCTCGTCGACCCGCGCCACCACGGTCGGGCTCATCACGTCGCTCGCGCTCGCGGCGGTGGACACGGCGGTGTGGGACGCGCGCTGCAAGGCCGCCGGTCTGCCGCTGTGGGTGGCGGCAGGCGGTGCGCGGCCGAGCATCCCGTTGTACGACACGGAGGGCGGCTGGCTGCACTTCACGACGGAAGAGCTGGTCGCGCAGGCCACGGAGTCGAAGGCGCTGGGGATGAACGGCGTGAAGATCAAGGTCGGCAAGCCGCGCGGGCACGAGGACTTCGACAGGCTCGCCGCCGTTCGGGATGCTGTCGGGCCTGGCATGGACATCATGGTCGACGCCAACCAGTCCATGACGGCGGCGGAGGCGATCCGGCGCGCCGCCCTGTTCGAGAAGCTGGACATCTTCTGGTTCGAGGAGCCGCTGCCGGCAGAGGATGTCGCAGGGCATCGCCGGCTCGCGGAGGCCACCAGCCTGCCGGTCGCGGTGGGGGAGTCGATCTACTCCGTCGGGCACTTCCGCGAGTATCTGCAGGCAGGCGCAGCCTCGATCGTGCAGGTGGATGTGGCGCGGGTCGGCGGCATCACGCCGTGGCTGAAGGTGGCGCACCTGGCGGAGGCGTTCAACGTGTCCGTGGCGCCTCACTTCCTGATGGAGCTGCACGTCTCGCTGTGCTGCGCCATCCCGAACGCGCTCTACCTGGAGCACATCCCGCAGCTCCGCGCCGTGACGCGCAGCGAGATGATCGTGAGCGACGGCGCCGGCGTCGCCCCGACCACGCCCGGCCTCGGCATCGAATGGGACTTCGACGCCATCGACGACCTGAGGGTCGGCTGAGCAGAATGGACATCGTGAACACCCTCACCGCATCCCGTGCATACGGCCGCAGCGGACTGACAGTCGGACCGATCGGCTACGGCGTCGCCGCCCTCGGCAACCTCTACCGCCCGCTCGCCGACGACGTCTGGCCCGGAATCGTGCCCGCGGCGTGGGAGGCGGGCATCCGGTACTTCGACACGGCCCCGCACTACGGTCTCGGCCTGGCGGAGCAGCGCCTCGGCCTCGGGCTGCAGCAGTACGACCGGGATGCGTTCGTGCTGTCGACCAAGGTCGGCCGCGTGCTCGAACCCAACCCCGACTACCGCGACGGGGACACCGACATCGGCAACCTGTTCGCCGTGCCGTCGACCACGCGGCGGCGGATGGACTACTCGCGCGACGGCGTCCTCCGCTCGATCGAGGACTCGCTGACCAGGCTCGGCCTCGACCGCATCGACGTGGTGTTCGTCCACGATCCAGACGAGCACGAACGTGAGGCGCTCGATGGGGCGTTCCCCGCGCTCGACGAGCTGCGGTCGCAGGGTGTCATCCGGTCGTACGGCGCGGGAATGAACCAGTCGGCGATGCTCACCAGGTTCGTGCGGGAGACCGACCTCGACATCGTGATGTGCGCCGGCAGGTACACGCTGCTCGACCAGGCGGCCGAGCACGACCTGCTTCCCGCCGCCGCAGAGCGCGGCGTGTCCGTGGCGGTCGCAGCGGTGTTCAACTCGGGCATCCTCGCGACCGACCGGCCGATCCAGGGAGCGACGTACAACTACGGCACGGCACCGGATGCGCTGGTCGAGCGCGCCTCGAGGATCGCGGACATCGCGGCTCCGTACGGCGTGACCGTGCCCCAGCTGGCCGTGCAGTTCCCGCTGCGTCACCCGGCCGTCGCCACCGTCGTGCTCGGTGCTGACTCGGCCGACCAGATCACCCGCAACGCCGGGCTCGCGGCCGTTCCCGTGCCGGACGCGCTCTGGGCGGAACTCGCGGAGGCGGGGCTGCTGCCGTGAGAATCCTGCATCCTCTATCCTCTCTTTCGCTCCGACGAACCCCTACGATGTCTGCATGACCACCGAACCAGCACCTGGCGCGCACTTCCTCCCCGCGAGGAGGGCGCTCGCCGACGACGTGTACGACGCGGTTCTCGGACTGCTCATGGACCAGGTCATCGAGCCGGGCAGCCGGGCCAGCATCGACGGCATCGCCCGTCAGCTCAACGTCTCGCCTACTCCGGTGCGTGAGGCGCTCGCCAGGCTCGAGTCGGAGGGCCTGGTGGTCAAGCAGGCGCTCAAGGGCTACACCGCCGCACCGCTGCTCGACAGCGAGGGCCTGCGCCAGCTCTTCGAGATGCGCCGCCTGATGGAGCCGTACGCCACCCGCAACGCGGTCGGCGAGCTCACGCCGGAGACGCTGGTCGAGCTCGAAGAGCTCTGCGATGCGATGCACGCCAGCGGCCAGGCGGCGCAGAGCGGCGACGACCGGTTCCGCGACTACAAGGACTTCGCCGACCAGGATGCGGCCTTCCACCGCATCATCGCCGAGCACTCCGGCAACGCGCTGCTCTCCGACGCCATCGCGCGGTTGCGCTCGCACATGCACCAGTACCGCATCTACTTCAAGCACGGCGTGGTCGACGAGACCTCCGGCGAGCACGAAGCTGTGCTCGAGGCGCTGCGCGCCGGGGACGCCGTCGCCGCAGAGAACGCGATGCTCGACCACATCACCAAGTCCTACCTGCGCATCTCGACGAGCCTGGAGCAGGCGGAGAAGGCGAGCTAGCTCAGAAGGGCTCGGAACGGATCGGGCTCGGGATCGGGCTCGGAACAGCCCTGGCTCAGAACAGCCCGGCCAACGCGTCGGCGAACCGGTCGATCGCGGCAGGGTCGCCAGCGGCACGGGTGGGGTTGAGCTCTCCGACCGAGAGGGCGCGGAAGCGGGGGTCGTGCGTGGCGACGCGGAGCGCATCCATTGCCTCGGCGAGGGTCGGGCCGGTGTTGCGGCCGCCGGTGTCCTCGGCGATAGGCGCGTCGGTGAAGTCGAGCAGGTCCACGTCGAGGTGCACGGCGAGCGGGCCGTCTGGGAGTGTCGAGACGGCGGCGCGTGCGGCCGCCGCTGGATCGTCGCGGAGCTGATCGGCGGTGGTCATCGTCAGCCCGAGCCCATCCCGGATGCGGCGCTCGCCGGGGGTCGCTGCGTCCGGGTCGATGCCGAAGAGGTGCAGCGAGGACGGCGCGAGGAACGGAGATCGGCCGAGCGCATCCAGCAGTTCCGACGTCGCGCCTTCGACGCCGAGCAGGTGCGCGACGCCCATCCAGTCGAGCGCGCCGTCCGTGGTGGTGGCCGGGGTGTTGAGGTCGGAGTGGCGGTCGGCGTAGAGCAGGCCGGGTGCAGGGTCGTGCTCCGTGAGTGCCCGCATCACGCCGAGGGTGACCAGGCAGTTCCCGCCGAGCACGAGCACCGCGTCCGTCTGGGCGAGCGCGCGCTTCGTCGCCTCCGAGACGGCGAGGACCGACTCCGCCACCTGCCCGACATTCTGGGCCAGTGGATGCGCGCGGTCGGGCGCCCACACCTGCAGCGGGCCGTCCCCGCTGTCCAGTACGGCGATGCCGCGCGCGCGCAACCGCTCAAGGAGCCCGTGCTCGCGCAGCACGCGCGGCGCCTGCTCCTGGCCGGCCGCGTAGCTTCCGGCGCTCGAGGGAGCCCCGATGACGGTGAGTGTCTTCGCTGTCATGCGCTCCATCCTGCTCTCGCCGCGGCGTGGCTCGCCGACGGATTTGGGCAACGACTGGCGCACGTCTACCTATATCCAATAGGATGTTGGTTGGAAGCCCGACGTGATGGTGCGCTCGGCGACGGATGGGAAGGGATGCGCGTGAGCATCGTCACTGGATTCGAAACTCGAGACGTCCGGTTCGAGACGTCGGCCATGCTGGACGGCTCGGACGCGATGAATCCGGACCCGGACTATTCGGCTGCGTATCTCCGGATCACGACGGATGCTGTGGATGGCCATGACGGTCACGCGTTCGTGTTCACGATCGGCCGCGGCAACGATGTGCAGGTCGCCGCGATCGATGCTGTGGCGCACCGCGTGCTCGGTCGCGATGTCGAGGAGATCCTGGACGACCTCGGCGGGTTCTGGCGCGAGTTCGTCTACGACTCGCAGCTGCGCTGGCTCGGCCCGGAGAAGGGCGTGATGCACATGGCCATCGGTGCCGTGGTCAACGCGTTCTGGGACCTCAAGGCCAAGCGCGCAGGACTCCCGCTCTGGCAGCTGCTGGCCAGGATGACTCCGGAGCAGCTCGTCGACCTGGTCGACTTCCGTTACCTCAGCGATGCGCTCACCCGCGAGGAAGCGCTGGAGCTGCTCCGTGCCGCCGTCCCCGGTCGGGAAGAGCGGGAGGCGACGCTGCTCGCGCTCGGCTACCCGGGATACACGACCACGCCCGGCTGGCTCGGCTACTCCGACGACAAGCTGCGCAGGCTCGCCCGCGAGGCCGTGGAGGAGGGCTTCCAGCAGATCAAGCTCAAGGTCGGCGACAACCTTGCCGACGACGTGCGCCGGCTCGGCATCGCCAGGGAGACCGTCGGTCCGGACATCCGGATCGCGATCGACGCGAACCAGCGCTGGGACCGTGACCAGGCCATCGACTGGATCCGCGCTCTTGAGCCGTTCGACCTGGCCTGGGTGGAGGAGCCGACCAGCCCGGACGACATCCTCGCCCACGCGGCGATCGCCCGCGCTGTCGCCCCTGTCCCGATCGCGACGGGGGAGCACGGGATGAGCAGGGTGCTGTTCAAGCAGCTCCTGCAGGCGCAGGCGGCCGCGATCGTGCAGATCGACTCCACCCGCGTCGCCGGGGTCAACGAGAACATCGCGATCCTGCTGCTGGCAGCGAAGTTCGGGGTTCCCGTCTGCCCGCACGCGGGAGGTGTCGGCCTGTGCGAGGCGGTGCAGCACTTCTCGATGTTCGACTTCGTCGCCGTCTCCGGCAGCCAGGAGAACCGGATGATCGAGTACACGAAGCACCTCCACGAGCACTTCGTCGCCCCGGTCGAGGTCACCGGAGGCCGCTACCGCGCCCCGCTCACCCCCGGCACCGGCATGCAGATGCTCGACGCCTCCCTCGCCGTCCACACCTTCGCCGTCCCCGCCCCCCTCTGACCCCCCTCAGCCCCGTCCCAAGCAATCGAGCCGGGACTTATGCATACGCTCGACCGGCGTGTCGTGTGCATAAGTCCCGGCTCGATGCTTCGGGGCGGGGGGGTCAGCGACGGGGGCGCAGGGAGTACATGCCGCCGTCGACGGCGAGGATGACGCCGTTGGTGGATGCGGAGCCCGGCGCGGCGAGGTAGGCGACCGCCTCCGCAACCTCCTGCGGCTGCACCAGGCGCCCGCTCGGCTGGCGTGCTGCGAGGGCGGCGCGCTCCGCATCCGGGTCGGTGGCCGAGTCGAGCAGACGCCCCACCCACGGGGTGTCGGCCGTGCCGGGCGCGACCGCGTTCACGCGGATGCCGAGCGGCAGGCAGTCAGCGGCGATCGCCAGGGTCATCGCCGAAACGGCGCCCTTGGACGCCGAGTACAGGACGCGCTGGGGGAGGCCGGCCCACGCCGCGATCGAGCTCGTCAGCACCACGGCGGGCGACGGAGACTCCTGCAGGTGCGGGAGGGCGTGGCGGATGGTGCGGGCGGAGCCGATCACGTTCACGTTGAGCACGCGCATCCACTCGGCGTCGTCGTTGGCGAGCACGTCGCCCTGCGCGCCGATGCCAGCATTGGCGACCACCACATCCAGTCGGCCGGCGTCGGCGATCACAGCCGCGATCGCGTCGCGCACGGAGTCGTCGTCGCCGATGTCGCACCGGATGCCGGTGAGCGGCGCGGAGACCGCTGCGGCGTCGAGGTCGAGGGCGAACACCCTGGCGCCCCTGGAGGCGAGCTCGTCCGCGATGGCCCTGCCGAGCCCGGATGCGCCGCCCGTTACGGCCGCCACGAGTCCTTCGAAGTTCTGCGACACCGTTGTCTCTCCTTGTCTCAGTCGGCGGAGCGCACGGTGGTGCGCTGCTCGCCGAGTCCGTCGATGCCGAGTTCGACCACGTCGCCCGGCGCGAGGTACGGGAACCGGCCGGACAGGCCGACGCCCTCCGGGGTTCCCGTGTTGATCAGGTCGCCTGGTTCGAGCACCGTGAACCGGCTGAGCCGGTAGACGATCTCTGCGACGCCGAAGATGAGGTCGGAGGTGCTGGACCGTTGGCGCTGCTCGCCGTTGACCGTCGACCAGATGCCGAGGCCGGAGCCGTCGCCCACCGCGGCGGTCGGCACCAGCCACGGACCGAGCGGGTTGAAGGTCTCGAAGCTCTTGCCCTTGCTCCACTGGCCGAGCGAGCGCCCCAGTTGGTATTCGCGCTCCGACACGTCGTTCGCGACGGCGAACCCGGCGATGCACTCCAGTGCTTCCTCCGGCGACGACAGGTAGCGCGCGCGCTTCCCGATCACCGCGGCGAGCTCCACCTCCCAGTCGGTGGTGGTCGATCCGGGAGGGACGAGCACGGTGTCGTACGGCCCGACCACGGTGTTCGGATGCTTGTAGAAGACGACGATGTCGGTGGGCGGCTCCGCGCCGGACTCTCGTGCGTGTGCTGCGTAGTTCATCCCGATGCAGATGACGGCGGTCGGCCTGGAGATCGGAGCGCCGACGCGCATCCCGGCCGGGTCGATCGTCGGCAGTTCGCCCGCGAGCGCTGCGGCGGATGCGCGCACCAGCCCGTCGGAGGCGAGGAACGCGCCGTCGATGTCGGCGGTGATCGGCCGCAGGTCCCAGCTCGTCGTGCCGTCGCTGACGACGGGGATCTCCGCTCCTGGCTGGCCGAGTCGCTGGAATCGGGTCGGCTGGGTCGGCAGAGTGGGCATCGAGAGTCCTTTCGCTCGTCCCATGAACCCTATTACTATTTCCTATAGCATTCCAACCCCAGGGAGAATCCGATGCGCGTCGCACTGCATTCCATCGTCCGCGAAGGCCACGAGGCCGGGTACGAGGAGGCCCACGCCACCATCCCGGACGACCTCGTCGAGTCGTTCGCGCGCGTCGGCATCCACGACTGGACCATCTGGCGCAGCGGCCGCGATCTGTTCCACCTGGTCGACTGCGACGACTTCGCCTCGGCGATGGATGCACTCGACAGCGACGAGGCGAACGCCCGCTGGCAGGCCTTCATCGGCCCGTACGTCGACCACTTCGTGACCACAGGGGAGGGGCCGGCCGACATGGTCGTCGGCGAGGTCTGGAGCCTGTCCCAGCAACGGGATGCGCGGGGTTCCTCCACCCGCTGAGTCGGCCGCGTGCCGCTGCGTGAGAAACCTGAAGCGACCTTGTGCCCCAACCGTGGGGTTACGTTCACAACTTGACTACAAGGGTTCGCTCCTGCACCCTTATCGCATGACCGCCACTTCGGGCTCTCTCGTACGTGGCGCACGCAACCCCGGGTCGCAAGGCGCACTGAGGCACTTGAACCAGGAGCGGCTCTTCGAGTTCCTCCTCGCCAACGGCCCTGCCACCCAGGCGGAGCTTGCGCGCGGAACGGGACTGTCGACCGCCACCGTCTCGAACATCGTGCGAGACATGGCGGCGAAGGGCGTGGTCGCGACCAGCCCCGTCAACAGCGGAGGCCGCCGCGCCCTGCTCGTCCAGCTCACCGACACCGGCGATATCGCCGTCGGCGTCGACTTCGGGCGCCGCCACGTCCGCGTGGTGCTCGCGACCCTCGGATACGAGGTGCTGGCGGAGGAGGGCATCGCCCTGCCCCTCGGCTACGACGTGGATGCGAGCCTGCTCGCCGCCTCCGAGCTCATCGACCGGCTGCTGGTCGCCAACGGCTCCGCGCGCGAATCCGTCCTCTCCGTCGGCGTCGGAATCCCCGGCCCCATCGACCGCAGGACGGGAACCGTGCTGCAGGGCGCGATCCTCCCCGAGTGGGTCGGCGTCAACCTGCGCGACCTCGAGAACGCCTTCCGATTCCCCGTCGTGGTCGACAACGACGCCAACCTCGGCGCGCTCGCGGAGGTGACCTGGGGCGCCAACCGCGGGGTCCGCAACCTCATCTTCGTGAAGATCGGCTCCGGCATCGGCGCCGGGCTCATCCTCAACGGCCAGCCGTACTACGGCTACCTCGGGATCACGGGCGAACTCGGGCACACGCCGGTCACCGAGCACGGCGTGATCTGTCGCTGCGGCAACCGCGGCTGCCTGGAGACGGTCGCATCGACGACCGTGATGATCGAGTCCCTCGGCCGCGGCTCTGAAACGCAGGTGACCACGGAGGACATCCTCCGCAAGGGCATCGAGCGCGATCCCGCGACGCTCCGCGTCGTCGGGGACGCCGGGCAGGCGATCGGCCAGGCCATCGCCAACATCGCCAACGTGATCAACCCGGAGCTGGTCCTGATCGGCGGCCCGCTGGCCGGGCTCGGGGATGCGCTCCTCGACCCGATCCGGCACGGAATCCTGCAGAACGCGATCCCGGTGATCGGCGAGACGACCACCGTCCGGATGTCGTCGCTCGGCGACCGGGCGGAGTCCCTGGGGGCCGCCGCGCTGGTGATCCAAGCGTCTCTCGCCGGCCGCGAATAGCGCGGAACCCTGCCCACCGGATCAAGACCGTTATTTACTTGTTGTGTTCACTGTTTGACGCCAAGCCTGACTTTAGCGTTTACTACTTAGGCAGATGGTTCGCAGTTGAGCAACAAACCCGAAGGAGCGACGATGCCGTCGAACGCAGTCATCCTGGAGATGCGCGCGATCACCAAGGAGTTCCCTGGTGTGAAGGCACTCGAGGATGTCTCCCTCACCGTCAAAGCCGATGAGATCCACGCGATCTGCGGCGAGAACGGTGCAGGAAAGTCCACGCTGATGAAGGTCCTCTCCGGCGTGTACCCGTATGGGACGTACACGGGGGACATCGTCTACAACGGCCAGGAGATGCGCTTCAAGGACATCCGGTCCAGCGAGCACGAGGGCATCGTCATCATCCACCAGGAGCTGGCGCTCATCCCCGAGCTGTCGATCACCGAGAACATCTTCCTCGGCAACGAGCCGGGCCGCGGCGGCGTCATCAACTGGCGGGAGGCCAAGTCCCGCGCCACCGAGCTGCTCGCCCGCGTCGGCCTCAGCGACGACCCTGACACCCCCATCAAGAACATCGGCGTCGGCAAGCAGCAGCTCGTCGAGATCGCCAAGGCGCTCAACAAGTCGGTCAAGCTCCTCATCCTCGACGAGCCGACCGCTGCGCTCAACGAGGCGGAGTCGCAGCACCTGCTCGACCTCATCCTTGGCCTCAAGAGCAAGGGCATCAGCTCGATCATGATCTCCCACAAGCTCAACGAGATCGAGCGCGTGGCCGACGAGATCACGATCATCCGCGACGGCCGCACCATCGAGACCCTGAGCGTCAAGGCGGACGGCGTGGACGAGGACCGCATCATCCGCGGGATGGTCGGACGCACGCTCGAGAGCCGCTTCCCCGACCGCACCCCCAACATCGGCGAGACGTTCTTCGAAGTGAAGAACTGGGTCGTGCAGCACCCGCAGGTCGCCGACCGCCTCGTGGTCAAGGACTCCTCGTTCCACGTGCGCCGCGGCGAGATCGTCGGCTTCGCCGGCCTGATGGGCGCAGGGCGCACCGAGCTCGCGATGAGCGTCTTCGGCCGCTCGTACGGAAACTTCATCTCCGGCGAGATCTACAAGGACGGCAAGGAGATCCAGGTCCGCAACGTGAGCGACGCCATCGCGAACGGCATGGCGTACGTGAGCGAGGACCGCAAGGTGCTCGGGCTCAACCTCCTCGACGACATCAAGGAGTCGATCGTCTCCGCCAAGCTCCAGAAGATCTCGCGCTTCAACGTGGTCGACGACCAGCAGGAGTTCGCGATCGCGGAGGAGTACCGCAAGAGCCTGCGCATCAAGACCCCGGATGTGGAGCGCGGCGTCAGCACGCTCTCCGGCGGCAACCAGCAGAAGGTCGTCCTGGCCAAGTGGATGTTCACCGACCCGGACCTGCTCATCCTGGACGAGCCCACCCGCGGCATCGACGTCGGCGCCAAATTCGAGATCTACGGCATCATCCAGCAGCTCGCAGCGCAGGGGAAGGGCGTCGTCGTCATCTCCTCCGAGCTCCCAGAACTCCTCGGCATCTCGGATCGCATCTACACGATCTTCGAGGGCCAGATCACCAATGAGCTTCCGATCGCGGAGGCCACCCCTGAAACGCTCCTGAAAAGCATGACATCCGCCAAGAAGAGGGTTGCCCGATAATGACCACACAGATTCCCGAAAAGAAGAAGTCCGGGGGTATCCGCGACCTCGCCAAGATGTTCGGCAGCGGTCAGTCCGCAGGTCGCCAGTTCGGCATCCTCGGCGCACTCGTCGTCATCGTCGTGTTCTTCGAGATCGCGACGGGCGGCAAGACGCTCGAGTCCGTGAACCTGATCAACCTGGTCAACCAGAACGCATACGTGCTCATCCTGGCGATCGGCATGGTCATGGTGATCATCGCGGGTCACATCGACCTGTCGGTCGGCTCTGTGGCGGCGGTGGTCGGCATCGTGGTCGCCAAGTCGATGACGGAGTGGCATGTCCCGTGGCCGCTCGCGATCATCCTCGGCCTCCTGATCGGTGTCGTGATCGGCGCCTGGCAGGGCTGGTGGGTCGCATACGTCGGCGTCCCCGCGTTCATCGTCACCCTGGCGGGCATGCTCATCTTCCGCGGCCTGAACCAGTTCATCGGAAACGCCAACACCATCCCGGTTCCCGACGGGTTCACCTTCATCGGCGGCGGCTTCCTGCCCGACTGGGGACCTGACTTCGGCTACAACAACTCCACCCTGCTCCTCGGTCTCATCATCGCGATCGTCGTCGCCGTGATGGAGTGGCGCACCCGTCGCAGCCAGACCAAGATGGGCTCCGAGAAGGCGCCGCTGTGGGTCAGCGTGTTCAAGGTCGTCGTGGTCGATGCCGTCGTCATCTACTTCGCGTTCGTGTTCGCCGGCGGTCGCATCGGCACCAGCTTCCCCGTATCCGGCATCATCCTCGGCGTCCTCGTGATCCTCTACTCGTTCATCACGCGCAGCACGATCTTCGGTCGCCACATCTACGCGGTCGGCGGCAACTGGCACGCCGCCGAGTTGTCCGGTGTGAAGATCAAGCGGATCAACTTCTACGTGATGATGAACATGTCCGTGCTCGCTGCTCTCGCCGGCATGATCGCGGTGGCCCGCTCGGTCTCCTCCGGACCGCAGGACGGTCTCGGCTGGGAGCTCGACGCCATCGCCGCCGTGTTCATCGGTGGCGCAGCGGTCTCCGGCGGTATCGGAACCGTCGCGGGCTCCATCGTCGGTGGTCTCGTCATCGCCGTCCTCAACAACGGCCTGCAGCTGCTCGGCGTCACCTCCGACAAGGTCCAGATCATCAAGGGCCTCGTGCTGCTGATCGCCGTCGGCATCGACGTCTACTCCAAGCGCCGCGGAGGTCCGTCGTTGATCGGCAGGATGTTCGGCGGCGGCAAGAAGCAGGCCGCGGACGCCATCGGCGCCGACCAGCCCGTGGTCATGCCGGACGCCGACTCCGCCGAGGCGAGCTCGCGCTCCCTGACCAAATAGCCAACCCCCCCCAAGACTTACCCGTCTGTTCCATCCCTGCACCACCTTCAACAAGAGAAAGTGAATCCACACATGCGCAAAATCGCACTCGCGACAGTGGCCGTCGCTGCTGCCGCCGCGCTGGCCCTCTCGGGCTGCTCGAGCCGTGGCTCGTCAGGCGACTCGACCGGAGCCGCCGGCTTCGACAAGGGCGCCACGATCGGCGTCGCCCTCCCGACTAAGACGTCGGAGAACTGGGTGCTCGCTGGTGACCTGTTCACCAACGGCCTCAAGGACGCCGGCTTCAAGGGCGACGTCCAGTACGCCGGTGGCTCTGGCGTCTCCGACCAGCAGTCGCAGATCCAGTCGATGATCACCAACGGCGCCAAGGTCGTCATCATCGGCGCCGTCGACGGTGGCCAGCTCGCCGCGCAGGCCAAGGCAGCGCACGACGCCGGCGCGACCGTCATCGCGTACGACCGCCTCATCCTCAACACGCCGAACGTCGACTACTACGTCGCGTACGACAACGAGAAGGTCGGCGAGCTCCAGGGCCAGGCCCTGCTCGACGGCATGAAGGCCAAGTACCCGGACAAGACCAAGTACAACATCGAGCTGTTCTCCGGTTCGCCGGACGACGCGAACTCGAAGGTCTTCTTCGACGGCGCCATGAAGATCCTGCAGCCGAAGATCGACGACGGAACGCTGACGGTCGTCTCCAAGCAGACCGACATCAAGCAGACCTCCACCCAGGGCTGGCTCCCGGCGAACGCGCAGACCCGTATGGACACCCTGCTCGCCGCGAACTACGGCTCGACGGAGCTCGACGGCGTCCTGTCGCCGAACGACACCCTGGCCCGCGCCATCATCACCTCGGTGCAGGGCGCTGGCAAGCCGGTCCCGATCGTCACCGGTCAGGACTCCGAGGCCGAGTCGGTCAAGTCGATCATGGCCGGCGTGCAGTACTCGACCATCAACAAGGACACCCGCGCGCTGGTCAAGCAGGCCATCGCGATGGTCTCCGACCTGCAGCAGGGCAAGAAGCCTGAGACGAACGACGACAAGTCGTACAACAACGGCGTCAAGGTCGTCCCGGCCTACCTGCTCACCCCGGTCGTCGTGACCAAGGAGAACGCGGCGGAGGCGTACGCCAACGACCCGACCCTTGAGCCGCTGACCAAGTAGTCACCAGCAGCGACACACGAAGCCGGACCCCTTTCGGGGTCCGGCTTTCGTGCTGTTCGGCCCGCGCGGTGCGTGCGAGGATGGGGAGCGTAGAAGGGGGAGGACGTGCTCGCGACCACCGCATCCCGTCGGGTCATCGCAGCGTGCAGCGCTGCCGTGGCCGTCGCCGTGCTGCTGACCGGATGCGTCTCGGGGCTCGGCGCCCGCCCGTCGGCACTGACGTTCGCAGACGGCGCGGCCCTCACCCAGGCGGACGCAGGAGCGATCTCGTTCTACACGGACCTCGACCGTGTCTCCGGCTGGACGGTCGAGCCGGGCGGGGACGCTTCGTACATCGAGTACCGCCAGCGCGGCACGGGATGCATCGTCAGCCTCGACCGCTTCGACGTCACGGACGAGGACTACGTCGTCGACGACGACGACGCCCGCTCCAGCGCCGCCCTCGTCGACGCGACGAGCGATCTCCACGAGAACCGCGCACTGCGCGCCGGCTCCGTCCTCGCCTTGAACGACACCGCGGCTTCCGGAGCAGGCAGCACCATGGATGTGCTGCGCATCGTCTACTCGCCCGTCGACTCCGGGGTCACCCTGCACGACGCTGCGCTGCTTCGCGTGTTCGCCGGCCCAGGGGTCGGGATGGTCGCGCAAGCGAGCTGCGCCACCGACAAGGCGCTCCGGGATGCGATGACGGTCCTCCGCCGACACGTCGCCTTCGTGGTCGAGCGGTAGGCATTCAGCGCGTGCCGACGTCGGCGAGCACCAGGACACAAGAATCGAGGCCGGTGCGTTTCGCCGCTCCGGCCTCGATCTGTGTTTCCCCCCGGTAGTTCGTCCCCCCGGTCGAACGCCTGAGACCAGGTTATGAGGGGCTCAGGGGCGGGGCATCCGGGCCCGCACGGATCTTCCTGACCGTGCAGCCCCCGGAAGCAGTGGTCAGTTCTGCAGGGCGTCGAGTGCATCGCCGATGCGCGCGATGTACGCGCCGATCCGGGTGGCAGCGGCTTCACCGTCTCCGTTCCTCGTCGCTTCCGCGAGAGGGATGGCGAAGGCGCGCACGGCGTCCGCATCCACCCGGCCGGAGAGCTTGCGGGCGATGCGACGCACTTGCGGCATCACGTTGGCCATGGTGCGCAGCCGGACTGCGTTGCCTTCGACGCGCACGTAGAGGGTGGCCAGGTGCTCGACAGCTTCGACGTAGAGGCCGGTGTCGTTCTGCTGGGCGGCATCCACCAGGGCGGCGCAGCTGTCGTCGAGCAGACGGAGCTCGTCCTCCGACCACCGCTCGCGGTTGCGGAGGGCGGCCCCTGCCCAGAGGTCGCCCGTCACCTCGATCGCCTGGCGCACACCAGCGATGTCGAAACCGGCGACCCTGGTGTAGCGGTTGCGCTCCATCTCGACGAGCCCCTGGTCGAGGAGACGGTCGAGGGCGTGACGGATCGGTGTGCGGGAGATTCCCAACCACTGCACGAGATCGGGGTCGCGGAGGCGCTCACCCGGTTCGAGGGTGCCGTTCATGATCGCCGCCTCGATGCGCGTGTACGCCTCGTCGGAGAGCGAAACGCGGGCCACGTGGTCTGTCGGCATCGGCATAGCCGGCTCCTTCGGGTAAATGAAAGGTTGTCAAGCTTAGATGCTCAATGATATACCTGGAAATATACATAGAAATATAACACCCGTTCCCTGGGCCACATCCGCTCTCCCGCAAATCCGTGAACAGGAAGAACAGACCAACCCATGACCATTGACGATTCTTCGAGCTTTCCGACCGGTATGCCTGCGCTGACCGCCGATCGTCGGCTCCTGCGCAACGACGTCTTCGAGGTGCTGCTCACCCGCATCCTGAATGGAGGCTTCGTGCCGGGCGAGCGGCTGAAGGATGCCGAGCTCACGGCCTGGCTGCGCGTGTCCCGCACGCCCATCCGCGAGGCGCTGAGCCGGCTCGTCCCGCTTGGCCTGGTCACGACCGCGCCCAACAGATTCACCCGCGTCGCGCCCATGATCGACGAAGAGATCGCCGGGGCCGTCCTGGTGCTGCAGAAGCTCTACCCTGATGCGCTCGCCGAGGCTCTGAGGCTGCGCACGGAGGGCGACGAGCTGGAGCTGCGACTGGTCGCCGGCCGCCTGGAGCGTGATGGAGGCGTGTCGCCCATCGAGATCTTCCAGCGGGTGCTGCTCATAGCGTTGGCGTCCATCGACAACCAGGTGCTGGCCGAGGCCATCGAGACGGTCCACCTGCGCGTGCTGCGCTACCTCTACCTCACCCCGTCGGCCGCGAGCATCCTCGACAGGGAAAGAGTGCTCGACTTCGCGGAGGCGGTCGCGTCCGGTGACAGTGTTGCCATCGGGATGCTCGAGTCCGTGCTCGCCGACGTGGCGGCGATCCTCGACCGCACGGCGGCCGTCATCGACTGACGCGCCCGAGCGTCGCACGGGGGAACACGTAGAGCAGCACCACGAGCATGGCCAGGACGACCCCTCCCACGATGGCTCCCACCACCGGGCCGAGGAGCACGTCGAACACGAAGAACACCACGCCGCTCGTCAGCAGCGCCACCAGCGCCAGCGTCGCGCGCAGGAGCCGGTTCGCGATGGCGACGGTCTCCACCTTCTCGTGATGGCGGAAGAGCTGCCTGTGCAGTGCGACCGGCGCGAGGCCGAGCGCCGTGCACGCGGCGGCGAGCACCACGAGCACGAGATAGAAGCCGACCTGGAAGCCGTCGAGCTCCCCGAACCGTTGCTGGAACAGAATCGTCAGCAGGAAGCCGCTGATGATCTGCGTGCCGGTCTGCGTCACACGCAGCTCTTGCAGGATGTCCGCCCAGTTCCGATCCGCCCGCTGAGAGGCGCTCTCGCTGCGGCCATCCGCGGGATCGACGTCGACAGGTTCGCTCATGTTCGCCTTCCAGAGGGTGTCCGCTCCATCGTGCTCCGGGTCGGACGACGCCGCAATGCCGCGCGATAGAACCGCACGAGCTCGGAGGCGGGAGGGCGCTGGTCCGCCATCGCGGCCGCATCCACTCGTTTGGCCGCGAGGTGGTGGCGCCACGACTCCTCCGCGCACCGGTAGTCCCAGCCGGCGGCCGCGGCGGCCTCCAGGGAGCGGCACCAGCCGATCAGCTCACGACCAGTGGATGCGGGCGCCCAGGTGACCACTCGGAACCACACGTCCGGACGGTTCGGGTCGCCGAACGCGAACCGGCGGACCACGGCGTACGGTGCGCCGAGCGTCCCCTGACGCAGGACCCACTCGTTCGCCTGCGCGTTCGTCACCGGGTGCCACGCGCCCACTGCTCTCCTTCTGGTCCGCAGCCCGGCCCGCTGCGTCCTGAGCATACGAAGCGCCTCCGACACCCTGCCGGCTCGCTGGCGCCGGTCAGGTGAGGAGGCGGATGAGGGCGGCGACGACGGCTGCGGCGGGGACGACCACGATGAAGGGGACGCGGAGGGCGTAGAGGCCGGCGGCGATCGCGACGGCGGGGAGCCGCGCATCCAGTTGCAGCGCCTGACCGACGCCCAGCGTCTGCACACAGATGAGAGCGGCGAGCAGCGCTGCGGTGAGGAGGTCGCTGACCCGCGCGACCGTCGGGTGGTCGAGCGCCTTCGGCGGCACCAGCCAGCCGACCGCCTTGAGGGCGAGCACGGCGATCGAGGCGAGCAGGATGATGTTCCAGGTCGTCACGGCTCCACCTCGCGTTCCATCGGGATCGCCTCAGGGCGCGGGGGATCGCTGCGGCGACCGAACAGGTTCAGCACGCCGACGACGATCGCGACCGCCGCTGCGGCGAGCACCGGCAGGCCAGGCATCAGGAACGGGGTGAGCATGGTGGCGACGAACCCGGCCGCGACCGCTACCGCCTGGGTCTGTCGTGCTTTGAGCCGCGGCCAGAGCAGGCCGAGGAATGCCGCGGCGGCAGCGGCATCCAGGCCGTACGCTTTGACGTCGCCGATCAGGTTGCCGAGCAGGGCGCCGGCCAGCGTGGTGATGTTCCAGCCGATGTAGACGACCAGGCCCGTCGTCCAGAAGCCGATGCGCTGCGCCCGCGGTTCCTGCTGGGCGGTCGCCACGGCTGTCGACTCGTCGATGGTGAGCTGGGTCGCGGCCGTGCGCCGCCAGAAGCCTGGTCCGATGATGCGGGAGAGGCGGAGTGCGTAGAACGAGTTGCGCACGCCGAGCAGGGCCGCCCCCGCGATCGCAGACCCTCCGGCGGCGACGCCGCCGGAGGCGAGCACGCCGATCAGCGCGAACTGGGAGCCGCCGCTGAACATGACCAGGCTCAGCACGCACGTCTGCCAGACGTCCAGCCCGGATGCGGTGGCGAGCGCTCCGAAGGAGATGCCGTACGCGGCCGTGGCGATGCCGACGGCCCAGCCGGAGCGTGCTGCGGCGCGTTCCGCGGCGGTCCGCCTCGCTCCGCCCCGCTCCTCCTGGCCAGGTTCCCGACTCACGTTCCCGACCCTAGCGGCTGGGACGCCACCTGCGGAGGCCGCGGGCGACCGCATCCAGGTCGAGTCAGTCGGCGAGGCGGAAGAGTCGCGTGACCAGCTCGTCGGCGGTGTCGTCGGTGAGCCGCCACGGCTGGAAGATCGTGCGGTGCACGATCGGGGCGACGACGGTGTCGACGATGTCGTCGACCGTGAGCCCGACGTCGGCGGCACGCTCCACGAACATCGTGGCTTCTTCGCGCCGGTTGCGCAGGCAGTCGGAGGTCGACTCTCCCGCGGCTCCCGCCCCACCGCGGAGGAGTGCGGCATTGACCGGCTTGCGGTAGTGGTTGACCAGCTCGCGGGCCCAGACCGTGAGGTCTTCCCTGAGGCTGCCGCTCGCCGGAAGCGGACGCTCCGGGTCGAGCCGGTAGGTGGCGATGTCGTTGATGAGGGTGGGGAGGTCGCCCCAGCGGCGGTAGATGCTCGTGGGGTTGACGCCGGCGCGCTCGGCGATCATCGGCACGGTGACGCGATCCTGCCCGCGTTCTTTGATGAGTTGTTCGACGGCGGTCCGGACACTGTGGATGACCGCAGCGCTGCGTCCCCCCGTGCGCTTCGGGGTGGTTGTCTCCATACGGAATAGCTTAAAGCAAATCTTGTTGCTTTTGAAGGGCGCGGGGGTTTAGCATCCTTAAAGCAATCAGATTTGCTTTTGGAGGGAATCATGACGACAGCAGAAGAGACCAGCACCGCCTCCGTCGCGCGCATCCGCCGTGCAGTGGACCCGGCGGGCTCTGCCGGCCGCGCCGACGCCGGCCGCACCGACACCGGCCGCGCGCGCCGCAGGCTGCGCCCGATGCCGGCGTTCGTCGGCACCTCGCTGGCGTTCGTGGCCGTCGCCCTCGCCGTCGGGGCTCCGAGTCCGCTCTTCGTGCTCTACCAGCATGAGTGGGGCTTCGCGCCGTGGCTGCTCACCGTCGCGTTCGCCATCTACGCCATCACCCTCCTGGTCACGCTGCTGGTCGCCGGCTCGCTCTCCGACCACATCGGCCGCCGACCCGTGCTGATCGGCGCTCTCGCCCTGCAGGTGGTCGCGATGCTGATGTTCCTCTTCGCGAGGGACATCGGCTGGATCATCGCCGCCCGCGCGGTGCAGGGAGTGGCGACAGGCGCGGCCATGAGCACCTTCACGGCCGCGATCGTGGAACTCGCGCCAGAACGGCACAAGAAGCTGGGCGCGACCATCGGCAGCACGGCACCGGTCGGCGGCATCGCGCTCGGCGCATTCTTCACCGGCCTCGCCGTGCAGTTCGTGCCGCAGCCGACCACCATCGTCTTCGTCTCGCTGGTGGTCCTGTTCGTGGCGGGCCTGCTCGTGGTGCTCGGTGTGAGGGAGACCGTCACGCGACGGCCGGGAGCGCTCGGCTCGCTCATCCCGCGTCTGGTCATCCCGCGCGCGGCGCGGGCCGAGTTCGTCGGCGCGATCCCGCTCTTCGCATCCACCTGGATGCTCGCCGGCCTGTTCATCGGCCTCTCCCCGTCCATCCTGAGCGGGGTCTTCCACCTGGACAGCGGGCTGCTCAACGGCGCCATCGTGGCCGTGCCGCCCGCGGTCGGCGCGACGGCCGGACTGCTGCTCACCCGTGCGCCAGCACGCAGGACCGCCATCGTCTCGATGGTCGCCATCGTGATCGGCATCGCCGTCGCAGCCGCCGGTATGGCCTTCGCGGTGCTCTGGCTGTTGTTCGCCGGGGCCGTCATCGCGGGCGCAGGCTTCGGCGCCGGGTTCTCCTCGATGCTCCGGATGCTCGCACCGCTCGCGCCGAACAACCAGCGCGCAGAGCTGTTCGCCGGCATCTTCCTGGTCAGCTACATCGCGTACGGCGTTCCCGCCCTGATCGCCGGCGAGCTGATCGGCGTCGTCGGTCTCCTGCCGACCGCGCTCGGATACGCGGCGGCGATCGCGCTCGCTGCCGCCGTGGCGTTGGTGGTCCAGGCGGGGCGGGCCCGTGTGCGCAGCTCGTCGCCCGCCTCCATTATTAAGGCTTGACTTATATAAGAAGCAACGCAACAATTGGGTCCATGCACGCGTTCGACGTTCTCGGAGACCCGGTCAGGCGGCGAATCCTCGAACTCCTCCTGGAGGGAGAGGAGTCGGCAGGACGCCTCTCCTCCGTCATCGTGGAGGAGTTCGGCATCAGCCAGCCGGGGGTGTCGCAGCACCTGCGGATACTCAGGGAGCATGGCTTCGCGACCGTCCGTCCGGAGGGCACCCGCAGGCTGTACGCGGTCGACCCGCACGGACTTCAGCAGGCGAACGACTGGCTGAGTCCGTTCGAGCGCTTCTGGCGCGGCCCGCTCGCGGCTCTCGGCACCGAACTGGCGAGGGGCGGACGTGAGCGCCGCCTGGCCGCCGAGCGCGCGCATTCCGATGATCCAGCACACCTCGAGGAGGAGCAATCATGGTCGACGTGACCCCGCAGATCGACGCCGTCACCCGGAGTCTGCGCACCGAGGAGGTCGATGGCGCTCCCACGCGCATCCAGACCATCGGCCAGGAGTATCCGGCCGGCATCGACGATGTCTGGGAGGCGACGACGACCGCAGAGCGGATCGCCCGCTGGTTCCTCCCCGTCTCCGGCGACCTCCGCCTCGGCGGCCGATACCAGCTCACCGGCAACGCCGGAGGCGAGGTGCTGTCCTGCACGCCGCCGGCGGACGGCAGCGCCGAGTACCGCGTGACCTGGGAGTTCGGCGGAGGGGTCACCTGGGTCACCGTGCGGCTCACGGCCGTGACGGAGGACAGCACGCGGTTCGAGCTGGAGCACTCCGCCCTGGTCGCCGATGTTCCCGCCGGGATGTGGGAGACGTTCGGTCCAGGGGCCACAGGCGTCGGCTGGGATCAGGCCCTCGTCGGCCTCGCTCTCAACCTCGGCGGTCTCGACGGCGCGATCTCACCCAAGGAGGGCGAGGCCTGGGCGCTCTCCGACGACGGCAAGGCGTTCACTCGTGCCGTGGCCGACCGCTGGGCGGCCGCGCACGTCGCCGCCGGAGCGGACAGGGAGCAGGCGGCGAGGAACGCCGACGCGACCTACGGCTTCTACACCGGCCAGGCGCCGGAAGCCTGACCGGATCGGCCCTGATCGGCGACGGGGCCGTCACGCCACGTCGATGAGCACCTTCCCGACGATGCCGCCCTCGACGGCGTCGTGCGCCGCTGCCGTCTCGCTGAGCGGGAACCGCGTCACCGGCAGACCGTGCTCCGCGCCGATCGGCAGCGCGCCGTCCGCGATGGCGGCCGCCACTGCGTGCACCGCGGCGTCCTTCGACGCGGGGGTCGTCGTGTAGGTGAGCACGAACTGGTAGCGCAGGTTCTTGCCCATGCTCGGCCGCACCGGGATGGCGACGGTCGCCTCGCCGGGGGAGTCCGCGTAGACGGCGATGGATGCGTTCGGGGCGGCGATCCGCGCGTCCAGCTCCGCGTTGGCGGCCGGGTTGACCTCGACCACGATGTCCACGCCGCGCGGGGCGAGAGCGCCGATCGCCTGGGCCGTGTCGCCGTCGCGGTAGTTGACCACGTGGTGGGCGCCGGCCGCTCTGGCGAGCTCGGCCTTCTCGTGGCTGCTGACCGTGGCGATCACGGTCGCGTCCGCCCACACCGCGAGCTGGATGGCTGCGTGGCCGACCGCGCCCGCTCCACCGGCGACCAGGACGGTGCGCCCGTGGAGCGCGCCGGGCGACAGCTCTGCCGGCCCTCCCTCGTGCACGGTGAGCGCGCGGTGGGCGGTGAGCGCTGGGATGCCGACGGACGCGCCGAGGTCGAACGACGCATCCTGTGGCAGCGGCACGACCTGGCGCTCCGGCAGCACGACGAGCTCCTGCGCTGTCCCGTCGGCGCGCTGGTATGCAGCATCCCACACCCAGACCCTGTCGCCGACGCTGAGGCCGTTCACGCCGTCGCCGACCTCGTCCACCACGCCTGCGCCGTCCTGGTTGGGAACCTGCGCGCGGGCGAGCTCACCGGCGCCGCTGCCGCTGCGCGACTTCCAGTCGGTGGGGTTCACGCCGGACACGTGGATGCGCACCCGCACCTCGCCCTGTCCGGCGTGCGGTTCGTCGCGCTCGCCGTACTGCAGCACATCCGATGATCCGGTCGAGGTGTAAGTGACAGCCTTCATGTCACCAGCCAACCACCTCGCGCCCGAAAGTGTTCCGCGCGGCATCGCGCCATCAACCCGTGGAGCAGGCGCCGGAGCTGATCGGCGCGGAGCTCACCGACGACAGCACCGGCCGCAGCTCGGCGAGCGTGAGCGCGTATCCCGTGTCGGGGTCGACGGTCGAGCGGGCGAACACCACGCCGACCACGTCGCCGGACGAGTTGAGCAGCGGACCGCCAGAGTTGCCGGGACGCACGCTGCCGCGCAGCGAGTAGATGTCGCGGTCGACCGACCCGGACTGGTAGATGTCGGTGCCGCGGGCCATGATGCGGTCGCGCACGCGCTCCGGGCTGATCGTGAACGGGCCGTTGCCCGGATAGCCCGCCGCGTACGTCTGGGCGCCGGCGGTCACATCCGGCCCGATGTCGAGCGGCGGCGCCATGAGGTCGGTGACATCGAGGACGGCGAGGTCGCGCTCAGGGTCGAACGCGACGAGCGTCGCCCGCTCCACCCTGTCGGTGGCCGGTTCCCGCACGACGATGGTGGATGCGCCGGCGACCACGTGCGCGTTCGTCACGACCCTGCCGCTCTGCACCACCCAGCCGCTGCCCTCCGAGTCGACGCCGCACGCGGGCTTCGACGCGAGCACGGTGACGACGGAGGACTCCGTCGCCGCCACGGCGCTCGGCACGGACGGGTCCGGCGCCTGGATCGTCTTGATCGACTCGCCGCTCTCGAACACCTGGGGAAGACCGGCCCCCGCGAGGGCGTCGTCGACCGCTCCGAGCACCGTGCTGGCCGGGAACGGCGCGATGCTGTCGAGGGTCGCGACGACGCGTGACGAACTGGCGGCCTGCACGACCGTCGCCAGGCTGGTGGCCATGGCGAAACCGGCGACGAGCCACACCACGACGGCCCAGGTGAGCAGTCCGAGCACGGCGCCGACGAGCGAGTCGAGCCAGCGGATCGGTCCGTGGCGCAGCAGCTTTCCGATCAGCGACGCCAGTCCGGCGGCGATGGCGTACGCGACGGCGGCGCAGACCAGGATGACGATGGCGGCGACGACCGAGCGCTCCGTGACGCTTCCCCAGCCGGCCTCGGCGAGCCAGGCGACGACGAGCGGAGCGAGGCTCAGCCCGGCCCAGAGCCCGAGTCCCAGTCCGACGAGGGAACCGGCGGCACGGATGGCTCCGTTGCTCCACCCCGCGGCGATGGCGACGACGGCGAGCACCACGAGCACCACGTCGACAACGATCTCCACCCGCCCACCTTGCCTCACGAGGCTGTGCGCGGGCTCAACCGGACGTGTGTGTCCTCTGGCGCCGGCGAAACTGCCACCTGTTGCCGTCCACACCCCCTTCCGTCCGGCGGATGCGGGGGCTACCGTCCGGAGCCTACGGGGCGCACCGGCGCCCCCGCGACGGAAGGATCACCGGATGAGCGACCAGAACCGCCCCGACCTCGACGACGGAGAGAAGGAGATGACGAGCGCCGACTTCACGGCAGCCATCCACGACCACGGTCAGGACTCCGAACCGTCGAAGCAGGAGCACCACAACGCCGAGACCGAAGAGGACACGGCATCAGGCGGCGCCCCCGACTGACCAGGACCACCGCGCCATCGCCGTGCTCAGAGGCGCCCGTCCTCCTCGTCTCCGTCGTCGACGGCGGCGGGGTCGGGGAGCGGGGCCGGAACGATGTCCGGGTCCATCTGCTCGGTGGGTACCGCTGTCGGCTGGTTCTGGGCGTCCTTGTCCATGCGGAGACGTTACGCCCGCGCCCTGCCCGGCGTAAACCCCCTGCGACGCGCGTGCGGCCCGGCGTACCGTCCGCCTCATGACCGACCAACTGACCTTTCAGAATCCCGTCGACCGTTTCGACTCCGTCGACGCCCCCAAGCAGCACCAGGATGCGCCTGGCCTGGATGCGGACCTCGCGCCCAAGGCGGACCACGGTGAGGCGACCTACCGCGGCACGAGCAGGCTGACCGGGCGGAAGGCGCTGGTCACCGGAGGCGATTCCGGGATCGGCGCTGCCGTCGCGATCGCGTTCGCCAGGGAGGGCGCAGACGTCGCCATCGCCTACCTGCCCGACGAGCAGGAGGACGCCCGCCGCATCGCGGCCGTCGTAGAGGGCAGCGGCGCGACCGTCGCCATGCTGCCGTACGACATCACGACGGCCGAGGCCTGCCGCGGGCTCGTCGCCGACGCCGTCGAAGCGCTCGGGGGTATCGACATCCTGGTCAACAACGCGGGCAAGCAGCAGTTCTGCGAACGGCTGGAGGACCTGAGCGACGAGCAGTTCGACGAGACGTTCCGCACCAACGTGTACGCGATGTTCTGGATCACGAAGGCGGCGCTCCCGCACCTCGAGCCTGGTTCGAGCATCATCAACACGACCTCGGTGCAGGCATACCTGCCGAGCGAGATCCTGGTCGACTACGCCACCACGAAGGCGGCGATCAACACGTTCACCAAGGCGCTCGCCGGGCAGCTGGCGCCGCGCGGCATCCGGGTGAACGCCGTCGCGCCAGGGCCGATCTGGACACCGCTGCAGGTCGCTGGCGGTCAGCCGAAGGACAAGCTCCCCGACTTCGGCGAGCAGACGCCGCTCGGCCGCGCCGGTCAGCCGACCGAGCTGGCGCCGGCGTACGTCTTCCTCGCCTCCGCGGAGTCCAGCTACGTCACCGGCGAGACCCTCAACGTCAACGGCGGCATGCCGACCCCCTGACGGCCCCGGCCCCCCGCGCATCCATCGAGTCCGGACTTGTTCAGGCGACACACCGTCGCGAGGTGTGAACAAGTCCGGACTCGATTGCTTGTTACTCGTCGGGCGTGGGACCGGAGCCGGGACCGGGACCGGGCTTGGGCTTGCGGCGGGCGGTGAGGAGGACGATGACCACCGCGATGATCGCGAGCACCACGATGGCGACCGCGATCCCGATCACGAGGCCGATATCCGTGGATGAGGCTGCGGTCGGCTGGGGGGACCCTGCGGTCTCCGTCGGCTCGGCGGCGGCGGGTTGCGTCGCCGAGGTGGTCGGCTCGGCGCTCGGCGTGGACGTACCGGCGCCGCACGCCGTCTTCTCCGTGCCTGCCGCCTCCGCCGTTCCTGACGGCGGCTGGTAGCTGAACTCGTACGAGTTCGACACCTGGTGGCCGTCCGCCGACACGATCTGGTAGGTGATCGTGTACTTCCCTGCGGCGCCGAGCGCCACCGGTGCGCTGACGACCGTGTCCGCGATGGTCGCGCATCCGGTCTCGAAGTGGCGGGTCGCCGCATCCGGACCCGTCACGGTCACCAGCGCGCTGTTGCCGCCGATGTCGATCACGCGGTCGTTGAATGTGAGCTTCACCGCGTCGAGCGGCGAACTCACGACGGCGTCGGCCGCCGGGTCGCTGCCGACCAGGTAGTCGTGCGCCGACGCGCTCGCCACGGGAAGCACCGCGACAGCGACGGCCGCGATGGCGGCGGTCAACGCCCCGATGGATGCGGTGCGGATGCGGTGCGTCATGCCCCCACCTTCCCACGCCCGCGCCTGGTGGCCGCGAACACGGCGACGACGAGCGCGATGGCGCCGAGCGCGAGTCCGCCGATACCCAGGCCGATCGCGAGGGCGTCGGCCGCCAGCCCGGACGACGCGGCGACCGGCGCCGGCGTCGAGCTCGCGACGAGGTTCTCGCCGTCGGCGGCCGGCACAGGGTCGGTCACGTAGATCGTCGGCGCAGGGTGCTCGGGCTCTGCCCCGGACGCCGGGGTCTTCTCGCTCCAGTCGACCACGCTGCCGTCGCTGTAGTACTGGTGCGTCGGCAGGACGAGCTGGCCGGTCTTGGGCACGGCGCCCGCCGAGATCGTGAACTCCTGGAACTGCCCTGGTGCGATCTGCACGCCGGAGTCCGCGGTCCAGGTCACGCGCACGGGAGCCTGCGTGATGGTTCCGTCGTCGGTCTTCACCGGCTTGGCGAGGGTCTCGGTGTCCACGGTCGTGGTCCAGCCGGCGAGCGGGAGGTAGGTGACCGAGGTGAACGGGTCGGCTGTCGGCAGGTCGACGACGAGCTTCACCGTGCCCGCCGTCGCCGACTCCGTCGGCACTTTGAAGGTGAGCGTCGCGTAGCTGCCAGGCTCTGCCTGGTCGGGGGTGACGTGCACGTGCGCGCTGGCCGCGAGCGGAGCGGAGAGCAGGAGGAGGCCGGTGGTGGCCGCGGCGATGGACGCGGCGATGGTGCGTTTCTTCATGGGAGTTCTGTCCTTGTTCGGAAGCGTTCGATGAGTGCGGGTGCGCGCCGGCAGACGGGCGCCACGCACGATCGTGGAACGCTCCGTCAGGACGCGACGGCCAGGGGTGGCCCGCGGTGGCGCAGCCGGAGGAGGGGGACGCCGAGGTCGCGCAGAAGCGCCGGCTCGCGGGAGACGGCGCCGGCGACGGCGGAGGAGGCGTGCTCGAGCATGGCCGGCGCGATGGCGAGCCTGTCCAGGATGCGGCGGTCGGCGAACCTGGCCACGTGCATCCTGGTGGTCTCGAGGAGCCCCCAGAACGCCTGCTCGCCGAAGCGCAGCGCGATCACGGTGACGAGGACGGCGGTGAGGTGGGCTCCCCACATCCCCAGGCTGAGGTCGTCGTGGGAGGGCATTGCGCCGGGCATCGTGCCCGGAGTGACGCCGGGCATCGTCATCGTCAGGTGCGAGCCGGCGTGCAGGTGCGTCGCGCCGGCGGGAGCGCTGAACGTGGCCGTGCCCGTGCCGAGACCGAACAGCAGGTGGAACAGGAACTGGCTGAACCCGACCGCGATCGTCAGCCGCCACAGCGACAGCGACCGCGCCGTGAGGGCGATGGATGCGACGGTCGAGAACGCGAGGCTGAGCGCGAGCGGGAGCACCCCAGGCGCGGCCCCGCCGCCTGCGACGTGGAACAGGGCGGCGACGAAGATCGCGACACAGGATGCGAGCAACCCGCGCGCGACGCGAGCCCACCTCGATCCCATGCTGTCTCCGTCCGTCGTTCCAGGTTCGGAGCAAGTCTACGGAACGGATGGGCGTCGGCCGCCCTGGGCGTCGGCGACCGACTGCGGCTCGGTATGTATCCTACGAAGGCGACCCGACGCACACTGAAGGAGGCGTATGCCCAGAGGAGCGAACCTCCCCGCGATCGCCGCGTTCAACGACACGGTCGTGCTCGACGCCGTGCGCCGCTCCGAGGGAGGCCTCAGCAGAGTCGAGCTGGTCGGCTCGACCGGCCTGTCGGCGCAGACGGTGTCGAACGTGAGCAGGAGGCTGATCGACCAGGGCCTCATCCGCGAGGCAGGCAAGCGCATCGACGGTCCTGGCAAGCCGCGCACCATCCTGCAGCTGGAGCCGACGGGCTCGTACGCGGTCGGGGTGCACCTGGACCCCACGGTCATCACCTGCGTGCTGCTCGACCTGGAGGGCGAGGTGGTCGCTGAGGCACGCCGCCACTCTCCGGTGTCCGGCGACGCGATGCAGACCCTCGCCATCGTGGTGGAGGCGATCGGCACGGTGCTGGCGGAGTCGGGCGTCGACCGGGCGAAGGTCAGCGGTGTCGGCGTCGCGGCACCCGGCCCGATCGACACAGAGACGGGCGTGGTGGTGCGGCCGCCGCTCATCCCCGGCTGGAACGACTTCCACCTGCGCGACGAACTGCGGGCCGCGACGGGCCTGTCCGCTCTGGTGGCGAAGGACGTGACGGCAGCCGCGGTCGCCGAGCGCTGGCGCGACTCGGCGGATGCCAGCCACGACTACGTGTTCGTGTACTACGGCACGGGCGTCGGGGTCGGGATGGTGCTCGGCGGCGACGTCTACACGGGCGCCACCCACAACGCCGGCGACGTCGGCCACGCGATCGTCGACCCAGGCGGCGCCCTCTGCGCCTGCGGGCGTCGCGGCTGCTACGGCGAATCCGTCCGTCCGTACCGCCTGGTGATGCAGGCGATCTGGGCCGGTGTCCTCTCCGCGCCGGGCGGAGAACCCGTCCCGGACGGCGTGGAGCTCGACCTCGACGTCGAGACGGTCGACGCCCTCTTCACGGAGCTGACACAGGCGGCGACGGCGGGCGACGACGTGGCCACGAGCATCCTCGACAGGTCCATCCGGAACACCGCGTACTATCTCTCGAACCTCTCCGCGCTGCTCGACATCGACCGCGTGGTCTTCGGCGGCCCGTCCTGGGACCGGCTCGAACCGTTCTACGCCGCCCGCCTCCCCGGCTGGATGCACGAGTTCGACATGGACATCCTCACCCACCCCGTCATCACGGAGTCGAGCGCTGTGGGCGCCGACGTCGCCGCGGTGGGCGCGGCGTGCCTGGTGCTCGACGCGACCTTCTCGCCGCGCGGCCGGGTGTAGGGCGCGGCTCGACTCCCATCCCGTCGACCCCCATCCGGGTCTCATCAGGCATTTTCCCCGCACCCATTGCCAAATAAATCAAATTGATTTATAAATTACAACCAAGGTCCGGCACCGCAGGGCAGGGAAGGCGCCCACCGGACATCGAAGCAAGGGAGCATCGATGAAACGCAGCAGAGTTCTGGTCGCCGTGGTGGCCGCATCCGCACTCGTCGCACTGGCCGGATGTTCGTCGTCCGGGTCCAACGACGGCAAGACCATCAAGGTGGCTTACCAGGATTTCGGCACCGACCTCATGGCCAAGTTCATGGCCAAGGCGAAGGCCGGGTTCGAGAAGGCCAACCCGGGGGAGAAGGTCACCCTCGTTCCGATCAAGGCCGCTGAGAACGACTACTACACCAAGCTCTCGCTGATGAACCGCAGCGCCAGCACCGCACCTGACGTGCTCTACGAGGACACCTTCCTCATCCGCTCCGACGCGCAGGCCGGGTACCTCGAACCGCTCGACTCCTACGTGAACAAGTGGGACGAGTGGTCGCAGTTCTACGACAACGCCAAGGACGCAGGCAAGGGCGACGACGGCAAGATCTACGGCGTCTCGATGGGCACGGACACCCGCGCCCTCTGGTACAACAAGGACATCTTCGCCAAGGCAGGGCTGCCGGCCGACTGGAAGCCGAAGGACTGGAACGACGTGCTGGATGCGGCCAAGACCATCAAGGACAAGGTCCCCGGCGTCACCCCCATCAACATCTTCTCCGGCAAGGCCGGCGGCGAGGCCAGCTCGATGCAGGGCTTCGAGATGCTGCTCTACGGAGCGAGCAAGGACGGCCTGTACGACGCGTCGTCCGGCAAGTGGATCACCGGCTCGAAGGCGTTCACCGACTCTCTGGATGTGCTGAAGGAGGTCTACCAGGGCGGCCTCGGCCCGTCGCAGGAGATCACCAGCGACACCAACTACCAGAACATCGTGACCAGCCAGCTCATCCCGCAGGGCAAGCTCGCCATCAACCTCGACGGCTCGTGGGTCGCAGGCACCTGGCAGTCCACCGGCGACACCAACTGGCCGGAGTGGGAGAAGACGATGGGCGTCGCTCCGATGCCGACGCAGACCGGCCAGGAGCCGGGCAGCATCAGCATGTCGGGCGGCTGGACGCTGTCGATGGGGTCGAAGAGCAAGGTCAAGGACGAAGCCTGGAAGTTCATCTCCTACGCCCTCAACAAGGCCAACTCGCTCGACTTCGACATCTCGCTCAGCCAGATCCCGGTGCGCAAGGACGTCGCGGCCGACCCGGCGTACGCCAAGTCGAACCCCACATCCACGTTCTTCGCCTCGCTGGTGGATGTGACCAAGTTCCGTCCTGCGACCCCGGACTACTCGAAGATCTCCAACGGGATCCAGGTGGCCATGGAGTCGGTGATGACCGGCCAGCAGTCACCAGCCGAAGCCGCCAAGGCGTACGACGACACGGTCGTCGGCATCGTCGGCAAGGATAAGACGAAGTCGGAGTAACCAGACAGTGACGTCGACAATCGACGCCGTCGCCGAGGGCGCGAGCGGCCGGGGAACTTCCCGGCCGCCCCGCCCGGAGCGGACGGCACGTTCGCGCAGAGTCCGGCGATCGGTCGCGAGGACCGTCCCGCTCATCCCGGCCATCGGCCTCCTGGTCGTGTTCCTGGTCGGGCCGATCCTCTCCTCCTTCTACGGATCGTTCACCAACTCGTCGCTCACCGGGGCCGCGGCCGCGTCGAGCGAGTGGGTGGGCCTGAAGAACTACATCGACCTGTTCAACAGCCCGGACTTCCCTGTCGCGGTGGTCCTCACCCTGGTCTTCCTCATCGGCTCCGCCGTCATCGGGCAGAACATCGTCGGGATGGTCCTGGCCCTGCTGATGCGGGCGGGCGGCCGGGTGGTCGGCGCCATCGTGTCGACGTTCGTCGTCGGCGCGTGGGTGCTGCCGGAGATCGTCGCCGCGTTCGCGTCGTACGCGTTCTTCAGCCAGAAGGGCACGCTCAACGCCATCCTCGCGATGGTGGGCATCACCGGGCCGTCGTGGTTGTTCGCGTTCCCGATGCTCGCCGTGATCCTCGCCAACACCTGGCGAGGCGCCGCCTTCTCGATGCTCGTATACTCGGCGGCGCTGCAGGAGGTGCCGCCGGAGATCACCGAGGCGGCGGAGGTCGACGGCGCGAACGGCATCAAGCGGTTCTTCCTGGTGACACTGCCGATGATCCGCCGCAGCATCTCCACCAACCTGATGCTGATCACCCTGCAGACCCTCTCGGTCTTCACCCTCATCTACGTGATGACGGGAGGCGGTCCTGGCAACAAGTCCATGACGCTCCCCGTGCTCGCCTACCAGGAGGCCTTCAAGTTCTCCGAGCTGGGCTACGGCACCGCCATCGCGACCATCCTGCTGCTCGTGGGCGCCGTGTTCGCCATCGTCTACGTGCGCGCTCTCAAGACGGAGGTGGACTGATGCGCCTGTCATCGCCGAGCGGTCTCGCTCTCAAGTGGACCGCCAACATCCTGCTGCTGCTGATCGGGCTCGTCTTCGTGCTTCCGATGGTGTGGGTGGTGTTCGCGTCGTTCGACGGCTCGGCCACCCTGGCCGTCGGCTGGCCGAAGCAGTGGACTCTGGAGAACTTCCAGAAGGTGCTCACACCGGACCTGGCGTTCGTGCCGCTCTGGAACAGCCTGCTGCTGTCTGCGGGATGCGCGTTCATCACGGTGATCGTCGCCATCCTGGCCGCGTACCCGCTGTCCCGCTACCGCAACAGGTTCAACAAGCCGTTCCTCTACGCGATCCTGTTCGGCACCTGCCTGCCGATCACCGCGATGATGGTTCCGGTCTACAGCCTGTTCGTGTCGTTGAACCTGATCGACTCGATCGGTGGGACGATCCTGTTCATGGCAGCATCGTCGCTTCCGATGGCGATCTGGATGACGAAGAACTTCGTCGACTCCGTGCCGCTCTCCCTCGAGGAGGCAGCGTGGGTCGACGGTGCGTCGAGCATGAAAACGCTGTGGACCGTTGTCGTCCCGCTCGTCCGCCCCGGGATCGCCGTGGTGTTCATCTTCGTGTTCGTGCAGGCGTGGGGCAACTTCTTCGTGCCGTTCGTGCTGCTGCTCAGCCCGGAGAACCAGCCGGCCGCCGTCAGCATCTTCACCTTCTTCGGGCAGTACGGAGCCGTCGCGTACGGCCAGCTCGCGGCGTACTCGCTCATCTACTCCGTGCCCGTGATCGCCCTCTACGTCCTCGTCTCCCGCGTGCTCGGTGGTTCGTCCGCGCTCGCCGGAGCCGTCAAGGGCTAGACCCCGTACCTCTTATATAAGGAGTCTCGTTGTATCAACAGAACCAGCTCGTCGAGATGCGCGTCGACCGTTTCGTGCGCGAGCGTCTCGCACCCGCACTGGAGCGCGCGTCCGCGCCCGTGACGATCGAGGCGTGGGAGGTGCCGGACGAGCCGGTGCCGTTCGCGCAGGCCGTCGCGAACACGTTCACGCCGTTCGAGCTCGGGCAGGCGTGGGGCCGGCCGTGGGGGACGGTCTGGTTCCACGTCACCGGCACCGTTCCCGCTGAGTGGGACGCGGACCCGGACGACGTCGAGCTGGTCGTCGACCTCGGCTTCACAGCAGGACAGGTCGGCTTCCAGGCCGAGGGCCTGGTCTGGGCGACCGACGGCACCATCATCAAGGCGATCGAACCGCTCAACGGCTACGTCCGCCTGCGCCTCGCTCCCGGCCAGCCGTTCGAGGTCTACGTCGAGGCGGCGGCCAATCCGGATGTGGGCAGCGAGTTCGTGGACTTCATCCCCACCAAGCTTGGCCGCAAATCCACCGCACCGCAGCATCCCATCTACGCGCTGCGGCGGATGGCCGTCGTGCACCGCGACCGCGAGGTGTGGGAGCTGGTGCAGGACGTGTGGACGGCGCGCGGCCTCGCCGCCGTGCTGCCGGAGCAGTCGCCGCGCCGCGCATCCCTCTTCGCCGCACTGGACGCGGTGGTGGATGCGGTCGACCCGACCGATGTGCACGGCACGGCAGCGGCCGGCCGGGCCGCGCTCGCCGGGGTGCTCGCCTCCCCGGCGGCCGCGACGGCCCACTCGATCTTCGCGGTCGGGCACGCGCACATCGACTCGGCGTGGCTGTGGCCTGTGCGGGAGACGATCCGCAAGTGCGCCCGCACGTTCTCCAACGTCCTCGACCTGATGGATCAGGATGCGGACTTCGTGTTCGCCTGCTCGTCTGCACAGCAGTTCGCCTGGATGAAGCAGTTCTATCCCGAGATGTTCGAGCGCATCCGGGTGCGGGTGGCCGAGGGCAGGTTCGTACCGGTCGGCGGCATGTGGGTGGAGTCGGACACGAACATGCCGGGTTCGGAGGCGATGGCCCGCCAGTTCGTGGAGGGCAAGCGGTTCTTCCTGGAGGAGTTCGGCTTCGAGCCGAAAGAGGTCTGGCTGCCCGACTCGTTCGGATACTCCGGGGCCCTCCCGCAGATCGCCCGCGCGGCAGGGGCCGACTACTTCCTCACCCAGAAGATCTCCTGGAACGAGACCAATAAGTTCCCGCACCACTCGTTCGACTGGGAGGGCATCGACGGCACCAGGATCTTCACGCACTTCCCGCCGGTCGACACATACAACTCGGTGCTCTCCGGCGCCGAGCTCGCGCACGCGGAGCAGAACTTCGCCGACAAGGGAAGCGCGAACACCTCGCTCGTCCCGTTCGGCTTCGGCGACGGGGGAGGAGGGCCGACCAGGGAGATGGTCGCCGCAGCCAAGCGCACCGCGTCTCTGGAGGGTTCGCCGACCGTGCGCGTCGCGACGCCGGCCGAGTTCTTCGCGGCGGCGTCCGCCGAGTTCTCGCCCGCGCCGGTGTGGGCTGGGGAGCTCTACCTGGAGTTCCACCGCGGGACGTACACGTCGCAGGCTCGCACCAAGCACGGCAACCGCCGCAGCGAGCACCTGTTGCACGAGGCAGAGCTGTGGGCGACGACGGCCGCCGTGCGCGCCGGGGCCGCATACCCGGTGGAGGAGCTGCGCCAGGCGTGGCGGACCGTGCTGCTGCAGCAGTTCCACGACATCCTGCCTGGGTCGTCGATCGGCTGGGTGCACGACCAGGCGGTGGAGAACTACGGGATCGTTGCCGAGGCGCTGGAGGGCGTGATCGCCCGGTCGGTGGCGGCGCTGGGGGATGCCGCATCCACTGCTGTCGTCTTCAACGCGTCGCCGTTCGCGGTCGACGGGGTTCCCGCCTTCGGCGCTGGAACCGCATCTCGGCCAGGGGATGCCAGGATCGAGCGCTCAGGCGACGGCTTCGTCCTGGCCAACGCGCTCATCACGGTGACGGTCGACGGCGACGGTCTGGTGACCTCCATCGTCGAGGCGGCGTCCGGCCGGGAGGCGCTCCCGCCGGGAACCAGGGCCAACCTGCTGCAGCTCTTCCGTGACACCCCCACCCAGTGGGACGCGTGGGACGTGGACGTGGAGTACCGCCGGTTCGGCGACGACCTCACGGCGCTCGACAGCCTGGAGGTCGTGGCGGACGGCGCGGACAGCGTCGCCCTGCGGATCGTGCGCAGCTTCGGCTCGTCCGTAGTCACGCAGACGGTGTCGCTCGACGCCGGCTCTGCGGCGCTCGACATCCTCACGCACGTCGACTGGCACGAGAAGCAGCGGATGCTGAAGCTGGCGGTCCCCGTGGATGTGCACACCGCGTCCGCCAGGTCGGAGATCCAGTTCGGTCACATCGAGCGGCCGACGCACACCAACACGAGCTGGGACACCGCCCGGTTCGAGACGCCGGCACACCGCTGGGTGCACGTCGCCGAGGCCGGTTTCGGCGTCGGCGTCGCGAACGACTCGACCTACGGCCACGACATCACCCGCCACGCCCGCGACGGTGGAGGCACGTACTCGCTCGTGCGGCAAACCCTGCTGCGGGCGCCGATGTTCCCCGACCCGGATGCCGACCAGGGTGAGCACACGCTGCGCACCTCGATCGTCGTCGGCGGCCTGGATGCGGCGATCGAGGCGGGCTACCGGCTCAACCTCCCTGCGCGCACCGGCCAGGCGGCCGCCGTCGAGCCGCTGGTGTCGTCGGACACCCCGGCCGCGGTGATCGAGACGGTGAAGCTCGCCGAGGACGGCTCGGGCGACGTGATCGTGCGGCTCTACGAGGCGCACGGCTCGCGCACCACGGCGAGCATCGGCGTCCACTTCCCGCACACCGGCGTCACGCAGACCGACCTGCTGGAACGCGAGACGGCACAGGATGCGGTCACCGGCGCGACCGGCGACGGCGGCTCCGGCGACGGCGGCTCCGGCGACGGGTCCGGCCCTGGTGCGGTCGCCATCTCCCTCCGCCCGTTCCAGCTCGTCACCCTCCGCATCGCGCGGGGGTGACCACCGACTGCCCGCCCCGGGCCGCGCGAACCCCGGGGCGGGCATCCTTTCCTGGCTGGCGCACTGCGGAGCCCCGAACTGGGGTGCACCCACCGGTCCGGTGCCGCCCGCCCACGCCGATATTCTGTCGGGCATGGCGGTGGACGGGTGGAGACGCAGGGCGCTGGTGGTCGAGGACCACGCGCTGATGCGTTCGCTCGTCGCCGAAGCGCTCGAACGGCGGGGGTTCGACGTGACCCCGGCTGCGTCGTCCGCCGATGCACTGCGGCTGGCCGATCAGGCCGATCCCGACCTGCTGGTGACCGACATCGACCTGGGGGAACGGCCGAACGGCCTCGAGCTCGCGACGATCCTGCGCGAACGGGCGCCGTATCTCGCCATCGTCTTCCTCAGCAACCTGTCTCGCGAGGCGGCGTCCGCCCGTGCGCGGGAGACGGTCGCCGGAGCGTCGTTCGTGAACAAGGGCGCCATCGCCGACATCGACGAACTCGTGGTGGCCGCCGAGGCAGCGCTCGCCGAGCGCCCGGTGTCGCGGGAGGCTCCGAGCGGTGACGGCCGGGCGGCGCTGCTGCGGCTGAGCGAAGCGCAGCTCGAGACGACGCGGCTGCTGGCCGCCGGGTTCTCGAACGCCGAGATCGCGCGCCGTCGTGGGGTCACCGTGCGCGCCGTCGAGAAGAGCGTGGAGCGGATCTTCAACGCGCTCGGCGTCTCCGGCGACGACCGTCTGACGCCGCGCGTGGCCGCCGCGACCCTCTACACCGCCACCTTCGGCGACCCGCAGACCGGGCTCGGCTGAACTCGAATGGCCCGGTCGTGAACCTCGTCTCCACCCGCCGCCTCCTCGCGCGTGCGACGGGGAGCAACGCGATCACCTGGTGGACCTGGATCATCACGTTCCCGTTCGCCATGACCGTCATGTCCGGTGTGCAGTACGTGGACGGCGGCCGCTCGCTCGGCGAGGCGGAGGCCGTCGCCGGCGTCGAGCATCTCGCGGTCGGCCTCGCGATGCTGGCCGCATACGGCGTGCTGCGGGTGACGCCCGACCGGATGCGCGCGGTCGTCGTCCTGGTGCTCTTCGCGGCCGTCGGCGTGCTCAGGCCGTTCCTGTTCCTGTGGACGGGAGGCCTGCTCGGCATCCCTGTCGAGGTGGGTGAGCTCGGAGCCCGCATCGCTATCAACGTCGTCATCTGCCTCTCCGTGTTCCCGCTCATCGCGATCGGCGTCGATCTGGTGCGCGACCACCGCGGCGTGTACCGGCGGCTCAACGCCGTGCGGCAGGCGGCGGAAGCCGACGAGCGGGCGGGACGCGAGCGCATCCGGACCTTGCGGGCGACGTCTGTGGATGCGGTGCTCGCGCAGATCGAGGACGCCGCCGCCCCCGCGATGCTCGCCGGAATCGAGCCGGCCGACGCTTCCCGGTTGCTGCGCTCGCTCGCGAACGACATCGTCCGTCCGGCGAGCCACGAGCTCTACGCCGCGGACGCTACGCCGGGGCAGCGCGCCGCCGTCGAGTCGTCATCGTCCGGCAGGCTCGGCTGGCTCGGCTCCGTGATCGGCGGGATGCGGGCGGCGCCGCCACTGCCGACCGCCGTGCTGTTCGTCGGGATGGTCACGCCGTTCGCGCTCAGCTCATACGGGGTCGGCCTCGCCGTCATCCAGATTCCGGTGACCCTCGCCATCCTCCTTCTGGCGAACATCGGCGTCGCCAGGCTCTCCTCCCTGATGCGCCGGCCGGCAGCCCGGGTGGCAACCGTCTTGGCCGGTTACGTCGTGGCAGGGGTGGTGCTCACCGTCGAGAGCGACAGGATGCTGCGCGCGCTCGGCTTCGCCCCCGACCTGATCGTGTTCCAGGCCTTCATCTATCCGTGCATCGCAGCGGCGGTCGCGTTCGTGTCGTCGCTGTCGGTGCGCGTGCGCGCCGACCAGAGCGAGATCGAGGAGTCGATGCAGGCGGCCGTCGAGGCGGCGGCGCGCGTGCGCGTCGACTACGACCACGAGCGGGAGGGCATCGCCAGGCTGCTGCACTCCGGGGTGCAGTCCGAACTGATCGCCAGCGCCCTCGCTGTCGGGATGAGCGGAGCGACCCCCGCTGACGCAGCGACTGCAGTGCGAGATGCCGTCGACCGCATCAGGACCGGACTGCGGGGCGCGCGGCCCGCGACGGACGCGCGCACGCGCATCCGGATGCTGGCGGACAGCTGGAGACGGGCGATGACGCTCGACGTGCGCATCGACGACACCGTGTGGGACCGCCTGGACGACGACCGTCGCTGCGAGGCGGTCGTCGACGCGATGTCCGAGGGGCTGGCCAACGCGGTCAGGCACGGGGACGGGTCGCCTGTGACCCTCGACCTGACCCGCGGGCGGGACGGCGGCGTGCTGGTGCGCGTGACGTCGGGAGGCGAGCTCGCATCCCCCGGAGCGGGGATCGGCCTCAGGGACCTGGCCGGGCGCGCGGAGGTCGCCTTGCGCGAACGCTCCGGCGGGGTCGAACTGGCGGTCGCGATCCCCTGACGTTCGCGTCTGGCTGCCGTTTTGGAGCCGTCTCGGAGCCGCGTCCTGGCCGCGCCGGGCGGTTCGTGTCGTAACAGCCGTACCCCGTCGGTCCCCCAAAACGCGGACACCGTAGATTCGTTTTCATCAAAGCGGTGCAACCCGCGATGAAACCCCCGGTCAGGGGCCCATTCCTGCGTGACCCGAACGCGCGGGACGGGCCCCTGCGGCCGGGGAATCTATGCATGTTGATGGAACCTTCAGGCGATATCGGGTAAAACAGATCAGTACGCGTTTGCGCAAAGCCCCGCGCATTACCCCCCGCTCAGAAAGACCTAGCTTGCCCCAGTCCAGTGCCCCGTCGCGGTCTCGCCGCACCTATCGGGCTCCGGTCGTCGTCGACGTCCAGGAGCCGGCGGAGCTCTCGACCGACCCCGGACAGGTCTTCGTCAGCCGGCGCGAACGCGTCGAGGCTGAGCGTCAGCGTCCGGCGAAGCGCGAGCGCATCGTCGTCAAGCCGACCAGGCGCGAGCTGTCGGCACGGCGCACCACGCAGCAGCCAGGCGCCGTCGTCGCCGCACCGCGGCAGGGCATCTTCCGCAAGGTGCACGTCACGCATCGCAAGCGGTTCGGCTTCCACGCCGCTGTGCTCCTCGCGCTGACCGCGTTCTTCGGAACCGCGGCCCTTCCGGCATATGCGAGCTCGGCTGAGGCGTCGCCGATGGGCAACGCGCGCACGGCCCTGGCCGTCCAGACGCTCACCGGCGGCGGCACCACGGCCCAGGTCGTCTCCCGCGACGGGATGCAGATCGCCGAGTCGCCGCAGATGCTCGACTCCACCATGAACACCTCGGTGTCGCCGAGCGTCGAGGCGCTCGCGGTCCAGCTGATGGGCGCTGTCGCCTCCGGCCGCCTCGTCGGCTCGACCCCCAACCACATCCCGGAGATCGCGGACCTCGCCGAGGGCAACGCCGTCCCTGGCTGCGGCGTCGACTACCGGGTGCTGCAGTCGATCTCGGTCGCACTCGAGCACTTCTCCCAGGTGGGCGTCAGCGACATCAACCGCCGCTGCACCGGCCAGATCGAAGGCGCAGGCACCGAGTCGTCGCACTACGCGAACGGCGGAGGCCACGCCGTGGACTTCTACCTCCTCGACGGCGCCCCCCTCACGGGCGGCGACTCGCGCTCGCTCGAACTGATCAGCATCCTCGACCCGCTGGTCCCCAACGGCTCCGGCCTCGGCCAGATCAACTGCCGCTCCTCGATCAGCGTCGAGAACTTCAAGCCGTTCGACGACACCTGCAACCACCTGCACATCGACTTCGGCAACGCCACAGCGCCGACGCTCGCGCAGGGCTAGACAGCAGGCGCGTTCGGCGCCGCACCGGGCCGCGCCACCGAAGTGACGCGACCCGATCCCCCTGCGATCGTCTAGTTCCCCTTCACATTGACGATCTGCCGCAGCGTGTGGCGGATCTCCACGAGATCGACCGCATCCGCCATCACCTGGTCGATCGGCTTGTACGCCTGCGGAATCTCGTCCAGGAACGCATCCGTGTCCCGGAATTCGATCCCGGCCATCGCCTCACGAAGCTGCTCGATGGTGAACGTGCGCCTGGCGGCCGACCGCGAGAACTGGCGGCCGGCACCGTGCGGCGACGACTCGAGAGCGAGCGGGTTCCCGAGTCCGGAGACGACGTACGATGCCGTCCCCATCGAGCCCGGGATGAGCCCCGCCTGACCCTTCCGCGCTGAGATCGCCCCCTTGCGGGACACCCAGACATCCTTTCCGAAATGCCGCTCGCGCTCCGTGAAGTTGTGGTGGCAGTTGATCCGCTCCCGCTCTTGCACGTCCGCACCGAAGAACTCCGCCGTCTGCCGGATCACCCTGTCCATCATCTCCTCGCGGTTGAGCAGAGCGAAGTGCTGCGCCCACCGCAGTTCGGCGATGTACGCGTCGAACTCGTCCGTGCCCTCGACCAGGTAGGCGAGGTCCCGGTTCGGCAGGTCGATCCAGTACCGCTCCATGATCCGCTGCGCGACCGTGATGTGGTGACCCGCGATCCGGTTGCCGACGCCACGGCTTCCCGAGTGCAGGAACAGCCACACCGCATCCGTCTCGTCGAGGCTGACCTCGATGAAGTGGTTGCCGGAGCCGAGCGAGCCGAGCTGCAGCGCCCAGCCCTTCGCGTACGTTGCGGGAGACAGGCCGATGGCGTCGGCCATCGCGGTCAGCTCGGCGACGCGCGGCTCTGCTGTGGCGACGATCTTGTTGTTGCGGCCGCCGGCGGACAGCGGGATCGCGCGTTCGATCTGCTCCCTCAGCTCCGACAGCGGATGCACGCCGACAGCGCGCGCCACATCGTCGCTCGTGAACTGGGTGCGCACGGCGATCATGCCGCAGCCGATGTCGACGCCGACGGCAGCGGGCATGATCGCGCCCAGCGTGGGGATGACAGAGCCGACGGTGGCGCCGAGCCCGAGGTGCGCATCCGGCATCAGAGCCAGGTGCGGGTGGATGAACGGCATCTGCGAAGACGTGACGGCCTGCTCGCGCGTGTTGTCCTCGAGCAGGCTCGCCCAGCTCAGCAGGCGGTTCGAGATTCTTTCCATGATCCTTTCGTTTCTCGTGAAGGTGCGGCCGAGGCTGGCCTCGCACCCTGTCGCACGGTCGGCGGAAGGCAGAGAAAAAGCCCCGGTCCTCGAGATGGACGGGGCTGTGACGGTCGACGGGATGTCGGTGCTACAGGCCCCGGGCAGGCTCGAGCGAGCGGTAGTCGCGCTGTTCGCGTTTCAGGCTCTGCGTTGCTCGCATCTTCCTGACCTTCCACTCGGCGGGGCGTCCTGTGCCGGTCGGCACAGGATTTCCGAGAGTACACGGGCGAGGGCCGGTCTGTCTACGAACTCGCAGCATGGCCCGCCCGGAACAATGGCGCCACCACAACGCACAGGCCTACCGTGGCAGCATGACCACATCGCAGGCAGGGCAGCCGCACGAGTCGCATCACGAACACACCGGTCTCAGCGAGCAGAACCAGCTCAATCCGCTGTTCGCGCGAGCGGGCGAGGCGACCGACTTCCCGCTGAACACCCTGCCGTCGGGGGAGTCGCTGCCGGAGACCGCGTACCAGATCGTGCACGACGAGGCGATGCTCGACGGGAACTCGCGGCTCAATCTGGCGACGTTCGTCGGCACCTGGATGGATCCGCAGGCCGACAAGATCTACGCGGAATCCGCGGACAAGAACATGATCGACAAGGACGAGTATCCGCAGACCGCCGCCATCGAGGCGCGGTGCTGGAAGATGCTCGCCGGGCTGTGGAACGCACCCGATCAGGCGAAGGCGGTCGGCACATCCACCATCGGTTCGTCCGAGGCGTGCATGCTGGGCGGGCTCGCACTGAAACGGCGGTGGCAGCATGCGAGGAAGGCGGAGGGGAAGTCGGTCGAGAAGCCGAACCTCGTGCTGTCGAGCGCTGTGCAGGTGTGCTGGGAGAAGTTCTGCAACTACTGGGATGTGGAGCCGCGCTTCGTGCCGATCAGCGACGAGCACAGGGTGCTCGACGGGTTCGAGCTGGAGAAGTACGTCGACGAGAACACCATCGGGGTCGTGGCGATCATGGGGGTCACGTACACGGGCATGTACGAGCCGGTCGCCGCCATCGCCGAGGCGCTCGACCGCATCCAGGCGGAGACCGGGCTGGACATCCCCATCCACGTCGACGGCGCGTCCGGCGCCATGATCGCGCCGTTCCTGCAGCCCGACCTCGCCTGGGACTTCCGGGTGGAGCGGGTGGCGTCGATCAGCACGTCAGCGCACAAGTACGGGCTCGTGTACCCGGGCCTCGGCTGGGTGGTCTGGCGCTCGGTCGATGCGCTGCCGAAGGACCTGGTCTTCGACGTCACCTACCTTGGCGGCCACATGCCGACGTTCGCGCTCAACTTCTCCCGGCCTGGCGCGCAGGTGCTGCTGCAGTACTACCTGTTCCTCCGGCTGGGCTGGGACGGCTACTACCGGGTGCAGAAAGCCTGCCAGGACGTCGCGGTCTACCTGGCGGGCGAGATCGCAGCGATGGATGCGTTCACTCTCTGGAACGACGGCACCGACATCCCGGTGTTCGCCTGGCAGCTCACGCCGGGGCACACCGACAAATGGAACCTCTACCACCTGTCGGAACGCCTGCGGCTGAAAGGCTGGCTGATCCCTGCGTACCCGATGCCGGACGACCTCTCCGACCTTGTGGTGCAGCGCATCGTGGTGCGCAACGGGTTGAGCCGCAACCTGGCCGAGAGCCTGGTCGTCGACATCAGGGAGGCCGCCGACTACCTGGATGCGCTGGAGGCGCCCATGCCGACCGAGGGGCAGGTCACGAGCTTCGCCCACTGACCCCGTGGTCCTCAGGTCGCTCACAGGTGCGACCTAGCTCGCACTGAAAAACGCGCGGATAGTGGAGGGGTGACCCCTGAACGAACCGACAGGCAATCCGACGCGCCCGAACCAGCACCAGACCAGGCGCAGAAGCGGAAGACCACTGCTCTCTCGCGTCGCGCCCTCATCACCGGAGGGACCATGCTCGGGGTCGGCGTCGCTGCGGCGGCCATCGCCGCCACCCGGCCGGGCTCCGGCTCGTCCGCGGCGACCGGCCAGGCCACACCGTCCGCGTCTTCCACCGCCCAGCCGGTGCTGCGCTCGTTCGTCAGCTCCGACCTGACCGTTCCCGCCATCACCTCGTGGAAGACGGGGACGACGGCGCCTGGCTTCGTGTTCGTCACCCAGCAGGTGACGGGCTTCAACGGCGCCATCGTGCGTGAGAACGGCGAGCCCGTGTGGATTGAGCCGACCAAGGCGAACGTCACCGATCTGAAGGTCCAGACCTACCGCGGCGAACCCGTGCTCACGTACTGGACCGGAAAGAGCACGGGCGGGCACGGGGCTGGGCAGGGGAAGATCCTCGACCCCACGTACGCGACCATCGCGACCGTCTCAGCAGGGAACGGCCTCGACGCCGACCTGCACGAGTTCAATCTCACGGACCGCGGCACGGCACTCGTCACCGTCTACGCGACGAAGCCCGCCGACCTCAGCTCCATCGGCGGACCGAAGAACGGCTACCTCTACGACTGCCACGTGCAGGAGATCGACGTGGAGACGGGGAAGGTGCTGCTCGACTGGGATGCGCTCGACCACATCCCGGTCTCGGAGACGTATCTCGGGCTCACCCAGGATGCGGGTCACGACGGCACGACGGCGGGGCGCGCCTTCGACGCCTACCACCTGAACGCGGTCGAGGAGGACGGCGACCGCCTCCTCGTTTCGGCGAGGCACACGCACACGATCTATTCGATCGACCGCGCGACGGGCGACGTGAAGTGGCGGTTCGGCGGCAAGAAGAGCGACATCGCCGTGCAGAAGGACGCGGTGTTCGCCTGGCAGCACGACGTGCGCCGCCACGACGACGGCACGATCACGCTGTTCGACAACCACCTGTACTCGGGGACGGACGGGGCATCCCGCGGCCTGAAGTTCTCGCTCGACACGGGCGAGACCACGGCGACGCTCGAACAGGAGTACCGCTACGACAACCACCTCGGCACCGCGATGGGCAGCGTGCAGGTGCTGCAGAACGGCAACGTCCTCGTCGGCTGGGGCACCGACCCGGCCGTGACGGAGTTCACCGCGGCGGGCGACGCGGTCTACGAGGCGACCCTCGGCGCCATCTCCTACCGGGCGTCCAGGCACGCCTGGGTCGCGCACCCCACGACGGCCCCCTCGGTCGCCGTGCGTTCAGAGGGCGACGGGATGCGCGTGTTCGCGAGCTGGAACGGCGCGACGGAGGTGCGCTCCTGGCGGGTGCTCGCCTCCACGTCCGGCGAGCCGGCTCCGGTCGGCACGGTGAAGCGTTCCGGGTTCGAGACCTCGCTGCTGGTGAAGCAGGCGCAGCACGTCGCGGTGCAGGCGCTGGATGCGAACGGCGAGGTGCTGGCAGCGTCGAAGACGATCAGCGTGTGACGATCCGGCTGCGCCCGACGGACCCGCGCCAGACGATCAGCACACGAACAGGTTGAGCGCCGCCCACTGCAGCAGGATGACGGTCTTGCCGTCCACGATGGTGCCGTCGGCGATGCGGGCGAGAGCGTCGTCGTAGCCGATGGTCACCGGCTCGATCTCCTCGCCCTCCTCCTCGACCCCGCCTCCCCCTCGCACGTCCCTGGCCGCGTACGGCGCGGCGAAGAAGTGCACCCGTTCGGTGACGGAGCCGGGGCTCATGTAGAGATCGAACAGATGGCTCAGCTCGCCGACCGTCACGCCGAGCTCCTCCGCGGCCTCGCGCCGGATGGCCTCCTCGGCCGAGTCGTCGTCGAGCAGTCCGGCTGCAGCCTCCACGAGCATCCCGTCCGGGTGGCCGTTGACGTAGGCGGGGAAGCGGAACTGCCTGGTGAGCAGCAGCGTGCGCGCCTCCTGGTCGTAGAGCAGGATCGTGGCGCCGTTGCCGCGGTCGTACGTCTCGCGCGCCTGCGTCGTCCACGCGCCGTCACGGCCGCGGTAGTCGAACGTGGTGCGGCGCAGCACGTGCCAGCCGTCTGAGGTGACCTCCACATCCAGGATGCGCACGTCCGGATTCCCGTCGAGGTCGCGGCCGACCAGGTCCAGCCCCGTCCTGCCGCGAGAGTCCGGGACGGTCGTCGTACCCTGGCGGTCCTGTCCTGGCTGATCCGTGCTCATAGCGCGAGCCTAACGGTAGCGCTTGCGGATCTCCCTGGCGGCGAGGATGTCGGAGGACGCCGCATCCCGAGCCTTCACGATGGCCTTGTCGGACTTCAGCGGCAGGCGCAGCACAGAGTCCGCCTCGATGCCGCTGACGAGCTGCCTGGCGCGCTCGATCTCCGAGTCGAGCTCGGCGCCGAGCAGGAGGGCGACGTTCGCGATCCAGATCCACAGCAGGAACACGATGATGCCGGCGAGCGCGCCGTACGTCTTGTCGTAACTGCCGAAATTGGCCACGTAGAACGCGAAGAGGGCCGAGGCGATCCCGAGCACGATGATGGCGGCGAACGAGCCGGTGGTCAGCCAGCGGAACTTCGTCTGCTTGACGTTCGGGGTCGCCGAATACAGCAGGGCGACCAGCAGCACGATGGCGACGATCATGATCGGCCACTTGACGATCGACCACACCACCTCGACGGTGCTGCCGACGCCGAGCGCGTTCCCGATGGCGGTCGCCACCGGACCGGACACCACCAGCAGGAGCGCCATCAGCGCGATGAGCACGAGCGCGGCGACCGTGACGCCGAGCTGCACGGGACGGAGCGAGAACACCGTCCGCCCCTCCCGCACCCCGTACACCCGGTTCAGCGCACGACCGAAGCCGCCGACGTAGCCGGAGGCCGACCAGATCGCGCCGACGATGCCGATCGCGAGCGCCCAGCCGCTGGCGGGGGAGGCGGCGAGGTTCTCGATCGGGCCCTTGACCGCATCCAGTGTGCCGGGAGCGATCTCCTCCACCACCTGGAACAGCGCATCGATGCCGGCCTGGCTCTGACCGATCAGGCCCAGGATGCTCACCAGTGCGATCATCGCCGGGAACAGCGACAGCACGGCGAAGTAGGTCAGCCCTGCGGCGAGGTCGGTGCAGGCGTCGAGCGAGAAGCTCCGGAACGTGCGCTTGAGGATGAACCCCCACGGCAGCTTGAACCACGAGACGCGGTGCATCCGCTCGATGCGGCCGACGGCCTCCGCGCGTGCAGCGCCGACGCCTCCGCGGTCAGCGGGCACGCGACCGGCCTCGCGTCAGCATGGCGACCGCTCCAGCGGCCGCGGCGACGACGCCGAGGAACAACCCGACGAACAGCACGGGATGCGAGCGGATCTGCACCCCGGGGTTGAACGTCGCGAACAGGTCGTCGAGCGTCGAGGCGAGTTCGTCCCTGGTCTGTTCCAGGTCGAGCTTGATCGTGGGGATGCCCGCTCCGTCGGGGATGGGAGGACGCTCGGGGCGGCGGTCGGTCACGGTCGCTCTCCCTTCAGGGCGCGAAGATCGTCGCCCAGTTCCTGCTTGAGGTCGTCCGGCACGGGCGGAACGCCGCGCTTCAGGCTCGCCCTGCCGATGAGAGCAGTGATGATGCCGAGCACCAGCAGGATGCCCGCGACGATCAAGGCCGCGAGCCAGGCCGGGACGATCAGTGCGAAGGCCAGCACCGCCGTGGTCACCAGGGCGCAGAGTGCGAAGAACACGAACATCAGGGCGGCCACGAACAGGCCGATGCCGACGCCGGCGGCCTTCGCCTTGGCGCTCATCTCCGCCTTGAACAGTGCGAGCTCGCTCGCCACGAGCCTCCGCAACTGGGCGACCAGGTCCTTCGTCAGCTCGGGCAGCGGCCGCAAGCCTTTCGTGGTCCTGCGTCGCTCGCGGGGAAGCGGCGGCTTCTCGAAACTCATCGGGCTCCCTGTTCGTTGGTGGCTGTCGGGCTGTCGGGGCGTCGACCCGCGGGGTCAGCGCGTTACCGCGACCGTACCCCAGCATCCTGCAGCCGTCGAGGGCACAGGTGGTGCACACTAGGGACATGAGCGGCAACGACAGCACTCTGCGTGGAGGAATCCTCGTCGCGGTCGTCCCCGGACAGCCGGTGACGGTCCTCGAACAGGCCATCAAGCTGGCCGACGATCTCGACGTCCCCCTGGTCTGCGCGAACGTCGACCCCAACCGGTACCTGGTGTCGAGCTACGTCGACGGCACGGTGGTCGCCCTGCCGTACGACCCCGACCTGCCGGAGGTCGAGGACGAGACCTTCGACCCTGAGCTGGCGGAACGCATCAGGGAGGTGCTCGACGGCACGGGCGTGCCGTACCAGTTGCAGCAGCTCGCAGGAGACCCGTCGTGGGCGCTCACCAAGCTGGCCGACGACGTGGATGCGCGCTACATCGTGGTCGGGACGCGCGAGGCCGGGCTGCGGGGGAGCATCCGCGAGTTCTTCAACGGATCGGTGGCCGTGCATCTGGCGCACCGGCAGCACCGACCGGTGATCGTGGTGCCGCTGGCGCCCGTGCCGGGCAAGGGTGCGCTGCCGTGGGAGGACCCGCCGGTCTGACGGGTCGGTATCGGGTGCATCGGTATAGTGGGCGGACGGCGATGGATCTCGCCTGGGCAGCACCCGTGCCGTGCCCGAACCGCGTCGTCCGCTGATAGTTCCTACGCTTCCTGACCGAAGGGTGGATACCGCTGTGTCGACGACCAGACCCGTTCCCGTGCATCTGCACTGGCGCTACCTCGGACTCGTGTTCGCCGGCGGCGCCCTCGGAACGACGGTCCGCTACCTGATCTCGGCCGCTGTGCCCCCGCTCGCCGGTCTGCCGGTGGCGACGTTCGGCATCAACGTGGTCGGCGCGTTCGTGCTCGGCTGGCTGCTCGAGACGCTCGCGCTGCGCGGACCCGACCACGGGATGCGCCGCAACCTGCGCCTGTTCGCCGGCACGGGCATCCTGGGCGGGTTCACCACGTACAGCGCGTTCGCGGTGGATGCGGACGGGCTGATCGCGGCCCAGAACCTCGGCGGGAGCATCCTCTACGCCATCGCGACGATCGTCGTGGGCGCGGCGGCCACGCTCGCGGGGATCGCGCTCGCCGCACGGCTGGGGCGCGCCGAATGACGCCGCTGCTCGTGCTCGGGGTGGCCGTCGCCGGCGGGCTCGGCGCCGTCGCGCGCCTCGTGCTCGACGGCGTGCTGCGCAGCCGCATCGTGGTCTCGTTCCCGCTCGGCACCACGGTGATCAACGTGACGGGGTCGTTCCTCCTCGGCCTGGTCACCGGCCTCGCGATCGCCAACGGCCTGCCGGCGGAGTGGCGCGCTGTGATCGGGACGGGCTTCCTCGGCGGATACACCACGTTCAGCACGGCCAGCTATGAGACCGTGCGACTCGCGCAGCAGCGCCGCTACCGCGCCGCCGCGTTCAACGCGTTCGGCATGATGCTGCTCGCGCTCGCCGCCGCCGGCCTCGGCCTCTGGCTCGGCTCGCTGTAGCAGGCGGGGCCAGCGGAGGCGGAGGAGAGTCGACGGGTCAGTCCTGCGCGGACTCCTGCTCCATCCACCACTCGGTGAACTCCTCGGCGCGGCCATCCGGCACGAGCTTCACCACCCAGAGGTTGCTGTAGATGGGGCCGTCGCGGTAGTCGGTGACGCCCTCGACGAAGTAGGTGAGTTGATCCTGGCCTGCGATGCGCCACTCGAACGTGGCCGCGCCAGGGTCGTCCTGCGCATCCAGCCAGCCCTCGACGATCTCGAGGTGCCCGTCCCACGGTTCGGCGAACGGTTCGGTGCGGTAGCTGGCGTCCTCGGTGAACAACGCCCGGATGTCGTCCGGATCGTTGGACTCCCACGCCCGCCGATAGAGTGCCACCCACTTCTCGATCGGTTCGCTCATGGCCTCTTTATACGCCAACGCGTGGCCGACGCGCCATGAAAGCCGCCAAATGCGCGGCAAACCCGGGAAATGCGACGCAAGCACCGGCCTCGCGGGGCTGCCGGGGGACCGCATCCCGTCGCTACCATGTGGGCATGGATGCGCAGCTCGAGCCGTGGGCGGAGTTCAACGTCGCCATCGCGGGAGCGGGGGCCGCCCTCGGCGGGCTGCTGATCGTGGCGCTGTCGGTGAACATCAAGCAGATCGCCGAGTCGCGCGGACTGGCCGCGCGGGCGGGCGCCGCCATCGCGGCGCTCATCCTCGGCATCGTGCTGGCGTGCGCTGCGCTCATCCCCGGCCAGGCGCTGTGGGCGTACGGGATCGTGACGCTCGTAGGCACGGCGACCGGGGTGGTGATCGCGGTGCTGGCCGCGCGGGCCATCCTGCGCGATCCGGAGCGGGCGGACTTCCACCGGTGGGATGCGCAGCACATCGCGTCGTTCGTGGCACCGCTTGCGATCTTCGCGGTGGGCGGGGTGCTCGGGGTGCTGTCGAGCCCCGTTGCGCTCTACTTCGTGGCGGCCGGGACGATCGTGGCGCTGATCGGGGCCGCGCTGTTCAGCTGGATCGCGCTGGTCGAGATCCTGCGCTGAGCCGCACTGCGCTGGTGTGTCTAGCGCACCGCGAACGGCGGGGTCTCGACGCCGGGCACCAGAGCGCCCGCAGGGTCGGAGTTCACGGCGACGATGCGGTTCTGCGCATCCACGTGCACCACCGTCGGCTCGAACGCGCGGGCCTCCGCATCCGTGAGCTGGGCGTATGAGATGACGATAACGAGGTGGCCGACCTCCGCCAGGTGGGCGGCGGCCCCGTTGACGCCGATTACGCCGCTGCCGCGCTCGCCGGCGATCAGGTAGGTCTCGAAGCGGTTTCCGTTGGCGATGTCGACAACGCTCACCTGCTCGCCTGGAAGCAGATCGGCCGCGTCGAGGAGGTCGAGGTCGACCGTGAGCGAGCCGACGTAGTGCAGGTCGGAGTGCGTGACGGTCGCGCGGTGGATCTTGGACTTGAACATGGTGCGGAGCATCGGGGGCGCCCTTTCTCAGGAATGCAGTCTCAGCGAGGCGGTCTCAGTTGAGCAGCCTCAGCGAAGCGGTCTCAGTGCACCAGCGCGAGCTGGGGGAGCGCGGAGATCAGCGAGGCGAGCTCCGGAACGTCGTGGGCCTCGGCCAGAGCGCGCTCGAGGGCGTCGTCGTGGATGGGGCGTGCCGCGTCGAGCAGGTGGTGGCCCGCGGCCGTGAGCTCGGTGTAGATGCCGCGGCGGTCGTCGTCGCAGAGCACGCGGGTGAGGAGGCCGCGCTCCTCCAACCGGTTGACGAGGCGCGTGGTGGCAGACGGACTGAGCGCGCTGGCGCGGGCGAGCTGCTGCATGCGCATGTGCCAGCCGTCCTGGCGGCTGAGGGCGTCGAGCACCGTGTGTTCGACCACGGAGAGCTGCACCTCTTTGCTGAGCGCGCGTTCGAGTTCGCTCTCGATGAAGTTGTGCAGAGCGGCGAGGGTCCGCCAGCCCTGGGCGCGCACCTCGACGGCGTCGTCGGTGATTCCCATCGGGGCCTCCTGTCTGTGCTCGGTCGCCCGTGCTCGGTCGTCTGTGCTCGGTCGCCCGTGCTCGGTCGTCTGTGTGCCGGCGCGCGCATCCACGGGTTGCGGAAGGTAGTTGCATGTGCAACTATTTATGACGCGCTTGCAACTATCAGAGTATCAGCATCAAGGAGTTCTTATGCCTGTCGGCCTCATCGCCCTCGCCCTCGGCGGCTTCGGCATCGGCCTCACCGAGTTCGTCATCGCCGGCCTCCTCCCCGAGGTGGCCGCCGACTTCCACGTGAACGAAGCGGCGGCGGGTTGGCTCATCTCCGGCTACGCGCTCGGGGTGGTGGTCGGCGCCCTCTTCCTCACCGCGGCCATCAACCGGCTCCCGCGCAAGGCGGCGCTGCTCGGGCTGATGGTGCTGTTCATCGTCGGCAACACGGTGTCGGCGCTCGCCCCCACATACACGCTCATGCTGTCCGGCCGCGTCCTCGCTGCTCTCGCGCACGGCGCGTTCTTCGGCATCGGGTCCGTGGTCGCGGCCGGGATGGTCGCGCCGGACAAGAAGGCTCGCGCCATCGCGATCATGTTCACCGGCCTCACCGCGGCGAACGTCCTCGGTGTCCCGTTCGGCACGCTGCTCGGCCAGGCGCTCGGCTGGCGGTCCACGTTCTGGGCCATCGCGATCATCGGCGTCCTGGCGACGGTCGGAGTGGCGACCCTCGTGCCGAAGGGCACGGGCGCTGCAGACCCGGCGGACCCGGCGGCGCAAGGCGGCCTCCGCCACGAGCTGCGCGCGTTCCGCTCCGGCCAGGTCTGGCTGTCCATCGTGGTGACCGTCCTCGGCTTCGGCGGGATGTTCGGAGCGTTCACATACATGGCATTCACGCTCACCGAGGTCAGCGGGTTCGCATCCAGTGCCGTGCCGTGGCTGCTCATCCTGTTCGGCGTCGGGCTGTTCGCCGGCAATGCGCTCGGCGGGCGCTTCGCCGACCGCGCGCTCGACCGGACGCTGATTGTGGTGCTCTCCGGGCTCGCGGTGATTCTCGCGGTGTTCGCGCTCGTCGCCGGCAACCCGGTCGGAGCCGTGATCGCCCTGGTGCTGATGGGCGCCTTCGGCTTCGCGACCGTGCCAGGACTGCAGATGCGCGTGATGAACTACGCACCGGATGCGCCCACCCTCGCGTCCGGCGCGAACATCGCCGCCTTCAACGTCGGCAACGCCCTCGGAGCGTGGATCGGCGGAGTGACGATCACCGCAGGGCTCGGGTACACGTCGCCGCTGTGGGCGGGCGCGCTCATCACCGTGGGCGCCGTGGTCGTGATGGTGTTCGCCGCGTCGGCCGCGCGACGCTCGCGCGCTCGGGCGGCGGACGGCTCGGCAAAAACCTCGTCCGAGGCGGTTCCTGTCGGGTAGACGAAGGAGTACAGTCGCGATTGTCTCGAACGGTCAGGGGGTGATCGGGTTGGTACAAGCGGCTGAACAGCCCACCGCCTTCTCCCCTGCGCGCGTGCTGATCGGGTCTCTGATCGGCGGCGCCGGGCTCGTGATCCTCGGCTTCTTCCTCGGTTCGTCTCAGGCGTCCGCCGCAGAGCCTGCCCCGCCACCTCCCGTGCACTCGGTGCTCGGGGCGGTCGGCGGCGTGGTCTCCGACCTCGACAAGACGGTCGGTTCGGTCGTCGGCGGCGTGACCGACGCCGCGTCGAGTGTGACCCAGGCGGTCGCGCCCGTCGTTCCGGATCCCGTCCAGGATGTGGTCGCCACGGTGACCACCCCGGTCACGGACACGCTCGGCAGCATCGCCGACCAGGCTCCTGTGACCAGCACGGTGACGCCGGTCGTGACCGCCGTCGACAACGTCGTGAATTCGATCCCGCTGACCAACGACCTGCTCGGCGACGACCCCGTCGCCACGGTCGTCACCCCGGTCACCGACGCGGTGGACGACACGGTCGCCTCCGTGGTCGACGGCGCGACGAAGGCAGTGGACCCGGTCACCGGGACGCCGATCGTCACGATTCCGCCTCTTCTTCCGCCTGTCGTGCCGGGAACGCCGGGTGTTCCGGGTGCCCCGGGAACGCCGGGTGTCGACGGTCCTGGTGCCCCGGGAACGCCGGGTGTCGACGGTCCTGGTGCCCCGGGTGCGGATGCGGGCGGCCAGCTCGCCCTGACCGCTCCTGCCGCGCAGGGCGCCGATGCAGGCGCGTCGATTCTCGTGACGGATCGTGCTGGACGCGCGGGTGCGCATCCACTGGCTGTCGCGACCGCTGGCGAACGCTCTGTGACGCTGCCGGGCGGCGTCCCTGCGACGCCTGGCGAGCCGGGAGGGCCATCGCCTGCGACTCCGCCTGCGCCGACCACGGGTAGTGGGTCCGGCGGGGCGGGAACCGGTGGCGCCGCATCCGGTGCGGCCGTCACGGAGAGCTTCAATGCACCTCTCGCCGCACGAGGTGGCCTGCTCGGTGCGTTCGGCGACGACCGCGTTCCGGCGTCGCCCGTGCTCGACCACGACACCAGCCCCGACTGAGTGGGTCGCCTCTGCCCTTCTACGGCAGAACGCGACCGAAGTCTCCCGTGTGGGAGCACAAACACTCAATCGAAAGGCAAGACCATGAACAAGTACGTGTCGAGGGGGTTGTGGTTCACCCTCTTCCTCGGCGGGTTGTCACTGGCGGGTGTCGGCGTCGCGAACGCGGCCGAGACCAGCGGAAGTGACGGCACCGCATCCGGGACGCAGGCCGTCGTCGACCTGACCGTCCCTGTGACCATCAGCGGAAACGGCATCAGCGTGCTCGGTGACTCGAGCAGCGCGGACGCGACGGCTGCGGCGCCTGCCGCTGCTGCACCTGCTGCCGCGCCCGCCCCTTCCGCGTCGGTCGACACCTACGGGCTGGGCGGTGTGCTCTCCGGCACGCAGGCCCTGGTGGATGTGAACGTGCCGGTGACGGTCACGGGCAACTCGATCAGCGCGGTGGGGGATGCGGCGACCGCTGACTCCACGTCGGCTGCTGCTCCCGCTCCTGCGGCTGCTGCTCCCGCGGCATCCGGTCCGACGACCTCCGGTTCGGACGGCGTCGCCTCCGGAACGCAGGCCCCCGTGGATGCGGCTGTGCCGGTGACGGTCGGCGGGAACGCGATCAGCGTGCTCGGCGACTCGACCAGCACGGGATCGACCGCGACCGCTCCGGCAGCGGGAACCCCCGCGGGTTCTGGCGCGACGACGACGGGCGCGGACGGTATCGCGTCGGGCATCCAGGCGCCGATCGGCGCTGCTGT
>NZ_JBIWKN010000002.1:786568-881178 GCF_044765685.1 Leifsonia sp. NPDC102414
GACCGCTCCGGCAGCGGGAACCCCCGCGGGTTCTGGCGCGACGACGACGGGCGCGGACGGTATCGCGTCGGGCATCCAGGCGCCGATCGGCGCTGCTGTGCCGGTGACGGCCGGTGGCAACGCGGTCAGCGTCCTCGGCGACTCGACGTCGTCGGGTTCGAAGACGACTGCTCCTGCCGCCGGAACCTCGACGGGTTCTGGTGCGACCACCACCGGCGCGAACGGTATCGCGTCGGGCATCCAAGCGCCGATCGGCGCTGCCGTGCCGGTGACGGCCGGCGGCAACGCGGTCAGCGTTCTCGGTGACTCGACCTCGACTGGTTCGACCGCGACTGCTCCAGCAGCCGGGTCGAGCGGCGGCGGTTCCGCGCCGACGACCACGGGGGACAACGGGGTGCTCTCGGGCATCCAGCTCCCCATCGGCGCCGGCGTGCCGGTGACCGCTGGTGGGAATGCGGTGAGCGTTGTGGGCGACAGTTCGTCCAGCGGCGCCGCGACCACGGGTGGAAGCGCCGGGTCTGCGGGATCCCCGTCGACCAGCGGTGACGGTGGCCTGCTCGGGGGCATCCAGCTTCCGGTCGGGCTGGGCATCCCGATGACCGTCGGCGGCAACGCCATCAGCGTCATCGGTGACAGCGGCACCACCGGCGCCACCACGACGCCGACCACGCCGACGACGCCGACCACGCCGACGACGCCGACCACTCCGACGACGCCGACCACCCCGACGACACCGGCCAACCCCGGCACCCCGTCGACCCCCGGTGGCGGCACCGACGGCACCACCACAGCGGCCGACCCCGGCTCCGTCGCCGCCCTCGCCGACGGCGACGCAACGGCGGCCGGGATGCTCGCATCCACCGGCTCCGACGTCTCGGGTCTCGGGGCGCTCGCGGCACTGCTGGCGCTGCTGGGTGTCGTGCTGCTGTTCGCCCGCCGCAACCGTGAGGCTGCAGCGGTGCGGCACCACCGCATCCACTGAGCCCGGCGGGGTTCGAGGAGCTGCCTATTCGGCCAGAACGGGCCGCTTCTCGAACCTCTCGGCCCAGGATGCGGGCAGGTCGCTTCGGCCTGCAGCACGGAACGCGAGGATGGCGGCGCCGGTTCGTCCGGCGTCGCCTCCGAGCTCGCTGCGCACCACGAGCGGGCGCGAACGCCAGGCGAGGCCGTCGCTCATGCGCTCGGTGAGAGGGACCATGAGGGCGTCGCCTGCGCGGGAGAACCCGCCGCCGAGGACGATCACGCCTGGGTCCAGGAGGAGGGTCATGATGTTGAGGCCCTGAGCGAGCACGTCGACGGCTTGCGACCAGACGCGGTCGGCTGTCGGGTCCGTGCCCAGCCGCGCGACGATCTCGCGCGAGCTGAGGTCGCTCCCGCCCGCCGCCGCGTACCGTCGTGCCAGGCCGGCTCCCGACACGTACACCTCCAGGCAGCCGCGCTGGCCGCAGGTGCACTCCTCGCCGCCTGGGATGACCGGGATGTGGCCGAACTCGCCGGCGGCGCCAGTCGCGCCGGTCACCGTGCCGCCCGCTGTGATGAGCGCGGCCGCGACACCGGTGCCGATCGGGACGAGCACGAAGTCGTCGAAGCCGCGTGCGGCGCCGATCAGACGTTCGGCGATCCCGGCCGCACGCACGTCGTGGCCGAGGGCGACGGGCATGTCGAGGGCGGCACGGATGGTGTCCAGGAGGGGAACGTCCCGCCAGTCCAGGTTGGAGGCGTAGAGCACGATCCCGCGCTCCTCGTCAACGATGCCGGGGGTGACGACCCCGGCGCCGATCACGTCGCATCCCGCGTCGGCGGCCAGGTCGCGCAGGTCGTGGAACAGCGAGACCAGGGCCGCCACCACGTCTGCGGACGGGGTGGGCCTGGTCAGCTCGGCGACCGCGTCGCCCGATGCGGACACGACGGCGCCCTTCATGGCGGTGCCGCCGAGGTCGACGGCGAGAACGGCACGATCGCGGACGACCCCGGCGACAGGCTCAGCAGTGGATGCGCTCATGCCGCCACCCGCGCAAGCTCCGCCACCACAGCGGCCACGGCGGCGGAGGACGTCACCATGCGGTACCCGGAGTCGTACACGCTCGGCTCTGCGCCGGCGGCACGGGCAGCGCTCGGCTGCGCTTCGCCGGCCCGGAGGTGCACCTCTGTCACACCGGTGCGGCGCACCAGCTCGGCCACGTTCGCGGCGCGGACGCCGCCACCGGCGAGGATCGTCACCCGGCCGCGCGACCGCACCACCAGCTCGGCGAGCTTCTCCGAGCCGTCGGCGGCGGTCGTCACGCCGCCAGAGGTGAGCACCCTGTCGATTCCGAGTCCGATGAGGTCGTCCAGCGCCGCAGGGAGGTCAGGGGTCTGGTCGAACGCCTTGTGGAACGTGACGGGTGCGTCGCCGCATGCCGCGCGCAGGCGCGAGGCGGCTGCGACGTCGATCGTGCTGTCCGGACGGAGTGCGCCGATCACGAAGCCGAGCGGCACACCGGCGGGGTTGGGCAGCTCGCGGATCGCGCGGATGTCGTCGGCCATCGCCGCCACCTCGGGCTCGCTGTAGACGAAGTCGCCTCCGCGCTGGCGCACCAGCACGTTGACCCCCATTGCGGTCACCTGACGGAGCGCCGCCGCGACCGTGCCGAGCGACGGCGTGATGCCGCCCTCGCTGAGGGCAGCGCACAGTTCGATGCGATCGGCTCCTCCGCGTTCGGCGGCTGCGACGCCGTCGAGGTCGTCCAGGCAGATTTCGAGCAGGGTCACGCGACGCGCTCCAGCGCCGCCGCCAGGTCGCTGCCGACGCCGATCGAGCCGACAGGCACGCCTCCGCCGAGCACGGGCAGGGCGGTGAGCGTCGTCGCGCCGGAGATGTCGGTGCCGAGGGCTTCCAGCACGCGCAGGGCGAGCAGGGTGGTGGCGCGCGGGCTGCCGTCGACGATCTTCATCGAGACGGCCGTGCCGTCGGCCGCTGCGACGCCGATGACACCCTCAGCGCCTCCCTTGGCAAGCGCGCCGGGCACGGTCTCCATCAGGGTCGAGTTCTGGTGGCCGGAGCCGCCGACGTAGAACGGGTGCTCCCGCATCGCGGCCGCGACCTGCGCGGCGGGGGTGCCCGGCTCTGCCTGCACGAGCGCGCGGAAGGACTGGGCGACGCCGCGCACGGTCGTTCCGAAGAGCGGAGCGCCGCAGCCGTCGATCGCGTCCCACTCCACGGGGACCCCTGTCAGCTCGGCCATCGTGGCGCGGACGTGCTGCTGCAGGGGATGCGCGGTGTCCAGGTAGTCGTGTGTCGACCAGCCGTTCACGGCGCAGGCCAGCAGCATCGCGGCGTGCTTGCCCGAGCAGTTCATCCGCACGCGAGCGCGCGGCTCGCCGGCGCGGACCAGCCGCTCGAACGTGCCCTCGTCTTCCGGACGGTCGACGGGGCAGCCGAGCGCCGATTCGTCGAGGCCGGCGCGCTCGAGGATCCCGCGCACGACCCGCACGTGTTCGTCCTCTCCCGTGTGACTGCCGGCGGCGATGGCCAGCTCTTCGCCCGCGAGCGGGGCGCCTGCGGTGAGGCACGCCAGCGCCTGCAGCGGCTTGACCGTCGAGCGGGGCAGGATGACCGCATCCGGAGTGCCGAGCTCGAGCACGGTGGCGCCGGACGGGTCGACGGCGACGAGGCTGCCGAAGTGGCGGCTCTCGATCAGGCCGGAGCGCGTGACAGTGGCCAGCTCGGCGAGCGAGGCGACGGCTGGGGCGACTGCAGGGGTGGCAGCGGGGGCGGGTGACTCAGACATTCGCGGCTTTCGTATCGATGGCGGGGAGGCCGGGCAGCGCCGGCTGGGTCGAAGGGCGTCGGCGGGAGCCGCGTTGCAGACGAGACGCCAGAGCGGAGAGGCTGCCGTTGACCACCAGGTAGATGACCGTCACGGCGATGTAGGTCGGGATCAGCAGGTGCAGGAACGACGCGAGCACCTGACCACGGTAGAGCAGCTCGGTGAAGGCCACGATGTAGCCGAGCGACGTGTCCTTCAGCAGGCTGACGAGCTGGGTGATGAGCGACGGGGCCACATTGCGGAAGGCCTGCGGGAGCACCACGAAGCGCATGGCCTGGGCCCCGCGCATCCCGAGGCTGAGTGCCGCCTCGCGCTGGCCGCGCGGGAGGCTGCCGACGCCGGCGCGCACGATCTCGGCGAAGACGGCGGAGTTGGCGATGGTCAGCGGCACGACCAGCTTCCACAGGGTCGGCAGGTTGATGCCGATCTGGGGGAGGCCGAACAGCATCAGGTAGATCATCAGCAGCACGGGGATGGTGCGCGCGATCTCGATGTACGCGGAGCAGATCCAGCGCAGCCAGCGCTGGTTGCTCATCCGACCGAGGCCGAGGAGCACGCCGAGTGCGCCGCCGAGGACGGCGACGATGGCAGCGGCTTCGAGCGTTCCGAGGAGGCCGACCAGCAGGTACTGCCAGATCGCCCAGTCGGTGAACGGCTGCCAGCGCTCCGGCGCGAACTGCCCGTGCGATGCGAACTGCCAGAGGCCGATGCCGATGACGACGATGAAGACGACGCTGCTGACGACGGAGCCGATCAGGATGTTCCTGCGGCCGCGCGGCCCCGGCTGGTCGTAGATGAACGAGGCGGCGTACGTGCGCTTCTTCCCGCGCTTGGCGCGAGCTGCTCGGGCGGGCCTGGCCGCCGGGCGGTCGGGGATGAGCTGATCCGTCATCGGACGATCGCCACCTTTCGTTCGACCCAGCCGGCCGCGAGGCCGATCGCGAGCGCGATGGCCATGTAGATGAGGCCGGCGCCGGAGAAGATCAGGATGGGCTGCGCGGCGATGAGGTTGATCTTGTTGACCTCTGCGGTGAGCTCGACGACGCCGATCGCAGCGGCGAGAGCCGTGTTCATCGCGAGCGCGATCATCACGTTCCCGATCGGCTGCACGACGGCGCGCAGCGCCTGGGGGATGACCACGAACCGCAGCGACTGCGCCAGCGTGAAGCCGAGAGCTCTGGATGCTTCGACCTGGCCGACCGAGACCGTGTTGACGCCGGAGCGCACGGCTTCTGCGACGTACGCGGCCTCGTAGACGGTGAGCACGATGATGGCGGTGGGGGTCAGGGGGAGGAGGAGGCCGGCGTCCGGGAGTGCGAACACGGCGAGCAGCAGCAGCGCGAGCAGCGGGACGTTGATGAAGAACTGCACGTACAGGAAGGCTGCTGCGCGCAGGATCGAGATGGGGCTGACCCGCGCGACCGTCACGAGAACGCCGAGCACGATCGAGCAGACACCGGCGATGAGCGCCATCATCAGCGTCGTGCCGAGCGCCTGGACGATCGGTCCGAGGTTGTCGATCAGGGGATTCATTGCTCACTCACTGCACGTGGCTACGGGAAGGGGAGATGGTGGGGTGGTGCGAAGGACCTGTTGGTCGGGATGCGCGCGGGCATGTGTGGTCGCGCCGCGCGCATCCCGAGTCGAAGGAGCCCCGAGCCGGGGGAGCAGGGGGCTCCGGTCATGGGCCGGTCAGGAACCGGGGACGGAACCGATCTCCGGCGGGGTCGGGATGGCGGAGTCTGTCACGGTGCCGAGCGTGGTCTTCCACGCCTTGCCCCACTGGCCGCCCTTCTGGATGGTCTTCAGCCAGTCGTTGATGAACGACTTGAAGTCCGAGTCGCCGTGCTGGAGGCCGATGCCGTACGGCTCCTTGGTGAACGGCTCGCCGACGACCTTGATCTGCTTCTCGCTGGCAGCGTCGCTGGCCAGGAGGGTGTAGTCCTGCACGTATGCGTCGCCGCGGCCCTGGATGAGCGCCTGCACGGCGGCGGGGTCGGTCGCGAACGCGGTGACCTTCGCCTTCGGGGCGACCTTCGGCACCTCGGTGACGGCGGGCGTGTTGGCTCCGACGATGACGTTCTTGCCGTCGATGTCCTTGACGCTCTTGATCGTGGTGTTGTCGCTCTTGACGGCGACGGCCAGGCCGGACTCGAAGTACGGGCCGGCGAAGTCGATCTGCGTCGCGCGCTCCTCGGTGATCGTGTACGTGTTGAAGACCACGTCGACGGTGCCGTTCTGCAGCATCGCCTCACGCGTCTCCGACGCCGGGGGCACGATCTCCACGTTCGGCTTGCCCAGGATGTACGTGGCGAGCAGCTTGGCGAGGTCGGCGTCGAAGCCGGTCACCTGGTCGGGGTTCGTCGGGTCCTGCTGCGACAGCAGCGGTGCGTCGAGAGCTTCGGCGACGATCAGCTTGCCGCGCTTCTTGATCTTCTCCATCGTGGAGCCGGGGATGATGAGCGAGGCCTTCGCGACAGGGGCGTCGGTGAAGGGCGAGTCGGCGCTGGACGAGCTGGAGCTCGCGCTCGAGCCGGGGAGGCTGGTGGTGCCGGAGCAGCCGGTGACGACGAGCGTCACGGCGGCCAGCAGGATTCCGGCGGCCGTTGCCTTCCTGCGGGTAATGCTGCGGATCATGTGGTGCGTCCTTTCCAATGGGGGCGATCGGGGATGCGATCGGGTGGTGCAGGGCGAAGCCTTCCGTTCGCTAGTGCGAGAGGACGGAAGCGAGGAACGACTTGGCGCGCTCGGAGCGCGGCGAGTCGAAGAATTCGGCTGGGGTGGCCTGCTCGACGATCTGACCGCGGTCCATGAAGACCACGCGATCGGCGGCGCGGCGGGCGAAGCCCATCTCGTGCGTGACGACGATCATCGTCATGCCCTCCTTGGCGAGCGAGGTCATCACGTCCAGCACCTCGCCGACCATCTCGGGGTCGAGGGCGCTCGTCGGCTCGTCGAAGAGCATGACCTTGGGGTGCATGGCGAGGGCTCGCGCGATGGCGGCGCGCTGCTGCTGGCCGCCGGAGAGCTGGGCGGGGTGGGCGTGCGCCTTGTCGGCGATGCCGACGCGGTCGAGCAGGACCATCGCCTCCTTCTCCGCTTCCGCCTTCTTCGTGCCGCGCACCTTGATCGGGGCGAGCGTCACGTTGTCGAGGATCGTGCGGTGGGCGAAGAGGTTGAACGACTGGAAGACCATGCCGACGTCCGCGCGGAGGCGGGCGAGGCCGGCGCCCTCGACGGGGAGCAGTTCGCCGTCGACGCGGATCTCGCCGGAGTCGATGGTTTCGAGGCGGTTGATCGAGCGGCACAGCGTCGACTTGCCAGAGCCGGACGGGCCGACCACGACCACGACCTCCTGGGGGTGCACGTCCAGGTCGATGTTCTGGAGAACGTGCAGCTCGCCGAAGTGCTTGTCGACGGCGCGCAGGCTCACCATGAGCTGCTGGTCGGTTGCTGCGGTCATGCGGGTTCCTCGCGTCGTCATTGATCTGGCCTGGTCGAGCGGCCGGTGGTCCGGGTTGCGGAAAGCGTACTAAGTGAACCTAGTTTTGCGCAATATTGGAATTACTTAATGCGAAATCGAAGAAAGTCGGTACAGTATCCTCAACTCACACGTGTTCAGAGGAGAGCGAGCTGCGCCATGACCAGCACCATCGACGCACACCAGCTCCACGGCTCGAACGCCGGGGCGATCCTCGACCTGATTCGTTCTGGACACTCGCGCTCCCGCGCCGAGATCGCCCGCAGCACCGGGCTGTCGCCGTCCACGGTCGCCCAGCGCATCGACGCCCTGATCGCCTCCGGCTACATCCGTGAGGCGGGGGAGGGCGTCTCCCAGGGCGGCCGCCGCCCGCGCACCCTCGAAGTCGACCCGAGCAGCGGTGTCGTCTGCTCCGTCGACCTCGGCTCCCACCATGCCACGTTCGGCCTCATCGACCTCTCCGGGCGTCTCATCGCCGTGCGCAACGAGAACATGGACATCGGCCAGGGACCGCAGCGCATCCTGCGCTGGATCATGACCGTCGCCGACGCGCTCGTCGCCGAGCACGCCGAAGCGGGCCAGCGCCTGCGCGGCTACGGGATCGGCCTGCCTGGCCCCGTCGACTCCACGACCGGCCGCATGGTTTCGCCGTCGAGGATGCCAGGCTGGAACGGCGTGGACGTCGCCGCGGCCATGACAGAGCTGAGTGGCCTTCCCGCCGCCACGGACAACGACGCCAACCTGATGGCGCTCGGCGAGCACGACGCCCTCGGCGACGACGTGCAGCACCTCGTCTTCGTCAAGGCCGGATCGAGCATCGGCTGCGGCGTGATCGCGCTCGGCGGGCTCTACCACGGCTACCACGGCATGGCGGGGGACATCAGCCACGTCAGCGTGCCTGGCGCACCACCCGTGCTGTGCTCTTGCGGTCGCACCGGCTGCCTGGATGCGGTGGCGGGGGGAGCAGCGATCGTGCAGGCCCTGCGCGACGCCGGGGTGGAGGTCGCTGACACGAGCGAGGTGCTCGCGCTGGCCAGGGATGCGCATCCACTGGCCACCCAGATGCTGCGCGAAGCAGGCAGCAGGGTCGGCGGCGTGCTCGCGACGATCATGAACTTCTTCAACCCGCAGCGGCTCGTGCTCGGAGGGATCCTCGGCGAGGCGGAGGCGTTCGTCGCCGGCGTGCGCTCGGCGATCTACTTCGAGTGCCTGCCGATGGTGACGGACAACCTCGACATCGCCGTGTCGGTGACGAAGGACAGGGCGGGCATCCGCGGTGCAGGGCGGCTGGTGCTGGACAAGCTGTTCGACGCCGCCGAGATCAACCGCGTGGTGCGGTGAGCCACCCATCGCACGGTGTCGCGATCGTCGGCGCAGGGCGGATGGCGGAGGCGCACGCCCGTGGCTGGCTCGCGCTCGGCGTCCGGGTGCGCGCCGTGGTGTCGCCGCGTCGCCGCCCGTCGCTGCCTGCCGCACCGGATGCGCGCTGGGACACCACCCTCGACGAAGCGCTGACCGATCCTGCCGTCACCATCGTGTCGGTCTGCACCCCGACCCCGACGCATGCAGAGCTCGCGATCCGCGCGCTGGAGGCGGGCAGGAACGTGCTGCTGGAGAAGCCGATCGCGCTGACCGTCGAGGATGCGCGCGCCGTCGCCGCTGCCGCCGACCGCGCGCCCGGCGTGCTGATGGTGGCGCAGGTCGTGCGGTTCTTCCCCGCGTACGCTGAGCTCGCCGAGCGGGTGGCCGCCGGAGGGATCGGGCGGGTGCGCGCGCTGCGCGCCACGCGGCTCACGTCGTCGCCGCACCGGCCGGACTGGCTCGCGGACGAGGAGCAGTCCGGTGGCATGGTGGTCGACTTCGCGATCCACGACTTCGACCAGGCCAACCTGCACTTCGGGGAGCCGGTGGCGGTGACGGCCGTGCGAACCCCTGGCGGATACGGAGCGCCCGTGACGACCACGATCGAGTACCGCGACGGCGGGGTGGCGACCGTGCTCAGCGTCGCCGACCTGCCGGAGGGCTTCGCCTTCAGCACCAGCCTCGACCTGGTCGGCACGGACGGCGTGGATGCGCTGCAGCCGGCCGAGGGCGAGCCGTTCGTCGCGCAGGCGCGCTACTTCCTCGACTGCGTCACAGAGGGCAGCCCGCCGGACCGCTGCCCGACGAGCGCCGCCGTGGATGCGCTCAGGGTCGCGCTGGCGGCGCGGAAGTCGCTGCGCGCATCCACGAGGGTCGTGCTCTAGAGCTCGACGGTCTTGTTCTCGCCGATGTCCGGCGGCGTGTGGGTGACGGCCGCCTTGGCGATCTTGAACACCTTGACGATGCCGGGCTCGTGCGACGCCCAGAACTCCGCCGACTCCGCGCTGACGTGCAGGAGCGCGACGGCTGGATCGTCCTTGCCCTCCGGGAACCACGCCTCCATCGACGGGCTCCACAGCTCGTCCACCTTGTCTCTGTCGTGGACGAGCTCGGCCGTGCCGGCCAGCGACAGGTAGCCCTTTCCCGTGTCGTACGAGACGTTCACCTGGGGATGCGCGTGGATGTCGGCGACCTTCGGGCTCGGGTCCTGGGTGAAGAACCACAGGTCGCCGTCGAACTCGGCCTTCTGGGTGGCGAGCGGCCGGGAGTGCAGGGCGCCGGACGCGGTCTGCGTGGTGAGGAGCGCCACGCGGGACGCCGAGATGAGGCCGGAGATGGTGGCGAGGTCGTCGTCGTGGGTGCTCGTGCTGTCTGTGCTCGTGCTGTCTGTGCTCGTGCTGTCTGTGCTCGTGCTGTCTGTCATTGCCGTCACGCTACCCTCGCGTCGGCGGGATGCAATCGGATGTCGAAATGAGATTATGCATGCATTCCGGTCGTGACCGATCGCCGCTAGGTTTTAGCCATGAAGACCGCCAGGCTCGTCCGCCCCGCCATCGCCATCGCTGCCGCCGTCGTGCTGGCGGCCCTCTCCGGATGCTCGTCGTCCGGGTCGTCCTTCACCGGTTCCTGGGGTGAGGACACCGCTGGACAGCCGTCGCTCACCATCGAGTCGGACGGAACGTTCCACGGAAACGACGGCTGCAACGACATGAGCGGCAAGGGCACGATCTCGGGAGACACCTTCACGTTCGGGCCGTTCGCCTCCACCCTGAAGGCCTGCGAGGGCGTCACGCCGTGGCTCAACCTCGCACACACCGCCAAGGTCGACGGCGACACCCTCACGGTCTACAAGAACGGCGGCGACAAGCTCGGAACCCTCGCTAAGCGCTGACGCACTGGCGCGCTCCCGGCGGCTAAAAGCCGATCGGGCGGCCAGGCGGGAGCGGATCGTCGCGGCCCGTGAACGGGACGCCGTCGTTGTAGATCGCCTCGCGCCGCCCGATCTCGGTGAGGAGCGCCTTATTGAGCATCTCCGACCAGCTGCTGTCCTTCTCCTCGAACGACGTCGAGCGGTAGACGGCCCGTGCCCGGCTGCGCAGCTCCTCCGGGAGATAGAACGTGATCGTCGTGCGGCGCGACAGCCCGCTGCCCTGGACGGGCTGGTTCGCTTCACCCATCTGGCTCCCGGGACATACCGCATCTGATCACTGAACGTGTCACATACTACGGCACACGCCCTCGCTACCGCGACAGCCGTTCGACGATGGAACCGAAAAGCTGGGGGCGGGCGGTGGCGGCAGGCACGATCCTGCCGCGCATCGGCGAGCGGGCCGCCGTCACCAGGCCGGACGTGAGCATGCGGAAGTCGCGCGTCGTCGTCCGCCACGCCCGCTCGTACCGCGCAGGGTCCGCGGCCACCACCGCAGCGACCGCGGCGCGTGCCTGGGCGAAGCCGACGCGCATCCCCTCGCCGGTGAGGGCGTCCACATAGCCGGAGGCGTCTCCGGCCAGCAGCAGGCGGCCGGCGGTGCGCGCCTTCGTGCGCTGCAGCAGCGGGCCGGCCCCGCGCACGGAGCTGACCGCCTCAACGCCGCGCAGCCGCTCGGCGAGCTGCGGGATGCGCGCGAGTGCCGCATCCTGGTCGAGCGGCCGATGGCCGAGCACGGCGACGCCGACGAGGTTGTCGTCCACCGGGGTCACGTACGCCTCGACGTCCGCCGCCCAGTGCACCTCGACGAGGTCCGTCCACGGCGCGATCGCGTAGTGGCGGCGCACCCCGAAGCGGCGGCGCGCATCCCGCTGCGGGCGGCCGTCGAGACCGGCGAGACGGCGGAGCGGGGAGTGAAGTCCGTCTGCCGCGATCAGCCACGGGGCCGTGCGTCTGCCACCCGTGGGATGCGCGGCGTCCGTCGCGAGGATCACCGACACCTCGTCCGTCCCGTTCTCCAGCCCGACGACGCGCGCCCGCTCGACGGTCGCCCCGAGTTCGCGCGCCCGCGTCGCGAGCGCCTGCTGCAGTGTGGTCCGGCGCACGCCGCGCCCCGGCCGCTCCGAGAACTGGTGCTCCACCCGCCTCGTGCCGTCCAGGTAGGCGATCCCGGCCAGCGGATGCCCGGCAGGGTCGACCCCCATCACGTGCAGGGCGGCGAGCGCGCCGGGCATCAAGCCCTCACCGCACGCCTTGTCGATCGGGTCGTCCCTGGCTTCGATCACCAGCACGGCTATCCCGGCCAGCCGCGCCTCGATCGCGCACGCCAGTCCCACCGGGCCTGCCCCGACGACGATCAGGCCGGGCGCGGCGTTCATGCTCGCGCTGGCTCCACCGACGCCAGCGCGCGGTTCTCGCAGGGGATGCGCACCGCCAGCAGCAGCACGGCGTTCAGCACCGTGAACGCGATGGCCGTGATCCACGCGGTGTGCACGAGCGGGAGCGCGAACCCCTCCACCACCACCGCGATGTAGTTCGGGTGCTTCAGCCAGCGGTACGGCCCGCGCGTGACGAGCGGCAGGTCGCGCACGATGATGACGCGGGTGTTCCAGCGTGGTCCGAGGGCGGCGATGCACCACCAGCGCAGGCCCTGGCTGGCCAGCACGAGCACCAGCATCGGCCACCCCAGCCACGGGATGAACGGACGGCCGCCCCACCACACCTCGGCCAGGCAGGCCAGTAGCAGCCCGGTGTGCAGCGCCACCATCGGCGGGAAGTGCCCCTTGCCGTATTCGACGCCGCCGCGCGCGAACGACCAGGCCGCGTTGCGCGACGACACGATCAGCTCGGCGATGCGCTCGCCGCCGGTGGCGAGCACCAGGATCGTGTACAGGATCACGCGGCGGTGCCCATCGCCGTGCCGTCGTCCTCCGGGTCGAGAGCCGCGCCGTCGAGAGCCGCGCGGTCGTGCGACTCCGCGCTCCCGTCCGCCCAGTGCAGCAGCACCAGTTCGGCGGTCACGCCTGGGCCGAGCGCGAAGAGCAGGCCGTTCGTGCCCGGCGCCTGGTGCGCATCCATCAGCTCGGCGAGCACGTGCAGCACCGCGGCAGACGACAGGTTGCCGACCCGTGCCAGCGAGCGCCAGCTCGCGTCGAGGGCGCCGTCCGGCAGGTCGAGTGCCCTGGCGAACGCTTCGAGCACCTTCGGGCCGCCCGGGTGCGCCGCCCAGGCTCCGACGTCGGCGATCGTCAGGTCGTGCGCGGCCAGGAGTCCTTCTGCATCGGAGGCGAAGTTGCGGTCGATGACCTCGGGCACGCCGGCGCTGAGCACGATGCGGAAGCCGGTGCCTCCGATGTCCCAGCCGATCACATCCGCGGTGTCGGGGTAGATGCGGCTGCGGGTGTCGACGATCTCCGGGCCGGGGAGGCCGAGCTGCTTGGCGCGGTTGTCGCCGACCATGATCACCGCTGCCGCCCCATCGCCGAACAGGCCGCTCGCGACGATGTTCGCCATCGAGTCGTCGCTGGCCTGCACGGTGAGCGAGCAGAGCTCGACCGAGAGCAGCACGGCGACTTCGTTCGGGTGGCCGGTGAGGTAGTCGTGGACGCGGGCGATCCCGGCTGCGCCGGCGACGCAGCCCAGCCCGAAGCTCGGCAGCCGTTTGACGTCGGTGCGCAGGCCGAGCCGCTGCACCAGCTGCGCGTCGATCGACGGCGCGGCGATGCCGGTCACCGAGGTGAAGAGGAGGAAGTCCACGTCCGTCGGCTGCAGGCCGGCCGCAGCGAGCGCACCGGTGAGGGCGCGCTCGGCGAGGGTGGTGCCCTCGGCGATGAAGAAGTCGTTGGACTCCTGGAACGACGCGATCGAACTGTACTGTTCGAGCGGCATCACGAGATTGCGCGTCTCCACCCCACTGGATGCGTGGATGCGACGCATGACCGCCTGACGCCCTGGATCGGCGGTGATCATCGCGAGCAGAGCCGCGGTGATCTCGCCCTGGCTGTAACTCCGGTCGGGCACGACCGGAGCCACCGACACGATGCGGCTCACATGCGAAACGTACCACCGTGCGACGGCGGCGCGACCCCGGCGGGGACGATTCCCATGTTGGCCGGTCTCAGCCCCTGTTCCTCGCGGTTCTGACGGCCCAGCGGCCGTCGGTGCGGGTCAGCTCCAGCGGGTAGTCGAGCGTCTCGGAGATGAGCTCGCTGGTGAGCACGTCGTCGGCGGCGCCCTGCGCGACGATGCGGCCGTCGCGGAGCAGCATGGCGTGCGTCGTGGTCGCGGGAAGCTCCTCGAGGTGGTGCGTCACCAGCACGCTCGCCAGGTCGGGATGCTGGGCGCGCAGCCCGTCGATCCGGTCGAGCAGGTGCTCCCTGGCCGCGATGTCGAGCCCGGTGCTCGGCTCGTCCAGCAGCAGCAGGTGCGGGTCGGGCAGGAGGGCGCGGGCGATGAGGGCGCGGCCGCGCTCGCCCTGCGAGAGGACGGGCCAGACCGCGTCGGCGAGGTCGTGCATCCCGAGCAACTGGATGAGCTCGTCCGCTCTGCGCTCCTGCTCCTCGGTCGGCTCCCAGCGCATCATGCGCTCTGTGGTGCCGGTGGCTCCGGTGAGCACCACGTCTCGCACGGTCAGGGGCGAGCGCACCTCGTGCCGCGGGTTGACGTGACCGATCAGGCCGCGCAGCTCGCGCAGGTCGACGCGCCCGAGGCGGCGGCCGAGCACCTCCACTGTTCCCCTGGTGGGATGCACGACGGCGCCGAGCATGCTGAGGATCGTGCTCTTGCCTGCGCCGTTCGAGCCGATCAGCGCCCAGTGCTCTCCGGCGTGCACGCGCATCCCGATCCCGTCGAGGATCGTCCGTCCTCCGCGCACGAAGCCGACACCGTCCACCTGCAGCACCACGCGCTCTTCCACGCGTCTATCGTTCCATGCCCCGGCGGACCCCGATCGGCGCGAGCCGGGATTTGTGCACGCGAAGCGGGGAGCGGCGAGGGGCCAGGGTCAGGCGAGGACGGCGAGCGCGTCGATCTCGACGAGCATCTCGGCGCGGGGGAGGCCGGTGAAGACGGTGGTGCGGGCGGGGAGGACGCCGGATGCGACGCGCGGCGTGACGAACGCGCCGAATGCCTCGTTCATGATCGCGAAGTCCTCGCGCTTGGTCAGGTAGACGCGGAGCATCATCACGTCGTCGAAGGTCGCGCCTCCCGCGGCGAGGATCGCCTCCACGTTCTGCAGCGTGCGGGTGGTCTGCGCCGCCACGTCGTCCGGGAAGAGGTACGCGTTGGTCGCCGGGTCGACGGGGCCCTGGCCGGAGACCTGCAGGAACGGTCCGCGCTGCACCCCCTGAGAGAAGGTGTGCGCTGGGGCGGGAGCGTCCGACGTGACGATGGCGGTGCGGTCAGTCATGGGTGTCCTTTCGAGACGGTGGGGATGCGGGAGGAAGGAAGGGGGCGTCGCCGGCGAAGCCGAGCTGGGCGGAGATGCGGGCTGTGGCGTCGTGCAGCGCAGGCAGCAGCCCGAGCACGCCCTCGTACGGCAGCACGACGTTCGGCACGGACACGGACACCGCAGCGGCGATCCGCCCGTCCGCGCCGAACACCGGCGCGCCGACGCAGTTCATGAACGTCTCGTGCTCCTCGTGGTCCTGCGCCCAGCCGCGCGCTGCGCTGCGCCGCACTTCTTCGACGAGCTCGGCCGCCGAGCCGATCGTGTTGCCGGTGAACCGTTCGTAGTCGACCGCGGATGCGATGCGCGCCAGCTCTGCGTCGTCCAGCCCGCCGAGCAGCACCTTCGCGACTGCCGTCGCGTGCAGCGCGGCAGGGAGCCCGACGCGTGAGTACATCCGCAGCGGCTGCCTGGACTCGACTTTGTCGATGTACGTCACCGTCCCCGCGTCGTACGCGGCGAGGTGCACGGTCTGGCCGGTGTCAGCGCCGAGGGCGCGCAGGACGGGCGAGGCGACGCCGCGCACATCCCGCGAGTCGAGGGAGGTCTGGGCGAGCTGGAAGACCGCCGACCCCACGTGGTAGCGGTACTCGGCGTCGCGGGTGACGTAACCGTGCTCCTCCAGCGTCCTGAGCAGCCGCAGCACGGTGGTCTTGTGCACGCCGACCGCGTCCGCGAGCGCGTCGAGACTGCCTGTGCCGTTCGCGACGAGGTCGAGCAGCTCGAGGGCGCGGGAGAGCGACTGGCTCACGTGGCCGACCGCCACGGGATCTCGCCGGGGTGAACGCGCCAGCGCGACCAGGTGTCGTCGTCTGCGTCCGCGATCAGGGCGCGCTCTCGTGCATCCGGGACCGTCAGAGGGCGGTCGCCGTGCCCGATCAGGGTCAGCGCGGCCAGCGCGTGGCCGATCCGCAGGCACGTGGCGGCGTCGCGGCCCTCCGCGAGCCCGGCCAGGTATCCCGCGGCGAAGGCGTCGCCGGCGCCGACAGGCTCGACGACCTCCACGGTCAGGCACGGCACGTGGATCTCCTCGCCGTCCCGCAGGTAGCTGGATGCGCGGCGCGCGTCGTCCTTGAGCACCACCCGTTCGAGCAGGGGATGCGCGTCGAACAACCGCTGCGGGTCGCTGTGCCCGAAGTGCCTCTCGGCTTCGTCTGCGCCGAGGAACAGCGTGTCCGCCTGGCCGACGAGCGCGTCGAGCGGCGCGGTGTCCCTGCCCTGCCAGAGCCGCGGCCGGTGGTTGAGGTCGACGCTGATCGTGGTCTGCTCGCCGGTGAGTTCGCGAAGAGCGGAGACTGCCTCGGCGGCGCTTGCGGAAATGGCGGCCGTGATGCCGCTGGTGTGCACGATCGCCGCGTCGCGCAGGATGCTCGCGGCCGGTTCGGCAGTGAGACTGTCGCGGCCGATGGCGGAGGCCGCGGAGCCGCGGCGGTAGTAGTGCATCCGCGTGCCTGCGCCGTCCGGGCCGTTGGTGGTCTCCTTGACGTAGATGCCGGTGGGGCGGTCGTCGTCGGTGTCGACCGCCGACAGGTCGAGCCCGGCGTCGGAGGCGGTGGCGCGGATGCGCTCGCCGAAGCCGTCATCGCCGAGGCGGGAGATCCAGGCGGTCGGCAGCCCCATCCGCGCCAGGGAGGTGGCGACGTTGAACTCCGCGCCGCCGACGTCGGAGCCGAAGGTCTCCGCCTCGGCGAGCGGGCGGTGGGCTTCCGGGTAGAGGACGACCATGGCCTCGCCGATCGTCACCAGTGCGCCCACTCGCTCCTCTTCTCGGTCTCGTGCCGACGGCTGCAGCCGCTCCTGCTGCTGCGGGGTTCCGTCGGGGATGGTCGTCATGCTAGAACAGAGGCAACAGTTTACGCAATCAGCGTTGCGCTATATGCAACGCGCGAAGGAGTCGTGTGCTCGCCAGCAAGGCCGTGCCGCTCGCATACGCGGTGGAGGACATCACGGCGCTCCCCGACCGCCGGCCCCCGCTGATCGGCTTCCCCACACCGCTCGTCACGGTGAGTGAGGCCGCTGTGCAGCACAACCTCGCCACGATGGCCGCCTGGTGCGCCTCTGCAGGCGTCGGCATCGCGCCGCACGGCAAGACGACCATGAACCGCGAACTCTGGCAGCGCCAGCTCGACGCCGGTGCCTGGGGCATCACGGTCGCGACCCCGTGGCAGCTCTCGGTCGCCGTCGAGTGGGGCGTCCCGCGCATCATGCTCGCCAACGCGCTGGTGCAGCCTGACGCACTCCGGTACGTGGCGCCGCACGCCGAACGGGTGCTGGTGTGGGCGGACTCGGTGCGCGCGGTGCAGATCATGGACACGGTGCTGGCAGAGACGGCGGAGCACGCCGCGCCGGCCGCGCAGTCCAGGCTCGGCGTCCTCATCGAGCTCGGCGCGCCCGGCGGCCGCACAGGGGCGCGCACCGTGGAGGACGCACTGGCCGTTGCGAAGGAGGTCGCCGCATCCACCGGCCTGCGGCTGGCCGGTGTCGCCGGCTACGAGGGCGCGCTCGCTCACGACGGATCAGACGCGGCGCTCGCCGTGGTGCGCTCCTACCTGCAGCGGATGCTCGACCTGCACGACGCCATCGACGGCGCAGGGCTCTACCAGGGCGACGCCCCCGTGATCCTGACCGCGGGCGGCAGCGCATACTTCGACGTCGTGGCCGAGGTGCTCGCGCCCCGCCGCGACCTCGCAGGCGAGCGAGGGAGGCCGGTCGACGTGCTGCTGCGCTCCGGCGCGTACATCACGCACGACGACGGCTTCTACAGCGGCATCACGCCGCTCCGCCGAGGGCCGGGAGAGGAGTTCCGCTCCGCGATCCACGGCTGGGCCACGGTCGTGTCCCGCCCGGAGCCCTGGCTGGTCCTGGTGGATGCAGGCAAGCGCGACTTCCCGTACGACGAGGGCCTCCCGGTGCCGCAGGCGCTGCGCCGGTTCGGCGAGCACACGGCGACGCCGTTCGACGGCGCCGTCGCCACGGCGATGAACGACCAGCACACCTTCGTTCGCGTGCCGGAGTCGGCCGTGGTGGAGGTGGGTGACGTGATCCGGTTCGGCCTGTCGCACCCGTGCACCACGTTCGACAAGTGGCGGGCGCTTCCGGTGGTGGACGACGTGACGGCGGAGACGCCGCAGGTCATCGGCCTGCTGGAGACGGCCTTCGGATGACGACCACCCCCGCACCCCCAGGAGCAAGATGAACGACACCGACCCCGCCCTCCTCAGCACTCTGCGCGCCGACCGCGCCCTCACCGTGGTGCGCGCCCCGCGCATCGACGACCCGGCCGCCCTGTGCGCAGCTCTGGTCTCCGGGGGGATCCGCACGGTCGAGTTCACCTTCACGACCCCCGGCGTCGAGCAGATCGTGGCAGAGGCCGTCGCCGTTGCGGCCGCCGCGGCCGAGCAGGGAGGCGCAGCCGCGCTGGTCGGCGCCGGCACCGTCACCGACGAGGCCAAGGCGGAGGCCGCCATCGCCGCGGGCGCCCGCTTCATCGTGACGCCAGGACTGCACGACGGCGTCGCAGCGATCTGCCGGGAGGCGGGCATCCCGTTCCTCCTCGGAGCGCTCAGCCCCAGCGAGGTGATGCGCGCGGTCGAGGCCGGCGCCGCCGCCGTGAAGATCTTCCCCGCCTCGCTGGTCGGCCCCGGCTACCTGAAAGACCTGGCCGGTCCCTTCCCCGGCGTTCCCTTCGTTCCGTCGGGCGGGCTGCACGCCGACAACGCCGCCGCGTGGGTGCAGGCGGGCGCGCTCGCCGTCACCGCTGGATCGAGCGTCGTGTCTGCGGCGGCCATCGAGGCGGCCGATTGGTCAGCGGTCACCGACCGCGCCGCCGCGTTCGTGGCGGCGGCGAAGGGATCGTGAGCCGCGCATCCAGCGCAGTGCGGCCCACGCTGCTGCGTGGCGGCCTGGTGCTCGACGGCACCGGTCGCCCAGGCCGGCGCGCTGACGTGCTGCTGCAGGGCGACAGGATCGCGGCGGTGGGCGAGCACCTCGACACCACCGGCGTCCGCATCGTCGACGCGGACGGGCTCGCCGTCGCCCCCGGCTTCATCGACATGCACGCGCACTCGGACCTCGCCGTCCTCTCCAACAGCGCACATCTCGCCAAGGTCTCCCAGGGCGTCACCACCGAGGTCGTCGGCCAGGACGGCCTCTCATACGCGCCGACTACCGACGAGACGATGCCGGTCCTCCTCGAACAGCTCGCCGGCTGGAACGGCGTCCCCGACCTCGAATACTCCTGGCGTAGCGTGGCCGGCTACCTGGCGGCCGTGGATGCGCGGGGCCCGGCCGCCAACGTCGCCTACCTCATCCCGCAGGGCTCCGTCCGCATGGCCGTGGTCGGCAACGAGCGCCGCCCGGCCACCCCGGACGAAGTCGACCGGATGCGCGCCATCGTTGCCCAGGGGATGCGCGATGGAGCGTTCGGCCTGTCCTCCGGCCTCACCTACGTGCCGGGGATGTTCGCGGACACCGCAGAGCTCGCCGCCCTCTGCGCCGTGGTCGCCCGGCACGGCGGCTTCTACGCGCCGCACCAGCGGTCGTACGGCGCCGGCGCGCTCGACGCGTACGCCGAGGTGATCGACATCGCCCGCAGCTCCGGGTGCGCGCTGCACCTCACGCACGCCACCATGAACTTCGGCGTCAACCGGGGCCGCGCGTCCGAGCTGGTCGCGCTGATCGACAGCGCACTCGCGGACGGCGTCGACATCACGCTCGACACCTACCCGTACCTGGCCGGGTCCACCACGCTCTCTGCGCTGCTGCCGAGCTGGGCGGCGGTCGGCGGTCCGGAGGCCACCATCGCCCGCCTCGGCGACCAGGAGGTGCAGGCGCGGGTCGCCCACGAGCTCGAGGTGGTCGGCACGGACGGCTGCCACGGCGTCCCCGTCGACTGGGCGACCATCGAGATCTCCGGCGTTCGCGACCAGGCGTTGGCCTCCGCGGTCGGCTGTAGCATCTCCGCCATCGCCGCCGACCGGGGCGCCCCGCCATCGTCTGTGTATCTGGAACTGCTCGTCGCCGACCGGCTGGGCACGAGCATCCTGCAGCATGTCGGCGACGAGCAGAACGTCCGCACGATGATGCGCCACCAGCGCCACACCGGGGGAAGCGACGGGATCCTGGTCGGCGCCAAGCCGCACCCGCGGTCGTGGGGCACCTTCCCGCGCTACCTCGGCCACTACGTGCGCGAGGAGGGGGTGCTGACGCTGGAGGACGCGATCGTGCACCTGTCGGCTCGCCCGGCTGCGCGCCTCGGCCTGACGGACAGGGGCAGGATCGCCCCCGGCCTCACGGCCGACCTGGTGCTGTTCGACCCCGCCACCGTCGCCGACCGCGCGACGTACGCCGACCCTCGGCAGCAGGCGGCGGGCATCCCATGGGTGTTCGTGGCAGGACGCCCTGTGCTGGCCGACGGGATGCGCACGGACGAGACGCCGGGCCGCGCGTTGCGTAGAGTCGCGGTGTGAGCAGCGAGACACCTCAGACCCGGACGACTCAGTCCGGCCGCCGCGCCTTCCTCATCCTGCACGGCTGGGACAACTTCCGTCCTCCCGGCCACTGGCAGCACGAACTCGCCTCCGCTCTGCGGTCGCGCGGCGAACGGGTGGTGTACCCGCAGCTCCCGGATGCGGCGCACCCCGACGTGGCGGCGTGGCAGGCCGCGGTGGCCGCGGCGCTGGAGGAGGCGGCGGACGGCGACGACGGCGGCGACGACACCGGCCGCGTCCGTGTCACCGTGCTCGCGCACAGCCTGTCCTGCCTGCTCTGGCTCGGAGCGCGCCCGCCGGAGGACACCGTCGAGCGCGTGCTGCTCGTCGCCCCGCCGGCGCCGTCCTTCATCGCCGACGAGCCGGAGATCGCCGCGTTCGCCGCCCTGCCGCTGACCGCCCCTGGCACACCGGCCCAGATCGCCGCCTCGGACGCAGACCCGTTCTGCCCGGAGGGGGCGCAGGCCGTGTTCGGCGCGCCGCTGGGGATCCCGGTCACAATCATCCCGGGCGGCGGACACCTGGAGCGCACGGCCGGATACGGAGAGTGGCCGTCGGTTCTCGACTGGTGTCTCGATCCGACGGCCACTCTCGTGCCCAATGCGTGAGGTCTAGCGCCGCGACTCCTGTGCCGCCAGCACCGTCGCCACCAGCGGCGCGAAGAGCGGCTCGCCCTCTGCGACGCCGGTGATCTCCGTCACGATGTCCTCGGCCGTCGCCTCGCGCAGGAGCTGCTGCAGCTCGACGCTCTGGGTGTCGTCGGGCACGTCGAACCGCAGCGCGGCGCCGACCGCCGTCAGCAGCGCCTCCGGGATGCCGCCCGTGTACTGCACATAGTCGGCGGCCGGGCCGATGAACCGGTCGTTCCTGCCGAGCTTGCGCAGCGGCTCGCGGCCGACGCGCGTCACCTCGTCGACCAGGTACGGGTTTGTGAACCTGTCCAGGATCTTCGCCCGGTACGCCGCCAGATCGGCGGGGTCGAGGCCGTGCTTGGCGACGAGCGCCGCCGACGTCTCCGTCAGCGCGGCCTCCGCGGCGGAGCGCACGGACGGGATCGCGATGGCCTCGCTGATCGTCGTCGCGCCGGCCAGGAAGCCGGTGTACGCCACCGTCGCGTGGCCGGTGTTCACCGTGAACAGCTTGCGCTCGATGTACGGCGCGAGCGAGTCCACGAAGTGTGCGCCGGGGATGCTCGGCTCCGCGCCCGCGAACGGGCTGCGGTCGACCACCCACTCGTAGAACGCCTCGACGGTCACGTCGATGCCCGCATCCGGGTCCTGGGCGGGCACGATGCGGTCGACAGCGGTATTGGCGAAGATCGCCTTGGCTGCCAGCGCATCCCTGGTCTCGTCGTCCGGCAGGCCGTCGAACAGTTCGGCGGCGAGCAGGTCGGTCGCGCCGATCGCGTTCTCGCAGGCCAGCACGGCCAGGCGCGGCGCATCGTCTGCGCGCGCGGCGAGCCCGGCCGCGATCACCGGAGCCACGAAGCGCAGGATGCGCGGTCCGACCGCCGTGGTGACGATGTCGGCGGTCGCGATCTCCGCGATCAGGGCCGCCTCGTCCTGTGCGCTGTTGATGGCGCGGAAGCCGTCGACCACCGTCGTCTTCGAGGTCTCGCCCACCTCGTGCACCCGGTAAGAGTCAGCGGCGGCGAGAGCGTCGATCAGTTCGGCGTTGACGTCCGCGAAGACCACCTCGTACCCGGCCTCGTGGAGCAGGAGCCCCACGAAGCCGCGGCCGATGTTCCCTGCGCCGAAGTGAACGGCTTTCATTCGTTCGCCCGCCCTACTCATTCACGTCGGCGAGGAGCGCGAACATGGCGTCCGCATCCGGTGCGTCGAGCAGCTTCTGCACGTCGTCCTCCTCCGAGAAGAGGATCGCGATCTTGGACAGGATCTCCAGGTGCTCGTTGTTCTGACCGGCGATGCCGACCACGAACCGCACCTCCTCGCCGCCCCAGTCGAGCGGCGAGGAGTAGCGGACGAACGACAGTGCCGACCGCTTGATCTCGTCCTTGGACTCGTTGGTGCCGTGCGGGATCGCGAGGCCGTTGCCCATGAACGTGGACACGGTGTTCTCACGGTCCTGCATCGAGTCGACGTACGCGGGCTCGACGGCTCCTGCGCTCACCAGCAGCGCGCCCGCCTCGCGGATGGCGTCCTCCCGTGAGGTCGCGGAACCCGCGGCCACGACGTTCGCCCGGTCGAGAATGGTGTCGGTCATTTGTTCGCTTCCTCCGGTGTTTTCTGCTGCGCCTTCACGAGGTCGACGACCTCGTCGTAGCGCGGGCTGTTCATGAAGTTGTCGACGGAGACGTGCTGCGAGTCAGGCGACTGGCCCTTCGCCCTGTCGGTCAGCTCGCGCTGGGTGATCACCAGGTCGGCGGTGCCGTCGAGGTTGCTGATCGCCTGATTCGTGACGGTCACACCGTCGATTCCGGCCTTCTTGATCTTGTTGCGGAGGACGGATGCGCCCATCGCGCTCGACCCCATCCCCGCGTCGCAGGCGAAGACGATGTTGCGCACGAGCCGCGAGGTGGCGTCGCCCTGGGCGTCGCCGGTGTCGTGCTCACCCTCGTTGACGAGACTCTGCAGCACGCTCGACTCCTTGCCCTTGTTGGCCTGGGTCGCGGCGACGGCGGCGGTCATGTCGCCGGCGTTGCCCGCGGCGAGGTCGCGCTTGCGGCTCGCCCGCAGGATCACCGAGCAGACGATGAACGACACCGCAGCGGCACCCACGACCGAGAGTACGACGCCGACGAGGCTCGGGCCAGGGGTCTGCAGCAGCACGGCGATGATCGAGCCGGGGGAGGCAGGGGCACGGAGGCCGGTCTGGAAGGCGGCGTTGATCGCGACACCGGTCATGCCGCCCGCGATGGCGCCGACGATGAGGATCGGCTTCATCAGCACGTACGGGAAGTAGATCTCGTGGATGCCACCGAAGAACTGGATGATGATGGCGCCGGGGGCGCTCGCGCGGGCGACGCCGAGACCGAAGAACGAGTACGCGGCGAGGATGCCGAGGCCGGGGCCGGGGTTCGCCTCCAGCAGGAACAGGATCGACTTGCCGGTCTGCTGCGCCTGTTCGATGCCGAGCGGCGTGAGCACGCCGTGGTTGATGGCGTTGTTCAGGAACAGCACCTTGCCTGGCTCGATCAGGATGCTCGCGAGCGGCAGCAGGTGCAGCGAGACCAGCCAGTTCACGGCGTTGCCGAGCACGCTGCTCAGCCATTCGACGACCGGGGCTATGCCGAAGAACGCGCCGATCGACAACAGCATGCCGACGATGCCGGCAGAGAAGTTGTTGACCAGCATTTCGAATCCGGCCTTGATCTTGCCGTCCCAGATGCGGTCGACCTGCTTGATCACCCAGGCGCTCAGCGGTCCCATGATCATCGCGCCGATGAACATCGGGATGTTGCTGCCGACGATCACGCCCATGGTTGCGATCGAGCCGACGACGCCGCCGCGGACGCCGTAGACCATGCGGCCACCGGTGTTCGCGATGAGCAGAGGCAGCAGGTACGTGATCATCGGCCCGACGAGGCCGACGTACTGCTGGAAGGTGTGACCACCCGCGTCCTGGGCGAGCACGGTTGCCGCGCCCTGCCAGCCGATCTTGGCCTGGTCGCCGAAGCCGCCCAGGATGCCGCTGATCGCCCAGTTGGTGCTCTGCAGCCAACCGGTCGCGATGAACAGGGCCGTGATGAACCCCCACGCGATGAATGCGGGGATGTTCGGCATGACCATGTTCGAGAGGAAGGTACCGAAGCGCTGCACGTGAACGCGTGCGCCGCCCGGCTTCCGTGTCGTCGTCTCTGACGCCGTGGACATTGTGGTGCCTCGTTTCTGTCGGGGTTACTGAGGGGGATGCCCGGAGATCGCGGCCGTGACCGCATCCCGGGCCTCTGCCGCGCCGTCGGCGGCAATGGCGACCTCGGCCAGGTGCTTCGCCTGGTCGAGGGTGAAACGCTTGATGGACATCCGCACGTCGGCGATTGCCGACGGCGACATGGACAGAGTCGTGGCGCCCAGGCCGACGAGCACCACCGCGAGCAGCGGGTCCGCAGCGGCCTCGCCGCAGATGCCGACCGGCTTGCCGTGCTCGCGTCCGGCTGCGCCGACCTCGCCGATCAGGCGGAGGACGGCCGGGTGCCATGGGTCCTGGAACCCGGCGACGGAGCCGAGCAGGCGGTCGGCGGCGAGTGTGTACTGGGTGAGGTCGTTGGTGCCGATGGATGCGAACGCGGCCTCGCGCAGGATGCGGTCCGCCGTCAGCGCAGCGGAGGGGATCTCGACCATCACGCCGACCGTCTTGAGGCCGAACTCGGTGGCGAGCTGAACGAAGTAGCGCGTCTCCTCCACGGTGGCGACCATCGGGGCCATGACCCACAGGTCGGCGTCGGTGGCAGCGTCGGCCTCCGCGAGAGCGGTGAGCTGTTCGCGCAACAGGTCCTCGTTGGCGCGGAGCGCCCTGAGGCCGCGCAGACCGAGCGCCGGGTTGTCCTCGTGCGCGTCGTTGAGGAACTCGAGCGGCTTGTCGGCGCCGGCGTCGAGCACGCGCGCCACGACCTTCTGGCCGGGGAACGCCGACAGCAGCCGGATGTACTCCGCGCGCTGCTCCTCGACGGTCGGAGCCATGCGCTGGTCGAGGAAGAGGAACTCGGTGCGGAACAGTCCGACACCCTCGGCTCCCGCATCCACGGCCTTCTGGGCTCCGTCTGCCGAGCCGAGGTTGGCGAGCAGCGGGATGGCGGTACCGTCGGCGAGGGCGCCGGGCTCGACGCCGCCGGAGAGGGCGGCAGCGCGTTCGGCGATGCGGCTCTCCGCGTCCGCGCGCTGGGCGGCGTCCGGGGCGACGGAGACGGTTCCGGATGCGGCGTCGACGATGAGCTCTGTGCCGTCCGCGAGCGTGTCCGCCCCCGCGACACCGACGACGGCGACGATGGCCTTCTCGCGCGCCAGGATCGCAGTGTGCGACGTCGGGCCGCCTTCGCGGGTGACCAGGCCGAGCACCTTGGTCAGGTCGAGCAGGGCGGTGTCGGCCGGGGCCAGGTCGTGGGCGACGAGGATGTACGGGGTGTCCGACTCGGGAACGCCGGGGGCAGGGCGGCCGGAGAGCGCGGCGATGACACGCTGGGCGACGTCGTCGAGGTCGGTGGCGCGCTCGCCCATGTATCCGCCGAGGCCGATGAGCATGTCGCGGAAGACCGCGAAACCCTCGAACACGGCTCGCTCTGCGGTCTTGCCCGTTCCGATGCGGTCGGAGACGTCGGAGGCGAGAGTGGAGTCCTCCGCCATCATCGACTGCGCTTCGAGCACATCCGCCGCTGTGCCAGTCACCTTCGCTGCGCGTCCGCGAAGGTCGTCGGCGACGACGGAGACGGCGGACGCGAACCGGGCGCGCTCCTCGTCGGGGGTGCTGGAGCTGGGTGTGTCTGCCGGCTCAGGGAGTGGGTCGGACATCCGGAGCACGCGGCCGATCGCGGTGCCCTGGCCGATGCCCGCCCCGGTGAGGACGGTGGTCTCTGTGGTGTCGGCCATGATCAGGCGTCGTGGTCCGTGGCGATGATCTCGGCCAGGTCGTCGAGCACGGCCTCGCCGTTCGACGCGTCCGTGGTGAGGACGATCTTGTCGCCGTGGTCGATGCCGAGGGAGATGACGCCGAGGATGCTGCCGGCGTCGACGGTCTTGCCGCCCTCCTTGGTCAGCTTCACCGAAGCGCCCGACTTGCCGACCGCCTCCACGAACAGCTTCGCCGGGCGCGCGTGCAGCCCGTGGGTCGAACCGACAGTGATGATCCGCTCAGCCATGATTGTGTGCTCCTTCGATGTGGCTCGGGAACCCTTCCCGGCTTCTCATAGTGCCGCTGCCTTCGCGCCGAGCGCCAGGTCGAGCGCCACGGCGCCGTCGATCGCTGCGGGGGAGACCGCTGGGAGGACGGCGACGGCGGCGCCGGATGCGGCGGCGAGCTCACGCAGGGCTGGGAGCTCGGACGAGAGGTGCGCGCCGACGAGGATCACGTCGACGTCCGCGAACGTCTCGAGCTGGCTGGCGCTCCCCGCGACCGCTGTCACGTCGACGCTGCGGGCGGCAGCTGCGTTGCGCAGCTTCAGGGCGACGAACGTGCTGGACGCGCCCGCGCCGCAGACGACGAGGATCTTCATTGATCTGCCTTGCCTTTCGAGATGGTGCGGATGGAGCTTCTTCGATGCTGGTCCGCATCCCGTCGGCGTTCCAGCAGCGTTTCTTCCTCCCGTGCGGAAAGATCGCGGGGGAGCCGTCGCAGGAGACGCGGGAGGTGGTTGACTCGTCAGGGAAAGGTGGTCGCTGTGGCTCTCTCGGCGAAGCAGACGAGAATGCTCGACATTCTCGCGCGCCGTGCTGCCTGGGTAACCGCCGCTGAACTCGCGAGCGAGCTCGGCGTGACGACTCGCAGCATCCGCAGCTATACGGCAGCGCTGAAAGAACTGGTGGAGTCCGGCGCGAACGGCTACCGCCTCGATCGCGACGCATACGACCGCTGGCTGGAAAAGGTGGAGGCAGGCGCAGGCGCCGGCTTCGGCGCAGGGTCGGGCGACACGGCAGATTCACCGCAGGAACGGCTCGTCTTCCTCGTGCGCCGCCTGTTGGACGAGCCGGACGGCATCGACGTCTACGAGACCGCGGAGAGCCTGTTCGTCAGCGACTCCACCATCGAGTCCGACCTGACCAGGATGCGCGGCCTCCTCGCCGACACCGAGCTCACGCTCGCCAGGCACGGCCCCGTCGTGCAGCTCGCCGGCCCGGAGATCGCCAGGCGCAAGCTGCTCAGCCGCCTGTTCCGCGACGAGATGCGGCAGGGCGTCGTCGACATCGCGCGGATCCAGGAGGCGTTCGACTCCCAGGGGCTCGCGAGCTTCAAGTCCGATCTGGTCGAGATGCTGGATGCGCGCGGGTTCTTCGTCAACGAATACGGCATCAACGACGTGCTCCTGCACATGGCCGTGGCCCTCGACCGCGTCGCGAAGGATCGCGTGCTGCCTGCCACGGCCGACCCGGAGGTGAACGAGACCATCCAGACCCTCGCCGACGACCTCGGCACCCTCGTGGCCGAGCACTTCGACGTCGTTCTCGATCCGACAGAGCTGCGCTACCTGGCCATCCTGCTGCGCACCAGGGTGATCGCGCCTGGCGCGGGCAGCGACACCGTCGCCGAGTTCGTGAGCGAGGACGACCTCGCGGTGGTGCGCGGGATCGTGGCACGCGCATCCACCGAGTACCTGGTCGACCTCCGCGACGAGAACTTCATCGTGCGCCTCACCCTGCACGTGCAGAACCTGGTGGCGCGCGCCCACGAGAAGTCGTATTCGCGCAACCCGCTCACCCGGTCGATCAAGAGCTCGTACCCGATGATCTACGAGCTGGCGGTCTACATCGCCAGCCGGTTGCAGGCCGCAGAGGACATCGTGGTCAACGACGACGAGATCGCATACATCGCGATGCACGTCGGCGCATACCTGGAGCAGCAGTCCCGGCGACGGGATGCGGTCACCTGCGCGGTCATCTGCCCCAACTACTACGACATGCACATCCTGCTCAGGGAGCGGCTGGAGAGCGCGCTCGGCGACGAGCTCGACGTCACCGCCGTGATCACCTCCACCGAGGCCGACTGGGATGCGATCGACGCCGACCTGGTGCTCAGCACCATCGACCCGCGCGGGCGGCGCGAGAACACGGTGATCGTGCAGCCGTTCCTCACCGAGACCGACATCGAGCACACCAGGCAGGCCATCGCGCGCATCCGGCGGCAGCGCAGGAGGGCGCGGATCAAGAACGACCTGCTCGAGTACTTCGACGATGGCCTGTTCCTGCGCAACTTCTACGCCCGCGACCCGATCTCGATGATCAGGGCGCTCGGCGACCGGATGATCGCGGCGGAGGCGATCGACCAGGACTACGTCGACAAGACCATCGAGCGCGAGCACATGTCTTCCACGGCGTTCACCGACTCGCTCGCCGTGCCGCACGCCATGACCATGAGCGCCAAGCGCACGGCCATCGCGATCGTCGTCAACGACACCGCGATGGACTGGGGGGATGCGCGGGTCAACGTGATCGCGTTCATCGCCTTCGACACGGGCGGGCGCGCGTCGTTCCAGACGGTCTTCGACCAGTTCGTCGAGGTCTTCTCCGACCGCGACGCCGTCCTCGGCCTCATCCGGCGCGCCGACAGCTTCGCCGCCTTCATCGACGAGCTCGTCCGCATCATCGACTCGTAGGCACCGGCCCGCTGTGCCCCCGCTTAACGCGATCGAGCCCAGGTGCTCTCACTTCACGAACGCGTCGTGAGGCGAGAGACGTGGGCTCGATGGCTGCGCGGGTGGGCGCTAGTTGGCGGTGACGGTATACGTGACCGAGACGCCTGGGGTGCCGATGGCGACCGTGTACTTGTCGTTGGTGTAGACGGCCTTGCTGTCCGTTGCACCGGACTGGGCGGTGTACCCGGCCTTCTCGAGGGCGGCCTTCGCGTCGGCGAAGCCGGTCTTGCTCTTCGGCTGGACCGTGACGGACCAGCCGTTGGCCTCGTCGCCGCGGGCGACGAGCACGATCCCGTCGACGAGCGGGACGTCGTTCTTCGGGAAGCTCGCGGGGAGCGTTGCCGAAGCTGCGGCGGTCTCGGAGGCCGACGGGGTGGAGGACGAGTCGTTCCCGCTGCCGCTTGCGCAGCCTGCGAGGGAACCGATGGTGAGGGCCGCCGCGATGACGGCCGGAACGAGCATTTTCTTGCGTGACTGCATATCTGTTTCCTAGTGCTGTATCTGTATCCGGAATTGCAAACAATCAGCTTACTCGCGCACGCTGACACCGGATCTGCCCACAGCAGACGGGGAAGACGCTAGCCGAGCAGGAGCGCGCTGAGCTGGTCGCTCGAGTGCACGACGGCGATGGCGCCCGCGGCCTCTGCCGGGGATCCGTATCCCCACTCGACCAGGATCGTCGGCAGGCCGTTCTCGCCTGCGCCCTCGACGTCGAACGCCCTGTCGCCCACCATGACGGTGTGCGCCAGGTCGACGCCCTGCGCTGTCAGGCGGCGCAGCGCCTCGGCGACGACGTCTGCCTTCGCGCTCAGCGTCTCGTCCTCCGACGCGCCGGTGATGACGTCGAAGTACTGGGCGAGGTCGAAGTGCTCGAGGATGCGCGTGGCCTGCAGCTCCGGCTTGCTGGTCGCGACGGCCAGCGGGATGCCCGCGGCGTGCAGCCGGGTCAGCAGCCCGCGGACGCCGGGGAACACGGCAGAGTCGAACGCGCCGTGCTCGTGGTAGTCGGCGCGGTAGATCGTGAGAGCGTCGCGCGCCTCCTGCTCGGTCATGCCGGCGAACTGCTGCAGCGAGTCGAGCAGCGGAGGGCCGACGTATTCGACGAGCTGGGCGGGGGAGGGCACGGGCATGCCGAGCTTCTCGAACGTGGTGGCGAGCGAGGAGGTGATGCCGGGTGCGGAGTCTGTGAGTGTGCCGTCGAGGTCGAAGAGGACGCAGGTCCAGGTGCGAGTGACGGTGGTGGTCGGGTTGGTCATAGCTGTCCTATGGTATGTGAGGTGTTTCAGAAACGTCTCAGTGCTCGCTGAGAGCTGACTCGATGTGCGACCGCGCGACCACCATGGTCTGCTCGGCGCCGGGGTTGAACTGCACGGCGACGAACTCGGCCGAGCGGATGAAGCCGAGGGCCTCCACGGCCGGCACGATCACGGCCTGCACCTGCGTCCGGGCGCCCTCCTCGGTCGCGCCGACCGCATCCCGGAGCGCCTTCATCGACGTGAACAGAGGCAGCACGGGCTCGCCGGCGGTGGAGGTGAGGGTGCGCAGGCGGGTGTCCTGCGGGGTGGAGCCGGTGACGTCGACGACCAGGCCGCCCTTCGTCGAGGCGGCGAGGAGCGCATCCAGGTGTTCGAGGGTCGGCTCTGCCGCGATGGCGGCCAGCGCCTTGCGGACGGCGACGTTCTCGTAGCTCTGCGGGAACCGGGGGGACGCGGCCATCAGAACAGCCTGCTGTCGCTGTCGTCGAGCCCGCGCATCGCGTCGTAGTCGAGCACCAGGCATCGGATGCCGCGGTCCTCGGCGAGGGTGCGCGCTTGCGGCTTGATCTCCTGCGCCGCGAAAACGCCCTGCACGGGAGCGAGGTGCGGGTCGCGGTTCATCAGCTCGAGGTAGCGGGTGAGCTGCTCGACGCCGTCGATGTCTCCGCGTCGCTTCAGTTCGACGGCGACCGCGCCGCCCTGCGCATCCCTGGCCAGGATGTCGACGGGGCCGATCGCGGTCATGTACTCGCGGCGGACGAGGGTGTGGCCGTCGCCGAGAAGGTGGATCTGCTCGGCGAGGAGCTTCTGCAGGTGGGCTTCGACGCCGTCCTTCTGCAGGCCGGGATCGACGCCGAGGTCGTGCGCAGTGTCGTGCAGGATCTCGTGGATGGAGACCACGAGCATGTCGGCGGTCTTGGCCTGGCTGACCTTCCAGACCTCGGTGACGCCCGCCTCCCGTTGGGCGTCGTCCGGTTCGAGGATGCTGAGTGTGCACGGCGGGCTCATCCAGTTGAGCGGCTTGTACGAGCCGCCGTCGGAGTGGACGAGGAGGCTGCCGTCCGACTTGAGCATGAGGAGCCGGTTCGCGAGCGGCAGGTGAGCGCTCAAGCGACCGGCGTAATCGACGGAGCAATGGGCAATGACGAGACGCACCGGATCATCCTACGGCGCTGGCAGGATGGGCACATGACCCGCCAACTCCTCATCGGCACGTATACCGAAATCCTTCCGCACGTCTCCGGTCGCGCCCGCGGCATCCTGCAGGCAGAGTTCGACGGCACGACCGTGCGGGATGCGCGCGTCGTCGCCGAGGTCGCCAACCCGTCGTGGGTCGCGGCGACGGCGGACGGGTCGCGCGTGTACGCGGTGAGCGAGACGGAGCCGGACGGGGCGATCGTGGCGTTCGCCCGCGCGGGTGGTGACGGCGCGGGTGGTGACGGTGCGGCCGGTGACGGTGCGCTTGTCGAGCTCTCGTCCGAGTCGTCCGGCGGCGCTGCGCCGGCGCACCTGGCGCTGCACCCGTCGGAGCGCTTCCTCGCCACCGGCACATACGGCGGCGGCTCGATCTCGGTGTTCGCGCTCGCCGAGGACGGTTCGCTGGCCGCGCGCACGGCGTTCGTGCAGCACGAGGGCAGCGGGCCGGACGCGGACAGGCAGGAGGGCCCGCACGTCCACCAGCTGAGCTTCGACCCGACCACCGGCGACCTCGTGGTGGTCGACCTCGGCCTCGGCGACGTGCGCTGGTACGCGTTCGGCGACGACGGCTCGCTGACGCCGCGCCCTGAAGCGACGATCGTGCTCGGCGCTGCCGGCCCCCGGCACATCGTGTTCGCTCCGGATGCGCGGCACGCGTTCGTGGCGAACGAACTGGACAGCACGATCGACGTGCTGCGCCGCGACGGCGGCCGCTTCGTGGTCGCGTCGTCGACGTCGACCAGGCCGGAGGGCGCATCCGGTGTCAACAGCCCAGCCGCGGTGCGGGTGACCGACGACGGCCGCACGGTCTTCGTCACGAACCGCGGCGACGACACGGTCGCGGTGTTCGCGTTCGATGGCCCCTCGGCCTCGCTGACCCTGGTGGATGCGGTCCCCACGCAGGGCCGAACGCCGCGCGACCTCGTGGTCGCCCCCGGCGGGTCGCGCGTGCTCACCGCGAACCAGGACAGCGGCGACGTCACCGTGTTCGCCTTCGACCAGCAGTCGCGGGCGCTCACGTTCCTGTCGACCGCGCCCGTCCCCACGCCGGTGTCGCTGCACTTCGTCTAGCCCGGCGCCGGCGCGTGGCTGGAAAGATGCGGCTATCGTCGCGACGATGGAACGCGTGCCCTTCAACCTCAGACCCGCGGGGTTGGTCGCGCTCTTCATCGTCCGGTCGTTCCTGCTGTGGGTGCTGGTCCCCGTCGCCGGCGCTGTCTGGGTGCTCGGCGGCCCGGCGCTCTGGCGCAGGGGAAGCATGCGCAGGTTTGTCCGCTGGGTGGACTACAACTCCTCGGCCGCGCTCTGTCGCACGCTGCTCCGGCCGTTCGCTCGCGCATCGTACCCGGAGTGGGCGCCGCCGCGCTCCATCCGAACGTTCCGGACTCCGATCTCCTTCACGCTCGAGTTCGCCTGACTCACCGCATGATTCGTGCCGAACGTGCGGTTGCTGACGCTCCCACCGCGCCTTTCGCACGACTCGTGCGACTCGCGCGACTCGCGCCACGCGTGGCGACGGTCGTTCGTGCGAAAGGTGCGGTCACGTTGGCCGCGACCGCACGTTGCGCACGACGCGTGCGCGCCGCTGGCTTCGCGACCGGCCGCACAGCGCCAGCCGCCGCGAACGCCGCGATCAGGAGCACGAGCACCAGGTAGAGCGCGTTGAGCAGGCCGAACTCCTTGCCGAGGAAGCCGATGACCGGCGGTCCCACCAGGAAGGCGCAGTAGCCGATGATCGCCACAGCCGACACGCGCGCTGCGGGGTTGGCCGCGCCCTCGGAGGCGGCGGACATCCCGAGCGGGAAGCCGAGCGAGACGCCGAAGCCCCAGAGCACCGTGCCGATGATGACCACCCAGAGCGGTCCGCCGAGGATGAAGATGAGGAGCCCTGCCGCGCCGAGGCCGCCGGTGATCCGGATGGCGAGGACGCGTCCGATCCGGTCGACCAGCGGGCCGCCGAGCACGCGGCCCAGGGTCATCGCGGCCACGAAGAAGCCGAACACCAGTGCGCCCGTCGAGTTGCTCTGGCCGTGTCCGTCGACCACCGCGAGGGAGATCCAGTCGTTGGCCGAGCCCTCTCCGAACGCCATGCCGAGCATCACGACGCCGATGAGGATGAGGCGCCAGTCCGCCCAGACGGCCAGGTTCTCGCGCATCCGCTGGCGGAACGGAACGGCGGGCGTGTTCGCGACCTCGTCGCCGAGCTCGGCTTCGCGTGGGACGAAACGGACGGCGATGACGATGGCGACCGCGATCACCACGGCCGTCACGATCAGGTGCCACGAGACGTCGATCCCGAGGGCGGCCGCCGCTGCTCCGAAGCCGGCGCCGATGACCGTGCCGAGGCTGAAGCAGGCGTGCATCAGCGGCATCAGGGTCTTGCCGATCTCGCGCTCGACGGCCGTGCCTTCGACGTTCATCATCACGTCGACCATCCCGTTGCCGAAGCCGAGGAGGATGAGGCCGATCGCCACCAGCGGCACCGAGTGGGCGATGGATGCGCCGACGCCGATGAGCACCATGCCGGCCGACACGATGAACAGGCCGCCCACCATGCCCTTGTGCGGGCCGAACCGGACGAGCAGCGGGGACGCGGCGACGAGGCCGACGATCGCTCCGGCCGACAGCCCGAGGATGAGCAGCCCGACAGCGGACGGGTCCTTGCCCAGTCCGAGGCCGTCGCGCACGCCGGGGATGCGGGCGACCCAGCTGGCCATTGCGAGCCCGCTGAGGATGAAGATGACGAACACCGCATTGCGCCACGCGTGCAGTTCGCGGCGGCTTCTGGTGCTGGTCGGGGTCGTCTGCGACATCGGCTGAATCCTGCTGTTTGAGTGGGCGAAAAGGGTGTCGAATCGTTTCGATCGAAACGATTCGACTAAGCTACCACATGTGAACGACACGAGCACGACCCCCGAGGTGGAGAAGTCAGACGTGGAGAAGCCCGACGCGGAGCAGGACGCGGCCGCCGTCGTCCGCCCGACGCTCGCCGCGGTCGCCCGCCTGGCCGGCGTCTCCAACTCCACCGCCTCCCTCGCCTTCAGCGGCACAGGCCCCGTCTCCGACGCCACCCGCGACCGCGTCCTCGCCGCTGCCAAGCAGCTCAACTACGCCGGCCCCGACCCGCGCGCCAGATCGCTGCGCCGCGGCCGCTCCGGCATCGTCGGCGTCGTCATGGAGGAGCGCGTCGGCGACGCCTTCCGCGACCCGATCAAGATCGCCCTCCTCGACGGCATCTCCGAGGAGATCGCCGCGATCGACGCCGGGCTGCTCATCCTCACCGACGCGGGGGAGGCCGCCCAGCGCATCGAGGACGCGCCGATGGATGCGGTGGTCCTCATCGGCTGCAGCCCCCGCCTCGACGAGTCGGTCGCCATGCTCCGCCAGCGCGGCATCCCGCTGGTCGCGATCGAGGGCGACCCGGCAGACGAGGTCCTGACCATCGCTCAGGACAACCGCGAGGCCACCCGCGTCGCCGCCCAGCACCTCGCCGACCTCGGCCACACGGACGTCGCCGTCGTCACCCTCTCCCTCACCCGCGACCGCTCGCGCGGCTCGCTCACCGCCGAGCGCGTGGCAGCGGGAAGCTCGAACACCACCATCGAGCGCCTGGCCGGCGTCCGCGACGTGTTCCCGGAAGCCGGTGGGTTCATCACCCGCGGATCGTTCGTGGAGGAGGGCCGCATCGCCGGTCACGCCCTGATGGACGACCCTGCGAAGCGCCCGACCGCGATCATCGCGCAGAGCGACCTGCTCGCCGCCGGCGTGATCCGCGCCGCGGAGGAGGCCGGTCTGGAGGTGCCGGCCGACGTCAGCGTCGTCGGCTTCGACGGCGCCCGCGTCGACGGCCTCTGGCCGTACGACCTGACCACCCTCGTGCAGCCCGCTGTCGACAAGGGCAGGGCGGCAGGCGCGGCGATCGTCGACATGCTCGAGGGCAGAGTCGCGCATCCGGCGACCTTCACGAGCGTGTTCCACCTGGGCAACACCACGGCGGCGCCGCGCACCGCGTGAGTCGGGCGGTGCAGGCGCGCGTCGCGCATAGGCTGGGCATCATGGATCTCGAAGCCCTGTACCGCGACCTGCACAGCCACCCGGAGCTCTCCTTCTCCGAACACCGCACCTCCGGCATCGTCGCCGACGAGCTGACCAGGCTCGGCGTCGAGGTCGTGACCGGCATCGGCGGCACCGGTGTCGCCGGCGTGTTCCGCAACGGAGACGGCGCCACTGTGCTGCTGCGCGCCGACATGGATGCGCTGCCCGTGCTCGAAGACACCGGCCTCGACTGGGCGTCCACCCAGACCGGCGTCGATCACACCGGCGCGACGGTCCCCGTCATGCACGCGTGCGGTCACGACATCCACATCACCTGCCTGCTCGGCGCCGTCGAGCGCCTCGTCGCCGATCGCGATGCATGGTCCGGCACCCTGGTGGCCGTCTTCCAGCCGGGAGAGGAGCACGGAGGAGGCGCCCAGGTGATGATCGAGGACGGCCTCTACGACAAGGTGCCGACGCCGGACATCGTGCTCGGCCAGCACGTCACCCCTCTCCCTGCCGGGATGCTCGGCGCCCACTCCGGCGCGGCGATGGCCGCCGTCGACACCATGGAGGTCACCCTCCACGGCCGCGGCGGGCACGGCTCGCGCCCGGAGACGACCATCGACCCCGTCGTGATGGCAGCGGCGACCGTCATGCGGCTCCAGACCGTCGTGTCCCGTGAGGTGGCGGCGCAGGACACGTCCGTCGTGACGGTCGGGTCGCTGCACGCCGGCACCGCGAACAACATCATCGCCGCAGACGCGACCCTCGGGATCAGCGTCCGCAGCTTCAACGAGGAGGTGCGCGACAGGGTGCTCTCGTCGGTCGAGCGGATCATCGCGGCCGAGGCGACGGCATCCGGTGCCGTCGTGGCGCCCGACGTGGTCTACGGCGAGCGGTACCCGGTCACGGTGAACGAGCCGGAGGCGACGGCGCGGGTGAACGCGGCATTCGCTGCGGAGTTCGGCGAGGACCGCATCTTCGACCCCGGCGCGCTCTCCGGCAGCGAGGACGTCGGCAACCTGGCGACGGCGGCCGGTGTTCCGCTGGTCTACTGGATGCTCGGCGGAGGCGACCCGCAGAAGGTCGCGGCGGCCATGGCGGCGGGAACGGCGGAGACGGACATCCCGTCGAACCACTCGCCGCACTTCGCTCCGCTGGCGCAGCCGACGATCGGCACGGGCGTGCGCGCCCTCGTGGTCGCCGCGCGGTCCTGGCTCGGCTGACCCCGCGCGCCGCTCAGGCGCCAGCGCGCATCCACCTGTCGCCGCGCGCCCGCAGGCCGAGCGTGACCGCCCGCGCGCCGATGTAGCCGAACGCGAACGCCGCCGTCAGCCAGGCCAACCCGGCGACGTCGTGGCTTCCCCACGCCACGACGGCCGCCGCGAGCGGAACGAACACCGCGACGTTCACCAGCCCGGTCAGCGCGAGGTAGCGCGCGTCGCCCGCCCCGATCAGCACGCCGTCGAGCACGAACACGTACCCGCCCAGCGGCGCTCCGACGCCGATGATCGCCAGCGCGGGCGGCAGCAGCGCGGCCACCGTCGCATCGCCAGTGAACAGCCCGGCAGCGACCGGGCTGGTCAGCAGCACCACCCCGCCGAGCACCACCCCGGCGCCGATGCCCCACTGGATGCACCGCCTCAGCACAGCGCGCACCCCGGCCAGGTCACCGGCCCCGAGCCCCTTGCCGACCAGGGCCTGCGCGGCGATGGCCAGTGCATCCAGTGCGAAAGCCACGGTCGCGAACACCGTCATCGCCACCTGGAACGCGGCGAGCTCGTCGGGCCCGAGCCTGGTCGCGGCGAATACAGCGAGCAGCATCGCCGCACGCAGGCTGGCCGTGCGCAGCAGCAGCCAGCCGCCCGATCTGGCCGTGCTGGTGAGTCCGGTGTGGTGCGGCAGCAGCGGTGCGCCGACCGTGCGCGCGTTCACCGCGACGATCACGAGATAGACCGCGGCCATCGCCCACTGCGCGACGACCGTCCCGACCGCCGACCCCGCGATCCCGAGCCCTGCGACATAGATGAACAGGTAATTCAGCACGATGTTGACCGCGAACCCGGCGACGGCGACCACGAGCGGCGTCTTCGTGTCCTGCAGCCCGCGCAGCAGACCGGTCGCCGCGAACACGAGCAGCATCGCGGGCAGCCCGAGCATCGAGATCTCCAGGTAGCGCGTCGCCGCCTCCGACACGGCAGTGGATGCGCCGAACAGGCTCACCAGCGCCGGGGACGCGAACCAGCCGCCCACCGCCAGCACGATGCCGAGCCCGAGCGCCAGCCAGCAGCCGTCGACCCCGGACGCCACCGCGCCGCGCAGGTCCCCTGCGCCGAGGCGGCGGGCGACGGCGGGCGTCGTGCTGTACGCGAGGAACACCATCAGGCCGACGATCGTCTGCAGGATCGCGCTGGCGATCCCCAGCCCGGCGAGGGGCGCGACGCCGAGGTGCCCGACCATCGCGGAGTCGGCGAGCAGGAAGACGGGCTCGGCGACCAGCGCGCCCAGCGCGGGCACGGCGAGGCGCAGGATGTCCCGGTCGACCGGGCGGGCGGTGGATTGCTTCACGACGCACCAACGCTATCGCGGGCCTCCGCTCAGAAGCGCGCCGAGAAACCGCCGTCGGTGTGCAGGAGCTGCCCGGACACCCAGCGTCCTTCGTCCGAGACCAGGAAGGACACGACGGCCGCGATGTCGGCCGGGGTGCCGAGGCGTCCGAGCGGATGCGCGGGGGTGAGCGTCTCCCGGAGCTCGTCGTCCATCCAGCCGGTGTCGATGGGGCCGGGGTTGACGGCGTTCGCCGAGATGCCGAGCGGGCCGAGCTCTCGTGCTGCGGAGATGACGATGCGGTCCAGTGCACCCTTGGATGCGCCGTACGGCAGGTTGCCCGTCGTGTGGTCGCTGGTGAGTGCGACGATCGCCCCGCCGCCCGGTGCGACCTGGCGTGCGAAGGCGGCGATCAGGAGGAGGCTCGCCCTGGCGTTGACGGCGACGTGCCTGTCGAAGCTGTCGGCGGTCGTGTCGAGGATTCCCGACTCGACGTCGTGGGCGTGGCTGAGGATCAGCGCCCCGATCGGCCCGCGCTCGGCGGTGACGGCGGCGATCAGCTCGCCGGGCCCGGTCGCGGTGGATAGATCGCAGGGATAGTCGGTGTCGGCGAGATCGCTGGTGGCGACCTCCCAGCCGTCGGCGCGCAGCCGCGGCACGATCCCGGCCGCGATGCCGTCGGCGCGCGCAGCGCCGGTGATGAGAGCGAGGGGCACGCAACGACCATAGGGCATCCGCGCGCGACACCCCGTAAGAATTCCGTTAGGAATATTCAGAAATTACTGAAACAAGCGTAGAGTCACGCTTCATGGACACAGTCATTGAGGCTACCGGCCTCGAAAAGCGGTTCGGTCGGGTGCGTGCGCTCGACGGTCTCGACCTCTCCGTCACAGCGGGCGAGGTGCACGGATTCCTCGGGCCGAACGGCGCGGGGAAGTCCACGACCATCCGCATCCTGCTCGGCCTCGCCAAGGCGAGCGGCGGCAGGGCCACCCTGTTCGGCCGCGAGCCGTGGAAGGACGCCGTCGAACTCCACCGGCGCATCGCGTACGTGCCGGGCGACGTGAACCTCTGGCCCAACCTGTCCGGGGGAGAGGCCATCGACCTCATCGCCAGGCTCCGCGGCGGCACGGCGGACAAGGCCGTGTACGCCGAACGCAAGAAGCGTCTCGTCGACGTCTTCCAGCTCGACCCCACCAAGAAGGGCCGCGCGTACTCGAAGGGCAACAGGCAGAAGGTCGCGCTCGTCGCCGCCTTCGCCACCCCGGCCGACCTCTACATCCTGGACGAGCCGACCAGCGGCCTCGACCCGCTGATGGAGGCGACCTTCAACAGCGAGATCGCCCGCGTCGCCCGCGACGGGGCCACCGTGCTGCTGTCGAGCCACATCCTCTCCGAGGTCGAACAGCTCTGCGACAGGGTGAGCATCATCCGCGCGGGCAGGACCGTCGAGTCCGGCACCCTCACCGAGCTCCGCCACCTCACCCGCACCGAGGTCTCGTTCGTCGCGGACGGGGTGTCGGATGCGCAGCTCGCGCGCATCCCGAACGCCCACGACCTGCACACCGCAGACGGGCGGGTGCGGTTCACCGCGGACAGCGACAAGCTGTCCGGCGTGCTCTCCGCGCTCGCCGAGCTGGACACGCAGGGCCTCACCGTCGCACCTCCGTCGCTGGAGGAGCTGTTCCTGCGCCACTACGGCGACGAGCTCACGGGGGCGAACGAACGATGACCACCGCAACGCAGTCCACCGGCCGCTCGGCCGGACCTGCGACGCACCAGCACACCGCGGCGCGCCGCGACCAGGGCAGAGGCCGCACCCTCGCGGTGCTGCTGCGCCAGCGCATCCGGCGCGACCGCTGGCAGCTGCTCATCTGGATCGTCGGCATCGCCATGCTCGCCGCGTTCTCCGCCGCCAGCATCAGCAACACCTACGGGGATGCGAAGGGTCGCGTCGAGCTGATGCAGCTCGCCATCGCCAACCCGGCCATCCTGATGCTGCGCGGTCTCCCACAGGGCACCGGCCTCGCCGCCGTGACGTTCTTCGAGATCTTCACCTTCCTCGCCCTGCTGGCCGGGCTCATGTCGACCTTCCTCGCTGTGCGGCACTCCCGCGCGGAGGAGGAGACCGGCCGGGCGGAGCTGGTCGCGTCGACCCCGGCCGCGCGCATCCTGCCGACCGTCGCCACGCTCATCCACGGGGTGCTGGCGAACGTGGTGCTCGCCGTCGCGACCGGCCTCGGCTTCATCGCGGCAGGGCTGCCCGTGGCTGGATCGTTCGCGGCCGGTGCGGCCGTCGGTGGTGCAGGCATCTCGTTCCTCGCCGTCGGCCTGCTGCTGTCGCAGCTGATGATGACCTCGCGCGGGGCGAACGGCTTCGCCTCGGCCGTCGTGGTGCTCGCCTACCTGCTGCGCGGCATCGGAGACGCCACAGGCACGGTCACCGGCGACGGCGCCCACATGGTGAGCGCGTGGCCCACCTGGCTGAGCCCGATCGGCTGGGGCGAGCAGTTCGACCCGTACGGCGCGAACGACTGGCGGCCGCTGCTGCTGCAGCTCGGGCTCGCCGTCGTGCTCATGGCCGTGGTGTTCGCGCTGCAGTCCGTCCGCGACAGCGGCGCGGGGCTGATCGCCGAGCGCCCAGGACGACGGGATGCGCGGGCGATGCTCGCCGGACCGCTCGGCCTGGCCTGGCGGCTGCAGTGGCCGACCATCCTCGGCTGGACGGTCGGCGGTCTGTTCACCGGCCTGCTCGCCGGAGCCCTCGGCAGCGTGGTCAGCTCGTCGATCGCCAACGACCCGAGCCTGGGCAGCATCCGGAAGGCGCTCGGGGAGATCGGCGCCGGCGGCTCTGGGCCGTTGACGCAGATCTTCATCTCGGCGATCTTCTCCATCGTCGGCGTGCTCGCCGCCGCGTGCGCGACGCAGGCGGTCATCCGGTTGCGCCAGGAGGAAGCCGGGGGCGCTGCAGAGGTGCTGATGTCCACGCCGCTCTCGCGGGTGCGCTGGCTGCTGCAGTTCCTCCTTGTCGGGGTGATCGCGATCGTGCTGGTGCTCGTCGCCGCCGCTCTCGCATCCGGCCTCGCCGCGGTGGGAGCGGGGGAGGACGCCGCGCGCATCGGCGACTCGTTCGCCGCTGCTGCCGCCCAGTTGCCTGTCGCCCTCGTCTATCTGGGGGTGCTCGCGCTGGTGTTCGTCGTGCTGCCGGGCTGGACCATCCCGCTCGGCTGGACGCTGCTCGGCCTCGGCGCGTTCGTCGGCATCTTCGGCGGCCTGATCGGGCTGCCGACCTGGGTGCACGACCTGTCGCCGTTCGCGCACTCGCCCGTGGTCGTCGGCACCCCGGACTGGACGGGCGGCTACTGGATGCTCGGCATCGCCGTCATCGCGACGGCGGCGGCGACGCTGCTCATCCGCCGCAGGGACTTCGCGATCGGGTGACGCGGATGTTCTGCCGATGCGGGCCATCGAGCTCGCGGAAATGAAAGGATAGGCCGGTGGCGAAAGACGAGCGGGCACTGAACGATGTGCTCGAGCACGCCGCCGCCGTCCTCACCTCCGCCGGCTTCCCGAAGATGCCCGCCAGGGTCCTGATGGCCCTCACCGTCACCGAGCAGCAGGGGATGACCGCCGCCGAGCTCGCCGACCGCCTCTCCGCGAGCCCGGCCGGCATCTCCGGAGCCGTCCGCTACCTGCAGACCATCGGCATCGTCCGCCGCGTCTCCCAGTCGGCGAGCCGGCGCGACCGCTACGAACTGCCGAGCGACTGGTACGCCTCCATGACGAGGCAGTCCCCGATCTACGCCGTGCTCGCCGCCCAGGCCGACGCCGGCATCGCCGCCGTCGACGACCCTGACTCGCTGGCGACAGAGCGCCTGCGCGACATGGCTGGCTTCTACCGCTTCCTCGAGAAGCGCCTGCCAGAGCTGCTGGACGAGTGGGAACAGATCCGCGCGGCCCGCTCCTGACCGACTCCCAGCCGCATCCGCTACACTGGACGCGGAACACACCGTTTCGTTCGGCTTGACGCCCCTCTCATCGTCGCCGCGAAACCGGGCCGAACCAGCCCGTTCCCACCGCGGACCACCTGTCCGCCACCGCCCATCGCGAGGCCGCTCATCCCGAGCACCGGTCGCGAACGTCACACGTCGACGCGTGACGGCGGATCAACCACACGCTTTGAAAGAAGTACCGCAATGATGAACACAGCAACTCTCGGAATCCGTTTCGATTCCCTCGACCCCATCGCCGAAGCCTGGACCCCGTCCGAGCTCGACACGCTGCCGGCCGGCAGCCGCATCCTCGCCCCGTACCCGGAGCATGACGGCCGCGGCGACATCCTCGTCCGCCACAACGACGGCCTCTGGCACCGCGACCTGTTCGCGCCCATCCCGTCCGACGCCCTCGTCGCCTTCCCCATCCGCATCCTCGGCTGAGCCACGAGACACCAGTGACTGCGCCGCCGCCCGGCGCGTCGGCGACAGATACTGGTATCTCGCCGGGGGCCACGCGCGTCGCAGGGCGGCGAGACCCGCCAGGGTGGGATGCTGAAAGCACCATGCGTTTCACCACACCAGTACAGAAGACGCTCGTCGTCGTCGTGCTGCTCGCCGTCAACGCCGGGCTGGCGCTGCTGCTCAACGCGCTGCGCTGGGAGCCGGGCTCCATCGCGCTGTCGATACTGCAGCTCGCCGGGTGGTATCTCGCCAGCCGGCTCTTCCGCGGACCGGGCGAGCCGGTCGCCGCTGCGCGGCCGTGGTGGCGGATGACGTCGCGCCCGCCGCTCAGCGGTGTGCTCGGTGCAGGCTACCTGCTCATGGCGCTCGTCAACACCGTGCTGTCGATGGTCGGCTACGGCAGCGCATCCGGCACCGTCTCCGTGCTGGTCGAGCTGGTGCTCGCCGCCCTGTTCCTCACCACGTTTGTCAGACTCAGGGCTCTCGGCACCGCACCGCGAACCCCGTAGGCTGGCGGAATGACCCTGACTTCCGGCATCGAAACCTCCGAACTCGATCCCGCCGTCCGGCCGCAGGACGACCTGTTCCGGCACGTGAACGGCAAGTGGATCGACCGCATCGAGATCCCTGGCGACAAGGCGCGCTGGGGCTCCTTCATGATTTTGGCGGAGGAGGCCGAAGCGGCCGTCCGCGAGATCATCGAGGCAGCCCAGAATGCGCAGGAGGGCACAGAGGAACGCAAGTTCGGCGACCTGTTCGCGAGCTTCATGGACGAGGACCGCATCGAGGCCCTCGGCGTCACACCGATCGAGAGCCAGCTCGCGTTCGCGAGCGCCGCCGACAGCATCCCGAGCCTGCTGGAGACCATCGGCAAACTGGAGCGCCACGGCCTCGCCGGGTTCTACCAGCTCTTCGTCGACAACGACCCAGGCAACCCGGAGCGCTACCTCGTCTTCGTGGAACAGTCGGGCATCTCGCTGCCTGACGAATCGTACTTCCGCGAGGAGACCTTCGCCCCGATCCGCGAGGCGTTCGTCGCGCACATCCAGCGGATGTTCGAGCTCGCCGGGTTCCAGGACGCACCGGAGCGCGCCCAGCGCGTCTTCGACCTGGAGACGCAGATCGCCGCGCAGCACTGGGACAACGTGAAGTCTCGCGACTCCGAGAAGACCTACAACCTGTTCGACTGGGCGGACGCGGAGGCGCTGTTCGCCGGCGACGCTAAAGATGGCGCGGACCTCGGCATCTGGCAGAAGGCGCTCGGCGCACCGGACGGCGCCCTCGCCGAGGTCGTGCTGCGGCAGCCGTCGTTCACCTCCGGTCTCGCCGGTCTCCTCACCGAGGATCGCCTCGAGGCTTGGAAGGACTGGCTGGCCTGGCAGATCATCCACGGTGCGGCCCCGTACCTGTCCGGTGACTTCGTCGAGGCCAACTTCGACTTCTACGGTCGCACGCTCACCGGCACGCCGCAGATGCGCGCCAGGTGGAAGCGCGGCGTCTCCCTGGTGGAGGGCGCGATGGGCGAGGCCGTCGGCCGCATCTACGTCGAGAAGCACTTCCCTCCCACGGCCAAGCAGGCGATGGATGCGCTGGTCGGCAACCTCATCGAGGCGTACCGCCAGAGCATCCAGACCCTCGAGTGGATGGGCGAGGACACCCGCAACCGCGCCCTCGACAAGCTGGAGAAGTTCACCCCGAAGATCGGATACCCGGTCAAGTGGCGCGACTACTCCGCGCTGGCGGTCGACCCGACCGACCTGCTCGCCAACGTGCGCGCCACGAGCCTGTTCGAGTTCAACCGCGAGCTGGGCAAGATCGGCAAGCCGCTGGACCGCGACGAGTGGTTCATGACGCCGCAGACCATCAACGCCTACTACAACCCCGGCTTCAACGAGATCGTGTTCCCCGCGGCCATCCTGCAGTTCCCGTTCTTCGACGAGACACGGGATGCGGCGGCCAACTACGGCGCGATCGGCGCGGTCATCGGGCACGAGATCGGCCACGGCTTCGACGACCAGGGATCCAAGTTCGACGGGGACGGCCGCCTGCAGGACTGGTGGACCGCCGCCGACCGCGCGGCGTTCGAGGAGCGCACCAGCAGCCTGATCGAGCAGTACAACGCTCTGGCTCCCGCGCAGGTTCCCGACCACCACGTCAACGGCGCTCTCACCATCGGCGAGAACATCGGCGACCTCGGCGGTCTCGGCATCGCCTGGAAGGCGTACCTGCTGTCGCTGAACGGCGAGGAGCCTCCCGTGATCGACGGCCTCACCGGCGCTGAGCGGTTCTTCCTGTCCTGGGCGCAGGCCTGGCAGCAGAAGGGCCGCGACGAGGAGGTCATCCGCCTGCTGGCGATCGACCCGCACTCGCCGAACGAGTTCCGCTGCAACCAGATCGTCCGCAACATCGACGGCTTCTACGACACGTTCGGCGTGTCGGAGGGCGACGCCCTGTGGCTCGCGCCCGAGCAGCGCGTCACCATCTGGTAGCCAAGGCACGGTCCCCGCGGAGAGGGTGCGCGACGCTCCTCTCCGCGGGGTAACATCGAGCGTGTTGTGCCCGGGGCGACCCACCCGTCGGCACGCGCGCGGCCCCGGAGGACCGCACCCGAAACACCCGACTCGGACGAAGGACCACCCATCCCCGTGACGATCCAGACCCAGGATTCCGAACGCCGCAGCAGGCACGCTTCGTCTCGTCGTGGACGCCATCGGGGAGCAAGCGCCCCGGAGGATTTCAGTCGCGGTTTCGCCGTCCTCGGCCAGCTCGCGCTCGGCGGCGTGCAGGTGTCTGCGCGTGCGACCGACCTGACCACGGGTGCTGTGCTGTTCTCCGTCGACGACCACGTGGTGATGCCGACGGCCAGCATCGGCAAGGTCCTCCTCCTGGTGGAGGTCGCCGCCCGCTTGCAGTCCGGCGAACTGAGCCCGCTCGCGCTCCTCGACCGTTCCCCTCAGGATGCGGTCGGCAGCTCCGGCATCTGGCAGCACCTCGCCGTCCCCGCGCTCCCCGTGGCCGACCTCGCCGCGCTGGTCGGCGCGACCAGCGACAACCTGGCCACCAACGTCCTGCTCCGCCGAGTCGGCCTGGAGGCCGTCAGCGCCCGCACGGAGGCCCTCGGCCTCACCCGCACAGCGCTGCTCGACCTGGTGCGCGACCACCGCGGCCCCGACGACGCTCCGCAGCTCTCCGTCGGCAGCGCCAACGAGCTCACCTGGCTGTTCTCCGCTCTCGCCCGCGGCGAGATCGTCGACGCTCAGACCAGCCAGCGCGTGATCTCCTGGCTGTCCCTGAACAGCGACTTCTCCCTGGTCTCCAGCGCGTTCGGCCTCGACCCGCACGCGCACCGCAACGCCGAGCACGGCATCCTGCTGGTCAACAAGACCGGCGTCGACCGCGGCGTCCGAAGCGAGGTCGGCGTGCTCCGCGGCCCACGTGCCGGTGTCACATACGCGGTCTCGATGTACTTCGACGACGCGAGCCTCGCCGCCCGCCTCTCCGTCATCGACGGGATGCGCACGGTCGGCGCCGACCTGCTGGAGTACGTGTTCTAGCGGCTACCGCCCCGCCACATACGCATCCTCCGCCGCATAGTCGAACCACCCGTCCGCCGTCGCCCGCTCGGCGAGCGTCGGGAACACCCTCTCCCAGCCTTCGTCGCGGCGTTCGGCGGCGTGCGCCTCGCGCACCGCCCAGTCGATCGCCGCCCGAACGGAGTCGGCGTACGTCACCGGCGCCCGATAACCGAGGTCCACGGTCGCGCGCGCCATGCTGAGGACCAGTGGATGCGCGACTGTCCACGGCGTCGAGCCCAGGCCGTCAACGGGCGGGCCGGGGAAGGTGACGATCTCCACCTCCCTGTCGAGCGCGTCGAAGACCGTTGCGGCGATCTCCGCCACGCTCAGGTTGTCGTCGTCCACGGCGTTCAGCACGCGCGCGCCCGGCTGCTCTGCGCACAGGGCGACGAGCTCGGCGATGTTCACCGTTGACGATGTGCTGAACCGGTTGGCCCCGTCGTCGGAGAGCACGACGACCTCGCGGCGGTCCAGCGCCCGCTTGATGAAGAACCATTCGCGCAGCGCAGGGCTGAACGGCCCGTGGATCGCGCCTGGACGCAGGATGCTCACCGGCAGGTCGGCCGTGGCGAGCAGGCGTCGCTCCATCGCCGCCTTGAGCGGAGAGTATGTGCGTTTGCGGTTGTCGACGGTGGGATCGTCCTCGCGCAGCGGGATCGGGTAGTCGGGGAAGTCGTCCGGCCCCGTCACGATGTCGAGGTAGCCGCCGTTGCGGCCGGTGTACACCGAGCCGGTCGAGATGACGACGAGGGAGCCGATGTCGCCGGCGAGGCGGGCGAGCTGGTCGGCGTGCTTCGGCTCGTACGCGACGGTATCGAGCACGAGATCGTGGCCGCGCGCCTTGGCGAGGAGCGCATCCGTGTCGTCGCGGTCGAGGCGGATGGTGGTGACGTCGAGGTCGGCGAGCGCCGCATCCCCCGAGTGCGTGCCGCGGTGGGCGACGAGAACCGACCAGCCGTCGGCGGCGAGGCGGCGGGCGGCGGCGGCGCCGATCTGCCCAGTGCCTCCGATGATCATGGCGGTGCGGGTGGTGTCGGCCTGCATGGCACCAACCTACGCCAGCCTCACTTCATCAGCGTCCTGGCGAGTGCGAGGTATTCGCGCGCGTGCGCATCCGGCAGATATGCCTTGCCGATCGCGCTCCCGATCGCAGGCAGCGCGACAGGGTCGGGGTACGCCATGTAGATCGTCTCGTACGTCGGGTTGAACTTGCTCTTGAACTTGAACAGGGAGGCGAAGCCGTACGCGGGCTCCAGGGTGCGGCCGAGGAACCCGAGCAGGCGGTCCATCGTGGTCGGGTCGGCGGGGGGTGCGCCGTCCGAGACCGGCTTCGTGGCGAGCGGAGCCCCGGACAGGCTCAGCACCTCGACCCCTTCGCCCTGCATCCGGAGGGCGGCGGACGCGATGATGAACTCCATGATGCCCGGGATGGATGCGTCGCCTCTGCGCATGAAGTCGATCGTGTAGCCCACCACCTTCCCGTCGCGGTAGCTGGGCAGCCAGCTCGTGATCGCCTGCAGCCCCCCGTCGGGGTCGAGCGCCAGGTAGAGCGCCACATCCGGGTCTTTCAGCTCGGCGAGGGCGCCGAGGGTGAAGCCCATCTCCGGCAGCTCCTTCTCAGACACCCACTGCTCGCTCATCGCCGTGATCTGGGTGGCGAGGATCGGCGGCAGATCGTCCCAGGTGGTCCAGAGCGTGGAGATGTTCTCCTTGATCCCGCGGTTGTGCGCCTGCCGCACCTTCTGCCACGGCTTGCCGGCCATGTCGAAGGTCTGTGGGTGCATCAGCGTCTCCTCGCCGACGGACATGTACTGCCAGCCGAGGGCGTCGAACACCGGCAGGTACTCGCCGTGCACGCTGTAGAACACCGGCACCCAGCTGTTGGCGTCGCAGAACGAGACGAACTCGGCGATCGTCCGCTCCGCGCGTTCCGGCGAGCAGACCGGGTCGGAGAGGGTGATCGCGATGCCGTTGATGACCCGGTATGCGACGGCGGCGTCCCTGTCCTCGCTGAACCAGTAGACGTTGCCTGGCCAGGTGCCCATGAAGCCGAGCGTCCCGCCTCCGCCGCGCTTCAGCAGCTCGCGGAAGTGCAGCTCGTCGCCGACCGTGCGGCCGGTTGCCGTCGCCCGGTACAGCTGAAGCGTAGCGAGCACGAACACGGCCCAGAACACCGGACCGACCCACTGGTAAAGGATGCTGACGAACGGCACTGTGGGCACGATCACGGTCCCGGTGATCGACTCGAACCCGGAGGGCACGAACCGGCGCAGGGTCGACGCGAACACGTCCCCGATGGTGGCGTCCGGCACGAACTCGGTGAGCGACGCCAGGCCGGCGATCAGGTAGGCGACGGCCAGGATCACGAACGCGCTCACGATGATGATCGCGAAGCGGACGATGGCGGCGCGCGGCGCCCGGATCTGGAACTGCCGCCTGGTGATGAGCAACAGGACGATCGAGGCCACGGGCACTACGAACGCGGCGAGCACCCAGAACAGCAGCTCGATCGCGGGCGCGAGGTCTTTGATGTCGTTGGCGTCGATCGTCAGGTTGCCGCCCGGGAGCGCCGTGAACGGCAGAACGATCATCGCGACGTTGACCACGATGCCCAGGATGAGGGCGAACCTGCGCCCCCGTCGCAGCCCGATCGCGGTCACGATCAACAGCACCAGCGGCAGGAAGCTGAGCAGCAGAGGACCGACGCCGTCGACCGAGACGAGGGCGAGGTCGAGGCGGCAGTTCGCGGTGAAGTTCTTGTCGCACTGGTCGAGCACGGTCTGCGTCGCCACCTGCTGGTGCTCGAACAGCGCGCTGATGAACGAGAACGGGCCGAGGCCGCCTGGCGGCAGCAGGGCGACCAGGGGGCCGAACGCCGTGATGGCGATGAGCGCGGCGACCAGGTTCCTGGTCTCCGCGTGTGAGCTGCGCCGGATTCGCTTCATCGAGCCCGGCCGGAGGATCGTGCCGAGCGCCAGCCCGAGCAGCGCCGCGATCAGGCGGTAGACGTTGTTCTGGTCGCCGTTGTAGAGCACGAACATCATCACGACAGCGAAGGTCAGCAGCCGGATGCGCCGCCGCCACAGTGCCGAGGCGAAGGCGCTCGCCGTGATCAGCGCCCCGATGATCCCGATGGTGGGGTCGAGGGTGAAGTCGAATTCGGTGCTCGTTGCCCAGATCTCCCCGATGGATGCGGCCGCCCACTGCCCGAGGACACCGATCGTGATCCCGACCACCCCGGTCACCAGGAACGCGATCACCGCGCGCAGCGTCCCGATCAGGCGTTCGGAGGCCGCGAACAGGGTGAGAGCGAGGATCACCACGACGATGAGCTGCGCTGGATCCTCCGGCACGAACAGAGCCGTGAAGGGCGTCCACCAGAAGCCGGCCTGGATCGTGGAGGTGACGCCGGCGGCCCACACCAGCGAGTCGCCGCCGATCGTCGCCGGCATCCACATCGTGCTGGTGAGGATCGAGGTGACGAGCACGATGACCACGAGGGCGATGCTCGCCGGTGCGACGCGTGCGTACCGGCCGACCGCCACCCAGAACGGCGCAGGCGGCTTGCGCTTGGCAGGGGTCGGCGCATCCGGAGCCGTCTGCCGCTGTGTGTCGGTGGTGCTCATCGTCTCCTCCGTCACGGTCTGCTCAACCCGAGGACAGGGTAAAGGATCTGGAAGTCTTTCGTCAGGCCGCCGTTGAGCGCATCCACCACGTGGCCTGCGCCGGGGACGACGTAGTACGTGGTCTTCATGCCGGCGGCTTCGGCCGCCTTGGCGTTGCGCTCGACGCCTGGCACGAAGGTCGGGTCGTTGCCGCCGACCGTGAACACCGCCGTCATCGACGAGTACCGTCCAGGGTTGGCCGCGAGGATCGAGGTGGGCTTCGCCGCGTCGAACGCCGCGGTGCTGCCACCGAACACCTGCGCGATCGTCTGCTTCTGGATCTCGACGCCTGGATACTCGTCCCCGGAGACGACGAGCAGATTCCCGTACTGGTCGGGATGCTCTGCCGCGTACTTGAACGCGCACGCCCCGCCGTTGGAGTAGCCGCCGATGGTCCAGGATGCGGGGGACTGAAGCACGTTGAGGTGCGTCCTGATCCACGCGGGGACGTCTTTGGTGATGTAGGTCTCCGCCGCGCCGAACGTGCTGGAGTCTGCGCAGGCCGGATCGCCCTTCGTGCCGATCTGGTCGGCGACGACCACGATCGGCGCCAGCCCCTGGTGCTGGGCGGCGAACTGATCGAGCACGCCGCCGATGTACTCGGGGTCCGGGTTGCCCGGGTATCCCATCATGAAGATCACGACGGGCAGCCGCGGCGGGTTGTTCACCAGGGCCGCCGGCGGCAGGTAGATGCCGGCCGGGCGGGCGTCGAACCCGCTGGACGGGATCACCTGGGTGCCCTGCTTGCCGGTCTTCGGCATGTCGGCCGGCGGCTTCCAGGTCTCGTAGAGCGGACGTGTCGGGTCGGGAGACGCCGTGTTGACGGGGTGGTCGATGTCGATCTTCTTGGCCGTGCTGATGCCGAACAGCGACCCAAGCGTCGGATCCAGGCCGTAGTACGCGTTGACGCCGAGCGTGCCGGTGATGGCGAAGATCACGATGCCGATCAGGGCGAGCACCTTCCGCCACCAGTGCGACGCCCACAGATTCACGAGCGCCAGCCCGAGGGCGGCGAACGTCCCCATCAGCCAGAACGCCACCTGCCGGGGCAGCGGCGTGCCGAACACGTCGAGCGCGTTGACCACGAGGAACAGGCCGACGGCGACGACCGCGCCCCCGAGCATCCCGATCAGGGCGGTCAGAATCCACCGCGTCGTCGGCCTGCGGATGAGCAGGTAGATGAAGAAGGCCGCACTGGCCACCAGGAAGGTCCAGTAGACCGGCCCGTCGATGATGCGTATCCCCCACAGGAGGTCCATCGCGTCTCCCCGTGCTCCCTGTGCGTCTCCTCAGGCGCGTGGCACCACCCTAGCGGCCGAGCCGGAAATGCAGGTATTGATTCGGGCATCTGCTAGACCAGAGCCATGCAGGCCGCAGCCACCGCATCCCGCCGCAGGACAGGCTCCGTACTGTTCGACGCCGTGGACATCGCCGCGACCGGTCTCTTCGCGATCGAGGGGGCGACAGCGGGGGCAGCGGCCGGACTCGACCTCCTCGGCGTGCTCGTGGTCGGCTTCTCCACGGCGCTCGTCGGTGGGGTCATCCGCGACCTGCTGCTGGGGGATGCGCCACCTGCCGCCCTCCGCTCGCCCGTGCGCATCATCGTGGCGCTCGCCGGATCGGTGCTGGCGTTCGTGCTCGCGGCGGCGTCCGTCGACATCCCGGCTGCCGTCCTCACGACACTGGATGCGGCGGCGCTCGCGCTCTTCGCCGTGACCGGCGCCGACAAGGCGCTGCGGCACGGCTCCAACCTGTGGGTGGTGGTGATGCTCGGCACGATCACCGGTGTCGGCGGCGGCGTGGTCAGGGATGTACTGCTCAACCGGGTGCCGTTCGTGCTGACGTCGAGCGTCTACGCGACAGCGGCGGCGGCCGGCGCCCTCGTGTTCGGGCTGCTCGGGCGGGCGAGGGTGCCGGCGCTCGCCGCGATGACCGCGGGGTTCGCTGTGTGCTTCGTGCTGCGCATCCTGGCCGTCGTGTTCGGCTGGCAGCTTCCGCACCTCGGCTGACGCGCGCGGACCCGGCACGAAAAAAACCGCCGCGGCGTGAGCCGCGGCGGGGAAGAGGGTGGAGCGAGTGGCAGGAGTTGAACACTGCATCGCCGACCGGGAAGGCCGGCATCCTAACGTTGGAAGACGCTCGCATGTGCTGTTGTGGGGACGACCATAGCAATGGCCGTCCCCACAGCGCAAGCGTTAATACTGCGCGCTCTAGATCTCTTTGAGGCGCTTCGCCAGGTACTCGTCGAGCTGGTCGATCGGGATGCGCTCCTGCTGCATCGTGTCGCGGTCGCGAACCGTCACGGCGTTGTCCTCGAGCGAGTCGAAGTCGACCGTGACGCAGAGCGGCGTGCCGATCTCGTCCTGGCGGCGGTAGCGGCGGCCGATCGCACCGGAGTCGTCGAAGTCCACGTTGCGGCGCTTGCGCAGGTGGTCGGCGAGCGAGCGGGCCAGGGGCGACAGGGCCTCGTTGCGCGAGAGCGGGAGCACGGCGACCTTGACGGGCGCGAGGCGCGGGTCGAGGCGCAGGACCGTGCGCTTGTCGGTCTTGCCCTTGGCGTTCGGCACCTCCTCCTCGTCGTACGCGTCGACCAGGAACGCCATGAGAGCGCGGGTGAGACCGAACGACGGCTCGATCACGAACGGAACGTAGCGCTCGTTCTTGTTCTGGTCGAAGTAGCTCAGGTCTTTGCCCGAGTTCTCGATGTGCGTCTTGAGGTCGTAGTCGGTGCGGTTGGCGACGCCCATCAGCTCGCCCCACTCGCTTCCGGTGAAGTTGAACTTGTACTCGATGTCGACCGTGCGCTTCGAGTAGTGCGCCAGCTTGTCCTTGGGGTGCTCGAACCAGCGGATGTTCTCCGGCGTCATGCCGAGGTCGATGAACCAGTTCCAGCAGAGGTCCATCCAGGTCTGCTGCCACTCCTCGTCCGTGCCGGGCTCGACGAAGAACTCGATCTCCATCTGCTCGAACTCGCGGGTGCGGAAGATGAAGTTTCCCGGCGTGATCTCGTTGCGGAACGCCTTGCCGATCTGGCCGATGCCGAACGGCGGCTTCTTGCGCGCGGTCTGCAGCACGGCGGCGAAGTCGGTGAAGATGCCCTGCGCCGTCTCCGGGCGGAGGTAGTGCACACCGGACTCGTCGTCGACGACACCGAGGTAGGTCTTCATCAGGCCGGAGAACTGGCGGATCTCGGTCCATTGACCGATCTTGTCCGGGTGGTCGGGGTCGGCGATGTCGGCGAGTCCGTTCACGGGCGGGTGGCCGTGCTCTGCCTCGTACGCCTCGAACAGGTGGTCGGCGCGGTAGCGCTTGTGGGTGATGAGCGACTCGGTGAGCGGATCGCTGAACACCTTGACGTGGCCGGAGGCCTCCCACACGGCGGTCGGCAGGATGACAGCGGAGTCGAGGCCGACCATGTCGCCGCGGCCGCGCACGAAGGTGTTCCACCACTCGCGCTTGATGTTTTCTTTGAGCTCGACGCCGAGGGGCCCGTAGTCCCACGCGGAGCGGGTTCCGCCGTAGATGTCGCCGGAGGGGAACACGAAGCCGCGGTGCTGCGCCAGCGTGATTACCGAATCGAGTCGTGACTGTTCAGCCAATGGTGCTCCCTGTGTCCTGCGAGTTGTGGGGTGTTCCGGGACGCTGCCCGCCCCACAATCCTACCGACCAAGCCCTGGATGCACCGATGGATGCGCGGCCGGATGCGCTCAGCGCGCCCGGTACTCCGAGTCGAGCAGGCCGTAGATGGCCGTGTCGCCCCACTCGCCCTTGAAGATCTCGTTCTCTCTGAGCAGGGCCTCCTGCCGCATCCCGAGTCGTTCGCAGAGCCGCGCGGACGCCTCGTTGCGCGGGTCGAGCTGCGCGAAGACGCGGTGCGCACCCAGCGTGCCGAAGCAGATCTCGAGGACGCGCTCCGCGGCCTCCGTCGCGTATCCGCGGCCGTGCACGGCGGGGTGGAACACCCAGCCGATCTCGACCTGCCCGTGCTCCCTGCTCTTGAGGAAGATGCTCATGTCGCCGACCACGCGGCCGTGGCCGCCCTCCGGGTCCGGCAGTTCGACCGCATAGACGAGCCCGTCGCCGTCCTCGGCCAGATGGTTCATCGCGAGCCGCTTCTTGAGGTGCTTGGCCGACTCCTCGTGGTCGTGCACCTCCCAGTAGAGGTAGCGCACCACGTCTTTGCGCTTCTGATACTCGTGCACATCGTCGAGGTCGCCGGTGTTGAGGGGGCGAAGCAGCAGCCGCTCTGTGCGCAATTCCTCTGCGGCGTACGGCAGCCCTGTCGCGCCGTGGGGGTCGTCAGCCTCGTCGCTCACGTGTCCTCCTGTTCGGTGATGGGTCAGGATGCGGCGCTCTCGTCGCCGACAGCGCGCAGGCGCCGCTCGGCGACGGGACCGATGTCGAGTCCGTAGAGGGCGTTCGCCGCGTCGACGAACGACTGAGCCTCCCCGGTGCGGGCCAGCTCGCGGGCGCGCACGGACGGGGTGTGCAGCAGCACGCCGGCGAGGTGGCGCAGCGCCGCCTCCGTCTGCTCGCTGGAGTCTCCGCGGCCGCGAGCGCGCTCGATCTCCGCGTCCAGGATGTCGAAGATGTGGCCGCGCAGCGCGACGAGTGCGGGGGTGACGGCCTGCTCGGCCGACTGTGCGGCGAACTCGGCTGCTGCCTCGCCGACGATGCTCCGCGCATCCTCTGCTGCGTTGAGCTCTTCGAGGGGCGCGTGCCTGCTGATGGTCTCGAGGTCGAGCAGCTCCGCTCCGTGCAGTTCGGCGACGGCGGGGTCGACGTTGCGGGGGAGGCCCAGGTCGATGATGAGGCGGCGCTCGACCGCCTCGGGGCGCAGCAGCGCCTGCGCGAGCTGCGGCTTGGTGAGGATGGGGTCGGTGGCGATGCTGCAGGTGACGACGAGGTCGCTGGAGGCCAGCGCATCCATCAGGTAGCCGGGCTCGACAGGCTCGATCGCGTGCGAGACGGCGAACTTGGCCGCGCGGCCGGACGGCGAGAACACGCGGACGTCCGTCACGCCGCGGTCGCGCAGGGCGGCGAGGCTGGCTCCCGCGTACGCGCCAGTGCCGACGAGGAGCACGCTGGTCGCGGCCCAGTCGGTCACGCGGCTCTCCGCTAGGTCGAGGGCCAAGCGCACCATCGAGCGCCCTGCCGTGGTGATGCCGGTGCGGTTCTTCACCCCGCGAGAGGTGCGGGACGCGCCCTGGAACAGTCGTTCGAGCTCGCTGGTGACCGTCCCGGATGCGCGCGCGGCCTCGAGCGAGCGGCGCACCTGACCGGCGATCTCACCCTCGCCGACGACGACGGATTCGAGCCCGCTCGACACCGCGAACAGGTGCTCGGCGACGCCGTGGTCGCAGATCACGGTGCTGGACGCGCGCAGCTCGTCCGCGTCGATCCCGGATGCGGCGCTCACCGCCTCGATGACGGTCTCTGCTGACACGGCACGGGCGGCGGGAAGCGGCTCGTCGATGTCGAGGTACGCCTCGAACCGGTTGCAGGTGGCCAGGACGACGGACCCGCTGATGACTTCGCTGTGCTCCGCGAGTGCGGCGGTGACGGCCGGAGCGTTTCGCTCGAGCCGTTCCAGAAGGTCGAAGTCCGCAGTGCGGTGACTCGACGAGAAGCACAGAAGCACGCCAGAGAGCCTACGCTCGCCGCGGCCGAACCTCGAATCGGCGACCGCTCAGGACGGGCGCTCAGGTTGGATTCCCTGCACTTTGGCAGAATCAAGGGGTGAACACCCTCGACCCGTCCCATCCGCTCGCCGCAGGGCGCACCGCATCCAACCGCCTCGTCCGCGCATATCAGGGCGAGCGGCAGGAGGTGACGCCCGTCTGGTTCATGCGCCAGGCGGGTCGCTCTCTTCCCGAATACCGCGAGCTGCGGGTCGGCACCCGCATGCTCGACGCCTGCCTCGACCCTGCGCTCGCCAGCGAGATCACCCTGCAGCCCGTGCGCCGTCACGGCGTCGACGCCGGCATCTTCTTCAGCGACATCGTCATCCCGCTGCGCCTCGCCGGCGTGGATGTGGACATCGTGCCTGGCAAGGGCCCGGTGCTCGGCAGCCCGGTCCGTACCTCCGCCGATGTCGACAGGCTCACCGCGATCGACCCTGCCTCGCTCGACGCCGAGGTGTTCTCGCCCATCGTCGAGGCCGTGCGCCTCACCATCGCCGAGCTGGGCGACACCCCGTTGATCGGCTTTGCAGGAGCCCCGTTCACCCTCGCGGCCTACCTGGTGGAGGGCGGCCCGTCCAAGGACCACATCCGCGCCCGCACGCTGATGCACGCCGACCCTGCTGCGTGGGCGAAGCTCATGGCGTGGACGGCGGACGTCACCGGCGCGTTCCTCCGCGCCCAGGTGCTCGCCGGCGCGAGCGCCGCCCAGCTCTTCGACTCGTGGGCGGGTTCGCTCTCGCTGCACGATTACACGGAGCACGTCGCTCCCGCTTCCACCAGGGCGCTGTCGCACGTGCGCGACCTCACGTACGAGGCGTCGAGTGTGGATGCGGACGGCGGCGAGACGCAGATCCGCAACGTCCCGGTCGTGCACTTCGGCGTCGGCACGGGCGAGCTGCTGAAGGCGATGCACGAGGTCGGGGCCGACGTGGTCGGCGTCGACTACCGCATCCCGCTGGACGAGGCGAGCCGCAGGCTGGGACACGTGGTGCCGATCCAGGGCAACATCGACCCCGCCGTGCTCGACGCACCGTGGGAGGTGCTGGAGGCGCACGTCGTCGACGTGCTGGAGCGCGGCGTCGATGCGCCTGCGCACGTCCTCAACCTCGGCCACGGCGTGCCGCCGGAGACCGACCCCGCCGTGCTCACCCGCCTGGTCGAGTTCGTCCACAGCCGATGAGCGACCTGCCTGGCACAGACAGCAGCGCCGACGAGATCCGTCGCGCCGTCGAGGCGCCCCCGACGCGCGTCGTGGTGATCGGCGGCGGCATGGCCGGACTCGTCGCCGCTCGCGATTGCGCCAGGCCCGGCTTCGCCGTGACGCTGCTCGAAGCCTCCGACGCGTTCGGCGGCTCTGTCGCGTCGCTCGACGTCGGCGGCATCACGGTCGACGCCGGCGCGGAGAGCTTCGCGACGCGCGGAGGGCACGTCGCCGCGCTGATCGACGAGCTCGGACTCACCGAAGACGTCGTCCGGCCGAACCCGGCGGGTGCGTGGGTGCGCTACGGCTCGCGCACGGTGCCGCTGCCGAAGGCCGGGCTGCTCGGCATCCCGAGCTCGCCGCTCGCCACCGACGTCGTGGCGGCGATCGGCTGGGGTGGCGCGCTCCGCGCCTACCTGGACAGGCTCATGCCGGTGCTGACCATCGGCAAGGAGAAGCGCCTCGGCGTCCTCGTGCGCAAGCGCATGGGCCAGAAGGTGCTCGACCGGCTCGTCGCTCCCGTCGCGACCGGCGTGTACTCTGCCCAGCCGGACGACCTCGACGTGGATGTCGTCGCCCCCGGACTCAACACCGCCCTCACCAGGCACGGCTCGCTCTCCGGAGCGGTGGGCGAGTTGCGCGCCAACGCGAAGGCCGGCAGTGCGGTCGGCGGCATCGCGGGCGGGATGTGGCGACTGCCGGCTGCGCTCGCGGACGCCATCGCGGAACACGGCGGCGTGCTCCGCACCGGGGCGCAGGTCGTCGCGGTGGAGCCCTGGACGCCACAGGAGCCCGCCGAGGAGGCCGAGGCGACCGAGGCGATCGGCGCCACCGACGCGGTCGCGGCCACAGTGGATGCGGTCACCGCCTCCGCCCCCGACCCGACGGCCGATCTCCCCGCCCGCTGGACCGTCCGCCTCGCAAGCGGGGAAGAACTCCCGGCCGACGTGGTCATCCTCGCCGCCCCTGCTTCCGCATCCCTCGGCCTGCTGGCCACAGCCTCGCCGGACCTGGCGCCGCTCGCCGCTCTCGACTGGCCGCCCGCGTCGAGCGTCGAGCTGGTCACGCTCATCCTCACCGACGAACGTCTCGCAGCGGCGCCGCGCGGCACGGGCGTCCTCGTCTCCGACGCGGAGAGCTCGGACGTCCGCGCGAAGGCCATGACGCACTCGACCGCGAAGTGGGCCTGGCTGGCGGAGGCAGCAGGGCCGGGGAGGCACGTCGTCCGCCTCTCGTACGGCAGAGCGGGAAAGACGTCGGAGACCGCCGACCTCGACGACGACGCGCTGCGCACCATCGCCGTGGCGGACGCCGCCACCCTCCTGGACATTCCGCTGACGGAATCCGAGGTCGACGCGTTCGCCCGCACGCGCTGGACCAACGCCCTTCCGTACGCCGCCCTCGGCGAGGGCGAGCGAATCGCCCGGGTTCGCGATGCCGCAGCGGAGGTCGAGGGTCTGGAGGTCACCGGCTCCTGGCTGACCGGCACCGGTCTCGCATCCGTGATCCCGGATGCGCGCAGCTCGGCCGAGCGGGCAAGGGGTCTACGCTGGAAGGCACTGACCGAGAACCTTTGACGAACGGGGTGCGCAATGCGCGGAAAGCTTCTCTTCATCGCCGGAGCTGGTGTGGGGTACGTCCTGGGCACGAGGGCCGGCAGGAAGCGCTACGAGCAGATCAAGGCCGCTGCAGCGAAAGTGTGGGAATCCGACGGCATCCAGAAGCAGGTGACCGCTGTCGAGGACTTCGTCGCCGCCAAGGCAGGCGAGGTGCCTGGCGCCGTGATCGACGGGGCCAAGAAGCTCATCGCGACCGCCAATCAGCGTCGCCAGGAGTCCAAGGCGCCCGTCCCGGCTCCCGCCGCGGATGCAGCGCTGAAGGCAGCGGACGGCTCCGCAACGGACGCAGGTCAGGTTTGAGCGAAGCAGGAGTACGGTGACGGGTATGACTGACGACGAACGCGCACGCTCGCGATCGCTGTTCGCGCTGATCGCCGACCTGCCGCGGCTGCTCATCGAGCTGCTGAAGGCCGAATTCGCCCATCTGAAGGCGGAGTTCGCGGAGAAGGCCAAATATGCCGGTGTCGGCATAGGCCTGTTCGCTGTGGCAGCCGGCTTCGTCTTCTTCGCGCTCGGCACCCTGGTCGCCGCGGCGGTCCTGGGGCTGGCCGTCGTGCTCCCTGGCTGGCTGGCGGCGCTGATCGTGTTCGTGGCCCTGCTCCTCCTTGCCGGTGTGCTCGCGCTGTTCGGCGTCGCATCGTTCAAGAAGATGAACGGCGTCGCCCCGAGCCAGACGATCGACAGCATCAAGGAGGACACAGAGGCGTTCAAGGGGATGGGCAAGTATGACAACTGACACCAGCGACGTGCAGCGGGCCCGCAACGAGCTCGCAGCGACGCTCGACGCCATCGAGTACAAGCTCAACGTCCCCAAGCGCACCGCGGAACGCGTCGAGCGCCTCCGCACGGACAACCCGCTCGCGCTGATCGGCATCGCCGTGGCGGCCGCCGCTGCGGTCGCCGGAGTGGTCTGGCTGATCGTCCGCTCCGTCTCGAAGTGAGCTGCCGACGCGGTTTTGGCTCTCACAGGTTTGAGAGGGAGACTGTGAGGTATGACTAACCCGGCTGCCGCACCGGCAGATTCGAGCGCCCCCCACGAAACACCGGCACCATCCGACGCCGACTCGCCCAGCGGCTTCACCCTCTGGGCTGTCCTGCGTCGCGACCCGTCCCGCCCCGACGACCTCGACGGCACCGACGTGCCACGGGCGGTCAAGGAACTCGAGGGCGTCATCGCCGACCTCGAGCTGCAGAACGTGACCACCCGCGGTCTCTACGACGTCTCCGGCCTCCGCGCCGACGCCGACGTCATGATCTGGATCCACGGACCGGAGGCGCACACCCTGCAGTGGGCGCTGCGCCAGCTCCGCCGCACCCAGCTTCTCAAGGCGCTGCTCCCCACCTGGAACGCCATGGGCGTCCACCGCGACGCCGAGTTCAACAAGTCGCACGTCCCCGGCTTCCTGCGCGGCAAGGAGGCGAAGGAGTGGCTCACCGTCTACCCGTTCGTCCGCAGCTACGAGTGGTATCTGCTCCCGGATGAGGAGCGCGGCAGGATGCTCTCGGAGCACGGCCGCAAGGGAGCAGCGTTCCGCTCCGTCCTCGCCAACACGGTCGCGTCGTTCGCGCTCGGCGACTACGAGTGGATCCTTCCGCTCGAGTCCGACGAGCTGACCGACCTCGTCGACCTGATGCGCGACCTGCGCCAGACGGATGCGCGCCTGCACGTCCGTGAGGAAGTTCCCTTCTTCACCGGTCGCCGGGTGCAGCCCGCCGAGCTCGTGGAGGTCCTGCAGTGACCGACGTCGACACCACGGCGCGCGTCCTCGGCGCCACCCCGGCAGCCGCAGCCGGCCCTGAGCACGTCACGGAGCCCGTCGCATACGACGCGATCCTTCTCGCCGGGTTCGGCGGTCCAGAGGGCCAGGACGATGTCATCCCGTTCCTCCGCAACGTCACCCGCGGCCGCGGCATCCCGGAGGAGCGCCTCGAGGAGGTCGCGCACCACTACCGTCACTTCGGCGGCGTGAGCCCGATCAACGACCAGAACCGCGAACTGAAGGCGGCGCTGGAGGCGGAACTCGCATCCCGTGGCATCGACCTGCCCGTGCTGTGGGGCAACCGCAACTGGGATCCGTATCTCAAGGACGCCCTGAACGAGGCGAACGAGCGCGGACTCACGAAGATCATCGCCATCGCGACGAGCGCGTACTCGTCGTATTCGAGCTGCCGCCAGTACCGCGAGGACTTCGCGATCGCGCTGGAGGAGACCGGCCTCGACGGCGTCATCCAGATCGACAAGGTGCGCCAGTTCTTCGACCACCCCGGCTTCGTCGAGCCGTTCATCGAGGGCGTGCGCAACGGCCTGGCCGAGATCGAGCAAAAGGTCCCTGGCATCGACCCGGCCACCGAGGTGGAGATCCTGTTCTCGACCCACTCCATCCCCTCTGTCGACGCCGCCAAGTCCGGGCCGGCGGAGCGCGGGTTCGGAGAGGGCGGCGCGTACGCCGCGCAGCACCTGGCCGTGGCCGAGGTCGTCGCACAGGCGGCGACGGACGGCGTGGTGAAGTGGCAGCTCGTCTACCAGTCCCGCTCCGGCCCTCCGTCGATGCCCTGGCTGGAGCCCGACATCAACGACGCCATCGCCGAGCTGCCCGCCAAGGGCGTCCGCGCGGTCATCATCGTGCCGCTCGGTTTCGTCAGCGACCACATGGAAGTGCTCTGGGACCTCGACAACGAGGCCATGGAGTCCAGCGAGGAGAACGGCCTCGTCGCCGTCCGCGTCCCGACGCCCGGCACGCATCACGCATACGTGAAGGGGCTCGTCGACCTCGTGCTCGAACGCCGCGACGGCGTCCCGGTCGATCAGCGCCCTGCGATGACGTCGCTCGGCCCCTGGTACGACGTGTGCCGTCCGGGATGCTGCGAGAACGCCAGACTCGGTTTCAAACCGGCCGCCGCAGGACTCGCGCCGTGACCGGCACCGTGAGCCGCGCATCCGGAGCCGTCGAGCGTCGCGACGGGGTGCTGCGCGTCGGCACCCGCGGGAGCGCTCTCGCTGTCGCGCAGACCACCGTCGTCGCCAACGCCATCGCCAAGGCGACGGGTAGCGACGTCGAGCTGATCACCGTGACGACCCACGGAGACACCTCCAGGGACTCGCTCTCCGAGCTCGGCGGCACCGGCGTCTTCGCCAGCGCTCTCCGGGATGCTCTGCTCGCTGACGAGTGCGACCTCATCGTCCACTCGCTCAAAGACCTGCCCACCGCACCGGTGCAGGGCCTCGTCATCGGCGCTGTGCCGAAGCGGGCGGATGCGCGCGACACGCTCTGCGCGCGCGACGGGCTCACCCTCGATGAGCTGCCGGACGGCGCGCGCGTCGGAACAGGCTCCCCGCGTCGCGTCGCGCAGCTCAAGGCGCGGCGTCCCGACCTCGACGTCGTGGACATCCGCGGCAACGTCGACACCAGGCTCGGCCGCGTAGCGGATGGCGACCTCGACGCCGTGGTGCTCGCCGCCGCCGGTCTGGCCAGGCTCGGCCGCTCCGACGCCGTCACCGACTTCTTCCCGCTGTCGAACGTTCCGACTGCGCCCGGCCAGGGCGCTCTCGCGATCGAGGTCCGCTCGGCGGACGAGAAGGGCAGAGGGCCGATCGCCACCGCCCTCTCCGCCGTCGACCACGTCACCACCCACGCCTGCGTCACCGCGGAGCGGCACGTGCTCGCTGGGCTCGAAGCCGGATGCGCGGCTCCGATCGGCGCGACCGCTATCGTGGACGACGGACTGCTCTTCCTCACCGCCACGGTCTACCGCCCGGACGGGTCGGAGCAGCTGACCGCATCCCATGCCGCCACCCCGGAATCGATGAGCGCGCGACACCTCGACGAGGCGGCACGCGACGTCGGCCAACGGGTGGTGGACGAACTGCTCGGCGCGGGGGCCGCCGACCTTGCACCGCTCGGGAGCACGCGATGACCACCCCTTCCGCTTCTGCGAAACCGCTCGCCGGCTGGCGCGTCCTCGTGCCGCGTGGCGGGCCCTGGGGCGACTCCGTCGCTGCCGACCTGCGGTCGAAGGGCGCATCTCCGATCGTCGCCGCGATGATCAACTTCGCGCCGACAGCGGATGCGCCCGCCCTCGAGGCCGCGCTCACCCGCCTGGCCGCCGGTGAGTTCGACTGGATGACCGTGACGAGCGCGACCACCGTGGATGTGCTGAGCGCGCAGCGGGTCGTCGTCCCGCCGACCACCAGGGTCGCCGCCGTCGGTGAGACCACCGCGGCCGCTCTGGTCGCCGCCGGCTACAAGGTCGACCTGGTGCCGTCCGAGGACAACTCCGCCCGCGGCCTGCTCGCCGAGTGGGAGGCAGCGACCGCAGGGGTCGTTCCGCTCCGCGTGCTGACGCTGCGCTCCGAGATCGCGAAGCCGCTCCTCACCGAGGGCCTGAAGCGCATCGGCCACGATGTCGAGTCGGTCGTCGCATACCGGACCATCGGCGTCGCCGTGCCGGAGAACGTGGTGCGGGATGTTGCTGACGGCCTCGTGCAGGCCATCCTCGTCACGTCCGGCTCTGTGGCAGAGCAGGTCCAGAAGCAGCTCGGCCCCATTCCGGAGTCGACGCTGGTGGCCGCGATCGGCCCGCAGACCGCCCGCGACGCCCGCGAGTTCGGCCTCCGCGTCGACGTGATCGCCGCCGAGCGCACCGCCGCCTCCCTCATCGACTCCCTCGTCGCCGCCTCCACCTCCGACCCGTCCACCTCCGACCCCTCATAATCGAGTCCGGACTTCTTCAGGCGACACGCCGACTCCAGCACTGAACAACTCCGGGCTCGATGATTTCGGGCGATCGGAAGCTGGGAAGGGGCTCAGTCGGGGGCGCGTAGGCTTGTGGGGTGAGTGACGTGACGCATCCTGTTGTCCGACCACGACGCCTCCGGCAGTCTCCTGCCCTGCGCCGTCTGACCGCCGAGACTCGGTTGCACCCCGGTGAGCTCATCCTCCCGATGTTCGTGCGGGAAGGCCTCCGTGAGGCGCTGCCCATCCAGTCGATGCCTGGCGTCGTCCAGCACAGCATCGACTCGCTGAAGCGCGCTGCGACCGAGGCCGCTGAGGCCGGTGTCGGCGGCGTCATGCTCTTCGGCGTTCCGGAGACCAGGGACGCGACAGGCTCCGCCGCGACCGACCCTGACGGCATCCTCAACGTGGCCACCACCGCACTGGCCGCCGAGGTCGGCGACGCGCTCGTCGTGCAGACCGACCTGTGCCTCGACGAGTTCACCGACCACGGCCACTGCGGCGTCCTGGGTGCGCACGGTCACGTCGACAACGACGCCACCCTCCTCCGCTACCGAGACATGGCCGTCGCCCAGGCGGAAGCGGGCTCGCACCTCCTTGGTCTGAGCGGGATGATGGACGGCCAGGTCGCCGCCGTGCGCGACGCGCTCGACACCGCAGGCCACACCGAGACCGTCATCCTCGCGTACGCGGCCAAGTACGCCTCCGCCTTCTACGGCCCGTTCCGCGAAGCCGTCGACTCCCAGCTCTCCGGCGACCGCCGCGCGTACCAGCAGGACCCGGCCAATCGCCGCGAGGGGCTGCGCGAGGCGCGCCTCGACCTGGAGGAGGGCGCGGACATCCTCATGGTCAAACCCGCCCTCAGCTACCTGGATGTGCTGAGCGACGTCGCCGCGATCAGCGACGTGCCGGTCTGGGCGTACCAGGTGTCCGGCGAGTACGCAATGGTCGAGGCAGCAGCGGCGAACGGCTGGGTCGACCGCCGTCGCATCGTCGAGGAGACGCTGATCGGCGCACGCAGGGCGGGAGCAGACGCCGTCATGACCTACTGGGCGACCGAGGTCGCGAGGTGGCTGCGATGAGCGACGCACAGGCGCTGGCGGACGGCGCGGCGATCGGCGACGTGAACCTCGCCCAGTTCGAGCGCGCCCAGCGCGTGATCCCCGGCGGCGTCAACTCCCCGGTCCGCGCCTTCCGCTCCGTGGGAGGCACGCCCCGGTTCATGGTGTCCGCCAGCGGTCCGTACATCACGGATGCGCAGGGCAGGGAGTACGTGGACCTCGTGGCGTCCTGGGGTCCTGCGATTCTGGGGCACGCGCATCCACAGGTCGTCGCAGCGGTGCAGGCCGCCGCTGCGCGCGGGCTCTCGTTCGGAGCGTCGACGCCAGCGGAGACCGAGCTGGCCGAGGCCGTGCTGGCCCGCGTGCCGTTCGTCGAGAAGCTGCGACTCGTCTCGACGGGCACAGAGGCGACCATGACCGCCATCCGCCTCGCCCGCGGCTTCACCGGCCGCCCGCTGCTGATCAAGTTCGCCGGGCATTACCACGGCCACTCGGACAGCCTGCTCGCCGAGGCGGGCTCCGGCCTCGCGACGCTCGCCCTGCCAGGCTCCGCCGGTGTCACGGAGGCGACCGCCGCGCAGACGCTCGTGCTCCCGTACAACGACCTGGATGCGGTCCGCGCCGTCTTCGAGACGCACGGCCCGGACATCGCCGCCGTCATCACCGAAGCGGCCGCCGCGAACATGGGCGTCGTCGCCCCGGACCCCGGCTTCAACGCCGCCCTGACCGACCTGGCCCACGAGTTCGGCGCTCTGCTCATCCTGGACGAGGTGCTGACCGGCTTCCGCGTGAGCGAGGCGGGCTTCTGGGGCCTCGACCGCGGCTACACGCCCGACCTCGTGACGTTCGGCAAGGTCATCGGCGGCGGGATGCCCCTCGCGGCTCTTGGCGGACGCGCGGAGCTGATGGACTTCCTCGCGCCGACCGGCCCGGTGTATCAGGCGGGAACGCTGTCCGGGAACCCGGTGGCGGTGGCCGCGGGGCTCGCCACGCTGTCGCTGGCCGACGACGCGGTCTACGACAGGCTCGACCGTGTCGCGGAGACGGTGTCGTCCGCGGTGTCGGATGCGCTCGGCTCCGCCGGCGTCGCGCACCGGGTGCAGCGCGCAGGCAATCTGTTCAGCTTCGTCTTCGGCGACTTCGCCGAGGCCCCGCGCACGTACGCCGAGGTGCAGCGCCAGGAGGCGTACCGCTATCGCGACTTCTTCCACGCCATGCTCGACGCCGGAGTCTCGTTGCCGCCGAGCGTCTTCGAGGCGTGGTTCGTGACAGCCGCCCACGACGACGCGGCGGTCGACCGCATCCTGTCGGCGCTCCCGGCTGCTGCCGCGGCGGCCGCTGCCGCACGCCCGGCCTAGCCGGGCTAGCCGGCCTAGCCGGACTAGCCGGACTAGCCGGACTAGCCGGGCACCTCGGGGCTCACACGCTGTGGAGGAACCGGGTGATGTGGGCGGCGGCCACGTCCGGAGCAACATCGTGCGTCTGGCCCTCCGCCACCTCGAAGACTGCCCCGGGGATGGCTGCCGCCAGCTCTCTGGCGCCGTACTGCATGAAGCCGGCGCTCGCACCGCCCGCCAGCGTCAGCACGGGGATGCGCACCTCGGCCACCACCTCGGATGGCACAGCGCTGTCACCCATCGCCGCGTCGTCGTAGGCGAGCGTCGGCGCGATCGCCTCGAGCCCTGCCCAGGCGGGTGAGCCGCGCATCCCGTCGATGGCCGCCGGCGGCATCCCGACCCGCGCAAGGAACAGTGCGACGGCGTCTCCGCGTCGCCCCTCCGCGAGCGCAGCGGCCAGGTCGGCCGTGTACTGCCGTGCGCCGTCCCGCGCACCCTCCGGCATGAGCGGCGGCTCGTAGAGCACGATGCCCGCGATCCGTTCCGGGCCGAGCGCCGCAGCGGCGCGGAGCAGCAGCATCGCGCCGGACGACATCCCGAACGCGTATGCCGGAGCGCCGACGGCCGCGATCAGCGCGTCGATGTCCTCGATCTCGCGCTCGACGGCGAACGGCAGAGTGTCCGTGCTCTCGCCGCGCCCGCGTCTGTCGTACGCGACAGCGGTGACGTCGCCCGACAGCGCGTCCGCCAGCCTGCTCGCCGATCCTCCAGCGCGGGATGCGGTCGCTCCGTCCACCAGGAGAAGCGTCGGTCCGCTGCCGACAGCTTCATATCCGATGGTGGTCCCGTCCGCAGAACTCGTGGTGCTCATCCGCTTCTCCTCCGCATCCTCGCTGCGGGACCGGTGACGCACGGCGGCGACGTCCTCCCGCGGCCGCTGTCACACGTCGGCGTCCGCCGCCGCTCTCTGCACGGACTCGACGAACGAGTACGTCGCCTCGTCCGGCCAACCGTCCGCATCCACCAGCGCGAACACGTCGAAGGTGAGCTGGCCTCCGCCACCGGCCGGTCGCCGCAGCGTGCGCGGCGGGGCGTCGGAGGCCGCACGCACCGTGACCGTCTGCGGCGGGGCATTCCGTCGCAGCAGTCTGGCGTGGAAGGTGGTCGTGCGGGTCACAAGCTCCACCATCTCACACACCGCGCCGCGCGGTCAGCCCTCGTGCGAAACGTGCGGTCGCGAGCGCTGCGACCACACGTTTCGCACGACTCGTGCCCCGCTAGGCCTGGCCGTGCGAGGCGCGAGAGCGCCGCGACAGCGAGTCGATGATGACCGCGAGCAACAGCACCGCGCCGGTGATCATGAAGCGGATCGACGAGTCCAGGTTCAGGAGCGTGAGGCCGCTGGAGATCGACTGGATGACCAGGATGCCGAGCAGGGCTGACCACGCGCTTCCGCGTCCGCCGAAGAGGCTGGTCCCGCCGATGACCGCCGCGGCGATCGCGTTCAGGTTGGTGTCCGTCCCTCCGCTGCCCGCGCTCACCGACGCCAGCCTGGCAGCGGCGAGCAGCCCGCCGACCGCGGCGAACGTGGAGCACAGAATGAACACCGAGATGTAGACCCTGTTGACCTTGATACCGGCGCGGCGAGCCGCCTCGACCGAGCCGCCGACCGCGAAGACCGAGCGGCCCCAGCGGGTGCGGGTGAGGAAGAAGTTCATCACGACGACCAGGATCACGAAGAACAGGAACATCGCGCCCGTTCCTCGGTCGGTGGACAGGTACCAGACGCTGATCCCGAGGGCCAGCAGCAGGAGCACGGCCTTCACGAGCATGACCGTCATGGACCCCTGCGAGAGCCCGGCCTTGCGGCGGCGCTCTGAACGACGCCAGTCGGAGAGGAACATCCCGACCGCGGCGATCACGACCAGGGCGTACGCGGCCCACGGCGGAAGGAAGGTCTGTTGCGCGAACTGCACGATCCAGGAGTCGAACGGGATGTTGATGGAACTGTTCGGCCCGAGCACCCAGAGCTGAAGCCCGAGGAAGCCGAGCAGGCCGGCGAGCGTGATGACGAACGACGGCACCCCGAACCGGGTGAAGAGGATGCCGTAGAGGAATCCGACCAGGACGCCGGCGAGGATCGCGCCGATCACGGCCACGATGAGCGGCCAGTGCAGCTGCGTCAGCCCGACGCCCATGATCGCGGCAGCCAGACCGCTGACCGATCCGACGGACAGGTCGATCTGGCCGAGCAGCAGCACCAGCACGATGCCGATGGAGATGGTGCCCACCGCCGCGCACTGCAGCGTGAGGTTCACCAGGTTGTTCGCGGAGAGGAAGTTCGGGTTCAGGATCTGGAACACCGCCCAGATCACGATGAGGCCGACCACCACAGGGAGCGAGCCGAGGTCGCCGCCGCGCACGCGCAGCCCGAACGACTTGACAGCGCCGCCCAGTCCCTCGTTGCGGATGAGGCGTTCGTCCTGCAGGTCGGCAGCGACCTCCGCGGGCGTCTCTGTCTTGGTCATGCGTCCGCACTCCGTTCGGTGAGCTGCTCTACTTCTTCGTTGAGGCGCTCGGCACGGCGCGCGACGACGTTGTCCGTCGCGCCCGTGATGGCCGAGATGATCTCCTCGTAGCTGACGTCCGGCACGCGGAAGGTGCCGTTGTTGCGGCCGAGGCGCAGCACGGCGACGCGGTCGGCCACCGCCTGCACGTCCGCCATGTTGTGGCTGATCAGCACCACGCCGAGCCCGCGCTCGCGCAGCCGCTCGATCAGGTTGAGCACCTCGGCGGTCTGGGCGACGCCGAGGGCGGCCGTCGGCTCGTCGAGGATGACCACGCGCGGCTCGCCGATCAGGGAGCGCGCGATGGCGACGGTCTGCCGCTGGCCTCCGGAGAGGGATGCGACGGCGATCCGCACCGACGGGATGCGCGCGGAGAGCTGCCGGAGCAGGCTCCACGAGCGCTTCTCCATCTCTTCCTCGTCGAGCGTGCCGTGGGTGATCTCGCGGCCGAGGAAGAGGTTGGAGACCACATCCAGGTTGTCGCAGAGCGCGAGGTCCTGGAACACGGTCGCGATGCCGAGCTCCCGCGACGCCGACGGCGACGGGATGCTGACCCTGTCGCCGTCGAACGTCACGGTTCCCGCATCCTGTGGATGCACGCCGGCGAGGATCTTGACGAGCGTCGACTTGCCTGCGCCGTTGTCGCCGACGATCGCGACGACCTCACCTGGGTAGACATCGAGGTCGATGTCGGTGAGGGCTTGGACGGCGCCGAAGCCTTTCGAGATCCCACGGAGGGAGAGGACGGGTTGGCGCGTCGACCGTTCGGGTTCAGCGACGGCGGATTCCATCGTCACGGCGTTCTCCTTTGAGCTGGAAGGCGGTGCTTGTACTGCGTGTATTCGTCTGTGAAAAGGGTAGAGCGGAATCGGCCTGGCCGGGGGATGCGAGGTGCGCATCCCCCGGCCAGGCCCAGGAGGTTACTTGATGCCGTACTTGTCGCACGCTGCCTTGTAGTCGGCGGTGCAGATCTTCGCGGCGGAGTCGGAACCGTAGAACTCGTCCTTGACGACCGTGCTCTCGATGTTGTCCGTCGTGACGGCGACCGGGGTCAGCAGGAACGACTGGATGGCTGCGCCACCCGCCGTGTTGACCGTGGTGTCACCCTTCGGCTTCTTGCCGTTGACGAGGTCGATGGCCAGCTGGGCCGCCTTCTCCGCCTCGGGCTGGATCGCCTTGTAGACCGTCATGTACTGGTCGCCGGCGAGGATGCGCTGGATGCCCGCGAGCTCTGCATCCTGACCGGTGACCGGCGGGATCGGGCTCACGTTGGCGGCCTTGAGGGCGGCGATGGCGCCACCGCCCGTTCCGTCATTGGCGGCGTAGACGCCCTTGATCTGGCTGCCGAACTGCGTGATCTGACCTGACACCCAGTTCTGGGCCTGTGCAGGGTCCCATCCTGGTGTGTCGTATTCGGCGAGCACCTTGTAGCCGCTGGAGTCGATGACGCTGTGCGCGCCCTTCTTGAAGAGGGTCGCGTTGTTGTCGGTAGGCGAGCCGTTGACCATCAGGATGCCTGCGCCCGATGCGACGCCGTCCTTCTTGAGCTTGTCGACCAGCGCGGTGGCCTGCAGCTGCCCGACCTTCTCGTTGTCGAACGAGATGTAGTAGCTGCTGTCCGGGCTGTTGATCAGGCGGTCGTAGGAGATGACGGGCACGTTCTTCGCCTTGGCCTCTCCGACGATGGATGCTGCTGCCTCACCGTCGAACGGGTCGAGGACGAGGACCTTGACGCCCTGGGTCAGCATCGACTCCGCCTGCTGCTGCTGCTTGCTCGCGTCGCCGTCGGCGTTCGCGTAGAGCACCTTGCAGCCGGAGCAGAGGTCCTTGATCTTCGCTTCGAAGAATGGCTTGTCCGCCGCTTCGTACCTCGCGGTGACGGAGTCGGGGAGGAGGAGGCCGATCTGGGCTGTGCTGGCTCCCGCGGTTGAGCTGGAGGAGCTGCCAGACCCGTTGGAACACGCCGTGAGTGTTCCGGCTGTGAGCAGGATCGCGGCCGTCGCGATGACCGCTCTCGTGGTGGCGATCTTCATTGAAAAACCTCCGATTCGAGACCGCCATCGTTGGCGGCTGGGTTGAGTGTTGCAGGTGGGTGACTTGTCGTCAAGAGTTGAAGCCAATGGATTCGATAACGAATAGACACGCATTCGGGGGAGGGGGCGAGCGTGTCTGAGCGCGCGTTCAGACAGCCGCGTCCGTCGGGGTGATGTTCACGCAGTCGACGGCATATGCAACCGCCCCGAGAGTTGCGGCGCGGGTGCCGAGCTGACCCTGCACGATGTCCGGCATCAGATCCTCGTTCACGATGATCGAACGCTCCACCGCGTGCCGCATCGGGCCGAGCAGCAGTTCGCCTGCTCTGGCCAGCTCGCCGCCGACGATCACCCGTTCCGGATCGACCAGGTTGCACAGGTTGGCGGTCGCGATGCCGATGTGCTTGCCCGCGTCGGCGATGGCCCGGATGCATCGTGCATCCCCTGCCATCGCCTGGATGACCACATCGCCCAGTTTGAGGCTGCCCAGGTGGTCGCGCAGCTCGTCGAGGATCGCCGGTCCGCCCGCGATGGCCTCCAAGCAGCCGCGGTTGCCGCACCGGCAGAGCGGTCCGTTCTCGCGGATCGTCGTGTGCCCGAACTCGCCCGCGACGCCGTTGAACCCGCGGTACACCTGCCCGTTCAGAATGAGGCCGGCGCCGATCCCGTCGCCGAGATCGAGCGTGATCGTGTTGCGCTTGCCTCGGCCGGCGCCCAGCCTGGACTCCGCGAGCGCGGTGAGATTGGCGGCGTTGTCGATGAAGACGGGTCGCTTGAGCCTGCGCTCCATCACCTCTGCCACCTGAACGCCGTCCCAGCCACGCATGATGCCGCTGCGCGCGATCGTCCCGCTCGCCCTGTCGAGGGGCGCGGGGAGCGCGATGCCGACGGCGAGCACCTCGTCGCGGCCCGCATCCACGGATTCGAGCATGTCGGTGAGCAGGAGGGAGACCTTGTCGAGCTCGTTGTCGGCGCGGTGGTCCTTGGCGAGCGGCATGTGGTTCTCCGCGACGACCGTGTGCGCCACGTCCGCGAGTGCGATCCGCATGTGTCTGGTGGAGAAGTGCACGCCGACCACCAGGCCGAGCGCGTGCGCCAGAGTGACGTGCTGGGCGCGGCGGCCGCTGCGGATGCTCTGGGCGGTATGCAGGACGCCGGAGGTCGACAGTTCCTTGACGATGTTCGACACGGTCGCGGGGGAGAGCCCGGTCGCGCCGGCCAGCTCGACCTGCGTCAGCCCTCCGTGCTTCTTGATGGCGTCGACGATCCGCGCCCGGTTGGCTTCACGAAGTGAAGTCTGCGAACCCGGTGTCCGCCGCTGCGTTGCCACGATGAGCAGAATACATGGCCCGTGGACGAGGGGTGATGGTGTGTGGAAACCACCGACCGAAGGGTTATCTCTTTGTGAGGATTCCGCCCGCACGATCCGGTGCCCGCTGGCAGGATAGAAGCATGGCCGATATGCACGTTCACCCCGACCGACTTGAGATCCACCTCACGCCGGCGGAGAGGGTGCTTGCGCTCAAGCGCGACGACCTCGTCGTCCCGAGGGAGAGCATCCGGTCGGTGGCGATCACGGAAGACCCGTGGATCTGGATTCGCGGCATCCGCGCGCCAGGTGCGGCCGTGCCGCTGACGCTCTCCGTCGGAACCTGGAAGTTCCACGGCGGCAAGGACTTCCTGCTCATCAAGGGCAAGCAGCGCGCGGCGGTCGTGATCGATCTCGAGGGCGAGGAGTACTCGCGCATCATCGTCTCCACCCCGCACGCCACGAAGCTCGTCGAGGCGCTGCGGGTCGACGCCACCGGCACGCCCGCCCCCGGCGAGACCACGCTCTAGCCGCACACGGTGCGGCGGCCTCGCTACGCGATCACGAGCAGAATCAGCCCGGCAAGCGGCAGCACGCCCTGGACGAGGGCGGCCCGCACGTAGGCGCGCCCTGTCGTGACGAGGACAACGGCGGCCAGCACCATGCACACCGCGCAGAAGAACACGATCCCGAACCCCACCTCGCGCAGCGTCGTCCAGTAGAGCACCAGACCGACCGCAGCGCCGCCGGCCAGGAACAGGTTGTAGAACCCCTGGTTGTACGCCATCGCCCGCACAGTGTCCGCATCCCGCTGGTTCGCGACGCCGAATCGGCGCCACACCCCTGGCGACGACCAGAGCACGCTCTCCATCGCGAAGAACACCAGGTGCACGATGGCAGCCGCGGCGATCAGTATGGAACCGATGATGGCCATGCGAGTGAGCATACGCTGAGCACTATGCAAGCCGTCCAGAGTTCCTGTGTGATCGCCGGAGGCGGTCCAGCCGGCATGATGCTCGGCCTCATCCTCGCGAGGGCCGGGCTCGACGTGGTGGTGCTGGAGAAGCATGCCGACTTCTTCCGCGACTTCCGCGGCGACACCATCCACCCGTCCACGATCACCGTCCTCGGCGAGCTCGGGCTGCGCGATCGATTCCTCGGCCTTCCGCACACGACCATCCACACCCTGGATGCGGTGATCAACGGCACCAGGCTGCATCCCATCGACTTCGGGATGCTGCCCCCGCCGGACGACTTCCTGGTCATGGCGCCGCAGTGGGACTTCCTCGACTTCCTCGCGGAGGAGGCGGCTGCGCTGCCCGGCTTCCAGCTGCGGATGCAGACAGAGGCGGTCGGCCTCATCCAGGAGGGCGGCGTGGTGCGCGGCGTGATCGCACGCGGCCCTGACGGAGACGTCGAGCTCCGAGCCTCCCTGACCGTGGCGGCGGACGGCCGCGATTCGATCCTCCGGGATGCGGCAGGCCTGCGCCCTCGGCGCTTCGGCGTACCGATCGACGTGCTCTGGTTCCGCGTGCCCAAGCCCGCGGTGGTGCCGCCGAGCACGCTCGCGTACATCGACCAGCGCTCGATGGTGATCACGATCGACAGGGGCGAGTACTTCCAGACCGGCATGATCATCGAGAAGGGTGGATTCGACGCCCTGAAGCAGGCCGGGCTGCCGCACTTCCACCGGGTGCTCGGCGAGGTGGCGCCCGTGCTCGCGCCCGTGGCAGACGCCATCGCCTCCTGGGACGACGTCAAGCTGCTCTCCGTGCAGATCAACCGCCTCGACCGCTGGTTCCGCTCGGGGTTCCTCGCGATCGGCGATGCCGCCCACGCGATGTCGCCCGCGTTCGGGGTCGGTGTGAACTACGCGGTGCAGGATGCGGTCGCGACCGCGAACGCCGTCGCGGCGCCCCTCCGCTCCGGGCAGGTGGACCTGCGCGTGCTCGCCGCCGTGCAGGAGCGACGCCTCCCTCCGGTGGCGCGGATGCAGCGGCTGCAGCTGTCTGCGCACGAGTTCATCGGACGCCCGGGCGGGGCCGCGCGGCTGTCGGACCCGCTTCCCGCCCCGTTGCGCGGGCTGCTCGCGGCGGCGATGCCCGTCGCGCGCAGGGTCAGCGCGCGGGTGATCGGCCGCGGCTTCCTTCCGGAGCACGTGGCGCCGGAGCTGCGGTGACGGCTGCGGCTGCTGTTCGTGTCCGCTGCGGCTAGGACAGCAGCATCAGGATGAACCCGAGCAGCGGAAGGACGCCCTGGATGAGCGCCGGCCGGATGTAGCCGCGCCCGGTCGTGACGAGCACGACAGACGCCGCGAACATGCTCGCGGTGCTGAACAGGATGAGCGCGAGCCCTGCGTCGTGCATCCCGACCCCGTAGAGGATCAGCCCGACGATGGCCCCGATGGCGAGGAACAGGTTGTAGAACCCCTGGTTGTACGCCATCGGCCTAGTGGTGTCCGCTGCCTCCTGCGACGCGACGCCGAACCGCTTCCACACCGCCGGCCGCGTCCAGCCCACGCTCTCCATCACGAAGATGGCGATGTGCAGTGCTGCCGCAAGGGTGACGACCACGGTCGCGAGGACGATCATGCGGTCAGCATAACGGGCGGCTTGGTTCCGGCCTGGTCAGGCGCGCACATCCACCACGGTCCGGCCGTGCAGCCGCCCTGCCAGCAGCTCCTCTGCCGCGCCGATGGTCTCTGCCAGCGGGATGAACGCCGTCATCGCCGCCAGCGCCTCGGTGTCGAGGTCGGTCGCCAGCCTCCGCCAGGCCGTCTCCCGCAGCGCGATCGGCGCCTCGACGGAGTTGATGCCGACGAGCGTCACGCCGCGCAGGATGAACGGCATCACTGTGGCGGGCAGGTCGGAGCCCTGGGCGAGCCCGCAGGCCGTGACCGTGCCGCCGTAGGTCGTCTGCGCGAGCGCGTTGGCGAGCGTGTGGCTGCCGACCGCATCCACCACCCCCGCCCAGCGCTGCCGCTGCAAAGGCTTGCCGGGGTCGCTGAGCTCTGCCCTGTCGATGATCGCGCTCGCCCCGAGATCGGTCAGGTACTCTGCCTGTTCCTCCGGCCGCCCGGTGGATGCGGTAACCGGGTAGCCCAGTTTCGCCAGCAGCGCGACGGCGACAGACCCGACCCCGCCCGCGGCCCCTGTCACGAGCACGCTCGACCCTGCATCGGCGACCGCCTGCGGGTCGAGCCCGTTCCGTTCCAGCGCGAGCACCGACAGCATCGCGGTGAATCCGGCCGTCCCGATGGCGGCTGCCTGCTCGCTGCTCAGCACGTCGGGCACCCGCACCAGCGCATCTCCGCGCACCCGCGCACGCTCCGCCAGCCCGCCGTGATGCGACTCGCCGATGCCGTCGCCGTTCAGCACCACCCGGTCTCCCGGCCGCCACCGTTCGTCCGTGGACTCCTCGACCACCCCGACCAGGTCGATGCCCGGAATGAGGGGCGTGGTTCTCGCAACCCCCGGCCGCCCGCCGATGGCGAGCGCATCCTTGAAGTTGAGGTCGGAGTACTCGACGGCGACCGTCACATCCCCCGCCATCAGAAAGGCATCCGTCACCCGCCGAACCTCCGCGGTGTGCGTGACGATCCGCCCCGACTCGGTCTCCTGCTCGATCACGATGGCCCGGAAGTCAGTCATGCGCTTCACCATACGCCGCCACGCGGATGCCCTGCCCGGCTCGCCCTCGTGCGCTAGTTCAGCACCCGTACCCCGTCGGGAAGCACCCCGCCCGCGTACAGCGCGCTCGCCGCATCCTGCAGCGCCGTCAGTGCGAGGCGCTGCGTCCACGGACCGTACGAAACGCGCGCCACCTCCAGCTCCTGCAGCCGGCCGGGGGCGACAGACCCCGGCACCCCGATCACGCTCAGCTTCCGCGGCCCGAGCCCGCCGACGAGCTGCTCGATCACCGTCGCGTCCAGCAGCCCGGGCACGAAGACGCAGGTGGCTCCTTCGTCGAGGAACGCCCGTCCTCGTTCGATCGCCTCCCGCGCCTTCTCTGCGATGGGTCGCGGGTCCTCTCCGAGGAACACGTCCGTGCGCGCATTCAGCGCGAACGGCACGCCCTCGGCTTCCGCCCCCGCGACCGCCGCGCGCACGGCGGCGACCGCCTGGTCGAACGGCCGGTGCGCGTCTTCGAGGTTCGCCCCGACCGCCCCGACCCCGATCGCCCGCCGAATCGTGCTGCCAGGGTCGCCGTACCCGCCTTCCAGGTCGGCGCTGACGGGCAGGTCGGTCGCCTCCACGATGCGACCGATGGCCGCGATCATCAACTCGAGCGGGATCCGCTCACCGTCCTCGTACCCGTGCGACGCCGCGATCGAATGGCTCGCCGTCGCAAGGGCGCGAGTCTCGGGAAGCGCGGCGATCGTGCGCGCGCTCACCGCATCCCACACGTTGACGACCTGCAACAGCTCTGGTGCTTCGTGCAGCCGCCGCAGTTCGGCGCCGCGCTCGTCGATTTCAGTCACCCTGTCACCATACGACCGACCCCCGCGGCAATCGACCCCGCCCAATCGTTCGTTCCCGCCTCTGCCGCCCCGCCCGCTTCTGCCGCCCCGCCCGCTTCCGCCGCCCGCCCGGGAGCGTCCACCTCGACCATCCACCCACGCCCCAACTCCGGTCGCGTCTACCCCTGACGCCCTCGCGCGGCGGTTCTAGGATGAGCGCATGGCCGAGACGACGGTGACCAAGACCAGGTCGACGACGGCCCGTCGCCGATCGGTCAATGTCGTCGTCGACAACCTGTTCTTCGTCTTCGGTGGCGCCGCGGCGGTCTGGCTGGCGTGGATCGTTTTGACCGAGAGCTTCTCCTGGGGCTGGTTCCTCATCGCGTTCTTCGTGCTGTTCTGGGTGGTGGTCGCGTATCTGGTGCTTCCGCGCCTGCACCGCATCCTCACGTCGATCTACGTGCCCGACTACTTCATCGGCAGGGCGCGCACCAGCGACGGCCTGCTCGGCGACCCGATCAACCTGGCCGTGCTCGGCACCGAGGCGCAGCTCGACAGGGCGATGACAGAGGCAGGCTGGACCAGGGCCGACGAGGTGACCCTGCGCACGAGCTGGGGGATCATCGCATCCACGCTCTTGCGTCGCAGCTACGACGAGGCCCCCGTGAGCCCGCTGTTCCTGTTCGGCCACCAGCAGGACGTCGCGTACCAGCAGGAGGTCCGCGGCAACCCGTCGAAACGCCACCACGTGCGGTTCTGGCGCTGCCCGGAGGGGTGGCTGCTGCCCGGAGGACACGACGCGGACTGGATGGCCGCCGGCACGTTCGACCGCTCCGTCGGCTTCTCCCTGTTCACGCTGCAGATCACGCACAAGATCGACGCGAACACCGACATCGAACGCGACCACATCGTCTCGACCCTGATGGATGCGCGGATCGGCGTGGACGTGGACGTCATCGAGGACTTCTCCACCGGCTACCACTCCCGCAACGGCGGAGGCGACAGCATCGAGACAGACGGAAACCTGCCGGTGATCGACGTTCGCCCGGTGGCCGTGGATGCGGCTGCGATCGCCGTCGCCGACCAGGCGGATGCGCGCCGCGCGGCCAGGGCTCAGCTGCGGCCCGTGCCGACCTCGCTCGGCTTCCTGCTCATGCTGCTGCGCACTGTGGCGGGCGCCGTGTTCGTCGCGCTGACCGTGATCGACTGGCGGGCTTTCGTCCAGGCGCAGGTGGATGACCCCACCATCGCCCTCACCCCTGCCGAGAAGTCGATCGTGCAGGTGGCTCTTGCGGTGGTGATGATCCTGTTCGCCATCGGCCTGCTGTTCTACCTGCTCCTTGCGGTCCTGGTCTTCCGCGGCAGCAACTGGGCCCGCATCGCGTCGATGTCCTACAGCTCCCTCCTCGTCATCGTGGCCGCCATCGACTTCTTCAACGGCGGCCCCCAGGTCACCCTCCACAACAATCTGCTCGGTCTCCCTCTCGACATCCTGGTCGTCCTCGCCCTGTCCTCTCAGCGCTCCCGTCTCTGGGCCCGCCGCCCGCGCCGGCGCACCCGGCCGGGCGATCGCGCGGCGGTCGCGTCGGCAACCGCTGCCACCGGCGCAACCGATCCCGCCACCGCCACCTCCGCCGCCACCACCGGCGGCGCCGCAACCGACGACGAGAGTGTCGCAGCGGATGCCACCGAAGCACCAGGCCGGTCGTCGCCCCCTCCTGCATCGGCGCCACCGACCTCAGCCCCTCCTACATAAGCCCCTTCTTCGGTCCAGACGACTTCAGCGCAGACTCCTCCGCATCCAGGAACGCCAGCACCGAACGCACCGCCAGCTCCTGATACCGCCCTTCCGCCCGCGCCTCCAACACCGCCTGCCGCTCGGCCCTGATCATCGAGCGCCGCAGCTTCTGGTACTCGACGGGAACGTCCTCGTCCTCCTTCGGCGACGGGTTCTCGAGCGCGTCGGCGAGGAAGACCGCGTTGACCCGCAGGCGCTGCACCACTCGCTCGTCTTCGTCGCCCGTCACCTGCGAGTCGAGGTGTTCCAGCCCGGCCGTCTGGGCTTCGGCGAGGAGCCGCTGCATTTCGCTCGCCTCCTGCGCGAAGTCGGGAGGCGGGAGCTTCAGCCGGCGGATCACCCAGGGCAGCGCGAGCCCCTCCAGCAGCGTGCCGACCACGACCACGAACGCCAGGAACTGCAGGAACTCCTTGTGCGGTGTCGCGTCAGGCAGCAGGAACACGGCCGCGAGCGTCACCACCCCGCGGATGCCCGCGAACGACACCGCGATCCCGGTCGGCCAGTTCCAGCCGCGTTCCCTGAGACGCTGGGGCCCGTAGCGGTACAGCGCCGTCGTGAGCACCATCCAGACGAACCGCGCGAGCGAGATCGCGAGCAGCACGACCACGCTGATGACCACCGTCTGCCCCACGGTGATCCCGGACTTGAACGCTCCAGCGAGGATGCCGGACAGTTCCAGCCCGATGAACAGGAACACCGCGTTCTCCAGCAGGAACTGGATCGTGCGCCAGTTGATCGACTCCGCGATCCGCGCCTCGGCCGTCTGGATGGTCGGCGACCGGTAGCCGAGGTACAGCCCGGACACCACGACAGCCAGGATGCCGGACCCGTGCAGGAACTGCGCGGGGATGAACGCGAGGTACGGGGTGATGAGCCCGAGCGACGTGTCCAGCACCGGCGCGCGGAGCTGCTTGCGGATGATGGCCAGCACCCAGCCCACCCCGAGCCCGACCGCGACGCCCACCACCACCGCGAGCACGAAGTCGCCCGCGATGGCCCACGGATTCACGACGCTCACGATCGCGGCGATGGTCGCGTTCAGCGCCACGAGTGCGGTGGCGTCGTTGAGCAGGCTCTCGCCCTCGAGCACAGTGACGAGACGTCTGGGGAGGTGCAGCCGCCCGGCGATCGCCGTCACTGCCACCGTGTCCGTCGGCGCCACCACCGCCCCGAACGCGAATGCCGCCGCGAGCGTGAGCGATGGCACGACCCACCAGGTGGCGAACCCGACCACGATCACCGTGAACACCACCAGCCCCACCGAGAGCAGCAGGATGCCGTCTCGCCTGGCACGCACATCCACGAAGGACGTCTGGATGGACGCGGCGAACAGCAGCGGCGGCAGCAGCCCGTACAGCACGAGCTCCGGTTCCAGTTCGATGTGCGGAACGCCGGGGATGAACGACACCACAGCCCCGACGACCACCAGCACCACCGGCGCCGACCAGCCGACACGGCGCGACAGACCCGTGACCGTGACCGTGACGAGAACGAACGACACGATCCAGACGATTGTTGCCACCGGATCCATGCTGTTCATGATGGCCGCAACGCGCGCGGGGCGGCAATGGTTCCCGGAAGGCTGTGGAGAACTCGTCCGCTAGGAGCGAAGTGGAGGGATCGGCCAGGGCAGAACCCGCATCAACCCGCCGTCGCACCCCTCGCCGTCACACCGCCGAAGCCGCACCCTCGCCGTGCACCGCGCAGTACACCGCACCCTCCGCCTCGCACACCACGAGCTGCTCCCTGCACGAGGCATCCGCGCAGTTCCGCATCCGCTCCGTCGCGTCGCCGCACACCACGCAGTGCCCGATCACCGCCGTGTGGTCACTGAACTGCACCGACTGCCGCTGATCGAACACGTAGAGCGACCCTTCCCACAGCCCGTCGTCCCCGAACGTCTCCCCGTACCGCACCACGCCGCCGTCGAGCTGGTACACCTCGCCGAACCCGCGGGACCGCATCAGCCCGGACAGCACCTCGCAGCGCACGCCGCCCGTGCAATAGGTCACGACCGGCTTGTCCTTGAGGTGGTCGTACTTCCCGCTGTCGAGTTCCGCCACGAAGTCGCGCGTGGTCGACACATCCGGCACCACGGCGTCTTTGAAGCGCCCGATCTCCGCCTCGAAGCGATTGCGTCCGTCGAAGAACACCACGTCGTCCCTGGCCTCGATCAGCGCGTGCAGCGACGCAGGGTCGAGACGCTCTCCGCCGCCGACCACCCCCGATCCGTCCACCACCAGCTCGGAAGGGGCTCCGAAGCTCACGATCTCGTCGCGCACCTTCACAGACAGCCGAGGGAAGTCGAGGCTCAGCCCGTCCTCGTCGAAGCCGGTGCCCTCGCTCCACTTCACGTCGAGGTTCTTGAATGCCGGGTAGTCCTTGGTCTTCCTCAGGTACTTCTTCAACGCGTCGAGTTCCCCGCCGAGCGTGCCGTTCATCCCGTCGCCCGACAGCAGGATGCGCCCGCGCAGCCCGAGCGACTCGCAGAGGTCGCGCTGCCACAGCCGCACGGCGTCGGGGTCGGCGAGGGGCGTGAAGACGTAGTAGAGGAGGACTTTCGGCACGGGCACCGCACCATGCTAGGCCGCGCCGCCTGTGCGCTCTCTCAGTTCTCCCGGCCGATCGGTTTCCTTTCATTCACCAACATCGGCGATGCTTGTGGGGTGAGCACCCTGGTCATCATCCCGACCTACGACGAGCGAGAGAACGTCGAGTCGATCGTCGGACGCGTCCGCGCGGCCACCCCCGAGGTGGATGTGCTCGTCGTCGACGACAACTCCCCGGACGGCACGGGGGCGCTCGCCGACGCGCTCGCCGCATCCGATCCGCGCATCCACGTGATGCACAGGGCGGGCAAGGAGGGCCTCGGGGCCGCATACCGCGACGGGATGCGGTGGGCGCTGGACGCCGGGTACGACCGCATCGTCGAGATGGATGCGGACGGCTCGCACCAGCCGGAGCAGCTGCACCGCCTGCTGGAAGCCCTGCGCGACACGACAGGCAGCCCCAGCGCCTCCGCCCCGGCACGCGGCGCCGACGTGGTCCTCGGCTCCCGGTGGGTTCCTGGCGGCGGTGTCGTGAACTGGCCGGCCCGCCGTCGTTTCCTGTCCCGCGGCGGCAGCGCGTACTCGCGCATCGCTCTCGGTGTTCCTGCCAAGGACGTCACCGGCGGCTATCGCGCGTTCACCGCAGATGCTCTCCGCAGCATTCACTTCGCCGACGTGGAGAGCCAGGGCTACTGCTTCCAGATCGACATGCTGCGCAGGGCGTACCGCGCAGGCCTGAGCATCGCCGAGGTGCCGATCACGTTCGTGGAGCGCGAGCACGGCGCATCCAAGATGAGCGGCGGCATCGTCCGCGAAGCCATGTGGCGCGTGACCGTCTGGGGCGTCACCGGCCTCCCGCAGCGCTTCCGCCGAACCCCGGTTCCCGTGCCGGTCAAGTCGCACGCGGGCTGACGGGCGTAGCGTTGTCCGCATGACCGTCGTAGATCCTCTGGAGCGCTTCGGCGCTGTTCCTCAATTCACCGTCACCAGCGACGACGTCGCCCAGGACACCCCGTTGGCCGCGGCCCAGTGGGGCGCCGGCGGAGGGGGAGGGGACATCTCCCCGCAGCTGTCCTGGTCCGGCTTCCCCGCGGAGACCAGGAGTTTCGCCGTCACCATCCACGATCCGGATGCGCCGACCGGCTCCGGCTTCTGGCACTGGGCCGTGTACAACATCCCCGCTGACGTCACGTCGCTCGAGGCGAACGCGGGAGCGGAGGGCGGCGCGAACCTGCCGCAGGGCGCTGCGATGCTCTCGAACGAGCTGGGCTCGAAGAGCTTCACCGGCGCTGGGCCGCCTCCCGGAACCGGCACCCACCACTACAACGTGATCGTGCACGCCCTGGACGTCGACCACCTCGACCTCGACCCGGCGTCGACCCCCGCCGTCCTCGGCTTCAACGCGCACTTCCACTCGCTCGCCCGCGCCGTCGTCACCCCCGTCGCGACCGCAGGCGACATCTAGCCCGCACGAGTCGTGCGAAGCGCGCGGTCAGCCGCGTCGCGACCGCGCGTTTCGCGCGATCCGGCGCCGGACGCGAGCCTCAGTGCTTGCTCCCCGTCAGTGCCAGCACCCCGCCCAGCCCGATCATCATCACGCCGCCGGCGGCGCCCAGCCGCTCGACGCGCTTCGGCGACCGCCCGAACCAGGCGCGCGCGGTCCCAGCGATCAGCGCCCACACGCTGTCGCACGCGAGCGCGAGCACGAGGAACACCGCGCCGAGCTCGAACATCTGCAGCGGGATGCTCCCCACGCCGTAGTCGACGAACTGGGGGAGCACCGCCACGAAGAACACCAGCGTCTTCGGGTTGGTCAGCCCCACCACGAACCCTTCCGACAGGATGCGCATCCGGGACCGTGCCGGCGGCGTCGCCTCGTGCGTCACGGCCGTGTGCCTGCGGTGCCTGATCGCCTGGATGCCGAGGTAGACCAGGTAAGCGGCGCCGGCGAACTTGATGATCGTGAACACCACCACCGATTGCGCCACCACCGCTCCGACCCCGAGCGCCACGGCGATCACCAGCGGCAGCATCCCGAGCGCGTTGCCGAGCACGCTCAGCAGCCCGCCGGCGCGCCCGAGCGACAGCGACCGCCCGATGACGAACAGCACGCTCGGCCCCGGAATGACGATCAGGGCAATGGATGCGATCGAGAACGCGAGCAGCGAGGGTCCAGGAACCATGCGCACAGCGTAGCGCCGCGTCCCCCGCTCCGGGGAGGTAGGTTCGATACGTGAAGCTCCACAACGTTCGTGTGCACAGAAGCGAAGAGAATCTCGCCCGTCAGGATCAGCTCGCCTGGAAGATCGCGGAGGTCGCGGCCGACCCCGTCGACGTCTCAGCGGAGGTCACCGAGATGGTGATCAACCGCGTGATCGACAATGCAGCCGTAGCCGCCGCGTCGCTCACCCGCCGTCCGGTGGTGTCCGCGCGGTCGCAGGCACTGGCGCATCCACTGCCCGTCCGGGAGCTGGAGGAACTGACCGGCGGCCACACGCAGGACGGGGCGACCGTTTTCGGCGAGCCTGCCTCCCTCCGCGTCAGCCCGGAGTGGGCGGCGTGGGCGAACGGCGTCGCCGTGCGCGAGCTCGACTACCACGACACCTTCCTCGCCGCCGAGTACTCGCACCCGGGCGACAACATCCCGCCGATCACCGCGGTCGCCCAGCACGCAGCGCGCGCGTTCGGGCTGTCAGGGCGCGAGCTGGTCCGCGGCATCGCCACAGGCTACGAGATCCAGATCGACCTCGCCAAGGCGATCAGCCTGCACGCACACAAGATCGACCACGTCGCGCACCTCGGCCCGTCCGCCGCCGCGGGCATCGGCACTCTCCTCGGCCTCTCGCCGGAGGTGATCTTCCAGGCCGTCGGCCAGGCGCTGCACACCACCACGGCCACCCGCCAGTCGCGCAAGGGCGAGATCTCCAGCTGGAAGGCGCACGCTCCCGCGTTCGCCGGCAAGATGGCCGTCGAGGCGATCGACAGGGCGATGCGCGGCGAGACCAGCCCCACCCCGATCTACGAGGGCGAGGACGGCGTGATCGCCTGGCTGCTCGACGGTAAGGATGCACGATACGACGTCCCGCTGCCCGAGCAGGGGGAGGCCAAGCGCGCCATCCTGGACTCGTACACCAAGGAGCACTCGGCCGAGTATCAGGCGCAGGCGTGGATCGACCTCGCCCGCAAGCTGCACCGTGAGCACCCGGAGGCGGCCGACCCTTCGCGGGTGGAGAGCATCGTCATCCACACGTCGCACCACACGCACTTCGTGATCGGTTCCGGCGCGAACGACCCGCAGAAGTACGACCCGACGGCCTCGCGCGAGACCCTCGACCACTCCATCCCGTACATCTTCACGGTCGCGCTGCAGGACGGCGGCTGGCACCACGTCGACTCCTACCTCCCGTCGCGCGCCCAGCGTCCGGAGACCGTCGAGCTGTGGGGCAAGGTGACCACGACCGAAGACCCGGAGTGGACCCGCAGGTACCACTCCATCGACCCGGCGGAGAAGGCGTTCGGCGGTCGTGTGGAGATCCGCATGGCGGACGGCAGCGTCATCACCGACGAGATCGCCGTCGCAGACGCGCATCCACTCGGCGCGCGGCCGTTCGCACGCGCCGACTACGTCGCCAAATTCCGGATGCTCGCCGCCGACGTCCTCGAACCGGCCGAGATCGACCGTTTCCTCGATGTCGCAGAGCGGCTTCCGTCGCTGACGGCCGCCGAGCTCGGCGGCCTCACCATCACCGCCAAGCCGGGCCTGCTCGCGAGCGTTCCGACCCCGAAGGGACTCTTCTGATGCTGTACTCCTCCGTCCCGGCGCACGAGAAGCGCGCCGCCTTCCGTGCCCGCCTCGCATCCGGTGAGCTTGTCAGGATGCCCGGCGCGTTCAACCCGCTGAGCGCCAGGCTGATCGAGCGCAAGGGCTTCGAGGGCGTCTACATCTCCGGCGCCGTGCTCAGCGCCGATCTCGGCCTTCCAGACATCGGCCTCACCACGCTGACCGAGGTCGCCGGCCGCTCGGCCCAGATCGCGCGCATGACCGATCTGCCGGCGCTGGTCGACGCAGACACCGGTTTCGGCGAACCGATGAACGTCGCCCGCACCGTGCAGACTTTGGAGGACGCCGATGTCGCGGGGCTGCACATCGAGGATCAGGTCAACCCGAAGCGCTGCGGGCACCTCGACGGCAAGCAGGTCGTCGACGAGAACACCGCGCTCAAGCGCATCCGGGCCGCAGCGGACGCCCGCCGCGACCCGAACCTGCTCATCATGGCGCGCACCGACATCCGCGCGGTCGACGGCCTGGATGCGGCGATCGACCGCGCGAAGGCCCTGGTGGATGCGGGCGCCGATGCGATCTTCCCCGAGGCGATGCGCGACCTCGGTGAGTTCGAGGCCGTCCGCAACGCGATCGACGTCCCGATGCTCGCGAACATGACCGAGTTCGGAAAGAGCGACCTGTTCACGGTCGACCAGCTCCGCGACGTCGGCGTGAACATCGTCATCTGGCCGGTCTCGCTGCTGCGCCTGGCGATGGGCGCCGCCGAGCGCGGCCTCGACCAGCTGCTCGACACCGGCAGCCTCGAACCCAAGCTCGGCGAAATGCAGCATCGCGCCGACCTCTACGAACTGATTGACTACGAGGGCTACAACGCGTTCGACACGTCCGTGTTCAATTTCGAGGTCAAGCGCTAAGAGCGCGCGACCGGCAGCAGCGAAGGAGCAGCAATGACCGACCCCGAGATCCACAAGGGCCTCGCCGGTGTGGTGGTCGACACCACCGCAATTTCGAGCGTCAACCCCGAGACGAATTCGCTGCTCTACCGGGGATATCCGGTGCAGGAGCTCGCCGCGAACTGCTCGTTCGAGGAGGTCGCCTTCCTTCTCTGGCACGGCGAACTGCCCGCCGACGACGAGCTCGCCACGTTCGCGACCCTTGAGCGCTCGATGAGAGCGCTCGACGAGCGCACCAAGCGCGCCATCGACGACATCCCGGTGGCCGCGCACCCGATGGATGTGGTGCGCACGGCGGTCAGCCACCTCGGCAGCCTCGACGACACGCTCGGGCAGACGGACGGCATCCTCGACCCCGACCTGAACCTCGGGCGCGCCGTGTACCTGCTGGCCCAGCTGCCGACCATCGTCGCCTACGACCAGCGCCGCCGCCGCGGCCTGGAGCCCGTCGAGCCGCGCGACGACCTCGACTATTCCAGCAACTTCCTCTGGATGACGTTCGGCGAGCTCCCGGACGACGTGGTGGTGGATGCGTTCCGCGTCTCGCTGGTGCTGTACGCCGAGCACTCGTTCAACGCCTCGACGTTCACGGCGCGGGTGATCGCATCCACACTGTCGGACGTGTACTCGGCCGTCACCGGTGCGATCGGCGCGCTCAAGGGCCCGCTGCACGGCGGCGCGAACGAGGCCGTGATGCACGCCTTCGACGAGATCGAGGTGGCCGGCCGCGCGGAGGAGTGGCTGGACGACGCCCTCTCCGCCAAGCGCAAGATCATGGGCTTCGGGCACCGCGTGTACAAGAACGGCGACTCCCGCGTGCCCACCATGAAGGCCGCGCTGGAAAAGCTGGCGGAGCACTACGACCGCAAGGACATGCTCGACCTCTACAACGCCCTCGAGGCTGCGATGAACGAGCGCAAGAACATCAAGCCCAACCTCGACTACCCGTCGGGCCCCGCATACAACCTGATGGGCTTCGACACGGCGACGTTCACCCCTCTCTTCGCGGCGGCCCGCGTCACCGGCTGGACGGCGCACGTCTTCGAGCAGTACGCGTCCAACTCCCTCATCCGCCCGCTCTCCCTCTACAACGGGGCGGAGGAGCGCCACCTCCCGAACGACTGACCTTCGTCGGGCAGGGCCGCGCTAGCGCCACAGCAGCAGCGCTTCGCCCTGCCCGCCGCCTCCGCACAGGGCCACCGCCGCCTTGCCGCTCCCGCGCCGTGCCAACTCGTGCGCGGCCGTCCCGGCCAGCCGGGCTCCGGATGCGCCGATCGGGTGTCCGAGCGCGATCGCGCCTCCGTGGATGTTCACCCGCACCGCATCCAGCCCCAGGTCGGCCATCGACTGCAGCGCGACAGCGGCGAACGCCTCGTTGATCTCCACGAAGTCCAGCTCGTCGACCGACCACTCTGCGCGGCCGAGGGCGGCAGCGATGGCGTTCGACGGCTGAGAGTGCAGCGAGTTGTCCGGCCCGGCCACCTGACCGGACGCACCGACCACCGCCAGCCACTCCAGCCCGAGCCGTTCCGCGTTCTCGCGGCTGGTCAGCACCAGCGCCGCGGCGCCGTCGCTCAGGGGCGACGAGTTGCCCGCCGTGAGCGTGCCTCCCTCCGCGAAGCTCGGGCGCAGCCCGGCCAGCGTCTCCGCCGTCGAGTTCGGTCGCACCCCTTCGTCCGCGCTCACGACGACAGGATCGCCCTTCCGCTGCGGGAGGCTCACCGGCGCGATCTCGTCGTCGAACACTCCGGAGGCGGCTGCCGCACCGGCACGCTGGTGCGATGACGCGGCGAACACATCCTGCGCCTCGCGCGTGAGTCCGAGCTTCGAGGTGTATCCCTCGGTGGATGCGCCCATCGAGATCCCGTCGAACGCATCCGTCAGCCCGTCGTGCGCGGCAGAGTCGAGCGCAGCGATCGAGCCGTACGTCCAGCCTTTCCGCGAACCGGGGAGCACGTGCGGCGCGTTCGTCATCGACTCCTGGCCACCCGCGACCACCACTGTCGCCTCGCCCGCGCGGATCAGCCGTGCCGCGTCGATCACCGCCGCCAGCCCGGAGAGGCACACCTTATTGATCGTCACCGCCGGCACGTTCCAGCCGATGCCGGCAGCGATGGCCGTCTGTCGCGCCGGGTTCTGGCCGGCCCCCGCCTGCAGCACCTGTCCGAAGATCACCGCGTCCACCGCATCCGCGCCGACGCCGGACTCGTCCAGCGCCCTGCGCAGCGCGACGGCGCCCAATTGCACCGCGGTCTGGGTGGCGAGAGCCCCCAGGATCTTGCCCTGCGGAGTGCGGGCGGCGGACAGGATGACGACGTCCTGCGGACTGGTCATGGCGACTCCTTCGTTGCCTTCGTGTGGCTTCTCTGCCGCGGCATGGCCGCGGCGCTGTCCGGCTTGTGGCCGGATTCTCTCCCATTGTCACACCGGCGCGCCGGGTCGACGTCTCGCCGTTGTCCACATCCTTCGGTTATCCACAGATTCGGGAGGGGACCCGTGGGGGTCTCTGCCCGCTTCTACCTTTGGCTCATGTCCGACGAGGAAGACGAGGAGTCACTAGCGAATGTTCCCCACCACGACAGACCGCGCGAGCGGATGCGGCGCATCGGCGTCGGGTCCCTCACCGACGACGAAGTGCTCGCCCTGGTGCTCGGCTCCGGCCAGTCCGGCCGGAGCGTGCTCGCGCTCTCCCGTTCGATCCTCCGGCGCACAGGAGGTTTCCCCGGCCTCGCGACGATGGACTTCGCGCGGCTCGAGAACCTGCCAGGGGTCGGGCCGGCCACGGCGGGCAGGCTCGTGGCCATCACAGAGATCTGGCGGCGCGCCGGAGCGTCGTCGTCGTGGACCAGGCTGGTCGACCACGAGGCCGTCGCTCGCCTCGTCCGCCCCGAACTGCTGCACAGAGACGGCGAACGCTTCGTCGTCGTTGTCGCGGATCGCGCCTCGCGCCCGCTCGAACTCGTGCTCGTCCGCGATGGAGGAGTCGACGACGTCTCCGTCCAGCCCGCAGATGTCCTGCAGGCCGTCCTCACGAGAGGCGGCCGGTCGTTTGCCGTCGCCCACAACCACCCTGGCGGCACGCTCGAGCCGAGCGTCGCCGACCTCATGCTCACCCGCCGCCTCGATCAGGCGGCGGCCACCATCGGTCTGCGCTTCCTCGGGCACATCCTGGTCGCGGGCGACCACTGGATGGCCATGCCCGCGCCAGGCGCTACGGCAGGAGGCGCGTCGGGCCGCGGAAGAGGTAGGTCGTCTCGCGCAGGTTCGACAGGTGCAGCATGAGCATCAGCACGCGAGCGAGGCCCATCCCGAACCCGCCGTGCGGCGGCACGCCGTAGCGGAAGAAGTCGAGGTAGAAGCCGAGCTCCTCCGGGTCGAGGCCCTTGTCGCGCGCCTGCTCCTCGAGCACCTCGATGCGGTGCTCGCGCTGTGCGCCCGTCGAGATCTCCACACCGTTGAAGATGAGGTCGTAGCTGTTGGTGAGCGACGCGTCGCCCTCGTGGCGCATGTGGTAGAACGGCCGGATGCTCGACGCGTAGTCCGTCAGGAACACGAACTCGTGCCCGTACGTCTCCTTCACGTACGCCGAGATCTGGCGCTCGCCCTCCGGGTCCATGTCGTCGTCGTGACGCGGCACCTCGTAGCCGCGCTCGGCAACGATCCGCTTCGCCTCGGCCAACGGGATGCGCGGGAACGGCGTGGTGGGAACCGTCACCTCCACGTCGAACAGCTCTTTGATCTGCTCGCCGTGCTTCTCCTTCACGGCGGTGAAGCCGGCGACGATGAGGTTCTCGTGCAGCTGCATCACGTCTTCGTGGCTGTCGATCCAGCTCACCTCCGCGTCCACGCTGGTGAACTCGGTGGCGTGACGGCTGGTGAAGCTGGGGTCTGCGCGGAACGCAGGGCCGATCTCGAAGACCTTGCCGAATCCGGCCGACTGCGCCATCTGCTTGAAGAACTGGGGGCTCTGCGACAGGTATGCCGTGGTGTCAAAGTACTCGACCTCGAAGAGCTCGGCGCGCGATTCGCTCGGGCTGGCCATCAGCTTCGGGGTGTGGATCTCGACGAAGTCGTTGTCGATCCAGTACTGACGCAGCGCGTGCTCGAAGGTGGTCTGGATGCGGAAGATCAGGTTGTTCTTCGGCTCGCGCAGGTCGAGGAAGCGCCAGTCCATGCGCTTGTCGATGCCGCTGTCCGCCGCGATCGGCGTCTCGGGGACCGCCGACGTCTCCACCTCGAGGGTCGACAGCTTGATCTCGATGCCGCCGAGCTTCACCCGCTCGTCGTGCTTGAGCTCGCCGGTGGCGCGCACGAAGGTGCCCTGGGAGAGTCCGGAGATGGTGGTGGCCGGCTCGTCGGCGATCACCGCGCCGTCTGCGTCGACGTTGCGCGGATTCACGAGCTGAACGGCGCCGCTCTCGTCGCGGAGGACGACGAACTGCACCTTCTTCTGGTCGCGTACCGTCTCCACCCAGCCGGCTACGCTCACGGGGCCGTCGGGGGAAGCGGCCAGGTCCTTGATCAATACTCGTGCGGTCACGAGCCACAAGCCTACCGTCCGCCACTACAGGCCGGGCGGCCCGTCCAGGGGCCTCCCGTGCCAGCGCTCAGTGAATTCAAGGGAAACGCCTCCGTAGACTGGTCGCGTGGTAGCAAGCCAGGTTCACCTCGTCCGTCACGGAGAGGTGTTCAACCCCGACGGCATCCTGTACGGCAGGCTGCCGGGCTTCGGCCTCTCCAAACTCGGTCACAGAATGGCCGCTGCGGCAGCGGACGAACTGATCGGGCGCGAACGCCCGATCTCCGCGCTTCTGGCGTCCCCTCTCCAGCGCACGCGCGAATCGGCGGCGCCGATCGCATCGGCGTTCGACCTGGATGCACGGATCGAAGACCGCATCATCGAGCCGACCAATCACTTCGAGGGCACCGTCATGTCCAGGGCGCTGAAGAAGCCCGTCAACTGGCCGTTCCTCATCAACCCGGCCCGGCCGAGCTGGGGCGAAGCGTATTCGCGCATCGAGAAGCGGATGCTCGCGGCCATCGACGACGCGTTCGACTCCGTCGAGTCCGGCGATGTGGTCCTGGTCAGTCATCAGCTTCCGATCTGGGTCACGCATCTGTCCGTCGCCGGCGAGCGCTTCTGGCACGACCCGCGCAAGCGGCGCTGCGCCCTGTCGAGCATCACAACGTTCGAGCGGACCATCGTGGAGCCGGAGGAACAGCCCGCCGCGTCTCCCCGAGCCGAGCAGGCGCATCCCGAGCAGGCACATCCCGAGCGGGCGCACCCTGATTCTGCGCACCCCGAGCAGGCGCACACCGAATCTGCTCACCCCGAGAACGGAGCGCCCGTCGTGCGCATCATCGAGGTCGGCTACGTCGAACCGGCGGCCGAGCTGAATTCCACCGCGACCGATGTGGGGGCCGTGTGAACCGCCGTTCCCGCTTCCTCCTCCCGCTCGCGGCCGTCGCGGCGTCCGCCGCTCTGGTCCTCAGCGGATGCACGTCCTCCGACGGCCTCGCCGAGCAGTACCGCGCCGGTACAGGCCAGAACTACATCGCTGGCGACGGCACCGTCAGCGAGTTCGCGGCGGACAACCGCGGGGCGGCGGTCGACTTCAGCGGCACGCTCGCAGACGGCACCCCTGTCTCCTCGAAGGACTACGCGGGAGACGTGCTCGTCGTCAACTTCTGGTACGCGGGATGCCCGCCGTGCCGGGTCGAGGCTCCGTTCCTCGAGTCGCTGTACCAGAAGTACAAGGGCAAGGGCGTCGACTTCCTCGGGGTGAACCTCTACGACACCGAGAGCACCGCAGCGAGCTTCGAGAAGGACAAGGGCGTCACATACCCGTCCGTCCTCGATCGCGACACCGGCTCCGTGCTGCTCGCCTTCAGCAAGACCGTTCCGCCGAAGGCGACGCCGACCACGCTCGTCATCGACAAGAAGGGCAGGGTCGCCGCGCGCATCCTCGGTGCCCTTCCCGACGCCAGCACGCTGAACTCGCTCATCTCCGACGCCGTCGCCGAGACACACTGACGTGGGCGGAGTCGGAGAGATCGTCTTCAGCGGCCAGCTGCTTTTCGCGCTGCCGGTCGCCGTCCTCGCCGGTCTCGTCTCGTTCGCGTCGCCGTGCGTGCTGCCGCTCGTGCCGGGCTACCTCGCATACGTCGGCGGATTCACCGACCTGGGCGCCAAGCGCGACCGCTCGCGCCTGCTCACCGGCGTCTCCCTCTTCATCCTCGGCTTCGCCATCGTGTTCATCGCGTACGGAGCGGCGTTCGGCGCTCTGGGACTGTGGCTCGTCCGGTGGCAGGAGGTCGTCATCCGCATCCTGGGCGTCCTCGTCATTGCGATGGGCCTCGTCTTCATCGGCCAGTTCTCGTTCCTGCAGCGCACCATCAAGCCCACCTGGCGTCCTGCGACCGGCCTCATCGGCGCGCCGCTGCTCGGCATCGTCTTCGGCCTCGGCTGGACGCCGTGCATCGGCCCGACCCTCGCCGCGATCAGCGCTCTCAGCGTCGGAAGCGGGTCGCCGTGGCGCGGCGCCCTGCTCGGCCTCTTCTACTGCATCGGCCTCGGCATCCCGTTCCTTGTCGTCGCCCTCGGCTTCGACTGGGTCGCCGGGTCCGTCGCCTTCCTCAAGCGGCACATCCGTGTCATCAACATCATCGGCGGCGTTCTGCTCGTCATCATCGGCATCCTCATGGCCTCCGGCATCTGGAGCCAGCTCATGTCCCAATTCCTGGCGGTGATACAAGGTTTTGAGCCGGCCCTCTGACCACATCGATTCGGCGCCTCCGCGGCACCAGCCTGAGATCGAGCAGCCCAAGCTCGGTTTCGTCGGCTGGCTGCGGTGGTTCTGGCGACAGCTCACGAGCATGCGCACAGCGCTGTTCCTCCTGCTGCTGCTCGCCATCGCCGCCGTACCTGGTTCGCTCGTCCCGCAGCGGAGCTCCGACCCGAACGGCGTCACCAAGTACTTCACCGACCACCCGGACATCGCGCCGTTCCTCGACAAGATCCAGGCGTTCGACGTCTATACGTCAGTGTGGTTCTCCGCGATCTACCTCCTGCTCTTCGCATCCCTCATCGGCTGCATCATCCCGCGCACCAAGCACCACTTCGACGCACTGCGGGCCAAGCCGCCGAAGACGCCGGTGCGTCTCACCAGGATGGCGGGCTTCCAGGCGCGAACGCTTCCGGTCGACCTGCGCGAGAACGGTCCTGAGCCGATCGCCGCTGCGCGCGACCTCCTCAAGAAGTCCGGCTATCGCGTCGCCGTCTATCAGGATGCACGCTCCACGTCGGTCTCGGCCGAGCGCGGCTACCTCCGCGAGACAGGCAACCTCGTCTTCCACACGGCGCTCGTCGGCGTGCTCCTCGCGATCGGCCTCGGCGGCGGGTTCGGCTTCACAGGCCAGAAGGTCGTCGTCGAGGGTCAGAGCTTCGTGAACAGCCTGCCGTCGTACAACTCGTTCAACCCGGGCCGGTTCTTCAGCGACTCCACGCTGCAGCCGTTCTCGATCAAGGTCGACAAGCTCGACGTCGCGTACGAGACCAAGAACGACAACGCCATCGGCCAGCCGCTCGACTACACGGCCCACGTCACGACCACTGGCCCAGGCGACACCTCCAGCTCGACCACGATCAAGGTCAACGAACCTCTCGCCATCGGGGGCACGAACGTCTATCTCCTCGGCAACGGCTATGCGCCGACCATCACCGTGCGCGACCCCGACGGCAAGGTCGCCTTCACCGACACCATCCCGTTCCTCCCTCAGGATGCGCGGCTCACGTCGCTCGGCTTCGTGAAGGTCCCGGACGGCCTGAAGCAGCAGGTCGGGATGATCGGCTTCTTCTACCCGACCGTCGGAGACAGCTCGACGGCGAAGGGCGCACTCACCTCTACCTTCCCCGGCTTGAACGACCCGCTGCTCAGCCTCAACGTCTATGTCGGTGACCTCGGGGTCGACAGCGGCGTTCCGCAGTCGGTCTACAGCCTCAACACCGACACGCTCAAGCAGCTCGCCGGGCCGCCGACCAAGACCAAGGCGCTGCAGCTCCGTCCTGGCGAGACGGTGGAGCTCCCGAACGGTCTCGGCACCGTCAGCCTCGACGGTGTGAAGCGCTACGCATCTCTCGACGTGCACCACGACCCGGCACAGGGCTGGGTCCTGACCTTCGCGGTGCTGATCTTCGCCGGCCTGCTTGTGGCGCTCTTCGTGCCGCGGCGTAGGCTCTGGGTGAAAGCCATCGAGAACGAGGACGGCTCGCTCACCCTCGAGTACGCCGGCCTCGCACGAGGCGAGGACCCGAACCTCGCCGCCGCCGTGCAGTCCATCGCCGACGATCACGCCGACGCCCTCACCCGCCCCCGAAACACTTAGGCTTGCATCGTGACCGAAACCCTCGCTCAGCTATCGACCGTGTTCATCTACGCGGCCATGGGAATGTATGCGGCGGCGTTCATCGCGTTCGCCCTCGATTTGTCGCGAAGAGGCGCGCGGGCGACGGCCGTCGAGGCCTCCACCGTCCCGAGTGCGGTCGCACGTCGAACGCAGGCCGCTGCTCCAGCCAGGTCGACGACCGCGACGATCACGGCTGAGGGATCGGGCGGATCAGGCGGACGAGGAGGAACCTCCACCCTCGGCAGGATCTCGGCGAGGATCAGCGACAGGGTCGAGGACGACCTGCTCTACGGCTCCGACTCGTCTGCGTCGATCCGCTGGGCATTCGTGCTCACCATCATCGGATTCGCTTTCCACCTCGTGGCGACCGTCCTCCGCGGCATCGCGGCCGACAGGGTGCCGTGGGCCAACATGTGGGAGTTCTCGATGACGGGGACCCTCGTCATCGTCGGGGTCTTCCTCGCGGTCAACCTCAAGTGGGACATCAAGTACCTCGGCACCTTCGTGATGGGTCTGGTGCTCGTCCTGCAGGGGATCGCGCTGCTGCGGTACTACGTTCCCGTCGTGCCGTTGCAGCCGGCGCTCCAGTCGTACTGGCTGGTCATCCACATCATCGTCGCCGTGCTCGGCACAGCGTTTTTCGCCCTCGGCTTCGCCCTGTCCGGCCTGCAGCTGTTGCAGGTCAGGCGCGAGCGGCAGGTTGCAGAGTCCCAACCGCAGCAGTTCAAGTTCCTGGCGACCCTTCCCACGTCGACAGCTCTGGAGAACCTCGCATACCGGGTGAACATCGTCGGCTTCATCGCCTGGACGTTCACGCTGATCGCCGGAGCGATCTGGGCCGAGAAGGCCTGGGGCCGGTACTGGGGCTGGGACACCAAGGAAGTCTGGACGTTCATCATCTGGGTGATCTACGCCGGCTACATCCACGCCCGAGCGACCCGCGGATGGCGCGGCTCGCGTTCTGCGTGGCTCGCGATCATCGGCTTCGCCGCCGTTCTCTTCAACTTCGGCATCGTCAACGTCTTCTTCAAGGGACTCCACGCATACTCCGGTCTCTAGGCCGCTTCGCGCCTCTGCACCATCTGCGAACACCCCGCTGATCCGACCGTCCGCCCCGCGCGACGGTCCGGCTCGCGGGGTGTTCTGCGTCTCCGAGGGAGGCCACGCGCGCTGCCGAACGAGCGACACGCCCGAGATGCAGGCGCGATTTGCGACGTCACCGAGACGTCCGTAAAGTACTTACTTGTCACCCCAAAGGTGCGGGAGAGCGGAACTGCTCCCCGGCCTCAAGCGGGACCAACTCCTAAACTTATCGGTAACTTGAACTTGTTCAAGCGTGCCCATTCGGCTTAGGATGGTAACCCCTCACTCTTCGAGCTGGTTTTGTTGCTCGGCTCGCGTGTTCGGTCGCATCGTCATGATGCACTGAGGATCGCGAATCGGCCGAGTTGACATTCAGATTGAAAGTGGTAAGGTTGACAGGTTGCCCCATTTTGACCGTGTGATGCGGGATGGTGGGAGCGTCCGATCCTTGAGAACTCAACAGCGTGCACAATGTCAAATGCCAA
>NZ_JBIWKN010000003.1:0-345387 GCF_044765685.1 Leifsonia sp. NPDC102414
CACGACGATGCCGCCGGAAGCCAGGACGACCTTGCCGAATTCGCAGGGGAGGACCGTCCGGCCGGGAGCTAAGCTGTCCCCGACCGGCGCTGTGACGGTGCCGGTCGGAGGGGGTTTGATCATGAATCCGACCGTTCCGCTCTGGGCCCCGTATTACGGCGCACCGTTCGGTGTGGCTTTTACGCGGTTCTGGAAGAAATACGTCCGTTTCGACGGGCGAGCCAGTCGCAGCGAGTACTGGTGGTGGGCGCTCGCGAACGCGGTCATCGGCTTCGTGCTCTATGTGATCCTGCTCCTCGGAGCGGCGGTCGGAGCAAGCATCGACGAGAACGGCCGCGGCGTCCCAGGGCCAGGTATCGCGATCGGCATCATCCTGTTCGTGGCGTGGGGTCTCGCCGTGATCATCCCCGGTCTAGCTCTCGCGGCTCGCCGCCTCCACGACGTGAACCTGAGCGGCTGGCTCCTGCTGCTGCTCCTCATCCCGAGCCTCGGCGGCATCGCGATCCTCGTGATGACGCTGCTGCCGCCCAACCCGGCCGGCGCCCGCTTCGACCGTCCGGACGCCGAGGTCCCCGGCTACGTCCCCGTCGTCCCCGGACCAGGGCTTCCGCCGCGCGACTACGGCTGGCCCCAGTCCCCGATGCCGTACGCAGGCCCGGCGGGAGGCCAGCCGCTGTACGCGTCGCCGTCGGCGCCGCAACCGCCCGCGCCCGGCGTGCCGCCGTCGGCCCCTGAGCCCGCCGCGCCGCCAGCGGCCCCGCAGCCCGCCGCGCCGCCAGCGGCCCCGCAGCCCGCTCCGCCGACGCAGCCGCCTGCTGCGCCGACGCAGCCGCCCGCTCCACCTGCGCCTCCCACCCCGCCGTCGCCCTGACGGCTGGCCCGGCCAGGCAGCAGGAGCCACCGCATCCACCCCCGGACTCGTGGCACAGAAACGGCTCCCGGTGCATCAGCACCGGGAGCCGTTCCGTGCGCGCCGGGTCGGCGGCGCGCGCGTGGGCGCGGTCGCTACGCGAGCGCGCCGATCGCGAAGCTGACGGCGCCCTGGTCGTCCACCTGGGCGTCGAGGATCTTGTCATCGAGCGCGACGGCTGCTTCCTCCTCGAGGAAGAGACGCGCCCCTCCGGTCTCCACCACCTGGTCGGCCGGCTCAGGTGCGGGGGTCACGGCGGCCGCGAACGCGGTGTGCTGCGGATTGCTGCTGCTGATGCGCAGTCCCGCCTCCTCCTGTGGTGCCTGCTCGGTGAGCGTCTTGACGATCGTGCTGGCGTTCTCTGTCAGGGTGAGCATGTGCTCTCCTTCCGTTTGGTTCCAGGAGTCGCCTACGTTCCCGCACCCTCCGCGATGCTGCAAGGGGCCTTCCCGCCATTGCCAGGGAACACTCACCTGGCCAGTCCGCTAGCATCGCCGGATGGAATCGTTGATACCGGTCGTCTGGTTGTGGCTCGCCATCATCACGGGCGGCCTCGCCCAGTCGAGGGGCCGCTCCGGCTGGACCTGGTTCGTCCTCGGGCTCCTTCTCGGCCCGATCGCCGCCACCTGGCTGGTCGCCTGGAAGCCGGTCCAGCCGACCGCGAAAGAAATCCCGACAAGTCCCGCCGCACCCATCGGCCCGGAGGGCAACCCCACCTAGACGCTGCCAGCCAGCGCAGTCGGCCAGCGCTGCCAGCGGACGCAGCCGGCGCGCCCTACCCGCCGACCACCCCCAGGAACTCCCGGTTGAACGCGGGCAGGTCGTCCGGCTTCCGCGACGACACGAGCGTGAACGGCCCGTCGTCCACCACCACTTCTTCGTCCACCCAGCGGGCGCCGGCGTTGCGGTAGTCGGTCTGCAGGCTCGGCCAGCTCGTCAGCGTGCGGTCGGCGACCACACCCGCCTCGACCAGCACCCAGCCGCCGTGACAGATCACGCCGACCGGCTTGCCCGCCGCCGCGAACGCAGCGACCAGGGCCACCGCATCCGGCTGGGTGCGCACGGTGTCGCCGTTCGCCACCCCGCCGGGCAGCATCAGCGCGTCGTAGTCGTCGGCCGATGCGTCGGCCAGCGTCACATCCACCGGGAACGTGTCGGCGGGGGTGAGGTGGTTGAACGCCTGCACCTCGCCAGCCTCCTTCGAGATCAGCGTCGGCGTGCCTCCGCCGTCGGCGACGGCCTTCCACGGCTCGACCAGTTCCGCCTGCTCGATGCCTTCCGACGCCACCAGGAACGCGACCTTTTTTCCGTCCATTGCCATGTCTCTCTCCTTCGTTCGACACCACTCGTACCCCTGAGACGCGGGAGAATGAACCCATGGCGAGCATCCCGGACCTTCTTCTCAACGACGGCAACCGCATCCCGCAGCTCGGGTTCGGCGTGTACAAGATCCCGGAGGCCGAGACTGCGGATGCGGTGCTCACGGCCCTCGACGCCGGATACCGGCACATCGACACGGCGGCGTTCTACGAGAACGAGCGCGGCGTCGGTGACGGCGTGCGCCGCAGCGGACTCGACCGCGACGAGGTGTTCGTGACCACGAAGGTGTGGTGGGACCGGAACGGCTACGACAGCACACTGCGTTCCTTCGATCAGAGCCTCGAACGGCTCGGCTTCGACACGGTCGACCTGTTCCTCATCCACTGGCCGGCGCCGAAGCACGACAAGTACGTCGACACCTGGCGTGCGCTCGAGACGATCCGGGATGAGGGGCGGGCCAGGTCGATCGGCGTCGCCAACTTCCACATCCACCACCTCGAACGGCTGGCGCACGAGACCGATACGGTTCCCGCCGTCAACCAGGTGGAGCTGCACCCGTGGCTGCCGCAGGCCGACGTGCGCGCGTACGACGAGGCCAACGGCATCGTGACGGAGGCGTGGTCGCCGCTCGCCCGCGGCCGCATCCTCGGCAACGAGCCGCTGGCGCTCATCGCCGGGAAGCACGGGGTGACGCCGGCGCAGGTGGTGATCCGCTGGCAGGTGCAGCTCGGCAACGTCGTCATCCCGAAGTCGGTGACCCCCGACCGCATCCGGCAGAACCTCGACGTCTTCTCGTTCGCCCTCGACGCCGACGACCTCGCCGTCATCGCCGCCCTCGAGTCGGGCGAGCGCACCGGCCGCGACCCGGACGACCTCGGCTGACGCCCCGTCCCGCCCCCACATAATCGAGTCCGAAGTTGTTCACGCGACACGCCGGATAGCGGCGTGAACAACCTCGGACTCGATTGCGTCGCTACTCGCCGGAGGGGTGGGCTCCGACCGCGTCGACCAGCCAGGCGTACGCGAAGGCCCGCTCGCGCCAGGCCGAGTACCGGCCGGAGACACCGCCGTGCCCTGCAGCCATCTCGATCTTGAGCAGCGCGTCAGCGCCCACCTCGCGCAGCTTCGCCACCCACTTCGCAGGCTCGACGTACAGCACGCGGGTGTCGTTGAGGCTGGTCACCGCCAGGATGCGCGGGTAGTGCGTCTCGTGCACGTTCTCGATCGGCGAGTACGACTTCATGTACGCGTACACCTCCTCGTCGTGCAGCGGGTCGCCCCACTCGTCCCACTCGATCACCGTCAGCGGCAGCGACGGGTCCAGGATGCTCGTGAGCGGGTCCACGAACGGCACCTCCGCGAGGATGCCGGAGAAGTACTTCGGCGCCAGGTTCGCGACAGCGCCCATCAGCAGGCCGCCTGCGCTCCCGCCCTGCGCCGCGAGCCGGTCGGGCGACGTCCATCCGGTGTCGATGAGGTGGCGCGCGCTGTCCACGAAGTCGGTGAAGGTGTTCTTCTTGTGCAGCTTCTTGCCGTGCTCGTACCAGAGCCGCCCGAGCTCGCCGCCGCCGCGCACGTGCGCGATGGCGAACACGATGCCGCGGTCGAGGAGGCTGAGGCGCGGGATGCCGAACGACGGGTCCATGCTCGCCTCGTACGACCCGTAGCCGTACAGCACCAGCGGCGCAGGCTCGCCGGGCGTCACCAGGTCGCGCCGGTACACCAGCGAGATCGGGATGCGCGTCCCGTCCTTCGCCGTCGCCCACTCGCGCTTCTGCTCGAACAGCGCGGGGTCGAACTCGCCGAGGACGGCCTGCTGCTTGCGCAGCCGGAGCTCGCGGGTGCGGACGTCGTAGTCGTAGACAGTGGACGGCGTGACGAAGCTGCCGTAGCCGAGCCGCAGCGTCGGCTGGGTCCACTCCGGGTTTCCGCCCGCTCCGACGGTGAAGAGCTCTTCGTCGAAGTGCAGTTCGTGCAGGGTGTCGTCGCCGGCGGTGTCGTGGGCCGCGCCGTCCTTGCCTGCGCCGCCCTCGCCCGCGCCGTCCTCGCGAGCGCCGCCCTTCTCAGGGACGCACGCGACGGCGACCCTGGTGAGCCCGTCGCGCCGGTACTCCACCGCCACGAAGTCGCGGAACGCATCCACCCCTTCGAGTCGCACCTGCGGGTTGTGGGGGAGCAGGACGCGGCGTGCACCCTGCGGGTCGTCGGCGGAGACGCTCACGAGCTCGAAGTTGACGGCTTCGTCGTTGTGGACGATGAGCAGCCGGTCGCGCCCGCCGACCACCGCGTGTTCCACGTCGTACTCGACGCCCTCCTTCCGCGGCCAGACCACCGCGAACTCACCGGTGGGGTCGCTGGACCGAAGAAGCCACGCCTCGCTGGTGATGTTGGAGCCGGCCTCGATGACGAGGAAGTCGCGGCTCCGGGTCAGCCCGACGCCGATCCAGTAGCGCTCGTCCGGCTCGTGGAACACCTGCACGTCGTCCGTGCCTGGCGCGGCGCCGACCCTGTGCCGCCACACGGTGTCAGGACGCCAGGCGTCGTCGACCGTCGTGTAGAAGATGTATTCGCCGCTCTGGTCGAACAGGGCGCCGGAGGCTGTGTCCTCGATCTCGTCGGGGAACTCGACGCCGTCGTCCACGAGCGAGCGCACCCGGATCGTGTACCGTTCGTCGCCTTTTGTGTCGACCGCCCAGAGCAGGCGCGTGCCGTCAGCGCTCACGTCGAAGCTGCCGAGCGAGTAGAACTCGTGCCCTTCGGCGTGCTCATTGTCGTCGAGCAGGATCTGCTCGCCTGGCAGCCCGTTGCGCTGCGCGTCCTCGTCGAGCGCCGGCGGCTCCCAGTCGTCCGCCGCGGCGATCGGCGCCCGGCAGTGGATGCCGTACTGCTTTCCCTCGACCGTCCTGGTGTAGTACCACCAGTCGCCTTCGCGGGTCGGGACGCTCAGGTCGGTCTCGCGGGTGCGCCCCTTGATCTCTTCGAAGATCTGCTCCTGCAGCAGCGACAGGTGTTCTGTGCGCGCGTTCGTGTATGCGTTCTCCTCGTGCAGGTGCGCGACGACCGCCGGGTCGTCCTTCTCGCGCAACCACTCGTAGTCGTCGATGTGCACGTCTCCGTGGTGGATGCGTTCTGTCGGCTTCTTCGGCGTGATCGGCGGCGTGAGCATGGCTTCAGGCTACCGTCCGGCGTCTGGGGCGCGCCCGTCGGCGGCGTCCTCGCGTGGGTCGTGACGGCGCTATCCGCGGAGTTCGGCGGAGAGGGTGAGCAGCGCGGCGTGCACGACGGCGAAGTCGGTCGGCGCCGCGAGGCTCCGTCTCGCCTGCCCGATCGCCACCCGCAGCCTGGTGGCCGCCTCGGGGTCCGCGGGGTCCGTGCTCCTGGACGCGAGCCGCGCATCCAGTGCAGCGGGAAGCTCCCGCGCCGCCTCGATGCAGTCGATGACCCTCGCTGGCCGCTTCCTGACGACCATCCGATGGGCGCGATGGGCGGGCGCGAGCTGTTCCACCCGGCTGATGGATGCGCGGAACGCGGCCACCCGCATCGCCACCGGCAGCGCAGGGTCACCGGGCGAGAGCACTGCTCCGAGGGCGACGAGCATCTCCGAGAACCGCTTGCGTGCCACGTCCTCCGACCGCACAGGAAGCACGAACCAGCTCGCCGCGATGCCGAGCACGGCGCCCGTCACGATCGCGAGAATGCGCTCGCCGAGCACCGCGCCCAGCGACGCTCCCGTCGGCGTGACGCCCAGCAGGCCCTGCAGCAGCGCGACCGCGAGGGTGACGGCGAGGGCCCAGAACGCGTAGCTGTACGTGCGCAGCCAGGTTCCGGCGAACAGGGCCACGAAGATGACGACCACGGCGAACAACCCGGTCGGCTCCACGACGAACGAGAGAGCCACGGCCGCCGCCGTCCCCGCGAGCGCCCCTGCCACCCGCAACGCGCTCTTGTAGAGGACGTCGCCTCGGCCTCGATTCCCGGAGCAGACGATGAACGCCGTCAGCACGGTCCACATCGCGTGATCGGGGAACAGCAGCCATCCCGCGACGAAGGCGGCTGCGAGCGCGACGGCCATCTGCAGCGCCATCCGTGTGCTGGCGGGGAGGCGGCGACGGGGCATGCGGGCGGGAGCGGCCTGCCGGGCGGGCGGAGCCTGCGTGGCAGGCGGAGCCGGCGCATCCTGTGCCGCAGGCGCGGCCGGAGCGACCAGCGCATCCGGCGCGGTCACCACTCCCGCCAGCACGCCCACCTCCCTCGCCATGGCCACCCACACGATCGCGACGACGGACGCGCCGACGAGCAGCAGCAGATCCAGCCACCACCGCCCCGTCTGCACCACGGCGCCCGGTGCCACGAGGATGGCCGTGAACGGCAGCGTGAGCAGCGCACCCAGCCGGGCGACTCTGTCGCCGAAGCGCCGCATCCAGATCGGAACGCTCATCCCGGCCACGAACGCCGCGGCGCCCACCGGCGGAACCGCGACCAGCAGCCAGCCGACCCCGGCGGCCACCAGGCCGATCGCCGGAAGCAGCGCCGACGACCTGGCGAACTCCGCCCTGGACGCGAACGTGCGCCGCGACAGTGTCAAGGCGACCACGGTGGCGAGCACCGCGGTCCCGTATCCCCCTCCCGCCGCAACGGAGATCCACCACATCGTCGCGCAGGCGCCTGCCGCGGCCGCGACGGTGATCAGGGCGGAGAGGCCTGCGCGGGCCGTGGGGTGCATGGGTGCATTTTCTCACTCAACGGTGCAGCGCAGTCGCGGCAACGCGCGCCGATTCACCTGGTCGATTCCACCGGCTAGGGTGAGCAGATGAGCGAGAAATGGTGGCAGTCCGCTGTTGTCTACCAGGTGTATCCCCGGAGTTTCGCTGACAGCAACGGCGACGGAATCGGCGACCTGCGGGGCATCATCGACCACCTCGACCACCTGGATGCGCTCGGCGTGGATGTGGTCTGGCTGTCCCCGATCTACGCGTCGCCGCACGACGACAACGGGTACGACATCAGCGACTATCGCGCGATCGACCCGGCGTTCGGCACCTTCGCCGACTTCGACGAGCTTCTGCAGGAGATGCACGCCCGCGGGATGAAGCTCGTGATGGATCTCGTCGTCAACCACACCTCGGACGAGCACGCCTGGTTCGTCGAGTCCGCAGAGGGGCCGGACAGCCCCAAGCGCGATTGGTACTGGTGGCGGCCGCCGCGCGACGGCAAGGCGCCGGGGGAGCGGGGAGCGGAGCCGAACAACTGGGGCTCGTTCTTCTCCGGTCCGGCCTGGCAGCTCGATCCGGCGAGCGGCGAGTACTACCTGCACTTGTTCTCCCGCAAGCAACCCGACCTCAACTGGGAGAACCCAGAGGTCAGGGATGCGGTCTACGACATGATGAACTGGTGGCTCGACCGCGGGGTCGACGGGTTCAGGATGGACGTCATCAACCTGATCTCCAAGGTGCAGGACCTGCCGGACGGCGTCGTCCCTCCCGGCGCGCTGTACGGCGACGGATATCCGTTCTACGGGCAGGGGCCGCGCATCCACGAGTTCTTGCACGAGATGCACGAGCGTGTGTTCGCCGGGCGCGACGACCGGTATCTCACCGTGGGGGAGATGCCCGGTGTGACGATCGACCAGGCCCAGCTCTTCACCGATCCGGCGCGCGGCGAGCTCGACATGGTGTTCCAGTTCGAGCACGTCGATCTCGACCACGGGCCGGGCGGCAAGTGGGATCACCGGCCGGCGAGCGTGCTCGATCTGAAGCGGTCGTTCGCCAAGTGGCAGGACGGCCTCGCCGAGAGCGGCTGGAACAGCCTCTACTGGAACAACCACGACCAGCCGCGCGTCGTCAGCCGCTTCGGCGACGACGGGGCGGCGCGCGTCCCGTCGGCGAAGGCGCTCGCGACCGTGCTGCACCTGCAGCGCGGCACCCCGTACGTCTACCAGGGCGAAGAGCTCGGGATGACGAACGTGCCGTTCAGCGGCATCGGCGACTTCCGCGACATCGAGACGCTCAACCACTACGCCGAGGCCGTCGACGTGCTCGGCGCTCCAGCAGACGAGGTGCTCGCCGCGCTGCGCACCACCAGCAGGGACAACGCCCGCACCCCGGTGCAATGGTCGGATGCGCCGAACGCCGGCTTCACCACCGGGACTCCGTGGATCCCGGTCAACCCGAACTTCCGCCGGATCAACGCTGCGGCGGAGCGACGTGACCCCGATTCGGTGTTCGCGTACTACCGCAGCCTGATCGACCTGCGGCATGACGACGAGCGGGTGTCCGACGGGACGCTCGAGCTGGTGCTGGCCGAGCATCCACAGGTCTTCGCGTACACCAGGACGCTGGGGGAGCGGCAGCTGCTCGTGCTCGTCAACCTCACGGGGGAACAGGCGGAGTTCGAGCTTCCGGATGCGCAGCGCTGGGCGGCCGCGACGACCGTGCTGAGCAACCTTCCGGATGCGCCGGGCGGCGTCACGGGGACCCTCGCGCCGTGGCAGGCGCTCGTGCTCTCCCGCGAGGGCGCCTGAGCCGGACGGTCAGGCACGGCCACGTCCCTGCGCGGCTTGCCAGAAGGCTCTCGCGGGTGTCTGATGTTGCGCAACGGCCCTGGTGCGTCGGCGCTCGGGCCGAGTGGAGCCGAGGAGACGGTCATGGGCAGCTATGTCGCGCGAGCCGAAGTGGATGTGCGGGCGCCGCGGTCGGTGGTGTGGCGGGTGCTCACGTCCAACGGCGCGCATCCGGAGATCATGTTCGGTGCCGATGTGGAGTCGGACTGGCGGATCGGCAGCCGCATCGTCTGGCGCGGCGAATGGCAGGGGAAGCGCTTCGAGGACCACGGGCGGGTGATCGAGTTGCAGGAGCCCAGCAGGATCGTGCTCACCCATTTCAGCCCGCTCAGCGGCGCGGACGACGTGCCGGAGAACTATCACACCCTCCGGTTCGAACTGGATGAGACGCCGCGGGGCACGCATGTCACCCTCGATCAGGACAACAATCCGACGGCGGAGGCGGCGACGCACGCCAGGGAGAACTGGACGACGATGCTCGCCGGCGTGAAGGCGGTCGCGGAGCGCGAGGCCTGAACAGCGCTGTCGGGCCGGGCCGCGCGCTGGCGCGCCACGTGCCTATGGGCCGACCGCCTCGCGGAGGTACGCCCCGAGGAACAGATCGAACGCGGACACGGTCTTCTCCCTGTCACCGGTCATCAGGTAGCCGAAGCGGAGCCCGGCCGCGGTGTCGGCGAGCCAGCGGGCGAGCACCGCAGCGCGCTTCTTCTCGACCCCGTTCGCGGTGAGCCAGCGCTGCACGACGGCGAGCCAGTCCCGGAACGAACTCGTGATGCGGGTTCCGAGGTCGGGGTCGATCGGCTCGAGGGCTCCTGCCTCGAACTCGAGGCGGAGGCTGGTGCGGTTGCTCTCGCTGAGGGAGCGGCGGAAGGCCGCCCGGTACCAGTCGGCGAACTGCTCGCGATCGAACGCGGCGATGTCGACGCCGAGCGCCGACTCTGACTGCTGGCGGACCGCCTCCTCCAGGATGGCGTCGACCATCTGCTGCCGAGAGCCGAAATGGTAGATGAACGAGTACGTGCTCACACCCAGCGCGCTCGCCAGGCTGCGGAAGGTCATCCGGGAAAGCGGCTCGGTCGCCACATGCTCCATGATGCGGCCCAAAAGCTCTGGCTTTCGATTGGGGTCTGGTGTACGTCCCACGCGATAACCATAGGTGAGGCGCTGGGGGTCACGGAAGGCGAATCAGGGTATAAAGACCGGAATTCCAATATCAGTTCCGGAGCGCCTCCTCTGGCTCACTCCGGGACGATCCGAGGACGGGATGCGTCAGCCGCGCCCGCCCGGGAGGAGCGGCTCACCCGTTCCCCTTGCCGCCGTTCCCTGGTCCGCCGTTCCCCTGGCCGCCATTGCCGGCGCCGCCGGTAGCCGGGGGCGCCGGGTTGACGGGAGCGGTGGGAGCCGTGGGCGTCGGCGGCTTGGGCGCGACGGGAGCCTTCGTGAACTTCGCGTCCGGCGACGGGAACGCGGTGCCGCCGTACGCCGCATTGAGCGCGAGCAGGATCGGCTTCGCGATCGCGAACTTGACGTTTCCGCCTCCGATGCCGTTGAACGATTGGCTGCGGAGCGCGACCGCCCCCTCCACGTTGCCGACCCAGGTGGCCTGTGCGACCTTCGTGGTGGAGGTGACGAGCCAGTTCTCCAGCGAGTCGTCCGTCGTGCCTGTCTTGCCGAAGATCGGGATGCCGTCGTTCGGGTTGGCCGACGTGGCCGTTCCGCCTCGCAGCACGCCCTGCAGCGCGAAGATCGCCGCGGCCGCGACACCCGGGTCGATCGGAGTGGTCGAGCACTGCGTCTTGGGCACGGCGTGCTCCGTGCCGTCCGCGTTCAGGATCTTGTCGATCGCGATCGGGCTGCAGGCGACGCCGTTGTTGGCGATGCCCGCGTACGCGGTCGCCATGGTGAGCGGCGCGATGTAGTTGGTGCCGAGGACCGACGACGGGTTGGCCATGAACCGGTTGGCCTCTTCATCCGCCCCGTGCACGAGGAGGTCCTGCGCACGCTGCTTGATGCCGCAGAGGTCGAGCTTGGTGGCCATCTGCGCGAAGATCGTGTTGATCGACTGGGCGGTCGCGTTCATCACCGTCGTGCTGCCGACGGACTCGCCCTCGTCGTTCGAGACCGGCCACGGTGCGCCGCCGATGTCGTTGCACGGATCGCTGGAGTGGAAGGCGGACTGCGGGAACAGATGCTGCGTTCCGTTGACGGACTCGTAGAGGGAGTGCCCCTCCTGCAGCCATTCGAGCAGGTCGAACGCCTTGTACGCCGATCCCGTCTGGAAGCCCTCCGAGCCGCCGTCGACGTAATCGGTGTTGTAGTTGACGGCCGTGGTCGCGGGGGCAGGATTGGCCGTGTTGTCGTACGGTCTGTTCTGCACCATCGTGACGACGCGTCCTGTTCCGACCTCGACGGAGACGTTCGACGATCCGAGGTCGAGGTACGGGCTGGCCGGCGGGATGTACGCGGCGATCGACGCCTGCGCGGCGCCCTGCAGGTCGAGGTTGAGGGTGGTGTAGATCTTGAGCCCGCCGCGGTTGAGGAAGCTGCTGCGGTCGTCGCTCGTCTTGCCGAAGATCGCGTTGTTCTCGATCTGGCGCTCGACGTAGTCGCAGAAGAACGCCGCATTGAACTGCTGAGCTGTCATGCAGCCGTTCTGCACAGGGGAGATCTTCGGCTCGACCTTCGACGCCTTGGCCGCGTCGTGCTCCGCCTTGGTGATCTTGCCGTTGGCGAGCATCCTGTCGAGGACGTAGTTGCGGCGCTCCAAGGTGTCTTTGTATCCGTCGGCCGCGCCGTTCTCCTTGTTGTTCGGCTGGTCGATGCGGAGGTTGTCCGGGTTGTTGAGGATCGCGATGAGCGTTGCGGCCTGCTGCAGGTTGAGAGCTTTCGCAGAGACGCCGAAGTAGTATTCGGACGCGGACTGGACCCCGTAGGTCCGTCCGCCGAACAGAGCGATGTTCAGGTAGCTCTGCAGGATCTGGTTCTTGGTGTATTCCTTCTCGAGGCCGATCGCGTATCGCATCTCCTTGAGCTTGCGAACGGGGTCGACCTCTGTGGCGTCGTTGTAGCAGGACTCGTACGCGGTGAGCTGCTTCTTCTGCACGGCCGCCGTGGCCGTCACGTCCGGCTGCTTGTTCTCGCAGCGCTGCACCAGGATGTTCTTGACGTACTGCTGGGTGATCGACGAGCCGCCCTGCACGTCCTTGTGCAGCGCCGTGAGCATGGCGCCTCGGATCGTGCCGGTGACGTCGACGCCGCCGTGCTCGTAGAACCGCGGGTCCTCGGTGGCGATCGCGGCGTCTTTGAGGTTCTGCGAGATATCGTCCCAGCCGACCTCGACGCGGTTCTGCGAGTAGAAGGTCGCGATCGGGACGTCTTTGCCTCCGGACTTCGCGTACATGGTCGACGCCTGGGCGAGCGGCTCGACCTTGATGTATTCGGGCAGCCCGTCGAAGACGCCGATGGTGGAGTCGGCGGCCGATCCCGTGAGCGCCACCGCCGGCGTGACGGCTGCCGCGCCGAGCACGCCGGCCACGGCGCTGAGCGCGACGAATCCCAAGAGCGCGGGCGCCCATCCCCATCTGCTGCGGCCCGAAGATTTCATGGCGTCATGATACGCGGCGTCGTTGGCGGTTTCGCCGGGACACTCGTCAGGTTGCGGACAGTCTCGGGATGTGGAGAGCGTCGTCGGGCGGTCGTCACTCCGAGCGAAGCTTGTCGCAGAGCTCGGCCAGCCGCTCGAGTTCGTCTGCGTCGAGGCGTCCTCCGACGCGTTCGGTGATCGTCCGCATGTGCTCGACGGCCACCCTCCTGAACATCTCGAAGCCGGAGTCTGTCATGCGGATGACCGTGCCACGCGCATCCGACGGCTCCGGGCATTTCGCGACAAGCCCGCGGGCGACCAGCCGGTCGACCAGGCGACTGACGCTCGGCTGCGTGAGCAGCACGTGCTTGTTCAGGTCACGGAGCCGGAGCGAACGGTCTGGCTGCCTGGACAGGTTGAACAGCACGTCGTACTCGTTGAACGAGATGTCCCTGGTCGGGAACTCGGCGGCGAGGGTGCGCATCACGGCGACCTGGGCGCGGAACAGCGACTCCCACGCGCTGACGGCATTGACGCGGGCGGATGCCCGTCTGGTCGCGCGGTCGCGTTCGTCGGTGCCTGCTCGCTCGTCCGTACGCATGATGCTGCTGCCTCCTCGGTGACGAATGCTCGATGCATTCGCATCCTTCCACCAACCGGTGACAGTTCCATCCGTGCCAGCACGGGATGCGCGCCATCTCGTTAAGAGATTGAGGGCCGGCCGCAGAGGCTAGCGGCCGGCCCTCTCCCTTGCACCAAGAGTGTCCTGCAATCACATTCCGCGTTGGCTGCCACAGCAAACAACTAACGCTCTTGAACTATATAACGAAGAGGTAACGGGATCTAGTTATCTGTTCGTTATTTTTGCTGCGAGTTTTCTATGTGCCCCGCAGCGGCCTCTCGGCCTCGCTCATCCGGTCCAGGGATGCGGTGAGGCTGGCGAGGAACGCCGTGACGACCTCGGCCTGGTCCTCGTCGAGAGCGGCTGCCACGGACAGCAGTCTGCGGTGCATGTCGCCGAGCGTCTCGCGGACCTCTTCGTCCGCTCCGGGAGTAGCCGTGATGACGATGCTCCGCCTGTCGCTCGGGTGCGGGGCGCGGCGGATGTGGCCGGAGGCGGTGAGCCTGTCCAGCATGATCGTGATCGACGAGGATTTCATGCCGAGCAGGACGGCCAGGTCGTTCGGCGTCACCGGTTTCCCCTCCGCCTCCGACTTCAGCAGGAAGCGCAGGGCGCGGAGGTCGGCCTCACCCATCTTCATGGACTCGCGCGTGCGGCGTCGCATGGCCTGCTCGGCGGCGCGATACGTGCGCAGCGAGCGGAGGACGCGGACGGAGCTGGCCGGCGCCGTTTCATACCAGGGTTGTTCGGGCATACGACGGCCAGTTTACCCGGCGTGTCGGCAGCGTCCGTGTGGTGACATCGCCACGGGTCAGCGCTTTGCGCGGGTGTGCGACGAAGCGGCCGTGTCGATGTGATCGACCGCGTCGCGCAGGCGGTCGATGAACTCGACGATCGTCTCCGCGTCCTTCTCCGAAAGCGATCCTGCCACGTCGATGAGTTCTTCCCTGATGTCGCCGAGGATCGCCTTGTGCAGTTCATCGGTCGGCACGGTGGGGACGATGATCAGGGCGCGCCTGTCGAACGGGCTCGGCTCGCGTCTGACGTGTCCCGCCTTCTCGAGCCGATCGAGGAGGATCGTGATGGAAGAACTCTGAACGCCGAGGTAGTCCGCGAGCTCCTTCGGTCCGACGCTCACGCCGCGCTCGTTCGCGCGAAGCAGATAGCGCAGCGCGGAAATGTCGTTCTCGCTCATCCGCATCGCGTGCTCCGAGCGCCGCTGCATGGCCGCGTCGGCCGCCCCGTATGCCCGCATCGCTTCGAGGACGGTCACGGCGCGCTGCCGTTCCGCCTCCTGTCCGTACCAGTAGTGAGGCGTCGAACCCGATTTGTTCGTCGTCATGCCCTAGATGATAGACCAACTACAAGCTAGACAATCTAGCGATGGACATCAGACGGCGACCGCGGTAGTGCTCCGAGCGACAGGCGATCCTGCTGCTCTGGCTGACGTCTGGCGGCGCCTGTGTTGCGGTAGAGGGGAGACGTCTGCGAGCTCCTGCGGCAGCACGACTCCGGCGGACCTGCTCGCCATCTCCATCAGCTGGCCGAGCCACGCATCGTCGAGGCGGTCGCCTGCATCCCGATCGAACTCGTAACGGAGCGGGATGGCGTTGTCGATCCAGACGGAATGCCGGGCCGGAGCCGACCGCGTGGTCGACCAGCTCAGCAGGAAGGGCTCCCTCCGCCTGAGCTTCACTGTGATGACCGCCTGAATATGCGCGAGAGCGCGGTCGTCGAACTCGAACCCCTGCCCGTCGTACACCAGCACACCCATGACTCTCCCCGTCCTTTCGTGCGCCCGATCCGGCGACGTGATCGAGGTTAGCGTATTACTAGATCGTCTAGCTACGCACATCCGGAAATATCCATCTGGAAAGCGATTAGCGTATCTTCGGCCGAGAATCAACCCCCCTCCCCGAATTTGTCTCGGACGAAAACTAGCTAGAAGATCTAGTTATCCACGACAGCTCGGAAGGGCACATCATGACGATTGCGACAGACGGTCCGTTCCTGGCGACGCACCCCGGAGCCGGCGACGAGCCCGCCATCTCGGCGGCAGGCACCGAGTGCGTGACCTGGCGCGTCCCCACCGCGGGCCTCTGGGTGGCAGAGACCCCCTCCGCATACCTCGGGATGGTCGACCACAGCCGCGACGGCTTCGTCGCCACGAGCAGCACCGGTCGCGACCTGGGCGTCTTCGGCACCCTCGCGGAGGCGCAGGTCGCGGTCTACCGGACGTGGTCGACCCCGGACCAGGCCCCACGTGCGGGCTGGACGTTCCGCGCGTCCGCCGCTTGCTAGCCCCACAAACCACCAACAAAGAAGGAAGCCGAATAACAATGCTCGCCCTCATCATCGTTCTGCTCGTCGTCTGGGCCATCTTGGCCGTTCTGGGATTCGCCATCAAGGGCCTGCTCTGGCTCGCGATCCTCGGGCTCGTCTTCTTCGTGATCACGGCGATCGTCGGCTTCATCAGGCGCAACAAGAAGGCCTGAGCCCCACGCGCTCCTCAGCGGACCTCCCAGCGACGACCTCGCGGGGAGGTCCGCTTTCGTGTGTCGGAAAGCGTGCTGGACAGATCACTCCAAAGCGAATACTCTAAACAAAGTATTCGGAGGTGAGTATGAGTAAACGAGCGATCTCGAACCCGCTGGCACTGGCGGTGCTGTCCTGTCTGTGGGAACGGCCGATGTACCCGTACGAGATGACCACCTCGATGCGCGAGCGCGGCAAAGAAGACAGCATCCGCCTGAATTTCGGCTCCCTCTACGCGGTCATCAAGTCGCTGGAGAAGCACGGCTTCATCGTCGCGGCGCAGACAGAGCGCGAGGGGAACCGCCCGGAGCGCATCGTCTACGAGATCACCGAGTCCGGCCGCCGCGAGGCCGACGAGTGGCTGCGCGAGCTCATCGACACCCCGGTGAAGGAATACCCGGCGATCGAGACAGGGCTCTCACTGCTGCCGATGCTCCCGCCGCAGACGGCCATGGAACTGCTCGACAAGCGGGTCGAGCGTCTCGACGACGAGATCGCATCCCGTCGTCGTCAGCTCGACGAGATCGGGGACGACCTCCCCGAGCTGTTCATGGTCGAGTTCCACTACCGCCAGGCTGTGCTGGATGCGGAACGCGCGTACCTCGCGGGCCTCGCCGCGCGCATCCGGGATCGGTCGCTCAGCGGCCTGGAGATGTGGGAGGGGCTGCACGCGCTCCTCCATCAAGGACTCAGCATGGCCGACATCCAGCAGAGGGTGGCGGCAGGCGACTTCGGGCAGGAGGTGGCCGACCTGCTGGGCACGTAGTACCGCATTACACAAAACCGATGGCCGGAGAGCGGCAACTCTCCGGCCATCCAAACCCCAGTCGTTCCGTGAGGAACCTGCGTCAACAGTCACCGAGGGTCCATCTCCAATGGTATCGCGCGGGTCTCTCACGAACGGCTTCACTCAGAAAGGAAGCCATCGTGGCAACCGAAAACCCGTCGGCGCTCATCGCCGACGACCTCAGGAAGTCCTACGGGGGCGGCAGGGGCAAGCCGCCCGTGCACGCTGTCGACGGCCTCAGCTTCACGGCGGAGACCGGAACCGTCTTCGGGCTGCTCGGCCCGAACGGTGCAGGCAAGTCAACCACCATCAAGATCCTCTCGACTCTGACGCGCGCCGACTCCGGCCGGGCGTTCGTGGCGGGGATCGACGTGGCCAAGCACCCGGGCCGGGTGCGCAGGTCCATCGGTTTCGTCGCGCAGAAGTCGGTCGCCGACCCGATGGACACGGGCGCGGAGAACCTCGTCCTCGCCGGCAGGCTGCAGGGCTTGTCCGCACGGGATGCGCGTGCCAGGGCAACGGAACTGCTCGACAGGTTCGCGCTGACCGAGCACGCGACGCGGCAGGTCAAGACGTACTCGGGCGGCATGTCGCGCAAGCTGGACGTGGCGATCGGCCTCATGCACCGGCCGGCCGTGCTGTTCCTCGACGAGCCGACCACCGGTCTCGACCCCGAGGCCCGCGCAGAGCTGTGGGCGGAGATCGAGCGGATGACCGCGTTCGAGAACATGACCGTGCTGCTCACCACGCACTACCTGGAGGAGGCGGACAGGCTCGCCAAGCGCCTCGCCATCGTCGACAGGGGAACGGTGGTGACCGCCGGCACCCCTGAGGAGCTCAAGAACGACCTCCGCGGAGACGCGGTCATCGTCGAGCTCACCAGCGACGGCGACCCGTTCGCAGCGCTCGAAGCCCTCCGCCGGGTGGATGCGCTCAGCGAGGTCGGAGGGGACGGCCGCACCCTGCGTGCCCGCGCAGACAGCGGCGCCGCGACGCTGCCGCACGCGCTGGCCGCTCTCGACGCGGCAGGCGTCGCCGTCGCGTCGGCGACCGTCGCGAGGCCGAGCCTCGACGACGTCTACCTGCGGCACACCGGCCGCACCCTCACGAAAGCACAGGAGACCGCGCAGGACGCAGCATTGGAGAACGCATCATGACCGCCATCGCACCCACCAGCATCCACTCGGAGCGCACGGCGTCAGGGCCGTCGTTCTTCACCCACACCGCTGTGCTGACCGCACGGCTGCTGCGAGCGGCGTGGCGGATGCCCGTCTTCCTGGTGATGAACCTGGTGCAGCCGATCATCTGGCTGCTGCTGTTCGGGCAGCTCTTCAAGGCGGTCGTGCAGATCCCCGGGTTCGGCAACGGGCAGAGCTACCTGGAGTTCCTGACGCCGGGCATCGTGATGATGATGGCGCTGTTCGGCAGTGCCTGGTCCGGCACGGTGTACATCCAGGACATGCAGCGTGGAGTGATGGACCGGTTCCTCACCTCGCCCACCAGCCGGCCGGCGATGATCGTCTCGACGCTCGTCTACCAGTCGATCCTCGCCGTGGTGCAGTCGCTCGTCGTTCTCGGGATCGCGTTCTGGGCCGGTGCCCGGTTCGAGGGCGGCTTCTCCGGGATCGTGCTGCTGCTGCTCGCCGTAGTGCTGCTGACCGCGGTGTTCTGCTCGCTGTCCAACGCCGTCGCGCTGCTGGCGCGGGAGCAGACGGCGCTGATCGGCATCTCGCAGCTGATCACGCTGCCGCTGATGTTTCTCAGCTCGGCGATCATGAACACCAAGCTGTCGCCGGAGTGGGTGCAGAACGTCGCGGCGTACAACCCGTTCGAGTGGGCCGTGATCGTCGGCCGCCAGGCGCTCAGCGCGCATCCCGACTGGTCGTTGCTCTGGGCGCATGTCGGGCTGCTCGCCGCTCTCACCGTCGTGATGGCCGCCCTCGCGACCTCGGCCTTCCGCGCCTACCAGCGCTCGGCCTGACCCGAACAATCGAGTCCGAAGTTATTCAGGCGCCACGCCGAGTGGCACCGTGAACAACTTCGGACTCGATGGCGTCGGGGCCTAGAACAGGTCGGGGGAGGGAGCGGAGGCGTGGCGGATCGAGACGTCGGCGTGACGGTCGAAGCGGTAGCCGACGCCGCGGACGGTGCGCACGATGTCCTCGTAGCGACCGAGCTTTGAGCGGAGGCGGCGGACGTGCACGTCGATGGTGCGCTCGTTCGGCACCTCATCGTCGGCGGAGCCCCACAGCGACGAGATCAGTTCGGCGCGCTCGATGGTGCGGCCCTCGCGGAGCACGAGGTACTGCAGCAGCTCGAACTCCTTGTATGTGAGAGCAGCGGTCTGGTTGTCGAGGATGAGGCGCTTGCGCGAGATGTCGACGACGACGCCACCGGATGCGCGGTCCTCGTCCTCATCCGGCGTCGCCTGGTGGCGGTGCTTGGCGATGGCGGCAGGGTCCTGCAGGGCGAGGCGGACCACATCCACATCGCGTCCGCCGGCTCCCTCCGGGGCGAGGGCGACGGCGGCGTACGTCTCGGCGGACGGGGCGATCTCGGCGGTGAGGCGCTTCAGCGCGTCGACGATGCGGCCGAGGTCGGTGCCAGCAGCGGCGGCCTTGGCCTCGTCGATGCCGACGTAGAGGACGAATCCGCGGGCCTCTGTTCCGTTGGGCACGGCGCGGATCTGGGCGGCGGGCGCTGCCGGTGCTGCGACCTGCGCCTGGACGGCGGTGGCGGGAGCTGGGGCTGCGGCGAGGTGACGGCTGGGGGCGTAGGCGGTGTCGATGGTTGCCAGAGACATGGGGTGAGTCCTTTGCGATGATGCGGTGAATCCCCTGCCGGATACGGCGTCCCCGGTGGCGTCGATGCGTTCGACGTGTACAGGTAGGTGGCGGGGTGCGAGGATTCGCGAGTTGTGTCGGCCCTGGAGCGGGCGGTGAGCGGATGCGTGCGTGTGGCGCATCCGGGGAGCGTGTCAGCGCGGTCCCGACTCAGTGGGTCGGCGGCTGGCTGGCTCGGCGAAGGGTCGTCAGATTAGCGACACATTCGGCAACACATGACCGAGTCGCGGCCGGGCATCATCATGCCGGCATCCCCAGGGGCCTCGAAGGAGGTCAGGGTACGCGAGTTGTCAGTCATGCATTGAAGTAAAGCGTCCGATGACGGCCCGTGTCAAATCATTACGCAATATTGCGTCGTCGCTCGCCGTGAGCGAAGGGGTCGGAGCGGGTGGATCAGACCGTGCCGTAGAGGCGGTCGCCTGCGTCGCCGAGGCCGGGGACGATGTAGCCGTTCTCGTTGAGGCGCTCGTCGAGGGCGCCGAGCACGATGGTGACGTCGCGGCCCTCGGTCGCCTTCTCCAGGGCGGCGATGCCCTCCGGCGCGGCCAGGATGCAGATGGCGGTGACGTCGACGGCGCCGCGCTTGAACAGGAACTCGATCGCGGCGCCGAGCGATCCGCCCGTCGCGAGCATCGGGTCGAGCACGAAGCACTGGCGGTCGGAGAGGTCGTCCGGCAACCGCTCCGCATACGTTGTCGGCTCGAAGGTGACCTCGTTGCGGGCCATTCCGAGGAAGCCGACCTCGGCGGTCGGCATCAGGCGGACCATGCCCTCGAGCATCCCGAGCCCGGCGCGCAGAATGGGAACGACGAGCGGGCGCGGCTCGCTGAGCGTCACGCCGACGGTCGTGGTGACGGGCGTCTCGATCTCGACCGGCTCCACCTTCACGGCGCGCGTGGCCTCGTAGGCGAGCAGCGTGACGAGCTCCTCTGTCAGTGCGCGGAACACCGGAGACGGGGTGTGCTTGTTGCGCAACACCGTCAGCTTGTGGGTGATGAGGGGGTGGTCGGCAACGTGCACTCGCATAGGCTCAAGGCTAACCGACGATTACCCCGCGAGGAGCCCCCGTGAGTCTGGCCGTCCCCGACGACTACGAGCAGTGGATGCGGCGCGCCATCTTCGACGCCAGGCTCGCCTTCGACACGGGGGACGTTCCGGTGGCAGCGCTGGTCGTCGACGAGCACGGAACGGTCATCGGCACCGGCCGCAACGAGCGCGAGCTGCACCACGACCCGACGGCGCACGCGGAGGTGCTCGCGCTGCGCGAGGCGGCCGCATCCAGGGACGACTGGCATCTCGAGGGATGCACGCTCGTCGTCACCCTGGAACCGTGCGTGATGTGCGCAGGCGCTGTGCTCGCTGCCAGGGTGCCGCGTGTGGTGTTCGGGGCGTGGGACGAGAAGGCAGGTGCAGCCGGATCGGTGTACGACGTGCTGCGGGACCGCAGACTCAACCACCGCGTCGAGGTGTTCGCCGGGGTGCTGGCCGAGGACTGCGCCGACCTGCTGCTGGACTTCTTCCGCGCGAAGCGCTGAGCGCCGCTGCGCCCGCTACGGAAGCTGCGCCAGCCACTCCGAGAACGCTGCCCTGGACGCGGCCTGCATCGCCGCTGAGTACTGCTCGCGGTCTCGGCGCATCGCGTCGGGGTCGATGGCGTGCTCGTCGAGTTCGTTGTACCCGTCGGAGACCCAGCGTTCGTGCATCTCGTCGGTGACCTCCGGGTGGAACTGCACGGCGAGGGCGAAGTCGCCGATCGCGAAAGCCTCGTTCGAGTAGTCACTCGACGACGCCAGCAGGGTCGCCCGCTCCGGCAGCTCGAACGTGTCGCCGTGCCACTCCACGACGGGCACACCGTCGAAGTGCCGGATCGGCGACTCGGCTCCGGCCGGGGTCGGCTCGACCCTGCGGAAGCCGATCTGCATCGTGTCGCCCTTGTAGACGCGCTCGCCGAGCGCACCGGCCATGAGCTGCGCGCCGAGACAGACGCCGAGCGTCGGCCGCTCGGCGTCGAGCCGCTCGCGGATCAGCCGCTGCTCGTGCGCCAGGTGCGGGAACTCGTCGGTCTGGTACGCGCCCATCTCGCCGCCGAGGACCACGAGGAGGTCGGCGGACTGCGCATCCACTGCTGACACGTCCTCCGTCGTCGCGTCGATCACGCGCACCTCGTAGCCGTGCTCAACCAGGACGGGTCCGATGTTGCCGAGGTGGATGGTGGGGTCGTGCTGGAGCACGACGGCACGTTTGGTCACTCGAGTCCTTTGATGACGATGGTGTCGGTGGCTGGGTGCTTCTCGTTGGGGTCGATCCAGACATCCGGCTCGATGTAGATGACGCGGGCGGCCGGCACGGCAGCACGGATGCGCCTCTCGACGGAATCGATCGCCGCGGCGACGTCTGACAGTCTGCGCTCGCCGTAGATCGCGAGCTTCACGCCCACCAGGAGCTCGTCCGGCCCGAGGTACAGCGTCTTCATGTGGATGATGCGCTCCGCCTCGTCGCCGTCGAGGATCGCCTTCTCGATGGCGGCGACATCCTCGTCGCTCGCACCCTCGCCGACCAGGAGGCTCTTGGTCTCCATGCCGAGGACGATCGCAACCACGATCAGCAGCGCGCCGATCAGGAGGGTGCCGATCGCATCCCACACCCCGTTGCCGGTGATGATCGTGAGTCCGACGCCGAGCAGGGCGAACACGAGTCCGGTGAGGGCGGCGACGTCCTCGAGGAGCACGACGGGCAGCTCCGGCGCCTTGGCGCGGCGGATGAACTGCGGCCACGACATGCCCTTCTTGTGCGGGCGGGACTCGTGCACGGCGGTGCGCAGCGAGAACGATTCGAGGCAGATCGCGATGACGAGCACGAGCAGCGGCAGCCACCAGTTCTCCAGGGGATGCGGATGCGTCAGCTTCTCGAAGCCCTCGTAGAGCGAGAACACGCCACCGACCGAGAACAGGATGATCGAGACGACGAAGGCGTAGACGTAGCGCTCGCGGCCGTAGCCGAACGGGTGCTCCTTGTCCGCCTTCTTCTTCGCCTGGCGTCCGCCGAGGAGCAGGAGCAGCTGGTTACCGGAGTCGGCGACCGAGTGCACGCCCTCCGCGAGCATGGAGGACGAGCCGGAGAACCCCCACGCGATGAACTTCGTGATGGCGATCCCGAGGTTGGCCGCGAAGGCTGCGACGATTGCCCTGGTTCCACCCGATGCGCTCATGGCAACATCCTAGGATGGCGGCATGACCGACACGCAGAACGTCACGCTTCCGACGATCGCCATGCTCGGAGCGGGCTCCATGGGCCGCGCCATCCTCAGCGGCCTCCTCGCGCCCGGTGTCACCGTCGACGGCGGCATCCGGGTGACCAACCGTTCCGCGGCCCGCGCCGCCGAGCTCTCCGGAACCGCCGGCGTGACCGCGTACGCCACGGAGGAGAAGGCCGACGCGAACCGCACCGCCGTCGACGGCGCTGAGATCGTGATCGTGGCCGTGAAGCCCGCGATGGTGCCCGACCTGCTGCGCGAGATCGGCGCATCCCTCACCCCCGGCGCCGTCGTCGTGAGCGTCGCGGCCGGTGTGACGACCGCGACGTTCGAGTCGCTGCTGCCGGAGACCGTGGCTGTCGTGCGGTCGATGCCGAACACGCCGGCCGTCGTCGGGAAGGCCGTCACGGGGATCAGTGGAGGCAACCGCGCGCGCCAGGAAGACCTCGCGCTGGTGCGCACGCTGTTCGAGACCGTCGGCGAGGTGGTCGAGGTCCCCGAATCGCAGCTGGATGCCCTCGGCACCATCTCCGGCTCCGGCCCCGCGTACGTGTTCTTCCTCATCGAGCAGCTGACCGAGGCGGCCGTCGCCAAGGGCTTCACACCGGAGCAGGCGGCGACGCTGGTGAACGGCACCTTCCTCGGTGCGTCCGAACTCCTGGTCTCCTCCGGCGAGGACCCCGCAGAACTCCGCCGCCGCGTCACGAGCCCGGGAGGCACCACGGAGCGCGCCATCGCCGTGCTCGCCGACGCCGACCTCTCCGGCCTCTTCACGCGCGCCACCGACGCCGCTCTCGCCCGCTCCCGCGAGCTCGGCGCCTCCTGACCCCACCCCCTCCTCGCTCCCCAACCCATCGAGCCCGAAGTTATTCATGCGACACGCCGATCTCGGGAGTGAACAAGTCCGGACTCGATCGTTTGAGGGCTGCGCGGATCAGGGGGACGGCCCGAGGGACAGGGCCGGCGAGGTCGGCGGCGGTCAGGAAGACGGTATTCCAGCCGGCTGATGCGAGACGCTCGCGTCGGTGGATGTCCGCGCGATAGAGGTCCGAATCGGTTCGGTGGTGGTCGCCGAGGTACTCGATCGCTAGCCTGCGCTCAGGGTACGCGAGGTCGACCATCGCGATCAGCCGCCCATCGTGCTTCACACGGAAATTCAGTTCAGGTTCGGGGAGCCCGGCGCCGACAAGTTCCACCCGAAGCAGTGACTCTTGCGGGGACAGCGACCCGAAGCGGACCAAGTCGAGCGCGAGGCGAAGATTCCGGACGCCGCGACGACGACCGTGATGACGCACGGCGCGTTCGAGGTCGGCCGGTCCGAGCGGACTGGCCTCTCCCGAATACGGCTCGTCGCCCGTGATGATGAAGTCACCGATCGCGACCAGGTCGGGCACGTCGAGGCGTCCCGAGAGCTGAGCCCACACGTCCTCGGGCGCGACGCAGGGAAGACCGTCGATCGTGACGACCCGATGCCCGACCGCCTGCAGTTCATGCGACGCGACTCCCCGCATCTGAGGCGGCTTTCTCGGCGCGAAGACGGCGACGTGGAGAAGCCTGGGGTGGCGGTGAACGGGGAGCGGCAGCCGGTGGATCAGGGCAGCGGTTTCATGACTGAAGTAGTGGCCGACTCGGTGCTGCGCCGCATATGCGCGGCACATTTCGATGTGATCGCTGAGGTCCGCATCCACTGCTCGGACGCCGCGAAACGGCCGCTGGAGGTCGCCTCGGTAGAGGCGCCATCGCTCGACTCCCGCCGCCCGAGCCTGGGCGTACGTGAATCCCGCGGCATCGAGCCCTGCGTCAGCTAGCTGTTCCATCCCAACATCGTCATGCCCCGCTCACGCCGCCGTCCGGTTGTCCACAGCCCAGCCATCGATTCCGAAGTTGTTCACACCCGAAGCCGGCGTGTCGCCTGAACAAGTTCGGACTCGATTGTTTCGGAGGCCGGGAGCGGGAGCGGGGCGGGGGAGAGGTCAGGAGTCGAGGGCGGCGAAGCGCTCGATGTCGGAGGAGGAGCCGGAGACGATGATGAGGTCGTGGTTGGAGACGACGGTGTCTGCTGTCGCGTATGTGAAGGGCTTGCCGGGGGACTTGACGCCGACGACCGTGATCTTGTGCTTGGTGCGCACGCCGGACTCGGTGAGGGTGAGGCCGCGGATGGGCTTCGGCGGGTACATCTTCACGAGGGCGAAGTCGTCGTCGAACTCGATGAAGTCGAGCATCCGGCCTGACACCAGGTGGGCGACGCGCTCTCCGGCCTCCGCCTCCGGGTAGATCACGTGGTTGGCGCCGATGCGCTCCAGGATCTTGCCGTGCGACTGCGAGATCGCCTTCGCCCAGATCTGCGGCACCTTGAGGTCGACCAGGTTGGCCGTGATCAGCACGCTCGCCTCGATCGACGAGCCGACGGCGACCACCGCGATCGAGAAGTCCTCTGCGCCGATCTGGCGCAGCGTCTCGATCGAGCGGGCGTCGGCCTGAACAGTGTGCGTGACCCTGTCCGCCCACTTCTGCACCAGCCCGGCATCCGTGTCGATGGCGAGCACTTCGCGGTCCAGACGGTCGAGCTCCCCGGCCGTCGCGGCGCCGAAGCGACCGAGACCGATCACCAGGACGGGAGCATTGTGCTTGATCCTGTCAACCAACGAGCGGCCTCTCCTCCGGGTTCTGGTACAGCTGCTTGCGCTGGCTCTGGGCGAGCGCCGCGGCGAGAGTCACTGTACCAACGCGCCCGCAGAACATCGTGGCCGCCATCACGTAGACGCCGGCGTCCGGCAGCTTCTCAGTGAGTCCGGTGGACAGACCGCAGGTGGCGAACGCGGAGATCACGTCGAACAGCACATGATCGAGCGGCGCCTTCGTGATCTGCAGGATCAGGATGCTCGACACGGCCACGATCGTCGCACCCCACAGCGCCACCGCCACCGACAGCCGCAGCACGTCGATCGGGATGCGGCGGCGGAACGCATCCATCGACTCCACACCGCGCGCCTCGGCGAACGCCGCGAGGAACAGCACGGCGAGCGTCGTCACCTTGATGCCGCCTGCCGTGGATGCCGACCCGCCTCCGATGAACATCAGCATGTCGGTCACCAGCAGGCTCGACCCGTGCAGGTCGTCGATGGGCACGGTCGAGAACCCGCCCGATCTGGCCATGGTCGACAGGAACAGCGACTGGAAGACCGTGTGCCCCGCATCCAGATGGCCGAAGGTCTTGGGGTTGTCCGCTTCGAGGACGATGTACAGCACCGCGCCGGTGACGAGCAGGATCACCGAGGTCAGCAGGGTGAGCTTGACGTGGATGGACCAGCGGCGGCGCTTCTTGCGCAGGTTCGTCGCGATGGCGAGGATCACCGGGAAGCCGATCGCTCCGAGGAAGACGCCGATCATCAGCGCGCCGAGGAACCAGAAGTCCTCCGCATACGGCGTCAGCCCCTCCGCGTTGGGCGAGAAGCCGGTGTTCGTGAACGCCATCGCCGAGTAGTAGACGCTCTCCCATAGAGCGGTGACGAACGGGACACCGGCGATCAGCATCCGCGGGAACAGCAGCAGAGCGACGACGCCCTCGATCACCACCATGCTGAGCGCCACCGTGATGAGCAGCTTGCCCACCTCGCCGAGCCGCACCGCCTGGCCCTCTGCCACCGGCCCGGCGTGGATGCGCAGCGGGTTGCTGTCGCTCGCGGCCATCAGCTTCGCGCGGAGACCGAGTTTGCGGGACACGACCAGCCCGAGGATGCTCGCCATCGTCAGCACGCCGACAGCGCCGATCTGCACGCCGAAGAACACCAGCAGGTGGCCGAAGACGCTCCAGTGGGTGGCCATGTCGACCGTGGAGAGGCCGGTGACGCAGATCACGGACACGGCGGTGAACAGGGCGTCGGCGAGCGGCGTGGTCGAGTGCTCCGTCGTCGCGATCGGCAGCGAGAACAGGAGGGTGAAGACGAGGATCAGAAGGGTGAAGACGAGGATCGCGAATCGCGAAGGGCTCCTGCTGGCGAACCCGTTGACACCGTCGCGGATGCGGCCGCCCGGCCCGAGGCCGATGCGCCCGGACATCTGTGTCGCTCGCATGACCGTTCCTCCCGCCGACAGCTTGGGACATGGTACTCCGCTGGGCGAGTGACTAGCCTGGGGTCATGGCCGACATCTTTGACGTGATCGCGGATGCGACGCGACGCGACATCCTGAGAGTCCTTCTCGACCGGCACGTCGACGATGTCCATTCCTCGGGGGAGATATCCGTCTCCGAGATCGTGTCGACACTGGAATTGAGCCAGCCGACCGTGTCGAAGCACCTCAAAGTCCTGCGCGAGGCCGGGCTCGTCTCGGTGCGCGAGGAGGGCCAGCACCGCTACTACCGACTGGATGCCGCCCCGCTGGAGGCCGTGGAGGACTGGGTCATTCCGTTCACGGCATCCGATGTCGACCTCGCCGCGATCGAGGACCAGCTCGCCGAGGAGACCCGCGAGTTCGCGAGCACGGTCGGCAAGGTGCTCGCCGACACCGGCCATCGTGTGACGACCGCGGTGGAGCGGGTGACGCCGCGCAAGTGGCGCCGCGACTGATGCGAGCGACGCTCCCGCTCGCCGTCCACTTGTCTGCGACCCCCGCCGGGTTCTAGAGTTCGTGTCACCACTCGTGTCACACGAGTACCATGACAGCAGAAGAAGGACTAGGCAGAATGGCACGCGATCTCTCGGATGTGCGCTTCCTGACGGTCGCAGAGGTGGCCGACATGATGCGCGTCTCCCGCATGACCGTGTACCGTCTCGTGCACTCCGGCGAACTGCCCGCCATCCGTTTCGGGCGGTCGTTCCGGGTTCCGGAATCGGCTGTCACCCAGGCTCTGGACAACCACGTCGCCGACACCGCGTGACGTCGGGTAGACTAGTGCCTTGTGTCGCCGCGCATTCCGCGGCCTGCCCCCTAACTTTGTGAGGTCTACGTGGGTTCCGTTATCAAGAAGCGTCGCAAGCGTATGGCGAAGAAGAAGCACCGCAAGCTTCTTCGCAAGACGCGCCACCAGCGTCGCAACAAGAAGTAGACCTCGAGTCTGCAGCTCAAGCGTCGGTCCCCTCGGGTCCGACGCTTTTTGCTGCCCGGATACTGACGCTCGCGCCGCGGCCGGACGCCGCGCATCCGGCTAGGGTTGGATGCGTGTCCAGCGTCTCTCTCACTCTGATCGGCAAGCCGGGGTGTCATCTCTGCGATGACGCCCGCGCGGTGATCGGCGCCGTGATCGGCGACCTGCCGGATGGCGCACCGACCGTCGTGGTCGACGAGAAGAACATCCTGGAGGACCCTGACCTGCACGCGCAGTATGTCGAGGACATCCCTGTGGTGCTCGTCGACGGCAGGGTCCACACCTATTGGCGCGTCGATCCGACTCGTCTCCGCACCGCTCTCCTGGAGGTCAGATGACCATTCGCCATGTCGTGTCGTGGAAGCTCGCGACCTCGGACGAGTCGGAGCGCGCAGAGCAGCGCGCCGCCGTGAAGGCCGGCCTGGAGTCGTTGCCGGCGACCATCCCGGAGATCCTCGCGCTGGAGGTGGGAGTGGATGCGCTGAGCCCCGACAACTTCGACGTCGTGCTGATCAGCGACTTCGCAGACGAGGCGGCACTTCAGCGCTACGTCGAGCACCCGGATCACCAGCGCGTCGCCGCGTACATCCGCTCCGTAGTGGGAGCACGCTCGGCGGTCGACTTCCGCGTTTAGCGCAATCGAGTCCGGACTTGTTCACGCCTGGACACGGCGTGTCGTGTGAACAAGTCCGGACTCGATGGATGCGCGCGGCGGGTCAGACGATGGGGGTGTCGTCGATCTCGGCGTCGGCGCGGCGGTAGTCGGCGAGGAACTGGGCGTGGGACGGGGCGAAGAGCGCCTTGACGAGGTCGCCTGCCTTGTCGCCGTCGCGTTCCTTGGCAGCGGCGGCGATCTCCGCGATGCGCGCGGGGAGGTCGTCGGTGTCGAACGGACGCTGCCACACGGCGATGTAGCGCAGCAGCTGGGGGCTGAGGCCCTCGCTGACGCTCACGAGAACATCGTTGCCCGTGTTCCGCTCGAACTCCAGGAAGAACTCGTTGAGCGTGTGTCCGAGCGCGGGGTGGTCGCCGGACTTGGTGAGCTTCTTCGCCTCCTTGGCCAGCTTGTCGAGGCGGGTGGCCGCCGCGTTGCTGAGGTTCGGGACGGCGTCGCGTGCTGCCTGCTCGTGCAGGAGCCCGGAGATGTAGACGGCCTCGTCGATCGCGCGCATGTCGATCGGAGCGACGCGGGTGTACCTGTTGGGCGCCATCTCGACCAGGCCGATCTCGGCGAGCTTCATCAGGGCTTCGCGGATCGGGGTGCGGGAGACGCCGAGCCACGCGGTCAGCTTCTCGTCGAGCAGAGTCTCGCCCGGTTCGAGGGTTCCGTCGAGGATGCCGTCATACAGGCGGTTGTAGACGACATCACGGAGCAGCTGGCGCTCGACCGGTGCGGTGTCTTTGACGGGGAGCGGCATCAGTTCTCCTTCTTCTCGAGCGCGGCGAACTCGTCGACGAGCTGGGAGAGTGCTTTGTTCCAGTAGTCGTCGACGGCCGCGGCGGCCTTGTCGGCGTTGCCGGCGGTCGACGCATCGACGATGGTCTTCAGGTACGGCAGTCCGGCCTCGAACGCGCTCGTGCTCGGAGCAGCGATGAGCGCGCGTCGGATCTCCGGCAGGTGGCGGCTAAGCAGGCGGGCGACCGTCTTGTTGTCGAGTCTGCGTACGTAGACGTTGATGAAGTCGTCGGAGAACGACTTGTCCTTGACGAGTTCGCTGAGGTCGTCCCCGCTGGTCGCTTTCGCTGCGAAGGCGCGAAGCGACTCCTTGTCGCCGTCGGTGAGGAGGGCGGTGGAGTCGCGGACGACGCCGTGCAGGAGGGTGCCGACCGTCTCGATGAGACCGCGGAGGCGGACGGAATCGATCGGGGTGACGCGCGTCCGCTTCTGCGGCATGATCTCGACGAGCCCCATGGAGGCGAGCTGGTTCAGGGCCTCGCGCACCGGGGTGCGGGAGACGCCGACCCACTTCTCGATCTCAGCGTCGTAGAGCTGCTCGCCAGGGGTGAGATCGCCGTCGACGATCGCGTCGAGTAGGCGAAGGAAGACTTCGTCTCTGATGAGCCGTCGTGGGCTGACGGTCTCCGTAATGGGTACAGGCATACATGAATATTACATCCGCCCAGCGTGAATTCAAGCTAGGGAGAACACGAATGTCGCGGATGTGGGATCGGAGCGCCAGGAATCCCGGGTGCTGTGGTGATGGATGAAGAGGCTCGCGCTGTGAAGTCTGTTATGTCAGATGTGAATAAAGGGTATCAGCTATCGGATCGGCAGAAGCGCGGCGTCCCCATCGGCCTGGACGCCGCGCTTCTGCGATGCCAGCGGCTCGTCAGAACTTGTTGCCGAGGGCCTTGGCCTTGAGGGCGTCGAACTCGCCTGCGGTGATGACTCCCTGGTCGAGGAGCTGCTTGGCCTTGGCGATGTCGTCGGCCGGGGAGGCGGACGCGACCGTGCGGATGTAGTCGTCAGCCTGGGACTGGGCCTGCTGCACATCCCGCGCCTGGCGCTCCGCCATGCCGCGACCCCGCGCGATCAGGTAGACGAGGGCAGTGAGGAACGGAAGGAAGACCAGGAAGATGATCCAGAGCGCCTTCCACCAGCCGTTGAGCTTGCGGTCGCGGAAGAGGTCACCGATGATCGCGAAGAGTGCGAACAGGTACGCAATGAACGCGAAGGCCCAGAAGATGAGCCAGATGACGTTCCAGAAGTTGTTCCACATGAGACGACAATCCTTCCGTGCACCGCTCCGTGCGGCGTCAGAGCACACGCTAGTGCTCAGGTCGTGCGCTGCGCTAGGGAAACCGACCTCGCCGCCGTGGGCGGATGGCTGTCGGAGGAGGCGGGTTAGGCTGACGCCATGCTGCCGCAGATCCCCCCGCACACGTGGCGAGGGCGGAGCGCGGCGGGGACGGCGATGTTCGTCCTCTGGCTCGTGGTGGCGGTCCCGCTCTCCGTCGTCGCCGGGCTGGTGCTCCTCGTGCTCGGTGCGCTGGCAGCGGCGGTCGCGCTCGTGTTCTGGCTGGTGTGGGCGGCGGTCGCCTGGGTGTGGTTCGCGATCGAGCATCTGCAGCGCATCCCGTATCCGTTCGCGCTCCGGCCCCCGGCTGGGAGGCGGGTGCGCCGACTCGTCGGCAGCTCGCTCTACCTCGCGCTCGCCCCGCGCATCGTCGGAGGGACGGCGCGCCTGGCCGGTGTGGTGTTCGGGCCGCTGCTGCTGCTTGCGAGCGTGGCCGGCCTCTTCTCCACGCGCTGGCGCGCGCGACCGTACGTCGCCGTGTTCACGCTGCGCGCCGTGCTTCTCAAGGTCGTGAACCTCGGCCGCCGCCGCAATCTGCTGCGCGACGGGCATGACGCGGACATCCTCCGCTACGACGACTTCCTGGCGTCGGCGTTCCCGCACATCAGGGACTTCCTCGACTGGTGGCGCGATCCGCACGCGCCACATGACTACACGCCGTCTCCCACCCTGGTCGACGTGCCGGCAGCGCTCCTCGGGCTCGAGCTCGAACCGTATCCCGACCCGCTCGGCTATCCGGGGCTGGCGGCGGGCGCGCTCCGCCGCCATAGCATCAGGAGCCTGCGCGACATCTTCCTCAGCCAGCGCGAGATCGACGACCTCTGCGACCCCGACCTCGACGACCGCGCCGACGTCGCTCTGATCCGCGTCGTGCACCGCGTGGATGCGAATGGGCTGCGCCACTGGATCGTGCAGTTCCCGAGCACCAAGTCCTGGCACCCGCGACAGGGCGCAGCCCCGAACGATCTCACGGCCGACCTGGTGATCGGTGCGGAGGAGGAGCCGACCGTCACCCGCGCCGCACTCGAGACGATGCGCGCCGCGGGCATCCAGCCAGGGGAGCCCGTGCTGCTCGCCGGGTTCAGCCTCGGCGGCATGGTGGCGGCCCAGGTGGCGGTGCGTGCGGCACGGGCAGGGTTCACGGTGTCGCATCTCGTGGTCGCCGGGACGCCGCTCGGCCGGGTGCGCATCCCGGACGAGGTTCGCGTGCTGGCGATCGAGCACGTGCTCGACATCGTGCCGCGGATCGACGGAAGGGAGAACCCGGTGCGGCACGTTTCAGGCACGGACGGCTTCGTGACCGTGAAGGCCGGCCCGATGCTGCCTGTCGGGTTCCGGCTTGGCGCCCTGCACCAGTCGACGGCATACGCGGACACGGCTCAGGCGATCGAGTCGGACCCGCCGGATGCCCTGGTCGCCTCGCTGCTGCACGAGCTCGCCGGCTACTTCGACGGCGGCCAGACCATCGTCGACCACGCCGCGCTCCGCTCCGGCGGCCTCGGCCCGCAGCCGTCCGTCCCGTTCTACCTGCACAGCACCGTGCAGGACGGCATCACGCGGGGCACGCTCCGGCAGACCCTCCGGCGCATCGCCGGGGTGATCGCGGTGGACGTGTACCAGTCGCGTGCGGGGTTCGCGACGACGATCCTGTGGAACGCGGACGTGCTCGTGCGCAGCCTGCAGCCGTGGTTCGCCTCCGTGGAGCGGTTCGCGGTGTACCGCGGACTGCTCTCGCTGTTGAAGCGGCGGCGCGCGGTGGGCATCCACTTCCGGTTGCAGGCGAAGGAGACGCCGGGAGTGATCTGGGAGGCCACGGTGCAGCAGATGGCGGACGGCCGATGGAGGGAGATCCTCGACGTGTCGTTCGACGACGCGGCGTCGGAGGCCGAGTTCGAGCGCGCGTTCCCCGGAGGAGCGGAGCCTGCCGTGGTGTTCTACCCCGCGTCGGCGTTCGAGCCGATCGTGGACACCGCATCCCCTCTCTGACGGAACGGCGCGGAATGGGCAGGCGTGGGACCGGCGCGTGCTCAGTCGAGCCGCTCGTCGTGAGCGTGCTCGCCGAGCGAGCGGGCGTAGCGCTCCGTCAGCTCCACCATGAACGGGCGCTCGGTCGTCGTAGCGTCGATGCCGAAGACCGTCCCGGCGAAATCCAGCTCTCGCTGCACGGCCCAGATCTCCTCGTGCGCGCCAGGCGGGAAGAGCTGCGCTGGGTCGCCGACGGCCACCCAGCCGATCGGCACCGTGCTTCCGGCCTCCAGTACCGTGCGCAGGTGGACCACCGCGTCGATGCGCACCTCGCTGCCGCGGCCGATCACGGCGCCGTTGAAGATCCGTGCTCCTGTCGCGATGAACACTTCCCGATCGACGGTCGCTCCGGTGATCGCGGCGAGCGGCCCGATCAGCGAGTGGTCGCCGATCGTGAGCGGGTGCCTTCTGGTGGAGCGGAGCACGGCGTTCTCCATCACGATGACGTGCTCGCCGAGGTCGACGGGGCCGCCCTCCGCAGTGATCACGGCGCCGTGCGCGATCCTGCAGCCGGCGCCGATCCGCACCTCCCCGCTGACCACCGCGGTGTCGGCGACCACAGCAGACGGGTGGATGCGGGGTTCGGCTTCGCCGTGTCGGTATCGCACGCCTTGACCGTACTATGGACCGCACGCGAACGAGGAGGTCACCGTGGGACGTGAAGGGTACTGGACCACCGAGCCGGTCGAGCTGCTCGAAGTCGGGGAAGGCTTCCGGCTGGACGAGCAGGACACGGGCGGCAAGCCCGGATTCGACGGAGGCAAGCCGGAGGGGGTGGCCGCGCTCGCCGAGGGGGCTGCGATCCTGGCCGACCTGCAGGAGCGCCTGTACGCGGCGGGGACGGTGGGCGACAAGCGTCGGCTGCTGCTCGTGCTGCAGGCCATGGACACCGCAGGCAAGGGCGGCATCGTCTCGCACGTCGTCGGCGCGGTGAACCCGGGCGGTGTGCGCTACGCGGGCTTCAAGAAGCCGACGCCGGAGGAGCTGGCTCACGACTTCCTCTGGCGCATCGACCGCGAGGTCCCTGCCGCAGGCCAGCTCGGCGTGTTCGACCGTTCGCACTACGAGGACGTGCTGATCGGGCGCGTGCGGCAGCTCGCGCCCGCCGACGAGATCGAGCGCAGGTACGGTGCGATCAACCAGTTCGAGGAGGAACTGGTGGAGAGCGGGACGACGATCGTGAAGGTGATGCTTCACCTCGGCAAGGACGAGCAGAGGGCACGCCTCGCCGATCGCCTCGAGCGGCCGGAGAAGCACTGGAAGTACAACCCGGGGGATGTCGACGAGCGCGAGCTGTGGGACGAGTACCAGGCCGCGTACCAGGTGGTCTTCGACAGGACCTCCACGAAGCAGGCCCCGTGGTTCGTCGTCCCCGCCGACCGCAAATGGTACGCGCGGCTCGCGGTGCAGCACCTGCTCATCCATGCCCTGGAGGACATGGACTTGGGCTGGCCCGCCCCCGACTACGACGTGGAGGTCGAGAAGGCCAGGCTCGCCGCCTCCTGATGTGGCGGCAGGCGCCGGCTATCCGAAGGCTTCGACCACCGGACGGAACTTCATCGTCGTCTCGGCGAGTTCTCGCTCAGGGTCGGAGTCGGCCACGATGCCCGCACCGGCATACGCAGTGATGTCGCCGGACTCGGAGACCTGCGCGCAGCGCAGCGCGATGGCCCACTCGCCGTCGCCGTCGCCGCCGACCCAGCCGACGGGACCGGCATAACGGCCACGGTCGAACGGCTCCAGCTCGCGGATGACGGCCATCGCATCCCGTGTCGGGGTGCCTGCGACAGCGGCGGTCGGATGCAGGGCGTCGACCAGGTCGAGCGAGCTCGACCCGTCGCTCAGGGTGCCCTGGACGTCGGTGGCGAGGTGCCAGAGGTTGGGGAGCTTGAGGGTGAACGGCAGGTCGCTCGCAGCGAGGTCGGCGCTGTGCTCGCGCAGGGCGTCGACGACGCTCGCCACGGCGTAGCGGTGCTCGTCCTGGTCTTTGGTGCTGCTCGCGAGCGTGACGGCGGCGTCGTGGTCGCTGACGCTGTCGGCGCCGCGCGAGATGGTGCCGGCGAGCACGCGGGCGCTCACGGTTCCGTGGTCGACGCGCACCAGCGTCTCCGGTGACGAGCCGACCAGCCCGTCGACGGCGAACGTCCAGCACTCCGGGTAGCCGAGGGCCAGCTCCACCAGGGCACGGCGCACATCGGACTCGTGCGGAAGGTGCCCGGTGAGGTCCCTGGCGACGACGACCTTGCGGAGGTCGCCGCGCATGACGTGATCGACGGCGGCCTGCACGGCGGCGCGATAGCCGTCCTTGCTGAGCTTGCCGGGAAGGAGGGAGAGGCGGTACTCGTCGCCGAAGGGGGTGGGGCGCGGGAGGGCGGACGGCGCCGCACCGGAGGCGTCCGCGTCGTCGGCCGGGCGGATGCGGGTGATCCAGCTCCGCCCATCCCGGCGCCCGATGACGAACTCGGGGACGATGAGCACACTCGTCGCAGCGCTGTCGTTGTCGAACGCGAAGGTGCCGAACGCGACCAGGCCGGTGCCCGGCTTGCCGATGCCGTCTGTGACGGACGCCTGCGAGACGACCTCGCGCCACGCGGCGGCGGCAGAACGCATCCTGTCGTTGCCGGAGAACTCGAGCCGAAGCGCTTCGCCGATCCCGGCCATCCCTTCTCCCTTGCGGAGCCAGAGCAGCGGGTGCCTGGCGTCGAGGAACGGGATGAGCTGGCGGACGTCGTCGATGGGGGTGGTTTCGACCAGGAGAGCCGTGGCGCTCGATGTCCGGGGCGTGGTCGCTGTTGCTGTCACCCGTTCAGCCTACGCCCGGGATGCTGGGGGTCGGATGCGCGCGGGCTGGGGGTTCGCGGGGCCGGGATGCTCATCCCGCCCCCGCGAACCGTCCGTCGAATCAGGACAGTCGCACCGGCGAGCCGAGCACCCGGCCGCTCGCGCTGCCGGACGGGCCTGTCACCGTCCACGACGTGTCCGGCACGAAGTAGCCCTGTGCCGCCTCCGCTGCGGTGACCGTGTGCTTCGGCGTCGAGCACACGTATGACGCGCCGGGCGCCAGCGCCGTGTACCGGCAGTTGCCTGCGCCGCTCGGCAGGAACGGGGAGAAGGCGCCGGCGGTGGGGACCACGGAGACGGTGGCCGTGCCGGTGTTCATGACCCGGAAGGTGTACGCCACCTGGTCGCCCGCTGCGTACGGCGAGGAGGTCACGTCGCGTTCGCCGTCCGAGCGCTCGCCGGAGATGGCCGCCGTCCCGATGGTCGCCGCCCCTGCCTGGATGCCGCCCTGCAGCGCGACCGGCAGGCCGAGGACGCGGGTGGCGCCGGAGGAGTCGCCCGACGCGCTCCAGGTGGTGTCCGGCACGGCATAGCCCCGCGACACCTCGGCCGCTGTCACGGTGTGCCGCGGCGAGGAGCAGGTGTATGAGGCGCCACCGGCGAGGCCGATGTACCGGCAGTTTCCCGCGCCGCTCGGCACCAGGGGCGAGAAGTTGCCGCTGGTGGGTGCGATCGTGGACGCGGCTGAACCGTGGTTGGAGACCGTGAACGCATACGGCAGCGCTTCGCCGGCTGCGTACGGAGACGCGCTGAGATCGCGGGCGGTGTCCGTCCGTGCGCCGGCGATCGTCAGCTTAGAGAGCGTGCTGACGCCGTCGCAGGCCGCGTTCAGCCAGGCGTCGTCGAAGCGGGCGAAGTTCATCGCCGTGGATGCGCTCGACTCGTAGAGCACGCCGAACTGGCCGGGACTGAGCCTGGTGGCCGTCGAGTATCCGGAGAATCCGGCGTTGAGCTGCCTGGCGAACGGCCAGGTCGCGCCGTCGTCGCAGGAGACGCGCGCCGTCAGGTTGGAGCGGACCGACTGGGATGCGGTGTTGGTGAAGAGCAGCATCTTCGATTCGGGGCTGCCGGAGGGTGCGTCCGGGAACACCCGCGTGATCGACGCGTTGTTGGTCGGGTCCGGCAGCTCGGTGTCCTGGCTGACAGGGCCGTACGTGACGCCGCCATCGGTGGAGACGGCGACCTTGCGGTATCCGCCGCCCGCGTTGTCGCGGGAGTTGAGGAGCACGCGGCCGTCGGAGAGCTCGACCACCTTGTTCTCGTCCATCCTCGTCCCGGCGAACTGACCGCGCTGCCAGGTGGCGCCGTGGTCGTCCGAGTACACGCTGTATGCCTGGATGGCGTTGGTGCCGTCCGCCTGGCGCACGTCACCGGCGAACTGCTGGATCAGCCGGCCGGCGTGCGCGCCGTAGTGGAGCTGGATGCCCTCTCCGGAGCTCGCGAACATGCTGCGAACGTCGCCGGCGACGGGACTCGTGGTGCTCGTCCCCGGCTTGACCACCGAGGTGATCAGCCGTGGTTCGCTCCAGGTGACGCCGGCGTCGTCCGACTCGGACACCTGGGCACTGATGACCTGCCGGTTCGCGTCGTCGTTGCCGAACGTGCTGCCGCCGAAGCCCTGGTCCTTCGAGTAGACGGAGAACAGGAAGACCTTTCCAGCGACGGCGTCGTAGACGAAGCTCGGGTCGCTGAATCCGCTCTTCGGCGACGTGGTCACTCCGGCGCGCACCGTGCTGAGCGGACCCCAGGTCTGACCGCCGTCCGTGCTGCGCTTCATCACGATCGAGTTGGGGTTGGGGGAGTCCGCCGCGCTCCCTGGCCGGCCGTCCCACGCCGCGAGCACGACGCCGCCGCCGACGGATGCGAGCGCGGGGATGCGATACGCGGCGAACGGAGAGACAGGGCTCCCCGAGATGTCAGCGGTGCTGAAAGCGCCTGGCGGATCGGTCGGCGCTGCGACGGCCGGTGCGATCGGCAGAACGACGGCCGCGGCCGTGGCCGAGGCGGCGAGGGCGGCGAGCCATGCTCTCCTGCGGTGGGGATGCTGCCGGATCTCCGAAAATGGGCGTGACATAGCGTTCCTTCCTTTCCTGTTGGCACTGCGATGTGTTCCGGGTGAGGTGAGGTACTGCGTCGGGTATTCGGGTAAGCGATGTCGGCAGAGCGCGGCGTCAGCCCAGTTCGGGGACGGTGGATGCGAGGATCGCCGCGGCCTTCCGATCCGCGCGCCTGTCGTGCAGAGCGGCGACTCCGGCCGCCGCGAAGAACAGCGCGACCATCGGCACCGCGAGGCAGACCATCGAGAGCACGTCGGCCGCCGGGGTCGCGATGGCGGTGAAGAGGGCGATGGCGATCACGGCCACCCGCCACGACCGGACGATGGTGGATGCGCGCAGCACGCCGACGAAGTTGAGCAGCACCACCACGATCGGCAGCACGAACGCCACACCGATCGCGACGATGAGCTTGAGCACGAAGTCGAAATAGGTCTTCGCCTGCACGATCGCCGCATCCTGCTGAGGGGCGAATCCGGTGAGCACGCCGACCATGTGCGGCAGCACGAACCAGCCAGCCAGACAGCCGGCGAGGAACAGCGGGACCGCGGTGAAGAAGAATCCGAAGCCGTACAGCCGTTCCCTGCGGTTGAGCGCTGGAACGAGGAACGCCCAGAGCTGGTAGAGCCAGACCGGGCTGGAGACGATGACGCCGACGGTCATCGCCACCTGCATCCTGAGGTCGAACGCGCCCGTGATGGTGTCGTAGTTGAGTTCGGCGAGACGGTGCTGGGTGGCGGCGACCTGTTCGATCGGGGCGCGGAGTGCATCCAGCACCGGGGTCGCCAGAAACCATCCGGCGACGACGCCGGCGAGCAGCGCTGCGGCCGACCGGAAGAGGCGGCGGCGGAGTTCGGCGAGATGCGCGGCGATCGCCATGCGGCCGGACTCGGCCTTCTGCGCGCGCGGCTTCGTGCTCCGCCGCACGGGTCAGACCTCCGTGCTGCCCGGCGTCTTCGGCTCGCTGTCGCGGCCGGTGAACTCGGGCTTGACCTCGCTCTTGAAGATCCGCATCGACTGTCCGAGGCTCTTCGCGAGGGCGGGGATCTTGGGTGCGCCGAACAGGAGAAGGATGACGGCGACGATGATCAGGGCGTGCCAGCCGTTGAGGTTCGCGAACATCGGGGGAGGCCTTTCTCGTAGAGGTTCGCGGCTGATGCCGCCCGGTCACTCAAGCACATATGACGTCTGATGTCTAGGCGGAATTGTGATACGGTCGCACCCATGTTCGGTCTGACGTTCGACAAACTGATCGTCGTGGGAGTGGTCGCGGCCTTCCTCGTCGGCCCGACGCGCCTGCCCGGATACGCCGCGAAACTCGCGGAGTTGGTGCGCAGACTGCGCAGCACGGCCGACGGCCTCAAGGAGCGCGTCAGCGACGAGATCGGCGAGGACATCGACTGGCAGAAGCTCGACCCGCGGCGGTACGACCCCCGCGCCATCGTGCGCGGCGCGCTCTTCGACGACGAGCAGGACACCGGAACGAAACGGGACTGACCAGGCCGGCCGACAGGCAGCCACCAGCGAAAGAGAGAGCATGTTCCTCGACCTCCCAGAGCCAGAGCTCCGCGCGTACCGCAGCTCGCAGAGCGACCCGGACGACTTCGACGCGTTCTGGGTGGACACGATCGACGGCGCCCGCGCGCATCCACTGGTCGTCGGCGTCGAACAGGTGGATGCGGGACTCACCACGGTCGACGTGTTCGACGTGCGCTTCGGCGGCTACGACGGCGAGGAGATCGCCGCGTGGCTGCGCCTCCCGCGCGGCGCCGACGGGCCGCTGCCCGCGGTCGTCCAGTTCCACGGCTACGGCAGGGGGCGGGGCGATGCCGTCGAGAGCCTGCTCTGGGCGTCGGCGGGATACGCGCACTTCGAGATGGACACCCGCGGCCAGGGCTGGAGCGGATCGCGCGGCGTCACGCCGGACAGCGGTCGGACAACCCCGCAGATGCCCGGCTTCGTCACCAGGGGAGTCGAGCACAGGAGCACCTACTACTACCGCCGCCTGTTCACCGATGCGGTGAGGGCCGTCGAGGCGGCACGCACGCTCGAGGCGGTGGATGCGTCCCGCGTCGCTGTCCTCGGCATCAGCCAGGGCGGAGGGATCGCGCTCGCCGTCGCCGGGCTCGTCCCCGACCTCGCGCACGTTGTGGCGAGGGTGCCGTTCCTCTGCGACTTCCCGCGCGCATCCGTCGTCACCGACCGGATGCCGTTCCGCGAGATCGCGGACTACCTGGCGCACTTCCGCGAGCGCACAGAGCAGGTGCACGAGACGCTCTCGTACTTCGACGGCGTGAACTTCGCGAAGCGGGCGACGGCGCCCGCCACGATCACGGCGGCGCTGATGGACCCGATCTGCCCGCCGTCGACCGTCTACGCCGCGTACAACGCGTACGCGGGGCCGAAGCGCATCCACACCTGGCCGTACAACGCCCACGAGGGCGGCGGTGTCGACGACGACCTGCTCTCACTGCGCGTGCTGCGCGACGCCTTCGCGGCTCAGGATGCGGTGCCGAGCCCCCTGCGCAGCGGGATGTAGTGCTTCACGACCGCCTCGCGGTACGCCTCGACGTCGCCGGCCTCCGCTGCGCGCAGCATGTCGCCGTGCGCGCGGGCCGTCTCGTCCAGGCCGACCGTGGGCGGAAGGCCGAGCCGCGGATACACGACCGTGTTGACCTCCCAGAACGCGGTGACGAGCTGGCCGACGAGCGCGTTGTCGAGGTGGGCGAGCAGGTCGGAGTGGAAGGCGCGGTCCTCCTCGGCGAACGCCTCGCCTCTGGCGCTCTTCTCCTCCATCGCATCCACCACCTGGTGCAGCCCTGGGTTGCTCGTGCCTGCCAGGGCGGCGCAGACCTGGTCCGCCATCGCCAGGTCGAGCGCTTCCCGCACCTCGACGACCTCGCGCAGGGCGGCGAAGTCGTCCTCCGGACCGAGGACGCCGCGGAAGACGAGCCCTTCCACCAGCGGGGCAAGCGACAATTGACCGACGTACGTTCCGTAGCCGTGACGAACCTCGACGATGTCGAGGGCGGCGAGCGTCCTCATCGCCTCGCGCACGCTGGACCGGCTCACGCCGAGTTCTGCGCACAGTTCCGCCTCCGTGGGAAGGAGGTCACCCGGCTGAAGCCGGTGGATGAGGATGTAGTCCTTGATCTGGTCTGTCACCGACGTTCGGCGTTGGCTGTGGGTCGAGGAGAACATTCCGGACGTGGTGGGCTCGAACGCCATTGTGGACTTGACCTTTCCGCGGGATGTGCACTACTTTCAGTATACCCACGTAGGACATCAGACGTCCGATCTCAGGAGAGGCAGTTCAATGTTGAGAGATTCACTCCAGAAACAAACGAGCAGACGCACCTTCCTCGCAGCCACCGGCGCGGCCGGAATCGTCGCGGCTCTCGCGGCGTGCAGCGGTCCGCCCTCGACCACCGGAAAGGCCGGAACCGCGGCAGCAGCGGGATCGGTCGACAAGAACGGAACGATCACGGCGGGCATGTCGTACGCGCTCGGCACCGGCTTCGACCCGATGACCACCACCGGCGCGCTCACGATGGCCGCCAACTGGCACACCCTCGAAGGTCTCGTCGAGCTCGACCCTGTGACCCGCAAGGCGTACGCCGCCCTCGGCAAGGCGCTGCCGAAGCAGGTCGACAGCACCACGTACACGGTCGCCCTCCGCGACGGTGCGACCTTCCACGACGGAAGCAAGGTCACCGTCGACGACGTCCTGTTCTCCTTCCAGCGCGTGCTCGACCCCGCCAACGCCTCCCTGTACGCGGGATTCCTCCCCTTCCTCTCGGCCGACAGCGTCACCAAGGTCGACGACACCACCGTGCAGTTCAAGACGGCGTACCCCTTCCCGCTGTTCGCCGAGCGCATCTCGGTTGTGAAGGTCGTTCCGAAGGCCATCGTCACCGCAGACCCGAAGGCGTTCGACGCCCTCCCCACCGGCACCGGCCCGTACAAGATCACGGCGGCCACCGCGAACGACAAGCTCAGCTTCGAGCGCCACGACGCGTACAACGGCTCGCGCCCCGCCCTTGCCGCTGCGATGACCTGGAACCTGCTGTCCGACCCGTCCGCCCGCGTCAGCGCAATGCAGTCCAAGCGCGTCAATGCCATCGAGGACGTGCCGTACCTCAACGTCGACGGGCTCTCCCGCGTCGTGAAGACCGAGTCCGTGCAGTCGTTCGGCCTGCTCTTCATGATGTTCAACACCACCGTGAAGCCGTTCGACGACAAGCGCGTCCGTCAGGCGCTGTTCTACGCGATCGACATGGACAAGCTGATCAAGAACGGGATGCTCGGCAACGCGGAGGCCGCATCCAGCTACGTGCAGAACGACCACCCCGACTACGTCAAGGCCAAGACCGTCTACAAGCACGACCCTGCCAAGGCGAAGTCGCTGCTCAAGGCCGCCGGCGTCTCCAACCTGTCGATCACGCTCCTGACCACCGACACCGGCTGGGTCAAGGACGTGGCGCCGCTCATCAAGGAAGACCTGGATGCGGTGGGCGTCAGCACCACTCTCGACATCGGCCAGTCGGCCGGGCAGTACAAGAAGGTCGACAACAACCAGTTCGAGGTGATGGTCGCCCCAGGCGACCCCTCGGTCTTCGGAAACGACGCCGACCTCCTGCTGCGCTGGTTCTACGCGGACAACATCTGGTCGCAGAAGCGCTACCGCTGGAACTCCGGCGCCGAGTTCGACACGCTCCAGAAGCTCCTCGACCAGGGCGCGCAGGAGACCGATCGCAAGCAGCAGCTCGCCACCTGGAGCGAGATCTACAACCTGGTCTCGGACGAGGTGCCGCTCTACCCCCTGCTGCACCGCAAGCTGCCGACCGCCTGGGACTCCAGCGCCCTCGCGGACTTCAAGCCGATCTCGATGACCGGCCTGTCGTTCCTCGGCGTCGGCCCGACGAAGTAGCGCCCAACGGTGGGGCCGGTCGACCCCGGCCCCACCGCCTCCCTCCAGCCCCCTTTAGGAGTCACGCATGGTCGCACTCGTGCGCCTCGCCGGACGGCGTCTGATCGCCCTGCCGTTCATGATCCTCGGGATCACCCTCTTGGTCTTCATCGTGCTGCAGTTCGCGCCGACCGACCCGGCCACGAACGCGCTCGGTGAGAGCGCGAGCGACGCGGCCAAAGCCACCTGGCGGCAGGAGAACGGATACAACGATCCGCTCATCGTCCGCTACCTCGCCTTCCTCGGCCACCTCATCCAGGGCAACCTCGGCAACACGGTCCCGCCGAGCCAATCGGTCAGTGGCCTGATCGGCACGGCGTTCCCGCTCACCCTGCAGCTCACCTTCCTCGGCCTCATCATCGCCATCGTGCTCGCCGCCGTGCTCGGCGTGACGGCCGCCCTCTACCGCGACCGCTGGCCCGACCAGGTGATCCGCGTCGTCTCGATCGCCGGGATCGCCGTGCCGTCGTTCTGGCTGGCGATCCTGCTCATCCAGCAGTTCGCCCTCACCTGGCCGATCTTCCCGACCGGTGGATACACGTCCCCCCAGGACTCGTTCGGCGGCTGGCTGCAGTCGATGTTCCTTCCCGCCCTCGCGCTCGCGGTGCCGGTCGCCGCATCCCTCACCAGGGTCGTGCGCACCTCGATGGTCGAAGAGCTCGACCGCGACTACGTGCGCACCGCGATCGGCAGCGGCCTCCCGCGCAGCGTGGTGATCGGCAGGAACGTCTTCCGCAACGCCCTCATCACCCCGATCACGGTTCTCGGACTGCGCGTCGGCTACCTGCTCGGCGGCGCCATCGTCATCGAGGTGATCTTCGACCTGCCGGGGATGGGCCAGCTCATCCTCAACGGCGTGACGGCGGGCGACACCAACCTGGTGCAGGGCGTCACCATCACGATCGCGCTCACTTTCGTGATCGTCAACACGATCGTCGACCTCCTCTACCTGGTGGTCAATCCTCGAATCAGGACGGTGTAAACGATGCGTCGCACACTCGCCGATCGCCTCTCCGCTCCCGGACTGCGCTTCAAGGCTCTCCCTCTGTCATCGAAGATCTCGCTGGTCTTCTTCCTCATCGTGGTGCTGGCGGCGATCTTCGCCCCGCTGGTCGCTCCGCACGACCCGCTGAAGTCGGGCGTCCCAGCGCAGCCGCCGTCGTTCGACAACTGGTTCGGCACCGACCGCAGCGGACGCGACATCTTCTCCCGCCTCATCTACGGCGCAAGGTCGTCGCTCGCCATCGGCCTCGGCGCAACAGCTCTCGCTCTGATCGTCGGCGGCATCATCGGCGCCGTCGCCGCCACGGCGCACCGCTGGGTCAACGAGGGCATCATGCGCATCCTCGACGTCATCATGTCGTTCCCCGGCATCGCACTCGCCATCGTGTTCGTGGCCGTGTTCGGCAAGAGCCTGCCTGTGCTGATCGCGACGATCGCGTTCCTCTATGTTCCGCAGTTGGCACGCATCGTTCGCGCCAACGTCCTCAGCCAGTTCGGCGAGGACTACGTGGCGGCCGAACGCGTGCTCGGGGCGCGCACCTCGTACATCCTGCTCAAGCACGTCTTCCGCAACTGCGCGGCGCCCATCCTGGTCTTCGCGACGATCCTCGTCGCCGACGCGATCGTGTTCGAGGCGAGCCTGTCGTTCATCGGCGCCGGCGTGCAGGAGCCTGCACCGTCCTGGGGCAACGTGATCTCCAGCGGCAAGAACCTGCTGCTGGCCGGCGGCTGGTGGGCGACCCTGTTCCCCGGCCTCCTCATCCTGATCACAGTGCTCGCCCTCAACGTGCTGGCCGAGGGGCTGACGGATGCGATGGTCAGGCCGAGCATCCGCCGCCGCGCCGCAGCGCCGGAGTCCATCCCCACCGACGCCGGCACCGCATCCGTCGTCACCGCCGAGTCGCTGGACAGCGCCGGAGCGCTGGAGGAGGACGAGGAGAGCAGCATCGCGGCCGACCCGCTCGACCCTGTCGCCCCCGACCCCGCCCTCGTGCTGCACCTGCAGCACCTCGGCGAGGCGGAGCGCCGCAGGACCGACCGGCTGGTCTTCGACGCCGACGTGCCCCCGCTCCTGGAGGTGCAGAGCCTCAGCATCCGTTTCCCCGACCGCCACGGAGACGTGGATGTGGTCGACAGGCTCAGCTTCTCCGTCCGTCCGGGCGAGACGATGGCGATCGTGGGAGAGTCCGGATCGGGCAAGAGCCTGTCGAGCCTCGCGGTGATGGGACTGCTGCCCGCCAACGCCGAGGTGACGGGCCGCATCCTGTTCGAGGGTCGTGATCTGCTCACGATGACCGAGCACGAGCGCAACGCCCTCCGCGGCCACGAGATGTCGATGGTGTACCAGGATGCGCTCAGCTCTCTGAACCCGTCCATGCTCATCAGGGCGCAGCTCAAGCAGCTCATCCGGCGCGGAGGGACCCGCAGTGCGGAAGAGCTCATGGAGCTCGTCGGACTCGACCCTGTGCGCACCCTCAAGAGCTATCCGCACGAGCTGTCGGGTGGTCAGCGGCAGCGCGTCCTCATCGCGATGGCCCTCACCCGCAGCCCGAAACTGGTCGTCGCCGACGAACCGACCACAGCGCTGGACGTGACGGTTCAGGCGCAGATCATCGACCTGCTCAACGACCTGCGCGCCAAGCTCGGCTTCGCCCTCGTGTTCGTCAGCCACGACCTCGCGCTCGTCGCCGAGGTGGCGCACCGCATCACCGTGATGTACGCGGGCCAGGTGGTCGAGAGCGCGCCGACGGCCGAACTGCTGCTGCACCCGCAGCACGAGTACACCCGCGGCCTCCTCGGCTCCGTGCTCTCCATCGAGTCCGGCGCCACCAGGCTGCACCAGATCCCCGGCACCGTGCCGACGCCGCGCGACTTCGCGAAGGGCGACCGGTTCGCATCCCGATCGGTGGAGCGGCCTGGGGCAGGGATCGACGTGCGGCCGGAGCTGCGGCTCGTCGACGGCACGACAGACCACTACGTCGCCTCCCTCCCGGAGACGGCGAACGCGCAGAAGGGAGCGGCACTGTGACAGGAGCCGACATCCTCACCCTGGACCACGTGCACGTCGTGCACACCGCCAGGACGGGCAAGCTGTTCAAGCCGGACAAGGTGCACGCCGTCAACGACGTGAGCCTGACGATCCGTCGAGGAGAGACCATCGGCATCGTCGGCGAGTCCGGCTGCGGCAAGTCCACGCTCGCCCGCGTGCTCGTCGGGCTGCAGCAGCCGACGGACGGCGACGTGCTCTACCAGGGGCGGAGCGTCCTCACCAAGGATCGCGCCACCAGGAAGGCGCTCGGCAAGGCGGTCTCCATCGTCTTCCAGGACCCGTCCACGGCGCTCAACTCCCGCATGACCATCCACGACATCCTGCGCGACCCGCTGGATGTGCACGCGATGGGCACCGGGGCGCAGCGCGAGCGCCGCATCCTGGAACTGCTCGACCTGGTGGGGCTGCCGCGCTCGGCGGCGGAGGTGCTGCCGAGCCACGTCTCGGGCGGTCAGCGCCAGCGCGTCGCCATCGCCAGGGCGCTCGCGCTCGAACCGGACCTGATGGTCGCCGACGAGCCGACCAGCGCGCTCGACGTGTCGGTGCGCGCCCAGATCCTCAACCTGCTCAGCGACCTGAAGGAACGCCTCGACCTGGCGATGGTCTTCATCTCGCACGACATCCAGACCGTCCGCTACGTCTCCGACCGCATCGTCGTCATGTACTACGGCCGGATCGTCGAGGAGGGCACAGCCGCCTCGGTGTTCGACAACCCGAGCGACGACTACACCAGGAAGCTCCTCGGCGCGGCGCCATCGCTGCTCTGACCATCCATCCTTCGAGAACCACACCATCAGCACCACGAGCATCACCATTGGAGAGAACAGTGAGCAAGCCCAGTTTTTCCGGAGTCATCCCGCCCCTCGTCACGCCGTTCGCCGAGGACGGCTCGCTCGACGTCGCCTCCTTCGAGCGCCTGATCGAGTCGCAGATCACCGCGGGCGTCAACGGGCTGTTCGCGCTCGGCTCGTCCGGTGAGGTCGGCTTCCTGACCGACGCCGCGCGCTCCGCCGTGCTCACGGAGGCGGTCAGGATCGCGGCGGGCAGGGTGCCCGTGCTCGCCGGTGTGAACGACATGTCGACCGCCCGCGTCATCGAGCAGATCCGCATCGCGGAGTTCGCCGGTGTGGATGCGGTGGTCGCCACTGTTCCGTTCTACGTGCGCCCGAACATCGTCGAGATCGAGTCGCACTTCCGAGCGCTCGCCGCGGCGACCAGCCTGCCGATCTTCGCATACGACGTTCCCGTCCGCGTGAACCTCAAGCTCGAACGCGACCTCCTCATCCGCCTGGGCCTGGACGGCGTGATCGCGGGGGTGAAGGACTCCAGCGGCGACGACGTCGCCTTCCGCCGCCTGGTCGCCGCAAACGAGGCCGCCGGCCGTCCGCTGGTGCTGTTCACCGGGCACGAGATCGTCGTCGACGGCGCGCTGCTCGCCGGGGCGGACGGTGTCGTCCCCGGCCTCGGAAACGTCGATCCAGCGTCGTACGTCCGCCTCTACGAGGCGGCGAAGGCGGGGGACTGGGCGGAGGCCAAGCGCATCCAGGACCAGCTCGCTTCGCTGTTCGAGATCGTGTTCCAGGCGCAGGGCGTGAGCGGAGAGGCCGCAGGGCTCGGCGCGTTCAAGACGGCACTGCAGGCCATCGGCGTCATCGACAGCAACCGCATGGCGCACCCGGTGCCGACGTTGGAAGGCGAGACGGTCGACCGCATCCGCGCCATCGTGGAGGAGTCCGGGCTGCTCGTCCGATGAGCGGCACGGTGGGCGTGGGTGCGCGCGCTGGCGCCGGTGTGCGCGCCGGCGCGGGCGCTGGCGCTGGCGCGGACGCTCCGGTGGCGGGCGGGAGGTTCGCGGTCGGCATCGACATCGGTGGCACCAAGACGGCCGCCGGCCTGGTCGACATCGCGACCGGCGCCGTCGTCATGCGGAGCGAGGCTCCCACCCCTTCCGCCGCAGGCCCCGATGCGGTGCTCGCCACCGCGATCCGCCTCGCCGAATCGGTGATCGCGTCCGCACCGTCCCCGTCCCGCGTCGTATCGGCGGGCGTCGGAGCGGCCGGCGTCATCGACCCCGTCCGCCGCGTGGTGGTGTCCGCGACCGACACGTTGCCCGGCTGGGCAGGCACCCCGATCGGCGAGGCTGTCGAATCCGCCATCGGGGTCCCTGTCATCGTCGAGAACGACGTGCACGCCCACGCCATCGGCGAGGCGCGCTCCGGCGCCGGCCGGGGCCGCGGAACGGTGCTGCTGGTCGCAGCCGGCACCGGCATCGGTGGAGCGCTCATCGCCGACGGTGCGCTCGTGCGCGGCGCCGGCCACGTCGCTGGGCACTACGGCCACCTGCCGTCCGTGGAGGCGCATGGCCTGCCGTGCACCTGCGGGCGGGCTGGGCATGTGGAAATGATCGCGGCTGGGCCGGCGATCCTCGCGGCCTATCTGCGAGCGGGCGGATCGTCTGTGCCGGACACTCGGGCCGTATTCGCTCTCGCGGACGCCGGGGACGAGCTCGCTGCCGCGACGATTACGCTGGCCGCGACCGCCCTCGGCCGCACGATCGGCGGACTGGTGAACGCCATCGACCCCGACATCGTCGTCATCGGCGGCGGTCTAGCGGCGACCGGCGCCCGCTGGTGGAACCCGCTGCGCGCCGGAATCGACGCAGAGACGATCCCCGCCGCGACGGGACTCCCGGTCGTCGCCGCCGAACTCGGAGGGGATGCGGCCATCGTCGGGGCGGCGCTGGCGTCGGCATCCGTTCCTCCCCTTGTGCCGAACGAACGACCAGCTTCTGGAGAACCATGTTGAGAATCGCCCACACCCTCGAAACCCTGGCCGGCGGTCTCATCGTCTCCTGTCAGGCATACCCTGGCGAGCCCATGCGCAGCCCGGAGACCATGGCCCAGGTCGCCCAGTCGGCTGTCATCGGCGGCGCGGTCGGCATCCGCGCGCAGGGTCCGGGCGACATCGCGCTCATCCGCGACAGGGTGGACCTCCCCCTGATCGGCCTCTGGAAGGCGGGCGACGCCGACGTGTTCATCACGCCGACCCTTCGGCACGCAGTCAGCGTGCACGCAGCAGGCGCGACGGTCGTCGCGATCGACGGCACCCGCCGGGAACGGCCGGACGGCCTCACGCTCGCCGAAACGATCCACCGGCTCAAAGATCTCACCGGCGCCACCGTGATGGCCGACGCCGGCTCGCTCTCCGACGCCATCGCCGCGGTGGAAGCGGGGGCCGACTGCGTCGGTACCACGCTGGCCGGTTACACCGAGGAACGCCGGAAGACGGACGGCCCCGACCTCGAGCTGCTGGCGGAGGTGGTCGCAGCGGTGGACGTGCCGGTGATCGCCGAGGGCCGCATCCACACCCCGGCGCAGGCCGGGGCAGCGATGGATGCCGGCGCATACGCGGTCGTGGTCGGCACCGCGATCACACACCCGGCCACGATCACACGCTGGTTCGCGGACGCGGTCGCACGGTGACCGGAGTTTCTGCTGGGGTGTTCGTCGGCGCATATGCCGCATCCCCCGCCCACGCGACGTGGAATGCGGCACTCGAGTCGGAGTTCTTCGCCGGGCTGGAAGCGCTGCCGGAGGTCCGCGGACTGGAGCTTCCGTGGATCGGCGGCCTCCACTCGCACGACGACGCGTGGCTGCTCCGCACCTTCCCGCGCCGGTTCGATGCGGTGCTGACGAGCATCCCCGGCACGATGAAGCGGCTGGGCTCTGCCCCGTCCTACGGCCTCGCGTCCCGCGACCCGGGCGGCCGGGCCGACGCTGTTGCGGAGGCCTTTCGCATGCGCGACGCCGTCCGCCGCCTGAACGACGCGGTCGGACGCCAGGCGGTGACCGCCGTCGAGCTGCACAGCGCTCCGTCCGCCCTTCGTGGAGACCGTGCGTCGCTCGCCGTATCGCTGGCCGAGCTGGTCGACGACGCGAACGCCTGGGACGCCGCAGCCATCGTGGTCGAGCACTGCGACGCGTTCCTGCCTCGGCAGCAACCGGAGAAGGGCTTCCTCGACCTGGCAGACGAACTCGCCGCCATGGACGGCCTCCCGCAGTGGGTCGGCCTCAGTATGAATTGGGGCCGCTCGGCGATCGAGCTGAGGGACGGAAGCCTGGTCACCGAGCAGCTCCGAATCGCCGCAACCTCCGGACGCCTCCGCGGCCTGATGCTCTCCGGCGCCTCTGCACAGCAGTCGCCGTTCGGAGCACCCTGGGTGGATGCGCACCACCCGATGACCCCGACGCCCGACTTCGCATACGGCGAACCGACCTCGCTGCTCACCCCGGGCCTCCTCACGGACGCCGTCACTGCGGCAGACGGCGTGGACTGGCTGGGCTTCAAGTTCGGCTGGGCGGAGCGCACGGCCCCGGTCGCGCCTCGCGTCGACATGATCGCGACCGCGGCCCGCCTGGTGATCGCCTCTGTCGCTGATGCCACCGCCTCTCAGGGTGCTGGAATGCAGGGCGGCGCGGTGCCGCCTAAGCTAGGGGGGTGAGTAAGGCCGACCTCAGTAAGCAGCCCGCGCAGGTCGCCGCCATGTTCGATGAGGTGTCGACGCACTACGACAGGACCAACAACGTCCTCTCGATGGGCAACGCGGCTCTTTGGCGTGTGGCGACGACCAAGGCCGTCGGCCCCAGGGCGGGCGAGACCATTCTCGACGTCGCTGCGGGCACGGGGACCTCGAGCGCATCCCTCGCGAAGAACGGCGCGACCGTTGTGGCCGCCGATTTCTCGGAAGGAATGATCGAGGTCGGACGCCGCCGCCAGGCAGACAACCCGTTCGTCCGGTTCGTCCAGGCGGACGCCACGCAACTCCCGTTCGACGACGACCAGTTCGACGCCGTCACCATCTCGTTCGGCCTCCGCAACATCGTCGACCCGAAGAAGGCGCTCGCCGAGTTCTACCGCGTGACGAAGCCGGGTGGACGCGTCGTGATCTGCGAGTTCTCCCAGCCCCCCGCATCCATTGTGCGCACCGGATACTCCGCGTACCTCCGTTTCGGGATGCCCGTGCTGGCCAAGCTGGCGAGCTCCAACCCCGCCGCGTACGAATACCTGATGGACTCCATCGAGGCATGGCCGTCTCAGCCCGTGCTCGCCGACTGGCTCCGCGAGGCCGGATTCGAGCACGTCGCGTACCGCAACCTCACCTACGGAATCGTCGCCCTGCACCGCGGGTACAAGCCACGGGATGCGGGTGGAGCGCGCGCGACGGAGGCCGCCGGCGCGACGTCGTCGACCCCCGGCCCCACGCCCCCTGCCACCAAGCCCGCCGACGCGAAGCCTGCTGAAGTGAAGGCAGCGGCTGCCGCGAAGCCTGCTGCCGCGAAGCCTGCTGCTGCGAAGCCTGCCACTGCGAAGTCCGCTGCCGCGAAGCCCGCCACGGCAAAGCCCGCCGCCGCCAAGCCCAGCACGGCAAGGAAGCCAGCGCCTGCAAAGCCCACCACCGCAGAACCCACCACCGCAGAACCCACCACCGCAGAACCCACCACCGCCAAGCCCGTGCGCTCCAACCGAGCAGCGGGCGCCACGGGGTCGTCGGATTCGTCCGGCGTCCCACCCGAGGGGGAGTAGTGCCACCAAGCGTCCCCGCTGTGCGACGCACCGCGTCGCTGTCCAGCCAGATCGGCCTGACGGAGCGGATCTTCTCGTCCGGTCAGGACAGGGAGCTCGCTTCCGCTGTCGACGCCGGGCTCGCGCTCGTCGAAGAGGGTCTGCACGCCGAGATGCGGTTCGCCGACAATCTCGCCGACGTCACCGCCCGCTACCTGCTGGAGGCCGGCGGCAAACGGGTGCGTCCCATGCTGACCCTGCTCACGGCGCAGCTCGGGCTCGGCAACACCCCGGAGGTGCTGCAGGCAGCGGAGGCCGTGGAGATCACGCACCTCGCCTCGCTCTACCACGATGACGTCATGGACGACTCGCAGATGCGGCGCGGGGTTCCGAGTGCCCAGTTCGTCTGGGGCAATTCGGTTGCCGTGCTCACCGGCGATCTGCTGTTCGCGAGGGCGAGCAAGATGGTCTCCACCCTGGGCGAGCGCGCCATCCAGTTGCAGGCGGACACGTTCGAGCGGCTCTGCCTCGGGCAGCTGCACGAGACGATCGGTCCGCAGGACGGCGAAGACCCCGTGAAGCACTACATCCGCGTGCTGGAGGACAAGACAGGTTCGCTCATCGCCGTCGCCGCCCAGATGGGCGTCGTGTTCGCGAAGGCGCCGGAGGAGTACGAGCAGCCCGTCGTGACGTTCGGCGAGAAGATCGGCGTCGCCTTCCAGATCATCGACGACGTGATCGACCTGTCGTCGCAGGGCGTCAAGGAGACGGGCAAGACGCCGGGCAACGACCTCCGCGCCGGTGTCGCGACGCTCCCCGTGCTGCGCCTGCGCGAGCTCGCAGAGTCGGACGCGGACGCGCGCGCCCTGCTCGAACGCCTCGAGCGCGACGTGATCGGCACGGCGGAGGACGGCGAGATCACTCCGGCCGCGACCGCCGCCATCGCCGCGCTGCGCGACCACCCGGTGACCGCGCAGACGCTGGAGGAAGCCCACCGCTGGGCACGCGAGGCCGTCGAAGCGCTCGAACCGCTGCCGACCGGGCCCGTCAAGAAGGCGCTGATCCGCTTCGCGGACACCATCGTCGAACGTTCCAGCTGAGCAAGAAAGACACAACGAATGACCAAATTGCGACTGGCCATCGTCGGTGCGGGCCCCGCCGGCATTTACGCGGCAGACATCCTCCTGAAGGCGGAGCGCGCCTTCGACGTCTCCATCGACCTGTTCGAGGCCCTTCCTGCGCCGTACGGCCTCGTCCGTTACGGCGTCGCTCCCGACCACCCGCGCATCAAGGGCATCATCACCGCTCTGCGCGAGGTGCTCGACCGCGGTGACATCCGCATCTTCGGCAACGTCACGTACGGCGAGGACATCACCCTCGACGACCTCAAGCGCCACTACAACGCCGTGATCTTCGCGACAGGCGCCGTGCACGACGCCGACCTGGACATCCCTGGCGTCGAGCTCGAAGGCTCGTACGGCGCTGCCGACTTCGTGAGCTGGTTCGACGGCCACCCGGATGTGCCGCGCACCTGGCCGCTCGAGGCCGAGTCCGTCGCCGTGATCGGCAACGGCAACGTGGCGCTCGACGTGTCGCGCATCCTCGCGAAGCACGCCGACGATCTGCTCCCCACCGAGATCCCGGACAACGTCTACGAGATCCTCAAGAACTCGCCCGTCACCGACGTGCACGTCTTCGGGCGGCGCGGACCAGCGCAGGTGAAGTTCACGCCGCTGGAGCTCCGCGAGCTCGGCGAGCTGCGCGATGTGGACATGATCCTCTACGACGAGGACTTCGACTACGACGAGCAATCCAAGGCGGCCATCACCAGCAACAAGCAGGTGATGGTGATCGACCGCGTGCTGCAGCAGTGGCGCCAACGCGAGGTGGGGACCGCATCCCGCCGGCTGCACCTGCACTTCTATGCCAAGCCACTCGAGATCGTCTCCGACGGCGACGGCCACGTGGCGGCGTTCCGGTACGAGCGCACCGCCTCCGATGGCGAGGGCGGCGTGCGCGGCACCGGGGAGATCCGTGAGGTGCCGATCCAGGCGATCTACCGCGCGGTCGGCTACTTCGGCTCGCCGCTGCCGGGCATCCCGTTCGACAAGAAGCACGGCGTGATTCCCAACCACGAGGGCCAGGTGCTGCGCAAGGGCGACAACGAGCGCATGTACGGCGTGTACGCCACCGGGTGGATCAAGCGCGGGCCGGTCGGCCTCATCGGCCACACCAAGTCGGACGCCATGGAAACCATCAAACATGTGATCAATGATCAGGGGAACTGGTGGGCCCCCACCGATCCCTCCGAGGAATCTGTGGAGAACCTGCTGCGCGAGCGTGGTGTGGAGTACACGAACCTCGACGGCTGGCACAACCTCGACACCCACGAGCAGGCGCTCGGGGCGGAGCGCGGTCGCGCCCGCGTCAAGGTCGTGCCGCGCGACGAGATGGTCCGCGTCTCGAACGCGACGAACGCGACACCCACGGAGACGCCGGCGCAGGACTGACGCTCGCGCGATCCCGTCACGCCTGCCACGCTGGGGTGATGACGCACGCGCAGGGGTGGACGCAGGATGTGCTCGGGGATGCATTCGAACAGCTCACGCTGCCGTTGAAGCCGGATGCGGAGGGCGAGGTCGTGGCGACCCTGGTGCGCTACGTCCCGCCGCCGCACCTCGCCGACCTGCGCCTGCACAGGCCGGTGGCCGCCGACACGGATGTGCTGTACGTCCACGGCTGGTCCGACTACTTCTTCCAGAAGGAGCTCGCAGCGTTCTGGCACGAGAACGGCGCGCGGTTCTTCGCGATCGACCTGCGCAAGTACGGCAGGAGCCTGCGGCCGTGGCAGACCCCCGGGTTCGTCGACGATCTCGCCACCTATGACGAGGAGTTGGATGCGGCCATCGCCATCATCGCGGAGAGCGGCCAGAAGGGCCGCAAACTGGTCCTCCTCGGCCACTCGACCGGCGGATTGACGCTCAGCCTCTGGGCGGACCGCCACCCTGGACGAGCGGATGCGCTGGTCCTGAACAGCCCGTGGCTCGAGTTCCAGGCGCACTCGGCCGGGCGGGCGGCGCTCGCCCCGCTGATCGGCCTTCAGGCCCGCGTGGATCCCCGTGCCCCACTCCCGAACGTCGACCTCGGCTTCTACACCAGGAGCGTGTCGTCGACCATGGAGGGTGAGTGGGACTACGACCTGAACTGGCGCCCGGTCAGGGGTTTCGCTGTGCGCCCTATGTGGCTGGCCGCGGTCATGGCAGGGCACGCGCGCGTGGCGTCCGGTCTGGCGATCGACGCTCCCGTGCTCACGATGGTGTCGGCGCGCTCCACGATTCTGCCGAGGTGGACGCCGGAGATGCTGAGCTCGGACATCGTCCTCGTGGTGGACGAGATCGCCCAGCGCGCCCTCAAGCTTGCCCCGACCGTGACCGTCTCCCGCATCGACGGCGCCCTGCACGACATCTTTCTGTCCCGCGAGCCGGTGCGAAGGCACGCGTACGCTGAGCTGCGCCGCTGGCTGCACGGCTATCTGCGCTGAGCACCGGACGAACGGGATGCACGGGATGCGCGCGCCCGCCGGCGCAGGACACCGCGCATCCCGGACCGGCTAGCGGAAGTTGACGAACTGCAGCGCGACGTCGAGGTCGGCGCCCTTGAGCAGGTTCATCGTGGCCTGCAGGTCGTCGCGGCTCTTGGAGGAGACGCGGAGCTCGTCACCCTGGATCTGCGACTTGACGCTCTTCGGCGCTTCGTCGCGGATGAGTTTGTTGATCTTCTTGGCGGCGTCCTGTTCGATGCCGTTCTTGATCCCGGCCTCGATGCGGAACTCCTTGCCGGACGCATACGGCTCGCCGGTGTCGAGCGACCGGAGGGAGATGCCGCGCTTGATCAGCTTCGACTCGAACACCTCGAGGACGGCCTTGACGCGCTCCTCGGTGTTGGCCTTCATCAGGACCTTCTCACCGCTCCACTCGATGGAGGCGCCGACGTTCTTGAAGTCGTAGCGCTGCTCCACCTCTTTGCGCGCCTGGTTGAGGGCGTTGTCGGCCTCCATCTTGTCGACCTTGCTGACCACGTCGAACGATGAGTCTGCCATTCGTCGCCACCTTCCTGAGAGAACCACGGGTGCCGTGCGGCACCACACAATTCAAACAGGGTCGGCCGCGAACGCCAATACGGGGCGACTACGCGGTCTGCTGCAGTTCGGCCAGATAGGTTACGTGGCAGCCGTCTCCGCTGCACTCCACGCACACCGTGACCTCTTCGTCGTGCTGGAACGGGTCGGCGCCGGTTCCGTCGCACCGTTCGCAAATCTCCAAGGTTCTCATGCCGACGATTCTGCGCCGCACCACCGACATTGCGGGCAGTGGATGCGGGGTGTCGCGGATCGGCGCTGAGCCCGCAGTGCGCATCTCCTCCTCCGGTCGAACCGCACGTGGTACGAGGGTCCGACGACACGCCGCCGCGCGCTTCCTAGGCTCAGGGGCATGCGACTCACATACGACCCGGAGCTCGACGTCGCGCACTTCCGCCTCGACGTCCCGACCGATCCGTCCCTGCCAGACCGCTCCGCCGTTCCGGATGCTCCGGCAGCAGGGGCGCATATCGATGCGGAGTTCGACGCGGCCGGGTTCCTCGTGGGGTTCGAGGTGCTCGGGGCGCACCTCGTGCTGCGGCCGGACGTGCTCGCCGCGGCCGAGCGCGCGAGCCGCGCCTAGCTCGGGGACGCTCCACCCGCATCCATCGGGCGCACCAGCGGCAGGTAGATGGTGTCGATGATCTCGGCGACCGTCTCCGGCGGCACCGGCTTCAGCGTCATGATGGCGTCGTGCCGGAAGAGGTCGAACGGCAGCGCAGCGATGCGCGGCGTGAGGCGTGCAGGGTCGATCTCACCGCGGGCGATCGCCCGCTCGAGGATGACGTCCATCGCCGTCGTGCTGCCACCGAGGAGGACCTCGCGCAGGTCGGCGAGGCTCGTTCCCGTCTCGGCGAAGTAGCCCCCGAGGTGCACGCTGAGCGCTGCGGCGAACCCGAGCCTCGTCCGGTTGGCGATGTCCAGCAGCGCGATCAGGTCGCCCCGGAGGCTGCCCGTGTCCGGGGTGGCCGGACGGTCGCGGGTGCCGGCGCGGGCGATGGCGGCCCGCACGAGTTCCTGCCTGGTCGGCCAGCGACGGTACACCACGGGGCGGCTGGTGCCGGCGCGGGCGGCGACGGCGTCGATAGTGAACGCGGCGTAGCCGTTCTGCACCAGCTGGTCCCAGGCGGCGTCGAGGATCGCGTTCTCCAGCTCGACGCCTCTGCGGCGGCGAGCGGGTGCTTCCTGCTCGACAAGATCCATTTGCGTATCTTATCGCGTCGGCCTATGATCGCCATAAGATACAGTCGCGTACCTTAAGGAGACATGGTGGCGGAGAAGACCAAGCTCGATCCAGGGGTGGTCCGCATCGCGGTCGTGGTGATCGTCGGCGCGCTCGCCGTGATCTTCGACACGACGATCGTGAGCGTCGCCCTGCACACGCTCGCAACGGAACTGCACACCTCCGTCGACACCATCCAGTGGGTCAGCACGGGATACCTGCTCGCCCTCGGAGTCACCATCCCCATCGTCGGCTGGGCACAGCAGCGCATCGGCGGCAAACGGCTCTGGATCATCGCCCTCGCGATCTTCCTGCTCGGCTCCGTGCTCTGCAGCCTGGCCTGGGACGCGCCCAGCCTGATCGGGTTCCGCGTGGTTCAGGGGATCGGCGGCGGCATCATGCTCCCGCTGATGTCCACCCTGGTGATGCAGGCGGCGCACGGCCAGAACCTGGGCCGCATCATGTCGGCGGTGAGCCTCCCCGCGGTGCTCGGCCCGATCCTCGGGCCGGTGCTCGGCGGCCTCATCCTCAGCTTCCTCGACTGGCGCTGGCTGTTCTGGGTGAATGTGCCGTTCTGCGCCGTCGGGATCGTCCTCGCCATCCGGATGCTGCCCAGGGACACGCTCGGCGCGCGTCCCAAGCTCGACTGGGTGGGACTCGTGCTGCTCTCACCGGCGGTCGTGGGACTGCTCTACGGGCTCTCGAACGTGAGCAAGGACGGCGGCTTCGCGCGCGGCGACGTGCTCGTGCCCGTGATCGCCGGCGCGCTCCTGCTCGCTGCGTTCGCGTTCTGGTCGGCGCACCGTGCCGGCGCAGCGCTCGTGGACGTCCGGCTGTTCCGGCACCGCCCCGTCTCGTCGGCGTCGGCTCTGCTGTTCCTTTCCGGCGCATCCCTGTACGGCGCGATGCTGCTCCTACCTCTCTACTTCCAGGAGGTCAGGGGGACGGACGCGCTCGGCGCGGGCCTGCTTCTCGTACCGCAGGGAATCGGCACGCTGTTCAGCCGGGCGGCGGCAGGGCGGTTCACGGATCGCTTCGGCGCCCGCTGGGTGTCCGTGATCGGGTTCGCGATCGTCGGCATCGCGACGGTGCCGTTCGCATTCGCCACACCGACGACGAACGAGTGGATGCTCATGGCAGCGCTCCTCGTCCGCGGCTTCGGGCTCGGGGCGGTCACCATCCCGCTGATGACGGTCGCGTTCGTCGGGCTGGAGCGCTCGGACGTTCCGCACGCGAGCATCCTGACCAGGATCGCGACCCAGCTCGGCGGATCGTTCGGGGTGGCGCTCCTCGCGGTCATCCTGCAGGGCGCCGCGGTGGGGGCGCACTCGCTGGCCGGGATCGCAGACGCGTTCGACCAGGCGTTCTGGTGGGCGATCGGGTTCACGGTGCTGGCGATCGGACTGTCGCTGCTGCTCCCCGGCAGGCCGGCGGCAGCAGACGTGGCGCCTGCCGCGCCCGCCGTCGCCGCCCCGCCCGCCGTCGCCACCGCCCCCGCAGCCCCGGCGCCCGCACCCGCATCCGCACCCACCGGGGATATCCCCCTGCGGTAGGGGGCACGAAGTACCGCCGGGTGACGCGCCGCGCATCCCGTCTTCCTAGCCTCGGATATGGGCGGAATACTCCGTCCGTATCCGAGGGGAGCACGGGATGGACGCAGTCAACGAGCTGATCGCACAGACGGTGTCATCGCCGTGGATCTATCTGGTGGTCGCCGTCGTCGTCTTCGTCGACGCGTTCTTCCCTCCGGTGCCCAGCGAATCCGTGGTGATCGCGGCGGCCGCCGCGAGCATCACGCTCGGCCAGCCGAACATCGCGCTCATCGTGGCGTGCGCCGCGGTCGGTGCGATCGTCGGCGACAACGTCACGTTCGCGATCGGCCGGCGCGTCGGGGTCACCCGCTTCCGGTGGATGCGCCGGCCCAGGATGCAGGCGGCCGTCGGCTGGGCGCGCGCCGGTCTCGACCGCCGCGCCGCCGTGCTGCTGCTGACCGCGCGCTACATCCCGGTGGGCCGCGTCGCCGTGAACCTGGTGGCGGGGGCGTCCGGCTTCCCGCGGCGCCGGTTCTTCGGGCTTTCCGTCCTCGCCGGGCTGTCCTGGGCGGCGTACTCGGTTACGGTGGGACTGCTCGCAGGACACTGGCTGCACGGCAACCCGCTGCTCGGGATGCTCGCAGGCATCGCGATGGGACTGGCGACCGGTGTGCTCGTCGACGTGGGGATGCGGGTGGCCGCACGCAGGCGGGCGAAGCGGGCGGCCCGGACGGCGCCGGAAACGGAAACGGAGCCGGAGCCGGGACTGGAGCCCGTCCCGGGCACCCACCCCGCAGCAACGCCCCCCGGCGCACACGCAGGTGACCGCACGACGGGGTGGCAGCAGGCGGAACTGACGTCAACGCGACGTGCAGGACAGACGGAACGACGATGAGCGGATTGACGATGACGACCAACCAGCCCCCTCTGCGCAGCAGACTCGACGGCCCGCTCGTCCTCCTCTGGGGCGTCGGCTCGACCGCCGCGGTGGTGATCCTGGTGCTGACCTCCGCGCTCGGCTCCGCCGTCTATGGCATCCCCGTCGTCCTCGCGCTCGGTCTCGGCCTGGCGCAGGCGGCGTCCATCGTGCTCGCGATCGTCGCTCCGCGACCGGCCGTCGTGGTCTCCGTGGTCGCCTTGGTCGCTGCCGCCTTCGCATCCGTCCCCGACGGCGCGAGCCCATGGCCGATCGCCGTCCCATCGATCGTGGCGCAGTGCTTCGTGCTCGCGATCGCCACGCTGCGCTCGGATTGGCGGGTCGGCCTGGTCGGCTGGGCAGGGGGAGCCCTCGGCGGCATCCTGGTCGCGCTCATCGCGGCGCGGCCCCCTGCGACGTCCGGTGCTGTCATCGCCGACCTCATCGTCTTCGGCTCGGTCAGCGCTGCCGTGCTGCTCGGCGCGGTTCTCGTGACGAAATGGCAGGATGTCCGCCGCGAGCTGATGAGGGAGCAGCGGATCTCTGCCGCTGAGCTGTCGCGCCGCGAGCTCGCGGAGGAGCGCACCAGGATCGCCAGGGAACTGCACGACGTCGTCGCCCACGGCATGTCCGCCATCCAGGTGCAGGCCTCGAGCGCCCGTTACCGCATCCCGTCGTTGAGCGAGGAGGCGGCGGAGGAGTTCGACGACCTCGCGGCGACGGCCAGGGCCGCGATGGCCGAGATGCGCAGACTGCTCGGCGTGCTGCGCAGCGAGGACACCGTGGTGGAGACGGCGCCGCAGCCGGGGATCGGCGAGATCGCCGGCCTGGTGAGCCGCGCATCCCGTGCCGGCGGCAGCGTCGTCTTGGAGGACCGCCTGCCGGACACACCGCTCGACCCCGCGGTCTCACTGACGGTGTACCGCATCGTGCAGGAGGCGCTCAGCAACGTGGCCAGGCACGCCACGGGAGCCGCGACCGTCGTGCGGCTCGAACGGACGACGCAGACGGACGGCTCCGGCGACACGCTCGACGTCTCCGTGCGCAACGAGCGCGCCCCAGGACGCCCAGCCTCCGCCCCAGCGCCGGACTCGGGTGGACACGGGATCAGGGGGATGCGCGAGCGCACCGCTCTGCTGGGTGGCAGGCTGGAGGCGGAACGCACGGACGACGGCGGCTTCGTCGTCCTGGCCAGCATCCCGGTCCCGTTGAAAGGAACAGCATGACCATCACCGTGCTCATCGCCGACGATCAGGCGATGGTGCGGGCAGGGTTCGCCGCCATTCTCGACGCGCAGGACGACATCACGGTCGTCGGCCAGGCGGCGGACGGCGAGGAAGCCGTCGCGCTCGCCAGACGCCTGAAGCCGGACCTGGTGCTGATGGATGTCCGGATGCCCGGAATGAACGGCATCGACGCCACGAGGGAGCTCGTCCACCCGACCACCAGGGGCGAACCGCATCAGCCGCTCGTCCTGGTACTCACGACTTTCGACGCGGACGACTATGTGCACGAGGCGCTGTCGGCCGGCGCGAGCGGGTTCCTCCTCAAAGACGCGACACCGGGCGACCTCGTGCAGGCGGTGCGGGTGGTGGCGGCAGGGGATGCGCTCCTCTCGCCGCGCGTGACCAAACGCCTGCTCGAACGGTTCGCGGCGCAGCGCCCCGCCGGGACGCGGCACGCGCTCCAGCTCGCCGACCTCACCGAACGGGAGCGCGAGATCCTGGTGCTGATCGGCAGGGGCCGCTCCAACGGCGAGATCGCGGCCGAGCTGTTCATCGCGGAGCAGACGGTGAAGACCCACGTCAGCCGCATTTTCAGCAAGCTGGGCCTGCGCGACCGCGTGCACGCGGTGATCCTGGCGTTCGACGCCGGGCTGGTCGAGCCGGCGCCGTAGCCACGTCGCGGAGTCCACGCACCCCATACGGCGGTACGGGATGCGATTGGCTCCGCGGACGGACGACCCCGCCGAAACCCCGTTGAGACGCTTCCCCCGACGGCCCACCGCGGGCCGGACGGGAGAGATGGCATGTCGCGCTCGATGGTGGCGGAGGAATCGCGTGCTCTGCACGGCGGGGTTCCGGATGGGGTGCACGCTGGGGTGTCCGGCGGGGTGGGGGTCCGTTGTGAAGCTGGAATCGAGCGTGCCGCATCCACTCGGGACGCGGCGGTCGACATCGCCAGGGCGGGGTGCCTGGTGGTCGTCGTGCTGCTGCACGCGCTGATGGTCGGGGTGAGCGTGTCCGGTGGCGCCCCCGTGCTGCAGAACGCACTCGACGGCTGGCCAGGGCTCGCACCGCTGACCTGGCTGGCGCAGGTCATGCCGCTGTTCTTCGTGCTCGGCGGGTTCTCCAGCTTCCTCCACTGGTCAGGGATGCGCGACAGAGGCACTGCGCCGGCCGCATACCTCGCCGGGCGGATGCGACGGCTGCTGCTGCCGGCCGTGGCCGCCATCGCCGCCTCCGCCGTCGCGCTCTCGGTGCTCACGCTGTGCGGGGTGCCGTCGTCGATGGTCGCCACGGCGGGATTCCGGCTGAGTCAGCCGCTCTGGTTCCTCGGGGTGTACCTGCTGTGCACCGCAGCAGTGCCGCTGATGGTCGCCGCGCACCTGCGGTTCCCGATCCGGACAGTGGCGGTGCTCGCGGCGCTCGCGGTGGGCGTCGACATCGTTCGCGCATCCACGGGGCTGACGGCGATCGGCTTCGCCAACCTGCTGTTCGTCTGGCTCCTGGTGCAGCAGCTGGGCTTCTGGCTGGCGGACGGCACGGTCGCTTCGCTCTCCCGCCGGACGCGCGGCGCAATCGCCGTCGGCGCCCTCGGGACGCTGGTCGTGCTCGCGGCCACGGGCGTGTACTCCTTCGACCTCCTCGCCAACCTCAACCCGCCGACGTTCGCCCTGGTCCTGCTCGGCGTCGCCCAGCTGAGCGTCTTCGACCTCGCCCGTCCTGCCCTGCGCCTCCTGGCGGGCACCCGGATGCTCGCCACGGTCGTCCGCGCGATCAACGCCCGCGCGATGACCATCTACTCCTGGCACATGCTCGTGCTCATCGCGCTCGCCGGAGTGCTCCTGCTGTCCGGGATGCCGCTGCCGCAGCCGCGCACGGCGGACTGGTGGGCGACGCGCGGGCTGTGGCTGGCGGTCGTGGCCGTCGCGGTGACGGCGGTGGTCGCTGTCGCGGGACGGCTGGAGGCTGGGCGGGTGCAGTCTGGTCAGCGGACGGCACGGGTGCCGTCTCGTGCAGTGGGGGCGGCGCTGGTGGACGATGGCCGTTGGGCCGGTGCGCCGCGCGTCTGGCTGTCCGTCGCATCCGGAGCAGGAGGCGTTCTGGTGGTGCTGCTGGCCGGGTCGGCGGTGGCGGGCTGGGTCATCGGCTGCGCGCTGGTCGCCTGCGCCATCGTGCTGGCCAGGTCGGGCACGCCAGCCGCCGCGACCGCTGCGCGGATTCTGCCGTGAGCAGAATCCGCTGGAGGTGCGGGCGCGTCGGGGAGAGCGGGCCTAGGCTGGCGGACACGTCGACGAGACGAGGAGGGGACATGCTGCTCAGACATGCGATCGGGGCCGTGCTCCGGCGGTTGCGGCTGGAACGCGGAGAGACCCTGCGTCAGCTGTCCGAGACCGCCAGCGTCTCCATCCCGTACCTGTCGGAGATCGAGCGCGGCCGGAAGGAGGCGTCGTCCGAGATCCTCGCCACGCTGTGCCGCGTCTTCGACATCAGCGAGGGCGAACTGCTCACCAGAGTCGCCGCCGAATTCGCCGCAGCGGACCTCGTCCGTGTCCATCCCGCCCACACCACGCCTGTGCGCGAGCTCGCCCCTGCCGGGCACCTGGTCGCGTCCGCGCCAGGTGAGCTGCGTATCGCCGACGACCTGCGCACCGCCGACGAGCTGCGCATCGCCGACGAACACGGCCTCGCCGTCGGCGCTTCAGCCGACGTCCTGCTCGCGGCCTGACGGTCCTGCCCCGCCTGGCGCGCATCCACCACCGGACGCGCATCCGCCTTCGGGCTCGCGTCCGCCGCCTGGCCCGCATCCTCGGCCATGCGCTCGTCGGGGCGCGGCCTCTCGTCGCCCGAGTCGACGTGCAGCATAGGTCACCCTCTCGGTAGCGCCAGCGTCGAGCCGACCACGTGGTCGACGAAGCCGTATGACAGGGCTTCGTCGGCGGTGAACCAGCGGTCGCGGTCGCCGTCCTCGAGGATCTGCTCGATCGGCTTGCCGGTCTGGATACTGGTCAGCTCCGCCATGCGCCGCTTGAAGTAGAGGATCTGTTTCGCCTGGGTCTGGATGTCCGCCGATGTTCCGCCGAACCCGCCGTGCGGCTGGTGCATCACGACGCTCGCGTTCGGCAGCGCATACCGTTTGCCGACGGCGCCGGAGGAGAGCAGGAACTGTCCGGCCGACGCCGCGAAGCCGAGGGCGACCGTCGCGACGTCCGCCTGCACGAAGTTCATCGTGTCGAAGATCGCGAACGCCGCGGTGATCGAGCCGCCAGGAGAGTTGATGTAGAGGTAGATGTCCCTCTCCGACTCGATCGAGTTGAGGATGAGGAGCTGGGCGCAGATCTCGTTGGCCGAGTCGTCTGTGACCTCGCTTCCGAGGAAGACGATCCGCTCCTCGAGGAGGCGTTTGAAGATCAGCTGATCCGGTGTGTTGTCGGTCATTGTGCTCATGGGCCAATCCTGTGAGCGGAGGCTGCGCGGGCGCCAGCGTTTCTGCCCGGCGCGAATCTGCCGACGGCAGAGGGGACGAGCGCGAGGCAGGGAGCAGGCTGGATGAGCGCTGATTTCCGCTGCGGGCGTTGGAACAGTATCCTTGTCGAGCGCCTTCGATCACGAGAACACTGGTGGTCGGGAGCGCCAACGGCGAGTTACCCAAGCGGCCAAAGGGATCTGACTGTAAATCAGACTGCTCAGCATTCGGGGGTTCGAATCCCTCACTCGCCACATCGGTAGAAGAAGGGGCTCCCGCAGCAAATGCGGGAGCCCCTTCTTCGTCCATACGCGGTGGGTGTGCCGCCTGCGTGCGGCGGCGAGGGCTGCACGTCGGGGTCAGGCAGTTGCAGCAGGGTCGTCGTTACTGACGTCGAACCACTTTGCCGCTGAGCCGCCTTCCTCTTCCCAGTCCGACTCAGGCGACGTCCCCGGAGTCGGAACCGTGAAGGTGATCGCCGCGGCCGCCAGAGCCACCAGCGCCACCCGATCGGTCTCGCGCTCCGTCGCGTCGCGGAGTTCTGCCGCAAACCGTTCGTGATCTGCGACGACGCGCAACCCGATCTCGTGGAGGCGTTGCGCGATGACGCCCGCGAGGCCGGAGTTGAGCTCGGCGAGGTTGGTGTTCGATATCTCAAGCCGGCGGTCGGAGACCCGCACCTCGACCGTCGAGTAGCCGGCGCGATTGAGCGTGTCGCGCGTTTCCGGGCCGAGGATGGATTCGATCTCAGGGCGGGTAGGGCGGCGGGTGAAGACGGCCGAGACCGTGTAACGCTCCGGAGCATCCGGAGTCAGCAAAGTGGAGGGGAGAGCGTCGGCCAGCACAGCGCCGAGCCCCAGTTCCGCCACAGACGGGGAACCGATTTGTGCATTCATGATCGGACGTTACGCCTGCACACTGTGCCCCTTCCCAGCTTCCCTGGTGTGCGTGACGAGGTGGCGGACGCGCGTCGATTCTTGCAACTCGTCACCCGTCCCACACGCCCCCGGTGTCTGCCAGGCTGTCTTCATGCCTTCCAATGCCGAACTCCGGGATATCGCGCTCACCGTCGCCCGTCGCGCCGCCGACCTCGCATACCTGCGCAGGTCGGAGGGGGTGGAGATCGCCGCATCCAAGTCGTCGCTGACCGACATCGTGACGCGGGCGGACCGCGAAGTGGAGCACCTGGTGCGGGAGGCCATCGCGGCATCGCGGCCGCGCGACGGGTTCCTGGGGGAGGAGTCCGGCGGCGGTGAGGGGACGAGCGGGCTCACCTGGGTCGTCGATCCGATCGACGGGACCGTCAACTACTTCTACGGCATCCCGGCGTATGCGGTGAGCATCGCGGTCGTCGAAGGCGACCCCGATCCCGCCACCTGGCGCACCATCGCCGGCGCCGTCGTCAATCCGGCGAGCGGCGAGGCGTTCACGGCCTCGGCCGGGGGCGGGGCCAGGCTGAACGGCCGGGAACTGCACGTCAACCGGGATGTCCCTCTCGAACTCGGCCTCGTCGGCACGGGGTTCGGCTACGACGCCCGCAAACGGGAACGGCAGGCGGCGTTCGTGGCGCAGCTCATCGGTCAGGTGCGGGATGTGCGGCGCATCGGGGCGGCGTCGCTTGATCTGTGCAGCGTGGCGGCCGGGCGACTGGATGCGTACTTCGAGCGCGGACTCAACCCGTGGGATCACGCGGCGGGCGCCCTCGTCGCGCGCGAGGCCGGGGCGCTGGTCGGTGGGCTGGGAGGCGGACCGGAGGGGGAGGACCTGCTGGTGGCGGCGCCTCCCGGACTGTACGAGCAGCTGCATCCGCTCGCCGACGCCTTCTACTCGGAGTGGCGCTGATATACCGATCTGGCTGGATTTCTTGCGGAACGGTTTGGGAAGTCGGTTATCTTTTCGTTACATTGGGAGGGTTGCCCAGCATCAGTGCAAGGGCATTCCCCTGTGAACGTCTGAGAAAGATCGAAAGCCGACCGCTCCGTTGACTCCCGACCGCCCGACCTCCCCGATGCCCGCGCGCTCCAGCGAGACGTCGGCGACTCCGGATGCGGGCCAGCCGACCCGGCGGGAGCTCAGGGAGAAGGAGCGGGAGCTGGCGGCAGCTTCCGCGAAGGTCCCGCGTCGATCCCGCCACGAGCAGCCCCCGGCCCGGTCGACCCCCTCCAGCACGCGCCCCCGCGCCCGCACGGGCCTCAGCGTCACCGCCATGACCTTCGTCATGGCCATCGGCGTCGCCACCTCGGTCCCAGCTATGGCGCTCCTCACCGAGGAGGACGTCCGCATCCAGGCGCTCAAGGCCGAGTACGTCGCTCCGAGTGCGCCGTCCGGCTCTGTGCAAGACCTGGCCATGCCCGTGGAGGTCGGCGTCGCATCCATCGCCCGCGACGGCGTGCAGGTCAGCCCGAGGGAGAAGGTCGCCGGGCTCCGCTCGATGCGCATCGCCGACACGTTCACGAACAACCCCGGCGGCGCCGTCCAGTGGCCGTTCCCCGTCGGCGTGCCGATCTCCGACTGGTTCGGACCGCGGTCCGCGCCGACGGAGGGCGCATCCACGAACCACATGGGGGTCGACTTCACGCCGGGGTCCGGCGTCCCCATCCAGATCATGGCGGATGGCGTCGTACGCGAGGTGGTCAGCGGAGACAACGGCGGATGCGGCGTCAACGTCACGATCGACCACATGATCGGCGGTCAGCTCGTCAGCAGCAAGTATTGCCACATGCAGTCCGGCTCTGTCCGGGTGAGTGTCGGTCAGCAGGTTCGGGTGGCGGAGACGGTGGGGCTCGTCGGCAACACCGGTGTGTCGACCGGAGCGCACCTGCACTTCGAGATCCTGCTCGACGGCACCCGTCAGGTCGACCCCTATGCGTGGCTGAAGGCCAACGCGTCCTGACAACGACGAGATGCCAGCAACTGTGCTCGCATCACGGGGATGCGGCGCAGTTACTGGCATCTCGCCAGGCCGGTGGAGATCCTAGGCGCGGAGCCAGACCGTAGTGTCCTGGGGAAGCTCGCGGCCGATGAGGTCAGCACTCGCGAGGAGCACCTCACCGTCCGGTAGCGCCACCGGCCCTGTGCCGACGTTCGCCATCACGAACACATTCCCCGAACGGAATGCGAGCACATCCTGTCCCAGGTCAGCCCACTCCAGCGCGCCGAATGCGAGGTCGTGCTCGCGGCGCGCGGCCAGCGCATCCTGGTACATCGTGAGGGTCGAGCCCGCGACGCCCTCCTGGGTGTCGCGCGTGTACGACGCCCAGGATGCGGGCTGCGGCAGCCAGCTCGCGGCTCCCGGCCCGAAGCCGTACGAGGGCTCCGTGCCCTCCCAGGGCAGAGGAACGCGGCAGCCGTCGCGGCCGTACCGCTCGCCGTTGGTGCGGAACCAGGTCGGGTCCTGGCGCGCGGAGTCCGGCAGGTCGATCGCCTCAGGCAGCCCGAGTTCCTCGCCCTGGTACAGGTACGCAGAGCCCGGCAGTGCCAGCATCAGCGCTGTCGCGGCACGTGCCCTGCGGAGCGCGAACGCCGTGTCGGGGATGCCCGTGGACTTCGGGCCGATGCCGTGACCCTGCAGGTTCTCGCCCTCGAGGGCGAGCCGGGTGGCGTGGCGGACGACGTCGTGGTTGGACAGCACCCAGGTGCTCGGAGCACCGACGCTCGCGAACACCGAGATGGAGCGGTCGATCACCGTGCGAAGCGCTGCGGCGTCCCACGGCGTTTCGAGGTAGCCGAAGTTGAAGGTCTGCTGCATCTCGTCCGGGCGCACCCAGCGGGCCAGCTTCTCCAGCGGCTCGACCCAGGCCTCGCCGCAGAGCACGCGGTCGCCCTCGTACTCCTCGAGGACCGTGTGCCAGTCGCGGTAGATGGCGTGGACGCCGTCCTGCGCGAAGTACGGAGGAGTGGGCGGCTCCGTCGACGCGTGCGCGCCGATCTCGGGCTCCAGGGCGACGCCGCCCATGCTGCCCGCGTTGGCAGGGGGCGTGTAGTCGGGGAGGCCGGCCTCCTTGACCATGCCGTGCGCCACATCCACGCGGAAGCCGTCGACGCCGCGGTCGAGCCAGAACCGCAGAATGCTGCGGAACTGCTCCCACACCCAGGGGTTCTCCCAGTTGAGGTCGGGCTGCGACTTGTCGAACAGGTGCAGGTACCACTGCCCGGGGGTGCCGTCCTGCTCGGTGATGCGGGTCCAGGCCGCGCCGCCGAAGATCGACTCCCAGTTGTTCGGCGGCAGCTCTCCGTGCTCGCCATTGCCGTCGCGGAACATGTACCGCTCGCGCTCTTCGCTGCCGGGAGCAGCGGCCAGTGCGGCCTGGAACCAGGCGTGAGCGCTGGAGCTGTGATTCGGGACGATGTCGATGATGACGCGCAGGCCGAGGCTGTGCGCGCGCTCCAGCATCGTGTCGAAGTCGGCGAGCGTGCCGAACAGCGGGTCGACGTCGCAGTAGTCGGCGACGTCGTATCCGCCGTCGTTCTGCGGCGAGGTGAAGAACGGGGACAGCCAGACCGCATCCACCCCCAAGCTGCGGAGCGCAGGCAGGCGGTGGGTGATGCCGGGCAGGTCGCCCATGCCGTCACCGTCGGCGTCGGCGAACGAGCGCGGGTACACCTGGTAGATCACGGCGGAGCGCCACCACTCCCTGCCGGGGCTGCTCGGCGCCAGCGCGCCAGTGGATGCGGTCGGCTCAGCGGACGCGTTCTGTTCGGGCGCGGATGCGGGGGACGTGATGGTGATCACCTGTCTCGGAAGTGTGGGATGGATCGCGGCTCCGTTGGCGCTCACCCGACATGCTAGCTGCCCCCGCCTCAGCGCTGGATGTGCGCCGCCTGCCGGGAGTGGATGCGGTCTAGTCGCGCCAGTGCGACGGCCGGAGCAGGCCCTCGGGGAGGAGCGTGCGCGCATCCCCTCTGGAGGCGTTGACCTGCACCTGCGTGAGGTAGATCGCGGTGCGCAGGTCGGCGCCGGCGATGTTCGCGTCGCGCAGGTCGGCGCCGATGAGCTCGGCGAACGAGAGGTCCGCCCCGGACAGGTCGGCGGCGATCAGCAGCGCGCCGCGGAGTTCTGCGCCGCGCAGGTCGCGCCCGGCGAGTTTCGCGCCGAGCAGGTCGGCGCCGGGAGAGATGCGCCGATCGGGCACTGTGGCCGGCGCATTGGCCTCGCGGGTGAGGCGGCTCGCGATGCGCAGCAGCTCGGCGACGGGCGCGCGCAGGTCGTCGACGTCGACACCCAGGATGCGGTCGGCCGGCGCGTCAGCGACCAGCGCCACCTCGTCGCGCGCCGCATCCAGCTGGGGTCGCAGGGCGGTGGCTGCCGGCATCCGCGCGGCCTCGTCGATGTACCAGAGCAGTTCGTGAAGCTGGCGCATGATCGGGAAGACGGCGAACATCTCGCCGCGAAGCTCTGGGCGTTCGCGCCAGTCGCCGCCGTCGAAGGTGTGCTGGGTGACCTGCTGGCCCGCCCCGAAGCAGTCGAACACCGTGCACCCGCTGAAGCCGCGCTCGCGCAGCTCGGGGTGGATGCGGCAGCGGTGGTCGTCGTCGAGGTTCACGCACGGTTCGCCTGCCGCTTTGTCGAAGGCGAACTCGGAGGAACGGGCGAACGCGAGCGCGACGCAGCAGAGTCCGACGCACCGCGCGCAATCGGCGGCGAGGTCGGCGCGGTCGCCCCGTTCGATCGTCTGCATTTCTCCACACTATTCACACCGCGTAACTTCTCCACATCTTCAGGCGTTCCCGGAATAGGGCACAGGCACCCGCGTTAGCGTGAGAGCACGGTCAATCGACGCCATCGAAGGAGAACCACGAATGACAGCACCCCGCCGCACCATCGGATCGTCCGACCTCTCGGTCTTCCCCCTCTCGCTCGGGGGCAACGTCTTCGGCTGGACGGCCGACCAGGCCACCTCGTTCTCCGTCCTCGACGGCTACCTGGATGCCGGCGGAAACTTCATCGACACGGCCGACGGATACTCCGCCTGGGTGCCGGGCAACACGGGCGGCGACAGCGAGCGCATCCTGGGGCAGTGGTTCCAGGCGCGCGGAAACCGCGACGACGTCGTGCTCGCCACCAAGGTCAGCCAGCACCCCGACTTCAAGGGTCTCGCCGGCGACAACATCCTGCGCGCGGCCGACGCATCGCTGGAGCGCCTCGGCTCCGACCACATCGACCTCTACTACGCCCACTTCGACGACCAGACGGTTCCGCTGGAGGAGACCGTCGGCGCGCTGTCGAGCCTCGTCGACGCAGGCAAGGTGCGCTACATCGGCATCTCCAACTACTCCCCGGAGCGCATCGAGGAGTGGTTCTCGATCACCGAGGCGAACGGCCTCCACCGCGCCGTCGCCCTGCAGCCGCACTACAACTTGGTCGAGCGCGACTTCGAGGAGAAGTACCGTGCTCTGGCCGAGCGCGAGAACCTCGGCGTCGTGCCGTACTTCGCGCTCGCCGCCGGGTTCCTCACCGGCAAGTATCGTGACGGCGTCACGGTCGACAGCGCCCGCGCCGCCGGGGCGTCGACGTACCTCGACGACCGTGGCCGCTCCGTGCTCGACGCGCTCGACGAGGTCGCCGCTGCACACGACGCCTCCGTCGCCTCGGTCGCTCTCGCCTGGCTCGCCGCGCAGCCGACCGTCGTGGCGCCCATCGCGAGCGCACGCACCATCGACCAGCTGCCAGACCTCCTCGCCTCGGTGACTCTCGAGCTCACCGCCGACGAACTGGACGCGCTCACCGGCGCCTCCGAGGAGCGCGAAGCGGCCTGACCTGCGCGCGATCCGCCGGGCCTCGGCCAGGGGCGGCCCCCGCTCCGAACCGCGGCCCGGCGGGTGTACGAAGCACCCTCGCGCAGATGGTATTCTCTTACGGTTGCCAAAAACGCGAAGCGAAAGCTCGCAGGCTTCGCCCCCTTAGCTCATTGGTAGAGCACTTCCTTGGTAAGGAAGAGGTAGTGGGTCCGATTCCCACAGGGGGCTCCCTCCTCCCGACACACGTCAGCGGGAGGCAGCGGCGGGGTAGCTCAGGTGGTTAGAGCACACGGCTCATAATCGTGGTGTCGCGGGTTCGAGTCCCGCTCCCGCTACTGGCCCCGAGATCTCGCCATCTCGGGGCTTTTTTGCTGCCCGCTGCCGGACGAACTCCACGTCGTCGCGCCTTGCCGCGCAACAATAGACCCATGTCCGAGCTCACGTCGTCCGGTCTCAGCCATCGGCTGGTCAGGATGCGCGGCCGCGACCCCGAGGAGCAGCATCGGGCGGCGACGCCGCTCGAACTGCTCTTCGACCTCGCGTTCGTGGTCGCCTTCGGGCAGGCGGGCGACCAGCTCTCGCACCTCGTCGCCGGCGGGCACGTGCTGCCGGGGCTTGGCGCGTTCGCGTTCGCGATGTTCGCGATCTGCTGGGCGTGGATCAACTTCTCCTGGTTCGCGTCCGCCTACGACACCGACGACTGGTTCTACCGGGTCACCACGATGGTCCAGATGATCGGGGTGGTCGTGCTGGCGCTCGGCCTGCCTGCGATGTTCGCGTCCGTCGAGCACGGCGACGCGTTCGACAACGGTGTGATGGTCGCCGGGTATGTCGTGATGCGCATCGCGATGGTGGCCCAGTGGTTGCGGGCAGCCGCGCAGGACGAGAGCAGGAGGAGCGTCGCGCTGACCTACGCGGGCTTCGTGACCCTCGCGCAGATCGGCTGGGTGCTGCTGGCGTTCGCCGCCGTGCCGTTCGACACCGTCCTCATCCTGGCGCCGCTGCTGTTCATCGTCGAGTTAGGCGGGCCGATCATCGCCGAGGTGAGGCTCGGAGGCACGCCGTGGAACGCATCCCACATCGCGGAGCGGTATGGACTGTTGACGATCATCGCGCTCGGCGAGGTGCTGTTCGGCACCGTCACCTCGGTGGCCGCGCTGGTGGCGAAGCAGGGGTGGAGTGTCGACGCCGTGCTCGTCGTCGTCGCGGGGGTCGGGCTGACGTTCGGGCTGTGGTGGTCGTACTTCATCGTGCCGTCCGCGCAGGTCCTGCGCCGCCATCGACGGCGAGCGGTCGGATGGGGATACAGCCACATCGTCCTGTACGCGTCGATCGCGGCGACCGGCGCTGGGCTGCACGTCGTCGCCTACCTGGTGCAGGGCGAAGCGGCGATCGGCGAGACCGGCGCCATCCTCAGCGTCGCGATCCCCGTGCTGGTGTTCTCGATCGTCCTGTTCCTGCTCTACACGTATCTGATGCACGAGGGCGACCCGTTCCACCTCGGGCTGTTCGCCGGGACCGTCGCGATGCTCGCCGCTGCCGTCGTGGTCGCCGCCGTCGGTGGGCCGATCGGGGTGAGCCTCGTGCTGATCACGCTGTCGCCCGCCGTGGTGGTCGTCGGCTACGAGCTAGTCGGCCACCGGCACCAGGCCGCAGCCCTCGCGAGGCAGGCGCGGTAGAGCCACCGTGTCGAATTGAGTCCGGCGCTCTGTACAGTGCGTATAGCCGCGGTGATCTCGGCCGCACCTACGATCGCCGTGAGTCGAAGAACGAACAACACCGACTGAACGGGACGGAAGACGGACTATGAGCAGCATCGAACGTGACGTGGTGATCGTGGGCGCAGGCGCCTCCGGTCTGACAGCGGCCACCGAACTGAAGAAGGCCGGGCTCAGCGTCGCCGTGCTCGAAGCGCGCGACCGCGTCGGCGGACGGCTCTGGACCGACGACGTCGACGGCGTCACCCTGGAGATCGGCGGCCAGTGGGTCTCCCCCGATCAGGATGCGCTCATCGGCACCCTCGACGAGCTCGGCCTCGAGACGTACGAGCGCTACCGCGAAGGCACCAACATCTACATCAGCCCGACCGGAGAGCGCCGCACCTTCGACGGCGAGATCTTCCCCGTCCCGCCCAAGACCGAGCACGAGATCGTCAGCCTGATCGACAAGCTCGACGCGCTGGTGGCCGAGATCGACCCCGACCGGCCATGGGAGCACGCGAGAGCGGAAGAGCTCGACGAGATCTCGTTCCGCCGCTGGCTGGAGACCCAGACCGACGACGAAGAGGCCCGCCTCAACATCGGGATGTTCATCGCCGGCGCCATGCTCACCAAGCCTGCCCACTCGTTCTCCGCCCTGCAGGCGCTGCTGATGGCCGCATCCGCCGGAAGCTTCTCCAACCTCGTCGACGCCGACTTCATCCTGGACAAGCGGGTGAAGGGCGGTCTGCAGCAGGTGCCGCTGCTGCTCGCGGAACGACTCGGCGACGACCTGCACCTGAACGCGCCTGTGCGCGTGCTGCGCTGGGACGATGCGGGCGTGACCGCCGTCGCCGACGGCGTCGAGGTGAAGGCGCGGTTCGCGATCCTCGCCCTCCCTCCCGTGCTGATCAGCCGCATCTCATACGAGCCGCCGCTTCCCCGCCGCCAGCAGCAGCTGCACCAGCACCTGTCGATGGGCTTCGTCATCAAGGTGCACGCCGTCTACGAAACGCCGTTCTGGCGCGAGGACGGATACTCGGGAACGGCCTTCAGCCCGTACGAGGTGGTGCACGAGGCGTACGACAACTGCTACGACGGCGATCCCCGCGGCACCCTCGTCGGCTTCGTCTCCGACGAGGCGGCGGATGAGGTCTTCCGCCTGTCGCCAGAGGAGCGCAAGGCGCGCATCCTGGAGTCGTTGTCGCACTACTACGGGCCCAAGGCGCTCGACACGGTGGTCTACTACGAGAGCGACTGGGGCAGCGAGGAGTGGACCCGCGGTGCGTACGCCGCGAGCTTCGACATGGGCGGGCTCGCGCGCTACGGCGCCGATCTGCGCACTCCTGTCGGCCCCATCCACTTCTCCTGCAGCGACATGGCAGGCAAGGGCTACCAGCACGTCGACGGCGCGATCCGCGTCGGCCGCGAGACCGCTGCGGCCATCATCGCGAAGGCGTAGCGACTGCTCGCCTTCGCCCCAAAGCTGGGCGCGGCCCGTCGTGGAGTGCCGCGCCCGCCCCGGTCGCGTCCCGTCCGTCCGCGGACGGGGCGCGACCTAGACTGACCAGGTGGAAACGGGTCAGGTCATCGTCACGCTGCAAGATGTCGCCGACCGTGCTGGAGTCTCACGTTCCACGGCGTCGCTCGCCCTCGCAGGCAAGGGCAGGATGTCGGACACCACGCGTCAGCGGGTCCGCGCCGCGGCGGACGAGCTCGACTACGTCGTCAACATCATCGCCAGGAACCTGCGCACCGCGCGGTCCGGCGCTGTCGGACTGTATGTGCCGGACCAGACGCTGAGCTTCCGGTACTACATGGATGTGGCCTTCGGGGCCGTCGAGCGCGCCCAGGAGTCCGACCTGCTCGTCACCCTGATGCCCACTGCGTTCACACCGCGGTCGGGGATCACGGAGCAGCTGGACGGCTTCCTGGTCATCGACCCGGTCGACGACGACCTGATCGTGCAACGGCTCCTCGCGGGGCGCAGCCCCGTCGTCGCAGGCGAGCACGTCTCCGACGAGATGCGCGAGCCGTGGGCGACGGTGTTCGGCGACCACCGGGCCGGCATCAGGATGCTGCTCGACCACCTGTGGGAGCGCGGCAGCCGCAGACCGGCCGTGATGCTGCCCGACCCCGCCATGGCGTGGGGGCGCGAGATGGCGGACGGCTACTACGCCTGGTGCGCGGAGAAGGGCGTCGAGCCGCAGCGGCTGCTCGGCTGGTTCGACACGACGATGGATGAGGTGCGCGACGCGCTCGACGCTCTCCTGGCGGGGGAGGGGCGACCGGATGCGGTGATCACCGCACCCGAGGGGGTCGCGATCGTGGCGCTCGAGTCCATCCGTGCGGCGGGGCTGGAGCCCGGCCGAGACGTTCTGATCGCAAGCTATGTCGACAGCGATTCCCTGGCGGTTACGCAGCCCTCGATCACCGCGTTGGATCTCCGGCCGCGGGAGATGGGACGGCGGTGCATGGAGCTGCTGGTGCGCGCTCTGGAGGGCGGCGAGCGGGAGGACGTCGAGATCCCGATCAGCATCATCGAGCGCGGCTCGACAGCAGACGGCGTCCCCACCGCCTGATCGCACCCGGGTGACAGCGTACATTCGGTGCGCTCACAGCTTCGGAATCAGTTGTGAAGAATCGGTTTTGCAAAACGATTCTTTCGTGCATAATCGATTCACTTCACGAAATCGATCGAAACCTGTGACGCGCTCGAAACACGGGCTCCATACAGTCGGCTTACCGAATCGACCCAGAATCGACACCGAGCCGTTCAGATCACAGAATCAGCACTGACGCCTCGAGCAAAGGAGCCGGGCCCATGGGCCTCACCGACACCACCCCGACAGAGCCCGCCGACGTCGGCGGAGCATCCGGAGCATCCGCCGCCCCCGCCACCGGCAGCCTGCGCACCAACGCGCTCGGCACGGGCGGCATCGTATTCATGGTGATCTCCGCCGCGGCGCCGCTCACCATCGTCGCCGGAATCGCACCCCTCGCGATCCTGATCGGCGGCATCGCAGCGCCCCTGGTCTACACCGTGGCAGGAATCGTCCTCGGCATCTTCGCCGTCGCATTCATGGCCATGACGAAGTACGTCAGGGCCCTCGGCGGTTTCTACACCTACATCAGCGAGGCCCTGGGCAAGGCGGTCGGTCTCGCCTCCTCGTTCGTCGCGCTGTTCTCGTACAACGCTCTGCAGATCGGCCTGTACGGGCTGCTCGGAGCCCAGGGGCACGACCTGCTGAAGAACGAGTTCGGCATAGACGTGCCGTGGTGGGCCATCGCGATCGTCGGCGTGCTCGCGGTGTTCTTCGTCGCATACCGGGGCGTGGACGTCGGCGCGAAGGTGCTCGGTGTACTCCTCAGTTGCGAGGCGCTCATCCTGGTGATCTTCGCGGTGGCCGTGCTCGTCCAGGGCGGCGCGGAGGGCATCACCTTCGGCACCTTCAGCTGGGACGCGCTGCTCAATCCCGGCCTGCTGGGGATCTTCGGCTTCGGGTTCGCCGCCTTCATGGGTTTCGAGTCCACCACGCTCTACCGCGAGGAGGCGAGGAACCCGGAGAAGACCATCCCTAGGGCCACGTACATCTCGGTCGCGTTCATGGCGATCTTCTACGGCTTCGTGGTGTGGGCCGTCATCGTCGCGGTCGGAGAGTCGCACGTTCAAGAGGCGGCGTCGAAGGACGCGGCCGGACTCGTGTTCGCTCAGGCGGGGCACTATCTGGGGCCGTGGGCCGAACTCACGATGTACCTGCTCGTCATCACAAGCGTCTACGCCAGCCAGCTCGCGTTCCACAACGCGATCAACCGGTACACCTTCTCGCTCGCCCGCGACGGCGCCCTGCCGCGCATCCTGCACCGCACCAACCGCGCGGGCTCTCCGTGGATGTCCGGGCTCCTCCAGACGGCCATCGCGCTGGTCGTGATCGTATTCTTCGCAGCCATCGGCGGCGACCCGTACCTGCAGTTGCTGCTCTGGGTGAACAGCCCCGGCGTGCTCGGCGTGATTGCCCTGCAGATCATCACCTGCGTGGCCGTCGTGGTGTTCTTCGCTCGCAACCGCTCGCTGCCGCGGAAGTGGTACGTCATCCCGAGCGCCGTGGTCGCCGGCCTCGCAATGCTGGCCGTGCTCTACATCCTCTGCGCCAACCTCGACCTGCTGACGGCGGGCGGTCCCGTCGTCAACGCGATCATCCTGGCGTCCGTCGCCCTGGTGTTCGTGGTCGGACTGGTGCTCGCACTCGTCTGGAAGCGCACCCGCCCCGGTGTCTACCAGCGCATCGGCGGAGCATCGGAGGCGGCAGATGTCTGAGCGCTTCGATCTCGTCATCGTCGCCGAGACGGTGCTCACCCCGGACGTCATCGACGGCGCGGCGCAAGCCGGCAGGCTCGCCGTCGCCGTGCGCGACGGCCTGATCGCCGGGGTCGCCCCAGAGCGGGAGGCACGCGACGCCGGGTGGTTCGACCTCGCCGGCCGCGTGGTCGACGCCGGCGACGCCACGGTCGCAGCAGGCTTCGTGGATGCGCACATCCACCCGGTCATGGGGCTGCGGCTCACCAGGGGTCTCGACCTCTCCGGGATCACCGACCGTGTTGCCGTGCGCAGCGCGATCGACGATTACGTCGCCTCCTTGGACGGCGCCGGTTCCGACGCCGCCTCCGGCGACTGGGTGCTCGCCTGGGGGCTCGACCCCGCCGTGTTCGACGGCGGCGCGTTCGGCAACGATCTGCTCGACGGCGTCGACGGGGGCCGTCTGCTGTTCATCACCCTCTTCGACGGTCATTCCGCCCTCGCATCGACGGCGGCCGTCGCGGCCGCAGGCATCCGCGGCGACGAGGTGTTCCCCGACGCGTCGTCGCTCGGCCTCGACGAGGCCGGCCGCCCCAACGGGATGCTGTACGAGTTCGCCGCTCAGCAGCTCGTGCTCGCGCGCATCCCCGACCTGACCTTCGACGACAGGGTGGAGCAGTTGCGGCGTCTCCTGCGAGGGATGGCGGAGACGGGCATCGTGGCAGGGCAGATGCTCGACCTGATGGACCCGGATTCCTTCGACCTGTTCGCAGAGGCGGAGCGTCGCGGCGACCTGCCGATCTCCGTGCGGATCTCGCCGTCCCTGTTCCCTGGCTTCACGGACGCCGACCTGGAACGCTACGTCGGGTTCCAGTCGCTGGCCGGTCGCCGTTGGCACGTGCGCGGCGTCAAGCTGATGATCGACGGCACCATCGACAACGGAACGGCGTGGCTGTTCGAGCCGGACACCCGCGGCGAGTCGACGGAGTCGATCTGGCTCGATCCATCGGAATATCAGCGCGCGGTGCGCTTCTTCCACGAGCGGAGCATCCCGACCACGACGCACGCGATCGGCGACAAGGGCATCTCGTTCGTCGCAACGACGCTCGGCACGCTCACCCCGAACGGCACGCAGCACAGGATCGAGCACATCGAGACGCTGCCGGACGACGTGCTGGATCAGATCATGGCCGCGGGCGCAGCGGCGAGCATGCAGCCGACGCACTGCACGCACTACACGCGAGCGGACCACACCGACAACTGGTCGCAACGGCTCGGGGACGCACGCGCGGCATTGGCCTGGCGCACGCGTGACCTCAGGGAGCGCGGGGCGATCGTCACGCTGGGCTCCGACTGGCCGATCGCGCCGTACGATCCGCGCGGCATCCTGGCGGCCGCGCAGCTCCGGCGTCCTGCCGGTCGCCCCGAGATCGAACCGGTCGTCCCCGACCAGGCGCTCACCGCCCGCGCATCCCTGGAGGGGTACACCAGCGAGTACTGGCGCTCGGTCGGAGAGGCGGGCGGGATCATCGCGGTGGGGATGCCGGCGGACCTCACGGTGTTCGCCGACGACCCGCTGCACACCGACCCGGATGCGTTCGCCGAGACGGCTGTGCTGCTCACGGTGGTCGGCGGCGAAGTCGTGGTGGATGCAGTGGCGCTGGTGGATGCGGTGGCGCCGGCAGATGCGGTGGACGCTGGCGTGGGGGCGGCCGGGCAGTAAGCCGGCCGCCCCAGGGCGTCAGGCCGTCACGGCGTGTGGAACCGCCCGGCCGCCGCGTCCTCTGCCGACTGCTTCTTGAGGATGAAGTGCTGCTTCTTGCCCGTCGCCGTGTACGGCAGCTCGGTCACGAAGGCGTAGCGGCGCGGCCGCTTGTAGTCCGCGAGCGACACGCTCGCCCTGCAGTGCGCATCCAGGGCAGCAGCCGCCGACTCCGGATCCTCCAGCCTGCCCGTCCGCGGCTGCACGTACGCGACCACGATCTCGCCCCACTCCTCGTCGGGAAGACCGACGACGATGCTGTCCGCCACGTCGGGATGCGCCGCAAGCACCTCCTCCACCTGCACGGGATGCACGTTCTCACCGCCCGAGATGATCATGTCGTCCTTGCGCCCGATGATCGTGACGATCTCGTTCTCGTCCCAGCTGGCGAGGTCGCCCGGATACATCCAGGCCCCGCGGAACTTCCTGGCCTGCTCCTCGTCGTTGTGCATGTACGCGTAGCCGCTCTTGACCGTGCGCATGATGACCTCGCCGATCTCGTGGCCGTCCTTCTTGGCGAGGTCGTCAGGGGCGGCGATCCGGTCGTCGCCGTAGACCTTCACCACCGCCACGTCGTCGTCGAGGCAGGCGCGCCCTGCCGCTCCTGCCGCGTCCGGCAGATCCTCCGGACGCAGGTAGGTGTTCCAGAACGCCTCGGTCGTGCCGTAGCCGTTGGCGATCCGCTGGGTCAGCACCCGCTGGTAGCGGAGCGCCGCAGCCCGGTCGAGCGGGGCTCCCATCGTCACGATGCCGTGCAGGGACGACAGGTCGCGAGGACGCGCATCCTGAGCGTCGGCGAGCCGTTCCAGGTTCGTCGGCGCCCCGATCACGTACGTCAAGCGGTGGTCCTGGATGCTGTCCAGCACGAGGTCGGCGTCGAAGCGGGGGAGCGCGACCACCTCGGCGCCGACGTAGAACGCCGTGTTGGGGCCGGCGCAGTAGTTCCCCCCTCGGTGGAACCACGGCGACATGTTCATGGTCTTGTCGGTCGGGGCGAGCGGGAAGTGCATGATCACGTCGTGCGCCGTCAGCACCTCGTTGAGGCTGGTCAGCGGAACCGCCTTGGGCATCCCCGTGGTGCCGCTGGTGTAGAGGCGGGAGGTCTCGTCCCACACGGTCGCGCCCTCCGGCGCGCGGAACGACGGAGCGTCCGGCACGAGCAGGTCGTCGAACCGGATCGCGCCGTCGATGAGGCGGCCGTCTCCGACCCCTGCCAGGACGGCCGGGCGGTGCGCGGCGATGGCGAGCGCCGTCTCGACGTCGTCGGCGGCCGCCGTGTCGTAGACGAACACCGCTGGGCGGGAATCGTCCAGGATGTGCGCCGTCTCACCGGGCGCCAGGCGGAAGTTCATCGGCGAACTCACCGCACGCAGGCCTTGAGCCGCGACGTACAGGAAGGCGAACTCCGGGGTGTTCATGAGCTGGTACGCGACGATGTCGCCGACGCCGACGCCGTGCGCGGCCAGCCCGGCGACGAGGCTTCCCGTCACCCGGCCGAGTTCCGCGTATGTCCAGCTCCGGCCGGTGGGCGGGTCGGTGAGCGCCGGTCGGGACGCGTAGCGGTGGGTGTTTCGCTCCACGGCCGACGCGTATGTGAAGTGCTGTTCGAACACGGAACGGAGCGTGCTCGGGTCGTACTCGGTGTTCGGCTCCGCGACGGCTGGGTGCGATGGGTCGGTGAGGGTCATGTCTCTCCTCGGGTCGTGGCGTGGGTTCAGGCGTCCGTCGGGCGTCGACCCCGTTTCTCTTCTGTGGGGGGCGTGTTCCGTCCGAACTCGGACCAGAACGGGGGTGCGACGACGGTGAGCCCGCCGTCGACCACGAGCGTGTGGCCGGTGATGTAACCGGCGCCTGGGGATGCGAGGAAGCGCACGGCTTCGGCGATGTCGTCGACCGTGCCGAGCCTGCCGAGAGGGATGCGGGAGGTCATCGTGTCGAGGTCCGGCACGCCGTCGTGGCCATAGAAGTAGTGCAGGGAGTCGGTGTCGACGAGCCCGCCGTTCACCGCGTTCACCGTGATCCCGTCCCGGCCGAGCTCGGCGGCGATGTGCCTCGTCCACGATTCGACGGACGCCTTGTCGGAACCGATCGAGCCGTAGAGCGGGAAGGCACGGTGGCTGCCGTAGCTGGTGACGGCGACGATGCGTCCCCCGCGTCCTGCACCGGACCGTTCGTCCCGCATCCGTTCTGCTGCGCGCTGGGCGAGGAGCACGAACGAGCGAACATTGGTCGCCCAGGAGCGTTCGAGGTTCTGCGCGCTCAGCTCGGTGAACGGTTTGAACGCGGACGCCGCCGCGCTGGCGACGAGGACATCGAGGCCGGAGCCGGGCGGGAACTCATCGTCGAAGAGACGGTCGATGTCCTCCAGGCTCTCCAGCTCCAGCCGGTGAGCTCGCGCGGAGCCGCCGTCCGCCGCGATCCGCGAAACGAGTGCCTGAGCCTCGTCTTCCGATCGGCGGTACGTGAAGACGACGTCGGCACCGTCTGCGGCGAGCGACTCCACGATCCGGCGGCCGATGCCGCGCGACCCGCCGGTGACCAGCGCCCTGCGCGCTGGCGCGCGATCATTCGCGTTCTGCGCTCGGTTGGCGCGGTCGTTCGTGCCGTCAGTGCCGGCGGATCGGGTGTCGTTCGTCGTCGCTCCCGCTGAGTGAAGATGGGTCGTCGCGATGCTGCGTCGGCCAGTCTAGTCTCGGCGGAGGGTGCCTCCGCAACCGGCGGGTCAGACCGCGGGCTGCTGCTGCGTGATGCAGTGGATGCCGCCACCGCGGGCGAACAGCGGGCGTGCATCCACTGCCACGACGCGGCGGCCGGGGTATGCGTCGGCCAGGATCGCTGCCGCTTGGTCGTCGCGCTCGTCGCCGAAGCTGCAGGCGATGACGCCGTCGTTGACGAGCAGGTGGTTGATGTAGCTGTAGTCGGTCCAGCCGTCGTCGTCGCGGAGCGTAGCCGGCGCGGGGACCTCGATGATCTCGAGGGACCGGCCGGCCGCGTCCCGTGCCGCTTCGAGCGTCTCGCGGATCTCGCGCGTCACCGCGTGATCGGGATGCGCCTGGTCCGTCTGAGCGTGCAGCAGCACCACGCCGGGCCTGGCGAACGCGGCGACGATGTCGACGTGACCGCGCGTGCCGAAGCGCTCGGAGTCGCGGGTGAGGCCGCGCGGAAGCCAGATGGTCGTCGTCGCGCCGATGGTGCGCTCGAACTCCGCCTCCACGTCGCCGCGGGTGATGCCGGGGTTCCGTCCAGGGTCCAGTTGGACGGTCTCGGTCGCGAGCACGGTGCCCTCCCCGTCGACGTGGATGCCGCCGCCCTCGTTCACCAGGGCGCTCGAGACGATGGATGCTCCTGCCAGCTCGCCGACGACCTCGCCGATCCTCGCGTCCAGGTCCCACTGGGCCCAGTCCTGCGCGCCCCAGCCGTTGAACACCCAGTCGACGGCGCCGAGACGGCCGTCGTCGCCGACGACGAAGGTCGGGCCCATGTCGCGCATCCACGCGTCGTTGAGCGGCGCCTCGTGCACCTCGATGTCCGCCGACAGGTAGCGCGGGGCGATGGCGCGGTCGCGCGGGTCGATCACGACGGACACCGGCTCGAACTCTGCCGCGGCGTTCGCTACGGCCGCCCAGGTGCTGCGCGCCTCCTCTGCGTCCTCTTCTGTGTCGCCGAGCGTGTAGCCGGCCGTCGGGAAGGCGAGCCAGGTGCGCTCGTGCCGCGCACCCTCGTGGGGCATCCGCCAGCTCATCGGGTGGCCTCCGCTCCGAGCACGCCGTACGTGTCAGGGCGGCGCGTGGCGAGGAACGGGAACAGCGCCAGCCAGTCGCCGCGCTGCGGCAGGTCGAGGTCGACGACGAGCACCCCCTTCTCATCGCGCGGCGCCTCCGCCAGGATGCGGCCGTACGGGTCGCTCACGAACGACGAGCCGTAGAAGGTGTTGCCAGGGGTACCGTCCGGTCTGGTCTCCGACCCTGTGCGGTTCGGGACGACCATGAAGGTGCCGTTGGCGATGCCGTTGCCGACGATCACCTGGCGCCAGAGCGGCTGCGTGTCGAACTCCGGATGGTCGGGCTCCGAGCCGATCGCCGTCGGGTAGACCAGCACGTCGGCACCCTGCAGGCTGTACGCGCGGGCGACCTCGGGGAACCACTCGTCCCAGCAGGTCGGCAGGCCGAGACGGGCGGGAATGCCGGCGACCTCGTGCACGGGGTACGGCTGGTCGGCTGGACCGGCGCGGAAGTACTTGTCCTCGTAGTATCCGGCGGTGACCGGAATGTGCAGCTTGTGCGTGGTGGCGACGATCTCGCCGCTCGGGGCGACGATGATCGCGGTGTTGAGTCCACGGCCGTCCTCGTCGCCGGTGCGCTGGTAGAGCGACGCGTGCACGTAGACGCTGTTGGTGGCGGCGGCGCGCGCTGCCCAGGTGCGGGTCGGACCGGTCTCGAGGTCTTCGGCGAGCACGTCGGCGCGTCCGTCCGGAAGCGTGTCGGCCGGGTAGCGGGAGAGCGTCAGCTCGGGGAGGAAGACGATCTGCGCGCCCTCCTTCGCCGCCAGGGCCACCGCGCCGTCGAGCTCTGCTTCGAGCGCGGCGATGTCGGGCTGCCAGGCGTGCTGGACGACGCCGATGCGCAGGGGAGCAGCGTCGTCGCGGCTTCCCTGCACGCGGGCGAGGGAGGTGGGAGGGGTCGTCGCGCGGACGAGGGCGAAGGTCATCGTGGCCATCCGGTTTCTCGGGGAGCAGGTGCTAAAACGAATAGTGTTCGTTTATTATGCACAGGAGACGTGAATGATGGAAGAGGGGGCGCAGAGATGCCGCGACCGACATCGCCGATCCTGAGTGCCGAGCGGATCGCAGACGCCGCCATCGACCTGGTCGACGCCGGCAAGCCGTTCGGCGTCAACGCCCTCGCGCGGCAACTGGGCGTCACGCCGTCGTCGCTCTACAACCACGTGGACGGCCGGGATGCGATCGTCGAGCTGATGCGCGGACGCCTCGCCGAGCGTGCGGCCATCGTCGTTCCTGCCGGGCTGGCGTGGGATGTGGTGGTCGAGTACGTGGTGCGGGAGCAGCGTGCGATGTTCGCCGCGCATCCACTGGTGCTGCCGCTGCTGGTCGGCAAGCCCGTCACCGATGCGCTGGTGCTCGGCTACTACGAGGCGCTCGCCGAAGCGCTGCTTCGCGCCGGGTTCCCCGACGAGGACGTGCTGGTGATCGTCGCTATCCTGGATGCGTTCGCCCTCGGTTCCGGGCTCGACCTGTCGGCCCCTCCCGACGTGTGGCGGGCACAGTCCGGCACTGCGCTCGCCCGACTGGTCGAGAGCGGGGAGCCGGGAAGCGTCCGTGCCGATCGGGCGTTCGACCTCGGCGTCGAGCTGCTGATCTCCGCGCTGCGCGCCCGCCTCGCAGGGCATTCCAGCCCGGCGCTCCAACGCCCGGAAAGGCTTTCATAGCACAGGACCGGATCATAAAATTTGGCATTCGGCATGTAGGATGGCACCACGAGGCCGTGAGTGATCCGGCATCTCGTGCGGACGGATCGCCTGAACGGGTACAGGCGCCGCCCGGATTACGCGAGCGTCCTAGCGCGCCGCGTCGGTGCCCCCAGCTGTTTCGGGTTCAGCTGGGGGCATCTTTCCGTCCCGCACCAAAAGAACGAGCCCGGACTTCTTCAGGCGACACCCCGTAGGGCACCGTGAAGAAGTTCGGACTCGATGGCTTCGGTGGATTGGATCAGACGGCGCGGATCGTCCAGCCCGCGGTGGCGGAGGCGCCGGGGGAGAGGACGACGAGGTCCGTGCCGGAGTTGAAAGCGTCTGGCGGGCAGGTCATCGGCTCGACGGCGAGGCCGATGCGGTCGGTCGCGGGATCGTCGGTGTCCGCGGTGTGCACCTGCACCCACGGGCACGCGCTGTCCCAGCTCATCGAGACCCCGCTGCCGTCGGCGGCGTGCAGCCAGACCGTCGCGGTGTCGGACTCGTCCCTCTGCAGCCCGGTGAACGCGTGGTCGATGAACGTGTCTTCGATCGGGCGCGGCTCGCGGAAGTCGAACACCCCGTCGCCCTCCGTCGCCACGTCGGCCAGGCCGACGGGGATGAGGCGGTCCTCTGTGACGGTGAGCACCGTCGCCGCGGGCAGGGTGAGAGTCCAGTCGTCCACGCGGCCGTCGCCCGCGACCAGGTACGGATGCGGTCCGGTGCCCCACGGCGCGTCATCGTGCCCGGTGTTGGTGGCCGTGACGGTGGTGTGCAGGCCGTCCTCGTCGAGTTCGAAGGTCACGACCACGTCGACGCGGTGCGGATATCCCGCCTGCGCCTCGACGGTGGCGGAAAAGGTGACACCGCTCCCCGAGCGCGCGACGGCGGCGAAGTCGAGCCAGCTCGCCAAGCCGTGCAGGGCGTGGCCGCGGCCCGGCTCCGTGAGGGGGAGCTGCTGCTCGATCCCGGCGAACGTGTACCTCCCGTCGACCACGCGGTTCGGCCACGGGGCGAGCGTCGCCCCGCGATAGGCGGGCCGCACCTCGTCGGCGTCGAAGGGGACGATGAGCGGCCGGCCCTTGTACTCGAGGGTGCGCAGCGACGCGCCGACGGACGCGATGGTGGCGTGGTAGTCGCCGGCGGTCAGGCCGAAGTGCGTTCCGGAGATGGGGGTGGTCATCCGTCCATTCTGTTGCACCGGATGCGTCCCCGCATAGCGGCAGGGATCGCGAGCGCTGCGCTGGACGGTGCGGCTGTGCTCCCGGCCCGGCATCTCGGGCGACGTCGAGCCGTCCACCGCGCTCTTGTCATTCGTCGGATCAGTCGCGCGAGCGCGTCGCGGCGCGCAGCGCGGCGTACAGGTCGGCGCGCGCCGCGAAGCTGCCCAGGTCGACGCCCAGGATGCGCTCGGCCTCGGCGACCCGTGTGCGGAGCGTGTGCCGGTGCATCCCGAGCTCGCGGGCGGCCACGTCGTATACCCCGTTGTGGTCGAGCCAGACCCGCAGGGCGCTGGGGAGGTCCTGGTCGGCGTCGGCGAGCGGGGCGATGGCGGCCGTCGCGACGGCGCGGGCGTCCGGGGTGTCCAGCAGGGCGAGCATCCCGCCTCCCGCGATGTCGTCGAAGCCGCGGAGCGGCCGGTCGGCGTCCGCACGCTCGCGCGCCGCCGACGCCTGCGCGAGAGCCGACGACAACTCCGTGAGGGGCCCAGCGGCGGAGATGCCGCCGCGGAGGTCGAACCGGGCAGCGAGCTCCGGCAGCCCGGACGGGGCGGCGTCCTCTTCGAGGACGACCAGGTCGTGTCCGTCGCGGGCGAAGAACAGGCCGGGCCGTGTCTCCAGCACGTCGGCAGCCGCCGCGATCGCGGTCCCGCCGAGCACGGCGACGCGCACCGGCCCTGACGGCAGTGCGCCGAGCACCGGCTCGGCCACCGTCTCCGCCAGCGCTCGGTCGCCGGCGAGCAGCGCGCGCCACACCGCCGTGCGCAAGCGGGTGCGGGCTGCGTCGGTCGCTCTGCTCTGCTCGAGCGCGAGACCGGCCAGCGCGACGACGCCCGTGACCACCTGCTGCGCCGCCTGATCGAGTCCCGCAGACCCGACCGCGAGCACACCGCGCAGACGTCCGGCCGCCCCGAGGGTCTGCAGCGCGAAGGTCTGGCTGCCGTCAGCGCTGCCTCCTCCGTCGACGTCGGCGCCGCCGTCGGCTCCCGCCCCGCCGCCCCTGCCGCCGCCCGCGGTGCCCGCGGCACGGCGGCGGGCCCGCAGCAGCGGCTCTGCCGCCGCTGTGATCGCGTCGCGTTCGACCGCCGTGAGCGCACCGGCCGGATACGCCCTGTCCAGTTCTCCGTCCGCCCCCACCAGGGCGACGGGCCGCTCGATCTGGCGGGCGAGCTCCGAGAGCACGGCACCGAGCGCATCCGGTCGCAGCGCCGCCAGCGAAATGGCACGCGAGGCGCGGAGCGCCCAGGTGTTGCGCGCGTAGGTGTCCGCCGCCACCCGATCGGCCACGAAACGCGCGATGGCGATGAAGGGTGTGCGGTACGGCACCTCGAACAGCGGAAGCCCGAGCCGTGTGCACGCCTCGACCAGTGCATCCGGGGTCCCTGCGCGCACCACCTCGGTGCCGAAGCCGAGGCCCGCGATCCCGTGCTCGACCAGGCGCGACACATACGACTCCACCTCCCCTGGCTCTCTGGTGATGAGAAGCACCTGGCCGGGGGCGAGGAACCGCGTCGGGTCGTCGATGTCGGAGCTGTGCGCCCAGTGGATGCGCGCATCCAGTGCAGCAGACACGTTCGGGGTGAGGAGGCGCAGGCCGAGATCCGGCCGCGCGAGCAGCTGGGCGATGGTGGCGGGCACGATCCACTCCGATCCGCCAGGCTGTCCAGTGCTGGCGAACAGATTGTACACGGTGGCTAATTGACGACGGGGTCGGCCTCCATACGATTCCCCCATGACCATCCTCGACTCCTCTCCCACCGTCACCGGCGGCCCGGCTCTCCCGCAGGAGCGCAGGCTCGTCACCGCCATCCCCGGCCCAGAGTCGCGCAAGCGCGCAGAGCGCAAGGCGCAGGCCGTCGCGGCGGGCGTCGGCACCACCCTCCCCGTGTACACTGTCGCCGCTGGCGGCGGGGTGATCGTCGACGTCGACGGCAACTCGCTCATCGACTTCGGCTCCGGCATCGCCGTCACCGGGGTCGGCAATTCGGCTCCGCGCGTCGTCGAGGCCGTCACCGCGCAGGTGGCCGCGTTCACCCACACCTGCTTCACCATCGCGCCGTACGACTCATACGTCGACGTGGCCGAGGCGCTCAACCGGCTGACGCCCGGCGATCACGCCAAGCGCAGCGCCCTGTTCAACTCCGGCGCGGAGGCCGTCGAGAACGCGGTCAAGATCGCCAGGCACTACACCGGCAAGCAGGCCGTCGTCGCCTTCGACCACGCCTACCACGGCCGCACCAACCTCACGATGGGCCTCACGGCGAAGAACCAGCCGTACAAGAACGGCTTCGGCCCGTTCGCTCCGGAGATCTACCGCGCCCCGCTCAGCTACCCGCTGCGCGACGGCGGGCTGTCCGGCGCCGAGGCGGCCAAGCGCTCCATCACCATGATCGAGAAGCAGATCGGCGCGGCCAACCTCGCCGCGATCATCATCGAGCCGATCCAGGGCGAGGGCGGCTTCATCGTCCCGGCCGACGGCTTCCTGCCGGCGCTCGCCGACTGGGCGGCCGCGAACGACGTCGTCTTCATCGCCGACGAGGTGCAGACCGGCTTCGCCCGCACCGGCACCATGTTCGCCTCCGAGCAGTTCGGCATCGTGCCCGACCTCATCGTCACCGCCAAGGGCATCGCGGGCGGCCTGCCGCTCTCCGCCGTCACCGGCCGTGCCGAGATCATGGATGCGCCGCAGCTCGGCGGCCTCGGCGGAACCTACGGCGGCAACCCGCTCGCCTGCGTCGCCGCGCTCGCCGCGATCGAGACATACGAGACCGAGGACCTCGCCGCCCGTGCCCGCGCGATCGGCGCGATCCTGTTCGACAAGCTCGGCGCCCTGCGCGACGCCGACCCCCGCGTCGCAGAGGTCCGTGGCCTCGGCGCGATGGTCGCCATCGAGCTCGTCGACGAGAACGGCGAACCGGATGCCGCCCTCACCTCCAGGGTCGCGGCAGCCGTCCACGCCGCGGGCGTCGTGCTGCTCACCTGCGGCACGTACGGCAACGTCATCCGGTTCCTCCCGCCTCTGAGCATCCCGGACCACCTCCTCGTCGAAGGCCTCGACGTCGTTACGGAAGCACTGGTGAACGCATGAGCATCGCAGAAGAGACCACGACCGCCACGCTGACAGAGCGCGAGAGCGACCTGCTCTCCCGCGTGCCGGACGGCCTGTACATCGACGGCCGCTGGGAAGCGGGAACCCGCGACCCCATCGAGGTCATCGACCCTGCCACCGGCCGCGTGATCAAGCGCATCGCCAACGCCACGCCTGAGGACGGCATCCGGGCGCTCGACGCGGCAGACGCGGCGGCGGAGGCGTGGGCGGCGAGCCCGCCCCGCACCCGCGCGGAAATCCTGCGGAAGGCGTTCGACCTGCTGCAGGAGCGCCGAGACGACTTCGCGCTGCTGATGACGCTGGAGATGGGCAAGCCGCTGGCCGAGGCCAACGGCGAGGTCACATACGGCGGCGAGTTCCTGCGCTGGTTCAGCGAGGAGGCCGTGCGCATCGGCGGTCGCTACGGCCAGAATCCGGAAGGCACGGGCACGATGGTCGTCTCGCAGCGCCCGGTCGGCCCGTGCTTCCTCATCACGCCGTGGAACTTCCCGCTGGCGATGGCGACCCGCAAGATCGCCCCCGCCCTGGCCGCGGGATGCACGGTGGTCGTCAAGCCCGCAGAGCTCACTCCGCTCACCACCCTCTTCTTCGCGAAGCTGCTGGAGGACGCCGGGGTTCCCGCCGGGGTCGTCAACGTGATCCAGACCAGCACGTCGAGCACCGTGTCAGGGCCGATCATCGCGGACCCGCGGCTCAGGAAGCTGTCCTTCACGGGCTCGACCCCTGTCGGGCAGCGGCTGATCGCCCAGGCGGCGCAGAATGTGCTTCGGACCTCGATGGAGCTCGGCGGCAACGCGCCGTTCGTCGTGTTCGAGGACGCGGACGTCGACAAGGCGGTCGAGGGCGCGATGCTCGCGAAGTTCCGCAACATCGGCCAGGCGTGCACGGCGGCCAACCGCTTCATCGTGCACGAGTCCGTCGCGGAGGAGTTCGCCGAGAAGGTCACCGCCAGGGTGAACGCGCTCCGGCTCGGCCCTGGCACGGAGGAGGGCGTGACCATCGGCCCACTCATCGACGCCAAGGCTGTCGCATCCATGGTCGAGCTGGTAGGGGATGCGGTCTCCCGCGGAGCCCGCGTGCTCACCGGAGGGAACGCGCCGGAGGGCGACGGCTTCTTCTTCGAGCCGACCGTCATCGTCGATGTGCAGCCGGGCAGCACGATCCTGGCCGAGGAGATCTTCGGACCGGTGCTCGCGATCACCACGTTCGCCACGGAGGACGAGGGCGTCGCTCGCGCCAACGAGACGGAGTACGGCCTGGTCGGCTACGTCTTCACCGAGGACCTGGCGCGCGGTCAGCGCATGATCGACCGCATCGCCACCGGCATGATGGGCCTGAACACCGGCCTCGTCTCGAACGCCGCCGCGCCGTTCGGCGGCATCAAGCAGTCCGGCCTCGGCCGCGAGGGCGGCGCGGAAGGCATCCACGAGTACCTCTCCACCAAATACACCCTCATCCCCGCCTGACCCCCCCGCGAAACAATCGAGTCCGGACTTGTTCACACTCGTGACGGCGTGTCGCATGCATAAGTCCGGACTCGATGGTTTGGGGGAGGCGGTTCAGAGGGCGTTGGCGCTGGCGATCCCTCCGAGCCAGGCGAGGGAGGGCTTGGGGGTGCGGACGAAGGTCTCGCGGTCGACGGCGATCAGGCCGAAGGTCGGGCGGTATCCGCTCGCCCACTCGTAGTTGTCGAGCGCGCTCCAGTGCAGGTAGCCCTCGAGCCGGATGCCGTCCTGGATGGTCGCGTGCAGCTCCCGGAGAGCCGCATCCGTGTACGCGATCCTGCGCTCGTCGTCACTCGTCGCGATCCCGTTCTCGGTGATCATGACCGGCACACCGCCGGAGAGCTCCCAGGCGCTGCGGACGCCCTCCGCGGCGGCGGGCGGGTAGAACTCCCAGCCGGTCAGCGTCGTCTCGACGTCGTCGGCCACCGGAAGAGGACCTTCCGGGCCGATGAACGTGCGCGTGTACGCCTGCACGCCGACGAAGTCGTCGCCCGCGGACTGCTCCAGGTACCAGTCGTCGCGCGGATAGCCGTACTCGCGCAGCTTCTCCTCCGACCCCGGCTCGCCGTTCGAGCGGAACGCCTGCGTCGCGATCGTCCAGCCCGACTTGAGCCCCGGCACCTGCGACAGCACCTCGCGGGAGCGCTTGTGCGACGCGAGCAGAGCATCCGCGACTCCGAGGTCCGGGTTCGGCAGGCCGTAGGCGACGAGGTTGGCCGCGTCCTCTCCGCCGGCGAGCATCGCCGCGATGTTCGGCTCGTTGATCGTGCAGACGTAGTCGACGCCGTCGGAGACGATCGGAAGCGCCAGCTCGGTGTACCGCGCGAACAGGTCCGCCGCATCCGGCGCCCGCCAGAAGCCGTCGCGCTCGAACCAGCGCGGCACGGTGAAGTGCATCAGGGTCACGACGGGGTTGAGGCCGAACTCGTGGGCCGCGTCCACCATGCGGCGGTAGTGGTCGATCTCGGCGCGCGAGACGAAGCCGCGCTCCGGCTCGATGCGCGCCCACTCGACGCTGAACCGGTAGGTGTTGAGGCCGGCGTCCGCCAGCAGCTTCATGTCCTCGCGGTAGCGGTGGTAGCTGTCCATCGCGTCCCCGGACGGCTCGACGATGGAGGTGCCAGGCGTGTGCTCGTGCACCCACCAGTTGCTGTTGATGTTGTTGCCTTCGATCTGGTGCGCCGCGGTGGCCGCGCCCCAGAGGAATCCATCGGGAAAGGTGAGCACGTTACTCCTGTGGTGTTTCGGTTGACGGTCGGGAGGAAGTGATGGTCGAGAGGAAGGCGTCCAGCGCGGAGAGGGTGGCCTCCGGGGCTTCGAGCTGCGGGGAGTGGTGGCCGCCCTCGATCACCGCGTAGCTCGCACCGAGCCGTTCGGCCATGTGCTGCTGCATCGGGATGGGCCACGCGTCGTCGAACTCGCCGTGCGCGACCAGCACTGGGACAGCGGATGCGCGGAGCGCGTCGGTCGTGTCGTGGTCGGCGCGCAGGATCTCGGCCCCGGCGAGCAGGTTGTCGCTGGACGTGCGCTCGGCGCGGAGCCGGAGGAACGCCTCGTCCGGGCTGAGCGCGGAGTCCGGCTGTCCCACCGTGTGCGGGTTGTCCCGGTTCCAGAGGCCGATCGAGCCGGACTCGGACACCGTGTCCGTGGTCTGCTGGTGGCGGCCGGGCCAGCCGGTCGGGCCGGAGCAGAGCATGGTGAACGACGCGAACGCATCCGGAGCCGCGATGGTCGCCTCGCGCGCCACGACACCGCCCAGACTGTGCCCGATGAGGTGCACGGGGCGACCGTCGCCGATCAGGCGGGACACCTCGACCGTGTCAGCAGCGAGTGCGTCGAGCCGGTAGTGCTCGACGCCGGAGGGCGCTGCAGAGTCAGCCTGACCGCGCTGGCTGTACGCCCACACATCCCAGCCCTCCGCGGCGAGCAGGGGAAGGAAGGTGCGGAAATCCTCCTTGGAGCCGGTGAAGCCCGGCACGAAGAGGACAGTGCCGCGCGCATCCGTGCCGGTTCGCGCATCCCGTGCCGGCGCGTGCAGCGCGGTGAGTGTGCCGACAGCAGCGGGGAGGCCGACGACCTCGACGCCGTCCGGGATGGGCATGGCGCCGAACGGGGCGATGGGGGCGAACGCGGTCATGCCAGTGCCTCCCTCGCGCGAGCGGGGTTGGGCACGGCGTCGAGCAGTTCGATCGTGTACGGGTCGGACGGGTGCCGAAGCACGTCGGCCGTCTTCCCTCGTTCGACGACGCGTCCGGAGTTCAGCACCATGATGTCGTCGGTGACCAGCCGCGCGGAGAGCAGGTCGTGCGTGATGTAGAGGAGCGAGACGCCCCACTGTTCGCGCAGGTCCTCCAGCAGGGCGAGCACTCCGGCGCGCAGCGTCACGTCGAGCATCGAGACCGGCTCGTCGGCGATGAGCACCTGCGGGTCGCTCGCCAGCGCGCGCGCGATGACGACGCGCTGGCGCTGACCGCCGGAGAGCTGGTGCGGGAGCTTGGAGGCGAACTGCTCCACCGGGGTGAGGCCGACGGTCTCCAGCAGTTCGAGCACCCGGTGACGGGCATCCTTGCCGCGGAGGCCGGTGAAATTGACCACGGGACGGGTGAGCGCGTACTCGACCGTGTGCAGCGGGTTGAGGGCGGCGTACGGGTCCTGGAACACCATCTGGACGTTCTTGTGCAGGTCGCGGATGCCGCGCCTGTTCAGCTTCGCCACGTCGGCGTCTCCGAATCGCACCGTGCCGGAGGTCGGCTTCTCGACGCCGGTCAGCAGCTTCGCGATGGTCGATTTGCCCGATCCGGAGGCGCCGACGAGCGCGAGCGACTGGCCGGGCTCGAGCGTGAACGAGACGGCGTCGACCGCCGTCACCTCGCTTTCGCCGCGCCGCGGGGCCGGGTACACCTTCGAGACGCCGTCGACGACGATGGCCGCCTGTGCTGCGCGTCCTTCGCGCTGGCGAACAGCCGTGGATGCACCGGGTGCGGCCACGGATGCGCCGGCGCCGGATGCAGTCGCGTGGGCCGCGCTCGCGTCATCGCGTCGCGCCGGGAACCCCGGGAGCTCCACCACCTCGGCGCGCGGGTCGGCGTAGTGGCTCAGCAGCATCCGCGTGTACTCGTGCTGCGGCGCCTCCAGGATCTGCCTGCTCGACGCGTCCTCGACGATGCGGCCGTCGTGCATCACGAGCACGCGCTGGGTCGCTTCGAGCACGACGCCGAGGTCGTGGCTGATCAGGATGGCTGTGAAGCCCTCCGACTGCTGCAGCTCGGTGATCGTGTCCATGATCGCGTGCTGCACGAGCACGTCGAGCGCGGTGGTCGGCTCGTCGAACACCATCAGGCGGGGTTCGAGAGACAGGGCGAGCGCGATCGAGACGCGCTGGCGCATCCCACCGGAGAGCTCGCCGGGGAAGCGGGCGAGCACCTGCTCGGTGAGGCCGACCTTGCCGACGAGCTCGCGCATCCTGTCGTCCCAGCGGCCCTTGGGGACGTGGCCGTGGGCGTGGAAGATGTCGGCGAAGTGCTTGCGGATGGTCCGCACGGGATTGAGGGCGTTCATCCCGGACTGCAGCACCATGGCGAATCCGCCCTGGCGCTGGCGGCGCAGCTCCTCGTCGCCGAGTTCGCGGATGTCCTGGCCGCCGAACAGGATCTCGCCTCCGTTGGTGCGCGCCGGCGGCTTCTGCAGCCTGGTTAGCGCGAAGCCGAGCGTCGACTTGCCGGAGCCGGACTCGCCGACCAGGCCGACGAACTCGCCTGCGCCGACCGTGAACGACACGTGGTCGACGGCCTGCACCGGCGTCTGGCCGGCCGATTCGTAGATGACGGAGAGGTCGCGGACCTCGAGCAGCTCGCTCATCGTGCGCTCTTTTCTTTCGCAGGGCGTCCTTCTCGGAGGCGCGGGTTGCTGATCGCGTCGACGCCGAAGTTGATGAGCGTGAGGCTCATCGCCAGCAGCGCGATGCACAGACCGGGAGCGAACAGCAGGATCCACTGCCCGGTGAGGAGGGCGTTCGAGTTCTGCGCCCAGTAGAGGATGGTTCCCCAGCTCACGATTGACGAGTCGCCGAGTCCGAGGAACTCCAGACCGGCCTCCGCGAGGATTGCGGCCGTGGCCGCACCGAAGAAGCTGCCGGTGATGAGCGAGGTCATGTTGGGCAGGATCTCGTTGAACACGATCCGGAACGGCCGGTCGCCGGAGAAGCGGGCGGCAGTGACGAAGTCGCGCGAGCGCAGCGACTGGGTCTGGCTGCGCAGCACGCGGGCGCCCCACGCCCATCCGGTGATCACGATGACCGTCACGATCATGAACAGCCCGCCGTTCTGCAGGTAGGCGGCGATCACGATCATCAGCGGCAGGCCGGGGATGACGAGGAAGAGGTTCACGAAGAAGTTGACCACCTCGGCGCCGAAGCCCCTGATGTATCCCCAGCTCAGGCCGATCAGCACGGCGACGACCGTGGAGAGCAGGCCGGCGATGAAGCCGACCGCCACGCTCACGCGCGCCCCGTAGATGAGCTGGCTGAGCACATCCTCGCCTGCGGCCGTCGTGCCGAACCAGTGCTCAGGGCTCGAGTCCGCGTTGCGCGGGAAGCCGTCCTGCGTCGCGCCGTACGGGGCGAGCAGCGGCGCGAAGATCGCGACGAGCACGAAGAACGCCAGGATGATGAGGCCGAGCCTGGACTTCCAGTTCGACCACAGCGTGGATGCTGCGCGCCCGATGAATGCGAGCCTGTGCGGCGGCTTCGCCCCTCCCGAGGTCGAGGCATCCGTGGAGATGGACTTGAAACTCTGTGTCGTGGTCATCGGCGGGTCCTTGGGTCGAGTACGCCGTACAGAATGTCGACGAGGAAGTTGGCGACGAGAACGCTGACGGTGATGAGGAGGAACAGCGCCTGCATCAGCGGGTAGTCCTGGCCGATCACCGCGTTGAACAGCAGGAAGCCGATGCCGGGGTAGCCGAACACCTGCTCCACCAGGATCGAGCCGCCGACCACGCCGCCGAGGGCGAGGCCGAAGCCGGTGAGGTTCGGCAGGATCGCGTTGCGTGCGGCGTACTTCATGGCGACGGTGCGGCCCTTGAGGCCGTTCGCCTCGGCGAACGTCACGTAGTCGTCGCCGAGCGTGTTGATCATGGCGTTGCGCATCCCGAGGATCCAGCCGCCGATCGACGTGATCAGGATGGTGACGGCCGGGAGGATGGCGTGATATGCCACGTCGACGATGAAGTCCCAGCTCCACGACGGCGTGGCCGTCGGCCCGAAGGCGCCGGAGGTGGGGAACCAGTGCAGCACGTAGCCGAGGAAGAACAGCAGCAGCAGCGCCGTCCAGAAGTACGGGAACGTGCTCGCGAAGGTGCCGGTCAGCGTCGGCAGCGAGTCGAGCCAGGTGTTGCGGCGCCAGGCGGCGAGCACACCGAGCAGCGTTCCGAGCACGAACGCGACGATGGTCACGATGCCGAGCAGCACGATCGTGTACGGGAATGCCTGCCCCACCAGCTCGGACACGGTCTGCGGATAGAAGGTGTACGAGACGCCGAAGTCGAACGTGACCACCTGGTGCAGGTAGCTCACGTACTGGTCCCACAGGTTGCCGCCCGGCACGCCGAGCTGGGCCTCGATGGCCGCTCGGGTGGCGGCCGTGACGGGTCCATTCTGCGACAGCTTCGCGATGGCGGCGTCGGTGGGGGAGCCGGGCATGAGCCTCGGCAGGATGAAGTTCAGCGTGACCGCCGCCCACAGAGTGAGGACGAACAGGCCGAGTTTGCGGAGCGCGTACGCCATCGGCCTACTCACCGTCCTTCCTGAGCGTGAGATGCGTGAACACGAGCAGCGGGGTCTGGTCGTAGGTCTGCGGCGGCGCGTACGGGTTCTTCGCGTCCGGCCAGCCGGTGAACTTCGCGTCGTTGTATAGGCCCCAGAGTCCGCCGTAGTACAGACCGATCACCGGGAACTGGTCGTAGACGACGCGCTGCAGCTCGTGACTGAGCTGGAGCCGCTTCGCCTCATCAGTGGTGACCTTGTACTCCTGCAGCAGCTCGTCCGTGGCGGGATCGCTGTAGCGGCCGAAGTTGCTGGCGGTCGCCTTGCCCATCGGGGCGGCGAACTCGCTGGAGAGCAGGCCGTTGTACGCCTGGAAGATGATGCCGCCTCCCATGCCGCCCATCGCGACCTGGAAGTCGCCGTTCTGGATGGCCGCCTGATACCCGGGCGGCTGCGGCTGCTTGATGGAGACGTCGATGCCGATGGCGCCGAGCTCCTTGCGGACCTCCTGCACGGCACGGAGCCAGTCGGAGTAGCCGTTGGCGGTGGTGATGGAGAAGGAGAACTGCTTGCCGCTCGCATCCACCAGCTTGTCCCCCTGCTTGGTGTACCCGGCGGCGGCGAACGCGTCGAGGGCTCCTGCGGTGTTCTGCTTGATGATGCCCTGATCCGGGATGCTCGGGTCGAGCTCGTCCTTCTGGTTCGGCAGCATGAGCCCGGTCTGGCCGGCGGCGGTCATGTAGCCTTCCGTGGCCGCGTCGGCGATCTTGTCCTTGTCGAGCGCGAGCGAGATGCCGCGCCGCACATCCAGGTTGTCGAAGGGCTTGACCGTGAGGTTGGGCATGAGACTGATGACGCCGCCCGGTGGGAACCAGTACTTGTTGTTCTTGTTGGCGGAGACCCAGGTGCCCTGCACGTCGCTCATGAAGGCGTACGCCCAGTCGAAGCCCTTGGTGGCGATGTCGAGCTCGCTGGTGGCCGAGGGGAGCACCAGGTGCTTGACCTGCACCTTGTCGGCCTGCCAGTACGACTCGTTCTTGTCCATCGTGTACTGCTGCGAGGAGAAGTTGCCGAGCGTGTACGGGCCGGTCCCGACAGGGTTCGGGTCGCGCCAGGTGTCCGGGTTCTTGACGTCCTTCCAGATGTGCTGGGGGACGATCAGCGTCTGCGAGATGATGTCGGACGCCGGGGCGTCCGCCTCCTTGAGGTGGACGATCAGGTGGTCGCCCTTCACCTCGAGAGTCTTGATGTGCTGCCAGGCGCCCTTGAGGTCGAGCGTCGGGAACTTCTTGATCAGGTCGAGCGTGAACTTCACGTCCTGGACCGTGAACGGCTTCCCGTCCGACCACGTCGCACCGCTACGGATGGTGTAGTCGATCGTCTGCGGGTCCGGCAGCGCGATCTTCGACGCCAGCCAGGGCGTGCCCTTTCCGTCGAGCACGTTGATGACCACGAGCGGCTCGTAGATGTAGCTCGCTGCTGCTCGCTTGTTGACGAGATACGGATTGAAGTTGCGCTCCATCATCGGAGTGCCTTTGTCTGCGGCGAGCAGCATCGTGTCCGCCGGGATCGACGGGTCCTGCTGGCTCTGGATCTTGATGCTGCAGCCCGAGAGGGCGAGAGCGGCCGCAGCCAGCGTCGCGAGCATCGCGAGTCCCCGGCGTCTGGTGCCGGTGTGTTTCGTGTGCGTCATTGCCACCATCCTTGCTTGGTACGCGGACCACTGTAAGCGCATACATTCACTTTTGCAAGGTGTCCCCCAAAGTGGGGTCCCCCGGAATGAGGACAGACCGGTATAGTCGGGGTACGCCATCGGCTTCCCGAAAAGCCGGCGGAGTCCTCTCGGCACCGTCGAGAGCGTTTACCCGCTTCGCCTGTCGATGCGGTGCATGGGGGATCGTGCTAGGGAAGCGTCTCCGTGACCCGTTGTCGGGCGTGTATGTATGGAAAGTACCCGACTTCCATGTCCACAATCTCTGACACCCCTATGCCCGCACCCCTTCTGTCGGTGGTCGACGACGTCGCCCCCGGCCGCTGGATCGCCATCTCATCGCTCGACGCCTCCCGCAGCGTCGGACTGGCGAGCGGCGCCACTGTCGAACGGCTGACCGCCGCTCTCTTCGGCGTGCTCCCGATCAGCGCTGCGACGGCGACCCCGCTCATCGGCTGGCTCGCCGACCCAGGCGACGACGCCAGCATCGACGCGTTCTACACGGTGCAGGGCACCGCACGGGACGCCGAGCGCCGCACCTTCGAGATGCTCAGTCTCACCGCCGTCCCCGACGACGCCTGGCACGCAGTGGATGCGGTGATCACCGTCGACGCGCCGCAAGACTTCGTCTTCTTCGTCTGCGTCGGCGGCCGCGAGCCGCACACCGTCGTCGACCTGCTCCGCGAGCGGGTGACGCTGGCCGCGTGAGCGCGTGAGCGCGTGAGCAGAGCGCCCGACGAAAACCGAGTCTCGCCGGGCGCCGCGGCTACAGAGTCGCCGTCGTGCTCCACACGCGGTAGCTCCACAAAGAGTTCGGGTCGAGAGTCGATGTCGTGACCAGCGCTGTCAGCTTCGACTCGTCCGGCAGTGTCCCGTATACGGTGCGAGCGAAGCCAGGATTATGTGTTCGTGCGTACCCAGTTACCCCCGACCCGATCGAGCTGAGCACCGTCCAGTTCCCCGTGCCCGACCACATCGCCGACCCGGAGATCGAGTCCACCTGCACCGAGCTGGAGATGTAGTTCGGATTGGAGGTGGGATACGGGTGCGCTTCTCTGATCAGGAAGAACACGTCACGTGTGGGGGAGTACGCGATGTCGAAGTTGTTGAGGTAATCGGCTGCGCCTGTGCTGTCCGTGAGGCCGGTCGTCTGGATCTGATGGCGGCTGCTCACGACGGGCGCGCCGGTGGCGAAACTGATCTGGGCGAAGTTGCCTTTCGAATCGGACGGTGTGCTGGTGTAGCCGGAGGTCCAGGTGAGCACGACCGTGCCAGCGGCGGGGTCGACCGAGGTTGCGCTCGGCTGCCCTGCGCCCCACTGTGTCGTCGGCTGCGCAGGGTCGAACGCGATGACAGGCGATGGATACTTCGTCCAGGGCCCGTCGAGACTCGTGGCGAAGGCGACGCCGATCTGGTTGTGGCATGAGCAGTCGGCGTCGTTGCCGGTGTAGAACATCGCGTAGCTGAACGCGGTGCCCGCGATGGTCGCGTTGACGGCGACGACGCTCGGATCGCAATTGTGGAAAGAGTCCCATCCTGTTCCGGTTCCGCTGAGGACGGAGGCGCTGGAGACCAGGGTTGCGCCGTTCAGCTTCGTCTCGAAGATGTCGTCGCGTACGGTGCCGGATGTGCGGCTGTGGCAACTCCACATCCGGTTGGTGGTGCCGGGGATGAGGTCGGGTGCGTAGCTGTATCCAGTGGTCTGGACGGAGGTCGGCGTGTAGACCAGCGAGGGCGTCGACCACGACCCGATTGCGGTCGCCGTCGTGGGCACCGATACCGCGACCAACATACCGATCAACACGGCGGCAGCCGGCCGCCACCCTCCGATGCGTCGCCGGCCGGATCGCCGTTTCTCGTTCTCTGACATCGTTGTCTCCTTCTGCGTGGTCGAGCTCTCCGGTTGTCCGAGCCCGATGGCCCAGGAAGCTACTCCTGTAGATAGGAAAAACGCAAGCATCTGATTACGATTCTATAAATCCTGACGTGCAAGTTGCGACGGCGGATCTACACGAGTAGAGTCCCATCAGGCAGCGCGGCTGATGAGGGTGAACGCTCCATCCGCTCCTGCCGGCCCGATTCGCGAGAGTCACGGTAGAACACCAGAGACGATACCGGCGCCACTCAGTGGCGGAAGGAGCACCCATCCATGACCCAGCTCAGTGCCGCTGACAGCGCGACACGGGACTCGCCGGCATACGTTGACACGTCGCCGACGTCGATTGTGCTCGATACCGACATCGGAACGGATGTCGACGACATCCTTGCCCTGGCGGTCATTCTCGGATCGCCGGAACTCTCCCTGAGCGGTGTGACCACCGTCTACGGCGACGTCGAACTCCGTGCTCGCATGGTGGCGAGGGCCATACGCTCCGCCGGCGCATCGCTGCCGCCGATCGTGCCAGGCCGATCACAGACCAGGTCCGGGCGACCGGTGTGGTGGCCGGGACACGAGGGACGTCTCATGCATGGCCTCGAGGACGAGGCGATCGACAGCGGCGACGCCGTCGCCGTGCTCGCAGCGAGCGAGACGGTCGTCGGCATCGGGCCCCTTACCGACCTGGCGGCGCTCGCCGAACTGCCGGGCCGCCGCACCAGCCACGCATATCTGATGGGCGGCGATTTCGGTGCACCATCGCGTGTCGAGCACAACATCCGCTGCGACGTCGCTGCGGCAGATGTCGTCTTCCGCTCCTCGCTCCAGCTCACCGTGGTGGGCCTCGACCAGACCGAGAGGGTACGAATCGACGCGCGTATGCTCGACCGGATCGCTGACGCCGGCGAGTTCGGTGCCATGCTCGCGGCCGAGGTGCAGCAGTTTTGGCGGTTCGCCGAACAGGACTACAACGTCCCGCACGACGCGATAGCCGTGTTGAGCGTGATCAGACCCGACCTTTTCACGTTCTCCTCCGGAGTCATCGAGGTCGACACCTCCGGGGAGTCCGCAGAACTAGAGGGCATGACCCGCTTCACTTCTGCGGAGGGCGGCCGCCACCGTATCGTCACCGATCTCGACACCGCCGCGGTATCGGACGAGATCGTACGCCGCATCCTGAGATCCACACGTCACAGCAGCACCCCACTCAATGAGGAGAATCACCGATGAGACTGTCACGAACAAAGATCGCTGCTCTGGTCGCCGTTGCGGCCAGCGCTGCCATGGTCCTGGCCGGATGCTCGGGAGGAGGCGGCTCGTCCAGCGGAGACAAAGTCACGCTCACCTTCGCCAACGCCGACCCGTCTGCGACCTGGGCGAAGGTGATCGCCGGGTTCGAGAAGGCCAACCCGAACATCACGGTCAAGCAGCTCAACATCCCGTACGCGCAGTACACGAGCACGATCAATCAGCGTATGGGCCAGGGTGGGGGCGGCATCGATCTCCTGGTGGTGGATGCGGGCGGCGCGGTCGCCGACTTCGCGCACCGCGGCTATCTCGCCGACCTGAGTGACATGAAGGCGGACGCCGTGAAGGCCGCGGTCAGTCCGGACATGGTCAGTTCGCGCGAGGTGGATGGCAAGCTGTACGCATTGGAGACCTGGACGACGTCGCAGTTCCTGTACTTCAACAAGGACATCCTGGCGAAGGCCGGGATCGAGGCGCCTTCCCCCGACCCGACGAAGCCGTGGACGTATGAGCAGCTCACGGAGGCCGCCACGAAGGTGAAGGACGCCAACGCGGCACAGTATCCCTTCCTGTTCGACCAATGGGACTCGTACTACCAACTCCAGATGGTCGGTGTCTCCGCCGGCGGAGGCGACGGTATCGACGAGAAGGGCACAGTGACGTTCGCGGATGCCGGCTGGCAGAAGGCCCTCACCTGGTATCACGACCTCTTCACATCGGGACTCTCCCCGCGCGGTATCACGAACGACAAGAACGGCGCCCTGTTCCAGACGGGCAAGAGCGCGTTCATCGTCTCCGGCCCGTGGGGTCTTCCGGTCGCGCTCAAGGGCAAGCTGAACTTCGGTATCGCTCCTGCGCCGTACTTCGCAGCCGGCAAACAGGCGACGTCGACGGACTCCTGGTCGGTCGCAGTCTCTGCCAAGTCGAAGCAGCAGGAGGCGGCCAAGAAGTTCCTCAGATACCTCACCATCGACGCGACAGGCAATGCGCAGTCGGCCGAAGTTGCGGGAATCACCCCGACCAACGAGGTGGCATTCGACGAGTACGTCAAGGCGGCCGACGCCTCGGTAGGCGCGGCGTCAGCGAACTTCGGCGACATCCTGGAGTACCAGCTGAAGAACAACGCGGTGCACCGTCCAGCGGTCGTCGGGTACAGCCTGTTCGAACCAGGCGCGAATCAGATGTTCTCCGACATCCGCAACGGCGCCGACCCGAAGTCCCGTGCTGAGCAGGCCGATACTGAGATCCAGGCCCAGATCGAACGGCTCAAGTAACGATGCAACTCGTGCACGAACGGGCGGCGACGCGCACATCGCGTGCGCGCGCCGCCCGGCGATCCCACCGGGGCCGGAGGAACGCGCTCTTCGGCTTCGCCCTGCTCACACCGGCACTCGTGGCGTTGATCACAATGCGAGTCATCCCGATGATCAGTGCCGTCGGACAGAGCTTCCAGCATCAGTCGATGGCTACAGGTCAGACGACGTTCGACGGCTTGGCGAACTACGTATTCCTTTTCACCGACCCAGGGTTCTACTCGGTTCTGCTGGTGACCCTCGTCTTCAATTTGATCCTCAACCCGGTGATCGTGGTCATCGCGACCGCACTGGCGCTGCTGCTTTCTCAGCGCATCCCGTTGGTGGGGCTGTGGCGGTCCCTCATCTTCGTCCCTGCCGCTGTTCCCGGCGCGGTCGTTGCGCTGATCTGGAGCACGGCCCTGCAGCCGGACGGTTTGGTGAACGCAGTGCTCACCTCTGTCGGCCTTCCAGCCCAGCCGTTCCTCACCTCGAGCGGTCAGGCGGCGTTCTCGATCGGGATCATGGTCACCTGGGGCGCGATCGGCTACTGGATGATATTCATCATCGCGGGACTCGGTGACATCCCGGAGTCGCTGTACGAGGCGTCGAAGCTCGACGGCGCCGGATGGTGGCGTCGACTGTTCGCTATCACTCTGCCTCTGCTGAAGCGACCCATGTCGTTCGTGCTGATCGCCTGCACCGTCGGCAGCTTCCTGCTTTTCGCGCCGATCCAGATCCTAACCAAGGGTGGCCCGGAAGGCTCCACCAACCTGATCATGTACGACATTTACAACCGCGCCTACCTGCTCAACGACCTGGGCGTCGGCCAGGCTGAGGTCGTGGTGCTGCTGGCGATCCTCTCGATCGTCGTCGCTATCCAGTTCCGGCTCCTGAAGGACGATACGAAGTGAAGCAGACCAAGACTGCCCGATTCCTCCTGCTCGCTGCCGCGGTCGTCACAGCGGTCGTCGTGTTCCTGCCGCTGTGGTGGGTGTTCGTCTCATCGCTTCGACCGGGCAACACGTACGTGAATTACATGACGCCGCTGTCTTGGATGGCGTTCATACCGGTCGGCGGCGACTTCAGCAACTATGCGGGGCTTCTCTCCGGACAGTTCGCGCTCGGCCTGTTCAACAGCTTCTTCGTCGCGGCGCTCACGATCTTCTTCGGCCTCGCCATCGCGGTCCCGGCCGCGTACGCGCTCTCGGCGATCGAGTTCCGCGGCCGGGGTCTGGTGTTCGGGTTCATCGTGCTTGTAGCGATGATCCCATTCGATGCCATCGCCATTCCGCTCTCCTCGCTCTTTCAGCAGTGGAGCCTCAGCGATTCGTATGCCGGGCTTGTGCTGCCCGCACTTGCCAACGGCTTCGCCATCTTCGTGCTTCGGCAGTTCTTCCTCGGCATACCAAGCGAGCTCATCGACGCTGCGGAGGTGGATGGTCTCGGTCACTTCGGCACGCTCTGGCGAATCATCCTCCCGCTGTCCAAGCCGGCGCTGATCGGCGCGGGGATGATGCTGTTCCTCTCGCAGTGGCAGGCGTACCTCTGGCCGCTGTTGATCGGAACATCCCCGGAGCGACAACTCGCACCGATTGCCCTGGCCAATCTGAGCACGCTGTTCTCCGTGGACCTCGGCCAGATCCTCGCCGGGTCGTTCGTGCTGAGCGTCATCCCGATGATTCTGCTGCTGTTCTTCCAGAAGCAGTACACACAGTCGCTGTCGACGACCGGTCTGAAGGGATGACCAGCGCAAAGGGCCAGGTCGTCGCTGTCGGTTCGATCAACGCCGATGTGACGTTCGCGGTGCGCCAACTCGTGCGACCTGGCGAGACGGTCGCCGCGCTCGGTTCTCGTACGACGCCCGGCGGCAAGAGCGCCAATCAGGCCGTCACGTCCGCGTTGCTCGGGGTGCCCACGCGCCTGATAGCGACTGTCGGGTCCGACCAGAACGGCGAACTGGCGCTGCGCGAAATCTCCGCAGCCGGGGTGGACGTCGACGCGGTCAAGGTCGTGAGCGGCGCAGAAACCGGAGTCGCCTTCATCTGCGTGGACGATGCCGGCGAGAACGCCATCGTGCTCTCGCCGGGCGCGAACACGCTGCTGACAGCGGAGACGATCGCGGGAGTCTCGTTCGACGACGCGGCGGTCGTGACGTTGTGCTTCGAGGTCGGCGACGAGACGGTCGTCGCCGCCGCCCGGTCGGCTAACGCCGCTGGTGCGCAGGTCGTGCTTAACCTCTCCCCGGCCCGGCCGCTCGACGTGGGACTCGCGACCCTACTGACCGTCCTCGTCGTCAACGAGCATGAGCTCGGGATCGCCGCTGGTGCGACGCTGGATGCGGCCGATGACGCCGACCTGTCCGCCGCTGCCGACGCGTTCGGCGTTCCTGCGCTCGTGGTCACCTGTGGCAGTTCGGGTGCCGCGGTCGTGTACGGAGTCGGCGCCGATAGGAGTATCGTCCGCGTGCCCAGCCCCGCCGTCACGGCTGTCGACACCACAGGGTGCGGCGACGCGTTCCTGGGAGCGATCGCCGCAGAGCTCGCGCAAGACTCGACGCTTCTGGACGCAGTGAGGACGGCCGTGCTCGTCGGAGCATATGCGGCGACAGGTGCAGGCGCTCAGCCGTCGTATCCAACGCGCGCAGCACTCGAGGACTGGCTTCGGTAGCAGTCCGCCTCGTCCCCCGGCCGGTTCAGTGCGTGCCGCACGACTCGCGAATCACCAGACGGACGGGGATGCGACCAGGCCCTCTCTGGCCAGGCCGAAGCACAGCCGCGAGGGCCGCGGAAGCGATCTCGTTGACGGGCTGCTCGATAGCGGTCATCGGCGGGTCGCTGTATATGGCGTCGTCCGTGCCGTCGAACGAGATCACGGCGAGGTCGTCTGGCACGGCAACCCCCAGCTCTCGTGCTGCGCGCAGGAGCCCGAGGGCCTGGACGTCGGAACTGACGAAGACCGCATCCGGCCGGTGGTCAGGATCCTGCAACAGAGCTCGGCCCGCTTCGTATCCGCCCTCGCGGGAGAATTCGGCGCGTTGCAAGAAGGCGAGTCCCGCTGTGGCGTCGGCCGCGCGCAGGGTGCGCTCCCAGCCATTGACGCGATCGTCGGCTCCGGGGGCGCCCTCGGGGCCGGCGATGTGCGCGATAGTTCTCTTGCGGTGGGCGAGAAGGTGCTCCACCGCTTGTCTGGCCCCGTCGGAGTTGTCGACGAGGATCGACGCTTGGCCTGCCTGAGTGCGGTGGTCGAGGTAGACGGTGGGGACATCCCTCGTCTCGTCGACCGACGACGGTTCGAGACTGACGACGATCAGTCCGTCCACCTGGCGGCCGACCAGGGACTCGACCTGAGCCGCCTGGCGCGCTGGGTCGTTGTCGGAGTCGCCCAGGAGCAGCGCGAAGCCCTCGTCGAACGCTTGGTTGGTGATCGCCCTGGCGAGGGAGCCGAAGTAGGTGTTGCTCACGTCGGGGACCACGAGGCCGACCGCAGTGGCTTTGCGGGTGCGCAACGCCCGCGCCGCCGCGTTCGGGCGGTAGTCCAGGGCGTGCATGGCGTCCAGGACGCGTTTTCGCGTCGCGGCGGCGACAGGGCGAGGGCCGTTGTTGATCACGTAACTGACGACCGCCGTGCTGACGCCAGCACGGGCGGCGACATCCGTACGCGTCGCGGCGCGCACCGGCTCGTCCTCCCGCGGTTTCCTCGCAGAGCGACCGTCCGTCATTTGTTCCCTTTCGTCACATCACATCATGGCGCACTTTGTAGTCTATTCGAGTAGACTCGCGATATGGCGACACCTGTCATCTCGATCACCGACCTCTACCACCCGCCTGAGGACCCAGGGGACAACTTCGACATCGTGCTCCCGTTTGGTAGCGACAGGGTGGCTCCGAGGCGTCATCCTGGACGCTTCCATCGAGAAACGCGAAGCCGTCGTGGGCGGTGTCGACGGGTACCCGGGGCCGCGCGACCCCGGCATCATCCCCGTCTCCCAGCTCAACGCCGTCTTCGGCACCAACGTGCCGTTCGGAACCGCGCCGTTCGCGAGGATGCGCGCGCTCGACGACACGATGGAGGACGTGCCAGCCTTCCAGCAGACGGGCATCGATCTGCTGCTCGGGTTGCTCGCGGAATCTGCGGAGCCGGTGCATCTGATGTGCTTCGGTTCTGCCAGACCCCTCGCCGTTGCGTTCAACCGCGATCCTGGCCTCCTCCGCGAGAAGGTGGCGCGCGTGCACCTCTCTGCAGGCTCGACCTCGCTCGACTACCTCGAGTGGAACGTCTACCTCGACCCGATCGCCATGTGCAGAGTCGTCGAATCGGGCCTCCCGCTCGCGCTGTACCCGTGTGCCACCGGTGTCGACTGCTACTCCTACGACACCCACAACACGTACTGGAGATTCAGCGACCTTCGCTGGATCGAGGACCTGCATCCCGCGCTTCGCCGTTACCTGCTCTACGGACTCGGCCGCTCCAGTAGGATCGACTTCCTGCGCGCGCTGGACGAGGAACCGCCGGAGAGTCTGAAGGCCGACGTCTACGGGCGACAGCACGCGGTCTGGGAGACGGCAGCGTGGATGCTGGTATCCGACTCCGAACTGGTGCGTCATCACGACGGTACGTATGAGATCGTCGGCAGGGAGAGTGTCGTCGCCTCGGACGCGGTGATCCTGAACCGGCAGGTGCCATGCGTGGTCGATTCGCATCCCACCGGCCTGTACACGTTCTCCGTCACCGACGGCGACGGCGACGGAGCGCGTGCGACCGTCTTCGAGCGCGGCGATCCCGCCGAGTACGAGAGGGCATTGCAGGAGGCGCTCCCGCGGCTGTACCAGTCGTTCGCGCCGTCCGCCGCGTCATGGCAAGGCACGACCACCGGGCTGAGAGAAGACGGCCTGCCGCGGACGTATGCCGGTCCTCTCTGATCGGTGCGATGTTGATCAGCTCGGCTCTGAGCTCTCCCGGAGGTAGACCTCAACCGGGAGGCGCACCGAACCGGCCGGGCGATCCGGGTCGGCCAGACGCCGCACGAGCAGTTGCACCGCGGCGCGGCCGAGCAGTTCCATCGGCTGCTTCACCGTGGTGAGTCTCGGGGTCGACAGGCGTCCGGCGTCGATGCCGTCGAAGCCGGTCACGATCAAGTCGCCGGGCACGTCCACGCCGCCGATGCGGGCGGCGTCGATCACGCCGAGGGCCATCTGGTCGTTGGCGCACACCACCGCGCGCGGCAGCGCACCGCCTGCGAGCAGCTCACGGCCCACCCTGCGGCCGCCGTCGCGAGTGAAGTCGCCCCTGTGCTCCGGCGCGTCCGGCACGGGCAGCCCGCGCTCGGCGAGTGCGGCGCGGAAACCGGCCCAGCGCTCTGCGTCGTCGGGGGAGTCCAGGCTTCCTGCGACGTAGACGAGGTCGCGCACCCCGAGGTCGTCGACGAGGTGCCCGGCGAGGGTGCGCATCCCCTCGTCGTTGCTGACAGAGACGTGGTCGAGTTCGTCTCCGCTCCTGGCGCCGGCCATCACGACCACGGGGATGCGGCGGGCGAGCTGCGAGAGTTCCTCGTCGCTCGCGCTCCCCGCCAGCACCACCAGGCCGTCGACGCGCCCCGCCATCTCCCGCACGGTCTCCGTCGACGTGGCGCCCCTGCCCACTCCGACGAGCAGCACGAAGCCGTTGCGCCAGGCCTCCAGCTCGCTGCCGCGCAGCACCTCGTCGAAATAGAGATTCAGCTGGCGCGTGTCCGCTGCGCCGCCGACGTCGCGGATGATCGTGGTGCGACTGGCGGCGTCGTCCGGGGCGTCGAGCGGCACGTCGGAGATATCGTCCATCGCGTCGAGGCCGGGAAAGAACAGGCCGAGCACGCCGGTCTTGCGGGCGGCGAGGCCGCGGGCTGCTCCGCTCGGGACGTACCCGAGCGCATCCACCGATGCCTGCACGCGTTCGCGCGTCGCCTCTTTGACGGTCTCCGGGCGGCTGAACACGCGGGAGACCGTCGCAATCGACACACCGGCGTGTGTCGCGACGTCGTAGACGGTCGGATTCCGGCCCATGTATGCGCTTCCTTACTGCTTCGAGCATCCCCACTATACGCAGGCGCCTCCGCGGACGCCGGGTTCGTGGGAGGCTGGCAGCATGGACGAAACGATCGAAGTAGTGGTGGTCCGCGTCTTCACGGACGACCGTGGCGCGAACGGCAACGAGCTGGGCATCGTGCGCAGCTCCACGGCGACGGCCGGGCGGGAGCAGGCGATCGCCTCGGCGCTCGGATTCAGCGAGACGGTCTTCCTCGACGCGCTCAGCGAGGACGGCGAACTCGGGCGCGTCGCGACCATCCGCATCTTCACCCCCGCAGCAGAGCTGCCGTTCGCCGGGCACCCCAGCGTCGGCACGGCGTGGTGGCTGGCCGAGCAGGGCACACCGATCACGATGCTGCGCGAGAAGGCCGGCGTCGTGGACGTGACGTACGGCTCCGAGGACGAGCCGACCTGGATCACCGCGGAGGCCGAGTGGGCGCCGACGTTCCAGTGGCTGCCGCTCGAGTCTCCCGCCGACGTGGATGCGCTCGACCCGTTCGCGTTCACCGAGGGGCAGCACTACGCATACGCCTGGATCGACGAGTCGGTCGCCCACCTGCGCTCGCGCATGTTCGCCCCGGCGATGGGCATCGTCGAGGACGAGGCGACAGGGGCGGCGGCGATCGCCCTGACCGCGCGCCTCGGCCGCGACCTGCGGATCAGCCAGGGAGAGGGCTCCGAGCTGCTGACGGCCATCGAGGGCGACGACCGCATCGGGGTCGGCGGCCGCACGGTGTACGACCGCACGATCAGCGCGACCCTGTGACGGCGGCCGTGCGGATCGTCGAGCATCCCGTCGGGGAGCCGGGCGAAGGCCCGTACGGGGTCGCGGTCACCAGGGACGGCGGGGTGTGGTTCACCCTTGTGCACGGCGGCCGCGTCGGCCGGTTGTCGCCCGATGGCACCGTGGCATACCTGTCGCTCGGCGACGGCTCGCAGCCGTCGCTGCTCGCCGCCGCGACGGAGTCGACAGTGTGGGTGACCGACAGCACAGGCAACCGCCTCGTGCACCTCGGGCTGCGGGACGCGGCGATCGACCTGATCGGAGAGGTCGCCGTCCCGACGCCTGACGCCCAGCCGTTCGGGGTCGTCGCGCTCGACGACGGCACCGCCTGGTTCACCGAGCTCAACGCAGACGCGCTCGGCCGCATCGACATCCTCGGCAGGGTGGAAGAGTACCCGGTCGGCCGCGCCGGTTCGTTCGTTTCCATGATCGCGACCACCGGAGACAGCCTCTGGTTCACCCTCAACGCGGCCGGCCTGGTCGGTCACGTGCGCGGAGGGGATGCCGCCATCGCGTTCACCGAGCTGCCAGGCGACCCGTCCGGCCCCGTCGGCATCGCCGTCGCAGCGGACGGCGGCGTGTGGGTGGCGCAGATCCTCGGCGACGCGCTCGCGCGCATCCATCGGGGCGTTGTCTCCGAGGTGCCGCTTGCGCAGGGCGCGAAGCCGCACGCGGTCGCCGCCGACGAGGACGGCGGCGTGTGGGCGACCCTTTGGGGGGCGAACCAGCTCGCGCACGCGACCGCCGATGGCGAGCTGACCCTGCACGATCTGCCGACGGCAGAGTCGGAGCCGCACGGCCTCGCGGTCGCGGCGGACGGCACGGTGTGGGTGGCACTGGAGTCCGGCGCGCTCGCCGAGGTCGCTCCGAGCCGACCGGCTTAACCAGGTGTGGTCCCCGGCCGAAGCCGGGGACCACACGATGGATGCTGGGACTAGCCGGCGACGCCGACGTACTCCGCCGACTCGTCCGGGGTGGACGTGCCGTCTGCGAGGTTGGCGCGGAGGGCGGCGCCGAGCGTCGCATCCACGTTGGTCCAGTACTGGATGGCACGCTCGCGGATCTCGGCGTTCTTCACGCCGCCGACTGCTCCGGTGATCGTCTCGAGGAAGCGCTCCTTGGCCTCGGCGTCGTAGACGTCGCGGTAGAGCGTTCCCGCCTGGCCGAAGTCGGAGTCCTCTGCGTGCAGGGTCGCTGCCGAGCGCACGAGGGCGCCGTCCGACTCCCACGAACCCTCGCCGGCGCGGGCGGCGTCTGCGACGGGCCCGCCCTTCGAGTTGGGCGCGTAGACAGGGGCCGATGCCGGCTTGAAGCCGTGGCGGCCCGCGCCGTCCTGCGAGTAGTTGTGAACCGGAGCGTTCGGCGCGTTGACCGGCAGCTCGTTGTAGTTGGTGCCGACCCGGTACCGCTGGGCGTCCGGGTAGGAGAACACGCGCGCCATCAGCATCTTGTCCGGGCTGATGTCGATGCCGGGGACGGTGTGGGCGGGGGAGAACGCCGCCTGCTCGATCTGCGCGAAGAAGTTCTCCGGGTTCTTGTTCAGCGTGTGCACGCCGACCTCGATCAGCGGGTAGTCGCTGTGCGGCCAGACCTTGGTGAGGTCGAACGGGTTGAAGCGGTACGTCTTCGCATCCTCGTACGGCATGACCTGCACGGAGACCTTCCACGCCGGGAACTCGCCGCGCTCGATCGCCTCGTAGAGGTCGCGGCGGTAGTAGTCGGCGTCGGCGCCTGCGATGGCCTCCGCCTCCGCGCCGTGCATCTCCTCGTTGCCCTGGAAGGCGTGGAAATGGTACTTGACCCAGAACTTCTCACCCGCGGCGTTGATCCACTGGTAGGTGTGCGAGCCGTAGCCGGGCATGTGCCGCCACGATCGTGGGATACCGCGGTCGCCCATCAGGTAGGTGACCTGGTGTGCAGACTCTGGCGAGAGGGTCCAGAAGTCCCACTGCATGTCCGCATCCCGCAGGCCGGAGCCGGGGAGGCGCTTCTGCGAGTGGATGAAGTCCGGGAACTTGATGCCATCGCGGATGAAGAACACCGGGGTGTTGTTGCCGACGATGTCGTAGTTGCCCTCGGAGGTGTAGAACTTCACCGAGAAGCCGCGGACGTCGCGCCAGGTGTCGGGGGAGCCCTGCTCGCCGGCGACCGACGAGAAGCGCTGCAGGGTCTCGGTGGTGGTGCCTGGCTGGAACACCGCGGCCTTCGTGTACTGCGACACGTTGCCGGTGACGACGAACGTGCCGAACGCGCCGCCGCCCTTGGCGTGGACGATCCGCTCCGGGATGCGCTCGCGGTTGAACTGCGCGAGCTTCTCCACCAGGTAGCGGTCGTGCAGCGCGGTGACGCCGTCCTCTCCTGCGGTCAGCGAGTGGGCGTCGCTGCCGACCGGGGTACCGGTCTGGGTGGTCGTGTAGTTCTCCGACATTCAGTCTCCTTCGTCACTCGACGCGCGACGGGGCTTTCGCCGCGCGCTCCTGGCAGGACGGGCACAGTCCCCAGAACGTCACCTCGGCCGTGTTCACCGAGAAGCCGGACGCGTCCGACGGGGTGATGCACGGCGCGTGGCCGACGACGCAGTCCACATCCGCCACGGCGCCGCACGAGGTGCAGACGACGTGGTGGTGGTTGTCGCCGATGCGCCGCTCGTACAGAGCGGGCGAGCCTGCCGGCTCGATGCGCCGCACGAGGCCGGCGCCGGTCAGATCGCCCAGGACGTTGTGCACGTTCTGGATCGAGGTGCCCGGCAGGGCTTCGAGCACGCTGCGGAAGACAGCGTCGGCGTTCGCGTGGGGATGCGTGGCAAGGGTCTCGAGCACCGCGACGCGGCCCGCCGTGACCCTGAGCCCTGCGGCGCGCAGTGCGCTTTCGAGCTGTGCCGTGTCCATGTCACGAGCCTAGTCTGTTTTGAATGATTCAAAAAATGCGGACGATCAGTGCCGCACATTGCGCGACTGCAGCCTGGTCTCCTCCAGGTCGAGCATCGACTCCGCTTCCTCCAGGATGCGCGATGGGTACGCTCCGCGCGTGCGCTCCTCCAGCAGGCGGTCGCGCTCCGCGTTGACCACCGCGAGGCGCAGCGTCCGGTAGAGCTGATGCGGCCTGCTGTCGGCCGGCACGTCGTTGAGCAGGATGCGCTCCCAGGCGGACTCCGCACGCAGATAGGACGACTGGCGCACCCGCTCGACCACCTCGGGGTCGATGGGGTCGGAGACGCCGGCCGCGCCCTCCGGGTCGTCGAGCACGGCGAGGCCGTCGTTGCTGAGGTCGTCGAGCAGGTGGGCGAGCTGCTGCCTGTCCGACTTGGTGTCGATGCCCTCGATCTTGAGCACGCGGATCAGCCAGGGCAGCGTGCCGCCCTGCACCACGAGGCTGACCACCGCGACCGTGAAGGCGATGAGGATGAGCTGCGGACGGTACGGGATGCTGCCGTCGTCCGGCAGGGACTGGGCCGCGGCGAGCGTGACGACGCCGCGCATCCCCGACCAGCCGAGGACGACGCCGCCTCGCCAGTCGATGTCCTCCTGGCGGAGCTGCTCGAGGTCGGCGCGGCGCCGCGCATACCTGGTCTCGAGGCGCTGCTTGCGGAACGCCTCGCGCCTGGTGCGGACCGGATGGTCGCGGAAGTAGCTGATCATCAGCCACTCCCGGAAGGTGGCGTTCTCCGCCAGCCGCGCGCGTTGCCGGAGGGCGAGCACGAGAGGGCCGATGAGGACGAACCGGATGATGACGAGCGCGAGCGTCGCCAGCAAGCCGATGCCCACCGCATCCCAGACGCTGAGGATCTCGGGGTGCTCGACGTCGGCGACGAGCGTGCGGATCTCCAGGCCGATCAGGAGGAAGACGCCGTTCTCGAGCAGGAACTGGATGGTGCGCCAGTTGATGCGGTCGGTGATCCTCGCCTGGGCAGTGAAGTGCTTCGGGGCGGCGTGCCCGGTGTAGAGGCCGGCGATCACGACGGCGAGCACGCCGGAACCGTGCGCCGCCTCTGTCGGCATGAACGCGGCGAACGGCACGGCGATCGACAGAGCCGTGTCGAGCACGGGGTCGTTCAGCTTCGAGCGCACCCAGACGGAGACGATGCCGGCCGCCAGTCCGATGCCGAGGGCGATCACCACGGCGTAGAAGAAGTCGAACACGCCTGCCCACGGCGTCGCGAGTGCCCCGACCGCCGCAGCGATGGCCGTGCGCAGCAGAACCAGGGCGGTCGCGTCGTTGACCAGGCCCTCGCCTTCGAGCACGGTCAGCAGGCGCGGAGGGAGTCCGAGCTTGCGGCCGATCGAGGTCGCGGCCACCGCATCCGGAGGGCTGATGATCGCGCCGAGGGCGACGGCTGCCGCCAGGTTGAGGTCCGGCAGGATCGTGAAGAGCAGGAAGCCGGAGGCGAACGCGGTGATGATCACGAGGATGACCGAGAGGCCGGCGATCGGGGCCAGGTTGCGACGGAAATCGGTGAGCGGGACGCTGATGGCCGCCGCGTAGAGGATGGGCGGCAGGAGGCCGTCGAGGATGATCTCGTGCGGGACCTCGATCTCCGGGACGCCGGGGAGATAGGAGAGACCGACCCCGACGAGGACCAGGATGATCGGCGCCGCGACACCGAGCTTTCGTGAGAACGCGGCCACGGCGACGATCACCGAGATGGCGATCACCGCGTAAAAACCGAGTTCCATATATCCAATCCTAGAGGGCTACGTGCTGGTGCGCGGTCGTGGGATGTCGCTCGACGGGGTCAGTGGGCGCGGAGTCCGTCCATCGCGATGGCGATCACGCGGTCCCGCTGGTCGTCGTCGTCGAACGCGACGCTGGCGATGCCGGAGAGCATGCGGACCACGTCCTGGATCTCCGCGTCCTCGCGCATCTCGCCGGCGGCCTTCGCCCTGTCGAGCAGCGGTTCGCCGGCGTCGTAGAGCGACGTGCGGCAGGTGAGGAGGACGGGGGAGTCCTTGTTGAGGCCGTCGACCAGCGCCTTCTTGGTGCCGATGTAGCTGACGAACCTGCGCACCCAGGTCTCGAATCCCGCCCACGGTTCGAGGGACTCGGCCGCCTCGGCCGCCCTGACCACTGCATCCACCTCGTCGACGTATACCGCTTCGACGAGGGCGTCGCGGGTGGGGAAGTTGCGGTAGAGCGTGCCGATTCCCACTCCGGCACGGCGTGCGATGTCCTCCAGGGATGCACTGGTGCCGTTGGCCGCGAACGCCTCCCGCGCCGCGGCGAGCAGCGCGTCGAAGTTCCGTCTCGCGTCCGCCCTGTGCGGGCGGGTCGAGACGGCGGTCGGGGTGGTGCTGGCCAATTTCTCCTCCGGAAGGGGTTGCAAAGTGGAGGCACCCTCCGCTACTGTGGTGTAAGCGGAGGCAACCTCCGATCGGAGCCAGCCTCCATTCTAGCCGATATCTGCATCGGCCACACCCCTCGAGAACGGAAGAACTCAATGTCTCGAACCCGTCCGGGCCTCACCTTCGCCGTCCTGGCGCTGAGCGCAGGCTCCTTCGCCACTCTGCAATCCCTCGTCGTCCCCGTCCTCCCCGTCATCCAGACCGATCTCGGCACCACGACGGCCGGTGTCACCTGGACCATGACCGCGTGGCTCATCTCCGCCGCCGTCGCCACCCCGCTGCTCGGCCGCGTCGGCGACATGGTCGGCAAGCGACGCATCCTGGTGCTCGCCCTCCTCGCCGTCGCGCTCGGCAGTGTGGTCGCCGCCGTCGCGCCCACCATCGGCGTGCTGATCGGCGCCCGCATCATCCAGGGTCTCGGCGGCGCCATGTTCCCGCTCGCGTTCGGCATCATCCGAGACGAGTTCCCCGCGCACCGCCTGCCGTCCGCGATCGGCGCCATCGCGTCCATCATCGCCATCGGCAGCGGTCTCGGCACGGTCCTCGCCGGGCCGCTCGCCGACGTGCTCAGCTGGCGCGGGCTGTTCCTCGTCCCCGCCGTGTTCACGGTCGCAGGCGCGGTGCTCGCACTGCTCTTCATCCCCGAATCGCCGACGCGCGCCGTCGGCGGGGTCAACCCGTGGTCGGCCGTGCTCCTCTCCGGCTGGCTCGTCGCCCTCCTGCTCCCGCTCAGCACGGGTGCGCAGTGGGGCTGGGGGTCGCCGGCCGTCGTCGGGCTGCTCGCGCTCTCCGCACTGCTGCTCGCCGCCTGGATCATCGTGGAGCTGCGCTCCCGCGCGCCGCTGGTCGACATGCGGCTGATGCGCGAGCCTGGTGTGTGGTCGATGAACGCGGCGGCGGTGTTCGTCGGAGCGTCGATGTTCGCGGTGTTCGCGTTCTTCCCGCGCTTCGTGCAGACGCCGGTCTCCACCGGGTACGGGCTCGGCGCATCCGTCGCCGAATCCGGGATGCTGATGCTCCCGATGCTCGTCACGATGGCCGTCACCGGCTTCCTCAGCGGACCACTCGCCCGCTGGATCAGCTTCCGCAGCCAGATCGTGCTCGCCGCAGCGCTGATGGCGCTCGCCGCGATCTCGCTCGGGCTGCTGCACGGCAGCCTCGTGGAGGTGGCCACCGCATCCGGAGTGTTCGGGATCGGCCTCGGCCTGGTCTACGCGGCCATCACCAGCGTGGTGGTGCAGAGCGTCCCTGCAACGCAGACCGGGGTGGCCAGCGGGATGAACGCCAACTTGCGCACGGTCGGCTCGGCGATCGGGGCGGCCGTAATGACGGCGCTCGTCACCGGCTCCACGGCCGCGGACGGGCTGCCGACGGAGGCGGGCTACAGCGAGGGCTTCGTGGTGGCAGGGCTGCTGTCGGCTGGAGCGCTCGTGGTGACGGTGGCGGCGATGGTGCTGATGCGGGCGCCGCGCGAGGCGGCGGTGGCCGAGGTGGCGGCGCTCACCCCCGAGGCGGAGACGGTCACGGAACTCGCGCCGGTCGCCTGAGCTCGCCCGGCGTCGCCTGAGCTCGCCGGCGTCGCCCGGCCGACGGCCGCACGGTGCGAAACTGGATGCGGTGAGAGAGGGGCCAGGATGGGGATCTTCGGCCGCGGGCGTCGGTCGCGCAGGGCGGACATGCGCCCGTTCGACGGCAGCGCGCTGGACTCCCCGAAGCCGACCACGCTCGCGCACGCGCTCGACGAAGGCCTGCTGATCGCCGACTACGCCGTGCGCATGGCGGTGCGCAACCGGATGATGACCGAACTGCTCACCACGGACAGCGCCTTCGACGCCTCCCACTTCGCCGGGGTCGCGGCCGAGGCCGTGCTGCGACTGGCCGACGAGGCGGACGCGTCGGAGGCGCGCATCGTGCGCGAGCAGGCCTGGGCGGAAGTCCAGGACGGTCGCGCGGAGCACACCCACGACTACCGCACGGCGGACACGCTCAATCTCCGCCGTCGCGAGGCCCTCGCCAAGGCGACGGCGGCAGCCCTCCGGGAACGCGCGGCCGACACCGAGTACCTCGCCGGCATCGTCGAGGAGTCCAGGCTGGATGCCTGGCGGGAGCTGTCCGGCGTGGTGGAGGAGACGGTGCGCATCCAGTCGGTGGGGGTGGACGACACGGGCAAGCCGCAACGACTGGATGCGCTCCGTCGCGACCTCGCCGCCCTCCGCCGCGCCCGCACCGTGCGCAAGCGGCGCCGGTGACGGGAGCCGCCTGCCGGAGAATGGACGCATGACCTTCCACGCCTCCGACCGGCTCGTGCCTGTGACGGTGAACCGGATCGAGATCGAGGCCCACGTGCCGTTCGAGACGCTGCGGCGCGCGTTCGAGGCGGAGGTGCCGCTGGTGGATGCCGCCCGGTTCGAGAAGCTCGTCGCCGACGGGGCGGAGTGGAAGCGGTTCGCGCAGGAGGCGGAGGGCAACGGCATCCACCGGTTCGTCGCGTTCTGGCGGCACTACCCGACGCCGATCATGCGGGTGGGCGGGGCGGACATCCCCAGCGCGAGCTATCTGATCGGCGACTACGTGACCGCGTCCAGGGTGTTCCGGCACGATCCGGCGGCGATGCTCTACACGCCGACCAGGATCGAACTGCACGCGGGCCGCAACGGCGGCACCATCGTCACCGTCGACCAGCCGAGCTCCCAGCTCGTGAGCCTCGGGAACAACAAGATCACGCAGGCGGGCTACGAACTCGACCGGATGCTCGGCGACCTGCTCGAAGAGCTCGGCCTGCCGCGTCCGGCGGCGCTGCGGCGGTAGCCGCCTCGCAGCTCCTCAGACTGTGCGCGACGGCGCCTCCGCCTGGGCGACCGGCACCAGCCGCTGCAACTGCGTCACGTGCTTCGGGCTCAGCTCGTCCAGGCTCGCGACCTCCAGGAGCTGCATGGTGCGCACGATCTGGTCGCGCAGGATTTCGATCGTGCGGTCGACGCCCGCCCTGCCGCCCGCCATCAGGCCGTACAGGTATGCGCGCCCGATCAGCGTGAACTTCGCCCCGAGCGCGTACGCGGCCACGATGTCCGCGCCGTTCATGATGCCGGTGTCGATCGCGATCTCGGTGTCTGCACCGACTTCGCGCACCACCTGGGGGAGGAGGTGGAACGGGATCGGGGCGCGGTCGAGCTGGCGGCCGCCGTGGTTGGAGAGGACGATGCCGTCGACGCCGAGGTCGACCAGGCGGCGGGAGTCCTCGACATTCTGGACGCCCTTCACCACGATCTTGCCGGGGAACAGGTCGCGGATGATGGCCAGGTCGTCGAAGCTGATCGACGGGTCCATCGCCGCGTTGAGAAGGTCGCCGACCGTGCCCCCTGTCGCGGAGAGCGACGCGAACTCGAGCTTCGGGGTGGTGAGGAAGTCGTACCACCACCACGGGCGGGGGATCGCGTTCACGATCGTGCCGAGCGTGAGCTGCGGCGGGATGGAGAAGCCGTTGCGCTTGTCGCGGAGCCTGGCTCCGGCGACCGGGGTGTCGACGGTGAAGAACAGTGTGTCGAAGCCGTTGGCCGCAGCGCGGCGGACCAGTTCGTACGAGATCTCGCGGTCGCGCATCACGTAAAGCTGGAACCAGTTGCGGCCGGTGGGGTTGGCGGCTTTCACATCCTCGATGGATGTGGTCCCCAGCGTCGACAGCGTGAACGGGATGCCCGCAGCCGCGGCAGCGCCGGCGCCGGCGGTCTCGCCCTCGGTCTGCATCAGCCGGGTGAACCCGGTCGGCGCGATGCCGAACGGCAGAGCCGACGGTCCGCCCCAGATCGAGCACGAGGTGTCGACGGTGGACACGTCGCGGAGGATCGACGGGTGGAATTCGATGTCCTCGAACGCCTGCCTCGCCCTGGCCAGCGAGAGCTCGCCCTCCGCCGCACCCTCCGTGTAGTCGAACGCCGCTTTCGGGGTGCGGCGCTTGGCGATCCTGCGCAGATCGTCGATCGTGAGCGCGCCCTGGAGCCTGCGCTTCTTGGCGTCGAGCTCCGGCTTCTTGAACTTCATGAGCTCCAGGAGCTCGGCGGGCTTGGGAACCTGGCGAGTGACCATACTGTGCTGCCTAACGCGTCTCGTGGTGATTGGTGGACGCCGCGGGGGAGGCGTCCCGGTAGTACCCGCTGATGTGGTCGTGGACGAGGGCCTGCGATCCTGCCGGGTCGCCTGCGCCGATCGCGGTGAGGATTCCGCGGTGCTCCTGCCGCAGCCGGTCCGCCATCGCCGGCCAGTCCGGGATGCGTTCCGCTCCGCCGATCACGTAGCTCTCGATCGAGCTGCGCAGCCCGGCCATCATCGCCGCCACAACGGTGTTGCCTGAGGCTTCGGCCAGCGCCAGGTGGAAGCGGGCGTCGAGCGCCAGGAACTCCTGCGGGGTGAGGCTCCGCGCATCCATCGCGTCGAGGAGCTGGGCCGCCTCCGCGAGGTCGACGTCGTCCGGCCGATCTGCGAGGTCGACGGCCACGGAGGTCTCCAGCAGCAGGCGGGTGCGCACCACGTCGGCGACAGGGAACCCGCTGGCCGCGACCTGCAGCCGCATGAGGGCCTGCATCCCGCCGACCGGCCTGGCGACGATGATCGCGCCGGAGCTCGGCCCGGACCCGGTCTGCGTGCGGACGAGGCCCATCGCTTCGAGGACGCGGATTGCCTCGCGAACACTGGAGCGGGCGACGCCGAGGTCGGCCGCGAGCGCCCGCTCAGGCGGGAGGTGGTCGCCGAGCCGCAGGTCACCGTCGACGAGGCGGCCCTCGATCGACGCGAGCACACCCTCCCAGGCGCGGGGTTCGGTCGGCATCTCACTCCCTCGTGTGTGGTCTGACCATGTGGTCAGTCCACAGTAACCGTCTGACGCCGCGCTGTCCAGGCTCCCCGGGCAGACGGATGGTCCCACGGTCTGACACCCGTGGGACCGCCGCGCGATCCGCCCACGCCATCGCCGCCCGTAGCGTCGAAGCATGAGCAACAGCCCGACCGCATCCACGCCAGCAGCCGACAGCACGCCCCCACCCGGACGACGCGTGAGGAAAGGGCTGAAAGTCACCCTGCTGTCCATCGCCGGCGTACTCGCCGTCGTGGTGGTCGGCCTGATCGGCACCACGACCGTCAATGCCATCGCCAGCGCCTCCGAGGCCGACGACATCGAACGGTACGGCCGGCTGGTCGACGTCGACGGCAAGAAGATGAACGTGGCTGTGCAGGGCGCAGGCGACCAGACGGTCGTGCTCCTGCCCGGGTTCGGTACCGCATCCCCCGTGCTCGACTTCGCCCCGCTGGTCGACGAGCTGAAGTCGCACTACCGGGTGGTCGTGGTCGAGCCGTTCGGCTACGGCCTGAGCGACGAGACCGAGAAGCCGCGGACGAGCGCGAACATCGCCGGCGAGGTGCACGAGGCGCTGCAGCAGCTGTCGATCGACAGGTATGCGCTGATGGGCCACTCGATCGCCGGCATCTACGGCCTGGAGTACGTGAACCTGTTCCGCGACGAGGTCACGGCGTTCGTCGGCATCGACAGTAGCGTTCCCACCCAGCCGGGAATGGATGCGGAGTTCCCGATCGACGCACTCCGCACGGCGAAGTCGCTCGGACTGGTCAGGGTGCTCAGCGCTGCGGCGGGCGATCCGTACGCCGGTCTCCCGTTCAGCGACGAGCAGAAGAAGCAGATGGGCATCCTGTCGTTGCGCAACGGCTTCACGGCGACGTATGCCGACGAGATGGAGCACTTCGCATCCAACTTCCGGGATGCGCAGAGGCTGTCCTTCCCGAAGGACCTGCCGCTCCTGCTGTTCGTCCAGGACGACAACACGGACGTGCCTGGCTGGCTGGCCCTGCACGAGGAGCAGGCCGCCGCCTCCGATCGGAGCGAGCTCGTGCGGCTGAAGGCCGGGCACTACCTGCACCACACGAAGTCTCCGGAGATCGCAGCGGCCACCGAGGCGTTCCTGGCTGCGGGATAGCATCGTCCGTGGCAGGATGCTTGCGATAGGGCATCCTGCCGCCACGCATCCGATTGCCACGCATCCGATCGCTACAGGAGGTCGACGTGACCGACCGCAACCACCGCGTCGCCGTGCTCGTGCTCGACGGCGCTAAGCCGCTCGACGTCGGCATCCCTGCGCAAGTGTTCTCGCACCGCCCGAGCATGCCGTACGAGGTGCGGGTCTGCGGTGCGGCGCCCGGGCTCGTCACCGGAGGCGACGGCCTGTCGTACCATGTCGCCGGGGGGCTCCGCGCCCTCGAAGACGCGGACACCGTGTTCGTTCCCGGCTACCGGGAGCCGGCGACCACCGAACCCCCGGATGCGGTGGTCGCCGCCCTGCGCGCAGCCCACCAGCGCGGCGCACGGCTCGCCGCCATCTCCACCGGGGCGTTCGCGCTCGCCGCGGCCGGGCTCCTCGACGGGAAGAGGGCGACGACGCACTGGCACTACACCAGGGCGCTCGCGCGGCGTCATCCGCTGGTGCGGGTGGATGAGAACGTGCTGTTCGTCGACGAGGGAGACGTGCTGACCTCGGCGGGGGCCGCATCCGGGATCGACCTGTGCCTGCACCTGGTTCGCCGTGATCATGGCGTCGCGCTCTCCAATCGCGTCGCCAGGCGGCTGGTCGCTGCGCCGTACCGCAGCGGAGGGCAGGCGCAGTATGTTCCGCGCAGCGTGCCGGAGCCGCTTGGCGACCTGTTCGCCGGGACGCGCGCGTGGGCGCTCGAACACCTCGCCGAACCGCTCACCCTGGAGCAGCTGGCGCGCAACGCCAACGTCTCGGCGCGGACGTTCTCTCGGCGCTTCGTGGAGGACACGGGGTACACGCCGATGCAGTGGGTGTTGCGCGCCAGGGTCGACCTGGCGCGCGAGCTACTGGAACGCAGCGACCTCGGCGTCGAGCAGATCGCGGCTCGTGTCGGGCTGGGCAGCGGAGCGAACCTGCGGCTGCACTTCCAGCGCATCCTGGGCACATCGCCGACCGAGTACCGGCACACGTTCTCGGCCTGACGCGGGCCGGGCGGATGCGCGGGGATGCGCGTGGCGCGATCCTTGCGACCGGTGGCATTCAACGCGGCGAGATCCTTGCGCACCGTGTCCTCCACGCCACTGTTACTCGCCTCGTGGCGCTCGCAGCATGGGATGCGGAACGAAAGGAATCCCTCTCCATGACCCGCATCGCCATCAACGGCTTCGGCCGCATCGGACGCAACACCCTCCGCGCTCTCCTCGAGCGGAGAAGCGACCTGGAGGTCGTCGCTGTCAACGACCTCACCGCACCGGAGACGCTCGCGCACCTGCTGAAGTACGACAGCACCCTCGGCCGTCTCGGCCGCACCGTCGAGGTGGACGGGACCGATCTCGTGGTCGACGGCCGCCGCATCCGGGTGTTGGCCGAGCGCGAGCCTGCCGACCTGCCGTGGGCGGAGCTCGGCGTGGACATCGTGCTCGAATCCACGGGGCGCTTCACCTCGGCGGACGCCGCACGAGCGCACCTCCGCGCCGGTGCGAAGCGCGTGCTCGTCAGCGCGCCCTCCGACGGTGCTGACGTCACCCTGGCGTACGGGGTCAACACCGACGCGTACGACCCGGCGACCCATCTCATCGTCTCCAACGCCTCGTGCACCACCAACGCCCTCGCTCCGCTCGCCTCCGTGCTGGACGACCTGGCCGGAATCGAGCACGGCTTCATGACGACGGTGCACGCGTACACGCAGGAGCAGAACCTGCAGGACGGCCCGCACCGCGACCTCCGCCGCGCCCGCGCCGCCGGCGTCAACATCGTGCCGACCACCACCGGCGCGGCCAAGGCGATCGGCCTGGTGCTTCCGAACCTCGACGGCAAACTCTCCGGCGATTCCATCCGCGTGCCTGTGCCTGTCGGCTCGATCGTCGAGCTGAACACGACGGTGTCGCGCGAGGTCACCCTCGACGAGGTGCTCTCCGCATACCGGGACGCGGCGGCCGGACCGCTGAACGGCGTTCTGCAGTACGCGGACGAGCCGCTGGTGTCCTCCGACATCACCGGCCAGCCGGCATCATCGATCTTCGACGCCGCCCTCACCAGGGTGAGCGGGAAGCACGTCAAGGTCGTCGCCTGGTACGACAACGAGTGGGGCTTCTCGAACCGCGTCGTCGACACGCTGGAGCTGCTCGCCTCCTGAGGCAGCAGCAGCGCTTCCAGCCGCAGCGCGCCCGCAGTGGCACGCCCTGTCTACCGCCCGTGTTAGTCTCGGCAGGTTCGAGAACGGAGCGGTATGGGGGACAGAGAGAGCGTCTCCGACTCTGTTCTGTGGCTGGAAGCGACCTCCGGAATGGAACGGTCGTTCGCCGCCCTGTTCGACCGGCATCGCGTGAGGATCTTCCGCAAGGCGTATGCGCAGGTGCGCTCCGTCGCCGACGCGGAGGACGTCGTGGCGCTCGTCTTCCTCGAGGCGTGGCGGAGCAGGCAGAAGGTCCGCATCGTCGACGGCTCGATCCTGCCGTGGCTGCTCACGGTCACCTCGTATGTGATCCTCAACCAGTCGCGCACCGCCCGTCGCTACACGCGTCTCCTCGCGGCGATGCCCGAGCCGGAGCGAGAGCCCGACCACGCGGAGGACGTGCTGGAGCGACTGGATCGCGACGCGCGCCTCGTCGCCGTCCGGGATGCGATGGCGCAGTTGAGCGCACACGAGCGGCAGATCATCGACCTGTGCATCATCGAAGAGCTGCCGATTGCAACCGTCGCGTCGGTGCTGGACATCCCCCTAGGAACGGTGAAGTCGAAACTGCACCGTGCCAAAGAGAAGATGCGCAAGCGGATGCCAGACGCCGACGCCGCCGTAGACCTCGCCGGCCGGCTGGACGGAGTGCAATCGTGACCCCCTTGTACGACGCGGACGACTTCCCCGCCATGACCGAGCGGCGCACCGATGCCATCCGGGATGCGCTCCTCACCCAGCTCAGGACCGAGAAGGAGCGGAAGCGCCGCACGCTCCGCCGTCGGTTGGCGATCTGGGGCGGCATCGGCTGTCTCGTGGTCGGCGGCGCTGCTGTCGCCGGCACCGCCGTCGTGTCGTCGCGGCAGGTCACCAACAACGACAGCGTGTACTGCTTCGCCTCCGCCGAGCGCGGCGTGAACGGCGAGTACGACATGTCGGGCGCGACGATGTACAACCCGGACGGCGGAGGTGGCCGGGTCGAGAACGCCCTCGAACTGTGCACCACGATGTGGCGCCAGGGTGTTTTCAACCCGGACCACGACCCGCTCGCCGCCACAGCGGGAACCGGCACCGTGCCCGACCACCTGCAGGTTTGCGTGATGGACGACGGCGCGGCGGCGGTGGTGCCCGGACGGCCCGGCGTCTGCCAGGCCGTCGGGCTCTCCCCGGAGAAGACCGGCTGAGCGCTCTGCCCCGTCTGCACGGCTGAGGGGTGTGCGCGGCTGAGGAGTCGGCGGCTGGGCGCCGGTGGGAGCGATTGCGTCGGGAATCGGGAACCCGATCGCCTGGTCCGGACATTCCCCTGTAGTGACCAGCCTCAGGTGGTCCGCATCACGAACCTCGTAGCCCGAATCGACAGGGGGTCGACCGGTTACGAACGACGTGCACGGGAAGTTCCAGGGGGGAACGCTTCGCTTCGGCCATGTGCACGGCGAAGGCCGCACCCCGCGTCCGACACGACGCGGGGTGTGGCCTTTCTTCTTGGTGGTTTCGCTGTCGGTCCCTGGTCACTCCGCGCCGCCGAGTGCCGCAACCTCGAGCACTGCCGCCGCGACCGCTGCGTGGTCTTTCCGCAGGATCGCGCCGTGGTTGCTCGGCACCTTCGCGCTGATCGCGATGTGGGGGTTGCGGGCGACCACCTCGTCGAGACCGGCGCGGATGACCTCCTGCTCGTCGCCGCGGCTGCCGAGCGACGTGCCGGAGGCTACGACGTGCCTGGTCGGCACCACGATGCCGTCCAGCACAGGGCCGAGCTCGCTCGTGCTGCCGAGCTTGCCGAGCTCGATGTTGCTCTCCGCCTGCTGTGCTGCGCTCATCCGGGGCGTGAGCCCGGTCGGGCGCAGCAGCGGCGTGAACCAGCCCATCCGGCGGAACAGGGTGCGGATGCGCTCCTCCATCGCGTCGTCCAGCCAGTCGTACGGCTGGGCGCCGTCGACCAGGACGGCCCCGATCGTGCGGGAAGGGTTGCGGTTGGCCCAGTGCGCGGCGACATACGCGCCGTACGACCAGCCCACCACGAGCGCCCGGTCGACGCCGCGCGCCGCGAGCACCGCATCCACATCCCGTACGGCGGCCTCGAAGGAGTAGTCGGCGGAGGTGCCGGACTTCCTGCCGCGCGCACGCTCGTCGTAGGTGATGTGCCGCCAGGACGGCCCGAGGTCGGAGATCACCCTGCGCCAGTAACCCTGGGTGGCGAACTGCCCGTTGAGGTAGACGATGGGGGTGCCGGAGCCGCCGGTGTCGGTGACCGCGAGGGCGGTGTCATCGACCGGCACCATGCCGGTCCACGGTGCGCTGGTCGAGGTGGCGCTGCTGTTCGTCATGATCTTCTCCTGGTTCTGCTGGATCGTGGTGGGTTCTGGTGGGGGGCAGCCGGTGCCGGTCAGACGGTGTGTGCGTCGATGTCGCCGGATGCGGTGGTCGCGTGGATCTGCAGCACGGGTGCGCCGCCGCTGTTCGCGATCGTGTTGCTGATGCGGCCGAGCGGCGTCCCGGCGTCGAGTCCGGCTGTGATGCCGGATGGGACGCCGACCGACACGTCGCCGAGTTGCGTGCTGACGACCACGTCGCCGCGGAGGGCCTCCGTGATCTGCACGTCGCCGCGAGCGGTGGTGATCTCGCCGGAACCGGTGAGCCGGCCGATGACGACGTCGCCGTCGATGGCGCTGATGCGAACGGTCGCCGCCTCGTCGAGCTTGATCGGCCCGAACGATCCGTCGACGGCCACGTCGCCGAGGCTGCCTGCTCCGCGCAGTTCCGCGCTGCCGTTCGCCAGGATGCTCGACCCTGCCGGAAGCTGCACCGTCACCTCGACGGAGCCGCTCGGCCCGAAGGCCGCGTTCTTCTCCGGTGTCGCGATGCGGAGGACGCCGTCGGCGAATCCGATCGTCGTGCGTTCGGCTGCCTTGATGTCGCGCGCCTTGGAAGTGTCGAGGGGGTGGATCTCGACGCGGGTGTCCGTGCGTTCGGCTGCGATGAACCGCAGGTGGCCGGCCGGAACGTCGATGACAGTGGTGACGGGGTTCGGGGTGTCGAAGGTCTGCATTGTGCTCAACTCCTGTGGTCGATGGTGCGATGGATGTTTCTGATAGTGGAAACGCTACGTTGCGTTCACATATCGAGCAACGACACAGTTGCGTTGTATAAGTAAAAAGGCTGGTCAAGCTGAACTAATCGTTGCACTGATTCAGAAACTAACGCAATCGCGAGGACTAAATGCGTTGCACTGACATGGCGCTGAACGCTACGCTCGTGCCGTTCACGACTCGTTCCATCCATCACGCGGAGGCCACCAGATGCCCGCAGGCAGGCTCACCAGGCAGGAGCGCCATCAGATCGCGCTCGGACTCGCCGACGACCTCGCGTACGCGGAGATCGCCCGCCGCCTCGACCGCCCGACGTCGACGGTCACCCGCGAGGTCATGCGCAACGGCGGCCCGGCCGGATACCGCGCCGATCTGGCTCAGAGAGCGACGGAGCAGCGCGCCCACCAGCGCCGCGCGACCGCCCCAGGTGCGCCCCGCGCCCAGCGCGCGGACGGGCGCGACTCACCGGCCGTGCGCGAATACGAGGAGACGTTCACCACCCTCTTCATGCAGTCCGGCCTTCCGCGCGTGGCGGCGGGCATCCTCACCAGCCTCTACACGACGGACGCCGGAAGTCTCACCGCGGCCGAGCTGGTCAGGCGGCTCGAGGTGAGCCCGGCATCCATCTCGAAGGCCATCGCGCTGCTGGAGGGCCAAGGCTTGGTCATCCGGGAGCGCGGCGACGGTCGCAGGGAGCGGTACATCGCCGACGCGGACGTCTGGTACCAGTCGATGATCGCCGCAGCAAGGTCCAACGCGCAGATCGCTGCGACGGCTCGCGACGGCGTACGCCTCCTCGGCCAGGACAGCCCAGCGGGAGCCCGCCTCGAGAACATGGCCCGGTTCATGGACTTCGTCGGCGAGAGTATCGCCCGCGCCGCCGAGCAGGCGCGCGGGCTGCTGGGCAGCGGCGGAGAGGGGGACGCGCCGCGGGAGCGGTGACGGTCGGTCGCCGCTTCGCCGCTGCCCGCAGGCCGCCCGCAGGCCGCTTGTCGGTCAGGTCAGGCGGCGAAGAGCTGCCGGAACCGTTCGATGTCGGATGCGGTCAGCCCGAGACCGTCCTGCGCGTACCGCTCGATCGTGCCGAACTGTTCGTTCAGCTGGGCGAAGGCCGCGTGCAGGTAGTTCTCCCTGACCCCGAGCACGGGCAGCAGCACGTCACGGCCGACACCGGCCGCCTCTGCCCTCTGGAGCACCGGTTCGAGCGCTGGCAACAGGTCGGTGTTGGTCTGCAGGTAGTCCTCGTAGACGGTCGTCTCGTCCACGCCGAGCAGGGTGAGGATGGACGCCGCCGCCCACCCGGTTCGATCTTTGCCGGTGGTGCAGTGGAAGAGCGCCGCGCCCTCACGGTTCTCGTCGAGGATCCCGAGGTACAGCTCGCGATACGACGCGAGCGCTGAGGGCAGCCGGACGATGTCCCGGTACGTCTCCTCGAACAACCGCTCCGCCTTGCCGTCGCCGAGCGTCGCGGCGAACCCCTGCGGGTCTGCTGAGAGGTCGCCAAGGCGGGCCGCGACGCTGAGCGAGCTGTCGGCCAGCACATCCAACTCGATGCTGCGCGTCCCCTCCGGCAGCCGGTCGGGAGAGGCGGCGACCTCGTCGGCGGTGCGCAGGTCGTACACCGTCTCGATGCCCAGACCGGCGAACTGCGTGCGGTCGGCATCGCTCAGCGTGGCGAGGGTCGCGGAGCGGTAGACGAGACCGCGCCTGACCTGCCCGTTCCCGGCAGGAAGCCCACCGAGGTCGCGCAGGTTCGGAGCGGTCGGGATCGAGACCTTCCTGCCGTACTGGTCGCTCATTCGTTGCCTCTCTCGAACATCGTGGATGCGGGATGCGGTTCAGACGATCATGGCAGGTCGGGCGCGCCGCGCCGCGGGCCGAATGTCGGTGGTTCCGCATAAAATCGGGGTATCACCAAAAAAGTTTGAAAACACTACATGTAGTGGAATGACAATCGTGTCATTCGGGTTATATAGTGGGTGAACACCGCAAGACGCGGAGTACAACGAGACTTCTAGGGGAGGCCATCATGGACTACGAAAGCGACAGTGTTGGCGGCTACTCGGTTCCCGTCGACCCCATGGACCTGCTGCAGTGCGACAGCTGCCAGTAGGCAGCAGCACCAGCACGAGAACCCCGGTGGCTTCGGCCGCCGGGGTTCTTCTTTGTGTGGGGGACGTCCCGCCGAGCAGGCGCGGCCGAACTGCTCTGTCGAGCTGCGCCGCGAAGCGGGCGACCGGCCGGTTCCGCGGGCATCCGTAGAATGGGCGGGTGGCAGTGAACCCAGAGTTGCAGGGGCGGACGTTCGCCCCGACCAGTCCCTATCTCGTCGGGCGGGAGAAGATCCGCGAATTCGCGCGGGCCGTTCTCGCCACCAACCCGATCAGTTTCGACGTCGAGGCTGCGCACGCGGCCGGACACGCCGACCTGGTCGCACCGCCGACGTTCCCGGTCGTGGTTCAGGAGCAGACACTCGCGCAACTGCTGGCCGAACCGGATGCGGGCATCGACTTCAGCCGTGTGGTGCACGGCGACCAGCGGTTCAGCTACACGCGCCCCGTCGTCGCGGGTGACGAGCTGACCGCGACCCTCACCGTCACCAGCGTCAAATCACTCGGCGCGCACGCGATGGTCACGGCCGAGTCCGTCATCGTCGACGCGGACGGCGAGCATGTCGTCACCGCCGTATCCACCCTGGTCGTTCGAGGAGACGAGTGATGCCCGAGTTCGACACCCTCGCCGTCGGCGACGTCGTCGCCGAGCAGAGCTACCACCTCACGCGCGACACCCTCGTGCGCTACGCCGGCGCATCCGGCGACTTCAACCCCATCCACTACCGCGACGACATCGCGACGTCCGTCGGTCTCCCCGGCGTCATCGCGCACGGGATGCTCACGATGGGTCTCGCTGTGCAGCCGGTCGTCGACTGGGCGGGCGACCCCGCACGCGTCGCCGACTACCAGGTGCGCTTCACCAGGCCGGTGGTCGTCGACCCCGCGAACGGCGCGGACGTGGCCGTCGTCGCCAAGGTCGGCCAGCTGGATGCGGATGCCCGCGCCGCCCGCATCGACCTCACCGTGACCTTCGCCGACGCGACGGTGCTCGGCAAGGCGCAGGTCCGCGTCACGTTCGCCTGATGCCCGACCACGCTCCCCAGAATCCAGCCCAGGCGGCGTCCGGCGCGCAGGCGCCGACTCCGGCGCTGTCGACGCTGACCACGATGCAGGTGGGCGGCGTTCCGGAGCGCCTGCTCGAACCGCTCACGCTGGGCGACCTGGTCGAGACCGCGCGCGACGTGTGGGACGAGGGAGGGGAATGGGCACTCCTCGGCGGAGGGTCGAACACTATCGCGAGCGACGACGGGTTCGACGGAACGATCATCCACGTCGTCACCCGCGGCATCGAACGCCTCGACGCGCCGTCCGGACGCATCCGGTTGCGCGTCCAGGCGGGAGAGCCGTGGGACGCGCTCGTCGCCCACACCGTCCGCAACGGCTGGTCGGGCATCGAGGCGCTGTCCGGCATCCCCGGCTCGACGGGCGCGGCCCCGGTGCAGAACATCGGCGCGTACGGGCAGGAGCTGGAGTCGGCGCTGCTCGGAGTCGAGTTCCTCGACGCTGCCGCGGGGGAGTTGCGCACAATGACGCGCGCCGACCTGCTCCTCGGCTATCGCACCTCCGTGCTCAAGCAGGGGATGCGCGGCGTCGTGCTGTCGGTGGACCTCGAACTCGTGGACGGCAACCAGCCCGGCGGTTTGGGGGCGCCGCTCAGCGCACCCATCGCCTACGCGCAGCTCGCTGACACGCTCGGCGTCGCCCTCGGATCCCGGGTTCCTGTCGCCGAACTGCGTCGCGCGGTGCTCGCCCTGCGTGCGTCGAAGGGGATGGTGCTCGACCCCAACGACCAGGACTCCGTGAGCGCCGGCTCGTTCTTCACCAACCCGATCGTCTCCGAGAACTTCGCCCGCTCACTCCCCGCCACCGCGCCGCGCTGGCCGGTGACCCCGCCGGAACCCGACCGCGTGCTCGGCCTGGAGGCCGGTGGCGTGTGGCCCGGCGACATCCCGAGCCTGGCGGGAGGCCCGTACTCGGTGAAGATCAGCGCCGCCTGGCTGATCGAGCAATCCGGCATCCGCCGCGGCTTCTCCCTGCCGGGTTCCCGCGCTGCGATCTCGGACAAGCACACCCTCGCGATCACGAACCGCGGCGGAGCGACGGCCGCCGATGTGACCCAGCTCGCCTCCTACGTTCAGGCCCGCGTCCAGTCCGAGTTCGGCGTCATCCTCCATCCGGAGCCGGTACTGCTCGGCGTCGCTCTCTGACGGCCTTCGGCAGGAGGCCCTGCGCGACACGCCCGCGCGTTCTCCGTCCGAACGGAGAATAGCCGCGAACGTGGCGAAGGCTCCTGGGGTGCCGCCGGGACGGTGAAAGGTCCTGCCGGGCTGTCCGGCCGCCGCGCCCGGACGCGCGCGCTGTTCGCCCGCCGCGTCACGCGCGCAGCGCCGCCGCGAACGGCAGCACTGCGGAGGCGCCGGCTTTGCGCAGCGTGCGCCCGGCGACCGTGATCGTCCAGCGACTGTCGACCAGGTCGTCCACGAGCAGCACCGGCACGCCCTGCGGGATATCGAGCCCGTCGGCGGAGAAGCGGTTCCAGACGGAGGACAGCCGGAACGCACTGTTCCCTCCCGCCTCGCCGGGCGGTCCGCCATCGAGCAGGTCGAGCGTGCCGATGAACGGGAGACGACCGGCGTCGGCGAACCCGCGAGCGAGCGTCTGGACGAACTGCGGGCGACGGCGAGACGGCATCGCGACCACCGCGGCAGGGCGCTCAGCCCAGTTCCAGTCGGCGAGCACCCGGATGCACGCGGCCAGCAGCGCGGGAGGGCACGGCTGGTCGTCCGCGCCGGTGCCGAGAAGCTCGCGCAGTGGACCGCCCCAGCCGAGGTCTGTGAGCCGCGCGAGCGCGCGGCCGGGTTCGAGCTGCTCGTCCGGCCCGATCTTGCCCTTGACCGGCACGCCGAGCCTGTCGGCTCCTGTCGGCCAGAGCTTGCGCGGCTCGATCTCGACGCCGACCCTGTCGAGGGCCGTCGCCACCGAGGAGCTGGCCGCCTCGGCGATCGCGGCGGGATACCAGGGGCCGGCGCAATTGTCGCAACGACCGCACGGCTGCGCATCCTGGTCGTCGAGCGCGCGCTGGAGGAACATCATGCGGCACTGGTCAGTGGACTCGTAGTCGAGCATCGACTGCTGCTCTGCCGTGCGTGCGGCGGCGATCCGTTCGTAGCGTTCGCGGTCGTACGTCCACGGCGTGCCCGTGCTGATCCAGCCCTTGGCGACGCGCTTGACCGCGCCGTCGACATCGAGCACCTTCAGCAGCAGTTCGAGCGTCGATGGCTTGAGGTCCACCTGGCTCTCTAGGGCGCGCGTCGACTGCGGCTCGGAGTGCAGGGCGCCGAGCACCGCATCCGCCTTCACTTCGGACGGCATGGATGCGGTGGCGAAATAGTCCCAGATCGCCCTGTCCTCCTGCCCTGGCAGCAGCAGAACATCGGCGTTGTCGGTGGCGCGCCCCGCGCGCCCCACCTGCTGGTAATAGGCCACCGGCGACGACGGCGCGCCCAGGTGCACGACGAATCCGAGGTCCGGCTTGTCGAAGCCCATCCCCAGCGCGCTCGTCGCCACCAGCGCCTTCACCTCGTTGCGTTTCAGCCGGCCCTCGAGGTCTTCGCGCTCCGCCGTGTCGGTCTGCCCCGTGTACGCATACGTCTCGTGCCCTGCCTGGTGCAGCAGCCGGGCTGTGTCCTCCGCCGCCGACACCGTGAGCGCGTAGACGATGCCACTGCCGGGCAACTGGGCGAGGTTGCTGACCAGCCAGGCCAGTCGAGCGCCCGCGTCGGGCAGCGTGAGCACGCCGAGCCGGAGCGACCGCCTGGCCAGCGGACCGCGGATGGTGAGCACCGCCTCGTGGCTGCCCGTGCCCATCTGCTCCGCGACGTCGGCGACTACCCGCTCGTTGGCGGTCGCCGTGGTCGCCAGCACAGGCACACCGTCCGGCATCGTGGCGATCAGGTCGCGGAGCCTCCGGTAATCGGGGCGGAAATCGTGACCCCAGTCGGAGATGCAGTGAGCCTCGTCGATCACCAGCAGGCCGCTGCGCGCGATCAGGTCGGGCAGGAACTCGTCGCGGAACTGCGGGTTGTTGAGGCGCTCGGGGGAGACGAGCAATGCATCCACGGTGTCGTCGCGGAGGCGTTGCGAGACGTCGTCCCACTCGTGACGATTCGCGGAGTTGAGCGTGACCGCGCGCACGCCGGCGCGCTCCGCCGCCGCCACCTGGTCGCGCATGAGGGCGAGCAGCGGGGAGACCAGGATGGTCGGCCCCGCTCCGCGCGACCGCAGCACCATCGTGGCGACGAAGTACACCGCGGATTTGCCCCACCCCGTTCGTTGCACCACCAGCGCCCGCCTGCGGTCGTCGACGAGCGCGGAGATCGCCTCGAACTGCCCGTCGTGGAACTCGGCCTGGGGGTCGCCGACGAGTGCGCGGAGCGTGTCGACGGCCTGGTCTCGTGTGGTGCTGGTGGTGCTCATGGACTCATCGTTCCAGAGAGGACCGACGCCGACGGCCCTCCGGTCGAGATCAGTGGAGAACTCGCGGGTGTGGACAACGCCCGCACATCCAGCCGGCCGCGCACAGTGCGGTCAGGCTCCGTCCTTCCGAATCCACCGGAACGTCAGCCGGCACGCCACCAGCCCGGCCACCAGCCAGATCAGCAGCACAACGGCCATCCAGCCGAGCTGCCAGCTCCCGCTCGGCTCCTGCGACTCGAACCCGGCCGGCAGGAACACGCTCCGCATCCCCTGCGCGATCCACTTCAGCGGGAAGATGCTCGCAATGTTGCGCAGCCACTCCGGCAGCAGGTTGAACGCCAGATACACGCCGGAGATGAACTGCAGCACGAGCACGATCGGGATGATCACCGCCGTCGCGCTCTTGCCCGTCCGCGGCACGGCGGACAGAGCGATGCCCAGCACGGCCGACGTCACGATGCCGAGTGCATAGATCCACGCGAACCGCAGCCACAGCGCTGGGTCGGTCGGCAGGGCGACCCCGAACAGCAAGCGGGCCATCAGGAGCAGCAGTGCCACCTGCAGGATGCTCGTGACGATCACCTGCCCCATCTTCCCGATGAAATAGGACACGACCGGAAGGGGAGTGCCGCCGAGGCGCTTCAGGGTGCCGTCGCTCTTCTCCACCGCGATATCGACGGCGAGGTTCTGCACACCGCTCAGCAGGATGCCCGCCGCGATCATCCCCGGCAGGTAGTAGGCGGCCTGCGTGATGCCTCCCGAACCGTCCGGCGCAGCGCCGACCTTGCCGAGACCCTGGAACGCGACGGAGAAGATGCCGAGCATGACGACGGGGAAGAGGAAGGTGAAGAAGATCGTGTCCGCCTGCCGGAAATAGGTGAGCACCTCGTACCTGATGCGGACGAAGCCGAGCGGGAGAGTCCTCATGCTGCCGACTCCCCGGACGCAGCGCCGGCGCTCGCCGACTCCGATGCCGTTGCGGCCTCCGCCGCCTGCACCAGCCCCAGGTAGACGTCCTCCAGGCTCGGCCGGATCACCTCCAGGTCGCGCGGCTCGCCCCCGGCCTCCGCCGTCAGCCGTGCGACCACGGCGGCGGGCGTCTCTGTCCGCTCCTCGCGCACCTGCCCGCCGGCATCCCGCCAGCGGACGATCGGGATGCGCGCCGCCCTGTCGCCGATGGTGTCCACCGCCCCGATGTCGATCAGCTCTCCGCGCGCGATCACCGCGACCCTGTCGCTGAGCTGCGCGGCCTCGTCGAGGTAGTGCGTGGTGAGGAGGATCGTCGTCCCCTCGCGTTTCAGCTCGCGGATGAGCTGCCAGAACTCGCGCCGCGCCTCAGGGTCGAAGCCGGTCGTCGGCTCGTCGAGGAACAGCAGCTCCGGCCGTCCGATCACTCCGAGTGCCACATCCAGCCGTCTGCGCTGACCACCGGACAGGTTCCGGATGCGCACCTTCGCCTTCTCCGCCAGGCCCACCGCCGCGATCAGCTCGTCCACATCCCGCCGTTCGGGGTAGAAGCGGGCGAAGTGCGCCACCTGCTCCCGCACGGTCACGTCTGCCGCCTCGCTGCCGGACTGCAGCACGATCCCGAGCCGCGCCTTCCAGGCAGACCCTCCCCGGTGCGGGTCGATGCCGAGGACGGTGATGTCGCCTCCGCTGCGATCCCGGTAGCCCTCGAGGATCTCTATCGTGGTGCTCTTGCCTGCGCCGTTGGGGCCGAGCAGGGCGAAGGTCTCGCCATGCTCGATGTCGAAACTCACGCCGCGGACGGCCTCGAACGAGCCGTACGACTTCCGCAGGTCGCGCACGACGACGGCGGCGCCGCCGGAGGGGCTGGAGCTCATGCCCCATCATGCCCGTCGGCGGCGCTGCGCGCTCCTCACTCCGCCGAGAACGGCGAGCACGACGATGATCCCGCCTGCCACCGCGAGACCGAGCGCCCAGGCGCTCGCCGGCGTCAGGGATGCGAACCACAGCTGCGCGGCGATCAGCCGGTCGCGGGCGGAGAGCACGGCGAGCGTGCCCGCGGCGAACGCAATGAGGATGACGCCCCACACCACGCCGCCCCAGCGGATCTGTGCGCTGCCGCGGGATGCGGACGGTCGCGGCTGCGCGCCGGCGCCCGTTCCCGTGTCGAAGACGAGGGTGGGCTGGTCGTCCTGGTTCCTGGTGTCGCTCATCGTCCGTCCTCCGTTGTGCTGTTCTGCTGAGCGCTGGTGTCGGAGACGACGCTCACCTGGCTGGATTGGTCGACCCGCACGATCGCATCCGCCGTGGTCGACGGGCCGACGACCGTGCTCACGGTGCAGCGGCCGTCGCTGCCAGGAGTGCAGGCGTGCGCGATCGTGTTGCCGTCCCGGCCCGTGACGTTGACGCCCGTGCCGTCCGTCACGGCCACGATTTTGACGGTCACATCGCCCACGAGGTTGACGTGCGTCTCTCCGCTGCCCTTCACCAGGTCGATCACCGGGGTGCCTCTGCCGGAGAGGACCGTGTCGTCGACGCTGATCGTCGTGTCGCCGTACGCCTGGGCGTACTGGCTGCTGCTGGTCGGCACCAGGAACGCCCCGTCGAAGACGAGCTGCCTGTCGCGCGGCACCCAGGCTGAAACGAGGGTGACGACGGCGAGCAGGATGCCGAGGAAGATGAAGAAGCCGCTCCTGCGACGCGCGAGCCCCGCGATGAGCACGGCGACGCCGAACACGAACGTCGCGGCGGCGAAGGCGGCGGTCACGCCGTAACCGGACAAGCCGGTCGTCGGCTCCCATACGGCGGAGACGATCGCTGCGGTCACGAGTGCGAGGCCGATCGTCGCCCAGCCGAAAGCCGCGCCGATCCGCGGGTTCGCCGCGCGGTACGCCCTGCGCTGCGCTGCAGCCTCAGCGGTGGCGACGGAGGCCTGGGCGCGCAGCTCGGCCGCACGCTGCCGCTTGACGGCGCGCATGTCCTCGTCGAGCCTGGCCTTCCACTGCGCGTGCTCCGCCTGCCAGGCGGCGTGCCTGGCCCGCCAGTCTGCGACATCCTGCGATGAGGCGCCGAGCGTCGGCGCCGGCGGTTCGGACGGTTCGGCGGTGACGTCCAGGGTCGGTTTGGCCACCGTGGGGTCGGCGCTCGCCGCCGGGTCGAGGGGGACGATGTCTGCCGCATCCGGTGCCGCGGTTGTGCTCGGGGTGGCGTTCGCGGTGTCTGTCGAACGCTCCTGCTGCGTGGATGCGCCGGTCGCGTCTGCCATCCAGACGCCAGGACCAGGGGCGCCTGCCGCAGCGCCGGATCCCGTGGCTGCTCCTGCATCGGAGGCCGTGGAGGCAGCGCCGTCTGGGACGGTCGATGTGGAAGGGCCGGCGGCGGAGGTGGAGCCGGCGGAGGAGGAGGCGAAGGTGGATCCGTTCTGCCCGGTGCCCGCTGCACGGTTCGTCCCCCACGCATCCCGCCCCCAGTTGCCGCGCACGGCCCAGACGATCAGCCCGGCGATCAGCGCGAGCACGATCAGCGTCCAGATCACCCGCCCGATCACGTCGCCGAGCGACGGAGAGCCCCAGAAGCCGCCGTTCGCCCACCAGATCCCCGGCGCCCACGGCAGGAGCGCCAGAAGCGCGAGCACGCCGATGCCGACGATGGCGGGCTGGAAGTCGCCGTCGAACAGCCGCTGCAGGTGGATGCGGTTCTCCCTGTCCGGAAGGAGCGCCCACGCCGCGGCGTAGATGAGCAGCATCGGGGCGCCGAGGATCGCGGCGACGACCACGATGCCGCGGACGATCAGCGGGTCGATGCCGATGCGGTGGGCGACGCCGGCGCAGACGCCGCCGAGCCAGCCGTCTGAACGCGTGATGCCGAGGCCGCGCATCCAGGTGAAGAAGGTGGTGCCGCGTCCGGCGAGGCCGCTGGCAGGGCCGCCGTAAGGCGCGCCTGGCGTTCCTGGAGGGGGCGGGGTGGTCGAGTCGTGCTGTGACATGCTTCGATCCTGGCGCGGCCCGGATGGGCGCCGGTATCGGGTATCACCCTGAGTCGTCCCTGATTCGCGGCGCCCGGGGTGTCGGGGATGAGCGGAGTCTGCTTGGATTTCACCGTGACCGACACGTTCGCGCCTGGAAGCGCTCCAGCCGCCCGCCCTCCGCGGGTGCCGCTGGCGCGCCCGCGGATATGCGAGCTGAGCGGGGTGAGCGTCGCGCTCGCCGACCACCTGGGCTGGCCGGTCACGATGGTGCGCTGGCTGTTCGTGGCCCTCGGTCTCGTCGGCGGAGCGGGCGCGCTCCTCTATCTGTGGCTGTGGGCGCTCACCCCGCTGCGCCCTGCGACAGCGGCCGACCCGCAGGAGCAGGTGGTGCGTCGCATCCCCGTTTCCTGGCTGCTGCTCGGGGCCTCGGGGGTCGCCGGAGTCGCGGCGGTGGCGCTCGCCGCTGTCGGATCGTCTCCGTTCGGGCTGCTCGCGGCGATCGGTGCGAGCATCCTGTTCGCCGTGGCCTGCGTCGCCTGGGACCAGCTCGTCGACATCGGGGACGTCGCCCGCGGCCCTGCCACCTCGCGCACGCTGCGCATTGCGGCCGGCGCGTTCCTGGTGGTGATCGCTGTCGCGCTGAGCTCGCTTGTCGACAGGGCGGGCACCGGCTGGCTGTGGCTCGGGATCATCGCGTCCACATTCGCGGGAGCCGCCGTACTTGTCGGACCGTGGGCGCTCCGGCTGTGGCGTGAGCTGATCGCCGAACGAACGGCGCGCATCAAGGAGGAGCAGCGCGCGGAGATCGCGGCGCACCTCCACGACTCCGTGCTGCAAACGCTCGCGCTCATCCAGAACAGGGCCGGTGCGTCGAGCGAGGTCGCCCGCATCGCCCGCGCCCAGGAGCGCGAACTGCGCGAGTGGCTGTACGCGGACGCAGGCGACGACAGGGATGCGCAGGTCCGCGACCTCGCCTCCGACCTGCGGGCCGCGGCCGCTTCCCTCGAGATCGACCACGCCGTGCACTTCGACGTCGTCGCCGTCGGCGAGCCGGTCGAGCACGCGCCGTCCGAGCTCGCCGCCGCTGCCAGGGAGGCCATGCTGAACGCGGCTCGCCACGCAGGAGGCGAGGTCTCCGTCTACGTCGAGAGTCGCGCAGGCGGGGTGGACGTGTTCGTCAGAGACCGCGGCCACGGCTTCGACGTCGACGCGCTGCCGGAGGGCAGGCTTGGCGTTCGGGAGTCGATCATCGGCCGGATGCGCAGGGCGGGCGGACACGCGACCGTCACCTCGCGCGAGACAGGCACGGAAGTCCAGCTCAGCATCGAGTACGCGAACGAGGCACCATGACAGACCACCAGAACGACGCACAGGATGCCGCATCCACCGCACCCGCAGCGGATGCCGCGGCCGACCGATCGGACGCACCCACCGCATCCACCCCGGCCCCGATCACCGTCGTGATCGTCGACGACCACTCGATCTTCCGGTCCGGCCTGCGCGCCGACCTCGACCACAGACTCACCGTGGTCGGCGAGGCCGCCGACGTGGATGCGGCGGTCGCGGTCATCCTGGCCACCCGCCCCTCCGTCGTCCTCCTCGACGTTCACCTGCCTGGCGGCGCGGGCGGCGGGGGAGCCGAAGTGGTTCGGAAGACCATCGCCGAGTGCCAGGACACCCGTTTCCTCGCCCTGAGCGTCTCCGACGCTGCAGAGGACGTGGTCGGCGTCATCCGGGCCGGCGCCCGCGGTTACCTCACCAAGGGAAGCTCCGGCGGCCAGGTGAGCGACGCCGTGGTCGGCGTCGCGGGAGGGGACGCCGTGTTCTCACCGCGCCTGGCCGGTTTCGTGCTCGACGCCTTCGGGGCGGCAGCCGGGGAGCAGGCGGAGTCCACGGACGAACTCGACAGACTGTCTGCGCGCGAGCGCGAGGTGATGCGCCTCATCGCCCGCGGGTACTCGTACAAGGAGGTCGCTGCCGACCTGTTCATCTCGATCAAGACCGTCGAGACCCACGTCTCCGCTGTGCTGCGCAAGCTGCAGCTCTCGTCCCGCCACGAGCTCACGGCGTGGGCACTGGAGCGGAAGCTGCTCTAGGCACCGTCCGGCGAGGCGAACAGGCGCTGCATCCTGCGCACGCCTTCGAGCAGTTCGTCGTCGCCGAGGGCGTACGACAGCCGTAGGTAACCGGACGGCCCGAACGCCTCGCCCGGCACCGTCGCGACCTCCGCCTGCTCCAGGATGAGGTCGGCCAGCTCGAGGGATGTGGTCGGCGTAACGCCGCCCCAGGTGCGACCGAGCAGCCCGGAGACGTCAGGGTAGACGTAGAAGGCGCCCTGCGGGGTCGGGGTGACGATGCCGTCGATCGCATTCAACTCCGCCACGATCGTGCGGCGGTGACGGTCGAACGCAAGCCGCATCTGCTCCTCCGGCTCCTGCGTGCCCGTGAGGGCTTCGAGGGCGGCGCGCTGCGAGATGTTGGAGACGTTCGACGACAGGTGCGACTGCAGGTTGGCCGCTGCGGCGATGATGTCGGATGGGCCGACCATCCAGCCCACCCGCCAGCCGGTCATCGCGTACGTCTTGGCGACGCCGTTGACCAGGATCGTGCGGTCCGCGAGCGATGGGACGGCCTCGACGATCGAGACGGCCTTCACGCCGTCGTACGTGAGGTTCTGGTAGATCTCGTCCGCGATCACGAACAGGCCGTTCTCGTCGGCCCAGCGCCCGATCTCCTCGACCTGCTCCGGCGAGTACACGGCGCCCGTCGGGTTGGACGGGGAGACGAAGAGCAGCACTTTGGTGCGGTCGGTGCGGGCGGCCTCGAGCTGGTCGACGGTCACGAGGTAGCCCTGGTCCGCCCCGGCGAAGACGTCCACCTGCACGCCCCCCGCGAGTTTGATGGCCTCGGGGTACGTGGTCCAGTACGGGGTCGGGACGAGCACCTCGTCGCCGGGGTCGAGCAGCGTGGCGAAGGCCTGGTAGACGGCCTGCTTCCCTCCGTTGGTGACGACGACACGGGATGCGGGCACCTCCAGCCCTGAGTCCCGCCGCGTCTTCTCCGCGATGGCCTCGCGCAGCTCGGAGAGACCCGCCGCCGGCGTGTACCGGTAGTTGCGGGGATCGTTCACAGCCGCGACGGCCGCGTCCACGATGTTCTGCGGCGTGACGAAGTCCGGCTCTCCCGCTGCGTAGCTGATCACGGGGCGGCCCTGCGCCTTGAGTGCCTTCGCCTTCGCATCCACCTTGAGCGTCGCCGATTCGGCGATGGATGCGATCCGTCTGGAAATGCGCTGCTGTGCGGTCACGGGGCCCAACTTTACAGTGCGGTCCACGTCACATACACTTGGTCGCGGTAGTTGAAATCTGCCAAGCTTTTTTGCGCCCTTTTTCACTTGAGGACGGTCGGCGGAACTGCCTCGCTCGCTGAGGAATCTCCGAGCGTGATCGGCTAGCCTTGGTCGAGAAGGTGCGCGGGAAGGCTACGCGATTTCGCTTTCATAGGGCGGTGGCTCAATTGGTAGAGCAGCGGTCTCCAAAACCGCAGGTTGCAGGTTCGAGTCCTGTCCGCCCTGCAAGTCGTCGCTTCAGGTGGCGACCCACGAAAGGTGTAACAAGGTGGCCCGAAAAGTTATCGACGAGCCGAGCGAGGAAATCGTCGCCAACGCGAAGAAGGACCGCGCCGCAAAGCGTGGACCCTTCGCACGGATCGCTCTGTTCATCCGCCAGGTCATCGGCGAACTGAAGAAGGTCGTCACCCCGACGCGCAAGGAACTCCTGAGCTACACCGGAGTCGTGCTCGTCTTCGTGGTGATCATGATGGCGCTCGTGTCCCTGCTCGACTGGATCTTCGGACTCGGTGTCGTCTGGGTCTTCGGAAACCCGTCCTGAACCCTCGCCGACGTCACGGCCTTCCCGAGAGCCGCGTGACCGGCTACCGACAGAAATGGAATGAATTCAGTGTCTGAGACAAATCGCGACGACGTGGACTGGGCGACCGCAGCCGAGCAGTCCTCCGAAGACGATGAGGCGCAGACCGGCAACGTTCTGGCCAGCGAAGAGGAGTCGGTCGACGCAGCGGAGCACGAAGCCCTCCACGTCGTCGCAGAGGACGGAACCGAGATCGACCTGGATGCGGTCCTCGACGCGATGGCGGAGGCCGTCGACCCCGAGGCCGACCGCGCCGTGGACGAGGCCCTCGAGGTCGACGACGACCAGGAGGCGGAAGCCGCCGTCGAGGCCGTCGAAGACGAGGACGAGGCAGCGACGGACCCGTACGAGGAGTTCCGCGCCGAGCTGCGCAGCAAGATCGGCAAGTGGTACGTCATCCACTCGTACGCCGGTTTCGAGCGCCGCGTGAAGTCGAACATCGAGAACCGCATGGTCTCCATGAACATGGAGGACTTCATCTTCGAGGTCCAGGTTCCGATGGAAGACGTGGTCGAGATCAAGAACGGCCAGCGCAAGATGGTCAACCGCGTGCGCATCCCCGGCTACGTGCTCGTGCGCATGGACCTCAACGAGGACAGCTGGTCCGTCGTGCGGCACACGCCCGGCGTCACCGGCTTCGTCGGCAACGCGCACAACCCGACGCCCTTGCGCTTCGAAGAAGCATTCTCGATGCTGAAGAGCCTCGTGCAGATCGAGGCGGCTCCGGCGAAGGGCGCGGCGAAGGGCCAGAAGGCCGCTCAGCGCGTCATCCCCGCAGAGGTCGACTTCGAGATCGGCGAGACCATCACGATCAAGGAAGGCTCGTTCGCGGGCCTGCCCGGTTCGATCAGCGAGATCAAGCCGGAGAGCGGCAAGCTCACCGTCCTCGTCTCCCTGTTCGAGCGCGAGACCCCGGTCGAGCTCAGCTTCGACCAGGTCACCAAGCTCTGATCGACGAGAGCCCCAAGCACCCAGTTTTCTAGAACACCGGATCTCGGAAAGGCCGAGAAACCGGGAGAGCCGTTCAGGATCGCATCCCGAACGCTCGAATACACAAAGAAGGAAGAAACATGGCACCGAAGAAAAAGGTCACTGGTCTGATCAAGCTTCAGATCAACGCCGGCGCCGCCAACCCCGCACCGCCGATCGGTCCGGCGCTGGGTCAGCACGGCGTCAACATCATGGAGTTCTGCAAGGCGTACAACGCGGCGACCGAGTCGCAGCGTGGCAACGTCATCCCGGTGGAGATCACCGTCTACGAAGACCGTTCGTTCACGTTCGTCCTCAAGACGCCGCCGGCCGCTGAGCTCATCAAGAAGGCCGCAGGCGTCCCCAAGGGCTCCGGCGTCCCGCACACCACCAAGGTCGGCAAGCTGACCCAGGAGCAGGTGCGCGCGATCGCCGAGCAGAAGATGGTCGACCTGAACGCGAACGACATCGACGCAGCGTCGAAGATCATCGCAGGCACCGCCCGTTCGATGGGCATCACGGTCGAGGCGTAAGCCCTCGTCCTTCACAGACACATCCGTGGCAGAGCCGGCCAGGCTCGCACCACATTCTCGACAGGAGAAACCACATGGCACAGAAGTCAAAGGCCTACCGGGCCGCGGCCGAGAAGATCGAGGCCGGAAAGTTCTACACCCCCACCGAGGCCGTCACGCTGGCGCGTGAGACCGGCTCGAGCAAGTTCAACTCGACCGTCGAGGTCGCGCTGAAGCTCGGCGTCGACCCGCGCAAGGCGGACCAGATGGTCCGCGGTACCGTCATTCTTCCTCACGGTACCGGCAAGACCGCGCGCGTCATCGTGTTCGCGACGGGTCCGGCCGCCGAGGCTGCGATCGCCGCAGGCGCTGACGAGGTCGGCGGCGCCGAGCTCATCGAGAAGGTCGCCGGTGGATACACCGACTTCGACTCGGCCGTCTCCACCCCGGAGCTCATGGGCCAGGTCGGCCGTCTCGGTAAGGTGCTCGGCCCGCGTGGCCTCATGCCGAACCCGAAGACCGGCACGGTGACCCCGGACGTGGCCAAGGCCGTTTCCGACATCAAGGGTGGAAAGATCGAGTTCCGCGTCGACAAGCACGCCAACGTGCACTTCGTCGTGGGCAAGGCGGCCTTCACCGCCGAGCAGCTCGACGAGAACATCAAGGCTGCGCTCGAGGAGATCATGCGTCTCAAGCCTTCCTCCTCGAAGGGCCGTTACGTGCAGAAGGGCGCCGTGTCGACCACGTTCGGCCCCGGCATCCCGCTGGACGTCAACGCCATCTAAGCAGGCTCGTTTCGTTCGAAAAGGTCGTCTCCGGTTTCCGGAGGCGGCCTTTTCTGCGTGCGCGAGCTGTTCTGCGCTGAGAATTCTTCAGTCGTGTAAAAGAATGCAACAGAACTGTCTACCCCTCTTGTGGCGGTAGAACTGTGGGGTCTACTCTCGCGATTGGCGCGCGTCGCGCGCCGCTCACTGTCGAGTAAGGATCAACTTCATGACAACTCGCACCACCAGACGCGTCCTTCACAAAAGGACCGTCGGAATCATCGCCACCGCGGCCGCCGCGGTGGCTTTGTCGATGGCGGGGACCGGAGCAGCGAACGCGGCCGACAGGGTCACCTTCGCCGACTCCGTGCCGAGCTGGGCGACTGCAGCAAACGATGCAGGAGCCGCCCCGACGGACGAGACAGTCCAGGGCGAGATCTACCTCCCCCTGCGCGACCAGAACGGCGCAGAAGCGCTCGCGAAGGCCGTCTCGAATCCGGTCACCTCAGGCTTCCGCAAGGCGCTGAGCCCGAGCCAGTGGATCAACAGGTTCTCGCCGACGCAGGCGGACGCGGATGCTGTCGTCAGCTTCCTGAAGACCGCCGGCCTCACGATCACCGCTGTCCCTGCGAGCAGGCAGTACGTGGTCTTCCGCGGAACGCCCGACCAGCTCGGTTCGATCTTCGGAACGTCGCTGCACTCGTTCGACTACGCGGGCAAGAAGCTCGTCGCGCCGACCTCCGCACCGTCGCTCCCCGCAGCGGTCGGCACGAAGGTGTCCGGCATCAGCATCGAGCAGTCGCGCACGCTGACCAAGCCGGACTCGATCAAGCAGGGTGACCTCGGCGCATCCGGCACCCCGCAGCTCAGCCGCAAGGCGGCAGCTGCCCCGGTGGTCGCGACGCCGTGCTCGCACTACATCGGCGAGCACGTCGTGACCGTTCCTGCGAGCTACAACGGCCAGACGCAGTACAGCACGTTCAACTGCGGCTACACCCCGTCGCAGCTGCGTACGGCGTACGGCCTCGACAAGCTCAACAAGAGCGGCGTCAACGGTTCCGGCCAGACAGTCGCGATCATCGACGCGTACGCGAGCCCGAGCATCGTGAAGGACGTCAACTCATACTCGCAGCAGAACGGCGAGCCCGGCCTGAACAACTCGAACTACCAGCAGCTGGTCCCGAAGCCGAGTGACTTCACCGACCAGGAGCTGTGCCAGCAGCCGAGCGGATGGCAGGGCGAGCAGACGCTCGACGTCGAATCCGTGCACGGCATCGCACCTGGTGCGCGCATCCTGTACGTGGGTGGCACGGACTGCAGCGGTGGCCTCGACGTCGCCATGTCGAAGATCCTCGACAACAAGCTGGCCACGATCGTCAGCAACAGCTACGGAAACGTCGGAGAGGCTGTCCCGGCCGATGTGATCCAGGGCGAGGTCAACCTGCAGCTCCAGGCGGCGGGCGAGGGCATCGGCCTGTACTTCTCGAGCGGTGACAACGGCGACGAGGTCGCGAACCTCGGATACCCGTCGCCCGACTTCCCGGCTTCCTCCCCGTGGGTGACCTCGGTGGGCGGCACGAGTCTCGGCATCGACAAGAACAGCAAGATCTCGTTCGAGACCGGCTGGGGCGACACCGTCGACCAGATCGTCAAGAACCCGGACGGTTCGCTCGCATACGCTGAGCCGCTGCCAGGCACGCGGTTCGTCGGCGGAGCTGGCGGTGGAGTGAGCGCTGTGTTCGCTCAGCCCGACTACCAGAAGAACGCCGTCCCCGCCGCGCTGGCGAACGGTCACCGCGTCTCTCCTGATGTGGCCGCCCTCGCAGACCCCTACACCGGGTTCTCGATCGGCATCCGTCCGATCATCGACGACAGCACCCTGGAGACGGGCGACTACGTGAACGAGACGTACGGCGGAACCTCGCTGGCCACTCCGATCGTGGCGGCCCAGATCGCGATCGTGCAGCAGGCGACGCACGCGCAGATCGGGTTCGCGAACCCGACCCTGTACGGCATCAAGCGCATCCTGCCGAACGCCTTCCGCGACGTGCTGCCGCAGAACCCGACGCAGGCCGTGGCATACACCAGTGCCACCAGCGGCAACAGCTACCTGGTCTCCTTCGATCAGGACACCACGCTGAAGACCGCCAAGGGATACGACGACGTCACCGGCCTCGGCGGTGTGTCGTTCAACCTGCTCTCCCTGGTCGCAGCGGGACGCCACTAGCGTCCGCAGCGCACTGAAACGGCCGGTCGTCCCTTCTGGGGCGGCCGGCCGTTTCAGTATGGTGGTCTGGTGACCGTCATCATCCGCTCCGCAGAGGCACGGGATGCGCGGGGCCTCGCCGCCGTCGCCGCCGTGACCTTCCCGCTCGCCTGCCCTCCGCACACCACAGAGGAGGCGAAGGCGGCGTTCGTCGCGACGATGCTCTCCGAGGAGAAGTTCGGCGAATACCTCGCAGACGACGCCCGCGTGCTGCTGATCGCGGAGGGCGAGGACGGCGAAGCCGTCGGATACACGATGGTGAACCTCGGCGAGCCGGCGGACTCCGACGTGAGTGCCGCCATCCGCATCCGCCCGTCCAGCGAGCTGAGCAAGTGCTACGTGATGCCGGGCCACCACGGGGCAGGGGTGGCGAGCGGGCTCATGGAGGCGAGCCTCGCGGCTGCGGCGCAGGCTGGAGCATCCGGGATCTGGCTGGGGGTCAACGAGGAGAACGCCAGGGCGCAGCGGTTCTACGCCAAGAACGGGTTCGAGCGGGTCGGCTCCAAGCAGTTCCTGGTGGGCGACCGGCTGGAGGACGACTGGGTGATGGAGCGGGCGCTCTAGCCTTCCGCCACCTTCAGCACGATCTTGCCGCGCGTGTGGCCGGATTCGATCGCTCGGTGGGCCTCCGCGATCTGTTCGAGCGCGAAGATCTGATCGACGTGCACGCGCACGTTGCCTGACTCCAGCAGGCGGGAGATCACGGCGAGCGTATTGCCGTCCGGTGCAACCTTGAAGTCGGTGCCGCGGACTCCCGCTGCCGCCGTCTCCTCTTCGAAGGTCGGCCAGCTCCCGGTTGGCGCGTTGACGATGAGTCCGCCGGGGCGGAGCACCCGCAGCGAGCGAGTGCCCGTGTCGTCGTGCACGTTCCCGATCAGATCGATGACCACATCCACTTCGCCGGCGACGTCCTCGAACCTGGTGGTCGCGTAGTCGATGACCGACGACGCGCCGAGCGTGCGCAGCCACGAGGCGTTCGACCCGGATGCGGTGGCCGTCACCTGCGCGCCGAAATACGACGCGAACTGGACCGCGAAATGGCCGACGCCTCCGCTGCCGGCGTGGATGAGCATCCGCTGCCCCTCGTGCGCCTTCGCAACCTCCACCACCATGCCCCACGCGGTGAGCGCGGCCAGCGGCGCGCCGGCGGCCTCGATGTGCGAGAGGGTCGACGGTTTGCGCACCACGCTGAGACTCGGCACAGACACGTATTCGGCGTATGTTCCGCTGAAGCGGGGGACCATCACCATCCCGAACACTTCGTCGCCCGGCTTGATCGGATGCGCGCGGTACGGCGACTCGACGACCACCCCGCTGAAGTCATGGCCGAGCACGGCAGGCAGGTTCCTGATGGCGCCGAAGACCCCACGACCAGCCCTGGTCTTGGCGTCGATCGGATTCACGCTCGCCGCGACCACCTTGACCAGGAACTCGGCGTTCACCCGGTCCGGTGTCGCGATCTCGCCGATCCTCAGCGCGTCGGCGTCGCCCGGCTGGGCGAGAAGCGCGGCTCGCATCGTCTTCTGCATTCGTCGTCCCCTCATCGGCTGGTTCTCAGTCAATCCCGCCAATGCTTCAGGGGTGTTTCGGTCGCATCACCGCTGATGAACAATGCGTTTCGGATACCCCCAGGACGTTTCCAGGGGCGGTCTGGTTAGGATGCTCCTCGTGAGCAGAGTGCTGCGTGTGGTGCGCCAACCGTTCGCGGCACCCGTGCTCGCGCGCGGCTGGCAGCGCGCTGTGCCCGTGCTGCTGGCGCTCGGGACGATCGCGGTGCTCGGGGGCCTGACCATCATCTGGGCCGCGCGGCTGACCGTGCCGTACCCGGTCTACGTGAGCGAGCTCGGCGCCCAGGGCGCGCCGACCGCGACGCCGTTCGCCATCGCGCTGCTCTGCATAGCGGCCGGCGGGTTCTCGATCGCGCTGGCGAGCGGGCACATCCGGTCGTCGGCCAGGCTGCTGAACCGGTGGGCGCCAGCTGTCACGCTCGGGTTCGCGGCGATCTGCTTCGTGGTCGCGTCGCAGGTCACCTGCACTGCCGCGTGCCCCGTTCCGATCGCGGACCCGCGGTCGACGGTGCAGGACCTCGTGCACACGGCGACGGCCGTGCTGGGCTTTGCGGCGGCGTGCTATGCGATGCTGCAGGTGGCGTTCGCCGGCACGGTGCCTCGGGTGGCCAGGTTCTCACTGGTGAGCTGCTTCGCGGTTGCCGCCATCACCATCGTCGGCGGACTGCTCGCGCTCGTGCATGTGGCGACCGACGTCGGGGCGTGGCTGGAATTGATCGGCACGACCGTTGCCATCGCGTGGCTGGCGATCTACTCGCTCACCCTGGTGCGCGTTCCCGTCGTCGCGGACTAGACGAAGAGGACGCCTAGGACGATTGCGGGCTGGTGGCGCGACGCAGCGCGTCGATGAGGTCGCCGGCCAGCGCCACGAGCTTCGCGATCTCGTTCTCGTCGCGGTCGACCCAGCGGCACTCCGGCTCGTCGTGCAGCGGCACGAACCCGGAGTGCTGCTCCCAGACGAACAGGGTGCGCTCCGCCCCGAGCACGTATTGCTGCCACCAGATCTGCCTCAGGTAGTTGCGCGGGACACTGCGGAACGGCTTGTTCGTGGTCTTGATCTCCGCAAGCTCGATGCTGCCGCTCGCGCGGACGGTCAGGCCGTCCGGTGTCGCGAGATGACGCCTGTCCCGCTCGGCGTGATAAAGCGCATCCGACGGCTGGATGCCGTGAGTGGCGGCCACCCACGCCGCGATCTCCGGTTCGCGGGAGCGGCCGTGCTGCGTGTACACGTTGCCGGAGAACCCGGTGCCGTGCAGCTTGTCATACGCAGCGGACTGCACGGAACGCGGCGTGGAGAGCTTGGCGACGTCTGTCGCGGTGATGCCGCGGCTGCGGGCGCGCAGCCAGCCGACCCTGTCGCTGGAGTGCGCGACGACCCTGGTGAGGTGCCCGCGGAGGACGCGGTCCGCATCCGGTGCTTCGAGGTGGAACTCGAGCTCGGCCTGCACGCGCTCCGCCTGCACGACCTCCGCCGGCCGAAGGTCGACGAGGGAGGCTGGGCGGGTCAGAACAGGATCGAGCACCCGTCCATTCTCTCTCGCATCAGCCGGCCGTGGCGGACCCCACGCCTGTCACGCCGAGCTGGCGGCGGGCCTCGTCGATCGTCTCGATCGTCTGCACAGCCTCGGCCAGTGGATGCACGGGCGAGTCGGTGCGACCTTCCGTCACGAAGCGCGCGAGCGCTGCCGCCTCGTACGACATGCCCTCACGATGCGGGCGGCCGTACGGGTCGTTCCAGTCGAGCACGGGCGCATCCCCGCCCTGCACCAGGCGCAGGCCGCTCGCCGACCAGAACGGGCTGCCGGTCTCGACGCGCGCCTCTGAGCCGCAGATCGTCGCGAGCGACGGCGTCGCGGCGCGCAGCCCGGTGCTGAGCAGCGCCTGCGCCCCGCTCAGCGACGAGAGGATGAGTGACACCTGCTCGTCGACACCCGTGGGCGCGAGCGTTCCTGCCGCGATCACTCCTGCCGGTCGGCCGATGGCGAACGACGCCCAGGACACGACGTATACGCCGAGGTCGAGCAGCGCGCCTCCGCCGAGCGCAGGATCGAAGAGACGACTGGTCGGGTCGAAGCGTGCATTGCCGCCGAAATCCGCTGTGACGATGCGCACGTCGCCGAGCACGCCGTCGTCCAGGAGCTGCCGGATGATGTCGGTCTGCGGCAGGTAGCGCGTCCACATCGCCTCCATCGCGAACACCCCGGCGGCTTTCGCGGCGCGCTCGATGCGACGAGCATCCTCCGCGTCGGCGGCGAGCGGCTTCTCGACCAGCACACTCTTGCCTGCTGCGATGGCGAGGAGGGCGTGCTCAGCGTGCTGGGTGTGCGGCGACGCCACGTAGACGACGTCCACCCCCGGATCCTCGACCAGCTCCACGTACGAGCCGTACGAGCGCTCAACGCCGTGCGCGGCGGCGAACGCGGCGGCGCGCTCCGCCGATCGGGACCCGGCTGCCACCACCCGCTGCGTCGTGTGCTTGTGCAGCGCATCCGTGAAGTCGGCGGCGATCCCGCCTGGCGCGAGCACGCCCCAGCGGAGCGGAGGCGCGTCCGTCGGGTCGGGGTGACGCGGGTCGGGGAGTGAGGTGATTCGGACCATGGGAACAGTCTGGCGCAATCGCCCAGCGTCGCTCCACACGAGAGAGAAAAACTCCTGTTATTAAAACATATCAATACTAGAACTGCGTATTTGTACCTATTAGCCTGAAGTTTCTGTTGAAACGGCTGGGTGCGGAGGGTCGCGCCCGCTCTTGTGAAAGGACTCGGATGCGTAAGCCCCTGTATGTGCGGCGATGGACGACGGGTGCCGCAGCCGCCGCCACGCTTGTGTTGTCGGCGTGTATCGGAGTCGCTCCAGCCGGAGCCGTGGGCGCTCCGGTCCCACCGACTGACTTCATGACCTATGACTTCGACACGGGCGAACGGATTGCGGACACTCCATACGATGGGGCCACGGGAAACAGCGGCTTCGTGACCGAAGTAGCCGACAACGCATTCCGCTTCACCGTGAAGATCGCAGCGGCGGCACGGGCTGAGCAGTACCGTCCGGTTCTGCAAGCGGTCGCCAACGAACTGCGGGCAGCAGGGGTCGCCGATCTGACGATTGCTCCCGGGCAGTTCTCACTCAGTCCCGAACCAAGCGCGACGCTGCCCCTTCACGAGATCCATTTCTTCACCTTGCCGTCCGGCCCGTGTGGGGCGGGTTTTGCCGGGTGCGCCATCGCTTATCAGCAGGGCAGAGCGAGCGGCAAAGAATTCGACAACCTCGTGACGGCCGCGAAGAACTGGATCTACCCCGTCGTCGACGGCTATTCGCCTCAGAACAAGCATCACGTGGTCGCACACGAGATCGGCCACGCGCTCGGGCTGAAGCATTACGACGCGCCGTTCCAGGGTGTGAATCAGGTGATGCATCCGTCGAAGTACGACTCGTCGACGTTCCAGAACGGTGATCGGGCCGGCCTCGCCTACCTGGGACGCGATGAGCGGCCCATCGGGACGCTCGAGCCGGTGACGTTCCCGTCGTCAGGGAAGATTCGTGCGACGGGATGGGCGTTCGACCCGGATCAGTGGAACGCTGCGACGGTCAGGATCACAGTGGACGGCGCGATCGTCAAGCAGTTCGACACGAACGTCAATCGGCCGGATGTCAACGCGGCGTACCGGCTGCCCAGCTTCGCGCCGCGTGGGTTCGATGTGACGTTCGATGTCTCGGCGGCTTCGCACGTGGTCTGCATGACAGTGCTGAATTATCCGCGTGACACATATACTCCCGCCGGTTCGTGTCAGACCGTCACCTCGAAGGGTGCTTTGACCTCGACACGCATTCAGGGCGGCGACCGCTATGAGTCCGCTGCAGCGGTGTCGCGCACGGCCTTCCCCACGTCTGCCCCTGTCGTGGTGGTCGCCAGTGGAGAGGCCTTCCCGGACGCGCTGGCGTCCGGACCGGTCGCTGCAAAGCTGGGCGGCCCGTTGCTCTTGACGCAGGGAACCGCGCTCACTGCGCCGACGAAAGCTGAGATCGCCCGACTCAAGCCGAGCAAGATCATCGTGTCCGGCGGCACTGCGTCGATCAACGACGCCGTCGTGAACGAGCTGAAGAAGCTGGCCGGGTCGGTCGTTCGCGTGTCGGGCGCCGACCGCTATGAAACGTCTCGGAAGCTTGCGTCGTATGCGTTCTCGAGCGCATCGGTCGCTTTCGTCGCTTCCGGGGACACGTTCCCTGATGGACTCTCCGCTGGTGCGGGCGCTGCGGGCAGGGGTGCTCCCCTGCTGCTGGTGAGCTCAGGTCCGACCGCCGCGGACGCGGCGACGGGGAGCCTGGTGAAGTCGCTCAAGGCGACAGCGGTCAGGGTGGTCGGCGGCACGGCCGTCGTGTCCGCGAGCACGCTGAACACGGTGAAGGCATCCGTCGCCGACACACAGCGGGTGGCAGGCGCCGACCGGTTCCTGACGTCGGTCGCGGTCGCGAAGAACTACTTCCCCACGGCCACTCCGCAGGTGTTCGTCGTGAACGGACTGAACTTCCCGGACGGGCTGGTCTCCGCCCCACTCGCCGCGGTGAAGAAGGCGCCCGTATTCCTCTCACCCGGCCACTGCCTCAATCGCGAAGTACTGACCCAGATGGACAGGCTCGGCGCCTCTCAGCTCACTCTGATCGGCGGCACGACGTCGCTCAACGCTGATGTCGCTGCCGGACGGATCTGCTGATTCGACAGGGCCCGTCCGGAACACAATCGATAAGGAATAGATGATGCGTAAAACACCACTCACCGTAGCGACGATCGTGGGTGCTTTCGCCCTCGCATTCGCCGCCCCCGCCGCGAACGCTACGCCGACGGAGGCACCGCGCGTCACGGAGCGGCTGGCAGGCGCCGATCGTTTCGCGACCGCTGTCGCCGTCTCGGCGAGCGCGTATACCGATTCGGCGCCGGTCGTCTATCTGACCAGCGGCGTCAACTTCCCCGACGCGCTGTCAGCCGGGCCGGTCGCCGCCACTCAGGGCGGTCCTGTGCTGCTGACCAAGTGGGACCAGGTTCCCGCCGTGACGATAGCCGAACTCAAGCGACTCTCACCGAAGAAGATCGTCCTCGTCGGCGGGACATCGGCGCTCGCGCCCAGCGTCGAGAAGAAGATGATGTCACTCGCACCCCAGGTCGTGCGCGTCGCAGGGGCCGACCGATACGACACGTCACGGCGACTGGCAGAGGCCACCTTCACCAGCCCGGTTTCGACCGTCTATCTCGCCACGGGCAAGGACTACCCGGATGCGCTTTCCGCTGGTGCCGCCGCAGGAACAGTGGGCGGCCCCGTCCTTCTGGTCGACGGCGACGCCGATCGGCTTGACGCCGCCACGCAGGCGACCGTGAAGAAGCTCGCGCCGGGGAAGCTTGTGATCGCCGGTGGCCCGACGGCCGTCTCGGACGGCATCCTCGCAAACGCGATGTCCGTCGCTCCTGTCGCGTCCCGCGTTGCAGGATCGGACCGTTTCGAGACGTCGGCTGCGATCGGCAGCACATTCGGCAGCGCGACGCACGCCTACCTCGCCTCCGGCTGGAATTACCCGGACGCGCTCGTCGGATCCGCTCTCGCCGGCAAGAACGGTCAACCTCTGTACGTCATCATGCCCACGTGCCAACCAGCCGGCATCGTCCTCGGCGAACGCGAGCTGGGAATCACCGAGCTGACCATCATCGGCGGAACGCACACAATCAGGGACACCGCGATATCGACCCACGACGGCTGCAGCGTTCCCGGCCCTGCCATCCCCTGACCAACGACCGTGGGGGCCTGCGCTCATCGCCTCGACGAGCGCAGGCCCCCACGGGCGCGCGACCTACCTCGGCCAGACGCCCGCATCCGGGTTGGAGACCTCCGGCGCCGTGCGTGCGCCGGCCACGGGAGCCGCCCAGCGCACGCCGTTGGCGAGCACTCTGCGCACCTGAGGGTGGAAGTACACCGGGTACTCCTGGTCGCCTGGGCTGAAGTAGAAGATCTTGCCGCGGCCGCGCGTGAACGTCACGCCGGAGCGGAAGACCTCTCCGCCGGTGAACGAGCTGATGAACACCAGGTCGTCCGGGGTCGGGATGTCGAAGAACTCCCCGTACATCTCCTGCGCCTCGATCACGATCGGCTGCTCGACGCCCTCGGCGATCGGATGCGTCGGGTTGACGTTCCAGACCAGCTCGCGCTCTCCGCCCTCCGGATTGCGCCAGGCGAGCGAACAGGTCGTGCCGAGCATCCGGATGAAGATCTTCGAGAAGTGCCCGGAGTGCAGCACGATGAGGCCCATGCCGCCGAGGACGTGCTGGCGAACGCGCTCAACGACCTCGTCTGCGACCTGGTCGTGGGCGATGTGCCCCCACCAGAGCAGCACGTCCGTGTCGTCCAGAACCTCCTCGGTGAGGCCGTGCTCGTCGTCGGCGAGGGTGGCGGTGCGCACCGCCACGTCGGAGCCGAGCACCTCGCTCAGCCCTTCGGCGATGGCGCCGTGGATGCCCGCGGGATAGATCGCGGCGATGTCCGGTTGGGTGGCCTCGTGGACACCCTCGTTCCACACGGTGACGCGCAGTGCTGACATGCTCATGCTCCCTTCGTGGCCGGCTCGAGCACGACTTCGGCGTTGCGGCGCGCCGACTCGTACGCCGCGTCGATGACGCGGGCGCGGTCGAGGGCGCGCGAACCGTCGTACTGCGACCAGTTGGCCTGATCCGCGACGTGCTCGAGGAAGGTCTCGACCACGGCCAGGTGGCCGCGGCCGGGGTCGGCGGCGACGCGCACGTCCGAGGTCGCCTCTCCTTCTCCGGTGAAGATGGTCAGCTCTCCGGCAGGCGCGTAGTCGACGACGCGCAGATCGGCGCCGCCCTCCGTGCCGTACAGCGTGATGCCGAACTCGTCGCCAGCCGGACGGTATGCCGCCCAGCTCGTCTCGAGCACGATCGAGCCGCCGCCTTCGAGGCGCAGCAGCAGGCTGGCGAGATCCTCGACCTCGTATGCGGAGCCGACGTCCTGCTTGTTGCCTGCAGCGCCGCCTCGGCCGCGGGAGCCGAGCTCCGAGTGCGTCACAGCGGAGACCGCGGTCACCTTCGGCTCGCCGAACAGGTGCAGCGCGTAGTCGAGCACGTGAACGCCGATGTCGATGAGCGGTCCTCCGCCCGCCATCTCGCGGTTGGTGAACCAGCTGCCGAGAGCCGGGATGCCCGCCCTGCGCAGCCAGATCGCACGCGCGTGGTACGGGCGGCCGATCTGGCCGGCGTCGATCGCGGCCTTCAGCGCCTCGATGTCGCCGCGGCGGCGGTGGTTGAACGCGACCTCGAGCACGCGGTCTGCGGTGTGCGCCGCATCCACCATCGCCTGCGCCTCATCGGCGGTCCTGGCGATCGGCTTCTCGCTGAGCACGTGGATGCCGGCCTCCAGAGCGCCGACGGCGATCGGGGCGTGCAGGAAGGTCGGGACGGCGACGCTCACCACGTCGATCCCTCCGTCCTCGACGAGCTCGTGCCAGTCGCGGTAGAGGCGGGTGACGCCGTACTTCTCGCCGAGCTCGGCGCGCGGCCCGTCCTCCATGCCCGCGATGGCGACGAGTTCGACCCCTGGCAGGGTCGCGTACGCATCCATGTGCTGCTGGCCTGCCCAGCCGAGTCCGATGACGGCGGATTTGATGGTCTCGCCGGGTTTCGTCGCAGTGGTCACGACTGTCCTTCCGTTCTGTGTTCTGTGTGGTGTGCGGTGGTCGATGGGTTGTCGAAACGATTCGATTTCGCGGGGGTGGGGGCGGATGCGGGTGCTGGGGGACGGGCGCTGAGGCGGAGGTTCCTCGCTCAGCGGCCCAGGGGTCTCGCGTATCTCTGGTTGTCCTCGACGGGGTCGAGGGCGTGCTGGATCACCATGATCGCGGCGCCGATCACGCCGCCGGTTTCGCCGGAGCGCGACTGGGTGATCGTGAGGTACTGCGTCGCCAGCGGTGTCGACCGCTGGTAGACGACCTCGCGGATGCCGGCGAGGAGTTGCTCGCCGACCCGGGAGAGACTGCCGCCGACGATGACGAGCGAGGGGTTGAGGAGGTTGACCGACGTCGCGATGACCTCGCCGAGGTCGCGGCCGGCCTGGCGGATCGTCTGGAGCACGGTCGGGTTGCCTGTGCGGGCCAGGTCGACCACATCGTCGCTCGTGCGTGCCGGGATGCCGAGCGCTGTCAGCGTGCGCGCGATCGCCGGGCCGGACGCGAGCGCTTCGAGGTCGGCGTCCTGGGCTCCGTGGCTTGGGGTGTCCGCCCCGAACGGCACGCGTACGTGACCGAGGTCGCCTGCCGAGCCCTGCGCGCCACGCTGCAGCCTGCCGCCGTTGATGATGCCGGCGCCGATGCCGGTCGCCACCTTCACGAAGAGGAGGTCGGACTGGTCGGGCCACATGAGGGCGTGCTCGCCGAGCGCGAGCAGGTTGACGTCGTTGTCCACGAGCACGGGGACGTCGAACGTCCTGCTGACGTACGCGGGGATGTCGAAGCGGTCCCAGCCCGGCATGATCGGCGGATTGACGGGCAGACCCGTCGAGTGCTCGACGGGGCCGGGCACGCCGATGCCGACTCCGACCAGCTCGCTCAGCGGGCGGCCGGAGGCGGAGAACAGCCGCTCTGCGGTCCCGAGAGCCCAGTCGAGGATCGGCTCCGGTCCCTCGGTGATCAGGATGCGCTGCGACTCGCTGGTCAGGATGTTCCCCGCCAGGTCGGCGAGAGCGACGACTCCGTGCGTCGCACCGAGGTCGATCGCGATGACGACTCGCGACTCCGGGTTGAAGCGGATGCGGGCAGGCGGTCGTCCGCCCGTCGAAACGTCGTCGCCGGCAGGCGCGACGAGACCGGATGCGGTCAGGCTGTCGATCCGCACCGCGACCGTCGAGCGGGCGAGCCCGGTCAGCTCCGCCAGCTGGGCGCGCGTGCGAGGGACGCCGTCGCGCAGGATCGCCAGCAGGCCGGCGGCGTCCGGGGCGACAAGCGGCTGCTCGCGCACGCTGTCGGTCATGAGGGTATTGAACCACACGGTTCCTGGAGCGAACAAAGTCTGATTTCTCTCATGCGACTTTTGATTGACATTCGGCAGAAGTCTGGATTGAATGGGTACCGTCGCCATCAGGCGCGCCCCATCCACTCGACGAGGAGAAAAGTGTCGAAGTCCAACCTCTCCGTGCAGCTCTACACCGTTCGTGAGCTCCTGACCGACGACACGGTCGGCACCCTCAAGCGCATCGCAGACCTCGGGTTCACCCAGGTCGAGCCGTTCGCGTTCCTCGATTTCGGCGACGACCTGCGTCGCGGTCTCGAGGAGACGGGCCTGACTGCGCCCACCACCCACCAGGGATTCATCGGCGGCGACCTCGAGCCCGTCTTCGAGGCGGCCAAGGCCCTCGGCATCCCCACCGTCATCGACCCGTTCGTCGCGCCGGAGCGCTGGCAGACGGCGGAGAGCGTCGACGAGATCGCCGCTCAGCTCAACGAGGCGGCCGAGGTCGCGGCCCGCTACGGCGTCCGCGTCGGCTACCACAACCACGCCCACGAGCTCGAGAGCACGATCGACGGCGTGACAGCTCTGGAGTACTTCGCGAGCAAGCTCGCACCCGAGGTCGTCCTCGAGGTCGACACGTACTGGGTGGCCGTCGGCGGCCACGACCCCGTCGAACTCCTCGGCAAGCTGGGCGACCGCGTCGTCGCGCTGCACATCAAGGACGGCCCGGGCACCACGGAGACCAAAGACCAGGTCGCCGTCGGCAAGGGTTCGCTGCCGATCGAGCAGATCATCGCAGCGGCTCCGAACGCGCTCCGCGTGATCGAGCTCGACGACTCCCGCGGCGACCGGTTCGAGGCTGTCGCAGACAGCATCGAGTTCCTCACCGCCAAGGGCCTCGCGTGAGCGGCGGAAAGGTCGGCGTCGGCGTCATCGGCGCCGGCGTCATCAGCACCGAGTACCTGACCAACCTCACCACCTTCCCGGATCTCGACGTGCGCTTCGTCGCCGACATCGACGAGCCGCGTGCCAAGGCGCAGGCCGAGAAGTTCGGCATCGCAGGATCGGGCTCTGTCGCCGACCTTCTCGCCGACGACCAGATCGAGATCGTCGTGAACCTCACGCTTCCCCGCGTGCACGTCGAGGTGGCGCTGCAGATCCTGGATGCGGGCAAGCACGTCTGGAGCGAGAAGCCGTTCGCGCTCGACCGCGTCAGCGGCACCGAGCTGCTCACGGCTGCGCACGAGAAGGGGCTGCGCGTCGCGACGGCGCCCGACACCTTCCTCGGCGCCGGCATCCAGTCGGCTCGTCGTCTGGTCGAGAACGGCCAGATCGGCGCCCCGCTCACCGCCCTGACCCTCATGCAGAGCCCCGGCCCGGAGTCCTGGCACCCGAACCCCGACTTCCTGTTCCAGGAGGGCGCGGGCCCGCTGTTCGACATCGGCCCGTACTACCTCACCGCTCTCGTCCAGCTCTTCGGCCCAGTCGCGCGCGTCAGCGCGGTCGCGTCGAAGGCCAAGGAGTCGCGCGTCATCGGCTCCGGACCCCGCGCCGGAGAGGAGTTCGCCGTGACGGTGCCGACCCACGTCAGTGCGCTCTACGAGTTCGAGAGCGGGCAGACGGCGCAGAGCATCTTCAGCTTCGACTCCAAGCTCGGCCGCACGCAGTTCGAGGTGGCGGGTGTCGAGGGCACGCTGGTCGTCCCCGACCCCAACACGTTCGTCGGCGACCTTCTCGTCCACGGCGCCGACGGTGTCGAGACGTTCCCGTCGACCGGATCGACCTCGAGCAGGGGGACGGGCGTCGTCGAGCTGGCCCGCGCGATCCGCGCTGGGGTGCCGGAGCGCGCATCCGGTGAGCAGGCGTACCACGTGCTCGACGTCATGGTGTCGACCATCGAGGCCGGGCTCGCGGGTGCTCCCGTCGAGGTGCAGAGCACCGTCACGGTCGCACCTGCCCTGCCGGAGGATTGGGACCCGCGCGCTGCCACCCTCGGGCAGGATGGCTGAATGACGGAGAAGACGGCAGGACCGCGGCCGAGAGTCGCCATCGTCGGCGGCGGATTCATGGCGCAGGTGCACTCCAGGGCCGCCCGCAACGCGCGGGCGGAACTGGCGGGCATCGTCTCGTCCAGTCCGCAGAAGTCCGCCGCCGCTGCGGCCGACCTCGGCATCGCCAGGGCGTACGACTCGCTCGACCAGGTGCTCGCCGACGACACGATCGACGTTGTGCACGTCTGCACGCCGAACGCGCTGCACGCAGGGCAGGCCGCCGCGGTGCTCGCCGCAGGCAAGCACGTCGTCTGCGAGAAGCCGCTCACCACCACGGTCCGGGATGCGGAGGCGCTCGTCGCCGCCGTCGGCGACCGCACCGCGACGGTGCCGTTCGCCTATCGCTTCCACCCGATGGTCCGAGAGGCCCGTGACCGGTTCGCATCCGGTGCGGCAGGCCGGGTGCTCACCGTGAACGCGTCGTACCTGCAGGACTGGCTCCTCGGCGCCGACGACGACAACTGGCGGGTGGATGCGGCGTCAGGCGGCCGCTCCCGGGCGTTCGCCGACATCGGCTCCCACCTGGTCGACCTGGTCGAGTTCGTCAGCGGCGACAGGGTCTCCCGCGTCTCCGCCACCAAGAAGACCTACTTCTCCGACAGGGCGGCGCACTCCGGCATCACCACGGAGGACGCGGTCGCCGTCGTCATCGAGACGCGTTCAGGCGGCATCGGAACGCTCCTGGTTTCGCAGGTCGCCCCCGGCAGGAAGAACCGTCTGCTGCTCGAGATCGCCGGGAGCGCAGAGAGCGTCGAGTTCGACCAGGAGCAGCCGGAGACGCTGTGGGTCGGCAAGCGGAAGGGCAGTCTGCTCATCCCGCGCGACGCCGATCAGCTCAGCGCGGACGCCGCACGCCTGTGCGTCGTGCCGTCCGGGCATCCACAGGGCTACCAGGATGCGTTCAACGCGTTCGTGGCAGACACATACGCGGCCATCGGCGGGGCTGACCCCGACGGGCTGCCGCGCTTCACCGACGGGCTGCGCGCCGTTCGGGTCACCGAGGCCGTGCTCGACTCAGCGGAGTCCGGCACCTGGATCGAGATGGGAACAGAGGAATGACAGACAACGCGAACACCGGCAAGGAGCTCGCCAGCACGCATCCGGTGACGCTGTTCACCGGGCAGTGGGCCGACCTCACGCTCGAAGAGGTCGCCCAGTACGCGAGCGAGTGGGGCTACGACGGCCTGGAGATCGCCTGTTCAGGCGAACACCTCGACGTGTGGAGGGCGGCGGAGGACGACGCGTATCTGCAGGGCCGCCTCGACATCCTGAACAAGTACGGACTCAAGGTCTGGGCCATCTCCAACCACCTCAAGGGCCAGGCTGTCTGCGACGACCCGATCGACTTCCGCCACCAGGCGATCGTCGGCTCGAAGGTCTGGGGAGACGGCGAGCCGGAGGGTGTGCGCCAGCGCGCCGCCGAGGAGCTGAAGCTCACCGCGAAGGTCGCCCGCAAGCTCGGCGTCGACACGGTGGTCGGGTTCACCGGCTCCAAGATCTGGCCGTACGTCGCCCAGTTCCCGCCCGTACCCGCCGACGTGATCGACGCCGGATACCAGGACTTCGCCGACCGGTGGAACCCCATCCTGGATGTGTTCGACGGCGAGGGCGTCCGCTTCGCCCACGAGGTGCACCCCTCCGAGATCGCCTACGACTACTGGTCCAGTGTCCGGTCGCTCGAAGCGATCGACCACCGCGAAGCGTTCGGCTTCAACTGGGACCCGAGCCACATGATGTGGCAGGACATCGACCCTGTCGGGTTCATCGTCGACTTCAAGGACCGCATCTACCACGTGGACTGCAAGGACACGCGGCTGCGCCCGAAGAACGGCCGGGCCGGTGTGCTCGGCTCGCACCTGCCGTGGGGCGACCCGCGTCGCGGTTGGGACTTCGTCTCGACCGGGCACGGCGACGTGCCGTGGGAGGACTCCTTCCGTGCGCTCACCTCGATCGGCTACGACGGCCCCATCTCGATCGAGTGGGAGGATGCAGGCATGGACAGGCTGCACGGCGCCAAGGAAGCGGTCGGCTACATCCGCTCGCTGCTCTGGAAGCAGCCCACCGCGTCGTTCGACGCCGCGTTCAGCAACCAGGACTGAGTCAGACCGAACGATCCGGCACCGGCCGTCGGCGCGCAGGCGTCGGCGGCCGGTGCTTGGATGGGGTCATGACGGACAGTGGACGACGCAGCAGAATGCCCGTGACCGAGACGACGGTTCGCGGTGAGGACTGGTACGGCCGTGACCTCGACGGGGACGAGTTCGAGCGGGTCGAGTTCATCGACGTCGACATGACGGAGCTGACCAGTTCCGGCGCCGTCTTCACCGAGTGCACCTTCCTCAACGTCAAGTTCAACGTCAGCAGCCACACAGAGTCGGCGTTCGTGAACTGCACATTCACCCGCTGCAACTTCTTCGACACCAGCTTCACCCGCTGCAAGCTCACCGGCAGCCAGTTCGACGGCTGCGAGTTCGGCCTGCTGAAGGTCGTCGGAGGCAACTGGTCGTTCACGAGCTTTCAGAAGGCCGAGCTGCGCGGCGCCGACTTCACCGGCGTCCGGCTGCGCGAAGCCGATCTGGGCTATGCACGCTGCCAGGAGGCCACCTTCGCCGGGTGCGACCTCTCGGCGTCCTGGTTCGAGGGAGCCGACTTCAGCGGGGCGACGCTGCGGGGGAGCGACCTCACCGGCCTCGACCCCCGCAGCACCACTCTCAGGGGCGCCGTCATCGACGACCGCCAGGCGGTGGCAATCGTCGAGGCGCTCGGGCTGGTGGTTCTGCCGGCCTGAGTCAGGCCACGTCCTTCACTTGGCCGTGTTTGATGTGCAGGCGACGCTGCGCACGCTTCGCGACCGCGGAGTCGTGCGTGACGATCACCAGCGTCAGACCGCGGTCGCGCCAGAGCCCTTCGAGCAGGTCCATGATCTCGTCACGGGTCTCCTCGTCCAGGTTGCCCGTCGGCTCGTCCGCGAGCAGCACGTTCGGGTTCTTCACCAGAGCGCGCGCGATGGCGACGCGCTGCTGCTGACCGCCTGACAGCTCGCTCGGCAGGTGGCTGCCGCGGTCGGCGAGGCCGACGGAGGCGAGCGCTTCCGCCGCGCGCCTCTTCCGCTCATCGCTGCTCACCTTGAGCGGTGCGAGAGCGGTCTCGACGTTCTCCTGGGCTGTGAGCGTCGGGATGAGGTTGAAGCCCTGGAAGACGAACCCGATCTCGTTGGCCCTGATGGCGGTGAGCTTGCCGTCGCCGAGCCCGGACAGGCTGGACTTCTCCAGCTCCACCGATCCCGTCGTCGGCCGGTCCAGTGCACCGAGCATCTGCAGCAGAGTGGACTTGCCGCCACCGGTCGGCCCCTGGATGGCGACGAGCTGGCCGTCCGGGATGTGCAGGGTCACGTCGTTGAGGGCGACGACCTCGCGCTTCGACTGCGAGTACTTCTTCGTGACGTTGGTGAGCGTGTACACGTTCTCTCCTTGGGTGGGTCAGGCGACCGAGCGCAGGGCTGCGGCAGGACGGAGACGGGATGCGCGCCATCCGCCGATGGCGCCGGCGAGGAGGCCGCCGAGGACGGCGAGGCCGACGGCGATGACGATCACCCAGACGGTGACGGGGGCGTGCAGGGCGATGTCCGTCGTGGCGTTGGCCGCTGCGCTGCGCACTCCGGCGAATCCGCCCGTGCCGCCGCCGAAGCCTCCGCCGCCGAAGCCGCCTTCCGCGCCGCCCGTGCCGGCGCCTCCGCCCGTTCCCGTGCCTGTCCGTGCCGCCGCTTCGACGGTGCTGCCGCCGACGCGGCCGGAGAGGGTCGGGGAGATCACGTTGACGATGAGAACGCCGACGAGGCCGACCGCGACGCCGATGACGCCGCCGATCAGACCCTGCACCACCGACTCGCCTGCCACCTGACCGACGATCCGGCCGTTGGACCAGCCGATCGCCTTGAGCGTGCCGAACTCCCTGGTGCGGCGGGTGACGCCGGAGATGGTGAACAGGATCGCGATGAGGAACGCGGCGGCGAGCACGATGATCGACAGCCAGGTGCCGAGGTTGGCGATCAGGTCGCCTGCCGTGCCGAGCGAGCCGGAGACACTGGAGGCGAGGTCTGCCTGGGTGCTGATGGTCGCCTTCGGCAGGGCCTTGGTGAGGTCGGACTTGATCTGGTCGATGTCGCTGGCGGACGCCGCGGTCACGTAGACCGAGCTGACCTTGTCGGTCTGGCCGGACAGCTTCTGGGCGACGTCGAGCGGGATGTACGCGTTGGCTGCCGTAGTGGAGTCGCTGCCCGTCGCCGCCACGATGCCGACGACCTTGAAGTCGGTGCCGCCGATGGTGACAGTGTCTCCCACGGCCTTGCTGCCGGTCTTGGCATACGCCTGGTCGAGGACCACCACGTCCTTGCCCGCGTCGGACGCCGCGAACGCGCGCCCGCTGGAGAGGGTGACCGAGGAGAGTGGCCCGACAGACTTGCCCGCGGGGTCGAGGCCGAGGACGGAGAAGGAGTCGACGCTGAACGAGCTTCCGCCTGCGCCGTCCGAGCCGCCGGTCGGCGCCGGGTTCGGCACGGTGGCTTCTCCGCCCGTCCCGCCCGCCTGACGCTGCTCGCGCAGCTGCTGGAAGTTGGGGAGGGTGCCGGAGAAGCTGGTGTTGGTCAGCGAGAGCACGGAAGCGGCAGCGGAGACGTTGTCCACCTTCTTGACCGTGGCGAGGGTGGTCGCATCCATCACCGTCGCGCCGCGGGTGGGCTCGAGGCGGGACGTGTTCACCGAGCGGCCTGCGCCGGTGTCCGTGCCGGCGTTCGCCCCGAAGTCGAAGCGCGGGCCGCCGCCCTGCGCCTGGTTGGTGGTGGCGCTCTGCGCGGTCGCCGGCTCGCTCACGGTGACGTCGGTGCCGACGCCGTAGACCGACTGGAGGACACTCGCCTGTGCTGCTTTCACCCCCGCGGAGACGGAATTGACGATGATGACGAGTGCGATCGCGAGGGCCATGCCCACCGCGATGATCACTGTCTGCTTGCGGCGATTGAGGAGTTCGCGCCGCAGATAAGTCCCGAACATGCTGTTTCCGTATCTCTGGGGTCGGCTAGGGGCGATCTGGACGTTAGGAGCGCGGAATTTGGGAGGACTATGGCGCGGCTATGTTTTGGCTGTGTGCGGGGTCGAAGGCTCACAGAATTCCCATAGCTTTCGCATAGCCCTCATCAAGAGCACTCCTCATAATGAGAAAGGTGACCATGAACTCGCGTGCCGCCTCCGGCACCTCCACCCAGCCCCGTAGCCTGTTGCGCCGCGCAGACGGCACCGCGATCCGCGTGCTCGTCGTCGACGACGAGTCCACGCTCACCGACCTGCTCTCGATGGCGCTGCACTACGAGGACTGGGATGTGAAGACCGCATCCAACGGCCAGCAGGCGCTGCAGCTGTCCCGCGAGTTCAAGCCGGACGTGGTCGTGCTCGACATCATGCTGCCCGACATCGACGGACTCCAGGTGCTGTCCAGGATGCGCGCCGACGGCAACGAGGCCCCCGTCCTCTTCCTCACCGCGAAGGACTCGCTCGACGACCGCATTGCCGGTCTCACGGCGGGCGGAGACGACTACGTCACCAAGCCGTTCAGCCTGGAGGAGCTGGTCGCCCGCCTGCGCGGACTGCTGCGCCGGTCCCGTGCCGCCGTCGCAGACGAGAGCGACCCGGTGCTGATCGTCGGCGACCTCGTCCTCGACGAGGACAGCTACGAGGTGCACCGCGACGGCCAGCAGATCCAGCTCACCGCCACCGAGTTCGAGCTGCTGCGCTTCCTGATGCGCAACCCCCGCCGGGTGCTCAGCAAGACGCAGATCCTCGACCGCGTCTGGAGCTACGACTTCGGTGGATCGTCCAGCGTGGTCGAGCTGTACATCTCTTACCTGCGCAAGAAGATCGACTCCGGCCGCGCCCCGATGATCCACACCGTGCGCGGCGCCGGTTACATGGTCAAGGCGGCACAATGACGACAGCCCGCGCGACGGGCACACCGACCGACACCCCGGCAGGCACGCGCGGGATGCGCGGCCTGGTCAAGCGCATCCGGCCGTTCCGCTCGTGGACGCTCCGCAGCCGCGTCGTCCTCGTGGTCGTCGCGATGCTCGCCGTGCTCGGCGCGGTGATCGGGACGGTCAGCGTCGTGGCATTGCAGGGCTACCTCATCAGCAGGCTCGACGGCCAGCTCACCAGTGCGCTCGTCCGCGGCCAGCACGCGGCCGACCGCATCAACGCGGGTGGCCCGACCAGCCCGCAGGCGGCGGGCGTCGTGCAGACGCCCGGTCAGCCGACGGGCACTCTCGGCGCGGTGCGCAGCGCGAGCGGCGGGCTCCTCTTCCCGCCCGTGGTGCTCGCGGATCAGCCCACCACCACGAACCAGCCGCTCGAGCCGAAGCAGGTCACGATCAACGGGCTCGCGCTGCTGACAGTCCCCTCCGACGAGAAACCGCACACCGTCGATCTCGGCGAGGCGCTCGGTTCGTACCGCATCGCCGCGGCGCGCCTCGACAACGGCGACAGCGTCATCATCGGCCTGCCCCTGAGCGATGTGAACGCCACCGTCTCCCAGCTCACCCTCGTGATCGTGCTGGTCACGCTGGCCGGGCTGATCTTCGCCTTCCTGATCGCGAGCTTCGTCGTGCGGCTGGCGATGCGCCCGCTCGCCCGCGTCGCGGGCACGGCGCAGCAGGTGGCGGAGATGCCGCTCGACCGCGGCGACGTCGCGCTGTCCGTGCGCGTCCCGGAGGCGGACACCGACCCGCACACCGAGGTCGGCACGGTGGGTGCCGCTCTCAACCGGATGCTCGGCCACGTCGCCTCCGCGCTGACCGCCCGCCAGGCGAGCGAGCAGAAGGTGCGGCAGTTCGTCGCGGACGCCAGCCACGAACTGCGGACCCCGCTCGCCTCCATCCGGGGGTACGCCGAGCTGACCAGGCGCTCGCCGCACGAGTTGCCGACGGACGTGACGCGGTCGCTCGGCCGGATCGAGTCGGAGGCGACGAGGATGACCTCGCTCGTCGAGGACCTGCTGCTTCTCGCCAGGCTCGACGAGGGCCGCGAGCTCGACCGCGACCCCGTCGACCTCTCCATGCTGCTGATCGACGCGTTGAGCGACGCGCACGCCGCCGGCCCGGATCACAGCTGGTCGATCGTCCTGCCCGAGGAGCCTGTCGAAGTGATCGGCGACCAGCCGCGCCTCCATCAGGTGGTCACCAACCTGCTGGCGAACGCCCGCGTGCACACCCCGGAGGGCACGAAGGTCGTCGCCGAGCTCGCGGTCGACGCGGAGAACCATCGCGCCGTCATCTCGGTGAAGGACAACGGCCCAGGCATCCCGGACGAGGTGCGTTCAACGCTGTTCGAGCGGTTCGCCAGGGGAGACAGCTCCCGCAACCGCGCGACGGGCTCGACCGGGCTCGGCCTCGCGATCGTCAGCGCGGTCGTAGAGGCCCACGGGGGAGAGCTCACGGTGGAGAGCGAGCCGGGCGAGACCGTCTTCGCGGTGTCGCTGCCGCTGGAGGACCGCGAAGGCGAGGCGGAGGAATGACGCCAGACATCCTCGCCACGGCCCACTACGGCGATGCTGACGCCGAGCCGCTGCTGTTCATCCGCGCCCTCCCCGCCGAGGTCGACAACCCGCGTGGGGTCGACCGCCTCATCGAGCGGCTGATCGTACGCGGACCGGCCAGGGTCAACCGCGTGCACGCCGTCGGGCGTCCCGCCTACCTTCCGACCGACTTCGACATGTCGGAGATCGCGGACATCTACGGGCGGTATGTGCGCGAGCACTTCGACCGTTCCGTGGCCCTGATGGGGCTGTCGACGGGGGCGAGCGTCGCGCTGCAGCTCGCCGCCGACCAGCCGGACCTCGTGAAGTCGCTCGTCGTCGCCGCCGGCTCAGGCCGGCTCGGCTCACGCGGCCGGGCGATCCAGCGCAGGTACGTCTCCTTCCTCGCCGCCGGCGACCGCCGCGCGTATGCCGAGCTGGCGAGCGCGACCATGAACTCGAAGCACTTCGACCCGATCGTGCGGCTGGCCAGCCGTCTCGCCCCGAAACCGGACGACCCGGAGAGCCTGATCGCGCTCGTCCGCGCGGAGGACCGCTTCGACGTCTTCGACAGGGTGGACCGCATCACGGCTCCGACCCTGATCCTCTCTGGTGAGCGCGACGTCTTCTACCCGCCGGAGCTCGGTCGTGAAACGGCGAAGCGAATCCGGCACGCCAGCCACATCGTCTATCGCGGCCGCGCCCACGGCGGCGTCCCGCTGCACCCGCACTTCGCGCAGGACATCGCCGGGTTCCTGGCCGCCAGTGCCTGATTTGCGCCTGCCGCCCTCATCCCGTACGCTGTACGAAGCCAAAGACCGCTGGTTGTCGTGCTCGCATGACAAGAAGATCCACTCAGGTGGGCGCCCGCGCAGGTGTATGAAGCAGTTCTCGCAGGTTCTCCTGCGTCGCCAGCTCCGTGCCTCTGCGCCGGAGCTTTTTTCATGCCGGCGGTCTGGGCGCACATCGCTCCCGCGGTGTGCGACGTAGATATAGAGGAGTAGGCCATGGCGAACAAGGAAGCCACGGTTGCCGAACTCGAGAACCTGTTCACGAGCTCGACCGCCGTTCTGCTGACCGAGTACCGCGGTCTCACTGTTGCTCAGCTCAAGACGCTGCGCAAGTCCATCAGTGAGCACGCGACGTACGCCGTGGTGAAGAACACGCTGACCAAGATCGCTGCCAACAAGGCCGGGATCTCGTCGTTCGATGAGGAGCTCGTCGGCCCCTCCGCGATCGCTTTCGTTCACGGTGACCCTGTCGCCGTCGCGAAGTCGCTGCGTGACTTCACCAAGGCAAACCCTCTCCTGGTGGTCAAGGGTGGTTACTTCGACGGTAACCCGCTGACCGCAGAAGAGGTAGGCAAGCTCGCCGACCTCGAGTCCCGTGAGGTTCTGCTGGCCAAGCTGGCCGGCGCCTTCAAGGCCTCGCTGTTCGGAGCCGCATATCTGTTCAACGCACCGCTGTCGAAGGCCGTTCGCACGGTCGACGCGCTGCGTGAGAAGCAGGAGTCCGCTGCGTAGTCCATCCCTCGGGATGCACTTCCAGCGGTGAGTAAACGAGAAAGAATCTAAGGAGAAAATCATGGCAAAGCTGTCGACTGACGAGCTGCTCGAGGCGTTCAAGGAGCTCGCGCTCATCGAGCTGAGCGAGTTCGTGAAGAAGTTCGAGGAGACCTTCGAGGTCACCGCCGCCGCCCCCGTCGCCGTTGCTGCGGCCGGTGCTGGCGCTGCCGCTCCCGCGGAAGAGGTCGAGGAGAAGGACTCCTTCGACGTCGTCCTCGAGGCTGCCGGTGACAAGAAGATCCAGGTCATCAAGGAGGTGCGCGCACTCACCAGCCTCGGCCTCGGTGAGGCGAAGGCCCTCGTTGACGGCGCTCCGAGCACCGTGCTCGAAGGCGCCAACAAGGAGACCGCAGAGAAGGCAAAGGCTCAGCTCGAAGAGGCTGGCGCCACCATCACCCTCAAGTAGTCTGCGCCCCATCGGGGCTCTTTCTACCGCAGGTTGACTGCCGGAACGCGACGCGGACTCCTCGCAAGACGAGTATCCGCGTTGTGAAGGGCGTCGCCCCCGCAACGGGGCGACGCCCTTCGTGCGTTTAACGACGCCGATCGACGTGGATGCTCGACCACCCACCGCGTCCGATCGCGCCCGCCTGCGTGCATCGGTGTGCAAGGACGCACAACCGTAAGGAAGAACCACGATGAACCGATCCAGGTGGCGTGCATACGCCGCATACTGGCGCGACCTGACCGTCGCGACCCTCGCGGGCGAGACCAGGGAGAGCTCTGCTCACCCGCCGGATCTGTACCGCAGCATCGCTCTGTACGAGCGATTCCTGCGGTAGCCCCCGACCCGTGAGAACGCCCCCAGTCGGTAGCTGGGGGCGTTTCCTCTTTCTCTAGACTGCTGGCATGACCGAGCATCCCGATGTCGTCGCCACCAGAGCGGCTTACGACGCCGTCGCCGTCGACTATGCGGCGCTGCTGCGCGACGAGCTGGCGGGGAAGGCGCTCGACAGGGCGATGCTCGCGGCGTTCGCCGAGCACGTGCAGACGGCAGGTGGGGGAGAGGTGGCCGACCTGGGCTGCGGACCAGGGCGGGTGACCGTGCACCTGGCGGGGCTGGGGCTGGACGCGTTCGGCGTCGACCTGTCGCCCGCGATGGTGGAGGTGGCACGCGAGACATACCCGGAGCTGCTGTTCGAGGTCGGCACGATGGCCGCGCTCGAGCTTCCCGATGCCGCCCTCGCCGGGGCTGTGGCCTGGTACTCGATCATCCACACTCCTCGAGAGCGGCAGCACATCCTGTTCGCGGAGTTCGCGCGGGTGGTGCGCCCAGGGGGCTGGCTGTTGCTGGCGTTCCAGGTGGGCGACGACGTCGTGAGCCTGCGGCACGCGTACGGCCACGATCTGGAACTGGATGCGTACCGCCAAGACCCCGACCGCATCCACGAACTGCTGGCGGCGTCCGGTTTCACCGAGCATGCACGGCTCGTGCGCGAGCCCGTCGCGCCGGAGAAGGTGCAGCAGGCGTACGTGCTCGCGCGCCATTGATTTATATAGCAAAGCTATATATAATTGTCAGCATGACACACAGCACCCCCAGTGATCTCCGGAACACGATCGGCGACCTCGTGGTCGCCAGTCACCGGCTGACACGTCTCGCCGTCCGCGTCACGGGCAACACGGAATCGCCGGCCGTCTGGCGCACCCTCAGCGTCCTGCAGGCCTCCGGCCCCATGCGCCTCGGCGAACTCGCCGCGCAGAGCAGGGTCTCTCAGCCCACCATGACCAAACTCGTCCGCAATCTCGTCGAGTCCGAGTGGGTCAAGCGCATCGCGGACACCGACGATGCGCGGGCCTGGCAGATCGCTGCCACCGCCAAGGGTGAGACCGCGCTGCAGAACTGGCGCGACGAGCTGTCCGGGGCCCTCGTGCCGATGTTCGAGGACCTCACAGAAGACGAAGTGGCCGCCCTGCGTGCCACCGTGCGCATCCTCGGGTCCCGCGTCGGCCTCTCCGCCCCGGCGGAGCCCGTGATCGCGCACTGACGAAAGCACCACCCACCACCGAACCATCGGAGCCCATCACCTCTATGTCTCACGACAAACCAAGCAACCTCCTCAAGCAGCCGACCGCCGTCTGGGCCGTCGCCTTCGCCTCCGTCATCGCCTTCATGGGCATCGGACTGGTCGACCCCATCCTCCCCGCGATCGCGAAGAGTCTGCAGGCCACCCCGACCGAGACCGAGATGCTGTTCACCAGCTACCTGCTGATCACCGGCATCGCGATGTTCTTCAGCAGCTGGATCTCCAGCCGAATCGGAGCGAAGAAGACCCTGCTCATCGGACTGGCGCTGATCGTCGTGTTCGCCCTCGCGGCAGGGCTGTCCCAGAACGTCGAGTCCATCATCGGCTTCCGCGCAGGCTGGGGACTCGGCAACGCGCTCTTCATCTCCACCGCTCTCGCCACGATCGTGGGAGCGGCTGCGGGAGGAACGTCGTCGGCGATCGTCCTCTACGAGGCCGCGCTCGGTCTCGGCATCGCGATCGGCCCCCTGCTCGGCGGCCTGCTCGGCAGCTGGAGCTGGCGCGGACCGTTCTTCGGCACGGCCACCCTCATGGCGGTCGGCTTCATCGCCATCGTCCTGATGCTCAAGAAGTCGCCGGAGAAGCCGCAGCCGACCAGCCTGGGCGCGCCGTTCAAGGCTCTGGCGAAGCCGGCGCTCGGCTTCCTCGCCGCCGCGGCCCTGTTCTACAACATCGGCTTCTTCGTGCTCCTGGCGTACACGCCGTTCGCCCTCGTTCCGCTCGGCGTCGAGGACGCGATCTCGCTCGGCCTCATCTTCTTCGGGTGGGGCGTCGCGCTCGCGATCACGTCGGTCTGGGGTGCGCCGCTCCTCACCAGGCGGCTGCCGCGCACCAGGGTGCTCTGGATCGTGATGCCGCTGCTCGCCATCGACCTGCTCGCCGCCGGCCTGCTGATCGGCTCGCTCGTCGGACTCATCGTCTGCGTCATCGTCGGCGGCCTGCTGCTCGGCGTGCTGAACACCGTGCTCACCGAGTGCGTGATGGAGGCCACCGACCTGCCTCGGTCCGTCGCATCCAGTGCGTACTCCGGCGTCCGGTTCCTCGGCGGAGCCATCGCACCGCCGGCGGCGACGCTGCTGGCCGACACGATTTCGCCCGCGACGCCGTTCTTCGCAGGAGCCGTCTCGGTGCTGGTCGCGGTCATCCTGATCGTGGCCGGGCACCGCTACCTCAAGCGGGTCGACGGCGTCGAGGAGTCGGGGGTCGAGGAGGCGGAAGCCGTGTCCGTCGGCGACGCAGTCTGACGCCGAAGCGCGCGCAGCCTCGGTCGCAGCGTCCGCGAATTCGAAGAGCCGCCCTGTTCCTAGGCAGGGCGGCTCTTCCCGTTCCCGAGTTAGGAGCTCACGAACGGGCGACATCGACAGCAGTTGATCGCGCCTACCCGAAAGGCACGATCAGCCGGACGTTCGCTCGGCTATTCTTTCAGATCGGTAAGCACTGCACCTATCAGGCAGGCCGCCGCGCGTGTCGGGACGCGAATGAGCGAGGCTCAGGGCCGTGGCGCCGTCGACCCGCGGAGCGTGAGTTTCGCGCTCGAGCGGACGGACCGGCTGCGCGGTTCTCCGCCTGCCAGCTCGTCCAGCAGGATGCGGGTGGCCACCGACCCCTGATCGAACGGGTCCTGCGACATCGTCGTGAGCTGGAACGACTCCGCGAAATCGTGGTTGTCGATCCCGATCACGGACAGGTCGTCCGGCACGGAGAGACCGTGATCGGCCGCAGCGAGCATCGCGCCCATCGCCATCTCGTCCGACGCGGCGAAGACGGCGGTCGGGCGCGGACCAGGCCGGTCGAGCAGGGCGTTCATCGCCGCGCGCCCGAGCGGGAGGGAGAACCCGCCGGGGACCACCCACTCCGGCCGCACGGGGAGTCCGGCGTCGCGCATCGCCTGCTGGAAGCCGTGCAGGCGTCCGACAGGGACCTGCTTGTTCAGGCCCTCTTCGTCCTCGCCGCCGATATGCGCAATGTCCGTGTGTCCCAGCCCGATCAGGTGCTCCGTGGCGATGCGCGCGGTGGCCTTCTCGTCGATGCCGACGCTGCGCAGTCCCTTCACCGGCCCGCCGACGACGATGGTCGGGTGGCCGAGCGAGGCGAGCTGGTGCCGTTCATCCGCCGTGAAGTCGAGGCACAGCGCGAGCAGAGCGTCCGTCCTCTTGCGCAGGATGCTGCGGTGGAAGACCCGCTCTCTGTCGCCGCGGTGCCCTCCCAGATTGAACAGGATCATGTCGTAGCTGGCGGCGCGCAGCTCGGCGTCGACGCCCTCCAGGACCGACGTGTAGAACCAGCGGCTCACCGAAGGGACGACGACGCCCATCGCGAGCGTCCGGCCGCTCGCCAGCCCGGAGGCGCTCGATGAGGCGACGTAGCCGAGCTCGTCCGCCGCACGCCGCACGGCAGCGCGTGTCTTGTCCGACACGTTCGGCAGCCCGCGCAGCGCCCTGGACACGGTCGCCGTCGAGACGCCCGTCGCGCGCGCGACCTCGTCGATCCCTGCCATGCTCGTCCCTCGTCGTCAGGAGCCCTGGTGGGGCATGGTGACGCGTTCGTCGTCCCCCTCCGGCCGACGCGACGCCGCGATGCGGAGCCGCGCCTGCCAGAGGAGCACGAGGATGAGAACGAGAGCCAACAGTGTCAATGCCCAGCCGAGGGCATCGGCGCCCGTGAGCTCGCTCACGATCGTAACGATCAGGAACGCGAACGCGAAGAACCCGACGATGCCGATGCCGACGTCGACCACTTCCAGCGAATCGTCCCAGCGCATGATCAGCCCTTCACACCACCGGCGGTGAGCCCGGCGACGATGCGGCGCTGGAAGATCAGCACCAGGATGACCAGAGGAACCGTCACGATCGTGCCGGCCGCCATGACGGCGGTGTACGGCTCCTGGTGCGGCTGGCTGCCGGCGAAGGAGGCGATGGCGACGGTGACGGGCTGCGTGGCGTCACTCGACAGCTGACTGGAGATCAGGTACTCGTTCCAGGAGGAGATGAACGCCAGGATCGCCGTCGTGAACACCGCGGGAGCGGCGAGCGGCAGGATGATCTTCCGGAAGGCCTGCGCCTGCGTGCATCCGTCGATTCGTGCCGCCTCCTCCAGGTCCCACGGCATCTCGCGGAAGAACGAGGTGAGCGTGTAGACCGTCAGCGGGAGCACGAACGAGATGCTCGGGATGATCAGGGCCTGGTACGTGCCCATCCAGCCGATGTTCGTGAAGAGCTGGAACAGCGGCGTGATGAGGGCGACGCCGGGGAACATCGACGCACCGAGGATGAGCCCGAGCACGATGCCCTTGAACTTGAATTCGAGGCGGGCGAGCGCGTACGCGGCGAACGTGCCGACCAGGAGGGCGATGATCGTGACGCAGGCTCCGATGAACAGCGAGTTCAGGAGCGCCTGGCCGAGATGGTTGCCGAGCTTGGTGGAGAACGCCGTCGCGTAGTTGTCCCAGGTGAAGTGGGTGAACCACGGCGTGGTGTCGAAGGTGTACCCGACATCGCGGAACGAGGTCACGACCATCCAGTAGAACGGCAGCAGGCACCAGAGCACGATGATGATCGCGCTGATCCCGGTGCGGATGCCCGCGTTGCGCTGGCGCGACTTCGTCTTGGACTTCTGCTTGGTGCGGGGGAGGGCGTTCGCTTCGGCGGTGGCAGCTGCCGGCCCGGCGACGGTGGTCATCACTTCGCTCCCTTCTGCTGGGCTTCCTGGGTTCTGACGACGTTGGTCCCGAGGAACCTGACGAAGATGAACGCCACGAGGAAGATGAGGATGAACGTGATCGTCGACAGGGCGGAGGCGCTGTTGAAGCCCTGCCTGATCTGATCGACCACGAGGATGGAGAGGGTGGTCGTGGCATTACCGGTGCCACCACCTCCGCCGGTGAGGATCGCTGGCAGGTCGTAGATGCGGAGGGCGTCGAGCACGCGGAACAGCACGGCGACGAGCAGAGCCGGTTTCACCAGCGGCATCGTCACCCGCCAGAACCGCTGCCAGGTGGTGGCGCCGTCGACCTTGGCGGCCTCGTACACCTCCTCCGGGATGATCTGCAGCCCGGCCAGGATGAGCAGGGCCATGAACGGCGTCGTCTTCCAGGTGTCGGCGATGATCACCGCGAACCTGGATGCCCACTCATCACTCGTCCAGAGGATGTGCGCGCCGAGCACGGCGTTGGCGATGCCGGCGACCGAGAAGATGAAGTACCAGAGCTTCGCGGTGACGGCGGTCGGGATGGCCCACGGCACCAGGATGGCGGCGCGGACGAGGCCGCGGCCGCGGAAGGTGCGGTTCATGATGAAGGCGAACCACATCCCGAGCACGGTCTCCAGGACCACGGTGGTGACGGTGAAGAAGAACGTGACGAAGACGGCGTTCCAGAACTGCGAGCCCAGGTTGCCGGGCGGGCAGGTGATGCTCTCGCCGTTGGGGCCTGCGCACTGCTGGAACAGCCAGTGCGCGTAGTTCTGGAATCCGGCGAAGCCGCCCTGCACGAACAGGCCGGTGGCCGGGTCGAGTCCGGCGTCCTTCTGGAAGGACATGATGATCGCGCTGACGACCGGGTAACCGATGACGACAGCGAGGAGGACCAGGGTGGGGAGGATGAGATAGAGCGCCCAGCGACCTTGCTGACGGCGGTTCTTCTTCACCCCGGCGCGCAGTTGCGGCGACTTGGGGTTCTGGGTTCCTGGCGGGGCGACGACGTTCGACGTTGACATGTGAGGCCTCCGAGACGGGGTTCAGGGGAAGGGGACCGGGCGGCGGGAGAGTTCCCGCCGCCCGGTGGCCGCATCCGGTCGGGTTATCCGGCGCTCGCGGTCTTGATGGCCGCAGCCATGTCCTTCAGCGCCTGGTCGACCGACTTGTCACCCTTCAGCGCTGCGTAGGAGTTGTCCTGCACCGCCTTCGTGATGGCCGGGTAGAACGGCGACACGGGACGCGGGACGGCGTTCTCGATCGACGTCTTCAGGGTCGACAGGTACGGCAGCTGCGTGTTCAGGCTCGCGTCGTCGTACAGCGACGACAGCACGGGAGCCAGCGAGCCCTGGGTCACGAAGAACTTCTGGGTCTCTTCGCTCTGCAGGAACTTGAGGAACGCGAACGCTGTCGCCTTGTGCTTCGAGTAGACGCTGATCGCCGCGTTGTGACCACCGAGGCTGGAGACGCCCGGCTTGTCGGCGGTGACGCCGGGAAGCGGTGCGATTCCGAAGGTGTCCTTCACGGTCGAGCTGCCGTCCGTCTTGGCCAGGTTGTACACGTACGGCCAGTTGCGCAGGAACAGGAGCTTGCCTGCCTCGAACGCCTGGCGTCCCTGCTCCTCCTGGTATGTGATGGCCTCAGCCGGGATCTGCCCGTTCTTGAAGCCGTCGGTCAGACGGGTGAGTCCGGCGTTGGCCTCGGAGCTGTCCACGGTGACGGTCTTGCCGTCGTCGCCGACGATGGTGCCTCCGTTGGTGTTGATCGCCTCAGCCACGTTCACCGTCAGACCCTCGTACTTGGCGAACTGTCCTGCGTAGCAGCCGATGCCCTTCGCCTTGGCGATGTCGCAGTCCTTGAGCATTTCGTCCCAGGTCTTCGGCGGCGTCGGAACGAGGTCCTTGCGGTAGTAGAGGATGCCGCCGTCCGAGGTCTGCGGCGCCGCGTACTGGGTGCCGTTGTACGTGCCGGACTTGACGGTCGGTGCCAGAAGCGCCGAGTTGTCCATCTTGAGGTCGCCGGTCAGCGGCTGCAGCCAGCCCTTGGCGGCGAACTCGCCTGTCCACACGACGTCGACGTCGACGACGTCGTAGCCGGAGTCCTTGGCCTGGAAGTGCTGGACGAGGTCGTCGTGCTGCTGGTCCGCCTGGTCGGACTGCTCCTTGAAGGTGACCTTCTCATCCGGGTGGGCCGCGTTCCACTTGTCGACGAGCGGGCGGACGACGTTCGAGTTGTCCTTGCCCTGAACGTAGGTGATCGGGCCTTTCGACGTGAGGTTGGCGCTGGCGTCCCCGCCCCCGCTGCCCCCTGAACCACCACCGGTGCATCCCGCCAGCGCGAGGCCGACGACGGCCACTCCGGCGATCACCGAGAGACGTGCTGCTTTCATTTCACTCCTCGTTGAGCTCTTGGTGCAGGCGCGGGTGCGCCCTGCACGGACGCTACCCCCGTGTGCGGGTGCAATGCAAGCGTTTACGTCAAGCGCTTGCATCACGGTTGTGTCACGCCGGGTCTACGCTGAAACCATGAGCGGGATGCGCGGCATGGCCGGCGGTGGAGGCGGCGGTCGCGGCCGGGTGAGCGGCGGAGACGCGGAGGCGCAGAAAGCGCTGAACGCGACGGCGCCCAAGATCCCGCACCTGTTCCGGCGCATCACGACGCTCTTCGCCCCCCACAAGACCGCGATCATCGTCACGATGGTGCTCGTGCTCATCGGAGCGGCACTGTCGGTGGTGCCCCCGTTGCTCACCCAGCGGGCGTTCGACGATGGGCTGTTCCCGAAGAGCGGCAAGCCGGACATGGAGGCGCTGATCACGATCGTCGTCGTGATGATCGTGGTGTTCGTCGGGTCGGCGCTGCTCGGCGTGTGGCAGACCTATCTGACCTCGTCGGTGGGCAACAAGGTGATGGGCGCGCTGCGGGTCCGGCTGTTCTCGCACCTGCAATCGATGGAGCTGAGCTTCTTCACCAAGACGAAGACGGGCATCATCCAGTCCAGGCTGCAGAACGACGTCGGCGGTGTGGCCAACGTCCTCACCAACACGATGTCGAGCATCCTGGGCAACACTGTGACGGTGATCGCGGCGTTCGTCGCGATGATCCTGCTCAACTGGCAGCTCACCATCGTGGCCGTCATCCTGATGCCGATCCTGGTCATCGCGCAGCGCAGGGTCGGCCAGGTGCGCGCGCGGATCGCGACGAAGACGCAGGAGTCGCTGTCCGATATGACGGCGATCACGCAGGAGACGCTGAGCGTGTCCGGCATCCTGCTCTCGAAGAGCTTCAACAGGCAGGCCGCCGAGGTCGGCCGGTATTCCGACGAGAACGAGAACCAGATCCGGCTGCAGGTGTCGCAGTCGATGAGCGGTCAGTGGTTCTTCGCGATGGTGAACATCTTCCTGTCGTCCATCCCCGCCATCGTCTATCTGGTGTCCGGCTGGCTCGTGCTCGGCGGCGCCACCGACATCACCGCGGGCACGATCGTGGCGTTCACCACCGTGCAGGCCAGGCTCCTGTTCCCGCTGCTCGCCCTGATGCGGGTGGCGCTCGACCTGCAGACCTCCGGCGCGCTATTCGCCCGCATCTTCGAATACCTCGACCTGAAGCCGGCCATCTCCGACCGTCAGGATGCGACCCCCGTCGACCCGGAGCGGGACCTCGGCCGCGTCGAATTCGACCACGTCGTGTTCCGCTACCCCGATGCGCGCGAGGGGGAGAGGAACACCCTCGACGACGTCTCCTTCGTGATCGAGCCCGGCGAATTCGCCGCGTTCGTCGGCCCGTCCGGTGCAGGCAAGACGACCGTCTCGTACCTCATCCCGCGGTTCTACGACGCGACGAGCGGACGCATCCTGTTCGGCGACACGGACATCAGGTCGCTGCAGCAGGACTCCCTGGTCTCGCACATCGGCATCGTGAGCCAGGAGACATACCTCTTCCACGCCACGATCGCGGAGAACCTTCGATACGCCAGGCCGGATGCGACGCAGGCGGAGATCGAGGAGGCCACCAGGAAGGCGAATATCCACGAGACGATCGCGAGCTTCCCCGACGGCTACGACACGCTCGTCGGAGAGCGTGGCTACCGGCTCTCCGGTGGGGAGAAGCAGCGCATCGCGATCGCCAGGGTGCTGCTCAAAGACCCGGAGGTGCTGATCCTCGACGAGGCGACCAGCGCCCTCGACTCGATCTCGGAGCGGGTGGTGCAGCAGGCGCTCGACACCGCATCCAGGGGCAGGACCACCATCGCGATCGCCCACCGGCTGTCCACGATCGTCGCGGCCGACGTCATCTTCGTGATCGACCACGGGCAGCTCGTCGAGCACGGAACGCACAGGGAACTGCTGGAGCGCGGCGGCGTGTACGCGGGCCTCTACCGCGAGCAGACGGAGGGCGCGCTGCTCGACGACTGAGTGTTAGGCTTGCCTAACAATTCAGTTAGGGGCTTGCAATGGCGGATGCGGTGACGGCGAAGGAGCAGCGCTCCTCCCGCGCGCGCCGCCCGTCCACCCGCCTCTGGTTCCTGCTCGGGCCGGCGTTCGTGGCCGCCATCGCCTACGTCGACCCCGGGAACGTCGCCGCCAACCTCACCGCTGGCGCACAGTACGGCTACCTGCTCGTCTGGGTACTGGTCGCAGCCAACGTGATCGCTGTCTTCGTGCAGTACCAGTCGGCGAAGCTCGGGATCGTCACGGGCCGCAGCCTTCCCGAACTGCTCGGCGCACGCCTCGGCACCGGGGGCAGGCGGGCGTTCTGGGTGCAGGCGGAGCTGGTCGCCGCCGCGACCGACCTGGCGGAGGTGATCGGCGGAGCCATCGCGCTCAATCTGCTGTTCGGCCTCCCGCTTCCGCTCGGCGGCCTGGTCGTCGGCGTTGTCGCGATCGGCATCCTCGCCATCCAGTCGCGCAGGGGGCAGCGGCCGTTCGAGGCGGTCATCCTCGGGCTGCTCGGCGTGATCTCGATCGGCTTCCTCGCCGGCCTGTTCGTGAGCCCAGTCGACTGGGGCGCGGCGGCAGGCGGACTCGTTCCCCGGTTCGACGGCGCCCCGACCGTCCTGCTCGCGGCGAGCATGCTTGGCGCCACGGTGATGCCGCACGCGATCTACCTGCACTCCGCCCTCGCCCGCGACAGGCACGGCCACGCCACCACTCCGGATGCGCGTCGCAGGCTGCTGCGGGCCACCCGCGTCGACGTCGTGGCCGCCCTCGTGCTCGCCGGGGCCGTGAACATCGCCATGCTGCTGCTCGCCGCAGCCTCCCTCGGCGGTGCCGCGGGAACCGACACGATCGAGGGGGCGCACGCCGCGATCACGGCAGCCCTCGGCCCCGTGGTGGGGATCGCGTTCGCAGTCGGCCTGCTCGCGTCAGGGCTCGCATCCACCTCGGTCGGCAGCTATGCGGGGGCGACGATCATGGCGGGGCTGCTGACGGTGCGCATCCCGTTGCTGACGCGCAGGGTGGTGACGCTCATCCCCGCCATCGCGATCCTCGCGCTCGGCGTCGAACCGACGTGGGCGCTCGTGGTCAGCCAGGTGTTCCTGAGCCTCGGCATCCCGTTCGCGATGATCCCGCTCCTGAGGCTCACCGGGTCGAAGGCCGTGATGGGAGACAGGGCGGACAGTGTCTGGATGCGCGTGGCAGGGGTCGGGATCGCGACCCTCGTGGTGGTGCTCAACATCGCGCTGGTGGTGCTGACAGTGGGGGAGTGGGTCGGCTGACGAGGTCAGTCGCCCGTCACCCACACCGCGCCGGCTGCCGTCTGGCCGAGCACGATCTCCGCGTCGCCCAGCCGCACGGTGACGTCGCCGGCGAACTCGCGGTGCTCGTCGACGCTCAGCTCGGCGTCCGGCACGATGCCGCGCTCGGCGAGGTATCGCAGGATGGCCGGCTCGGCGTCGGAGATGCGCGACACCGTCAGCCGCACGCCGGTGCGGGCGGCGAGCAGGGGCGTCGCGTCCGGCCGGTGGGCCGTGCCGTCCGCGGTCGGGATGGGGTCGCCGTGCGGGTCGCGGGACGGGAAGCCGAGCCTGCGGTCGATGCGGTCGATCAGCCCGTCGGAGACCGCGTGCTCGAGCACCTCCGCCTCGTCGTGCACCTCGTCCCAGCCGTAGCCGAGCTCCTCCACCAGGAACGTCTCCAGCAGCCGGTGCCTGCGCACCATCGCGACGGCGTGATGGCGGCCGGTCTCCGTCAGCTCGATTCCGCCGTACGGCTCGTGCACGAGCATCCCCTGGTCGACGAGGCGGCGGATGCCGTCGGAGATGGTGGCTGCGCGCACGCCCAGGCGCTCTGCGAGCTGCTTGACGGTGATCGGGGTCTCCGACCATTCGGTCGCCGACCAGATCACTTTGAGGTAATCCTGGGCCACGGTCGAGAGGTCGGACACTGGCATGACGTAATTCTACGGGCGGTCCGCACGCGGCACTGTTACGGTTGGTCGCGTGAATTACGCAGAGACCATCATCGACTTGGTCGGCGACACTCCGCTCGTGAAGCTCAACAGGCTGACCGACGGAATCGCGGCGACGGTGCTCGTCAAACTCGAGTACCTGAACCCCGGAGGTTCGTCGAAGGACCGCATTGCAACCCGCATCATCGACGCTGCGGAGAAGGAAGGGCTGCTGAAGCCAGGCGGGACGATCGTCGAACCGACGAGCGGCAACACCGGCGTCGGGCTCGCGCTCGTCGCCCAGCAGCGCGGATACAAGTGCGTCTTCGTGCTTCCGGACAAGGTGGGTGAGGACAAGCGCAACGTCCTCACCGCATACGGGGCGGAGATCGTGGTGACGCCGACCTCGGTGGCGCCGGAGCATCCAGACTCCTACTACAGCGTCTCCGACAGGCTCGCGGCGGAGATCCCCGGCGCCTTCAAGCCCAACCAGTACTTCAACCCGAACGGGCCACGCAGCCACTACGAGACCACGGGTCCAGAGATCTGGCGCGACACCGACCAGAAGGTGACGCACGTCGTCATCGGCGTCGGAACCGGCGGCACCATCAGCGGCACAGGCCGCTTCCTCAAGGAGGCGTCGGACGGCGCAGTGCGTGTCATCGGCGCCGACCCAGAGGGGTCCGTCTACTCCGGCGGCACGGGGCGGCCGTACCTGGTCGAGGGCGTCGGAGAGGACTTCTGGCCAGGCGCGTACGACCCCACGGTGGTGGATGAGGTCATCGCCATCTCCGACGCAGAGTCGTTCCACGTCACGCGTCGGCTGGCGCGCGAGGAGGGCATCCTGGTCGGCGGCTCCAGCGGCATGGCAGTCGCCGCGGCGCTCCGCGCGGCGAAGGACCTCACCGCTGACGACATCGTCGTGGTGATCCTGCCGGACGGCGGACGCGGCTACCTCGCCAAGATCTTCAACGACAAGTGGATGCGGTCGTACGGCTTCAGCGACGTGCCGGACGAGGCCACGGTGCACGACGTCATCAAGACCAAGCGCGGCGACCTGCCCGACCTGGTGCACACGCATCCATCGGAGACCGTGCGCGACGCCATCCAGATCATGAACAAATACGGCGTATCGCAGTTGCCGGTGCTCACCGCAGAACCGCCCGTGGTGATGGGCGAGGTGGCAGGGGCGCTCGACGAGACCTCACTGGTGGATGCCGTGTTCAGCGGCCGTGCCGCGATGACGGACGACGTCGGCGCTCACGTGGGCGACCCGTTCCAGCTGATCGGCGTCAACGAGTCGGTCAGCGCGGCCCGCGCGGCTCTCGCGACCGAGAACGCCCTGCTGGTGACGGAGGACGGCAAGCCCGTCGCCGTGCTCACCAGGCAGGACCTCCTCAACTTCCTCAGCGAATAGAAAGAACAGCAGACAGAACCATGAAGTTCGCAACACAGGCCATCCACGTCGGCCAGGAGTTCGACCCCACGACCGGCGCGATCATCCCGCCGATCTACCAGACCTCGACCTTCGTGCAGGACGGCGTCGGCGGCCTCCGCGGCGGCTACGAGTACAGCAGGGGCGGCAACCCCACCCGCACCTCGCTCGAGACGCTGCTCGCCGCCCTCGAAGGCGGCACGAGCGCGCTGTCGTTCGCGTCCGGCCTCGCCGCCGAGGACGCCCTGCTCCGTGCCGTGCTCCAGCCGGGCGACCACGTGGTGCTCGGCAACGACGTGTACGGCGGGACGCACAGGCTGATCAACCGCATCCACGGCGCGTGGGGCATCCGCAACACCACGGTGGACCTCACCGACCTGGATGCGGTGCGCACTGCCCTGCAGACCGACCGCACCCGCGTGCTCTGGATCGAGACGCCGAGCAACCCGCTGATGAAGATCAGCGACATGGCGGCGCTGGCGGAGCTCGGCCACGCGGTCGGCGCGCTGGTCGTCGTGGACAACACGTTCGCATCCCCCGCGCTGCAGCAGCCGCTGTCGCTCGGCGCGGACGTGGTGGCGCACTCGACCACCAAGTACCTCGGCGGCCACTCCGACGTGCTCGGCGGCGCCCTCGTCTTCTCCGATGAGGAGCTGGCGAGCAAGGTGCAGTTCATCCAGTTCGCCGCCGGTGCCGTGTCTGCGCCGATGGATGCGTGGCTCACCACGCGCGGCATCAAGACGCTCGCCGTGCGGATGCAGCGTCACACCGAGAACGCGCAGGCCATCGCGGAGACCCTGGTCGGCCGCGCTGGGATCGACGCCGTCTACTACCCCGGCCTGCCGACCCACCCTGGCCACGAGCTGGCCGCCCGCCAGATGAGCGGCTTCGGCGGAATGCTGTCCGTCGCGCTCAGCGGAGGGGCCGACGCTGCGCGCCGGTTCGCGGAGTCGACAGAGGTGTTCCAGCTCGCCGAGTCCCTGGGAGGGGTCGAGTCGCTGATCGGCTACCCGAGCGAGATGACGCACGCCTCCGTTCGCGGCACGGAACTCGAGGTTCCAGACAACGTCATCCGCCTCTCCGTCGGCATCGAAGACGTCTCCGACCTCCTCGCGGACATCGATCAGGCGCTCTCGCGCTAGGACCCACCATCGCAGAGGGGACGCTGACCAGCTGATGCGGTACATCCTGCTTCCCGGCGCAGGCGGCGCCGGATACGTCTGGCACCGCGTCGCCGAGCAGCTCAGCGCTCGCGGGCTGGATGCGGTCGCCGTCGACTTCGAGACAGGAGACGGCCACGCGCTCGCCGAGTACACGGCGGCGGCGGTCGCTGCCGCGGACGGCGCGGACGATGTGGTGATCGTCGCGCAGTCGATGGGCGGCTTCACGGCCGCACTCGCGGCGCAGGTGCTCCCGGTGAGCCGCATCGTGTTCCTCAACGCGATGATCCCCGTGCCGGGTGAGTCGGCGGAAGGCTGGTGGGAGGCGGTCGGTCACGGCCCCGCCATGCGGGAGAACGACATCGCAGAGGGGCGCGACCCCGACGCCGAGTTCGACCTCGACCTCTACTTCCTCCACGATCTTCCGCAGGAGGAGCGCGACGGCCTCGAGCAGCAGGAGGGCGAGCCGGACTCGGCGGAGATGTTCGCAGAGGCGTGCGACTTCCCCGGCTGGCCGGACGTGCCCATCACGGTGATCGTCGGCGAGGACGACCGGCTGTTCCCCGCCGCCTTCCAGGAGCGGGTCGCGCGCGAGCGACTTGGCGTGGATGCGCACCGCGTGCCTGGCGGGCACCTCGCCGCCCTGGCGCATCCGGAGCAGATCGTGGAGCTTCTCGTGCCGGGCGGCCGAACGGCGGAATGAGCCTGACCTGAGTCGCCGTGTCAGCCTGGCCTAAACGCTGGGAAGGTGCCCAGCCGGTTCACAGGATCGCGCGCATCCGGGCAGGATGGAAGGCATCGAAGGGGAGTAGTTCCCACCGCCGCGAGACGGCGAAGCGGTGCGTCGACATACTGGCGGGTCACGGTGACCTGCCCGGCGCCCCACCCGAACGGCACAGTCCGTGCGGGCGAACGAGACCTTCGGTCGGCCATTCACGGCGACCGAGTCACCCCTGCACTCTTCTCGGTCGCTGCCTGTGATCGAAAGGGTCTCCCCGTGTCGAATACTCACCGTCCCGCACCGCCAGGAACAGCGCAGGCGCCCGCATCAACCTGGCGCCGCCTCGTCATCCCGCTCGGGATCGTCGCGCTGATCGCCGCCCAGGGCGTCGCCCTGCGGCTGACCGGCGTTCACGTCCCGCCGCTCCTCGGGGTGCTCGCGTTCGGCGTCGCGATCGTCGCAGCCGCCTTCGCCCTCGCGTGGGCGGGGGAGGCCGCCGAGGTCGACATCTCCGGAGGCCTCGCGGTGGGGCTGCTGGCGATCATCGCGATCCTGCCCGAATACGCCATCGACCTGTACTTCGCGTTCACCGCGGGCTCCGACCCGTCGCAGGCGCAGTATGCGGCGGCGAACATGACAGGCTCCAACCGGCTGCTGCTCGGCTTCGGCTGGCCGTTCATCCTGCTGATCGCGTTCCTCGCCTTCCGCGCAGCGCGGCGCCGTCGCACGCCTGTCGATCCGGACGTGCAGGCCACGCCGTTCGCCATCGTGCTGCCGCGCGACAACCGCGTGGAGCTCGGCCTCCTGCTGGTCGCCTCCGTCCTCACCCTGCTGATCCCGCTCACCGGACAGATCCACGTCGTGCTCGGGGTGCTGCTGCTCGCCCTGTTCGCGTACTACCTGTGGCGGGTGTCGACCGGGGAGAGCGACGAGCCGGAGCTGATCGGCGTCGCGCACAGCATCGGCACACTGCCCACCCGCGCCCGCCGGACGACCGTCATCGCGATCTTCGTGCTCGCCGCCGTGATCATCCTGCTGCTCGCCGAACCGTTCGCGAACAGCCTCGTCGAGGGCGGCCGGTCGCTCGGCATCGACGACTTCCTGCTGGTGCAGTGGCTGGCGCCGCTTGCGTCCGAAGCCCCCGAGTTCGTGATCGCGGTGATCTTCGCCCTGCGCGGCAAGGCGGCGATGGGCATCGGCATCCTGCTCGCCAGCAAGGTCAACCAGTGGACGGCGCTGGTCGGCACCCTCCCGATCGCGCACCTCATCGGCGGCGGAGGTCTCGCCCTTCCGATGGATGGGCGCCAGGTCGAGGAGTTCACCCTGACGGCGACGCAGACCATCCTGGGGGTGGCCATGCTGCTCACCCTCCGGTTCAGCGGGCGCTGGGCCGTCGCCCTGTTCGTCCTGTTCGCCGCGACGTTCGTGTTCACCACGACGGAGGCGCGCCTGATCGTGTCCGCCGTGTATGCAGTGCTCGCCGTCACCCTGTTCGTCCTGCGCAGGCGCACGCTGCTGCCGACGCTCGCGGCGCCGTTCCGGTTCGGGAAACGGGAAGCGCCTGCCGTGCTGGAGGAGGAGCGCGCGGGATGATCGAGGGATGACGACGACCATCCGCCCCGCCACCGCAGCCGATGCCACGGCGGTCCTCCGCCTCTTCGACGACGCCATCGCCTGGTTCGTCAGCATCGGGAACACCCGGCAGTGGGGCACGGAACCGTTCTCCACCCAGCAGAAGCAGGTGGACAGGGTGACCGGCTGGGTCGCGGAGCCGGGCGCGTGGGTGGCCGAGCATCCGGATGCGGGGGTCGTCGGGGCGCTGATCCTCGGCGATGCGACCGACTATGTCCCTGCGGCGACAGAGCCGGAGCTCTACGTGAAAGTGCTGATCGGCTCCCGCGACCCGCGAGCGAAGGGCACGGGCAGGGCGCTCCTCGCGTTCGCCGACGAGCAGGCGAAAGCGGCGGGCGTCCGGATGCTGCGCGTCGACTGCTACGCGGGAGGCACGGGCGACCTGGTGAGGTTCTATGAGTCGTGCGGTTACGTCACGACAGACACGTTCCTGGTGGGGGACTGGCCAGGGCAGGTGCTGGCGCGGATAGTTGGTGCATGAGGACTTTCGGGGTGGAGGAAGAGCTGCTGCTCGTCGACGAGCACACCGGCGCCCCGCGAGCCGTCGCACCCCAGGCGCTCGCCGCGGCGGCGGGCGACGACGAGCCGGGGCGCGGCCACGGAGAGGCCGCCCCGGAAGTGGCCGCGGAGATCCACCAGGAGATGCTCGAGACGCAGACCAGGCCGCTGACCTCCACCGGCGACCTCCTGGCCGACATCGTGGCAGGCAGGGAGCGCGCGGACCAGCTGGTCCGCCCTCTCGGCGTGCGCGCGGCGGCGCTGGCGATGTCTCCGCTGCCCGTCCAGCCGCATCCCACGGAGAAGGAGCGCTACGGCGAGATGATGCGGAGGTACGGGGCCACCGCTCACAAGACGCTCGTCTGCGGCTGCCACGTGCACGTCGGCATCGCGTCGCGCGAGGAGGGCGTCGCTGTGCTCGACCGCATCCGCACCTGGCTGCCCGTGATCCTCGCGCTGAGCGCCAACTCGCCGTTCGCGGACGGCGCGGACACCGGGTACGCGAGCTTCCGCTTCCTCACCTGGCACCAGTGGCAGAGCGCAGGGCCCACGGAGGTGTTCGGATCAGTGGAGGAGTACGACCGGTTCGAACGGGTGCTCGTCGACACCGGCGTCATCCTCGACTACGGAATGGTCTACCTCGACGCCCGGCTGTCGCACAAGCAGCCGACGGTCGAAGTGCGCATCGCGGACGTCTGCCTGGATGCGCGGGACGCCGTGGTCCTCGCCGCCATCATCCGCGCGCTGGTCGACACGGCGGCGGAGGAGTGGCACGTGGGTGTGCAACCCTCCGATCTGCCGTCCGCTGCGCTGCGGCTGGCCGGGTGGCAGGCGGCGCTGACCGGCACGCAGGGCAGGCTGCCGCATCCACAGCACGGGGCCGGCGCATCCATCGCTGACGCGCTGGACGCCTTGCTCGCCCACATCGGAGCCGCCCTCGAGGCGAACGGCGACCTGGAGCTGGTGCGCGACGGGCTCGAGCGCATCGTCGCTGCAGGCGGAGGGGCCGGCAGGCAGCGGGCGGCGTTCGCCGTGCGTGGGAGCCTCGAGGACGTGGTCTCCGCAGCGGTGGATGCGACGCACGAGCTGAGCAGGTCGGGCGACGACCTGTCCGTGCTCTGATCCGCGGTCGGCGCAATACGGCTCAACACCCGCTATCGCACCGCGGTGTTTGCGAATACTCTGCCGGACATGACCGGGAAGCAGCTCGACCACCAGCACGCGGTCTACAGCTACGGCACGACGCCGCTCACACTCATGTACAGCCCGACGGCGACCGCGGCGTGGGAGGTCTACTACGGCGGAGAGTACCTCGGCCTGATCGAGGAGGTGCACCTCGACGGCGAGGCGTGGCCGCGGTTCGTTGCGCGACTCCCCGGCGAGGAGGAGGGCACAGAGGTGGGCGACGGCGTTCCGGCGTCGGACTGGCGGCTCGCAGTGGAGGTGCTCGCGGCGCACGCAGGACTCTGACCGGCGGCGCATAGCGACCGCGGAGGAGATGCATTCACCCCGCATAGGGTCAGCAAAGGTCACAGGAATGTAACGACGTGAGGGTTGTCCTCATGTCGCACACACTCTCACCCCTGTCGCTCGACATCGTCGTGCCCGTCTACAACGAGCAGGCGACGCTCGAACAGTCCATCCGTCAGCTCAACGCCTACCTGACCCGCGAAATCGACCAGACCTGGCGCATCACGATCGCCGACAACGCGAGTACGGACGCGACCGCACAGATCGCCGACGCGCTCGCGGGCGAACTCCCCGGCGTCGTCGCGGTGCACCTCCCGCAGAAGGGCCGGGGTCGCGCGCTCAAGCTGGTGTGGGGCTCGTCGCCGGCCGACGTGCTCGTCTACCTCGACGAAGACCTCTCCACCGACCTCGCCGCCCTGCCACCGCTCGTCGCTCCGCTGCTCTCCGGCCACTCCGACCTCGCCATCGGCACCAGGCTCGGCCGAAGCGCGCGGGTCACCCGCGGCGGCAAGCGCGAGTTCATCTCCCGCAGCTACAACCTGCTGCTGCGTCGCACGATGGCGGTCGGCTTCAGCGACGCACAGTGCGGGTTCAAGGCCATCAGGCGGGAGGTGGCGCACCGGCTCCTCCCGCTGGTCGAGGACGACGCGTGGTTCTTCGACACCGAACTGCTGATCCTGGCTGAGCGGGCCGGGCTGCGCATCCACGAGATCCCCGTCGACTGGGTGGACGATCCGGACAGCTCTGTCGACATCGTGTCGACGGCGCGAGCAGACCTCAAGGGGATGCTCAGGGTCGGCAGCAACATCGCGCGCGGCCGCATCCCGCTCGAGTCCGTGTACGCGGAGCTCGGGAGGCGGCCGTTCGACCCGCCGAGACCGCCGAGCTTCTTCGGGCAGGTGGTGCGCTTCGGCGTCGTCGGCGTGCTGTCGACCGCCGCGTACGCGGTGCTGTATCTGCTGCTGCAGGGGCTGATCCCCGCGCAACTCGCGAACTTCGCCGCGCTGCTGATCACCACGATCGCGAACACCGGGGCGAACAGGAGGTTCACGTTCGGGGTCAGGGGCAGGAGCGGTGCCGTGCGGCACCAGTTCCAGGGGCTGATCGTCTTCGGGGTCGCCTGGGGGATGACCGCAGGATCGCTCGCCGTGCTGCACCTGTCGGCGCCGGGTGCAGGAGCCAGGGCGGAGCTGATCGTGCTCACGGTCGCGAACCTCGTGGCGACCCTCGTGCGGTTCGTGCTCCTGCGGCTCTGGGTGTTCCGAGCATCCCGTCGCCCGGCTCCCAGCGCCGCACCGCCAGCGGTGGACGCTGCCCCTCCCATCCCGATCGAGTCGATGCGGGACTACGCACTGCACACCACCGATCTCCGACAGGAAGCGAACGGATCATGACCACCACGACGCAGGACCACCCGGCGGTGACATACCCCGCCTCCGAACAGCCGACAGCCGGAGGACGGCTTAAAGCGGCCGGACGCCGGCTCATCCGGGGAAGGGTGGGGAGCGCCGCCTGGGAGCGTCCAGCTCTGCTCGGTCTGCTCGGCGTCGCAGCGCTCCTCTACCTGTGGGATCTGGCGGCGAGCGGCTACGCGAACTCGTTCTACTCGGCGGCCGTGCAGGCGGGGAGCGTCAACTGGGAGGCGTTCTTCTACGGCTCGAGCGACGCCGCCAACTCGATCACGGTCGACAAGCCGCCGGCGAGCCTGTGGATCATGGCGCTCTCGGTGCGGCTGTTCGGGCTGAGCTCGTGGAGCATCCTGGTGCCGGAAGCGCTGATGGGTGTCGCGACCGTCGCCATCGTCTACTGCATCGTACGGAGGCACTACTCGGCGCAGACCGCGCTGCTCGCGGGCGGTGTGCTGGCGATCACACCGGTCGCCGTTCTGATGTTCCGGTTCAACAACCCGGATGCGCTGCTGGTGCTCCTGTTGACCGCATCCGTCTACTTCACTCTCCGCGCCATCGAGTCCGGCCGGATGCGCTGGCTGCTGCTGGCAGGGGTGGCGGTCGGATTCGGCTTCCTGACGAAGCAACTGCAGGCGTTCCTCATCCTCCCTGTGCTGGCCGGTGCCTACCTGGCCGTGGCTCCGGTCTCCTGGAGGAAGCGGTTCGGTCACCTGTTCGCCGCCCTCGGCGCGGTGATCGTGTCTGCGGGCTGGTGGGTCGCCGTCGTCGAGCTGGTGCCTGCGTCCATGCGCCCGTACATCGGCGGATCGCAGACCAACAGCTTCCTGGAGCTGACGTTCGGCTACAACGGGCTCGGTCGCCTCACCGGCGACGAGACAGGCAGTGTCACCGGTGGCGGCGGGACGACCGCTGGCGGAGGGATGTGGGGAGCCACCGGCATCCTGCGTCTGTTCGAGAACGAGATCGGCGGCCAGATCGCCTGGCTGCTGCCCGCCGCCCTGGTGCTGTTCGTGCTCGCGCTGGTGCTCGACCGGGCGGCGAAGCGGACGGACGCGCGCAGGGCGACGCTGCTGCTCTTCGGCGGGTGGCTGATCGTCACGGCCCTCGCGTTCAGCTTCATGGCCGGGATCTTCCACGCCTACTACACCGTCGCTCTCGCTCCGGCACTGGCGGGGACCGTCGCCATCGGGGCCGCTGCGGCCTGGTCGGCGAGGGAGAAGCCTTGGGTGCGCATCCTGTCGGCGGTGACGCTGATAGGCACGGCGGTGTGGGCGTGGGTGCTGCTCGACAGGGCGGCGGACTGGCTGCCCTGGCTGAAGGCGGTGGTGCTGGTGCTGGCGATCGTCGGGGCGGTACTGCTCGTGCTGCCTCCGCGCGGTCGGATGTTCGCGGGAGCCACCATCGCCACCACGCTCGTCGCCGCACTGCTCGCCCCCGCCGCGTACTCGGTGGAGACCGTGGCGACGCCCCACACCGGCTCGATCGTGACCGCAGGCCCGACAGTCTCCGGGTCGATGGGCGGCCCTGGCGGAGGTGCGGGCCGCGGCGGCTTCGGCGGGGCGCAGGGAGGCGCGGGAGGACCAGGCGCGGCTCCCGGACGGACGGGGGCCGCAGGAGGAACGGGCGGCACCGGTGGTGCAGGCGGTGGGTTCGCGCCTCCCGGCGGGACCGGAACGACGCAGGGCGGCGCAGGGACCACCACCGGCGGCACCGCTCAGGGCGGCGGGATGGGCGGCCTCCTCGGCTCCTCGGCCGTCAGCTCGCAACTCAGCGCTCTGCTGAAGTCCGACGCGTCGTCGTACACCTGGGTCGCTGCGGCGATCGGCTCCAACTCGGCGGCCGGATACCAGCTCGCGACGCAGGAGGCCGTCATGCCCATCGGCGGCTTCAACGGCTCCGACCCTTCGCCGACGCTCGCGCAGTTCATGGCGTACGTCGCCGCGGGGAAGATCCACTACTTCATCGCGGGCGGCGTCGGGCAGGCGAACGGAGGGAGCAGCGCATCCAGTGCCATCGCGAGCTGGGTGGAGCAGAACTTCACGGCGACGACGGTCGGGAGCACGACGGTCTACGACCTCACCAGGTAGACCGGCGGCCGCAATAGGCGATGTCGGGGGTCCGCGCCATCATGGAGACATGACGGAAAGCGGGCCCTCGATCGCGCGCGCCCGGGGCGACCACGACGATGGCCGACCGGGGGATACCGCCGAACCGCGCGGGCACCTTGGCGTCGCCGGCGGCACGGCGCTGTACGTCGCCGCCGTCCTCGGCACAGGCATCCTCGTGCTTCCGGCGCTCGCCGCGTCGGTGGCCGGGCCGGGCTCGATCATCGCGGTCGCCGCCCTCGCCGTCATCTCCATTCCGCTGGCCGCCACGTTCGCGGCGCTCGCACGCCGGCATCCGGATGCCGGCGGCGTCGCGACCTTCGCCAGACGCGCCTTCGGCCCGACCGCCGCCCGCGTCATCAGCTACTGGTTCTTCTTCGGAACGCCGATCGGGGCGCCGATCGCCGCACTGATGACGGCCAGGTATGTGGTCGCGGTCATCGGCGGGGATGCGCTGACCACCACGCTCATCGCCATCGGTCTCATGGTCATCCCGGTCATCGTGACGGCGTTCGGCGTGCGGTTCGCCGGGTGGCTGCAGCTGGTGCTGTCGGCCGCACTGGTCGCCGTGCTCGTCTTCGTGCTCGCCGCCGCCGTCCCGCACGCGAACCCGGCCAACCTGCAGCCGCTGCTGCCGCACGGCTGGGAGGGCGTCGGCCTCGCGATGAACCTCTACATCTGGGCGTTCGCCGGATGGGAGGCCGTGGCGGGGATCGGTGGGGAGTTCCGCAACCCGAAGCGGGACATCCCGCGGGCGACGGCGCTGGCGCTCGTGATCGTGTCCGTCGCGTACCTGGCGATTCAGACGGTGACGGTCCTGGTGCTCGGCGGACGCGCATCCACCAGTGCCGTGCCTCTGCTCGACCTGGTGGTGGTGTCGTCCGGCAGGGGAGGCGGGATCGTGGTGGCGGTCATCGCTGCCATCGTGGTCACCGGGGTGTTCAACGCGTACCTGGCGGCGTTCAGCAAGCTGGGCGCCGCGATGGGGCGCGACGGCGACCTGCCGCGCTGGTTCGGGCGCGGTGCGGAGAACGGCGGCATCGCGCGTCGCGGCCTGCTGCTGTCCGCCGTGATCATGGCGGCGTACTCCGCGGTGGTGCTCGCCAGCGGCGACCTGCAGCCGTTCATCCTCGTGCACACGAGCATCGCCGCGGCGGTCTATGCGCTCGGCGTCGCTTCGGCGCTCGTGCTGCTGCCGCGCCGGTCGGTCGGCTGGTGGATGTCGCTCGCGTCCTGCGTCTTCGCGGCCGGCCTCCTCCTCCTCGCCGGCTGGCACCTGGTCTTCCCGCTCGCCCTCGCGATGGCTGCCGTCCTCATCCGCCCCCGCCGTCACTCACGTCCCGCCCCCACCCCCTCCGCTCCCCGATGATCGAGTCCGAACCTGTTCAGGCGACGCGCCGGGGTCTGGCCTGAACAACTCCGGACTCGAACGCGTGGTGCGGCACGCATAATTGGGGGGTGACGCACGAGGAAGGCGCGGGCAGGGCCGCCAGTATGCGCGATGTCGCGCGCGTCGCCGGAGTATCGCACCAGACCGTGTCGCGCGTGCTGAACGGGCACCCGAGCATCCGGGCGTCGACGCGCGAGAGGGTCGTCCAGGCGATGGATGCGCTGCACTACCGGCCGAACCGCGCAGCGAGAGCGCTGGTCACCGCCAGGTCGAACACGATCGGGGTGCTCACCTCCTCCGCCGCCGCGCTGTACGGCCCGGTGTCGAGCATGGGCGCGATCCAGAACGCCGGACGCGAAGCTGGGTACTACGTCACCGTGGCGCAGCTCGCCGACCTCAGTGCGGAGAGCATCGCGGACGGGATCGACCACCTGCTCGCGCAGGCTGTGGAGGGCGTCGTCGTGATCGCCCCGCAGGAACGGGTGCTCGACCAGATCGCCACCAGCCTCGACGTTCCGTACGTGACGCTGCAGGCGGGTGCGCAATACGCGGAGAAGGAGCTGTCGGTCGACCAGATCGCCGGAGCCCGCGCCGCCACCCGCCACCTGATCGACCTCGGGCACCGCAGGATCGCCCACGTCTCCGGGCCCCTCGGCTGGATCGAAGCGCAGGCCAGGGTGCGCGGTTTCGAGGAGGAGCTGCGCTCGGCCGGGCTCGATGCTCTCCCGCCGATCCGCGGCGACTGGTCTGCGCAGTCCGGCTACGTCGCCGGTCTGGAACTGCTCGCCGACCTGACCATCACGGCCGTGTTCGCCTCCAACGACCAGCTCGCCCTCGGGGTCATGCACGCTGCGCGCGACCTCGGCAGGGACATCCCCGGCGACCTCAGCATCGTCGGCTTCGACGACATCCCGGAGTCTGCGCACTTCTGTCCGCCGCTCACGACGGTCAGGCAGGACTTCGCCGAGCTGGGCCGCCGCTGCGTCGCCAGGCTGGTCGCCGAGATCGAGTCGACGGAGGAGCCGCACCCCGGCAACGTGCAACCGGCGCTCATCGTGCGCGCCTCCACCGCCGCGCCGCGCTGACCGGTCAGTCGTCGTCCATCCATCTGCGCGGTCCTGGTCCGCTGCCGCCGAGCTCGTCCGACGGGTTCTGCAGCGCGCAGGTGCGCAGGCTGAGGCACCCGCATCCCATGCAGCCCGTGAGGTCGTCGCGCAGGTGCTCGAGATCCCGGATGCGGTCGTCGAGCGCATCCCGCCACAGCCGCGAGAGCCGTGCCCAGTCCTTCTTGGTCGGCGTCCTCTCCTCCGGTAGCGAATCGAGCGCGATCCGGATCTCGGCGAGCGGCACGCCCACCCGCTGCGAGACCCGGATGAACGCCACCCGACGCAGCACGTCCCTCCGATAGCGCCGCTGGTTGCCCGCCGTGCGTTCGCTGCTGATGAGGCCCTGCCGCTCGTAGAAGTGCAGGGCGGACACGGCGACGCCGCTGCGCGCGGCCAGGTCGCCGACGCTGAGGATCGGTTCGGACGGGTTCATTGACCTCAACCGTAGTTGAGGTCATAGGCTCGCACCATGACCAGTGACGACATCGACCGCACGGGCGCGCCAGCGCAGCCGGGCGCGGCCGTTCAGCCCGATGCGCCGGAACGGCAGGGTGCGCCGGAACAGCAGGGCGCCGCAGTCGCCGATCTCTCTCCGCCAGGGGGTGTGCTGAGCCAGCAGTACCGCTGGGTGAGCATCGGGATGTGCGCCCTCATCATGCTGGCGGCGTTCGAAGCGCTCGCCGTCACCACGATCATGCCCACCGTGAGCCGCGAGCTCCACGGTGCGAGCCTGTACGCGTTCGCGTTCGCCGGCCCGCTCGCCGTCAGCGTGGTCGGCATGGTGCTCGCGGGTGCATGGTGCGACAGGGGCAGCCCGAGGAACGCGCTGTTCGCCTCCGTCGGGATGTTCGTGGCCGGGCTGCTCGTGGTGGGCACAGCCCAGAACATGGGCGTCTTCGTGGCGGGCCGGCTCATCCACGGTTTCGGCGGAGGGGCGCTGACGGTGGCGCTGTATGTGATCGTCGCCCGCGTCTATCCCGCGTCGCTGCACGCCAAGATCTTCGCCGGGTTCGCGGCGGCCTGGGTCATCCCGTCGCTGATCGGACCGCTGATCGCGGGGGCGCTCGCCGAGTCGGTCGGGTGGCGCTGGGTGTTCCTCGGCGTCGTCGCCCTGGTGGTGCTCGCGATGCTGATGGTGGTGCCCGCGATGCGCGGGGTGCACCGGCCTGCCGATGGCGAGGAGCGTCCACCGCTCGACCTGCGGCGCATCGGCTGGGCCGTGCTCGTCGCTGTCGCGGTGCTCGCGCTCAACCTGACGGCGGAGGCGCGCGGCCCCGTGCAGTGGATCGCGCCCGTGTTCGCCGTGGCCGTCGCGCTGTTCGCCATCCGTCCGCTGCTGCCTGCACGGGCGCTCCGCGCGGCCCGCGGCCTGCCGAGCGTGATCCTGGTGCGCGCGATCGTCGCGGGGACGTTCTTCGCCGCCGAGGTCTACGTCCCGCTGCTGCTGGTGACGGAGTTCGGTTTCACGGCGGCCCTCTCCGGCCTCGCTCTGACCGCTGCAGGCGTGAGCTGGGCGGCGGCGTCATGGGTGCAGGGCAGGTTCCCCGCGATCCGCAACAGCACGGCGGCGATGCTCGGCTCCGCCGGACTCAGCATCGCGGTCGGTTCGCTGCTGCTGACGGCGCTCTTCCACCTCCCGCCGGTGATCGTGGTGCTCGGCTGGGCGTTCGCGGGGGCAGGCATGGGCATCCTGTACCCGAGGCTGGGCGTGCTCACGCTGGAGTACTCGACGATCGAGAACCAGGGCTTCAACAGCTCGGCGCTGTCCATCGCGGACGCGATCGGCTCGTCGATCTCGCTCGCGGCGACCGCGATCGTCTTCGCGGCGCTCGCCGGACTGGGCGGCGCGTGGCCGTTCGTGGGAGCGTTCGCCTTCACGGGCATCCTGTGCCTGGCGTCGTGGGCGGCAGGCCCGCGCATCCTGGTGTCGCGCCGCTGACGCGGCACCCATCCAGACTCGTCGCGGCGGCAGCCGGACGGCTCCCGAACCGCGGGGCCGAGCGACAGCCGTCCGCCGCCGCGACGATACTCCGAGGTCACACGACGACACGCCCGGTTCACCTCGCGTCCCCCTGTTGAAACCCTGAGTGGATACTGTCATTCCGTTCACAGAGAGGACACCCATGTTCCCCATCGCCTTGGCCGCCGACGGCCTGATCGCCACCGAGACCACCGCATACAACCCTGTGCCGTCCGTCATCGGCGGACTCATCGGATACATCCTTGTCGTCATCGCCCTGTGGCCCGTGTTCACCAAGGCAGGCAAGCCGGGCTGGGGCGCACTCATCCCGATCTACAACACCTACCTGCTGGTGAAGATCGGCGGATTCCACGGCGCGCTCGTGATCCTGTACTTCATCCCGATCGTCAACATCATCGTCGCGATCATCGTGGCCCTCGGTGTCGGCCGTGCGTTCGGCAAGGGTGCTGCGTTCAGCATCTTCCTGCTCTGGCTGCTCGCGATCATCGGGTACTTCATCGTCGGCTACGGCAGCTCGCAGTACGTCGGTCCCGGCGGCAGGCGCGAGGCCGTCACGGCGTAGTCACCGCCAGTCACGCAGAAGGGTGCGGCCGGGAATCTCCCGGCCGTACCCTTTCGCGTTCGCGTCTGCGTACTCCTGCTCAGGCGCTCGCGCTCGCCGTCGCACGCGCGTACTGCTCGCGGATGACCTGCCTGGTGTCCACGGCCAGCGCGGGGGCCGCATCCACCGTCCAGGACGGGCGTGTGCCGGTGAGCGCCCATGCCGCCTGAACCGCCGCGCCGTCCGCGACGTACTCGCCGGGCGACGGCACGACGACGGGCGCGTCGAAGACCTGCGCCGCGATGGCAGCGACCGCACGGTTCTGCGCCGCACCGCCGATCAGGAGCACGCGCTTCTCGCGCACGCCGACCGCGCGAACAGCGTCGAGACCGTCTGCGAGGCCGCAGAGCATCCCCTCGATCGCGGCGCGTGCGAAGGTCGCCGGCCGGGTGCTCGCGATGGTGAGCCCGTGGATGCTCGCGGTCGCGTCCGGCAGGTTCGGCGTGCGCTCTCCCTCGAAGTACGGGACCAGCACCACGCCCTCTGCGCCGGGCTCGGCGGACAGTGCGAGCTCGGCGAGCGCGTCGAAGTCGACGGAGAGCAGGTCGGCGATGGAGCTGAGCACGCGGGCGGCGTTGAGGGTGGCGATGAGGGGCAGGCTGAGCCCGCTCGCGTCGGCGAAGCCGGCGACGGTTCCCCTCTCGTCGGCGACGGGAGCGTCCGTGACCGCGAACACCGTTCCGCTGGTGCCGATGGACACGACCACGTCGCCGTCCGCGGCGCCGAGCCCGAGTGCAGCGCCCGCGTTGTCTCCCGCCCCTGGCCCGACCAGTACGCCGGACGGGGTGCGCCCGGCCGGCTCCGCCGGCCCGAGCACGCGGGGGAGCACGACGCCGTCGCCCGCGGCGCCGGCCTCGCGGGCGCCGCGGCCGAATGCCTGGGAGAACAGGTCGAGGTCGTACGCACCGGACGCGGCACCCCAGTACGCCGTGCCGCTCGCGTCGGAGCGGTCGGTGGTCAGGGCGTCGAGGTCGGGGCCCAGCTCGCTCTCGCCCTCCGGGCCGTAGCCGAGCAGGCGCCAGGTGAGCCAGTCGTGCGGGAGTGCGACGGCCGCGACGCGCGCGGCGTTCTCCGGCTCGGCATCCCGGAGCCAGCGCAGCTTGGTGGCCGTGAACGACGCGACGGGCACGACGCCGACGCGCGCGGCGTACTCCGCGGCGCCGACCTCTGCGATCAGGTCGCGGGCAGCCTGCGCGGAGCGGGTGTCGTTCCAGAGCAGGGCGTCGCGGACGACGCGGCCCTGTGCATCCAGTGCAACCATCCCGTGCTGTTGTCCGGCGATGGAGACGGCGGCGACGTCGTCGAGTCCTCCGGCCTCCGCGATGGCCTGCTGCAGCGCAGTCCACCACGCGGCGGGGTCGACCTCCGTGCCATCCGGATGCGCGGCACGGCCGAACCGCACGACGGCTCCCGTCTCCACGTCGCGCACGACGATCTTGCAGCTCTGGGTGGATGAGTCGACTCCGGCGACCAGGGTCATCCGCTCTGTCCTTTCAACGGGGGAGAGGGGCGCCCCGGTCGGAGCGCCCCTCAGGAGTGGGTCGGTTCAGCGTGCGCCGAGCAGGTGCTCGAGAGCCAGCTGCTGCAGCCGGACGAAGCCGAAGCCCTTGCCGCCGAAGTACGCGTCGGCGTCGAAGTCCTCGAATGCCGAGCGGTCGGCGAGCAGGTCGTCGTAGCTCTCGCCGTCGGCGATGGTCGGCTGCGCGAGCTGGGTGACGCGCGATGCCTCCAGGGCCTCCTGCACCTCGGGGTCGGCGCGGAACGCCTGCGCGCGCTCCTTGAGCAGGAGGTAGGTGCGCATGTTGGCGGCTGCGGAGTCCCAGACGCCGGTGATGTCCTCCGTGCGCGACGGCTTGTAGTCGAAGTGGCGGGGGCCGTCGTACGACGGGCCGCCGTTCGGGCCGCCGTTCTCGAGCAGGTCGACGAGCGCGAACGCGTTCTGCAGGTCGCCGTGACCGAAGACCAGGTCCTGGTCGTACTTGATGCCGCGCTGGCCGTTGAGGTCGATGTGGAAGAGCTTGCCCTGGTACAGCGCCTGGGCGATGCCGGCGGCGAAGTTCAGTCCGGCCATCTGCTCGTGGCCGACCTCGGGGTTGACGCCGACGAGCTCAGGGCGCTCCAGGGTCTCGATGAACGCCATGGCGTGGCCGACGGTCGGCAGGAGGATGTCGCCGCGGGGCTCGTTCGGCTTCGGCTCGATGGCGAAGCGGATGTCGTATCCCTTGTCGGTGACGTACTGGCCGAGCAGGTTGACGGCCTCGCGGTAGCGCTCGAGCGCAGACCGGATGTCCTTGGCGGCGTCGTACTCCGCACCCTCGCGGCCGCCCCACATGACGAACGTCTTGGCGCCGAGCTCTGCCGCCAGGTCGAGGTTGCGGAGCACCTTGCGCAGCGCGAAGCGGCGCACGGCGCGGTCGTTGGAGGTGAAGCCGCCGTCTTTGAAGACCGGTGCGCTGAACAGGTTGGTGGTCACCATCGGCACGATGACGCCGGTGTCGGAGAGGGCGCCCTTGAGGCGGTCGATCTGCTTCTGACGCTCTGCGTCGGTGGAGCCGAACGCGAACAGGTCGTCGTCGTGGAAGGTGAGGCCGTACGCGCCGAGCTCGTTGAGCTTGGTGACGGCCTCGACGACGTCGAGCTGCGGGCGGGTCGGGCCGCCGAACGGGTCTGTGCCGTTGTATCCGATGGTCCAGAGGCCGAACGAGAACTTGTCTTCGCGGGTGGGTGTTGCGGTCATGGGAGTTTCCTTCAGGTGTTCGATGGGATGGAGATCGGAATGCGATCGGTGGTGGGGTCGATGGTGAATGCGGTGGCGCCGTCGCCGACGCGCGCCAGGTAGTCGCCGCTGAAACCGGAGACGGCGACGCGACCGTGCTCGTCGGTGATGGTGCTGGTGGGGGACAGCCACCAGTCCTCCTTCACCAGGCGGCGCAGCGCGTCGTACGAGGGTTTGGGCGTGCCGTCGGCGCGGACGAGCCCGATCGGCGCTCCGAGCCAGGCGTCCGCGTCGGTGATGCCCCAGTACGTGATGGCCTCGACGGCGGGATGAGCGACGAGCGAGCGGTAGTGCCGCACGAGTTCGTCGGCCTGGCGCTCTTCGCCGTCCGGCGTGGACGGCCACGACGGGATGCGGTAGTCGTTGAGGTCGACGATGTCGGCGGGCATCAGGTGCCCGGAGACCAGCGATGTCTCCGTCAGGTGCAGAGGGAGGCCGTAGCGGGCGAACCGGTCGACCGTCGCGAGCATCGCATCCTCTCCCCAGTAGCCCTGGTGCATGTGCGTCTGCAGGCCGATGGCGTCGATCGGGATGCCGGCCTCCAGCACGCCCTCGATCAGGCACTCGTATGCGGTGGACAGGTCGAAGTCGTTGAGCAGCAGCTTCACCCGCGGGTTGGCCGCTCGCGCTTCCTCGAACGCCATCCGGATCATCTGGATGCGGCCTCTGGCGCGGGCGAGCGGGCTGATCGCGTTCACGCCGTTGTCGAACACCGGCATGATGACGACCTCGTTGATTGCGTCCCAGGTGTCGATCAGGCCGTCGAAGTCGCGCACGTCGCGGTGGATGCGTTCGCGCTGCAGGCGCTCGACCTCGTCGAGCGGCAGGCCGAGCAGCCAGTCGGGCTGCACCGTGTGCCAGACCAGAGGGTGACCCTTCAGCGCGACGCCTCTCTCGCGGAACCAACGCGCCGTGCGCTGCAGCCGCAGCGTGTCCGGTTCTCCGCGGCGCTGCTCGAACCTGCCCCAGTAGAACGGCAGCGTCGCCGTGTTGAAGACGTCGGTGTACAGCGCGGCGAGGCGCTCGTCCGCGTCGCTCGTGCTCTCGCCGTTGGCGATGCCGATGAAGTCGAAGCCGATGTTGCCGAACGTGAAGGCGTGCCTGGTCTGTTCGACCGTGACCTCGACGCCCGCGAGCGGCTCTCCCCGTGTATCCAGAACCGTCACGACGGCCTCGTGGATGCGGTGGGCCTGCGCCGTGCTCGACGGTGCGGCTGCGGAATAGATCGACACTGATTCACTCTCGGAGGGGAATTGTTGTTTCTAAGAACATATCAGCGAGAGCGGCCGATGGGAAATGGAATTTTCGTCAGGCGGTCGGCGCAGGCCCCGTGCTGGCGCGGACGACGAGTTCCGCCGGCAGGTGGACCCCGCTGGACACGGGCTGGTCGTCCAGCAGGGCGAGCAGCATCTGCAGCGCGCGCTCGCCGAGTTCGTGCAGGGGTTGCGCGACGGTGGTGAGCGGGGGCGTGGCGTTCGCCGCATCCGGGATGTCGTCGAAGCCGACCACCGACAGATCCTCCGGGATGCGCAGCCCGAGCTCGCGAGCCACCGACACGACGCCGAGTGCCGAGGTGTCGTTCGCGGCGAACACCGCCGTCGGCCGGTCTGGGCGGCTCAGCAGCTCCCTGGCGACCGTGGCCGACTGCGCGGCCGAGTACTCGCCGAAGAGCACGAGCTCCTGGTCGAACGGGATGCCCGCCTCTTCGAGTGCTGTGCGGTAGCCGTCCTCGCGGAGCTGGGCGGATGCGAGGTCCCTGCGGCCACGGATGTGCGCGATCCTGGTGTGACCGAGCTCGATGAGGTGGCGCACGGCGACGAGCGCGCCGCCGACGTTGTCGGAGTCGATCGTCGCCGGGCCGCCCTGCCCGGTGTGCGGGTCGATCGCGACGACAGGGATGGACGTGCTCGGGATGAGCGTGGTCGGCGTCACGATGATCGCGCCGTCGATGAGCGTCCCCGCCAGGCGGGAGAGCGACTTGCGCTCCCAGCCGACGCTGCTCTCGCCGGAGACGAGCCCGGTGTACGCGAGTAGCTCGTACCCGGTGCCGGTCGCGGCGACGGATATGCCCTTGAGGAGTTCCACCGAGAACGGCTCGAACTCCGCGACCAGGATGCCGATGACGTTCGTGCTGCGCCTGCGCAGGCTGCTCGCCACCAGGGACGTCTCGTAGCCGAGCTCGTTCACGACCTCCATCACGCGGCGAGAGGTGGTCGGTGCGACGCCGTATCGTTCGTTGACGACCTTCGAGACGGTGGACACCGAGACGCCGGCCGCCCGAGCGACGTCGTTGATCGTCACCCTGCCGAAAGAGGATGGATCGAGTTCGGTGGACATAGTGGACACAGTACCGTGCGCCCAGCGGTTTTCCGGGTTGCCGACAGCAATCTCGATAACGATATCGAAAACGTTATCGACAACGTTTGACAAAGCGCGCGATCGAATGCGAAGCTCTCCGCGGCGGACGATTGTGCGTCAATGAGGACAACCAAGGAGTTTCCACAATGAAGAGGCAATTTCGGGTCGCGGGTATTCTCGCGGTCGTTGCGGGCACAGCGCTGCTCGCGACGGGCTGTTCTGGCAACAGCAACAGCAGTTCGAGTGACGGCAAAGTCTCGATGACTTTCTGGACCAACGCGACCACCGGTCCTGGCCAGACCTTCTGGAAGAAGACCATCGCGGACTTCGAGAAGGCCAACCCCAACGTCACGATCAAGATGCAGACCATCCAGAACGAGGACCTCGACGGAAAGCTGCAGACCGCGCTCAACTCGGGCGACGCTCCCGACATCTTCCTGCAGCGCGGCGGCGGCAAGATGGCCGCCATGGCGGACGCGGGCCAGCTCATGGACATCAGCGACTCGATCGACGCAGACGTCAAGAGCGCTGTCAGCGACGGAGCGTTCAAGGGCGAGTCGTACCAGGGCAAGGTCTATGCCATGCCGATCGACGTGCAGCCGGAGGGCATCTACTACAGCCAGGACCTGTTCAAGGCAGCGGGCATCGACACCCCGCCGACCACGATGGACGAGCTGAACGCCGACATCGTCAAGCTCAAGGCGACCGGCGTCGCACCCGTCGCCGTGGGCGCGAAGGACGCATGGCCGGCAGCGCACTGGTACTACAACTTCGCACTCCGCGAGTGCAGCGAGTCGACGCTCGACAAGACGGCGTCGACCCTCAAGTTCGACGACTCGTGCTGGACCAAGGCCGGAGACGACCTGAAGGCGTTCAACGACACCAAGCCGTTCAACGACGGGTTCCTCACCACCGCAGCCCAGCAGGGCGCAGGCAGCTCGGCCGGTCTCGTCGCGAACCACAAGGCGGCCATGGAACTCATGGGCGCCTGGGACCCGGGAGTGATCGCGTCGCTCACGCCCGACGAGAAGCCGCTGCCCGACCTGGCGTGGTTCCCGTTCCCCGCGACCTCCAGCGGTAAGGGAGACCCCGCATCCATGATGGGCGGCCTCGACGGATACTCCTGCTCGGCCAAGGCGCCGAAGAAGGAGTGCACCGCGTTCCTCAACTACACCGCCACCAAGGACGTCCAGGAGGCGTACGCCACCGCGTTCAACACCATCCCGGTGAACAAGGACGCTCAGGGCGGCATCGAGGGCGCGTACATCAAGCCGGTCCTCGAGGCGTACAACAAGGCGCCGTTCGTCTCCCAGTACCTCGACACCCTCTACGGCCAGAGCGTCGGCAACGCGCTCAACACCGGTGTCGTCAACCTGCTGGCAGGTCAGGGTTCCGTCGCCGACATCATCAGCGGCGTCAACCAGGCCGCCGCTAAGGGGTAATCAGAACCATGAGCAGTTCCCTGGATGCGAAGTCGGAGATCGACACGCAGCCGAGCGGGGACGTGCAGACGGTCGGGGGCGGCGCACAGCGTGCGTCGTCCCCGGCCGGGGCGCGGCCCAAGCGGAAGGCAGATCGTCGCAAGGGCCTGGAGATCGCGATTCTCGCCGGGCCAGCGATCATCATCTTCGTCGGCTTCGTGATCCTGCCGGTCATCATGGCCGCCTACTACGGCTTCTTCAAATGGAAGGGCTACGGCGCCCCCACCGACTTCGTCGGAATCAACAACTACCTCATCATCTTCACGGACAGCGCGTTCCACCAGGCGCTGCTCCACAACGGCATCATCGTGGTGCTGTCCCTCGTCATGCAGGGCCCGGTCGCGATCATCCTGGCCCTCCTGCTCAACCAGAAGATCCGCGGGCGCTCGATCATCCGCGTGCTGATCTTCGTCCCGTACGTGATCTCCGAGGTGATCGTCGGAACCGGCTGGAGCCTCATGCTCCAGACCTCCGGCGCGATCAACGACCTGCTGGAGCACATCGGGCTCGGCGCGTTCAAGGCCAACTGGCTGTCCGATCCGAAGATCGCCATCTGGACCCTGATGATCATCATCTCGTGGAAGTACATCGGCTTCGCCGTCATCCTCTTCCTCGCCGGCCTGCAGAGCATCCCGGAGGAGCTCTTCGAGGCCGCGCAGATCGACGGGGCGAGCTACTGGCAGATCCAGCGCAGGATCACCCTGCCGCTGCTCGGGCCGACCGTACGCATCTGGGCGTTCCTCTCGATCATCGGGTCGCTGCAGTTGTTCGACCTGGTGTACATCATCTGGGGCCAGTACGTCGCATCCACGGCGGGCACATCGACCATGGCGACCTACATGGTGGCCAACGGGCGCAACTCGGGGAACTACGGGTTCGGCAACGCCGTCGCCGTCGTGATCTTCGTCATCTCGCTCGTCATCGCACTGATCTACCAGCGCTTCGTGTTGCGACGTGACATGGCCGGCGCGATCACGGAGAAGGAAAAGTGACCACCACAGCACTCCGCACGGCGGCCAGGAAGGAGTCGGTGTCGTTCGGCACCCGCTTCCGTCGCGCCAAGCCGTTCACCTACCTCGTCGCACTCGTGTTCATCGCGGTGTGCCTCGCCCCCGTCCTCTACATCGTCGTCGGCGGCTTCCGCACCAATTCGCAGATCACGAACGCGCCCTCCGCGTGGCCGAACCCGTGGCAGTTCGACAACTACCTCAACGTGCTGGTCAGCTCGACGTTCTGGCAGGAGGTCGGGAACTCGGCCATCGCCGGGCTCGCGACCACGCTCGGCGTCGTCGTCCTCGGCGTGATGGTGAGCTACGTGCTCGCCCGCTACGACTTCGTCGGCCGCGGTGCGATGTACGCCCTGTTCGCGGCCGGCCTGATGTTCCCGATGACCGTGGCCATCACCCCGCTGTACCTGCTGGTGAAAGACCTCGGCCTCACGAACAACCTCGCGGGCGTCATCCTGCCGCAGATCGCGTTCGGGCTGCCCACCACGGTCATCATCATGGTGCCGTTCCTCAAAGCGATCCCGATGGAGATCGAGGAGGCGGCATCCATCGACGGTGCGAGCAGGCTCGGCTTCTTCTGGCGCATGGTGATCCCGCTGTCGCTGCCCGGGGTCGTCACCGTCGGCATCCTGGCGTTCATCGGCAGCTGGAACAGCTACATGCTTCCCCTGTTCATCCTGAACGACCAGTCGACGTTCACGCTGCCGCTCGGCGTCCAGGCGTTCTCGTCGCAATACTCGGTGGACACGGCCAAGGTGCTGGCGTTCACCTCGCTGTCGATGATCCCGGCGCTGATCTTCTTCTCGCTGTTCGAGCGCCGCATCGTCGGCGGCCTGACCGGCGCGGTCAAGGGCTGACCGCGGCTCCCGCCCGTTTCCCTCTCCCCGCATTCAGCTCTCTTTTGTGATTGGTTCCTGTGAAGAAAAGCACTGAGTCCGCGACCGTTCCTCCCGCGGCCATGCCAGACGTCTCGGAGCGCGTCCGCGCGCTGCACGCCCGGATGACCCTCGAAGAGAAGCTCGCGCAGATCGTCGGATACTGGCTCGACCAGAACGGCCTCGTCGCCCCCATGCAGGGCGAGATGGCCGCGGGTCAGGAGACGAAGGGCAGCCTCGCCGACGTGACCCGTCACGGGATCGGGCACTACACCAGGGTCTACGGCACCCGGCCGGTCGATCCTGCGGAGCGTGCAGCCTGGCTCTGGCAGGAGCAGCGCAGGCTGAAGCGAGAGACCAGGCTGGGCATCCCCGCCCTGGTGCACGAGGAGTGCCTGACCGGGCTCGCCACCTGGAAAGCCGCGACCTTCCCGACGCCGCTGGCCTGGGGTGCGTCTTTCGACCCTGAGCTGGTGCAGCAGGTGGCCCGCTCGATCGGCGACGCGATGAAGCAGCTCGGCATCCACCAGGGTCTCGCCCCCGTGCTCGACGTGGTGCGCGACCCCCGCTGGGGTCGCGTTGACGAGTGCATCGGCGAGGACCCATACCTCGTCGGCACCGTCGGCACCGCGTATGTGCGGGGCCTGCAGGATGCGGGGGTGCACGCAACGCTCAAGCACTTCCTGGGATACTCGGCGTCCCGTGCCGGCCGCAACCACGCGCCGGTGCACGCGGGGCCGCGCGAGATCGCCGATGTCTTCCTCCCACCGTTCGAGATGGCCATCCTGGACGGCGGCGCCCGCTCGGTGATGAACTCGTACACCGAGATCGACGGCGTCCCGGTGGCCGCCGACCCGGATCTGCTCACCGGGACGCTGCGGGAGAAGCTCGGCTTCGACGGCGTCGTCGTCGCCGACTACTTCGCCGTCGCCTTCCTGGAGGTCATGCACGCCGTCGCCGCCGACCGCGGAGAGGCGGCAGCGCTCGCGCTGGAGGCCGGCATCGACATCGAGCTGCCGACAGGAGACGCCTACCTGCAGCCGCTGGCCGACCGCATCCGAGCCGGTGCGTTCGACGAGGCGTATGTCGACCGCGCCGTACTCCGTGCGCTCGCGCAGAAGGAGGAGCTCGGACTGCTCGACGCCGACGCGTTCGAGGACGAGCCGCCTGCGGTGGTCGACCTCGACTCGCCGCGGCACCGTGAGCTGGCCAGACGCCTCGCGGAGGAGTCGGTCGTGCTGCTCAGGAACGACGGCGTCCTCCCGCTCGGCGCACGCCGGACCCCGGTCTCGACGGTGGCGGTGATCGGCCCGAACGCCGACAGGGCAGAGGCGCTGCAGGGCTGCTACTCCTTCGCCAACCACGTCCTGCCAGCGCACCCCGGCCTCCCGCTCGGATTCGAAATCCCGACCGTGCTGGAGTCGCTGCCAGGCGCGTTCGCGGACGCGGGGCTCCCCGTCCCCGAGTTCGTCCACGCCGAGGGCTGTGCTGTTGAAGGCGACGACGAGTCCGGTTTCCAGGCGGCGGTGGATGCGGCGACCGGGGCCGACCTCGCCGTCGTCGTCGTCGGCGACCAGGCGGGTCTGTTCGGCCGCGGCACGGTCGGTGAGGGCAACGACTCAGAGTCGCTCGAGCTGCCCGGCGCCCAGCGCCGCCTCGTCGAGGCCGTCATCGCGACGGGCACGCCGGTCGTGATGGTCCTGCTCACCGGCCGCCCGTACGCGATCGACTGGGCGCTCCACAGCGAGGCGGCCCCTGGCGCCGTGCTCCAGGCCTTCTTCCCCGGCGAAGGCGGAGGACCCGCCATCGCCGACATCCTGACCGGACGCGTGAACCCGTCCGGCCGCCTCCCCGTCTCGATGCCGCGCTCGGCAGGAGCACAGCCGTACTCCTACCTGCACCCGATCCTCGGCGGCCCGTCCGACGTGACGGCGACCGACTCCACTCCGGTGCTCCCGTTCGGCTTCGGTCTGTCGTACAGCTCGTTCGCGTACTCCGACCTCGCGGTCGACCTGACCGCATCCACCGACGGGTCGTTCGCAGCGACGCTGACGGTGACCAACACCGGCTCCGTGCGCGGAGCGGACACCGTGCAGCTGTACGGCCGCGACGTCGCAGCGACCGTCACCCGCCCGGTGGCGCAGCTGCTCGGCTACGCCAGAGTCACCCTCGACGCCGGCGAATCGGTGCGCGTGACCTTCGATGTGCCTGCCACCCGGTTCGCGTTCAGCGATCGCGGGATGGTCAGGGTCGTCGAGCCGGGAGACGTGGAGGTGTGGGCGGCGACGCACGCGGCCGCATCCACGGGTCTCCGCGGCGACGAGGTCACCGGCGGCGCCATCGTCAACGAGAAGCAGGCGGATGTGCGGGACATCCCTGGTGCGGCGACGCCGCGGGCGACGCTGACGCTGACCGGCGCCGTGCACCAGGTGACGTCCGCGGACAGACGGACCGTGCGGGTGCTGCTCTCGGAGCGCGTGCCGGAGACGGTCTAGACCGCTAGAGGCGCGTCGCCAGCCAGCGCGCCTGCTTCTGCCACTGCACGGCGGACCCGCCCTCGTGGTCGTTGAACGGGTACACCTCGAGCGTCGTGTCCTCCGCCGCGAGGTGGTTGTACGCGGCCACCGTGGTCGACGGCGGGACGACGCTGTCCATGAGCGCCACCGAGAACAGCGACGGGGCGTGGATGCGGCGGGCGAAGTTCACGCCGTCGAAGTACGAGAGGGTGCGGAACACGGCATCCACCTCGTCGCGGTGCACGGCCAGGTAGGTGGCGAGTTCCAGGTACGGGCCGCCGACCGCGACCTCGGCGCCGCGGCGGAAGGCGCAGAGGAACGCGACGTCGGGGAGCACGGCGCGCACGCCGTCGGCGAGAGCCGCCGCGGCGATGGCGATGCCGCCGCCCTGACTTCCGCCCGTCACGGCGATGCGGCCGGCGTCGACGAACGGGAAGGCGCGTGTCGCATCCACGGCCCGCACCGCGTCGGTGAAGACGCGGCGGTAGTAGTACGCGGACGGGTCGTGGATGCCGCGGGTCATGTATCCGGGAGTCGCAGGGCCGGAGCCGTGCGGGTCGGGGGTGTCGCCTCCCGTGCCCCAGTTGCTGCCCTGGCCGCGGGTGTCCACGAACACGTGAACGTAACCGGCGAGCGCCCAGAGCACGTTCTCGCCTGGCAGGCCCCGCCCTCCGCCGTAGCCCTGGAACTGCACGACGGCGGGCAGGGGACCCTCCGCATCCCGTGGCCGGGAGACCCAGGCGCGCACCGGCTCGCCGTTGAAACCGGGGAAGGTCAGGTCTTCGACGACGAGCTGCGTGATCGGGGTGTCCGCCGGGGTGAGGGTGGTCTCGCCTCCGGCTGCGCGCGCTTCGGCGAGCGTCTCCGTCCAGAACGCGTCGAAGTCGGCCGGCTCGTCCACCTCGGGGCGGAAGGCGAGCAGTTCGGCGGGGGAGAGGTCGGTGAAAGCCATCTCTGAGCGAGTCCTCCTGGGAAGTTTTCGCCGGATCGGGCGAAAGGGATGGGCCACATTGTGGCACAGTGTGTGCATGTCCGATCACAACCGGCCGACACTGGAGGCGATAGCGCGGCAGGCGTCCGTCTCGCTGTCGACCGCGTCCAAGGTGCTGAACGGTCGGCCGGGGGTGTCCGCATCCACTCGCCAGCGGGTCGAGGAGCTGCTGCGGGACTCCGGCTACGCCAGGCGCGGCCTCGATCCAGAGCGCGGCGGGCTGGTCGAGCTGGTGGTCGAGGATCTGCTGAGCGAGTGGTCGGTGGAGATCATCCGCGGCGTCGAGCGGATCACGCGCGAGGCCGGGTTCGTGCTCGCCCTCTCCGCACTCGGCGACCACCACAAGCCGCGGGACGAGTGGATGACCGGGGTGCTGCAGCGCAAGCCCGTCGCGGTCATCCTGCAGTTCTCCGACCTCACCGTGGCGCACCGCAGGCAACTGCGCACCAGGAACATCCCCTTCGTCGTGGTGGACCCGGCAGGCGACCCTCCAGCGGACGTCCCCGCCGTCGGTGCCACCAACTGGGCGGGCGGCGTCGCGGCGACCAGGCACCTGATCGGCCTCGGCCACACCAGGATCGGCGTCATCTCCGGCCCGGCGGACCTGATGTGCTCGCGGGCGAGGGTGGCGGGATACCAGTCCGCTCTGGCCGAGGCCGGCATCCCGTTCGTGGAGGAGCTTGCGGGCTCCGGCTCGTTCGGGCAGCGCGACGGTGAGCGGGAGGGGCGGCGGCTGCTCGGCCTCCGCGACCGGCCCACCGCGATCTTCGCCGGCAACGACCAGCAGGCGCTCGGCGTGTACGACGCTGCGGCGGCTCTGGGGCTGGAGGTGCCACGGGATGTCTCCGTCGTCGGCTTCGACGACGTGCGGCCTGCGCTGTGGGCGCGGCCGCCGCTGACGACCGTGCGCCAGCCGCTGCAGGAGATGGCGGAGGAAGCGACCAGGATGGCGCTGCGGCTGCGTTCCGGCGAGGTCGACAACGCGCGTCTCGAGCTGGCCACGTCGCTCGTGGTGCGGCAGTCGACGGCGGCTCCCACATCCTGAATCGGCGCGGTTCGCGCGAAAGTTTTCCAATGCCCGCTCGAAACTTGTGGCCTCGGTCGAGCCGGCAATAGCGTCGAACGGCGGGACGACGCGAAGGAGCGAGACGATGACGGATGCGGCCACCGAGCTGCGCGTGGCGATGGTCGGCTACGGGTTCATGGGCGCCGCCCACTCCCAGGGCTGGCGGGTCGCCCCGCGGTTCTTCCCCCTCGATGCGCAGCCGGTGATGCACACCATCGTCGGCCGCGACCGCGACAGGGTCGAGGACGCGAGGGAGCGCTTCGGCTGGCAGCACGCGGAGACCGACTGGCGCCGCGTCGTCGACGACCCCGCCATCGACGTCGTCGACATCTGCTCGCCTGGCGCATCGCACGCCGAGATCGCCATCGCGGCCCTGGATGCAGGCAAGCACGTCCTCTGCGAGAAGCCGCTGGCCAACACGGTGGAGGAGGCGGAGGCGATGGTCGCCGCCGCCGAGCGCGCCGCAGCCCGCGGGGTGCGGTCCATGGTCGGCTTCAGCTACCGTCGCGTGCCCGCCATCGGCTTCGCCAAGCGGCTCGTGGAGGAGGGCAGGCTGGGCACGATCCGCCAGGTGCGGGCGCTCTACCTGCAGGACTGGCTGACCGACGAGAACGGCCCGATGACCTGGCGGCTCGACAAGGACGCGGCAGGCTCCGGCTCGCTCGGCGACATCGGCGCGCACGCGATCGACCTGGTCGAGCACATCACGGGCTCCCGCCTCGACAGCGTCTCCGGCACCCTGGCGACCTTCGTCGCGGAGCGCCCACTGCTCGGAGAGACGGTCGGCCTGTCCGGCACGGCGTCGACGGAGCGCGGCAGGGTGACCGTGGACGACGCCGCCTGGTTCACGGCGCGGCTCGGCGGAGGAGGAGCAGCATCCGGAGCCATCGGCGCGTTCGAGGCCACCCGCTACGCCACCGGCCGAAAGAATGCGCTGCGGATCGAGCTGAGCGGTTCGCTCGGCGCCATCGCCTTCGATCTGGAGGCGATGAACGAGCTCCAGTACTACGACGCGACCGCCCCGGCGGGGGAGCAGGGCTTCACGCGCATCATCGTGACGGAGCCCGAGCATCCATACATGGCCAACTGGTGGCCGACCGGGCACGCGATCGGTTACGAGCACGCCTTCAGCCACCAGATCAAGGACTTCGTCGACGACATCACGCGCGGCCGCGATCCGCAGCCGTCGTTCGCAGACGGGCTGCACGTGCAGCGCGTGCTGGCCGCCGTGGAACGCAGCGCGGCCACCGGCAGCGCGTGGACGGCGACCGCCGTACAGGCAGAACAGACAGGACAGGAAGCATGACCAGGAACGCACTCGTCGTCCGCGGCGGCTGGGACGGGCACATGCCCGTCGAGACCACCGACCTCTTCATCCCGTATCTCGAAGCGAACGGCTTCGACGTGCGCGTCGAGGACGGCCCGGCGATCTACACCGACGAGGCCTACCTGGACACGGTGGACCTGGTGCTCCAGATCAACACGATGAACACCATCGCCAAAGAGGAGTTCGCCGGCCTGCAGCGCGCCGTCCTCAACGGGACGGGCCTCGCCGGCTGGCACGGCGGCATCGCGGACGCCTACCGCGACAACGCCGACTACCTGCACATGATCGGCGGCCAGTTCGCCCATCACGCCGGCATCGACCCCGCAGACTGCACCGGCGAGCAGTCGGACAACTACATCCCGTACACGGTGCACATCACCGACTACGGCCGCACGCACCCCATCACAGAGGGCATCGACGACTTCGACCTGGTCAGCGAGCAGTACTGGGTGCTGAGCGACGAATACAACGACGTCCTCGCCACCACGACGCAGGCTGTGCGCCCGTGGGATGCGTGGAACCGCCCCGTCACGGCGCCCGCCATCTGGACACGCCAGTGGGGCAAGGGCCGGATCTTCGTCTCCGCACCCGGCCACCGGCTGGAGATCGTGGAGAGCCAGCCCGTCCGCACCATCATCGAGAGGGGGCTGCTGTGGGCAGCACGTTGAATGTCGGCGTCGTCGGGGTCGGCAACATCAGCCGCCAGTACTTCGAACGGTTCCCGCAGTTGCCGAACCTGTCGCTGACGGCGGTCGCCGACCTGGACCTCGGCCGCGCATCCGCCGTCGCCGCCGAGCAGGGCGTCGAGGCGCTGACCGTGGATGCGCTGATCGCCGACCCGCGGATCGACGCCGTCCTCAACCTCACCATCCCCGCCGCGCACACCGAGATCGCGCTCGCGGCACTGGATGCTGGCAAGCACGTCTACGGCGAGAAGCCGCTCGCGCTCGCCACGGCCGACGCCGTCCCCGTGCTGGAGCGCGCCGCAGAGAAGGGGCTGCGCGTCGGGAGCGCGCCGGACACGGTGCTCGGCACGGGCATCCAGACCGCTCGCGCACTGCTCGACGACGGGCGGATCGGGCGACCGGTGGGAGCCGCGGTGTCGTGGACGGCGCCAGGACACGAACTGTGGCATCCAGCGCCCGCGTTCTACTACCAGCCGGGCGGCGGACCGCTGTTCGACATGGGGCCGTACTACCTGACCAGCCTGGTCACGTTCTTCGGCCCGGTCGTTCGGGTGTCCGGCGCTGTCGGCCGCTCAGAGCGAGCGCGCACGGTGGCGACGGGACCGCTCGCCGGAACGGTCATCCCCGTCGACGTCGACACGCATGTCACGGCGATCCTGGAGCACGCCGACGGCGTCATCTCCACCGTGACGGTGTCGTTCGAGGTGTGGGAATCCCGCATCCCGCTGTTCGAGGTCTACGGCACGGGAGGCACCATCGCGGTGCCGGACCCGAACGCGTTCTCGCAGACCGCATCCATCGCCACCGCCGACGACCGCACCTGGCGCGAGGTTCCGGATGCGGCAGGGTACGTCGACGCCGGACGTGGCGTCGGGCTCGCCGACCTCGCCCGCGCGGTGGAGACCGGGAGGCCGCACCGCGCATCCGGAGAGCTGGCGTTCCACGTACTGGACATCATGGAGTCGATCATCGCTGCCGGGCACAGCCACGAGGTCGTCACGCTGCGCTCGACGGTGGAGCGGCCGGAACCGGTGCCGCTCGGTGCGCGCCCAGAGAGCTGGTGAGGCGCAGAGGACCGCTGACGGGGCGCCGTCTGCTGGTGCTGATGCGCCGACCCGTGTGGCGCGAAACGGTACAGTACACAGGACCATGAACACGACCGGCACCAACCTCGACACCGTGCGCCGGAACAACCTCGCCACGGTGCTCGGGCTCGTGCACCGCGGCGGCCCGGCCGCCCGCTCATCGCTCACGCACGCCACGGGGCTGAACCGGTCGACGGTCGGCGCGCTCGTGGCAGAGCTGGTCGAGCTGGGGCTCGTCACAGAGCGAGAGCCGGAGACGAGCAACAGGGTCGGGCGTCCGTCACCCGTGGTCGTCGCGGACGGCCGCGTGGTCGCGCTCGCGGTGAACCCCGAGATCGACGCGGTCACCGTCGGCGTCGTCGGCCTCGACGGCGCCGTGCACCGGCGCGTGCGGTTCCCGCTGGACCACGTCCCGGGGGCGGAGGAGGCGGCAGCGGTCGCCGCCGCGGTCATCGACGGACTGCGCCCCGACCTCTCCGCGGCGAGCAGGGTGGTCGGCATCGGCGTGGCCGTGCCAGGGCTGGTGCGCGAGGGCGACGGCGTCGTGCGGCTCGCGCCGCACCTGGAATGGCGCGACGAACCGTTCGCCTCCGAGCTCGCCGCTGCGACAGGGCTCACCGTCAGCGCGGCCAACGACGCCAACCTCGGCGCGAACGCCGAACGGCTCTTCGGCGCAGGACGGGGAGCGAGCGACCTGGTCTACCTCAACGGCGGCGCATCCGGTATCGGAGCAGGCGTCATCGTGGGCGGCGTATCGCTCACGGGCGTCTCCGGCTACGCGGGGGAGCTCGGCCACACGCTCGTCAACTCCAACGGCGTGCGCTGTCACTGCGGCGCCATCGGCTGCCTGGAGACCGAAGTGAGCCAGCGGGCGCTCCTGGCGGCCATCGGGCTGGAGGCGGCCGACAGCGAGGAACTGGATCGCGCGCTCGCCGCGACGGTCGCAGCAGGGGATGCGAGGGTGGGCGCCGAGATCGAGCGGCAGCTCGGCTTCCTCGCCATCGCACTGCGCAACGCGACCAACGTGTTCAACCCGGAGCTGGTGGTGCTCGGCGGGTTCCTCGGCTCGCTGTTCGCCGTCGCGCCGGAGCGGCTCGCGGCGCTCGTCGCCGAGCAGGCGATGGCGGCGTCGGGGGAGCACCTGCGGATCGCGCGCGCGGAGCTCGGGGCGAACATCCTGATGATCGGCGCGGCAGAGCTCGCGTTCGCACCGCTCCTCGCTGCTCCGGCCGACTGAGCGCATCCCCTGTCGAATTCCCCCCGAACTCGGGGATGTGCACGGTAACATTCGTGCCCGGTATCCGATAGGATTGTCGAGCAACGACGGTCGAATCGATTCGAACGAGCGAGTAGCACCACCGCCGGAATCCCGGCAGCACCCCTCCCACCCACGCACCGCGGCTTCCCCCGCGGTGTTCGTCTTCCCAGTCAAGGACCCCTTCGTGACCACCGTCGTGCATCCAGGAGACTCGCTCTCCGGTCGCCAGCGCCTCGCATACATCCTGATCCTCGGTGCGCTCACCGCGCTCGGGCCGTTCACCATCGACACGTACCTCCCCGCGCTGCCGACGCTGCAGGCCGACTTCAACGTCTCGACGGCGGCGATCCAGCTCACGCTCACGGCCACGACGATCGGGTTCGGCGTCGGCCAGCTGCTCGTGGGTCCGTGGAGCGACAAGATCGGTCGCCGCCTGCCGCTCATCCTGTCGACCATCGTGCACATCCTGGCCTGCCTCGGCGCTGCCGCAGCCCCGAACGTCGAGCTGCTCGGGCTCGCCCGCGCCATGCAGGGCATCGGCGCCGCGGCGGGCGGTGTCGTCGCGATGGCGATGGTGCGCGACCTGTTCGGCGGACGGCCGCTGGTCAGGATGCTCAGCCGCCTCGCGCTCGTCAACGGCCTCGCGCCCGTGCTCGCGCCGGTGATCGGCTCGTGGCTGCTGCTGGTCATGCCGTGGCGCGGCATCTTCGTCGTGCTCGCCTGCTACGGGCTGTTCGTCGTCATCTGCGTCTCGCTCTGGATCGTCGAGACCCTGCCGAAGGCCCGTCGTCACGACGCAGGCCACTCCACCATGCGGCAGCGGTACAAGGCCGTGCTGAGCGACCGGATCTTCGTCGGCATCGCCATCGTCGGCGCCGCCAACTTCACCGGCCTGTTCTCCTATCTCTCGTCGAGCTCGTTCGTGTTCCAGGAGATCTACAAGTTCAACGCGCAGGAATACGGCCTGCTGTTCGCGGTCAACTCCATCGGCATCATCATCGGCGTGCAGTCGGCGGCGCGGATCACGAAGTACGTCGGCCCGCAATGGATCCTCGCCGTGTCGACGGTCGTGATGTTCGTCTCCAGCGTGCTCATCGTCATCCTCGACCAGGCGCACGTCGGACTCTGGGGAACGGCCATCCCGCTGTGGTTCTTCATCGCGGCGTGCGGGTTCGGGTTCCCCTGCGTGCAGGTGCTCGCGTTGAACGGTCACGGGCACGAAGCGGGGACCGCCGCCTCCCTCCTCGGCGCGCTGAACTTCGGCATCGCGGGCATCGTCTCCCCGATCGTCGGCATCCTCGGCGTCGGAAGCGCCACCCCGATGGGCTTCGTCATGGCCATCTGCGCCCTCGTCTCCATCGCCGCGCTCTGGTTCATCGTGCGCCCCCGCACCGTCCCCGCCCTAGCCCAGTAGCTCCCCCCTCCCTCTCCTCTCCCGCTCCCCGATCATCGAGTCCGGAGTTGTTCATGCGCCACGCCGATGCTGGCTGTGAACAACTCAGGACTCGATAGTTCTCCAGCAGGGGATGAGTACGTTGGTCGACATGGGATCGGCACACGAGGACATCCAGCAGGCCGCGAAGGTGAGCAGGAGGTGGCCGGTGATCTCCGCGTCCGTCGCCGTGGGGCTCGTCGTGGTCCTCGGCGTCATCATCGCCTTCCGCCCGAAGGAGCCGTTCGCGCTCGACCTCGAGTGGATGGGCGAGATCGTCGAGCATCGTTCGCCGATCTGGCTGGGGCCCGCGCTGTTCTTCAACTACGCGGGCGGCGGCATCGTCGGGTCGATCGTCATTCCCGTCGTGATCTTCCTTCTGCTGCTCGCGTTCCGCAGGCCGTGGGGTGCGACGTTCTTCGCCGTCGCGAGCATCCTGTCGGTTGCGGCCGTTCAGCTGCTCAAGCACACGGTCGGCCGTGCCCGCCCGACCGAGATCCTGGTGCAGTCGGACACCGGCTCATTCCCGTCAGGGCATACAGCCAACGCCGCGACGATGGTCGTGGTGCTCGCGATCATCTTCCCGCGCGTCTGGGTGTGGATCCTCGGCGCCGTCTGGGCGATCCTGATGGCGGTCAGCCGCACCTACCTGGGGGCGCACTGGCTCAGCGACACGGTCGGCGGTTTGCTTCTCGGGGCGGCCGTCGCGGTGATCGTGTGGGCTCCGCTCGCGCTCCGGCTGGTCAGGGAGCGGCAGCAACCCCATCCGTTCGTACTCGCGGGCGGCAGGCGCGCGCGCCAGGGTGAGCTCTAGCCGAACTCATCGACCGCGGGCGTCCCATGCACGCTAGCGTTGCGCCATGAGAATTCTGCTCGTGGGCGCCGGCGGGGTCGGCGACGCCATCGCGAAGATCGCCGCACGCCGTTCCTTCTACGACGTCATCGTCGTCAGCGACTACGACATCGGCAGGGCCGAGAAGACCATCAGCTGGATTCGAGGGAAGCACGGTGACGACGTCGCGTCGCGCTTCGTCGCTGCCGCGATCGACGCGTCCGACCCGGATGCCGTGGCCGCCGTCGCCAGGGAGCACGGCGCGACCCACGTCATGAACGCCGTGGAGCCGAAGTTCGTCCCCACCATCTTCGCCGGAGCCCTCGCAGCAGGCGCCGACTATCTGGACATGGCGATGAGCCTGTCGGAACCGCATCCCACCGACCCGTACGCGAAGACAGGCGTGAAGCTGGGCGACGACCAGTTCGCGCTCCGCGGCGACTGGGAGACGGCGGGCAGGCTCGCGCTCGTCGGCATGGGCGTCGAGCCGGGGCTGAGTGACGTGTTCGCCCGCTACGCGTCCGACACGCTGTTCTCGCGCATCGAGGAACTCGGAACGCGCGACGGGGCGAACCTCGTGGTGCGCGACAGCGACGGCAACGAGATCTTCGCGCCGTCGTTCAGCATCTGGACCACGATCGAGGAGTGCCTGAACCCGCCGGTGATCTTCGAGAAGGACGCCGGCTGGTACACGACGCCGCCGTTCAGCGAGCCGGAGGTGTTCGACTTCCCGGAGGGCATCGGCCCGGTGGAGTGCGTCAACGTGGAGCACGAAGAAGTGCTGCTGATGCCGCGCTGGATCGACGCGGAGCGGGTGACGTTCAAGTACGGGCTGGGCGAGGAGTTCATCGGCATCCTGCGCACGCTGCACCAGCTCGGATTGGACTCGACGACGCCCATCAGGGTGCGCAGCCAGAACGGTCCTGTCGAGGTTGCGCCGCGCGATGTGGTCGCCGCCGCCCTGCCTGACCCTGCAACGATCGGGCCGCGTATGACCGGCAAGACGTGTGCGGGCGTGTGGGTGAAGGGCACCGGTGTGGATGGGAACCCGCGTGAGGTGTACCTGTACCACGTGAGCGACAACGAGTGGACGATGGCCGAGTACGAGTCGCAGTGCGTCGTCTGGCAGACCGCGATGAACCCGGTGATCGCGCTTGAACTTCTCGCGAGCGGAGCGTGGGAGGGCACGGGAGTGCTCGGCCCAGAAGCGTTCGACGCCGCCCCGTTCCTCGAGCTGATGGCGCGCCCAGTCGACGAGGGAGGCTACGGCCAGCCCTGGGGGCTCCGCGAGCAGTAACCAGACGCTCCCCGCGACAATCCAGTCCGAAGTTGTTCACCTCTCCGTGCGGCGTGTCGGGCGAACAACTTCGGACTCGATTGCTGCGAGCGGGCAGACCGCACCTTTAGAGTGAGCGCATGAGTGACGCGGATGCACTTGCCCAAGCCCAGGCCGACGCGAAAGCCGCCGCGGAGAACGCGGCCAGACTGCAGGCGGAAGCGGCCGAGGCGCTGAAACGGGCACAGGATGCTGCTGCGGAGGCACAGGCGCAGGCCGACGCGGCACAGGCGCGAGCCGAGGCAGTGCAGGCTCAGGCTGTTGCGGCGCAGACGGCCGTCGCAGCCTCGGATGCGGCAACCGCCGCCAGCGCAGCGGCGACGGAGGTCGCGCCGCCCGCGCCCGCCGCGACCGCGGCGACGGAGGTCGCGCCGCCCGCGCCGCCCGCGCCGCCCGCGCCGCCCGCGCCGGCCGCGCCCGCCTCGCCGAGCGCCCCGACCCCTGCAGCGACCGGCCAGCTCACCGAGCAGGAGGTGGACGCCGTCCGCGCCGGCTACGCCTTCACCGGGGCGGCCTTGGAAATGGGCGCCCTGGTCAACGGGGAGGCGCGCGCCGACGTTCCTGTGCGCATCCCGTTGTCGATGACGAACCGGCACGGCCTGGTGGCAGGGGCGACGGGCACGGGCAAGACCAAGACGCTGCAGGTTCTCGCCGAGCAGCTTGCCGCGAACGGCGTCCCCGTTTTCGCTGCCGACATCAAGGGAGACCTGTCGGGCATCGCGACAGCCGGGGAGTCGAACGACAAACTCCTCGAGCGCACACGCGGCATCGGCCAGGACTGGGCCCCGCACGCCACCACCACCGAGTTCTTCTCCCTCGGCGGCATCGGGAAGGGCATCCCGATCAGGGCCACCGTCGCCGGATTCGGGCCGCTGCTGCTGTCGAAAGTGCTCGGGCTGAACGACACGCAGGAGTCCAGCCTCGGGCTCGTGTTCCACTACGCCGACAAGGCAGGGCTCCCGCTGCTCGACCTCAGCGACCTGCGCGCGGTCCTCACCTACCTGAACAGCGCGGACGGGAAAGCGGAGCTCGCCGACCTCGGCGGCCTGTCGAGCGCGACGGTCGGCGTGATCCTGCGCGAGCTCATCACGTTCGCCGACCAGGGAGCAGACGCGTTCTTCGGCGAGCCGGAGATCGACACGGCCGAGTTCATCCGGCTCGCCCCGGACGGCACAGGCGTCGTCAGCCTGCTCGAAGTGCCCGGCGTGCAGGACAAGCCTGCCCTGTTCTCCACCTTCCTGATGTGGCTGCTCGCCGACCTGTTCAACGACCTGCCGGAGGTCGGCGATCTCGACAAGCCCAAGCTGGTGTTCTTCTTCGACGAGGCGCACTTGCTGTTCAAGGACGCATCCAAGGACTTCCTCGCCTCCATCACCCAGACCGTGCGGCTGATCAGGTCGAAGGGCGTCGGCATCTTCTTCGTCACCCAGACGCCGAAGGATGTGCCATCCGAGGTGCTCGCGCAGCTCGGCTCGCGCGTGCAGCACCAGCTCCGCGCGTTCACCCCTGACGACGCGAAAGCGCTCAAGGCGACGGTGTCCACGTATCCGAAGTCCGGCTACGACCTGGCCGAGGTGCTGCAGCAGCTCGGCACCGGCGAGGCCATCGTCACGGTCATGGGCGAGAAGGGCGCGCCGACCCCGGTCGCGTGGACACGGCTGCGCGCACCGCAGGGCTCCATGTCACCCGCGCCGGAGGCGCAGATCGACGCGACCATCGCCGCATCCCCACTGCTCGCGAAATACGGGACGGCCATCGACCGCGACTCCGCCCGCGAAATGCTCACACGCAAGCTGGATGCGGCAGCCGCAGCCGCAGCGGAGCAGGAGCGCGTGATCGAGCAGGCCAAGGCGGCAGTGGATGCGCAGAAGGCGGCGGACAAGGCCGCCGCGGCGCAGGCGAAAGCGCAGAAGGCGGCCGACGCGGAGTACGAGCGGCTGCTGAAGTCGACGGGGCCGACGACGCGCGGCAGGCGCACGACCTCGAAGCCGCAGCCGAACATCCTGGAGCAGGTGCTCGGCTCGAAGGCGACGGCGTCGATCCTCACGGGCGTGGTGGAGGGGATCTTCGGCACGAGGAAGCGGCGCTAGAAGCGGCGCCGGCGGAGCGAAGGCCCGCGTGCGCGGCGGTTCCGCCTCAGCCAACCGCATCCGGTAGCAGCGATCGCGCCAGCCTGGCCACCTGCACGGTGTGCCCGGCGTCGTCGCCTCCGCGCTCCGACCAGCAGGAGGAGAGGGCTGCCCACGCGAACGCCCAGCGCAGCATCCGCGCTGGCGCGACGCCGGTTGACGCGCAGATGACCCCGAGTTGCCGCTCGAAGCGTCCTGCGGCGAGAGCGGTCCGCGCATCCGGGTTGCACAGGATGTTGGCGTAGTCGAATCCGGGGTCGCCGGCGACGTGCTTCGGGTCGATCGCCAGCCAGCCGTCCGCTCCGAAGTCGAGGACGTTGCCGTGGTGGAGGTCGCCGTGCAGCACCAGGTCGGCGACGGGATGTGCGATCAGCTCCCCGGCGACGGTTGCGGCGTGCGCGTACAGGCCGTCGTGCGCATCCGGGTGGTCGGCCGCCTCCTCGAACAGCTCCCGGAACCAGACGGCCAGCCCCACGAGACCGGCCGGTCTGGGCCGGTCGTCGACGGCGTGCAGGCGGTCGGCCGTACTGCACAGGATGCGCGTCGCCGCGTCGTCGCCGTCCTGCCCCGATCCCGCGATGGTCACCAGATCGCGGTCGCCTGTGGCGCGCTCGATGAGGATCGCGTCGCCGTCCGCCGCGTAGACCGGCGCGGCTCCCCGGCCATCCCACCAGGCCAGCAGGCGCGACCCTGCGGCCTCCTCCGCGACCGTCGCCAGCTTGAGGAACGCGGGGCGCCCGCGCCACTCCACCGGTTGCAGCACGCTCGACGGGGTGGCGAACGCGTCCCCGGCCGGGGTGAGCTGCCAGCGGTCGCGCCAGGGCGCGAGGGCGGCGTCCGGGGCGGCGCGTGACAGACGGCGTCCGGCCATCAGACGGATTCCGTCAGTGGGCGCGCGCCGTCTCGCCCGCGCGTCGTCTCGGCCAGGTACGTGCCGGGCGTCGACCCGATCACCGCTTTGAACTCGCGGCCGAAGTGGGCCTGGTCGGAGTAGCCGAGCTCGGCGGCGAGCTCGGCGAGCTGCGGCGGAGCGGGGGAGCGCAGTGCGGCAGCCGCCTCCTGCAGCCGGTAGCGCTGGATGAGCCATTTCGGCCCGAAGCCGATGTGCCCCGCAACGAGCCGCTGCAGATGCCGGACGCCGAGACCGAACCGGTCGGCGAGCTGTTCGACGCGCGTGATGGTTCTGTCGGTCTCCACCGCAGCAACGATGGCGTCGACCATCCGCGCCTCGGCACCGGGAGCAGGCAGCGTCGCCGTCCACTCCTCGAACGCCTCGACGGCAGCGCGGTCGTCGCCCCGCCGCATGGCATCGTGGATGCGCCCCTTCAGCGCATCCACGCCGGGAAGCAGCAGTGCGTGATGCTGGTAGCCGCCGGCCGCGTCTGCGACGCCCACGCCGTCTGCGACGCCCGCTCCGTCTGCGAGCGGGACGGCCGATGGCAGGCTGCGGACGCTCACTCCGGCGAGGCCGCGCGCCACGCCGGGGCGGAGCATCGCCCCGAACGCCCAACCGTCGCCGCGCAGGGTTTTCACGCTGAGGCCGCGTCGCGCTAGGTGGAGCGCCGTCGTGTCCTGCTCGAAGACCACGTTCGCCGTCGGGTACTCGAGCACCTGCTGACGGAGCGACGCTCCGGGGACGAGTCGCCAGCGCGGGGTCCAGTAGTGGCGGACGAACACGGCGGCGCCCTCACCCGGCCAGAGCCGCTCGATGGTCACGGGTGCCGACGCGCTCTCGTTGAGGTGCCCGTGACTCACCGGCTGAGCGTCGCGATCGGCGCCGGAGCGGGCGCCGGAGCGGGCGGCGGAGTCGGGGACGGCAGCGGCGGAGGTGCTCACGCTGACATACTTTCACGGTGAGCTCGATCCGTCCCTACCAGCCCGGCGACCGCGACGACGTGTACACGGTGTGCATCCGAACGGGAGCGAGCGGGGGTGACGCGACGGGGACGTACAGGGACGACGATCTCATTCCGGACGTATTCGCGGGCCCGTACGTGACGTACCAGCCCGACCTCGCGTTCGTGGTCGACACCGGGGAGCACGTCGCGGGGTATGTGATCGCGGTCGCGGACAGCGCAGCGTTCGTCGACTGGTACGCCGTCGAGTGGCTGCCGTCGTTCGCCGCCAAGTACCCTCTCGACACGGCGCCCGACGACAAGGAGCGCGAAGCCATCACGTTCGGTCTCGACCTGCAGGGGATGCTCGTCCCCGAGCTCGCTGCGTACCCGGCGCACCTGCACATCGACCTGCTCCCCGAACTGCAGGGGCAGGGCTTCGGCCGCGCACTGATCCGGACGCTCCTCGCCGCCCTCCGCGAGCGCGGGGTGCCAGGCGTGTACCTGCGGATGTCGCCGACGAACCACGGTGCGCGCGCGTTCTACGAGAAGCTCGGCTTTCATGAGCTGCCGTCGAGCACGCCGGACGGCCCGGTGTACGCGATCGCGACCGACGCCGTTCTGTAGCCGACGCCGTTCTGTAGCCGGCGCCGCAGGTCAGCGACCGAACCGCGGCAAACGCTCGAACCAGTACAGCAACCCCGGGGATGCACGCCGCAGCTCAGAGAGCGTCATCGAGTCCGCGCGTCTGGTGACAGGCACGTCGAGTTCTTCCGCCACCCGCTCCATGTCTTCGAGCGCCCAGAACTGCCCGCGCATGCGGATCAGCAGCCGGCCGTCCGTGCCGGTGATGAAGAGCTGCGGCTGGGTGTCGAGGGTGCTGCCCTCGTACAGGTTGACCAGGATGACCTGGCCGACCGAGCCGGGAAGCACATCCACTGTCCTGCCGAAGAAGCCGCGTTCGCGCACGACATCGCGGCTGAGCTGGATGGTCGTGCTGAAGAACGCGAGGACGGCGAGCGTCGTGCCCGCGATCACCACGATGTGGACGCCGAGCACGAGAGGCCAGACGCCGTCCGGGATGGTCAGCCAGTAGAGGACGGCGAAGACCGGAGTGGTGAGGGCGAGGATGGCGATGATTCCGCGCGCGAAAAGGTGGGCGTGCGGGCGCAGAACCACTGTCTGCTGCACCACGCCCGTCTCCTGTCTCAGCTCCCGCCGACCCTCCATCCTTCGAGGATCGCCTATCGCGCAGACCTTTCGGTAGCGGCATTTTGGGGGACACGGGCGTCCGGTTTTCGAGCGGCGGCCTGCTCGCGCATCCGGATGTTGCGCACCCGGAACGCGCTCAGAACGGTGATCAGGACACACACCCCGAAGACGACCGCCATGCCCAGGTCGTGCATGTTGCGCCCGATGAGCAGCGTGATGGCGCCGAGCAGCACGGTCGTGCAGAGCTGGGCGAAGACCTTCTTGCTCACGGAGCCACCTTCCGACGGGCCGGAGTCCATCGTAGTGTCGGTGTCAGGGCGACTGCCCGGCCGCCGTAACGGAAAGGACACGACCGTGACGAACAAGACGCCGCGCGAAGAAGCCATCCAGAAGGAGCAGGAGCGCAAGGACGAGGAGAAGGAGCGCCTCGAAGAAGAGGAGGAGCGCCGCCTGAAGTAGCAGCGCCGTTCTGTTGAGCGGGCGGGGGAGCCGGCGGTGGAGGCCGCCGCGGGCGTTTGTTACACTCCCAAGGTGTCTTCCCCGCTCATCCCCGTGCTGCCCTCCGGGCGTCAGGAGGTCGTCGGCGTTCTGAACGCCGGCGCGAGATAGCGTCGTCTTCCCCTGCCTTCCACCCTCGTTTTCGCGCGAGGGATGCGGTGATCGACCCCGTGCATCCAGCTGTGGTGCCTGTCGTCCCGCGCAGATTTCGACGCACGACACGGCGCTTCCGCCCGTGCGCTCTCTCCGGCCGTCGCGGCCGCACTCCGATTGGTGACACACCCTCATGCTCCCTCTGACCGAGCAACAGCTCCGCTCCTCGTTCGTCAATGCCTCCCGCAAGGAGGTGAGCGACCTGACCCTGCCCGCCGACTTCCAGACCATCGACTGGGATGCGCTCGACTACCTCGGCTGGCGCGACCGCAAGCAGCCGAAGCGCGCGTACGCCGTCGTGATCCTCGACGACGCGCCCGTCGGGCTGCTCCTGCGCCAGGCTGAGGCGTCGGCGCTCAGCCGCCCGCAGTGCTCCTGGTGCCAGGACGTCAACCTGACCAACGACGTCGCCTTCTACAGCGCCAAGCGCGCCGGGCAGGCCGGAAAGAACGGCGACACCGTCGGCACGCTGGTCTGCACCGACTTCGGATGCTCTGCAAATGTCCGCAAGCGCCCGCCGCTCGCCTACGTGGGCTTCGACGTGGATGCGGCCAGGCTCGAACGCATGGCGAGCCTGCGCGAGCGCGCGGCGAGCTTCGCGGTTTCGGTGCTGCACGGGACGGCCCGCACACCGGCCTAGCCCTCCGGCTGCGCATCCACAGCCGCCTCCACAGGCGGCGCTGCGCGGAACGACGAGATGCCGGTAACTGCTCGGAATCCAAGGGGAGCCGCTGCAGTTACCGGCATCTCGTCAGCGGACTGCGACCCGCGTCAGCGCAGGGGACGGCCCTCCGCGTCGCGGGCCTGTACCCGGTGTTCGCTGAGGATCGAGATGCGGTTGAACGCGTTGATCGTCACGGCGATCCACTCGGCGGCGACGTACGCGGATTCGCCGAGCACGGTGTGCGCTCCGACGAGGTCGGCGCGGGAGTCCTCCGTCAGCGGCAGGAGCGTCGCCGCCTCGGCGATCGCGAGCACGGCCTCATCCCTTTCGCTGTACAGCTCGGCGTCGCGCCACGCGGGCAGCATGTCGAGCTTCTGCTGGGGGACCCCTGCTTTGCGTGCCTCGCGGGAGTGAAGATCGAGGCAGAAGGCGCACGCGTTCAACTGGGATGCTCGCACTTTGATGAGCTCCGCTTCCTGCGGGCTCAGACCGCTGCGGAGCGCAGCTTCTGCGACGACGGCGGACAGCTCTCGCGCGGCATGCCAGACGTCGGGCAGCGCTTTGTCGAGGTAGGGGCGCACGACGTTCGTCACCTCCGCGGGAGGCACGGTCGGCCTGCCGGGCCGCTCGGCGGGATGTTCGTGTCGATCCCGTCGGTCATCGTCCGCTCCGCTCCGTCATCGTCCGCTCCGCTCCGCTCCGTCATCGTCCGCTCCGCTCCGTCATCGTCCGCTCCGCTCTCTGCTCGATCCGGTCGTCAGGCCGGCGGGCCACTCGCCGAGGCGCGCGGCCGCGTCGTACGTGGCGTCGAGGAACGCCAGCACCGTCCCGTCGGGGTCCGACGACGTCCTGACCGCCTCGTAAGGCAGGAGGAATTCGCCGTACTCCGCGCTGAACGACGCTCCCTCGGGCAGGTCCGCCTCCGCGTAACCGTCCGGTGCGGGATAGGCGTACGAGTAGAACGCGCCTTCGCCTCCGCCGCCCGGCCAGAATCCGGCACTGCTGAGCTCGTGCGAGTACGCCTCGCGCATCACACTCGGCGGGCAGTTCGGTGCGCCGCCTGGGTGCGTCGGGGCGGTGCGCCCGGAGAACCTGGTGACCGCGAGGTCCATGGAGCCCCAGAAGAAGTGCACGGGGCTGGCCTTGCCGACGAAACCGGAGCGGAACCGCGCGAGGACCCGATCTGCCTGGATCAGCTGCCGCCAGAATGCGCCGGCGTGCTCTGGCAAGTAGGTGTCGTGGATGGTGTCCTCGGCGAACGGGATGGCGACCTCGACCTCGTTCGGGGTCGGGTGGATCACCACGTCGATCCCCAGCTCGCGAAGCGCCTCGAAGACGCGGGCGTAGAACTCCGCGACAGAGTGACCGGGGAGCGGAAACGAGACCGACCCACCATCGCTCGTTCGCGCGACGAGCGCGTGGTCGACGAAATCGAACGCGATCTCCAGCGTGCGTGCGCCGACGGGGATTCCGCCCGTGGTGAGCCCGCGGGCATCGACGAGCAGTGTCACGTGCCACCAGTGGTTGATCGGTGCGGCCAGCGCCATCTTGATCTTCCCGACGATCTGCGTCCACATGTGGAGCGTCTCGCGGGTGGGGGTCCAGGCGTCCACCGCGAGCATCGGCCAAGTTGTCTCGTCCGCCATCTGCGCCCCCTTCGCCTCGTCGCAGGTCCGATCGTCAGGGCACTCACTCTAGCCTTCGCGGGCGACGGACGGATCACGCGTGGCTGCCGCATCCAGGTGCGATGTCGCTTCCCGATGACGACGTGGTGTTCGGTTCGCGGACGTCGGAGGGGAAGACCGGCCTCGCGGCCCCGAGACCTATTTCGCGACTCATCACTGATGGCGGAGAATGGGGGATTCGAACCCCGGATGGGCGCTGTGCGCGCACCCGGCGCATCGTGAATCACGAATGGCGGAGAATGGGGGATTCGAACCCCCGAGGGCTTGCACCCAACACGCTTTCCAAGCGTGCGCCATAGGCCACTAGGCGAATTCTCCTGAGGCGGTGTCGCTCCCGCAGGAGTAACGGCCACGAAGTATCCTACCGGGTCTTCGGGGGTGCTCGGTGCCACGAGCTCTCAGTCTGACCCGCTACACTGGTTTCCGGCTCCTCACGTGGCGCCATCCAGGCCAACTCCCCCAGGGCGGAAACGCAGCAAGGGTAACCGGGCTCTGGCGGGTGCGTGAGGGGTCTTTTTCTTTGCTGCCGGTCAGGGTGTTCCGCGTACAGTTGGGAAGAGCACAGCCGCTCTTCTACACTCTGTAGAAGAGCGGATCGAGATCCGCCGATGGAGTGAGGTGCTGGATGACCGGGCAATTGAGCGAACTGGCCTCTGAAGCGTATGTCTTCGGGTTTCCGCTCGTCTTCAACGGTGAGCAGATTCTGCGGCTCACCACGAGCGGGATCGGCGCTCTGCCTTCCGCCTCGTTCAACTCGTTCTCTCACGCACGCGCGCTGGCGAGCCCGCGCGACACCTTCGTCTCCATCAACAACGACACCGTCTATTCCATCGCCCCCGTGGACCTGAGCGTCGGGCCCGTCCTGCTGAGCGTCCCGGAAGCGGGCGACCGCTACTACGTGCTGCAGTTCGTGGATGCGTGGACCAACAACTTCGCGTACGTCGGCACCAGGGCGACGGGCAATCGCCGCGGCGACTTCCTGCTCGTGCCCCCGGAGTGGGAGGGCGGCCCTGAGGCGGAGGGCGTGACCGTCATCCGGTTCCCAACGCGGATCGCCGTGATCGTCGGACGCTGGGCGTGCGACGGCGAGGAGGATCTGCCCGCCGTCGAGGAGTTGCAGAACTCGCTGACGCTGACGCCCATCCGGAAGTCGCTGACCCCGCCGCAGGGCGTCCCCGTCGTCGCCGGAGGGCTGAGCGAGGCGCTCGACTTCTTCGAGCGGCTCAGGGTCTGGGCGCTCGCCTTCCCTCCCGCGGAACGCGACAGGGCGGCCCTCGACTCGTACGGCGAGCTCGGTCTGACCAGTGCGTACACCGTCGCGGAGGCGCCGGCCGAGGTGCGCGAAGCTCTCGAGGTCGGCTACGCGGCAGGAAAGCAGGCACTCCAGATGGCCGTGCGCTCCGGCGACGGCCCGTACGTCAACAACTGGCTGGTCAACCTGCACATGTTCGACTACAACCTGGACTTCTTCGAGGTCGGGACGCTCGACGACCCTGCCTGGAAGCACGCTGACCCGAAGACCAGGTACGCCACCAGGGCCGCCGCCGCGCTCGCCGGGCTGTGGGGCAACCACGGCTACGAGGCCGCGTATTTCTTCACCTACCTGGATGCGGCGGGGGATGCGCTCACCGGAGAGCACACGTACGCCCTGCGCCTGCATCCGACGCCGCCCGTCGGCGCATTCTGGTCCATCACCATGTACGACCTCCCGAACTTCTACCTCGTCGAGAACCAGGCGGCGCGGTATTCGATCGGGGACAGGACGCGAGGGATCGTGTACGACGACGACGGAGGCTTGACCATCACCATGAGCGCGACCAGACCGGCCGACGAGAAGGCGGCTGCCAACTGGCTGCCGGCGCCGCAGGGCGAGTTCCGCCCCATCCTGCGCCTGTACGCTCCGAAGCAGGAGCTGCTCGACGGCACGTATGAGGTCCCGGCGATCGAGCGGGTCGTCTGAGTCGTGGCGAGATCTCTCTACATCACGTCCGCTGAGGGTCACACCGGCAAGTCCACCGTCGCTCTCGGGGTGCTCGAGGCGCTTCGCCGCGCTGTGGGAAGGGTCGGCGTCTTCCGTCCCATCGCGCGGTCGACCTCCGAGCGCGACTACGTTCTCGAACTGCTGCTGCAGCGCGAGACGGCCGACATCGCGTACGAGGAGGCCATCGGCGTCACCTACGACGACGTCCACCTGGATGCGGAAGCCGCCCTCTCCGAGATCGTCCGCCGCTTCCGGGCGGTCGAGTCGCGCTGCGACACGGTCGTCATCCTCGGCTCCGACTACACCGACGTCGGCAGCCCGACCGAGCTGCGGTTCAACGCGCGGATCGCCGCGAATCTCGGGGCTCCCGTGCTGCTCGTCCTCGGCGGCCGCATCGGTCAGGGCCTCGGAGAGCGTCTCGGCCAGGCAGAGCCGCGCACGGCGGAGGACATGAAGCAGCTCACCGAGCTGGCCGTCGCCGAGCTGCGCGACGAGCACGTCGCTCTGCTCGGCGTCGTCGCGAACCGTGCGGACCCCGACGACCTGGATCAGGTCGTCAGCGCCGTGCAGCAGGCTGTCGGGGTGTCGCCGAGCGGCGACAGGGCGCCCGTGTGGGCGATCCCGGAGGACCCGTTCCTCGTCGCTCCGAGCATGCGCTCGATCATGGAGGCGACAGGGTCCACTCTGATCGCGGGCGACGAAGCGCTGCTGGCGCGCGAGGCGCTGGGCGTCGTGGTCGCCGGCATGTCGATGAACAACGTCCTGCCGCGGCTGATCGAGGGCTCCGTCGTCGTCGTCCCTGCCGACCGCACGGAGGTGCTGCTCGCCGTGCTGTTGGCGAACGCCTCCGGCACGTTCCCCTCCATCGCCGGAATCGTGCTCAACGGAGGGTTCGAGCTGCCGGAGCCGATCGAGCGGCTGCTCTCCGGGCTTCGGTCTCCGCTGCCGATCGTGGAGACCGACCTCGGCACGTACGACACCGTGGTGCGGATCACCCACGCCCGCGGCAGGCTCGCCGCCGACTCGCAGCGCAAGTACGACACCGCGCAGGCGCTGTTCGAACGCCACGTGGATGCGGATGCGCTGCTCAAGCGGCTCGACGTGAGCCCGCGGGATGTCGTCACCCCGCTGATGTTCGAGTACGACCTGCTGGAGCGTGCTCGCGCCGCGGATAAGCACATCGTCCTGCCGGAGGGCGAGGACGACCGCATCCTGCGCGCCGCGGCGACGTTGCTCGCCCGCGGAGTCGCAAGGCTCACCATCCTCGGCGAGTCGTTCGAGGTGCGCGCGAGGGCTATCGAGCTCGGCGTCGACATCTCCGGCGCCGAGGTGCTCAGCCCGTTCGACGACGTGCTGCGGCTGCGCTTCGCCCAGGAGTATGCCCGGCTCAGAGCGCACAAGGGCATCACGCTCGAACAGGCGTCGGACACGGTCACGGACCCCTCGTACTTCGGCACGATGATGGTCCACCTCGGTCTCGCCGACGGCATGGTGTCCGGTGCAGCGCACACCACGGCTCACACGATCCGTCCGGCGTTCGAGATCATCAAGACCCGCCCCGAGGTGTCCGTGGTGTCGAGCGTCTTCCTGATGGCGCTCGCCGACCGGGTGCTCGTCTACGGGGACTGCGCCGTCATCCCCGATCCGACGGCGGAGCAGCTGGCGGACATCGCGATCTCGTCGGCGGAGACGGCGGAGCAGTTCGGCATCGAGCCGCGGGTCGCGATGCTGTCGTACTCCACGGGCGAGTCGGGCACGGGCGCCGACGTCGACAAGGTGCGGGCGGCCACTGCCCTCGTGCACGAGAGAGCGCCTCAGTTAGCGGTGGACGGTCCCATCCAGTACGACGCGGCGGCGGATGCGGCGGTCGGTGCCGCGAAACTGCCTGGCTCGCAGGTGGCAGGACGGGCGACGGTGTTCATCTTCCCCGACCTCAACACCGGCAACAACACATATAAGGCAGTGCAGCGCAGCGCCGGCGCCGTGGCGATCGGGCCTGTGCTGCAGGGACTGCGCAAGCCGATCAACGACCTGTCCAGGGGCGCCCTCGTCGACGACATCGTCAACACGGTCGCCATCACCGCGATCCAGGCGGGTCTCGCATGAGCGCCGTCCTCGTGATCAACAGCGGATCGTCGTCGTTCAAGTACCAGCTCATCGACCTCGACACCGAGCAGCCGCTGGCGAGCGGGCTCGTGGAGCGGATCGGTGAGCGGTCGGGACACACCACCCATCGCGGCCCGAACGGCACGAGCGAGCGCAGCCTGGAGATCCCCGACCACACCGCGGGGTTCCAGGCGATGATCGAGGCGTTCGAGGCCGACGGGCCGAGCCTCGCCGAGTATCCGCCCGTCGCCGTCGGCCACAGGGTGGTGCACGGAGGCAAACGGTTCTTCGAGCCCACCATCGTGACTCCGCTGGTCGAGATCAACATCGAAGACCTCGCCGACCTTGCCCCGCTGCACAACCCGGCCAACCTGCAGGGCATCCGAGCGGCGGAGAAGGCGTTCCCCGACGTTCCGCACGTCGCGGTGTTCGACACCGCTTTCCACCAGACGCTGCCGCCGGAGGCGTACACGTACGCGATCGATGCTGAGCTCGCCGAGCGTCACCGGGTGCGCAGGTACGGCTTCCACGGCACATCGCACAAGTACGTGTCAGAGACGGCTGCCGCGTTCCTCGGCCGTCCGCTCGGGGAGTTGAAGCAGATCGTGCTTCACCTCGGCAACGGGGCGTCGGCGTGCGCGATCGACGGCGGCCGCTCCATCGACACTTCGATGGGCATGACTCCGCTCGAAGGGCTCGTGATGGGCACCAGGTCGGGCGACCTCGACCCTGCTGTCCTCATCCACCTGGCCAGGCGGGCGAACCTCGACATCGACGGCCTCGACGAACTCCTCAACCGCAAGAGCGGTCTGCTCGGGTTGTCCGGCACGGGCGACATGCGGGATGTGCGCCGCGCGGCGAACGACGGCGACGAGGCGGCGCAGCTCGCCCTGGCGACCACCGTGCATCGGCTGAAGCACTACATCGGCGCGTACACGGCGCTCCTCGGTGGCCTCGATGTGCTCACCTTCACGGCGGGCGTCGGCGAGAACGACGCCGCGTTGCGAGCGGATGCACTGGAGGGATTGGAATCGTTCGGCATCGTGCTCGACAGGGAGCGGAACGCGAGCCGGTCGTCGGAGGCGCGGATCATCTCCACCGACGACTCGCCGGTGACCGTCCTCGTCGTTCCCACCGACGAGGAACTGGAGATCGCCCGCCAGACCGTGCAGGCGATCGGCGGGACACCGGGGGCCTCAGCCGCCGGGTGACCGGCGACCGGCGGCGGTGATGTCATGCGCGCGCGGAGCGGCACGGTGCGACGGCGGTTCGCAGCTGCGCGTGTCGCTCGCGCCGCGCACGCAGCCGTCGCCGTCCTCGCGCTCGTCGCGGTCGCAGCACTCTCCGGATGCACGTCGACCGCCGTGTCGGCAGGTCCGCGGTTCGTCACGCCGCCACTGATCAGGTACACCTCCGTGCTCTGGCCGGTTCCCCTCCAGCTCGTCGGGGCAGAGCCGGGCAGCCGGGTGCGGCTGGAGGCGAGGATGAGCACAGCGCGCGGCGTCTGGAGTTCGACGGCGACATATACGGTCCCGGCCTCCGGCGCCCTCGACCTCGCCGCCGCCAAGCCGCAGCTGTCCCGGTTCTCCGAGCCGGACTCTGCCGGGCTGTTCTGGTCGCTGCGCGGTCCGCAGCTCGGGCAGCAGGCGCTCGCCCAGCAGTGGATGCGCGAGGTGTCTCCCGTCACCGTCACGGCCTTCGACGGCAGCCGTGCCATCGCATCGCGCACGTTCCGTCTGCAGGGGATCGGCGCCGACGTGCGCACCAGGACGGTGTTCACCCGCGATCTGCTGGCGGCGACGGCCGCGAGGTCGGGAGGGACCGCCCCGCGCATCCCGACCCAGACCCACGAAGATGTGCAGGTCGGCACCTTCTACAGTGCGCGCTCGATCGAGCGGCCGCGCACCCCGGCCGTGGTGGTCTTCGACGACCCGGCCCCTGGCGCATCCGGTGACTTCGTCGCTCCGTTGCTGTCGTTGTTCGGCGCGTCCGTGTTCGTCGTGCCCATGAGCCGCTCGGCGGACGGCGTGCGTCTCAGCTCGATCGTCGACGCCGACACGATCGGCGGGGTGCTCGACTGGCTCGACGAGCGGCCGGATGTCGACGCTCGGCAGGTGTTCGCATACGGGACCAGCCAGTCCGAGCAGCTCGCGCTGTGGTCTGCCGCACGTTTCCCGGACCGGCTGACCGGCGTGTTCGCGGCCGGGGGAGCGACGGCACTGCTCTGTCTCCCGTCCAGCCCGGTCGGTCCGGTGTTCGACGGAGGGGTGCCGGAAGGCTGCATGATCGACCCGCTGCTCGTGAACGATGCTGCAACGCCTCCGCTCTCCGTCCTGCGCGGCTCGATCGTGATCGGCTGCTCCGTGCACGACGAGACGCTGCCGACGGCGTGCGACTGGCTCGACGCGGCGATGGCGACCAGGGGCACGCGCGCCGGCGACGTCATCCTGCGCGACAGCGCGGCGACGCACGACACGATGGTGCCGCCCGGGCTCCCGATCGCCGTCCAGGACGGGCAGAGGGGCGAGGCGACGGAGCACGCACGGATCGCGTTCTGGGACGCCGTGCTGAACGTGCTGCTGCGGTCGGGGAGGGCCTGATGCGCGCGCGGAGGCCGCGGGTCCCGTTGATGGTCGCCGCTGTCGTGCTCTCCGTCGCCGCCCTCGCGGGATGCGGTGGTCCTCCGCGCTCGATCGGCCCCCGGTTCACGGTCGACCTGCTCCACTCCGGGGTGTCGGACCCCGTCATCCTCTCTGTGGTCGGGCTGCAGCCAGGAGGGGACGCTGTGCTCTCGGCGACGGCGCACACCGCATCCGGAGTGTGGTCGGCGAAGGCGGTGTACGCGGTGCCGCCGAACGGGGTCATCGACCTGTGGAAGGCGAAGCCGCTGCTCGCCCCGTACGCCGCTGCCGACCCCGCCGCCCTGCTGTGGAGCATGTCAGGACCGTCGCTCAGCCAGAGCGCGCTCGAGCAGACCTGGGCCGGCGGCGACGTCGACATCCGGCTGGCGGCGCAGCAGGACGGCCGAGAGGTCGCGTCCCAGGTCGTCCACCGCACCGGCTATCGCAGCGCGAGCTCGACACGCGACATCTTCGCGAGAGACCTGCTGAGCGGCACGGACAGGGAGGAGGACATCGGAGGGACGGTGTTCGACAGGCGGATCGGCACGTACGTCGCTCCCGACCCTCCGACGGAGCAGTCGCGCCCAGCAGTGATCGTCATCGACGGAGACGATGGCGGAGCGTCTGGCGCGTTCGTGGCAGGACAGCTCGCCGCCAACGGATTCCCCGCGTTCGTACTGCCGTCGTTCGGACCGACGGGGCAGATCCCTGGATCGTCCGCCCTCAGCGTGGAGTCCTTCGACACGGCGCGCACCTGGCTGGCCGAGCAGACGGAGGTGGATGCGTCCCGCATCTTCGTCTGGGGAAGCTGGCGGGCGGCGCCGCTCGCCCTCTGGTTCGCCGCCGCCGAGCCGTACGCCGTGTACGGCGCCATCGCCGCGAGCGGGCCGACCGCCCTGCTCTGCACAGCCTCGGGCGGAGCATCTCCGCTCACCAGCGACGGGGATCCTGTGCCGTGCGAGAGCCAGGTGCGCACGATCGCGGACACGCCGTCGCTCCGCCTGGACCGCATCCCCGGCCCCGTGGTGCTGGCGTGCGGCACGAAGGACGAGATCCTGTCGAACGCGTGCGACTGGATGACAGCGGGGGAGCAGGCCAGGGGCGTTCGGGCGGACGACCAGTTCCTCCGCGCCGTCGGCAGCGGGCACACGATCAGCACGCCGCCGATCGTGCCGGTGGGGCTGTCGGACCTCGCTCCGACGCTCGCGCAGGCGACGGAGCGTGCACGGAGCGCGTTCTGGGTGGCTGCGCTCTCCGCGTTGCAGGGGGCGGTGAAATGATGGCACGTGTGAGGTTCGCCGCCGTGGTCGCCGTGCTGGCCGGCGTCGCTGCGCTCGCCGGCTGCGCGCAGCCGTCTGGAGCCCAGCACCAGGACGGCCCGCGGTTCGTGGTGAGTCAGAACCCGAGCCCGGTCTGGCAGCCGGTCGGCATCACGCTGGCATCGCTCCCTCCCGGCCAGCGGGTGACGATCACGGCCACCGTGCGCGACGGCGCCGTCTGGTCGTCGCACGCCGACTACCTCGTCCCCGCGAACGGCGCCGTCGACCTCGACAGCCAGGCGCCCATCGATGCCCCGTTCTCCGGTGTCGACGGGATGGGGCTGCTCTGGTCGCTGCGCAGCGGGTCCGGTGCTCCTGCGTCGTCCGCTGAGATGTGGGGCGCAGCCACTCTCCGGGTGGGGCTGGCCGCTGTCGCGGGCGGTCGCCGCGTCGCCCAGACCACCGTCGTGCGGGTCGGGCTCTCCTCTGCGTCGGAGTCGAGCGCCGTCTTCGACGACGGCATCAGCGGCGACTACTTCCAGCCGAAGACTCAGGACGTCGCCCTCCGCCCCGCCGTGATCGTCTTCGACGGAACGGACGACGGGACGCCGACCGGCGTCATCGCCGCCTCCCAGCTGGCCGCCAACGGCTATCCGGCCCTCGCGCTCTCCACGTTCGGATCGGCCGGCCAGCTCGATCCGTCGCACACCTTCCCTGCAGAGCGCTTCCTGTCCGCCGTCGCCTGGCTGCGATCGCAGCCGGGCGTCGACCGGCAGCGGATCTTCACGTTCGGCACCTCCAGGGGCGCGCAGCTCGCCCTGTGGACGGCGGTGGCGTACCCGCAGCTCGTCTACGGGGCCATCGCGCCGGGCGGCACGACAGGGCTGATCTGCAACTCGCCCGTGCCCGACCCTGCGGTGACGGTCGGCGGGAGCTGGGTGCCGTGCGCGTCAGGCACGCGCGACACCAGCGGCCCGAACGTGCTCGACCTCTCCCGCATCCCTGGGCCGATCGTGCTCGGCTGCGCAGGACGCGACGAGCAGCTGGACAACGGATGCGCGTGGATGTCCGCCGGAATCGCCAAACGGGGTGCGCGGGTCGGCGACGTGTACGTGCGTGCGGCGAACGCGACGCATCTCTTCTACGCTCCGCCGTACACCCCGCTCTACCTGCCGGCTGCGCCGTATGCGCAGCCGACGGAGGACGCGCGGGTGCAGCTCTGGAACGGCATCCTGGAAGCGCTCTCCGAGCCGTCCAGCGTCCCAGGGCACTGAGGCGGGACGCCGCTCTGATCCGATCCGGTCCTCACGACCGAATGTCGGCGGCGGCAAGTACCATGAGTGGGTGGTTACCGCACTGTATCGCCGCTATCGGCCAGACACCTTCGCCGAGATGATCGGGCAGTCGCAGGTGACCGAGCCGCTGATGACGGCCCTGCGCACCAACCGGGTCAATCACGCCTACCTGTTCAGCGGTCCGCGCGGCTGCGGCAAGACCACATCCGCCCGCATCCTGGCCCGCTGCCTCAACTGCGCCGAGGGTCCGACGGACACCCCGTGCGGGAAGTGCTCGAGCTGCATCGAGCTGAGCCGGGACGGCAGCGGATCGCTCGACGTCGTCGAGATCGACGCCGCCAGCCACAACGGCGTCGACGACGCCCGCGACATCCGGGAGCGCGCCATCTTCGCCCCCGCCCGCGACCGATACAAGATCTTCATCCTCGACGAGGCGCACATGGTCACGCCGCAGGGCTTCAACGCTCTGCTCAAGATCGTGGAGGAGCCGCCGGAGCACGTGAAGTTCATCTTCGCGACCACGGAACCGGAGAAGGTGATCGGCACCATCCGGTCCCGCACCCATCACTACCCGTTCCGGCTCGTCCCTCCCGCGCAGATGCTCGAATACGTTCAGACGCTCTGCGACGCAGAGGGCGTGCAGGTCGCTCCTGGTGTGCTCCCGCTCGTGGTGCGCGCCGGCGGCGGCTCCCCGCGTGACACGCTCTCGCTCCTCGACCAGCTGATGGCGGGCTCCGACGGCACGTCCGTCGAATACGAGCGAGCGGTCGCGCTGCTCGGCTACACGCACGCCGCCCTGCTCGATGAAGTGGTCGACGCCATCGCGGCGCGGGATGCGGCTGGAGCGTTCGGCGCCGTCGACCGCGTCGTGCAGACCGGCCAGGACCCACGGCGCTTCGTCGAAGACCTGCTCGAACGACTCCGCGACCTCATCGTCGTCTCCGCCACAAGCGCGGAAGGCGCAGCCGCCGTGCTCCGCGGCGTTCCCCAGGACGAACTCGACAGGATGAGCGTGCAGGCGATGAAGTTCGGCGCGGCCGAGCTGTCCCGCTCTGCGGACATCGTGAATACGGCGCTCACCGAGATGACGGGGGCCACCTCGCCCCGACTGCACCTCGAGCTGATGATCGCGCGGGTGCTCGTCCCGTCGAGCGACGCGAGCGAGCGCGGGGCACTTGCCCGCGTGGAGCGACTGGAGCGCCGGGTCGGCGTCAGCGACGCGACGGGTGGGGCCGGAGCGACGGGCGGGGTTGCGGCTCCGGCGTCGGTCGAGCCCGCTCCCGTGGTTCCGCAGGTCGCGCCGCGACCCGCTGCGGCGCCGGTGGCGACTGCGGCTACGGCGGATTCGGCCTCGGGTGTGACGGCCGAGGCACCGGCTGCTTCGGCAGCGCAACGCGGTGCCGCCGCTCCTGCACCTGCACCTGTGCCTGTGCTGGCCGACGAGACCGCCACTGCTGCTGCCGCCACTGCTGCTGCCGCCACTTCGCAGGCCACAGCACAGTCCGCAGCGCCTGTCGCGCCTCCCGCGGCGACTCCAGCACCTGCACCGGTCGGTCCCGTGACGACGCAGCAGGTCAAAGACACCTGGCCGCAGATCCTCGACGCCGTTCAACGGGCGAAGCGCAGCGCGTGGATGGTCGTGTTCACTGCCCAGGTCCGCTCGCTCAACGACGACGTCCTCACGCTGTCGTTCCCGAGCGACAACGACGTGGCCAGCTTCAAACAGCAGCAGGGCTCGGACACCAAGGGCGTGAGCGAGTACCTTCGCCAGGCCATCGTCGACCTCCTCGGTATCCGCGTGAAATTCATCGCGCGCGCAGACGGAGCGCAGAGCGGCGGCGCCGTTCCGTCCGGCGGCGTTCGTCCTGCGCCTGGCGGTCCAGGAGCGGGTGTTCCTGGTGCCGGTGGTGGGGCCGCTGGGTCTGCTCCGTCATCCGCGCCCGCGGTTCCTGCACCGTCGACCTCCGCGCCTGCGGCTCCTGCGGCGTCCGCATCTTCCGCGGCCGCGACGTCGGCTCCCGCGACGTCGGCTCCCGCAACGTCCGCCCCGCCCGCGGCCGCTGCTCCGTCCGCGCCCGCCGTCACCACGGAGTGGGCCGTCGTCAGCATCCCCGGCGGCGCATCGAGCCCCGGAGAAGCGACCTCCGCAGCGACAGTGGGGGCGCCCGTGGCGGCGCCCGCGCCGGCCGCATCCGCTCCGTCCGCGGTCGCGACTCTCGAGCGCGAAGACTACCCGCACGACGACGTCCCGCCGCCCGAGATCGAGCCGCCGTACGAGCCGCCGCTCCCCCCGGAGCCGGAAGACGAGTGGGCGGTCAGCGCCCCCGACGAACCCTCCATGCCGCACTCGGCGCCCACGGCACCCTCCGGGGCTGCCCAGCAGCGTGCATCCACTGGTCCAGCATCCACCGGCCGGGTCGAGGAGCGTCCGGCGCGCACCTCGCAGGCGGCCGGTGCGCGCACGCCAACGTTCCAGCAGCCGCAGCGGTACGGCGAAGCGGTGGTGCGCGAGATCCTCGGCGCCACCTTCATCGAAGAGCAGGCAGCCCCGCCTGCCGGGTCGAGGTAACGCGTGTACGAAGGTATCGTCCAGGAACTGATCGACGAACTCGGACGGCTTCCCGGCATCGGGCCCAAGTCGGCCCAGCGCATTGCGTTCCACATCCTGCAGACGGAGACGTTCGACGTCACCCGGCTCGCCGAGGTGCTGCTCGAAGTGCGCGACAAGGTGCGGTTCTGCGAGATCTGCGGCAACGTCTCCGAGCAGGAGACCTGCACCATCTGCCGCGACCCGCGACGCAACCCCGAGCTGATCTGCGTGGTCGAGGAGGCGAAGGACGTCGTCGCGATCGAACGCACCAGGGAGTTCCGCGGGCTGTACCACGTGCTCGGCGGTGCGATCAGCCCGATCGACGGCGTCGGACCGGACGACCTGCGCATCCGGCAGCTCATGCAGCGTCTCGCGGACGGCACCGTGCAGGAGGTCATCATCGCCACCGACCCCAACCTCGAGGGCGAAGCGACGGCCACCTACCTCAGCAGGCTGCTGACCACCCTCGAGATCAGGGTGACCAGGCTCGCCTCCGGGCTCCCGGTCGGCGGCGACCTCGAATACGCCGACGAGGTCACCCTCGGGCGCGCGTTCGAGGGCAGGCGCCTGATCTCCTGAGCGTGCGCAGACCCCGTCCCGGGCGGTCGACGGCAGCGGCGTCATATGGGATTCCGCGTATGTGATCGCGGCTAGGATGGGGTTTCCGGCTTATCCCAGGAGAATCAGTGGCCCTCATTGTGCAGAAATTCGGCGGATCGTCCGTCGCAGACGCAGAGAGCATCAAGCGCGTCGCGAAGCGCATCGTCGAGACCCGCAAAGGCGGGAACGAGGTGGTCGTCGCCGTCTCGGCGATGGGCGACACGACGGACGAGCTGCTCGACCTCGCCCACGACGTCACCCCCATTCCCGCCCCGCGTGAGCTCGACATGCTGCTCACCGCGGGCGAGCGCATCTCGATGGCGCTGCTCGCCATGGCGATTCGCAGCATGGGATACGACGCGCGCTCCTTCACCGGCAGCCAGGCCGGCATGATCACCGACGCGCAGCACGGTGCGGCCCGCATCGTCGACGTGACGCCTGGCCGCATCCGCGATGCGCTCGACGAGGGCGCCATCGCGATCGTCGCGGGCTTCCAAGGCTTCAACCGCGACACCAAAGACATCACGACGCTCGGCCGCGGTGGCTCCGACACCACCGCCGTCGCCCTCGCCGCCGCTCTCGGCGCCGAGGTCTGCGAGATCTACACCGACGTCGATGGCGTGTTCACTTCCGACCCGCGCGTCGTCCCGAACGCGCGCAAGATCGACCGCATCACCAGCGAAGAGATGCTCGAACTGGCCGCGGCCGGTGCGAAAGTCCTCTATATTCGCGCGGTGGAATATGCCCGTCGCCACAACGTGACCCTGCACGTCCGCTCCTCGTTCAACAACAACGACGGAACGCTCGTGCTCAACGAAGCAGCGGTCGAGGCCGCGAAGAAGAAGGACGGAACCGTGGAAGAGCCGATCATCGCCGGAATCGCCACCGACCTGAGCGAGGCCAAGATCACCGTCGTCGGGGTGCCGGACGTTCCAGGCAAGGCGGCGCAGATCTTCAAGATCGTCGCGAAGACCGAAGCCAACGTCGACATGATCGTCCAGAACGTGTCCGCTGCGGCCACCGGCCTCACCGACATCTCCTTCACCCTGCCGAAGTCGGAGGGCCAGCGCGTGCTCACCGCTCTCAAGGCGGAGCAGCCGGAGGTCGGCTTCCAGTCGCTCCAGTACGACGACCAGATCGGCAAGCTCGCGCTCGTCGGGGCTGGGATGCGCACCAACACCGGTGTCTCCGCCCAGCTGTTCGCCGCCCTGTTCGACGCCGGCATCAACATCGAGATGATCTCCACCAGCGAGATCCGCATCTCGGTCGTCACCCGCGCCGACACGGTCAACGAGGCCGCACGCGTCGTCCACAAGGCCTTCGGCCTCGACGGAGACGACAAGGCGATCGTCTACGCGGGCACGGGTCGCTGACCCCGCATCCACGAGCCGGATTCACCACTGGCGGGAATGCGCACAGCGCGACCGCCGTTCGACCTCACAACACGAGACCCGAAGGGGCCACACCATGAGCGAGACAAAAGAACTCACCGTCGCCGTCGTCGGAGCGACCGGCCAGGTCGGCAGCGTCATGCGCCGCCTGCTGGAGGAGCGCGACTTCCCGGTGGGGCGCATCCGCTTCTTCGCGTCCGCCCGTTCGGCAGGCACGACCCTGCCGTTCAAGGGTGAGGACGTCGTGGTCGAGGACGCGGCGACCGCCGACGTCTCCGGCATCGACATCGCCCTCTTCTCGGCAGGGGCCACCGGCTCCAAGGCGCAGGCTCCGCGGTTCGCCGAGGCCGGCGCCATCGTGATCGACAACTCCAGCGGCTGGCGCATGGACCCGGATGTTCCGCTCGTCGTCAGCGAGGTCAATCCAGAGGCCATCGCGGATGCGCGCAAGGGCATCATCGCCAACCCCAACTGCACCACCATGGCCGCAATGCCCGTGCTCAAGGTCCTGCACGAGGAGGCGGGCCTCGAGCGCCTGATCGTCAGCACGTACCAGGCCGTCTCCGGCTCCGGCCTCGCCGGCGCCGAGGAGCTGGCCGGCCAGATCCGCACGGCCGTCGCGGACGAGAACCTGCTGCAGCTCGTGCACGACGGTTCCGCCGTCGCGATGCCGGATCCCGTCAAGTACGTCCGGCCGATCGCGTTCGACGTGATCCCGCTCGCCGGTTCCATCGTCGACGACGGCGAGAACGAGACGGACGAGGAGAAGAAGCTCCGCAACGAGAGCAGGAAGATCCTCGGCCTGCCGGAACTGCTGGTCAGCGGCACCTGCGTGCGCGTCCCCGTCTTCACCGGCCACTCGCTCTCCATCAACGCCGAGTTCGCGAAGCCGATCAGCCCTGAGCGTGCGGAGGAGCTCCTCGCCAACGCCCCCGGCGTGGTTCTCACCGACGTGCCGACGCCCCTCGAAGCCGCGGGCAAGGACCCGAGCTTCGTCGGACGCATCCGCAGGGACGAAGGGGCACCGGCAGGTCGCGGACTCGCGCTGTTCATCAGCAACGACAACCTCCGCAAGGGCGCAGCGCTCAACGCTGTGCAGATCGCGGAGATCGTCGCAGAGCGCCTCGCGACGCCCGTCACCGCCTGACGCAGGGTCCCGTCCGCGCCGCGACAGGCGAGGTCGTCGGCCGCCGCGGACGAAGGGACGCGCCCGGCACCGTAGGATTGACGGGTGAGTAATTCTCCCATCGACGTCGTCCTCATCGGCGGTGGCATCATGAGTGCCACGCTCGGAGCCCTCATCCAGAGGGTGCAGCCGGATTGGACCATCCGGCTGTACGAGAACCTGGGCGAGGTGGCGCAGGAGAGTTCCAACCCGTGGAACAACGCGGGAACCGGCCACGCAGCCCTCTGCGAGCTCAACTACATGCCAGAGGCGTCCGACGGCACGGTCGACCCTGCGAAGGCCATCGCGATCAACGAGCAGTTCCAGCTCAGCCGCCAGTTCTGGGCGAGCCTGGTGACCTCAGGCGACCTCCCTGAGCCGTCCACGTTCATCAACTCCACGCCGCACATGACGTTCGTGCACGGTCGCGACAACGTCACGTACCTGCGCAAGCGCTACGAGGCGCTCAAAGACCAGCCGCTGTTCGCCGGCATGGAGTACACGGAGGACCCGGCCGTGCTGGCCGAGTGGACCCCGCTGCTCACCAAGAAGCGCAACCCGAGGCAGCGCGTCGCCGCGACCAGGGTGCCGGCAGGAACCGACGTCGACTTCGGCGCGCTCACCAAGGCGCTCGTGGACGACCTCCAGCGCCGCGGCGCAGACGTCGCCCTCAATCACAAGGTGCGCAGCATCAAGCGCACCAAAGACGGCCTCTGGAAGCTCAAGGTGCGCCACCAGGTCGGTCACACCCCGCACGAGGTCACCGCGCGCTTCGTGTTCGTCGGTGCGGGAGGCGGCGCGCTGCACCTGCTGCAGAAGTCCGGCATCCCCGAGATCAACGGCTTCGGCGGGTTCCCGATCTCCGGGCAGTTCCTGCGCACGAGCGACCCGAAGATCGTCGCTCAGCACCAGGCCAAGGTCTACGGCAAGGCCGCCGTCGGCGCTCCGCCGATGTCGGTGCCGCACCTCGACACGCGCGTGGTCGACGGCCAGACGTCTCTGCTGTTCGGCCCGTACGCGGGATTCAGCCCCAAGTTCCTCAAGACCGGCACGTGGTGGGACCTGCCAGGTTCTGTCCGGCCGGGCAACCTCATCCCGATGCTCGCGGTCGCGAAGGACAACTTCGACCTCATCAAGTACCTCGTCGGCGAACTGCTCGCCAACCGGGCCAAGAAGATGAAGGCGTTGCAGGAGTTCATGCCGACCGCCAAGAGCGAGGACTGGGAGCTCATCACCGCCGGCCAGCGCGTCCAGGTGATGAAGAAGGACGCGAAGAAGGGCGGCGTGCTGCAGTTCGGCACGGAGGTCATCGCATCGGAGGACGGCTCGATCGCCGGTCTCCTCGGTGCTTCGCCGGGCGCATCCACCGCGGTGCCGATCATGCTCGACCTGCTCAAGCGCTGCTTCCCCGACCGCTACGACGCCTGGCTGCCGACGCTCACGGAGCTCGTCCCCACCATTGGGACGACCCTGAACGACCGGCCTGCCGAGGCAGAGCGCGTCACCGCCGCGACGGCCGACATCCTCCACATCTCGCGCTGACCCAGGTGCACTCCTCGTGCGGAGAGTGCGGTCGGCGCAGTTCCCACCGCACCTTCTGCACGAATCGTGCCTGGACAAAACGCGCGCGACGTTGGTAGAGTCGTCGGCGCTATGAAGTAGGAATCTCCTTTCGTCCCGCGCCTGAGGCTTTCGCCCTCGCGATGCTGTGCATCGTGGCGCCGTCGACATAGCCGGATGACATCGTCATCACTATTCAGCGCTCCGGCGCGGCTATCGGCGGGAACACCCGGCGGGAATCGGCTCCACGGAGCGCTCGAAAAGGCGGATTCCATGCCAGTAAACCTTCCAACGACGATCCAGACCGCAGCCACGGACGCCGCGGCACCTGCTGCCCAGGCTCACCCGGCCCACCCGGCTCATGCCGCGGTCGCCGACCACCTCAAGGCGGACGGCGTCTCGCAGAGCTACGGCGACCACCGGGTGCTCACCGACGTGTCCATCACGGTCGCGCCCGGCGCGCGTCTCGGCCTGATCGGCGAGAACGGCGTCGGCAAGTCGACGCTCCTGCGCATCCTGGGCGGCGCAGAGACGCCGGACGGGGGAACGCTCGTGCGTCCCGCGCGCACCGGCATCCTCTGGCAGGAGGTCCGCTTCGCGCCGGAGGACACGCTCGCGGCCCTCATCGAGAGCTCGCTGGCGGAGGTGCGCGCCGTCGAGCGCGAGCTCGAGGCGTCCGCGTCCGCGCTCGGCGGTGACGACCAGGACGCGGACGCGCGCTACGCCAACGCCCTGGATGCGGCGGAGAACGCCGACGTCTGGAGCGTGGATGCGCGCCGTGACGAACTCCTCGACGGCCTCGGTGTCGGGTCCATCCCGCTGCACAGGCGGCTGTCCGAGGTGTCAGGCGGCCAGCGCAGCAGGTTCGCCATCGCGGCGCTCCTGCTGTCCAGGCCGGATGCGCTCCTCCTCGACGAGCCCACGAACCATCTCGACGACGACGCTGCCCGCTTCCTCGAACGGCAGCTCATCGCCTGGCGGGGACCCGTGGTGTTCGCCAGCCACGACCGCGCCTTCCTGGACGCGGTCGCGACGGGCCTGCTCGACCTCGACCCTTCTCGTTCAGGCACGACAGTGTTCGGCGGCAACTACTCCGCGTACCTCGCCGCGAAAGCGGACGAGAGGCAGCGCTGGGAGAAGCAGTTCGCCGACGAACAGGACGAGCTGAAGGCGCTGAAGTTCGCGGTCGACGTGACCGCTCGCGGCATCGCCTGGTCGGGCAAAGTGCGCGACAACGACAAGTTCGCGAAGTCGTTCAAGGGCGGCGCGCTCGACAAGCAGATCAGCCGTCGCATCAAAAACGCGTCCGGCAGGCTCGACGAGCTTCGGGAGACCCAGGTGCGCAAGCCACCTGCGATCCTGAGCTTCGCCGGCATCCCGACCGGTTCGCAGGCGCTGAACGAGGAGGCAGGCACGCTGGTGCAGGTGTCGGATGCGCGCATCCCCGACCGGCTCGACATCGCGTCGTTCCGGGTGGAACCGCAGTCTCGCATCCTGATCACCGGCCACAACGGCGCGGGCAAGTCGACCCTGCTGTCGGCGCTGGCCGGGCTGCAGCAGGTGGAGACGGGCGCGGTGACGAGGCGGAAAGGGCTGCGCGTCGGCCTCCTCGAACAGGATGTGCGCTTCGCCGACCCGGCGGCCAGCCCTCGCCGCATCTACGAGGAACGCCTCGGGGAGCGGCGGGCGGAAGCCGTGCCGCTGACCGGCCTCGGTCTCGTCGCGCCCCGCGATGTCGACCGCCCGGTCGGCACGCTCTCGATCGGGCAGCAGCGCAGGCTCGCACTGGCGCTGATCCTCGCGAAACCGCCGCACGTGTTCCTGCTCGACGAACCCACCAACCACCTCTCGCTGTCGCTCGCGACCGAGCTGGAGGAGGCACTCGGGGCGTACCCGGGGGCCGTGGTGGTGGCGAGCCACGACCGCTGGCTGCGCGCGGCGTGGACGGGCGAGCGGGTGGAGATGGCCGGCGGGCGGATCGTGTGACGCGCGGCGGCTCGCGCGTTGAGGCGCTTGCTTAACCTTCGAACATATGTTCGAATGAACGCATGAGATGGAGCGGGCAAGAACTCACGGCGGAGGAGCCGTCGACGCTGCCGGGGTTGGCGCGGCTCAACAACCTGGTGCGCTCGGTGCGCACGCCCGACTTCGCGGGCATCACGTTTCACGAGGTGCTCGCGAAGTCGGCGCTCAACAAGATCCCCGGCGGGGGAGGGCCGATGCCGTTCGGCTGGACCATCAACCCGTACCGTGGATGCTTGCACGCGTGCGTCTATTGCTTCGCCAGGCCGACGCACTCCTATCTCGAACTCGACTCGGGCAAAGACTTCGATCAGGAGATCATCGTCAAGGTCAATGTGGCCGATGTCCTCCGCAAGGAGCTGAGCAAGCCCAGCTGGGGGCATCACCCGGTGGCGCTCGGCACCAACACCGACCCGTACCAGCGGGCGGAGGGGCGCTACGCGCTGATGCCGGGGATCATCGACGCCCTCGCCGACACGGGCACGCCGTTCAGCATCCTCACCAAGGGGTCGTTGCTCCGGCGCGACCTGGACCAGCTGGCGGATGCGGCCCGCCGGGTCCCCGTCGACCTGGCGATGTCCATCGCGGTGTACGACGACGACCTGCAGCAGTCCGTCGAGCCTGGCACCCCCAGCACCAAGGCGCGCCTGGCGACGGTCACGGCCGTCCGAGAGCACGGGCTCGACTGCGCGGTGTTCCTGATGCCGATCCTCCCGTACTTGACCGACACCAGGGCGCACCTCGACGAGGCGTTGCGGCAGGCGAAGGAGGCGGGGGCGACGTCGGTGCTCTACACCGCGCTCCACCTCAAGCCGGGCGTGAAGGAGTGGTACTACCTCTGGCTCGGGCGCGAGCATCCCGACCTGCTCCCGCAGTACCGCCGGATGTACGGTGGCGGCGCGCACGCACCTAAGGAGTACCGGCGGTGGCTGGCGGCCAAGATCAAACCGCTGATCGCCGCGCACGGGCTGGAGCGCGGAGAGGAAGACCCTGTCACAGGGGGCGTGCGGTCGACGGCGCTCGGCATGCTGCGCGACGGCGAGGGGGAACGGCGCGTGACGGCTGCTGCCTCCGGGGTGCGCCGCACGCGGGTCATACCGGAGGAGGTGGACGCGGAGGCGAACGGGCTCACCGTGCTGGGGGTGCAGCCGACGCTGTTCTGATCGAGCCACGTTTCCGGGGTACACGGGGTGAAGATCGGGGTACGCAGGGGGTGAGAGTGATGGCATAATCCATCTGAGGCGCACGGACGCCGTACACGAGGGGGTGGCGATGTCGCTCGGGCTACCGAGTCATCTGTCGCGTGTCGCCAACTCGCGGGCACTGGCCGCCGCTGCGCGGTGGGCTGCACTGGTGTGCCTGGGGTCCGCCTTCGTCAATGTGGCGGTCGCAGGGTTCGGGTCGGCGGGGGCGTACTCCTGGATCGGACTGCTGGTGCTGCTGCCGATGGTCGGGCTGCTGGTGCTGCTGTCGCGCGGGAGGACCGTCATCTTGACGGTGGCCTACCTCGTGGTCGGCGCCTTCTCGACGTACTTCTACGTGCTGATCCTGCTCGACTTCAACCCCGGATACGCGGACACCAACCTGTTCGTCATCGCACTGCCGGTTGTCGCGATGACTCTGGTCGGCGGCGCAGGCACAGGGTCGCTCTACGGCATCCTGTGGTCGACGCTCGGGTTCGCGCTCGCCGAGGCGGCGGTCGTGCTGGCCGCGCTCACGGCGGGGCGGGCGTTCCGGCCGGATGCGATCTCGCTCGGCGCCTACCTCCTGTTCGTCGGGATCTTCGCGTTCGACGGGCTGACCAGAGGCTCCAGAAGCCGTCCGCAATCGGCCATCCACCGATCGGTTCGGGATGCGCGGCTCATCGACCTGCGCCGCGACGTGATCGCGGAGTACGCTGCCGACCTTCACGACACGGTGCTCAGTGATCTGCTTGCGCTTGCCGCCGCGCGGCCAGGGCAGCTCCCGCCGAAGCTGCGAGAGCGCATCGAGGCCGACCTGCTGAGCCTCGGGGCGTCGGTGGCAGGCCGACAGCATGGCACCGCCGGCGAGGCGGGCGGCGCTGATGGAGCGGGCGCCGCAGGAACCGCGGCTGAACCAGGGCGTGCTCACGACGCCGACTGGTCTTCGTCACGTCCGGCCTGGCCGCCCTCCGATCCCGCCTGGCCACCGTCAGGTCCCGTGCGGCAGGGAATGCCGCATCCACTGGGCGACGACGGACCAGGGGAAGCATGGTTCGACAGCGAACTCCACCAGGCCATCGAGCAGGCGCGCGACGAAGGGTTGGCGGTCAGCGTATCCGGCGACAGGGATGTGCTCGCCACGCTCTCACCGGACAGGAGGCGGGCCGTCGGGCTCGCCGTGCGGCAGTGCCTCGTCAACGTCGTCAGGCACTCCGGGAGTGCGACGGCGGAGGTCACGCTGTCGTCGTCAGGGGGCTCCGTCTCCGTCATGGTCGTGGACGAAGGGCGCGGGTTCGTGCCGTCCGCGGCCGCGAGCGACAGACTCGGGCTGCGGCAGTCCGTGCACGACAGGATCGAGCGCGTCGGCGGGATCGTGACCGTCTACTCGAGCGAAGACGTCGGCACCACCGTGCTCATCGTCGTCCCGTCATACGACGAGGAGGCCGCAGGATGACCAAGCTCGACGACGCCACCATCGTGCGGCTGCGGTCGACGCCGTTCGAACGCACGCCGCAGCGGCTCGACCCGCTCGGCGTCCAGTCAGCGTGGCTGATCGTGCCGCTGCTGAGCGTCCTCGCCGTCGGATACGCCGTCTACTCCACCATCCAGCACAGCGATCAGCTGCGCGACCCCGCCCTCGCGTACTCCGCCATCGTGCTGCTGCTCCTCGCGGGCATCGCGTTCTCGGCGCGCGCCCACCCCGCCCTCGCACCGTTCGGGCGAGGGGCGCACCTCTCGATCATGGCCGTGACCATCGTCGCCGCTCTCGCGTTCACGGCGGCGGTGTGGGGGCGCAATGTGCGCATCCAGGACGACTGGGGGCAGATCGCCATCGCCCTGTTCCTGATCGCGATGCCGCTGTACCGGCCGATCTCCGAGGTCCTGATCGTAGCCGTCGTCTCCGCTTTCGCGCTGGGGGTCTCCTCCGCCATGCAGGCGGCATCCCTGTCCATCGTCACCAGCCCCGTCGTCTACTTCACCGTCTCGGCAACCCCGATCATCGCGCTCGCCTGCGGCGGCTGCGGCTACGCCTGGACGATGACAGGACAGACACTGGCCTGGCGTCAGGTCGCCAAACGCGGTCAGGCGGAGCTCGATGCGGAACTGCGCGAGACCGCCCGCAGGATGGTCGGCCAGGAGCAGATGTCGACCCTCAACGAAGCGACAGTGCCCTTCCTCGCCGACCTGCTGCGGCGCGGCGAAGTGACAGCGGCCGACACCGAACGCGCCATGGAGCTCGCCGTCCAGCTCCGCGACGGAACGGTCACCGCGGTCGACCGCACCTGGCTGGGCGAACGGCTCGCACAGGCGCTCGCGCTTCGCGGACTCGACCCGCGAGCCACCCACTCCGCGCGGATGGTCGATGATCCCGACCGCCTGGACCGCGCGCTCAGCGACGAGCAGCGGGCGCTCGTGGGCGCCATCATCGCCACGACCGCTGCCCTCCCCGGCCTCGACCCCGGCTCGGTGCGCATCGTCGCCAGCAACCCGGAGCATCCCGAGTTCGAACTGACCGCGACGGTGGCGCAGGCGCCGCGCGACATCAGACACGCGCTGTCCGCCCTGCTCAGCTCGTTGCGCTCCGTCGCGATGGACGCGAACCTGCGCATCCACGGGCAGCACATCACCATCCGATTCGCCTACCCGGAAGGGGAGAACAGGTGAATACCGCATCAACCGCGCCGCCGATCAGGCTGGCGCTCCTCGACGACCACGAGCTCCTGCTCGATAGCCTGTCGTCGTGGATAGAGAAGCACGCCCCCGACCTCGACCTCGTTCTGAGGGCGAGCAGCTGGCTCGAACTCGTCCACAGCGACCAGTTCCCGACCGACCTCGTCATCATGGACCTGCAGCTGCGCGAGACCATCTCCATCGGCGCCAGGGTGCGCACCTGCCGGGCAGCAGGAGCCAAGGTCATCGTGCTCAGTGCCGTCGACACAGCAGAAGACCGGGACGCGGCGCTCGCCGCTGGTGCTGTGGCCTACCTCAGCAAGACCCAGCCGATGACAGACGTGCTCGACGCAGCGCTCGACGCGATGGGACGCGGCAAGGGAGGCGACACGGCGAAGGAGCCGCAGTCCGAGCCGACCTGGCGACCGAAGCCGAGCATTCCGGAGTCGGCACGGCCACGGCTGAGCGACGGAGAGCGGCAGGCCCTGACTCTGTACGCGGACGGCAGGACGACCTCGGAGGTGGCCAAGGCGATGAACGTCCAATACGAGACCGCGAAGACCTACCTGCGCAGAGTGCGTGAGAAGTACGGCAAGGCTGGACGCCCGACGAGCTCCCGAGCCGATCTGATCCGGCGCGCCGCGGAGGACGGCTATCTCACCTGACCATCGGGTGGCACCCCATAGGATCGGTGCGTGGCAAAACTGTATTTCCGCTACGGCGCGATGAACAGCGGTAAGAGCACGGCGATGCTCCAGGCGGCCTACAACTACGAGGAGCGCGGGCATCGCGTGCTGCTCGCGAAGCCGTCGATCGACACCAAAGGCGACATGGGCATCCTGTCGCGGCTCGGCGTCACCCGCGAGGTCGACTACCTGATCACGCCGGAGACAGACGCGTACGGCAGGTTCCAGCAGCACAGAGAGCGCACGGTCAAGCGATACGACCGCGACGTCAGCGCCCTCCTCGTCGACGAGGCCCAGTTCCTCACAGAGGCCCAGATCGACGACCTGCTCAGGATCGCGCTGCTCGAGAACATCCCGGTGCTCGCGTACGGCATCCGCACCGACTTCCAGACCGTCGCGTTCCCCGGCAGCAGGCGCCTGCTCGAGATCGCGCACACCCTCGAGGAGCTGAAGACCATCTGCCGCTGCGGCAGGAAAGCGATCTTCAACGCCCGCAAGATCGACGGGATCTTCGTGTTCGACGGGGATCAGGTCGCCATCGACGGCGCGTCCGTCAGCTACGAATCGTTGTGCGGCGCCTGCTATCTGCAGGAGAGCCAGGGCGTCCTCAACAACGGCCGCAGGCACTGGCCGCTCGACGCAGCCGCGTACACTGACGAACCCGACCCAGACTTCACCTGACCCTCGGAGCGCGTGCGCTCCCCGGAAGAATCGACATTCAGCATGAGAATCTCCGTGATCGGCTGCGGTTATCTCGGAGCGGTGCACGCCGCATCCATGGCGCACCTCGGACACGACGTCGTCGGCATCGACGTCGACGAGCGCAAGATCGCGCTGCTGTCCTCCGGCCAGGCGCCGTTCTTCGAGCCAGGTCTTCCCGACGTCCTCGCCTCCTCCATCGCCTCCGGCCGGTTGCGGTTCACCACCGATTTCGCCGCGGCGGCAGACGCGGACGTGCACTTCGTCGCGGTCGGGACGCCGCAGGTCGCAGACGGGGACGCGGCAGACATGCGCTACGTGGATGCGGCGTTCAGCACCCTCCTGAAGCACGTGAAGGCGGGGGACGTGCTGGTCGGCAAGAGTACCGTTCCCGTCGGCACGGCCGCGCGGCTCGCCGAGCAGGTCGAGTCGACGGTCGACGGCGCGACGCTGGCCTGGAACCCCGAGTTCCTCCGCGAGGGATTCGCGGTGAAGGACACGATCAGCCCGGACCGGCTTGTCTACGGCGTGCCGGCTGGTGACGCAGGACAGCGCGCCGCCCGCATCCTGGACGAGGTCTACGCGGCGGCCGTAGCGACAGGGACGCCGGTGATCGTCACCGATTACGCCACGGCTGAGCTCGTGAAGGTGTCGGCGAACGCGTTCCTCGCGACCAAGATCAGCTTCATCAACGCGATGGCGGAGATCGCGGAGGCGACCGGCGCGGACGTGACGCAGCTCGCGGATGCGATCGGCCACGACGCCAGGATCGGCCGCCGCTTCCTCAACGCGGGCGTCGGTTTCGGCGGCGGCTGCCTGCCGAAGGACATCCGGGCGTTCAGCGCTCGCGCCAAGGAGCTGGGCAAGGGCGAGGCGCTGGCGTTCCTCTCCGAGGTCGACAAGATCAACCTGCGCCGCCGCGACCGCGTCGTCGACCTGGTGCGCGAGGAGGTCGGAGAGCTCGCCGGCGCGCGCGTCGCGATGCTCGGGCTGGCGTTCAAGCCGCACTCGGACGACATCAGGGACTCCCCGGCGCTCGACGTCGCCATGCGACTGGCCGAGGCGGGTGCGCGCGTGATCGCGACGGACCCTGAAGCGGTCGAGAGCGCATCCCGCCGGGCGCCGCAGCTCGAATACGCCGCGTCGGCGGAGGAGGCGGTGCGGGATGCGGACGTCGTCGTGCTGCTGACAGAGTGGCCGCAGTTCACCGGGCTCGACCCGGCGGTGGTCGGGGAGCTGGTAGCCGGCCGCAGCATCATCGACGGAAGGAACTGTCTCGACCCCGTCGCCTGGCGGGCGGCAGGGTGGACGTACCGCGGACTCGGGCGCTGACCGCCCGCTGAAGATACCCCCGCTACTGGGTGGGATAAAACCCTCCGCAAAAAGTGAGGAATTGTTAGATTAGTCGTATGGCGACGTCTGGCACTCCTTCCCCCACCCCACCAGGGGCGTCAGCTCGCCCTGCTCCCGACCCGGCGAGACGCCGCCTGATCCTCTGGATCGTGGCCGCCGTGGTGTTCGTGCTGCTGCTCGTCGGCGCCTGGGTGGGCATCCGCGGGCTGCTGGCGAAGAACGAGCTGGAGTCCGCCCTCCCTGCGGCGAAGCAGGTGCAGACCGCCGTCGTCGCCGGAGACCTCGCGACGGCGAAGTCGGCGGCGACCACCCTGCGGAAGCACGCCGCCGCCGCCGCGTCCCTCACAGGCGACCCTGTCTGGCGCGTCGCCGAGTTCTTCCCTCTGCTCGGCTCCAACCTCACGGCCGTGCGGGTCGCCGCTGCGTCCACGGACCGGCTCGCGTCCGAGGTGATCGACCCGCTCGTCGGCGTTGCAGACCAGGTCGACCCTCGGGCGATCAGGCCGGTCGACAAGAAGATCGACCTCGCGCCCATCGAGGCGGCGAAGCCCGTGGTGCTGAAGGCGCAGGCCGCCTTCCACACCGCCAAGAGCGATGTCGACGGAATCGACACCGAGGGCACCCTCCCGCAGGTGACCAGCGCCGTCGATCGTCTGCAGACCCAGCTCCGCAAGGCGACGACGGTGGTGGATGCGGTGGGCAACAGCGTCCGACTCCTCCCGCCCATGCTCGGTGCCGACGGACCGCGCACCTACCTCGTCCTCGTCCAGAACCCCGCGGAGCTCCGTGCGACCGGCGGCCTCGTCGGCGCCCTCGCCCTGATCAAGGCCGACCACGGCGCCATCACGCTCGAAGCGCAGTCCTCCGGCACGAGCATCGGGCCGTGGCCTGCGCCGGTGAGCGCCATCCCCGCATCCACGCAGGGGCTGTACGGCCCGCTGCTCGGCCGGTTCATCCAGGACGTGAACCTCACCCCGCATTTCCCGCTCGCGGCGACGACGGCGGCCACCATGTGGAAGGAGACGCACGGCGGCACAGTCGACGGCGTCCTCACGATCGACCCGGTCGTGCTGACCGGTTTGCTCAAGGCGACGGGGCCGGTCGCGCTGCCGACCGGCGACATGCTGACCTCGGCCAACGCCATTCCGCTGCTGCTGAGCGAGAGCTACAAGAAGTTCGCCCTGCCGGAGGAGCAGGACGCGTACTTCGCGTCCGCGGCGACGGCGGTCTTCGACAGCGTGGCCTCCGGCAAGGCGGACGGCGCCGAACTCGTCAAGGCGCTCGCCAACGCGGGAGCCGACAGGCGCCTGCTGGTCTGGAGCGCGCATCCAGAGGAGCAGAAGGTGCTCGCGCCGACGACGCTCGCCGGCGGGCTCCCCGCATCCACGTCGTCGACGGCCGGGCTCGGCGTGTACTTCAACGATGCGACCGGCGCCAAGATGGACTACTACCTCAGGGCGAAGATCGAGGCGGGGACGGCGATCTGCCGGGTGGACGGCAAGCCGACCAGCCGCGTCACCGTCACGCTGACCAACACCGCGCCGGCGGATGCGGGAACAACGCTGCCGGACTACGTGACGGGTGCGGGGACGTACGGCGTCCCTCCCGGCAATATCCGCACCAGGGTCGCCGTGTATGGAGCGACGGATGGCCTGCTCGTGTCGACGACGAGCGACGGCGCTCCGTATGCGACGATCTCCGGCACGGACGCGAAGCGGCCGGTAAGCGTCTTCACGGTCGAGCTGGCGCCCGGTCAGTCGAAGACGGTGAGCGTCGATCTGCTTGATGTGAAGCAGACGGCGCCGGGAATGGACGTGTTCGTCACTCCGACCCTCCCCAGGACGACCCCCGATGTGGGGGCATCGGGAAGGGTGTCGGTCGTTGCCCTCGACTGCAGCACGACGGTAAAGTGAGAAAACGTCATTTAGACGAACCCGCGCACCACCGGCCTCCCCGAAAGGCTCCCCGAATGTCCAAGAAGTTCCTGGCAGCGCTGATCATCGGCGCAGCGATCGCCCTCGCGGCACCCGCCGCGGCCAACGCCGTCCCATACACGCACGGCGGAGACTGCAGCATCAGCCCGTCGACCGTCGCAGCAGGCGGCACGAGCACGATGACCTGCGCACCTGGCACGTTCAAGCCATCGGAGGGCGTCCAGTACGTCGTCTCCGGCAAGGACGCATCCAAGGCAACGCTGAGCGCAGACCCGACCGCGACCACCGCGGGTGGATCGCAGGTCCAGGTCACCGTCCCGCAGGACGCGACCGGCGCATACACGGTCACCGCGACCGGCGCATCGAGCCAGGCGGCCTCCGCCGTCACGGTCACGGTGCTCCCGGCCGATGTCCCCGCGTCGACCAGCAGCAGCGGCAGCTCGACCGGTCTCGCATCCACCGGTTCGACGATCGGCTGGTCCATCGCCTGGATCGGCGGAGCCCTCGTTGTCCTCGGACTGATCGTGCTCTCGCTCATCGCGGCGGCACGGAGGCGGGCACACCAGTCCTGATCACGGGATGAACACAGCACCCAGGGGTGCGGCTCACAACGGAGTGAGCCGCACCCTTTTCCCGCGCCTGCGACAGGTGCGGGAATCGACCGGCTGCGGCGGCGGTTGCACCTGAGGTGACCACGCCGAACGCCATCCCGCTCAATGTCCTCGACCTCGCCAACCGCCCGTACGGCGGCACCAACGCCGATGCGGTGGCCGGGTCGGTGCGACTGGCGCAGGCGGCGGAGGAACTGGGCTACCAGCGGTTCTGGGTCGCGGAGCATCACGGGATGCCGGGGATCGCCTCAAGCGCCCCTGCCGTGCTCATCGCCGGTATCGCTGCCGCGACCTCGCGCATCCGCGTCGGCAGCGGCGGCGTGATGCTGCCGAACCACGCCCCGCTCGTCGTCGCCGAGCAGTTCGGCACGCTGCGCGCACTCTACGGCGACCGCATCGACCTCGGGATCGGCCGTGCGCCAGGCACGGACGGCGCGACGGCGATGGCGCTGCGCCGCAGCGCCGAAGGGCTCGGCGTCGACGACTTCCCGCAGCAGCTCCTCGACCTGCTCGGCTTCTTCCACGGCGGCATGAGCGATGCGAACCCGCTGCACACCATCACCGCCGTCCCCGGCCTCGGAGACGCACCGCAGGTGTGGCTGCTCGGATCGAGCGGGTTCAGTGCTCAGGTGGCCGCCGCGCTCGGCCTGCCGTTCGCCTTCGCCCACCACTTCGCGGGCGACCACACCGAGGAAGCGCTCGACCTCTACCGCTCGCGCTTCGAGCCGAGTGAGACCCTGCGGGAGCCGCACACGATGATCGGGGTGAACGTCGTCTCCGACGAGGACCCTGAGGTGGTCAGGGCGCTCTCGCTGCCAGGTCAGCTCTCCTTCCTGCGGATGCGGATGGGCGCGAAGCCGCAGCCGGTCAGCATCGAGGAAGCGCTGGCATACGAGTTCACCCCGCTGGAGGAGGAGTTCATCGCCGCCAGGAACGCGCGGCAGGCGATCGGTACTCCGGCCGAGGTGTCGTCCAGGCTCGAAGCGTTGCTCGCATCCACCGGGGCTGATGAGCTCATGATCACGTCGGGTGCAGCGACCGTGGATGGGCGCATCCGGTCGCTGGAGATCGTCCGCGACGTGCTCGGAGCGCCGGCAGGGTAGCGTCCCCCAGCGCCCCGGCGCCAGCACATGTCGACGAATGACAGAGTGTTGCGCTATCCGTCGCGCACGTTGCTGCGCATCCCGTTCCTCCTCCCTAGCGTTGTCGGACACCACCCGTCCTGCATCCCCCGAGGAGATCCCCCATGCGTTCGCGCACCCTCCGCACCGTCATCGCCGCCACAGCAATCGCGCTCTCCAGTGCGATGGCGCTGACCGCGTGCGCCGGATCGTCCACCGCATCGAGCGGTGAGAAGGTCACAGGCGGCACCATCGTCTACGCCCACCAGCAAGAACCGGCCTGCGTGTTCGGCGGCTGGATCGAGCAGGCGTACCTCTCGTACCAGGTCCTCGACAACCTCACCTCGCTGGATGCGGACCACAAGGTGGTCCCGTGGCTCGCCACCGCCTGGAAGCAGTCGGACGACGGACTCACCTGGACCTTCACGCTCAAGAAGGGCGTGAAGTTCACCGACGGCACCCCGGTGACCGCCGCCGCCGTCGCGTACAACTTCGACTACTGGGTCAAGGGCGGAAACAGCACAGCCAAGGTCTGGCTGGACGGCTACTACAAGGACGCCAAGGCGGTCGACGACCAGACCCTCCAGGTGGACCTGTCCAAGCCGTACCCTCGCCTGGCGGACAACCTCAGCCAGGGCTACTTCGGCATCCAGTCGCAGCACGCGCTGGAGACCCGCACGAAGGAGCAGAACTGCGAGGCTCCGATCGGCTCCGGAGCGTTCATCGTGAAGAAGTGGAACCGCGGCCAGGACATCGTCCTCACCCGCAACGCGAACTACACGTCGTGGCCGGCCAACGCCAAGCACACCGGCCCCGCGTACGTCGACGAGGTCGACTGGAAGTTCGTCGCAGACCCGACCACCCGCGTCGCCGCGCTGCAGAGCGGCCAGGTGGATGCGATCTACGATGTGCCCGCCATCCAGTGGAAGACGCTGAAGGACGGCGGATACCAGCTGGAGAAGTACGTCACCCCCGGCCGGCCGCAGCAGATCTCGTTCAACACGCAGAAGGGCCCGTTCACCGACGAGAAGGTGCGTCAGGCGTTCGCGTACAGCCTCGACCGCAAGCAGATCGTCGACACCATCGGCCAGGGCGTCATCCCTGTCGAGGGCAACGGCGGTGTCAGTCAGGCGACCCCCGGCTACAGCGAGAAGGCCGCGAACTGGTACGACTACGACACGAAGAAGGCGAACGCGCTGCTGGATGCGGCCGGCTGGTCGCAGAAGAACGACAAGGGCGTGCGCGAGAAGGACGGCAAGACGCTCAGCGTGATCCTGCCGTACGGCGCAGGCTCGATCATCAACTCCGACGGCGCCGCGATTCTGCAGGGCGTGAAGGAGCAGGCATCCAAGGTCGGTTTCGACGTGCAGCTCATCCCTGTGCCGCAGAGCGAGTTCTTCGCCGGCAAGTACTCGACACCGGACGACCACGACCTGAGCGTCGGATACTGGACGGCCGTCACCGCTGGCATCCTCTACATCAACTGGCGCCCGTCCACCGCAGACGACCCCAACTACGCCAACTCCGCGTTCTACAACGACCCGACGCTGGCGCAGTACATCCTCGACGGCAACTCCGCAGCCACCGTGGATGCGCAGAACGCGTCGTACCAGAAGGCGCAGGACTACATCGCACAGCACGCGCTCTCCATCGGCGTCTACGACCGCCTCAGCACCCTGGCGGTCTCGACGAAGCTGAAGGGCGTGTGGCAGGAGCACGCACAGGGAGGACCGACGTTCTATGACGCATACCTCACCAAGTAGCGAGACCGTCGCGGTCTCCGCGCCCGCTGCTGGCTCCGCCCCCATCGGGGCGGAGCCGCGGCGGCCGCGCCGCACCAGGCGCGTGCTGCTCACGATCGGGCGCAAGGTCGTGTCGGCCGTCATCGTGCTCTGGGGCGCGGCCACCGTCGCGTTCTTCGCTCAGCTCGCGCTCCCTGGCGACAGGGCGACAGCCATCCTGAACATCCGGGCCGGTCAGGCGCAGCAGCGCACCCCGGCCGAGCTCGCCCAGATCAACGAGCAGTACGGCCTGCACCGCCCGGTGATCGTTCAGTATTTCGACTACCTCCGAGGTCTCGTGGTCGGCGACTTCGGTTCGTCGTACCAGCAGTACCGCCCCGTCACCGCGATCATCGGCGAGCAGCTGGGCGCCACCGTGACGCTGTCGCTGACGGCGATCGTGTTCGCCTGGGTGCTGATGATCGTGTGGGTGACCATCACGGCTGGCCGGGGCCCGCGCGTTGGCGCCCTTGGCTCGACCGTGGACGTGGTCGCCGCCGGGCTTCCCGCATACTGGCTGGGCATCATCCTGCTGCTCGTGTTCGGCCTCGGGCTGCGCTGGTTCCCGATCATCGGGGGGACGGGCGTGAACGGCCTGATCCTGCCCGCGCTGACGCTCGCCATCCCGCTCGCCGGGTTCATGGCGCAGAGCACCAGGGCCGAGTTCGAGCGCGCACTGGAGCAGCCGTTCGTGCTGTCCGCCAGGATGCGCGGGATGGGCGAATGGGGCATCCGGCTGCGGCACGTGCTCCGGCACGCCGTCATCCCCGCCATCACGCTCTCCGGCTGGGCACTCGGCGCGACCCTCTCCGGCGCCGTGATCGTGGAGTCGATCTTCTCGCGGCCCGGCATCGGCTCGGTGCTCGTCGGAGCGGTGAACAACCAGGATCTGCCCGTCGTCGTCGGCATCGTCACGCTGGTGGCCGTGGTCTACGTGATCGCGAACCTGCTGGTCGACATCGTGTACACCATCATCGATCCCCGCTTGGACCTGTCATGACAGCACTCGGCTCTCCGTCCGTCGGCAGCGGCACCCGCCCGTCCAGGGCAGGCGCGGCGGCCGCCTCGCTCGCCCGCCGGCCGTGGGGGCTCTACGTCGCCGTCGCGTTCGCGCTGCTCCTGGCCGTCGCCGCATTCGCGCCGCAGGCGCTCACCGTCCACGCGCCGACGGCGATCGACTACGGCGCTGCCCTCAAGCCGCCGTCGTTCGCGCACTGGTTCGGCACGGACGAGTCAGGCCGCGACCTCTACACGCGGGTCGTCTGGGGTGCGAGGGAGTCGCTGCTGATCGGTCTCGGCGCCGCGGCCGTCGGGGTCATCACCGCGCTGATCCTCGGCTCGATCGCCGCGCTCGGGCCGAAGCCCGCCGCCGTGGTGGTCGACCGGTTCGTCGAGGTCATGTTCGCCTTCCCCGCCCTCCTGCTCGCGCTGCTCCTCATCGCCATCGCCGGACCATCCGCCGCCACCGAGATCTTCGCGGTCGGCCTCGGCACGGCGCCCGGATACGCGCGCATGATCCGCGGCCAGATCCTCGGGGCGAAGAACTCCGGCTACGTCGAAGCGGCGACCGCCCTTGGTCACTCCCGCTGGCGGATCATCCGCGCGCACATCCTGCCGAACGCGCTCCGTCCGCTCGTCGCCGTCTTCGCGCTCTCGGTCGGCCAGTCGATCGTCTGGGCGTCCAGCCTGTCGTTCCTCGGGCTCGGCGTCGCCCCGCCGTCGTCGGAGTGGGGCGCCCTGCTCGACGCCGGGCGCGCATACATCACCCAGGCCTGGTGGCTCGTGGTGGTGCCGGGACTGGTCATCGTCGCCGTCGCCCTCGCGGCGACCACGATCGGCCGTCACCTGCAGATCCGCCTCGAGAAGGGAGAGCGCTGATGAGCGTCACCCAGGAGAGCCAGGCGACCGCCGAGAGCGTCGTCGACGAACTGGACTGGCCGGCCACCCGGCTGCGCGTCCAGAACCTCAGCACGGCGTTCCGCGTCGACGGCGCCGTGCGCCAGGTGGTGTCGGGCGTCTCGTTCGACCTGCTGCCTGGCCAGTGCGTCGCCATCGTCGGGGAGTCGGGCTCCGGCAAGAGCGTCACGGCCAGATCCATCGTCGGTCTCGCCGGCCGCAACGCCATCGTCGAAGCGGACGTGCTGGAGATCCATCATGAGGATGTCCGCACCTTCACCCCGCGCCAGTGGAGGCGCATCCGGGGTCGCGACCTCGGCTTCGTACTGCAGGATGCGCTGGTCTCCCTCGACCCGCTGCGCCCGGTCGGCACGGAGATCGCCGAAGCGCTGCGACTGCACGGCTGGGGCGATCGCGCAGCCAGGAAGCAGCGCGTGCTCGACCTGTTGGAGCGGGTCGGTGTGCCGTTCCCCGCTCTGCGTGCGCGCCAGCGGCCGGACCAGCTCTCCGGCGGCCTGCGCCAGCGCGCGCTGATCGCTTCCGCCATCGCGCTCGACCCTGACATCGTGATCGCCGACGAGCCGACCACCGCCCTCGACGTCACGGTGCAGTCGCAGGTGCTCGCCCAGCTCGAGCGGATGAAGGCGCGCGGCGCTTCCGTCATCCTGATCAGCCACGACCTCTCCGTTGTGGCCAGGCTGGCCGACCACATCCTGGTGATGCGCGGCGGCGAAGTGCTCGAACAGGGCAGCATCGCCTCGGTGCTCGGCGCCCCCCAGCACGAATACACGAAGGCGCTCATCGCGGCCGTGCCGAGCGAGGCGACCCGCGGCACCCCACTGAGCCCGTCGTCCGCTCCGTTCCCCGAAGTGCGGCAACGGGATGCGGCAGCGAGCGCGACTCAAGATGCGGCGCGGGACGTCCCCGTGATCGAGGCCACCGGCCTCGTCAAGCGCTTCCACACCGCGGACGGCACCGTCACGCGCGCCGTCGACGGTGTCTCGTTCACGCTCGCGGCGGGGGAGACGCTCGGCATCGTGGGGGAGTCCGGCTCTGGCAAGAGCACGACCGCGCGGCTCGCGCTCGGCCTCGAAAGCCTCGACGGAGGAGACGTCCGGTTGCTCGGGCACGCCTGGTCCAGCCTCTCCGAACGCAAGCGGCGCTCGCTGCGCCCCCGCATCTCTGTGGTCTACCAGGACCCGCTGAGCTCGTTCGATCCGCGCTGGAACGTCGAGCGCATCCTGCTGGACGCGCTGCGCGGAGAACGCTTCGCCGACGCCACGGCCAGGAAGGCGCGCGTTGTCGAACTGCTCGGGCAGGTCGGGCTCTCTCCCGACGTGCTCGGCCGGTTCCCGCTCCGCCTCTCCGGCGGCCAGCGGCAGAGGGTCGCCATCGCCCGCGCGCTGGCTCCTCGCCCGGCGGTGATCGTGCTCGACGAGGCCGTTTCAGCGCTCGACGTCACCATCCAGGCCCAGATCCTCGACCTGCTCGTCGCCCTCCAGCGTGAGACAGGCGTCGCGTACCTGTTCATCTCCCACGACCTCGGCGTGATCAGCCATCTGAGCGACCGTGTGCTGGTGATGAAGGACGGCGTCGTGGTCGAGGAGGGGAAACCTGACGACATATTCCTCCGCCCTCAGCACCCGTACACGCGAGACTTGATCGCAGCGATCCCCGAATTCGACCCGGCCTCGTTCGCCGGGCATCAGAACCACAGCGCGCCAGCCGCGCAGGAAGGCGCCTGAGCACATGACAGAGCGCAAACAGCTTTTCCTCAACCTGTTCGAGATGGCCTGCGTGAGCCACATCACGCACGGCCTCTGGCCGCTGCCAGGCAACAACAGGGAACGCTTCGCCGATCTCGACTACTGGACGGAGCTCGCCCAGATCCTCGAGCACGGCGGCTTCGACGGCGTGTTCCTCGCGGACGTGATCGGCGCGTACGACGTGTTCCGCGGCGGCCCGGAGACGGCGCTCCGCGAGGGACTGCAGAGTCCGAACATCGACCCGCTGCTCGTGATCCCCGCGATGGCCGCGGTGACCAAGCGCCTCGGCTTCGGCGTCACCTTCTCCACCACATACGAACCGCCGTTCGCGTTCGCCAGGCGCATGTCCACCCTCGACCACCTGACCAAGGGCCGTGTCGGCTGGAACGTCGTCACCTCGTACCTGCCCAACGCTGCCCACAACTTCGGGCTGGACGGCGAGGTGCCGCACGACCTGCGCTACCAGTACGCCGACGAATACGTGGACGTGCTCTACAAGCTCTGGGAGGGCTCCTGGGACGACGACGCGGTGATCGCCGACCGGGAGCGCCGCATCTTCACCGACCCGTCCAAGGTGCGCTACATCGACCACGTCGGCGACCGGTTCAAGGTCGCTGGACCGCACATCGTGCATCCATCGCCCCAGCGCACGCCCGTCATGTTCCAGGCGACAGGCTCGCCGGCGGGCATCGAGTTCGCCGGCCGCCACGCGGAGGTCGTCTTCACCGGAGGCCGCACCAGTGAGGAGTTCCGCCGCAACGCCGACGGGATGCGCGACGCGGCAGAGCGCCACGGCCGCGGCAGGGACGCGGTGAAGTTCATCGCGATGGCCGGAGTGATCGTCGGCCGCACGGAGGAGGAGGCAGCAGACAAGTGGCGCCTCTACCAGCAGCACTCGAGCCTCGACGGCATCCTCGCCCACAGCAGCCTGCCCGTCGACCTCACCGCCTTCCCACGGGACATCACGGTGCGCGAGGCCCTGCTGCGCGCGGAGTTCCCCGCTGAGCGCGTGCCGTTCCTCCCGCTGGACAGGACCGTCGGCCAAGCCCTGGACTTCATCGGCGGCAACCGGGACGACCGCTTCCTCGTCGTCGGCACGGCGAAGACGGTCGCGGACGAGATCGAGCGCTGGCTCGACGAGGACGGTCTGGACGGCATCAACCTGCGCCAGTACCACTCGTTCGACACCGCCCGCGACTTCGCGGAGCTGGTCGTGCCGGAGCTCAGGAAGCGCGGACGGCTGCCGGAGGAGGGATCGCATCCAGGGACGCTGCGCGAGCGCCTGTTCGGCGCTGGTCACAACCGCCTGCCGGACGAGCACATCGGCGCCCGCTACCGCGGGGGAGCGAACCTCGACAACCCCGTCGCCCCGCTCCAGCTCGCCAAGGCGGACGTGGGATCGTTCTGATGGCGGAGAAGCGCAGGATCTCGGTCGTCGGTGTCAGCGGCAGCCCGACGCATCCCTCGCGCACGACAGTTCTCGTGCGCGAGGTGACGGAAGCGTTCGCGGCGGCGGTCGGTGGAACGGCCACCACGGTCGAACTCGCACCGCTGCTCGGCCAGCTCAGCCTCGGCCCGTTCCGCAACAGCCTGGGCCCGGACGCGGTCGCCGCCCTCGAAGCGGTCGAGGCGGCCGATATCGTGGTGGTCGGCTCTCCCGCGTACCGCGCGACGTACACCGGGTTGTTCAAGCTGTTCTTCGACCATGTCGGTCAGTACGCGCTGGTCGACAAGCCGATCGTCCTCACGGCGACGGGAGGCAGCGAACGCCACGCGCTGCTTGTCGAGCACCAGATGAGGCCCCTGTTCGGCTTCTTCCAGTCGCTCACGCTGCCCCTCGGCATCTACGCGAGCGAGCGGGACTTCACCGACTACCAGGTGTCGTCGGACGACCTGCGCGCCAGGATCGACACCTCCATCGGCCGCACGCTGCCGTACATCCGCACCCACATCGACCCGCAGGCGCAGGATGCACCTGTCGAGTTCGCGAGGCCGGACGCGTTCTAGGAGGGCGTCGCGTTTGAGGAAAGCGTCGCGTTTGAGGAGGGCGTCGCCTTCTCTCGGCCTATCGCGCTCCCGCTACCGGAACGCCGCGTCGATCCGCCTCGCCGCGGCGACGAGCACGTCGGCCACATGCTCCTCGTCCAGGGGATGCGGGAGGTACAGCACCGCGATGGCCGCTGCCCTGCCGTGCGGCAGCGCGAGCGGAACAGCGATGGAGTAGAGCCCGGGCAGCACCTCGTCGTGGCTGCGCTCGAACCGCTGCGGCGGGTACTGCTCGGGGCTGAGCAGCGAGCGGATGACCCGTCCCGGCGCTCCCTGCCCGATCGCGTGGCGGCTTCCCGGCCGCTGGGCGACCGTGGTCTCCGCATGCCGAGGCTCGGCGCTGGTCAGGGTCACCGCGACCTCGCCGTCGTAACCGACCAGGAACGCCGTCATGCCCAGCTCGTCCGCCACGGCGGCCAGCTCAGGCGAGGCGGCCGTCTGCAGGCTCCTGGCGGCTCCGCGGGCCAGAGAGGCAAGCCGTGCCCCCAGCTCGAGCTCGCCGGACGGCGACCGCTCGACGAATCCGTGCTGTTCGAGCGTCTTCACCAATCGGTAGGCCATCGAGCGATGGATACCCAGCCGACCGGCCAGCTCTGGCACGCTCAGGGAGGCGCCGTCCTCGCCGATCATGGCGAGCGCGCTGAGCCCGCGGGCGAGGGTCTGCGATCCGCCGTCGGCGCGGTTCTCGGCGGAGCGGCCTGCCTGACCGCCCACGGTGTTCGTCATCCGGGCTCCCTCGTTCTGCGCGTGCTCCCGCGGTCCACGCCGCCGTCGACCCCGCACTGGTTGCAGGGCGCTCTCTTGCGACGCGCAACGGCGACAACTAGCATCGTATCTATAGTTGGAACCATGTCGCAACTATAGATACACCAATGATCGATGCGTTCAATGAGGAGCCACAGAGATGCAGATCCACCACCGCGGTTACGTCGCCACCGACCCGCGCATCAAACCGGCGGCAGGCTACGGGATCGACAGGGCGGCGGACATCCCGGACCAGCTGGATGTGCTCATCGTCGGCACAGGACCTGCGGCCGTCGCTGTCACGGCTCAGCTCTCCCGCTTTCCGTCCATCGATGCACGCGCCATCGAGCAGCGGCCCGGCCGGCTCGCTGTCGGGCAGGCGGACGGCATCCAGGCCCGATCGGTCGAGACCTTCCAGGCGTTCGGCTTCGCGAACGAGGTGGTCGACGAGGCGTACCGCAACGTCGAGATGTGCTTCTGGAAGCCGGACGCCGATGACCCCTCCCGCATCGTCCGGGTGTCCCGCGCACCGGACGACGCGACCGGGATCAGCGAGTTCCCGCACATCTACGTCAACCAGGCCCGCATCCTGGACTACTTCCTGCGCGACGCGGAGCGCGCCCCCGGCCGCATCGTCCCCGACTACGGAGTGGAGTTCCTCGACCTCTCGATCGACCGCGACGCCGAATACCCTGTCGCCGCGCGCATCCGCTACGTCGCCGGCGAGCGCGCGGGGGAGGAGCGCACGGTGCGTGCGAAGTACCTCGTCGGCGGGGACGGCGCCAGGAGCTCGGTACGCGCATCCCTCGGCCACCGGCTGCACGGGGAGGCCGCGATGCACGCCTGGGGCGTGCTCGACGTGCTGGCGAACACCGACTTCCCCGACATCCAGCTCAAGTGCTCCATCCAGTCGCACGACGCGGGCAGCATCCTCCTCATCCCCCGAGAGGGCGGCTACCTCGTGCGCATGTACGTGGACCTCGGCGAGGTCGACGGCGCGGACGCCGGTGCGATCAGGTCCACCCCCGTGGATGCGATGATCGCGCGGGTGAACCGCATCATCGCGCCGTACTCGCTGGACGTCAAGCAGGTCGCCTGGTCGTCGGTGTACGAGGTCGCCCACCGGATCACGGACGGCTTCGATGACGTGCCGGCCGAACTTCGCGGCGAGCGTGCTCCGCGCGCGTTCATCATGGGCGACGCCTGCCACACCCACTCCGCCAAGGCGGGACAGGGGATGAACGTCTCGATCCAGGACGGCTTCAATCTCGGCTGGAAGCTCGCCGCTGTTCTCGAGGGCCGCGCCCCGGAGTCCCTGCTGTCGACCTATGAGGACGAGCGGAAAGTGGTCGCGCAGAACCTCATCGACTTCGACAAGGAGTGGTCGGACATGCTCGCCCGTCCCGCCGACTCGTGGGAGGACCCAGGCGAGCTGGAGCGATACTACGTCTCGACGTTCGAGTTCCCCGCCGGCTTCATGACGCAGTACGCCCCGTCGATGATCACGGCGGGCGACGCCCACCAGGCGCTGGCTCCCGGTTTCCCGATCGGCAAGCGCTTCAAGTCCGCCGAAATGATCCGTCGCGCAGACAACCGCTGGCGCCACCTGGGTCACCTGCACGAGGCGGACGGTCGCTGGCGCGTCTACGTCTTCGCCGACGCCGCGGCGCCAGCGCTGAGCGGCACCCCGACCGCCGAATTCGCCGAGTGGTGGCGCACCGACCCTGCATCCCCGTGGAGCCGCTTCACACCGGAGGGCGGAGACGACGACGCGACTTTCGACACGAAGGTCGTCTACCAGCAGGACTACACGCTCGTCGAGCCCGGCGACGTGCCGGACGCGTTCAAGCCGCTGAAGGTCCCGTTCGGCCTGATCGACCTGAACCAGATCTTCGCCTCCGGCCACGGCCGCGACATCTTCCGCGACCGTGAACTCAGCCGCGATGGCGCGATCGTGGTCGTTCGCCCCGACCAGTACGTGGCCGGAATCTTCCCGGTCGACGCCCACGCCGAGCTGGCGGCGTTCTTCGACGGGAACATGCTGCCCGTCGTGCCCTAGTCAGCGAGGCAGAGACAGCGGGAAACAGAAATGCCGGAGCATGTTCATGCTCCGGCATTTTTCTGTCGGGGTGACAGGATTTGAACCTGCGACCTCTTCGTCCCGAACGAAGCGCGCTACCAAGCTGCGCCACACCCCGATTGGCCCGTAGGCCTCAATAAGAATACACGAGCTTGAGGGGTACTCGTGACCACTCAGGCGGATGCGGTCAGCGTCACCAGCGTCGCCTCCGGGCGGCACGCGAAGCGCACCGGGGCGTAGATCGACGTGCCGAGACCTGCCGACACGTTGAGGAACGCCGAGCGGAACGCGTGGCGCCAGATGCTCAGTCCCTTGACCTGGCTGCGCGGGATGTCGCAGTTCGTGACGAGCGCTCCGAATCCGGGAACACAGACCTGGCCACCGTGCGTGTGCCCGGCGAAGATCATCGCGGCACCGTAGGTGACGAACGCGTCGAGGACCCGCCGGTAGGGGGAGTGGGTGACGCCGATGGTGACCGTCGGGCGGTCGGCGCGCGGCGCATCCTGTGGCCACAGCGCGTCCTCGGCGTACGGGTCGTTCTCACGCAGCTCGTCCAGGGCGCCGGGAATCGCCTCAACCCTGTCGAAGTGGATGTGCGGGTCGTTGACGCCGAAGAACTCCAGGTGGGTGCCCCGCACATCCACGGCCCCCGCCGCGTTGTTGAGGTCGAGCCAGCCGAGGCTGCGGAAGTAGGCCGTGAGCGCCGCGTTGTCGAGGCGCGGAGCCGTCGACGGCTTCTTGGTGGACGGACCGACGAAGTACTTGAGCGGGTTCTTGAGCTGAGGGCCGAAGTAGTCGTTCGAGCCGTGTGCGAAGACGCCTGGGATGCCCTGGAAGCGTTCGAACGCCCGCTCGATCCCGGTGAGGCCGTCGGCGTGGCCGAGGTTGTCGCCGGTGTCGACGATCAGGTCGGGCTTGAGGTCGGCGAGCGACCTGACCCACTCCTGCTTGTCGCTCTGCCACGGAGCCATGTGCAGGTCGGAGAGGTGCAGGACGCGGATCGATTCGGCGCCGGCGGGAAGCACGGGGACGGTGACCCTGCGGAGCGTGAACAGCCGGCGTTCGACCAGCGTGCCCCACGCGAACGCGGCCGCGCCTGCCGCGGCGAGCACACCGAGTGCTGTGCCAGCCGCGTGCAGGCCGGACCGGCGTGCCACTACTTTCCCACTCCAGGGCTCGGAGCGGACGCGGCGACCTTCAGGGTCACGGCGGAGCCGGGTTTGACCGGGGTGCCCGCGCCGGGGTCCATCGCCTCGACGATGGCGTCCTTGTTGTTTCCCCCTGACACCTTCACGTCGAACTGGCTCAGCGCTTTCTGCGCATCCGACAGCTTCTGCCCGACCACATTCGGCAGCGGCACCAGAGCGCCGTTGCTGGTGTAGATCGTCACGCCGTTGCCCTTGGTGACGGACGTGCCGGCGGCAGGATCGGTCCCAGCGACGGTGCCGGCGGGAGCGGCCGAGTCAACGGCGGTTCCGTCGATGCCGTCCAGGCCGAGCCCGTTCAGGATGGACTTGGCGTCGGCGGGCGACTTGCCCGCCAGATCGGGGATGGTGACCTGGGCGCCCTGCAGCAGCTTGGTGTCCGGGCGGGCGAAGTCGTCGCCGCCGTATTTGTTGACGGCAGTGGTCATCATCGCGTTCATCACCCTGGTTCGAGCGCTCGCGGGGGAGATGCCGTGTGTCGGATAGATCTTTCGCATATCCGTGTCGCCGACGATGTTGCCGACCCAGTACGCGCCGGCGACCTTCGTCGTGGCTGCGATCAGCCAGAGCTGCTTGTTGTCGTCGGTCGTACCCGTCTTACCGAGCATGTCGACACCGGTCGAGTTCGTTCCCGCTGCCGTGCCGCCCTGAATCGGGCCCTTGAGTGCGTATGCCATTGCCTTCGCAACCGCCGGATCCACCGACTGCGTGCACTTCGTGGCAGGAGGAGCGATCTCCTTGCCGTCGCCGCGGATGATCTTATCGATCGCGACCGGGGTGCAGGTGAGGCCGTTGTTCGCGATGCCTGCGAACGCCGTGGCCATGGTGATCGGCGAGACATTGTTCGTTCCGAGCACCGACGCCGGGTTGCTCTTCAACGGCACGCCGGCGGCGTCGTGGACTCCGAACGCCTCGGCGTCCTTCTTGATCTCGCACAGGTCGAGCTGCGACGCCATCGCGACGAACGCCGTGTTGATCGAGAGGGTGGTCGCGCTCTGGGCGGTGCGGTATCCCTCTTCCCCTGGCGAGTCGTTGGTCGGGCGCCAGGTGCCTCCGCCGACGTCCACGCACGAGTTCTTGAACTGCGACAGGTTGTATGTGCGCACGTTCGCATTCACCGACTCGTAGAGCGAGTGGCCCTGCTTCAGCCATTCAGCCAGAGTGAACACCTTGTACGTCGACCCCACCTGGAAGCCGTTCGAGCCGCCGTAGTCGAGGTCCGTGCTGTAGTTCACGGAGGTGTACTCGTTGCTGGAATTGAGCACATCCGCATCCCCGCTGTACAGCTTGTTCTGCGCCATGTACAGCACACGCCCCGTGCCCGGCTGGACACCGACCAGCGACGCGCCGAGTTGCACGTCGCCGTAGGAACGCGGCACGTAGCTCGCCATCGTCTCCTCAGCGGTCTGCTGCAGGGTCAGGTCGAGCGAGGTGTAGATCTTGTATCCGCCGCGGAGGAAGTTCGCCGAGCGGGTGTCATCGTCTGCGCCGAACGACGGGTCGTTCAGGATGATGCGCTGCACATAGTCGCAGAAGTACGCCGAGCCGCCGGCGGTCTGGCAACCGCGCGTAGACGGCGTGATCGCCGGGGTGACCGGAGTCTTCACCGCCTCGTCGTACTGCGCCTTGGTGAGCTTCTTGTACTGGTACATCTTCTGCAGGATGTAGTCGCGGCGCTCTTTGTTCTTCGCGTACCCGTTGGCGGCGCCGTTGGTCTTGCTCTCCGGATCGTCGATCTTGAGCGTCGTCGGCTCGTTCACGATCGCGATCAGGCTCGCAGCCTGCGCAGGCGTGAGGGCGGCAGCGGTGGTGTTGAAGTAGTACTTCGCGGCCGCCTCGACGCCGTACACCGAGCCGCCGAAACCGGCGATGTTCAGATAACCGGTGAGGATGACGTCCTTCGAGTACTTCTTCTCGATACCGATCGCGTACTTCATCTCCTTCACCTTGCGGTCGGGCGAGACGCCCGTGGAGTCGTCGACGCAGGTCTGGTACTTGGCCTTCTGCTCCTTGGTCTTGACCGGCATCGCCTCGCACTTCTGCAGCAGCACGTTCTTCACGTACTGCTGCGTGATGGAGGAGCCGCCCTGCACGTCGTGGCCGACGACGGTCGACAGCACGCCGCGCACCGTTCCCTGGATGTCGACGCCGCCGTGGGAGTAGAACCGTGGGTCCTCTCCGGCGATGGCTGCATCTTTCGCGGCCTGGGAGATCTGGCTGAAGGCGACGGGCAGACGGTTCTGCGAGTAGAAGGTCGCGAGCTTGACGTCCGCGTCGCCGTTCTTCGCGTAAATGGTGGTCGGCTGGGCGAGCTGGCCGACGTCGAGGTACTCGGGAAGGCCCTCGAAGACGCCGATGCTGTCGTTGGCGGCCATCCCCGTGACCGCGATCGCGGGGGTCACGGCGGCCGTGACCAGGAGGCCTGCGACGGCACTCATGCCGACGAAAGCGCCGACGGCGCCGAGCACACCTCTAGCCCGTGGTTTTGTGGCAGACATAGGATCAGAGTAGGTGATAAACCTGATAAACCCCCCGAACGCAAGGAGCACAATGCCGCGCTGGGAATACCTCACGACGCCTCTGATCGTCCACAACACCGCCGCGATCCTCAACAACTGGGGCTCGGAGGGGTGGGAGCTGGTGCAGGTCGTCACCGGTCCGGAAGGCGGGCTCGTCGCCTACCTGAAGCGTCCCGTCGTCGACGGAGAGGACGCCTGATGGCCGCCGTCGAAGCTCGCCTCGCCGAGCTCGGGATCGTCCTTCCCGACGTGGTTCCTCCTGTCGCGGCATACACTCCTGCCGTCGTCGACGGCACCCACGTCTACACCTCCGGCCAGCTTCCGATGGTGTCAGGCGCGCTCCCCGCCACGGGCAAGGTGGGCGACGGTCACGGCCTGGTTCCCGCCGACGACGCGAAGGAGTACGCCCGCACCTGCGCGCTGAACGCCCTCGCCGCCGCGAAGAGCGTCATCGGCTCGCTCGACAGGGTCACCCGCATCGTCAAGGTCGTCGGCTTCGTCGCCTCCGACCCGTCGTTCACCGGTCAGCCCGGCGTCATCAACGGGGCGTCCGAGGTGCTCGGCGAGATCTTCGGCGACGCAGGGGTGCACGCGCGCTCTGCCGTCGGAGTCTCCGTGCTCCCGCTGGACTCGCCCGTCGAGGTCGAGCTCATCCTGTCGTTCGAGTAGCGCGCATCCCGAATTGCCGAAGGGCCCGCATCCACAGTGGATGCGGGCCCTTCGGCGTGCACGGGACGCGCTAGGAGAGCTTGCTCTGGATCGAGCTCATCACCGCGGTGTCTGCGAGCGTCGTGGTGTCGCCGACCTCTCGGCCCTCCGCCACGTCGCGCAGCAGGCGGCGCATGATCTTGCCGGAGCGCGTCTTCGGAAGCTCGTTCACGATGAAGATCTCGCGCGGGCGGGCGATGGCGCCGATCTGCTCCGTGACGTGCTTGCGCAGCTCGGCTGCCACATCCATCGCCTCGGCGTTCTCGAGCTGGTTCTGCTTGATGATGACGAACGCCACGACGGCCTGGCCAGTGGTCTCGTCGGCCGCACCCACGACGGCGGCCTCCGCCGTCAGGGGATGCGCGACGAGCGCCGACTCGATCTCCGCTGTCGAGAGGCGGTGGCCTGAGACGTTCATCACGTCGTCCACGCGGCCCATCAGCCAGATCTCGCCGTCCATGTCGTAGCGGGCACCGTCGCCGGCGAAGTACTTGTCGCCGAACTTCTCCCAGTACGTCTCCTTGAACCGCTCGGGGTCGCCCCAGATGCCGCGCAGCATGCTCGGCCACGGCTCGGCGACCACCAGCAGGCCGCCCTGGTCCTTGCCGACGGGCACCCCGGCCTCGTCCAGGATCTCGATCGAGATCCCGGGCAGAGGCACCTGCGCGGAGCCGGGCTTCAGCGTGGTGACGCCTGGGAGGGCGGAGACCATGATGGCGCCGGTCTCCGTCTGCCACCAGGTGTCGACGATGGGCGTGGTGTTGCCGCCGATCACGTCGCGGTACCACATCCACGCTTCCGGGTTGATGGGCTCTCCCACCGATCCGAGCACGCGCAGGCTCGACAGGTCGAACTTCTGCGGGTGCTGGCGCCCGATCTTCATGAACGAGCGGATGGCGGTCGGCGCCGTGTAGAAGATGGAGACCTTGTACTTCTCGATGATCTCCCACCATCGGCCGGGGTGCGGCGTCTCCGGGGTGCCCTCGTAGAGCACCTGGGTGGCGCCGTTGGCGAGTGGGCCGTAGACGACGTAGCTGTGGCCCGTGATCCAGCCGATGTCGGCCGTGCACCAGTAGACATCGGACTCCGGGTGGAGGTCGAAGACGTTCTTGTGGGTGAACGCGGCCTGTGTCAGGTAGCCGCCGGAGGTGTGCAGGATGCCCTTCGGCTTGCCCGTGGTCCCGGAGGTGTAGAGGATGAACAGCGGCTGCTCCGCCTCGAACGACGTGGCGACGTGGTCGGCGTCCACCTGGGCGATCTCGTCGTGCCACCACAGGTCGCGCCCGCTCGTCCACTCGACGTCATTCTCGCCGCGCTTGACCACGAGCACGTGCTCGACGGTCGTCTCGCCGGACGCGAGTGCCGCATCCACGGCGTTTTTGAGAGGGAAGACCTTCCCCTTGCGCCAGCCGCCGTCCGCAGTGATGACGAGTTTGGCAGCCGCGTCGTCGATGCGCGAGCGCAGGCTCTCCGCGCTGAACCCGCCGAACACGACGGAGTGGACGGCGCCGATGCGCGCGACCGCCAGCATGGCGATGACGGCCTCCGGGATCATCGGCAGGTAGATCGCGACCCTGTCGCCCGCGGCGATGCCGAGGCTGGTCAGCAGATTGGCCGCCTTCTTGACCTCCGCGGTGAGCTCTGCGTACGTGATGGAGCGGCTGTCGCCAGGCTCGCCCTCCCAGTGGATGGCGACGCGGTCGCCGTTGCCGGCGATGACGTGCCTGTCGAGGCAGTTGTACGCCACGTTGAGCTCGCCGTCGTCGAACCACTTCGCGAAGGGCGGGTTGGTCCAGTCCAGGGTGCGCGTGAACGGCTTGTGCCAGTGGACGAGCTCACGGGCCTGGTCGGCCCAGAACCCGAGACGGTCTTCCGCGGCACGTTCGTAGAGCTCGGCGGTCGCTACCGCGTTGGCCGCGAACTCCTCGCTGGGGGCAAAACGGCGTGCTTCGTGCAGCAGATTGTCGATTGTGTTGCTCATGGGGAGTCTGTTCGCTCCTTTGCGATGCTGAATGGTCAAGTCGTGGCGCGACAATGGTCGACTCTACAACCTGGCGGTGACCTCCTCGATGAAGACTTGCGTTTGCATTGATTCTGCGTAAACTGTCTCTCGGCCGAATATTAATTCTGGCGTGCGGCGCAAACGATTCCCCCCAATCATGCGCCGCAGTGGCCGCACCTGTTCCCCCCAATAGGTGCGGCCCCCCTTTTTTTAACCGGGCCGACGCGCTGCGGCTGGTCTGGTGCCTCTCCACAGGCCGCGCGTTTCGGGAGTTCTCCACGGGTTTCCGGGTGCGACAGCGGTGGATGCGGCGTGCTTCGTAGCGTTCCTGCATGAGGACGACATCGAGAGAACTCCGTGCGAGTGGGCAGCCTGAGGATGCGACGCCGTCCGCATCGACGTTCGAGCGGGCTGGCCTGTGGCAGACGTTCGGGCCGCTCGCGCCCTACCTGCTGCACGACGACGTCACAGACCTCTTCATCACGGCGGGAGGCGAGCTCTGGGCCGACGGCGGCGAACGCGGTCTCCGGCGCATCGACGGCTGGTGCTCGGACGAGCGCACGACGCGAGACCTCGCGGTCCGTCTGGTGGCGAGCGGGGGCAGACACCTCGACGAGGCGACGCCGTTCGTCGACGTCCGCCTTCTGAACGGGATACGGGTGCATGCGGTGCTCCCTCCCGTCTCAACGGGAGGAACGCTGCTGTCGGTTCGGATACCGAGCGGCAGGGTGCTGGGACTGCCCGACCTTCTCGCCGACCGTGCGATCACCCGGCGGCAGGCGGACATACTGCTGCGCGCGATAGCGCAGCGCACCAACCTTCTCATCACCGGCGCGGGCGGTGCGGGCAAGACCACGCTCCTCGGCGCCGTCCTCTCCCACGCGCCGCCGGACGAGCGGATCGTCACCATCGAGGACGTCGCGGAACTCCGCATCGCGCACCCGCACGTGGTCGGCCTCCAGACCAGGCAGCCGAACCTGGAGGGCGCGGGCGGCGTCGGCCTCAGGAGACTCCTGCGCGAGGCGCTTCGGATGCGTCCTGACCGACTCGTCCTCGGCGAGTGCAGAGGAGAGGAGATCACCGATCTTCTGTCCGCGCTGAACACCGGCCACGACGGAGGGGCCGGAACGCTCCACGCCAACTCGATCGGCGACGTCCCCGCCCGCATCGAGGCACTCGGCGCTCTGGCAGGGCTGAACGAGCGCGCCGTCGCCAGACAGGCGGTGAGCGCCATCGGGATGCTCGTCCACGTCGAGCGCGTCGGAGGCGCGCGCAGCGTCGCCGGCTTCGGGCGGTTGGAACTGGCGGAGGACGGTCGGCTCAACGTGGTGAGCACGTCGTGAAACCGACGAGAGCGAGTACCTGGGTTCGCCGGCGTGAAAAGCGCGAGCGGGCGGGAGAAGAAGCAGAGCGGGTCGCAGAGCTGCTCGAGGAGCTGGTCGCCCTCATGGAGGCGGGGGTGACGGCGGAGGCGGCGTGGGGGTACCTGCGGGAGTTCTCCGCGCATCCACTGGCCGGGCTGGTGGGAGCTGGTATCGCGGCGGGGGAGCGGACAGCCGACGCTGTGGCGCGGGCTGCGGGTGCCTGGGCGGTCGAGCGAAGATCGGGGGCGACGGCGCGATCGCGATCTCCCGCAGACGTCTCCCCGACGGCGGATGCCTCGTGGACGGTGTTGACCGCCATCTGGCGGGTCGCGGACGTCGCTGGAGCGCCGATGGCTCCGACGCTGCGTCGCCTCGCCGACGCTCTGCGCGACCGCGCGGAGACGGAGCGCGACGTGCACGTGGCGCTGGCAGGGCCGCGGGCGACAGCGCAGCTCGTGTCGTGGCTGCCTGTCGTCGGAATGGTGCTGGCCGTTGTGATGGGCGTCGACCTTGTCGGCACGCTCACTGGTTCGGCCGTCGGCTGGGCACTGCTCGGCGCCGGTGTGCTCCTGCTGGTCGTCGGGAGGCGATGGATGCGCACCCTCCTGTTGCGGGCACACCCCGGTTTCGACGTTCCCGGTCTGCGTCACGACCTGATCGCGACGGCGCTGAGCGGCGGGGTCGGGGTGCCGAGCGCTCTGGCGATGTGCGACGAGGCGTGTTCGGCGCTCAAGGTGCTCGGCGACGATCGAGCGGAGGTCGCGCGCATTCTGAGCCTGGCGCAGCGCGCCGGCGCCCCGGCGGCGGACCTGCTCAGGAGTGGGGCGGCTCGGGCCAGACGGCATCGGCGGATGCAGGGCAGAACGGCCGCTGCGGCGCTCGCGGTCCGGTCGATGCTTCCTCTCGGCGCGTGCGTGCTTCCGAGCTTCATGCTGCTGGGCGTCGCTCCCGTGGTGCTGTCGATCATCTCCTCCACAGTCGCCGCGCTCTGACGGTTCTCCACCGATCGGGAATCGCTGTGGTCAGCGGGAGACGCACACCGGAGGGTGGAAACACGGCCACAACGAGCGGCCGGAGCGAACGACGAAGAAACGAACAACGAAGAAACGAACAACGAGGAGAGGCACATGAGAAGAGGAACGACGAGTGGATTCGTCAGGCGGGTCATCCGCGAAGAACGAGGTTCGGCGACGGCCGAGTACGCGGTCGCGACGATGGGAGCAGTCGGATTCGCCGGGTTGCTGGTGGTCCTGCTCCGCGGCGACGAGGTCAAAGCGATCCTCACCGATCTGGTCACGCGTGCTCTCACCACGGGCGGATGACGGAGAGCGGGGGAGCGTGACCGCCGAATTCGCGGTGGCGCTCCCCGCCGTGCTCGCCTGCCTCGCGCTGTGCCTCGGCGCCGTTCAGGTGGCGACACAGCAGGCACGACTCGTGGATGCGGCAGCCCAGTCAGCACGGATGCTCGCCCGTGGCGATGACCCGGCCCGCATTGCGCGCGAGGCCGATGCGGAACTGACCGTCGACAGAGAAGGAGGAATGGTGTGTGTGAAAGCGACGGGTGCGAACCAGGAGACTGCGCTGGGGGTCCTGGGGCTGCGCGCATCCGCCAGGGCGTGTGCGCCGGACGAAGGTCACCCAGATGGCTGAGCCGTGGCGTCCCCTGCATGCGCGCGACTGCGGGCGGACCGGGCGGTCGGCGTGGTCGTGGGGTCGGGCTGGGCGGTTGGCGCGATCGTGCGGGCGCGATGGGCGCGCGCATTCTGTGCGAGCGCGGCGCAGCCGGGGTTCTCGCGGTGGCGCTGATCGGGGTGCTCGTGTGTGCGACGGCAGCGGCCGTGGCGGTGGCAGGGGCGTACGGGGCGCGGCGCGTGTCCGGTGCCGCGGCGGACGGGGCGGCGCTCGCCGCGGCGGATGTCGCGTCAGGGTTGCGGCCGGGGTCACCGTGTCAGGAGGCGGAGCGGGTCGCATCTGCGAACGGTGCGCGACTGGTGTCGTGTGAGCTCGATGGCGTCATCGCCGTCGTGCTCACCTCCGTCACCTACCTGGGGCTTCCTGCGCGCGCCGCGGCGCGCGCAGGTCCGCCTGGAACGCCGTGATCAGTCGAAGATCGCCTCCAGATACCGGTACTCCACGGCGCTGGGGCGGCGGTCGAGGGCGTCGTCTGACGCGAACTCGATCGCGGAGGAGCGGATATAGAGGTAGCGCTTGCCTGCGGTGGAGGAGGGGATCTCGAGACGAGGGCGGGGTTCGCCCGTTCCGAGGTATTCGGTCGCGATGGTCTTCCCCTCGAGGGGGCCGTCGGTCAGTTTGGCGGTATACGTCGTCGTTGAAGTGATAGCCATACCTTCATCTTCCTCCCGCCCCGGGCCACCGCAAGGTCTGCGCCCTCGGCGAACGAAGATCCACCGATTAGGCAGACAAGCGGCTCAGGTGTGTATGGTTTGCCTGTCGGGGCCGTGCGGCCCACGCTCGCCGCAGGGGTGCGGCGCCGGGGGAGCGCGCTACGAACGTCTCGCTGTTGCAGAACAGCGCGTATATATAAGAGGAGTCAGGTGTCTGACACGAAGAAACTCGTCATCGTCGAGTCACCGAACAAGGTGAAGTCGATCGCCCAGTATCTGGGCGACGGCTACGAGGTGATGGCGTCCGTCGGGCACATCCGCGACCTCATCGAGCCCAAGAACCTGCCGCCGGAGCTCAAGAAGGGCTCGCTCGGCAAGTTCTCCGTCGACGTCGAGAAGGGCTTCGAGCCCTACTACGTGGTCTCCGACCAGAAGAAGAAGACGGTCGCCGATCTCAAGAGAGCGCTCAAGAACGCCGACGAACTCCTCCTCGCAACGGATGAGGACCGCGAAGGAGAGGCCATTGCCTGGCACCTCATCGAGGTGCTCCAGCCGAAGGTCCCCGTGAAGCGCATGGTGTTCCACGAGATCACCAAGGAAGCCATCGAGAAGGCGCGCGACAACACCAGGGAGATCGACACCGCACTGGTCGACGCCCAGGAGACCAGGCGCATCCTGGACCGGCTGTACGGCTACGAAGTGTCGCCCGTGCTGTGGCGCAAGGTGGGGCCAGGCCTGTCCGCCGGTCGCGTTCAGTCGGCGGCGACCCGACTCGTGGTCGACAGGGAGCGCGAGCGTCTTGCGTTCGTGCCCGCCTCGTACTGGGGGCTGACGGCGCGGTTCACCCCGGAGGACGCCAATGGCTTCGAGGCCAGGCTGGCCAGGCTCTCCGGAGAGCGCGTCGCCACCGGTCGCGACTTCGACGACCACGGAAAGCTCACATCGTCCGCCCGCACGCTCGACGAGCAGACGGCGACCACGCTCGCCGCCGCGATCTCCCGGCCGAGCACCGTGGTGACGGTGAGCAAGGTCGACTCCAAGCCGTACTCGCGTCGCCCTGCTGCCCCGTTCACCACGTCGACCATGCAGCAGGAGGCCGCCCGCAAGCTGCGGTTCTCCGCCAAGCAGACGATGAGCGTCGCGCAGTCCCTCTACGAGAGCGGCTACATCACCTATATGCGAACCGACTCCGCGTCGCTCTCGCAGCAGGCCACCAATGCCGCCCGCACCCAGGCCGCGAAGCTGTACGGACCGGAGACGGTGCCGGACAAGCCGCGCACATACGCGTCGAAGAGCAAGAACGCCCAGGAGGCGCACGAGGCGATCCGGCCGTCCGGCGAGGTCTTCCGCACGCCGTCCGAGCTCGAGAAGGTGCTTCGCGGCAACGAGTTCCGACTCTACGACCTGATCTGGAAGCGGACCGTCGCATCGCAGATGGCCGACGCCAAGGGCCAGACGGCCTCCGTGACCGTCGAGACCACGATCACGGAAGGCGAGCACGCCGGCACGATCGGCGAGTTCACCGCGAGCGGCACGGTCATCACGTTCCGCGGATTCCTCAACGCATACGAGGAGAGCAAGGACGAGGAGCGCAACTCCTCCGACGCGGCGGACGCGAAACTCCCGCCGCTGCAACCCGGTCAGGGGCTGAGCGTCGAAGACGTCGAGGCGGACGGCCACGAGACGACCCCTCCGCCGCGCTACACGGAGGCCAGCCTGGTCAAGGCCCTCGAAGAGCTGGGCATCGGCCGGCCGTCGACGTTCGCGAGCATCATCTCCACGATCGTCGACCGCGGGTACGTCACGCCGCGAGGGCAGGCGCTGGTTCCGAGCTGGGTGGCGTTCTCGGTCGTCCGGTTGCTCGAGGACTACTTCGGCGACCTGGTGCAGTACGACTTCACCGCGGAGATGGAAGACGACCTCGACCGGATCGCAGATGGAGAGGCGGAGCGCGTCGACTGGCTCAACAGCTTCTACTTCGGCAGCGACAAGCACACCGGTCTGCGCCGCGTCATCGACAACCTCGGTGAGATCGACGCGCGCAGCATCAACTCGATCGCCATCGACGACGACGTGACGCTGCGCATCGGCAAGTACGGCCCGTACCTCGAAGTCGCGGAAGAGGGCGCGGCAGAGGGAGCGACGCCGCGCAGGGTCAACATCCCGCCGGAGCTCGCTCCGGACGAGCTCACGCCGGCGAAGGCGCACGAGCTCATCGACGCGCCGGTGCTCACCGACCGGGTCCTCGGCGTCAACCCGGAGAACGGCAAGAACATCGTGGCGAAGGACGGCCGTTTCGGACCGTACGTCACCGAGGTCGACCAGGAAGAGCCGGCGGCGGAGAGCGTCGACCAGGCCACAGGAGAAGTAGTCTCGGCGCCCGCCAAGAAGACGACGAAGAAGGCAGCCGCCGTCAAGCCGCGCACCGCGTCCCTCTTCAAGTCGATGGACCTCGCTTCGCTCGACCTCGGCACAGCGCTGCAACTGCTCGACCTGCCGCGCACGGTCGGACTCGACCCGGAGAGCGGCGAGGAGATCCAGGCGCAGAACGGGCGATACGGTCCATACCTCAAGAAGGGCACGGACACCCGCTCGCTCCCCAGCGAAGACGACATCTTCGCGATGGACCTGGCCGGAGCCCTCGAACTGTTCGCGCAGCCGAAGTACGGCAACCGTCGCGCGTCGAGCGCACTCAAAGAGTTCGACGCCGACCCTGTCAGCGGCAAGCCGATCAAGGTCAAGGACGGCCGATTCGGTCCGTACGTGACTGACGGAGAGACCAACGCCACCATCCCGCGCGGCGAGACGGTCGAGGAGGTCGACTTCGAGCGCGCCGTGCAACTGCTGGCTGACAAGCGGGCGAAGGGACCCGCGAAGAAGGCCCCGGCCAAGAAGGCGCCCGCGAAGAAGGCTCCGGCCAAGAAGTCGCCGGCGAAGACGACGGCAGCGAAGACGACCGCGGCGAAGACCACCGCGGCGAAGAAGACGACCACGGCAAAGACCACCGCGGCCAAGACGACCACCACGCGCAAGGCGGCGGCGACAAAGTCGGCAGTGGAGTGAGCGGGAACGGCACGAATCCGGAACGTCGCGGGCTCTTCATCACGATCGAGGGCGGCGACGGGACGGGCAAGTCCACCCAGGCGAAGCTGATCGAGGAGTGGCTGGCGGAGCGAGGGCGAACGGTCGTGCGCACCCGCGAACCCGGCGGAACCGAGGTCGGAGTCGAGATCCGCGAGATCGTCCTGCACCACAGAGGCGACATCGCAGCGAGGGCCGAGGCGCTGCTGTACGCCGCCGACCGCGCGCACCACATCGAGACCTTCGTGCGTCCCGCGCTGGAACGCGGCGAAGTCGTCCTGCAGGATCGCTACCTCGACTCGTCCGTGGCATACCAGGGCGCTGGGCGGGTGCTCGACCCCGTCGAGATCCGCAACCTGTCGCTGTGGGCGGCGCAGGGACTCCTACCGGACCTGACCATCCTCCTCGACCTCGACGAGATCACAGCACGGGCACGGCTCGATACCTCGCGCACCCGCTACGACAGGCTGGAAGCAGAGAAGTCCGACTTCCACGCACGCGTGCGCGCCGCCTATCTCGGGCTGGCAGAGGCGGAGCCGGAGCGCTTCCTGGTGGTGGATGCGTCGCGTCCCGTCGACGAGATCGCCGCGGACATCCGCACCAGGCTAGAACCGTATGTCTGATCTGGCCGCGACTCCGCCTGCGCGCGTCGCCGGCGCATTCGGCGGTGTCGGTGGCGACCGCTAGCCTGGGAGGCATGGCAGTGTGGGATGACCTGACGGGTCAGGACGACGCCATCGCCATCTTCAAAGCCGCAGCCGCCGGTGGATCGGCGCCGAGCGCATCCACTGATTCCGGCGCCCCCTCCGGGTCGGCCACCGGGTCGGCCACCGGCCGCAGCATGACGCACTCGTGGCTCATCACCGGCCCCCCAGGATCCGGCCGGTCGAACCTCGCGTTCGCCTTCGCCACCGCTCTGCTCAGTCCGGGAACGCCGGAGGGCGACCTCGCCACGCAGCGCCAGGTGGAGGCGCGCACCCACCCCGACCTTGCCGTGCTCAGCACCGAACGCGTCATCATCTCCATCGAGGAGGTGCGCACGCTCGTCGCCAGCTCGCAATTCTCCCCGTCTGTCGGCCGGTACCGCGTGATGATCATCGAAGACGCCGACCGGATGAGCGAGCGCACCTCCAACGTGCTCCTCAAGGCGCTCGAAGAGCCGCCGGAGCGAACCGTCTGGATCCTCTGCGCTCCGAGTGACGCCGACCTCATTCCGACCATCCGATCGCGCGTCCGCACGGTGCGGCTGCGCGTCCCGAGCGTTTCCGACGTCGCCGCCCTGATCGGCCGGCGCGACGGGGTCGACCAGGCGACGGCCGAACGCGCGGCCAGGCACGCGCAGAGCCACATCGGCATGGCGCACAGGCTCGCGACCAACGACGAAGCCAGACGCAGACGCGAGGAGACCCTGCAGCTGGTGCTGCGGATGCGGTCGGTGTCCGACGCCGTGCTCACCGCGGCGAGCCTGCTGGAGATCGCAGGGGCCGACGCCAAGGCCATCACAGAGGAACGGGACGCGGAGGAGCGCGAGCACGCCCTGCGCTCGCTCGGCGTGGAGCCGGGCGGCACCATCCCGCCCGCCCTCCGCTCACAGCTGCGTCAGCTCGAGGAGGACCAGAAGCGCCGCGCGACCCGCAGCCTCCGCGACGGCATCGACCGCATCCTGGTGGATCTGCTGTCGCTCTACCGCGATGTGATGATGCTGCAGCTCGGCAGTGCGAGCGAGCTGGTGAACCTGGAACTCCAGGACAGCCTCGACGCTCTCAGCACTCACACGACTCCCGCAGCTACGCTCGCCGCGATGGATGCGATCGCCACCGCCCGTCAGCGGATCGACGGGAACGTCGCTCCCGCGCTGGCGATCGAGGCCATGCTCACCACCATCCTGCGCGGCGGTGCCGCTCGAAAGGGGAACGACCAGTGACCACCCGCCACGGCCACTCCGACGCGCGCGGTCGCTCAGCTGCCCGCACCACCGGTTCCCGACGAGGAGGGCGCCGCAGCGCGCGCACCGCACTCGTCGCGGTCGCGGCGATCGTGGCTTTGACGCTCACCGGGTGCGTCACCTGGTTCATCCCGCCGAAGACGGCGCAGACGTCGACGCCGGTCGCCGAGCAGGTGGCAGCCGACCTGCAGCCGTTCTACAGCCAGGTGCTCACCTGGAAGAGCTGCGCATCCGGCAAGCAGTGCGCCACCGCGAAGGCGCCGCTCGACTGGAAGAACCCGTCGTCGGGCGAGATCGAGCTGGCTCTCATCCGGCAGACGGCCAAGGGCACCAAGCAGGGCTCGCTTCTGGTCAACCCCGGCGGCCCCGGTGGATCGGGCTACGACTTCGTGCGCGACTCCGTCGACTACGCGACGGACAGCACCCTGCAGCAGCACTTCGACGTCGTCGGCTTCGACCCTCGCGGCGTCGGCCACTCCACGGCGGTGAAGTGCTACGACGCCAAGCAGATGGACGGCTACCTCTACGACATCACGCCTGGCACGCGCGGGTCCGACGCGTGGATCGCCGAGAACACCGGCGTGTCCAAGGACTTCGGCTCGGCGTGCGCGACCAACACCGGAGCATTGCTCGAACACGTCGACACGGTCAGTGCCGCTCGCGACCTCGACCTGCTCCGCGCCGTCCTCGGCGACAAGAAGCTCAACTACCTCGGATACTCGTACGGCACGTACCTCGGTGCGGTGTACGCCGACCTCTACCCGGGCAAGACCGGCCGTCTCGTCCTCGACGGCGCGCTCGACCCTGCCGCGAGCAACTTCGATGTGACGAAGGTGCAGGCGCAGGGCTTCGAGAGCGCGCTCCGCGCATACCTCAAGGACTGCCTAGCCCAGAAGGGCTGCCCGTTCAGCGGATCGGTCGACGACGCGATGAAGACGATCAGCGACCTGCTCGCCTCGGTCGAGCGGAGCCCCATCCGCAACTCGGACGGCAGGGAGCTCGGCGCGAACACCCTGGTCACCGCGATCATCTATCCGCTCTACGACGCGACGGCCTGGTCGTACCTGACCGACATGTTCACCTCGGTGATGAAGGGGAGCGCATCCACTGCTTTCACCCTCGCCGACGCATACAACAACCGGCAGAGCGACGGCACGTACGGCGACAACTCGACGGAAGCGTTCATGGCGATCAACTGCCTGGACTACACGTACGACGCCGACCCGGCCACGATGCGCGCGCAGGCCGCCGAGCTGTCGAAGGACGCCCCGGTGATCGGCCCGTACATGTCGTACGGCGACATCGGATGCGCGAACTGGCCGTACACCTCCACCGTCGAACGCGGTCCGATCGCCGCGAAGGGCTCTGCGCCCATCCTCGTGGTCGGCACGACGAACGACCCTGCAACGCCCTACGTGTGGGCGAAGAACCTCGCTGGCGAGCTGGAGAACGGTCACCTGCTCACCTACAAGGGCGAGGGCCACACGGCGTACAACAAGTCCAACTCGTGCGTGAACGGCACGGTCGACGATTACCTCGTGAAGGGCACCATCCCGGAGGCAGGCAAAACCTGTTGAGGATGACCTCCTGATTCGGGCCCACGGAGTGGTGCAATTTTGCAGACAATGAAATAATCGTCGAATGAGCATGGTGCAGGAAGAACTCGGGCTGCGGGAGCGGAAGCGTCTCGCGACCAGACGCGCGATTCAGCTGGCAGCGCTCGAACTCGCCAGCGAGCGCGGCTTCGACCGGGTGACGATCGACGAGATCAGTCACGCGGCGAACGTGTCTCCGCGGACGTTCTTCAACTACTTCCCGTCCAAGGAGTCCGCCATCATCGGCGAACTGCCGGAACTCCCGGACGAAGAGCGCATCGAACGCTTCATCGACGCGGGGCCGGACGAGCCGATCCTCGACGGCATCAGCGAACTCCTCATCGCCGCGATCGACACGGTCGAGATGACCGGCGACGAGCACGGCGGAGAACTGGATGCGACACGGAGCGTCCACGAACTCCACACCCTGCGACGCGCGCTCCTCAAAGACAACCCCGAACTCTTCGCGCAGCGGATGGCGAGCATGCACCAGTTCGAGGACGCCCTGAGCGCCATCGTGCAGCGTCGACTCGCCCACGACGACCCTGCGCTCGCCACCGACCAGGAAACGCTGCACCAGCGCGCCAGGCTCGTCACATACGTGTCGTTCGCCGGGATGCGCCACGCCTGGTCGTGCTGGGCGGACCACGGCGGCGTCGAACCGCTCGCCGACCGTCTCCGCAGTTCGTTCGCCCAACTCCAGGCGCTCGGCAACCAGGTGCGCTGAGCCGCAATCTCAGATGGTCAGTAGCACCCTCGAAGATCGGGTAAGCTATCTGACTGTGCGTAACGCCCTCGGGCGAGACCCACGCCGCCCTAGCTCAGTCGGCAGAGCATCTCACTCGTAATGAGAAGGTCAAGGGTTCGATTCCCTTGGGCGGCTCCACCAGCCCCGTCTCCGGACGGGGCTTTTTCCGTGCCAGACTGTGCAAGAAATCCGTGCCAGCACGGGGTCGACTGCCCTGTCTCCGGCGTACTCTGGTCAGAAGTTGAGCATCATTCAGGTTCGGCAGGACTGTTGTCAGCCGGACTCGTGGACGGAATCCGCGACCGCCGTGTGCGGGAGCGGGCCGCAGCGCGAACCCGAAACTCCACACGCGCCAGAGGCCTGTGACGCACAGCACCCGCAGTCCGGGATCCGAGTCCGGGACAGGGAGCGGGAACCGGAACCGCACAGCCGCAGGGGCGCATCCCGCACCACACCAGGTGCCCACTCGCCTGTCGAGGTTGTCATGAGCTTGTTCCGCACATCCACGTACCGTGGGGTCGGCGTCGCCGCGTCCATCGCGACGGCCATCGGTCTCGTCTTCGGCGGGCTGGCCATCGCCGGCCCCGCCAGCGCAGACACCATGCCGCCGAATCCAGCCAACCCGGCCACTCCGCCGACGGTCAGCGCGCAGGCGCTGCCCACCACGCAGATCGACGGTGTCGCGTGGGCGCAGGTCGTCGTAGGGAACACGGTCTACGTGGCAGGCAAGTTCACCACGGCACGTCCAGCCGGGGCGCCGGCCGGGTCCAACACGACGCCGCGCAGCAATCTGCTCGCGTACAACGTCGCCACCGGCGCCCTCATCTCCACCTTCAACGTTCCGCTGAATGCTCAGGCGCTGGCGATCGCGGCCACGCCGGACGGCTCCCGCGTGTACGTCGGAGGCGATTTCACCACGGCAGGCGGTGGAAACTACTACCGCATCGTCGCCATCAGCACCGCAACGGGCCAGATCGTCAGCTCGTTCCGGCCGATCATGGAGAGCCAGGTGCGCGCCCTCGCCGCGACCAACACCGCCGTCTACGCCGGCGGGACGTTCTCGAGCGTCAACGGCGCCTCCCGTGGCTACATCGCCGAGATCAACGCATCCAACGGGGCATTGATGACGACGTTCGCCGCGAGCGCAGACTACGTCGTGGATGCGCTCGCCGTCAGCCCGGACGGCACCAAGCTGTACGCGGGCGGCCGGTTCCAGAACATGAACGGCAGCTCCCACTACGGCCTCGCCATGCTGAACGGCACGACCGGCGCGAACCTGCCGTTCCCCGCCAACTCCGTGGTGCGGGATGCGGGCACCCAGGCGGGCATCACCACTCTCGTCGCCACATCGGACAGGGTGTACGGCGCCGGCTACGTGTTCGGATCGGGCGGCAATCTGGAGGGCAGCTTCGCCGCTGACGCGAACACCGGAGCGTTGATCTGGCTGGAGGACTGCCACGGCGACACGTACAACGTCTATCCGCTCGGCGACGCATTGTACGCGGTGGGTCACCCCCACGACTGCCGCAACGTCGGCGGCTTCCCCGAGACCAACCCGCGCACCTTCCACCACTCCATCGCGTTCTCGAAGGCGCGGACGGGCACGCTCACGAACGACGGCAACCGCAGCTACTTCAACTTCTCAGGGCAGCCGTCCCCGTCGCAGCTCAACTGGTTCCCCGACTACGTGACGGGGTCGTTCACCGGCCAGGGCCAGGCCGCGTGGAGCCTGGCGGGCAACAGTCAGTATCTCGTCGTCGGCGGCGAGTTCCCGTTCGTGAACGGCGTCGCGCAGTACGGCCTCACCCGTTTCGCCTTCGACAGCGTCGTGCGCAGCAACGTCGGACCGAACAACAACACGGCACTCGCGCCGAACGCGACCTCGCCGACGGCCGGACAGGCCAAGGTCACCTGGACGTCGACCTACGACCAGGACAACACCAACCTGAACTACAAGCTGGTCCGCGATGGCAACACCGCCAGCCCGGTCTACCAGGCCAATCAGCTCTCGACCTTCTGGAACCGGCCGGCCATGAGCTTCACCGACACCGGGCTCGCGGGCGGCAGCCAGCACACTTACACCCTGTATGTGACCGACCCGGACGGCAACCAGATCAACCGAGCGGGCAACACCGTCACCATCGCCGGCGGAGGAGCGAACCAGAACCCGGTAGCTTCGTTCGTGGCGACACCGGATGGGCTGTCCGTGTCCGTCGACGGGAGCGCATCCAGTGATCCTGACGGCTCGGTCGCCGCGTGGGCCTGGACGTTCGGCGACGGAGGAACAGCGACGGGCGTGACCGCCGGGCACACATATGCCGCAGCGGGCACGTACACGATCACGCTGAAAGTCACCGACAACCGCGGTGGCCAGGCCACCACATCCAAGCCGGTCACCGTGACGGCGACCGCCAGCACCACGGTGGCCAGGGATGCGTTCGAACGGTCGGTCGCGACCGGCTGGGGATCCGCGGAGGTCGGCGGGACGTGGGCGGGAGCCGGTGATGCGTCTGCATACGCGGTCGGCTCTGGCACCGGCCAGATGGTCGATCCCGCCGGCGTCACCAAGACGGAGACGCTGAACGCGGTGTCGTCGAACCGCACAGACACCGCGGTCACGTTCACCACCGACGTCGCGTCGTCCGGCGGCGGGATCTTCGTCTCGGCCATCGGGCGGCAGGTGGGATCCATCGGCTACGAGGGTCGAGCGTGGATCAGCGGGAGCGGGGCCGTGCAGGTGCAACTGCTGCAGGGTGGGAACACGCTCCAGGCCGTGCCTGTCAGCGGCCTCACATATACGGCGGGGCAGCAGCTCACCCTGCGTGTGCAGGTGTTCGGCACATCGCCGACCACCGTGCGGGCCAAGCTGTGGCCTGCCATCCAGGCCGAACCGGCCGCATGGCAGGCGAGCGTGACCGACACGACGGCCACCCTCCAGGCCACCGGTTCCGTCGGGCTGCGCACCTACCTGTCCGGCGCGGCGACGCTCACGCCGGTGAGGGCGAAGTTCGACAACTATCTGGTGTCCGTTGTGCCGTAACCGGCACGGCGTCTGCGGCGGAGGGGACCGGCAGAGCAGAGGCACCGCACGCAGCCCCGGCACAGGCAGATGGACTGACGGGCGTGGAGGGCGCACAGAATGCACGAGACGATGTCGGGAGAAGGCACTGATCGGAGTGGGTCGGCGGGGGCGCATGGACGCCGCTACCGATCGCTCGACGGGCTGCGAGGTGTGGCGGCGCTGTCCGTCGTGCTGTACCACTCGCTGCTCGTCGTGCCCGCTGTCTCCGTGCTCTACGTCGAGAGGACGGACCCGGCGCCGCTGACGCCGGAGTGGTGGCTGTTCCGCACGCCGTTCCGCCTGATGATGCCCGGGCACGAGGCCGTGCTGATCTTCTTCGTGCTGTCCGGATTCGTCCTCACCCTCCCGCTGCTCACGCACCGGCAGAATCCGCGTAGCATCCTGGCGTACTACGCGCGACGCATCCTCCGGCTCTACATCCCGGTGTGGGGAGCGGTGGCGTTCGCTCTCGTGCTCGCCGTCGCCGTGCCGCGCGACCCGTCGACGGGCGGTAGCTGGTTGGCCACACACGTCGCTCCGACGTTCTCCGCCGTCTGGCACGACCTCGTGCTGGTGCTCGGCACCTCCAACCTGGACAGCCCGCTGTGGTCGCTGACGTGGGAGGTGTGGTTCTCGCTGCTCCTGCCGGTCATGTATCTGCTGCTCAGGGTCGCCCGGGTGCACGACTGGTGGCTCGGCGGCATCGCGCTCCTGATCGCTCTGTCGGCGATCGCGCGCTTCCCCGCGGTGATCGACGCGCTGCCGCAATCGTGGCTGACCGGCGGGATGCTGCAGTACCTGCCCGTGTTCGGCATCGGGATGATCATCGCGACACGACGGGACACGATCGCAGACCTCGCCGCGCGCATCCGGAGCTGGTGGCCGTGGATCGCCGGCGCGTTGCTGCTGCTGATCGCACCCAGCCTGGTGCCTACGGGTCCCGCGTACACACCCGTAGCGGCGGCGCTCGCCGCTGTGAGCCTCGTCGGTGTCGCCGGGGTGGTGGTCGTCGCCCTGGAATCGCCTGCGCGGAGGGCGCTGGAGACGCGGCCCGTGCAGTGGGCGGGCACGCGCTCGTTCAGCATCTACCTCATCCACGAGCCGATCCTGGTGGCCGCCGCCCTGCTCACCGGAGCCGACGCGTGGGTGCCGTGGCTGTTCCTGGCGCTCGCCGCCGTTCCGCTGATCCTGGTTGCGGCAGAGGGCTTCTATCGCGCGATCGAACGACCGTCGATGCTGCTGTCGCAGCGGGTCGGCAGGGCGATCGCGACGTCCCCTCCTGCGCGGCCGGCGCATGGGGCGCAGGATGCGCCGATCCGGGATGCGACGACCGAGCCCGTTCGCGCTCCCAGAAAACGCAGGTAATATACCCGGATGCGCGAATCGGACACGCCCGATACTGGCATGTCGAACGGCTCTGAGCCTGACTCGACCGACACCCCCGCCACCATCGTCCCCCAGACGGACTCCCTCGACACGAGCGAGCCCGCGACCTCGTCGACCCGCGCCGCGCGCCGGTCGGAGGAGCGAAAAGGGGCTGGTGCAGGAGCAGGCACCGCACTCGGCGCCGGGCTCGGGGGCGTCCTGACGGCCATCAGGAGGCACCCGAAGGCGTGGATCATCGCCGGTGCCTCCGCGGCGTTCGTCATTCTCGGTGCAGGCTCGGTCGCTCTTGGCGCGACCGTCGGCTCGCCCGCCGAGGCAGCAGCGGTTCCGACCCACAGCGCCAGCGCGACGCCGACGCCGACGCCCACCAAGACCGCGGACCCCGTGCGCCCCGTCCCGGCCAACCAGCCGGCAGCCGCCAGGGTGCGCACCTGCTCCGTCGCCGGTCTTTCGCAGGACGGCCGGCTCGGGAACCTCGAAGCCCAAGTGGTGGATGCGCGCACCGGCGAGGTCCTGTTCGACCGCAACGGCGGCAAGCCGGGCCCGACCGCGAGCGTGCTCAAGACCCTCACCTCCGCCGCAGCCCTGCAGGTGCTCGGCCCCGATTACCGGGTGTCGACCACGGTGGTGAAGGGCAGCGTGCCGGGCCAGATCGTGATCGTCGGAGGCGGGGACGTCACGCTTTCGCGCCTCCCGGACGGCCAGGCATCCTTCTACACCGGCGCCCCGAAGATCCAGGATCTCGCGAACCAGGTGACGCAGGCGATGGGCGGCCAGCCGATCACGTCGATCGTCACGGACACGTCGCTGTTCGGCGGCCCGGTCTGGCAGCCGAGCTGGGACGAGCAGGAGGAGCGCGTCGTCGAGGGTTCGACGTCGTACATCACCGCCCTGCAGGTCGACGGCGACCGCGACGACCCGACCGCTGTCGAGTCTCCGCGCAGCACCGACCCCGTCGGGCGTGCCGTGCAGTACTTCCAGCAGTACCTCGGCACCAACGTCCCCGTGACGGCAGGCACGGCCCCCGCAGGCGCGCAGCAGATCGCGGCGGTGCAGTCGCAGCCGGTCACGACGCTGATCGACCAGGCGATGCGCGTCTCCGACAACACGATCATGGAGGAGCTCGCCAGACTCGTCGCGATCAAGACGGGCGCGGGCAACACCTTCGATGCGGAGAACGCGGGGGTGCTCGCCGCTTTGAAGCCGTACGGGATCGACACCACGGGCATCCACATCGCGGACGGATCCGGTCTGAGCGCGGACAACGCCGTGCCGCCGTCCTACCTCACGCAGCTCTTCATCAAGGTGCTCAACAAGCAGAACGGCCTCGGCGTCGTCTACGACGGCCTGCCCGTCGCCGGCCAGTCGGGAACGCTCGGGCCCGGCTACAACCGGTTCACCGGTGCGAACGCGGCCGCCCGCGGAGCCGTGCTCGCGAAGACGGGCTGGATCGACAACGGGTACACCCTGTCCGGGATCGTGAACGCGGCGGACGGCACCCCGCTGACCTTCGCCGTGTTCGCTCTCGGCAATGTGGGAGACAATGCCAAGCAGGCGATCGACACGCTCGTCACCGGCTTCTACACGTGCGGCGGCAATCTCTCCAACCAGTAACGGAGGCGACCATGGGCAAGGCCCTGTTCATCATCGACGTGCAGAACGACTTCACAGAGGGCGGGGCACTCGGAGTCGAGGGGGGAGCAGCGGTCGCCGCCGGCATCAGCGGCTACCTCGCCGCTCACTCCGGCGAGTATGCGGCGATCTTCGCGAGCCGTGACTGGCACGACGCAGACAACGACAACGGCGGACACTTCGCCACGGACGCGGCCCCCGACTTCGTGCACACCTGGCCGCGGCACTGCGTCGCGGGCACCACAGGGGCCGACTACCACCCGGCCCTCGACACGTCGGCGGTGACCTTCCACATCCGCAAGGGCCAGGGTGTACCGGCGTACTCGATCTTCGAAGGCCGCACCGAGGCCGGTTCGAGCGTGCACAACCTGCTCGACGAGCACGGCATCGACCAGATCGACGTGGTCGGCATCGCGACCGACTACTGCGTGCGCGCGTCTGCATTGGATGCGCTGGGTCACGGTCAGCGCGTCCGCGTCATCACCGACCTGGTGGCGGGGGTCGCGCCGGAGTCGTCGGAGGCGGCGCTGGCAGAGCTGGCGCACGCGGGCGCGGAGCTGGTCGTCTCCCGCTGACCGGGCGGCGGGAACGCGGACACGACGGGCAGCGGTGCACCTGCGCGGTGCGGCATCCGCAGGCGCTGGCGCTCCTCCCGATATGCGCGCTAAGCTGATTACTACCTTGGCTAGCTAATCTCGGAGGCGCAGATGAAAACCCGATCCGACTGGACTCCGGCCCGCTGGCTGCGGATCGTGCTGCCTGCCGTCGTCATCGTGATCTGGCTGATCGCCGCCGGTGTCGGCGGACCGACCTTCGGCAAGCTCTCCTCGGTGTCCGAGAACGGCCAGGCCGCCTTCCTGCCCGCCAGCGCAGAGTCCACCGAGGTCCAGGACTGGCAGAAGAAGTTCACCGACTCGAACGCGATCCCCGCCATCGTCGTCGTGCAGTCGGACACCAGCATCCCGTCGTCGTCGCTCCAGGACTACGCCGCCCTCGGGGTGAAGCTCGGCCAGGTCGACGGCGTGCAGCGGCCGGAGGGGGATGCGCAGACCAGCGTCGCGGGACCGATCCCCTCGGAGGACGGCAAGGCCGTCGAGTTCATCGTGCCGATCGCGGACTCGGACAACGTCAAGACGGTCGTCGCGGAGTTGCGAACCGTCGTCGCGGACAATCTCCCGGACGGCACCCAGGGCTGGGTGACGGGCCCCGCCGGTCTCACGGCCGATCTGGTCAACGCCTTCGGAGGCATCGACGGCATCCTGCTGCTGGTGGCCGTCGGTGCGGTGTTCGTGATCCTGCTGCTGGTCTACCGGTCGCTGGTTCTGCCGTTCCTGGTGCTGTTCACGTCGATCTTCGCGCTGTGCGCGGCGATCCTGGTCGTCTACCTGTTCGCGCTGTGGGGCTGGATCAAGCTCAGCGGGCAGAGCCAGGGCATCCTCTCGATCCTGGTGATCGGCGCGGCCACCGACTACTCGCTGCTGCTCGTCGCCAGGTACCGGGAGTCGCTCGAGCACGTCGAGTCCCGGTGGGCGGCCATCGGACGCGCCTGGCGCGCCGCGTGGGAGCCGATCGCCGCTTCCGGCGCCACGGTGATCCTGGCGCTGCTGTGCCTGCTGTTCTCCGACCTCAACTCGAACAAGAGCCTCGGCCCCATCGCAGCCATCGGCATCGTGTTCTCGCTGCTGTCCGCGCTCACGCTGTTGCCGATGCTGCTCGCCGTGTTCGGCCGCGCGGCGTTCTGGCCGTTCCGTCCGAAGTTCGTCGGTGAGCGGCCGGCCGAGCACAAGCACGCCGATGGCGTGCGCATCGCGGGGCTCGAAGGCATCGGCGGCCTCTGGCGCAGGGTCGGCACGCTCATCGCGCGTCGGCCGAGGGCGACCTGGATCGTGGCGCTCGTGCTGCTGGCCGCGTGCGCGGCAGGAGTGACGCAGCTCAAGGCGAACGGGGTGCAGCAGTCCGACCTGGTGCTCACGCAGTCGGACGCCGCGGACGGGCAGAAGATCGTGGCGAAGCACTTCGACGCCGGCTCCGGCAGCCCTGTCCTCGTGGTCGCGAAGGAGAGCGAAAAGGACGCAGTGCTCTCGGCGGTGCAGGGGACCGACGGCATCGCGACGGCGTCCTTCTACACCGGGAACGTGCGACCTGCCGCGGTCACAGGTCCGGACCAGCCGGCGCAGACCGGCCCTGCGCCTGATCCGATCGTCAAGGACGGCCGCATCCTCATCAATGCGACCCTCTCGTCGGAGGCCGATTCCACCGCCGCTGAGCAGACGGTCCGCGACCTCCGCGAGACCCTCCCGAAGACCGACCCGTCCGTGCTGGTCGGCGGCGTGACGGCCATCGCCATCGACACCAACGACACCGCCCAGAGCGACCTGGCCAAGATCATCCCCATCGTGCTCGCCGTGATCCTGGTGATCCTGATGCTGCTGCTCCGCTCGATCCTCGCGCCGCTGCTGCTCATCGCTAGCGTGGTGCTGTCGTACGCGGCCGCGCTCGGCGTCTCGGCGCTCGTGTTCAACAACGTGTTCCACTTCCCCGGGGCGGATGCGGCCGTCCCGCTGTTCGGGTTCGTCTTCCTCGTGGCGCTCGGGGTGGACTACAACATTTTCCTGATGACGCGCGTGCGGGAGGAGTCCCTGCGCATCGGAACGCGCCCGGGCATCCTCCGCGGCCTCGGTGTGACCGGCAGCGTCATCACCTCGGCCGGCGTCGTGCTCGCGGCGACGTTCGCGGCGCTCGGCGTGATCCCGATCCTGTTCCTGGCGCAGATCGCCTTCATCGTGGCGTTCGGCGTGCTGCTCGACACGGCGATCGTGCGCTCCCTGCTGGTGCCGGCGGCGGCGTACGACATCGGGCGCGCGATCTGGTGGCCGTCGAAGCTCTGGCGGGATGCATCGCACGAGGAACGACGGGGCGCGGAAGAGGCGCTGCCGGCAACGCGACGGGACTGACGCGCAACCCGCCGCCCGCGTCGCGCTGGGACTGAACAGAATGCGCAGCGGGTAGGCCGCATCCACTGTCGGAATGGACAGGATGAGCAGCCCGCGCTGTGCGCGTTGCCCACCGTACCCGCCCCTGCGAGAGTGGCGGCATGACCTTGACCACTCCCGAGAGCGCCGTGGGCGCGCGCGGCGACGATGCCGCGCTTCTTCGGCGGCTGTATCGCACGATGGTGACCGTGCGGCGGCTCGACCTCGATGGCGTCGCCATGCAGCGGCAGGGCATCGTGCCCGGCTACGCGCCGACGCGCGGGCAGGAGGCCGCCCAGGTGGGCAGCGCCGCCGCCCTCGATCTGGCGCGCGACTTCGCCTTTCCCACCTACCGTGAGCTGGGCGTCGCGGTGACGATGGGCGTCGACCCCGTCGCATACCTCGCTTCGCACCAGGGGGCGTGGCACGGCGGCATGTGGGATGCGGCCGCCGCGCGGCTCGCGCCGATCAACGCCGTGGTCGGCGGGGCCGTCACGCACGCCGTCGGGTGGGCGCTCGGCGCGAAACTGGACCGCAACGGTGGATGCGCTATCGCCTACTTCGGCGACGGCGCCAGCTCGCAGGGCGACATCCACGAGGCCATGAACACCGCGGGCGTCTCGCAGCTGCCCGTCGTCTTCTTCTGTCAGAACAACGGCTGGGCGATCTCCGTGCCGACCAGCAAGCAGGTCGCGGGCGGCTCTGTCGCAGCGCGCGCGGCCGGCTACGGGATGCACGGGGTGCGCATCGACGGAAACGACGTCGTCGCCGTGTACGAAGCCACCCGCGACGCCCTGGACCGCGCCCGTGATGGCGGAGGCCCGACCGTGATCGAGGCGATGACCTACCGGCTCGGCCCGCACTCCACCTCCGACGACCCAGGCCGCTATCGCAGCCTGGACGAGGAGCAGAGCTGGCTCGCCCGCGACCCTCTCTCGCTCTGCGAGGAGCGGCTGCGCGCGACAGGAACCGTCGGCGACGACTTCTTCGCCGAGGTGTCCGACACCGCCAACGCGCTCACCGAGCGGGTGCGCGCGGACGTCGCAGCGCTCGGTGGCCGGCCGGGCGAGGAGATGTTCGATTTCGTGTTCGCCGACGCGCCTGCTGCGCTGCTCGGGCAGAAGAGGGCGTGGGAGGAGTCACGACATGGCTGAGGTCATTGCTCAGGTCAGCACGATGCAGCGGGCGCTGAACCGCGCACTGGACGACGCCCTGGCAGCCGACGACCGCACGCTCGTCTTCGGCGAGGACGTCGGAAAGCTGGGCGGGGTGTTCCGCGTCACTGACGGTCTGAACGCCAAGTACGGCGACGACCGCGTCTTCGACACCACGCTCGCCGAGTCCGGGATCATGGGCATGGCGGTCGGCCTCGCGATGGCGGGCTGGCGTCCGGTGCCGGAGATCCAGTTCGACGGGTTCTCGTACCCGGCCATCGACCAGATCGTCAACCAGGTCGCCAGGATGCACTACCGCAGCCGTGGCGCGTTCGAGATGCCGATCACGCTCCGGCTGCCCAGCTTCGGCGGCATCCGAGCGCCAGAGCACCACGGAGAGAGCCTGGAGGCGCTGTTCGCGCACGTTCCGGGGCTCAAGGTGGTGTCGCCATCGACGCCGGCAGAGGCGTACACGCTGCTCCGCCAGGCCATCGACGATCCAGACCCCGTGATCTTCCTCGAACCGAAGTCGCGCTACTGGCACAAGGCCGCAATGGACGAGGCCGAGCTGTCCGAGCGGCTGCCGGTCGGCGCATCCAGAGTGGTCAGGCAGGGCAAGCACGTCACGCTCGTGGCGTGGGGTGCGATGGTCGCCCGCTGCCTGCAGGCGGCTGAGCTCGGCGCGGAGGACGGCGTTGAGATCGAGGTGGTCGACCTGCGCTGGTTGAAGCCGATCGACGCGGACGGGCTCGCGGCCTCCGTCGCCAGAACCAGGCGCGCTGTGGTCGTGCACGAGGCTCCGCTCACCGCCGGGCTCGGCGCGGAAGTCAGCACGCTCATCACCGAACGCTGCTTCGACGACCTGCGCGCGCCCGTGCAGCGAGTCACGGGATGGGATGTCCCGTACCCGTCCCCCGTGCTCGAAGACGAGTACCTGCCGAGCATCGACCGCATCCTGGAAGCCGTTCAGAAGACCTTGGAGTACCGCCGTGGCTGAGATCACGTTCGCCCTTCCCGATCTGGGTGAGGGCCTGCAGGAGGCGACCGTGCTGGAGTGGCTGGTCGCCGAGGGGGACTTCGTCGAGCGGAACGCTCCTCTGGTCGAGGTCGAGACGACGAAGTCGGCGGTCGAGCTGCCGTCGCCGCAGGCGGGGACTGTCGCCCGGTTCCACGCGGCAGAGGGGGAGTCGCTGGAGGTGGGGGCATCGCTCATCACGTTCACGGTCGACGACGACACCGCGGGTATCGTCGGAACCGTGCCCGTCGAGGAGGCGCCAGCGCGCCGCGTGCGCCTGCAACTGCCGGAGGACTGACCGCATGAGCACCGCCCGCACCGCCATCACCGCCGAAGGGATGCGCATCGCATACGAGCGCCACCCAGGCGACGACCCCGTGCTCCTCGTCCACGGCTTCGCCACCACGGGCGCCCTCACCTGGGAGGCGACGGGATGGGTCCGCGCTCTCGCCGAAGCCGGCCGTGGCGCCATCGTCCCCGACCTGCGCGGGCACGGCGGCAGCTCGGCGCCGCACGAGCCATCCGCGTATTCTCCGCAGCTCCTGGCAGGCGACCTGCTCGCCGTCCTGGATGCGGAGGGCCTGGACCGTGTGGACGTGGTCGGATACTCGATGGGGAGCTGGGTGACGCTCGCTCTCGTCGGGATCGAACCGGAGCGCATCCGCAGGGTGGTCGTCGGCGGCATCGGCACGGTCGAGCAGTTCGCCCGTTGGGGGGTGGATGCGGTCCGCTCCGCCCTGCTCGACGGTGCGGAGTCCGTGCCGCCTGAGTCGCCGCTCGCCCCGCTGCTGTCGTCGCTGCGGCAGGCGCCAGGCGTGGACACGACGGCGCTCGCCGCGTGCGTGGCCGGGATGGCCGCGCATCCCCTGCCGTTGGCGTCGAGCGTCCCGACGATGCTGGTCGTCGGAGACGTCGATCCTGTGACAGAAGGGCGGGAAGAGGCGGCGACAGCGCTCGGCGCCGAACTGGTCGTGCTGCCGCGCAGAAACCACGTCACGACGCTGAGCGCGCGCGCCTTCAAGCAGGCTGCTCTGCCCTTCCTGGGAGCCGTCGTCAGCGTGTAGGTGTTCGCGCATCCTGGTCGTACGATGTGCGAGGACCGAAGGAGGCCGGATGTCGATCGACAAGCTGGATGCCGAGCTGATCGCACTGCTCACCGATGAGCCACGGCTCGGCGTCTTCGAGGCATCCAGGCGGCTCGGCGTCGCCCGCGGCACGGTGCAGGCGCGGCTGGACAGGCTGCAGCGCTCCGGCGTGGTCAAGGACTTCGCACCGACCATCGACAGTGAGCGGCTCGGCTATCCGGTGACGGCGTTCGTGACGGCGGAGATCGCGCAGGGCGACAGGGACGTGACCGTCGTCGCCCACCTGAGCGAGATCCCCGAGGTGCTCGAGGTGCACACCATCACGGGCGCAGGCGACCTGATGATCCGCGCGGTCGCGCGATCCAACGCCGACCTGCAACGGGTGATCGACCGGATCGTCAGCGACCCGGGGATCACGCGCACCTCGACGGTGATCGCGCTGGCGACGAAGATCGACCATCGCGCCGTGCCGCTCGTGCTGGCGGCGGTGGACGAGCGGGAGACGGCCGCGGAGTGAGCATCGAAGCGGAATGAGGACCAAGACGACATGGGAGACGCGAACATGAACGAGCAGGAACTGCTGGCGAAGGTGCCGGGAACGCTGTACATCGGCGGCGAGTGGGTGGATGGGACATCGGGGAGGACCATCGCGGTCACCGACCCTGCAACCGGGGACACCATCAAGACCATCGCGGACGCCTCGGAGGAGGACGGCGCGGCAGCACTGGATGCGGCGGTCGCTGCCGCGGACGCATGGGCGGCGACCGCGCCTCGGGTGCGGGGCGAGATCCTGCGGAAGGCGTTCGACCTGCTGCAGGAGCGCCGCGACGAGTTCGCGCTGCTGATGACGCTGGAGATGGGCAAGCCGCTGGCCGAGGCGAACGGCGAAGTGACGTACGGCGGGGAGTTCCTGCGCTGGTTCAGCGAGGAGGCCGTGCGCATCTCCGGCCGGTACGCCACCAGCCCGGAAGGCACCGGGCGGATGATCGTCTCGCAGCATCCGGTCGGCCCGTGCTTCCTCATCACGCCGTGGAACTTCCCGCTGGCGATGGCGACCCGCAAGATCGCCCCCGCCCTGGCCGCGGGATGCACGGTGGTGGTCAAGCCCGCCGCCCTCACGCCGCTGACCACGCTGTACTTCGCGAAGCTCCTGGAGGACGCCGGGCTGCCAGGCGGAGTGGTGAACGTGATCACCACCTCCGTGTCAGGGAAGGTGTCCGGCCCGATCATCGCCGACCCCCGGCTGCGGAAGCTGTCGTTCACCGGGTCGACGGAGGTCGGCCGGTCTCTGCTGAAGCAGTCGGCGCAGAACGTGCTGCGCACCTCGATGGAGCTCGGCGGCAACGCGCCGTTCGTCGTCTTCGAGGACGCCGACCTCGACAAGGCCGTCGACGGTGCGATGCTCGCCAAGTTCCGCAACATCGGCGAGGCGTGCACGGCGGCCAACCGGTTCATCGTGCACGAGTCGGTCGCAGACGAGTTCGCGTCGCGCGTCGCGGAGCGGGTGCGCGGGATGCGCGTCGGCCGCGGCACGGAGGAGGGCGTCACGATCGGGCCGCTGATCGACCAGGATGCGGTCGACAAGGCCGCGACACTGCTCGAGGATGCGGTCTCCCGTGGCGCGACGGTGCTCGCCGGCGGTTCGCGCATCCCGGGTGCCGGCACGTTCTTCGAGCCGACCGTGGTCACCGATGTCGCCGCAGGAAGCGACATCCTGCGCGAGGAGATCTTCGGGCCCGTGCTGTCGATCGTGCGCTTCCGCGACGAGGACGAGGCGGTGCGGATCGCGAACGACACGGAGTTCGGGCTGGTCTCCTACGTCTTCACGAAGGACCTCGCGCGCGGGCAGCGGATGATCGAGCGGCTGCAGACGGGGATGATGGGCCTCAACGTCGGCGTCGTCTCCAACGCGGCTGCGCCGTTCGGCGGGGTGAAGCAGTCCGGGCTCGGCCGCGAGGGAGGGCTGGAGGGCATCCACGAGTACCTCTCCACGAAGTACACGCTCACCCCCGACCCGTTCGGAGCCTGACATGGCGACAGAGGCGGTCATCGTCGATGTGATCCGCACCCCGTCAGGGCGCGGGAAGCCGGGCGGAGCGCTGTCGGACATCCACCCGGCCGACCTGCTCGCCGGGGTGCTGGCCGAGCTGGTGCACCGCAACGGGCTTGACCCTGCTCTCGTCGACGATGTGATCGGCGGATGCGTCACCCAGGCGGGCGAGCAAGCGGGCAACATCACCAGGACGGCCGTGCTGAGTGCCGGCTTCCCGGAGAGCGTGCCCGCCGTGACGATCGACCGGCAATGCGGGTCGAGCCAGCAGGCGGCGGCGTTCGCAGCGCAGGGCGTCATCTCCGGTGCGTACGACATCGCGATCGCCTGCGGGGTGGAGTCGATGAGCCGCGCGCCGATGGGCTCGAACGTCGGGGGCGCATCCATCGGGGGAGCGCTGCTCACGCGGCGATACCCGGACGGGCTGGTGAACCAGGGGGTGGCAGCGGAACTCATCGCCGAGCAGTGGGGCTTCGAGCGGAGCGAGCTCGACGACTTCGCGGCGCGGTCGCACGCTCTCGCCGCCGAGGCCGCCTCCTCTGGAGCGTTCGACGGCGAGCTCGTGGCCGTTCCGACGCCGGACAGCGGAAGCGTCACGGCGGACGAGACGATCAGGGCGACGACCGCAGAGGCGCTCGCCGGCTTGAAGCCGTCGTTCCGGACGGACGCGCTCGCCTCGCGCTTCCCGCAGCTCGACTGGCGGATCACGCCGGGGAACTCCTCCCCGCTCACCGACGGAGCGTCGGCGGCGCTGATCATGAGCGCCGAAGCCGCAGGGCGCCTCGGCCTGCGGGCGCGGGCACGGTTCCACAGCTTCGCAGTCGCGGGGAGCGACCCGCTGCTGATGCTGACCGGGGTGCTTCCCGCCACGCGGAAGGTGCTCGACCGCAGCGGCCTGCGTCTGGACGAGATCGACGCGTACGAGGTCAATGAGGCGTTCGCGCCCATCCCGTTGCTCTGGCAGCGCGAGTTCGACACAGAGCCGGCCAAGCTCAACCCGCACGGCGGCGCCATCGCGCTCGGGCACGCGCTCGGCTCGTCAGGCACCCGGCTGCTCGCCACGCTGCTGAGCGAACTCGAAGCATCGGGGGGCCGCTACGGCCTGCAGACCATGTGCGAAGGCGGAGGAACCGCCAACGCGACCATCATCGAAGTCCTCCGCTGAACGCGGCTTTCGGAAAGGGAATTACCATGCAGATCGACGGATGCTCCGCCATCGTCACCGGCGCAGCGAGCGGTCTCGGGAACGCCACCGCCCGTGCCCTCACCGAGGCGGGAGCGCACGTGGTCGTGCTCGACCTGCCCAGCTCGGAGGGCGAGAAGGCGGCGATCGCGCTCGGCCCGACGGCACGGTTCGTCGCGGCCGACGTGGCGAACGAGGACCAGGTGCAGGCGGCGGTCGACGTCGCCGCCTCGCTCGGCCCGCTGCGCGTGGTGGTCAACTGCGCGGGGATCGCGACAGCGGCCAAGGTGCTCGGGCGCGACGGCGTGCTGCCGCTGGAGCAGTTCGAGCGGGTGATCAGGGTCAACCTGATCGGCACGTTCAACGTCGTGCGGCTGGCCGGCGCTGCGATGGTGCAGACCGAGGCTGTGGGGGAGGAGCGGGGCGTGATCGTGAACACCGCCTCCGTCGCCGCGTTCGACGGGCAGATCGGCCAGTCGGCGTACTCGGCGTCGAAGGGCGGGGTCGCGGCCATGACGCTCCCGCTCGCCCGCGAGTTCGCCCGCGACCTCATCCGGGTGGTCACCATCGCGCCCGGCATCTTCGAGACGCCGATGATGGCCGGGCTCCCGCAGCCGGCTCAGGACTCGCTCGCCGCGCAGGTGCCGCATCCCTCCCGCCTCGGCAAGCCGTCCGAGTACGCCGCGCTCGCCCTCCACATCGTCCAGAACCCCATGCTGAACGGCGAGACCATCCGCCTCGACGGAGCCATCCGCATGCAGCCCCGCTGACCAGCTCCATCCCGCCCCCGTCTCTCCCGGGACGGGGTCAGGAGGCGGAGTGGGTTTCGAGGAAGGTGTAAACGTCGGAGTCGTCGACGCCCGGGAACGAGCCGGAGGGGAGCGGCGACAGGATGTGCGCGTGAAGGCGCGCGCTCGGCCAGGCCTGGCCCGCCCAGCGGCTCTCCAGCGCTGCGGGCGGGCGCTTGCAGCACGACTCGTCCGGGCAGTGCGACTCCGCCCGTGCCGCCGTCTCGCGGCCGCGGAACCACTTGGCCTGGTCGAACGGCACCCCGACGCTGATCGAGAAGCCGCCGGCCGAGGTCGTGCCGGTCTGGGTCGCGCACCAGTACGTGCCGGCCGGAGTGTCGGTGTACTGGTACAGCTCCGTCGTACGGTTGGTGTGCGTGAACGCCGAGCGGGCGCCCCACTTCCTGCAGACGATCTGGCCCTCGATCGACCCCGTCACATCCGTCGGCAGCGGCAGGCCGTCGTTCTCGTAGCCCTTGTACAGCGCGCCGTCGTCGCCGACGCGCAGGAAGTGCAGCGTCATGTCCAGGTGCGTGGTCGCCAGGTTGGTCAGCCGCAGCGCCGCCGCCTCGTGGGTGACGCCGAACGCATCCCGGAAGTCTTCTACCGCGATGTCCTTGTCCTGCTTGGCCTGCGCGAGGAAGCCGACGGCCGCTTCCCTGGGCATCAGGCAACTCGCGGCGAAGTAGTTGATCTCCAGTCGCTGCCGCAGGAAGTCGGCATAGCTCTGCGGGCGTTCGTGGTCGAGCAGCCGGTGCGCCATCGCCTGCAGCGCCATCGAGCGCAGACCGTGCCCGCCAGGGATGCTCGCCGGCGGCAGGTAGATGCGTCCGTTCGCGAGGTCGGTGATGGAGCGGGCGGAGTGCGGAAGGTCGTTGACGTAGATCAGGTCGAAGCCGAGCTGCTCGGCCATGATGCTCACTTCGCGGTGCGTGAGCGCGCCGTGCGTGTGCCCTGAGGCGCGCACCCGTTCCTCCGCCAGGGCCTCGATCTCCGGGATGTAGTTGTTCTGCGCACGCATCCGCTCGCGCAGTTCCGTGTTGGCGCGGCGGGCCTCCTCCGGCGTGGCGATGGCTTCCGATGCGCGCCTGCTGAGCTCCCTGTGCATCCCGACCAGCGCGGCGAGGGTCTCGGTCGGCGTGCCTTTCGTCGGCTTGACGGCCGGTAGCCCGAGCGAGCCGTACAGACTGCCGCGCTGCGCCCTGGCGAGTTCGATCTCGAGCGCGGCGCGCGCATCCGGTGGCTCGGCGGAGAGCAGATCGGCGAGCTGCACGCCGAGCGCCGTCGCGAGGCTGGTCAGCAGCGTGATGCGGGGCTCGCGCTTGCCGTTCTCGATCAAGGAGAGCTGGCTCGCGGCGACCCCGGCGGCTGCGCCGAGCTCGTCGAGCGTGAGGCCGCGCTGGCTGCGGAAGTGCCGGATGCGGTGGCCGAGGGTCGCTACGTCGGCGGTGGGCTGATCCATCTCTTCACGATAGCGAAAGAATCGCGATTCTTTCCAGCACTTTTCGAGAGATTAACCCCGAAAACTCTCGGATGCTTGGTTCACGCCCAAACTTTCTACCGAGAGGACTCCGGAATGACACTCGCCGAGCTCCCGCTCTCCGACCTCGATGACCAGCCTGACGGCCTCGACGCGCTGCGCGCCTGGGTCGCTGACATCGCCGCCATCACCCAGCCGGACGACGTCGTCTGGTGCGACGGCTCCCTCGCCGAATCCGACAGGCTCACCAAGCAGCTCGTCGCAGAGGGCAAGCTCATCCGCCTCAATCCGGAGTGGCGTCCCAACAGCTTCCTGGCCCGCACCGACCCCGGCGATGTCGCCCGCGTCGAGGACCGCACCTTCATCTGCTCCGTCGACGAGACGGACGCAGGGCCCACCAACAACTGGCGCGAGCCGGAGGCGATGCGCGCAGAGCTGCGCGAGGTCTTCACCGGCAGCATGCGCGGCCGCACGATGTACGTGGTCCCGTTCTCGATGGGCCCGGTCGGCGGTCCGATCTCCCAGGTCGGCGTCCAGCTCACCGACTCCGCCTACGTCGCCGTCAGCCTCGGGATGATGACCCGGGTCACCCCGACGGTCCTCACCCTCATCGAGGCCGGCCAGCCGTGGGTCGCCACCGTGCACAGCGTCGGGGCGCCCCTGGTGGATGCGCACGGCGTCCGGCACGACGACGTCGCCTGGCCGTGCAACGAGACCAAGTACATCGTGCAGTTCCCGGAGACCAGGGAGATCTGGTCGTACGGCTCCGGCTACGGCGGAAACGCGATCCTCGCCAAGAAGTGCTTCGCACTGCGCATCGCCTCGGTGATGGCGCGCGACGAGGGCTGGCTGGCCGAGCACATGCTCATCGTCAAGGTCACGTCCCCCGAGGGGCGCGCGTTCCACATCGCTGCGGCGTTCCCGTCCGCGTGCGGCAAGACGAACCTCGCGATGCTGCGCCCGAGCATCCCCGGCTGGACGGTGGAGACGGTCGGCGACGACATCGCCTGGCTCCGTCAGGGACCGGACGGGCGCCTGCGCGCGATCAACCCGGAGGCCGGGTTCTTCGGCGTCGCACCCGGCACGGGTCCAGGCACGAACGCCACGGCGGTCGACACGCTGTGGGGCAACACGATCTTCACGAACGTCGCGCTGCGCGACGACGGCGACGTGTGGTGGGAGGGCCTGACAGAGGAGCCGCCTGCGCACCTCATCGACTGGCGCGGCGAGGACTGGACGCCGCAGAGCGGACGTCCGGCCGCGCATCCGAACTCCCGGTTCACGGTTTCCGCCGCGCAGTGCCCCGCGATCGCGGACGACTGGGACGCCTTCGACGGCGTGCCGATCGACGCGATCCTGTTCGGTGGACGCCGTGCGACGAACGTGCCGCTGGTCGCGCAGTCCCGCGACTGGAACCACGGCGTCTTCCTCGGCGCGACCATCTCGTCCGAGCAGACCGCCGCTGCGGAGGGGACGGTCGGCGAACTGCGCCGCGACCCGTTCGCGATGCTGCCGTTCTGCGGATACAACATGGCCGACTACTGGGGCCACTGGCTGAAGATGGGCGAGAAGCTCGGGGCGAACGCTCCGGCCATCTTCCAGGTCAACTGGTTCCGCAAGGGCGAAGGCGGCCGGTTCCTCTGGCCGGGCTTCAGCGAGAACGCGCGCGTGATCGAGTGGATCGTCCGACGCGTCGAAGGCAGCGCGGGAGCAGTGGATGCGCCGATCGGCCGGCTGCCGATCCCCGCGGAGCTCGACCTGGACGGCCTCGACCTCCCCGACGCCGACGTGGATGCGCTCTTCGACGTCGACCGCGAGTCCTGGCTGGCCGAGTGCGATCTCACCGAAGAGTTCTTCTCCCGCTTCGGCGACCGCGTCCCCGCCGCGCTGCGAGCCGAGCTCGCGTCGCTCCGCTACCACCTGCGCGACTGACCGCCTCCGTCCCGCCCCACGACCCCCGCGCCTGACCGCGGGTACCCATCGAGTCCGGACCTCTTCACACCGCTCCCCGGCGTGTCTCGTGAAGAAGTCCGGACTCGATTCTTTAGACGAGGAGCTGGTGCTTGGCGAGGTCGCGGTAGAGGGGCGTGGAGACGACCAGCTCGGAGTGCGTGCCTGTGTTGAGGACGCGGCCGTGGTCGAGCACGACGATCTGGTCGGAGTCGACGACCGTCGAGAGCCGGTGGGCGATGACGATGAGCGTCCTGTCCTCTGCGACGGCGTCGATCGCTTCGCGCATCAGCTGCTCGTTGCGGCCGTCGAGGCTCGACGTCGACTCGTCCAGCAGCAGCACGGGAGGGGCGGCCAGCAGCGCGCGGCCGATGGCGAGACGCTGGCGCTCGCCTCCCGACAGCATGATGCCGTCTTCGCCGACCGGCGCATCCAGGCCAGTGTCGTCGCGCTCGAGCACCTCGGTGAGGTTGACGGCGTGCAGCACCTCGATGCACTCGGCGTCCGTCGCATCCGGTGCGGCGAGTTTGAGGTTGTCGCGCAGCGAGCCGGCGAGCACCGGCGCGTCCTGCTCCACATAGCCGATCTGGCCGCGCAGCGCCGCGCGGTCGAGCGTGCGGACGTCGAGGCCGCCGAAGCGCACCTCGCCGCCTGTCGGGTCGTAGAACCGCTCGATCAGGGCCAGGATGGTCGACTTGCCGGCGCCGGACGGGCCGACCAGCGCGGTGCGCTTGCCTCGGGGAGCGGCGAAGCTGACCCCGTGGAGCACCCCGGCCTGCCGGTGCCTGCCTGCGCCGTCGCTCTCCGCATCGCCGCGACCGGCAGCGACCTCAGCCTCCGCGACGATGTCCGTGCCTCCCATCGCCTCGAACGCGAGCCGTTCCATGCTCGCCTCGCCGGCGTCCGGCGTCGGCTCGGCCTTCACGGAGGAGTCCGGATAGGAGAACTGCACGTTCGCGAACTCGATCGCCGGCGCATCCGGTGCCAGCCCCTCGTTGGCCGCGCCGATGGTCATGGCGAGCGGCGCGATCTCGCGGTCGTGCTCATCCTCCGACGGCAGGTCGATGATCTCCTGGATGCGCCCGAGTGCTCCGAGCGCGGAGTTGACGGCCGTGACGGCGCCGAACGCCTGACCGAGCGGCAGGATCATCATGAACAAGAACAGGATGAACGCCACCAGGTTCGCCACCGTGATCGCGCCGCTCGCCACGCGGAAACCGCCGACGCCCAGCACGACCAGGAACGACACCTGCATCGCGATGCCGGCGACGGGGACCACGAGCGCCGAGATCTTTGCGACCTTGATGCCCATCTTCCACGCGCCGGTTGCGTCGGCGTCGATCGCCGCGATCTCGCGCTCTGTCGCGTTGGCGGCACGGATCGTCCGCACGGAGCTGATCGCCCGCTCGACAGACGCGGCGAGGTCGCCGACCTTGGTCTGCGCCTGCTGGCTGGCCACCCGGATGCGGCCGGACAGCAGGGTGACCACCACGATGGACACCGCGATCACCAGCACCGTCAGCCCGAGCAGCACGGGGTCGATGATGAGCATGGCGATGAGCGCGCCGATGAACGTGAGCGCGCCGCCGATGGCCTCGACGAGGCCCTGTGTCAGCACAGCGCGCAGCAGGGTGGTGTCCGAGCCGACCCGCGACACCAGGTCGCCGGTACGCCTGGTGTCGAACTCGCTGATCGGGAGGTTGAGCATCCTGGCCACCAGGCGGCGGCGCGAGGAGAGCACGACGCCCTCGCCCGTGCGCTGCAGCAGGTAGTGCTGGTAGCCGGAGATCAGAGCGGAGACGACCACCAGGACCACCAGCAGCCAGACCAGGCCGCCGAGTGGCTGCTGCTTGCCGACGATGTCGATCACCTGGCTGACCAGCAGCGGCTGGGCCAGGCTCGCGGCCGCGCCGAGCACGCTGAGCACGATGACGACGCTCAGCACCGCTTTGTGCTCGAACAGGTACGGCAGAAGCTGGCTGAACTTCGCGCGAGGGCCATCGTCCCCGTCTTTGCCCGGTCGGCCGAAGCGTCGGCGCGGTTGGCTGGTCTGTTCGGTGGTCATGACAGTCTCGTTCGTCTTCTCGGGGTTGATGGGGCTTCTCGGGGTTGGTGGGGCGCTGCCGCTGCTCGGGATGCGCGGACGCGGGATGCGCCGACTCGGAATGCTACTTCGACCGTACTTCCTGCGGACTGCGTGTTCACCCAGATCTGGTATCTCGCCCGACCGATCGGCAGTACCGATCGATCCGCGGTGCGGGCCGATCGGCGGCACAGGCGACGATGTCGGAGGATCGGTCTACTCTGATGAACTATGCCAGCGCCTGTCATCACCGCGAACAACCTTGTCAAGAAGTACAAGGAGTTCGCCGCCGTCAACGGGATCAGCTTCGAGGTGGCTCCCGGGGAGTCGTTCGGGCTGCTCGGTCCGAACGGCGCAGGCAAGTCGACGACGATGCGGATGGTCGGCGCCGTGTCAACGCGCACGGGCGGCGAGCTGAGCATCCTGGGCCTCGATCCGAACAGCCACGGACCGGAGATCCGCTCGCAGCTGGGCGTCGTGCCGCAGGCCGACAACCTCGACACCGAACTGCGCGTGCGCGACAACCTGATCGTCTACGGCCGCTACTTCGGGCTGCCGGGCTCGCGGGTGCGGAAGCGGGCGGACGAGCTGCTGGCCTTCGCACAGCTCGAGGACAAGGCGAAGGCCAAGGTGGACGACCTCTCCGGCGGCATGAAACGCCGCCTCACCATCGCCCGCGCCCTCATCAACGACCCGCGCATCCTGCTGCTCGACGAGCCGACCACCGGGCTCGACCCGCAGGCCAGGCACATCCTCTGGGACCGGCTGTTCCGGCTCAAGGAGCAGGGCACCACGTTGGTGCTCACCACCCACTACATGGATGAGGCCGAGCAGCTCTGCGACCGCCTGGTGGTCGTCGACAAGGGCACGATCATGGCGGAGGGATCGCCTGCGGCGCTCATCAGGGAGTACTCGTCCCGTGAGGTGCTCGAGGTGCGGTTCGGCTCCGAGCGCAACAGCGAGGTCGCCCAACGGCTCGACGGCATCGGCGAACGCATCGAGGTGCTGCCCGATCGCATCCTGGTCTACAGCGACGACGGAGAGGCGGAGCTGGTGCGCATCGCAGAGCGCGGTCTGCACCCCATCACGAGTCTCGTGCGCCGCTCCAGTCTGGAGGACGTCTTCCTCCGGCTCACCGGCAGGAGTCTGATCGAATGAGCGCAACAGACACGGCTCCGGATGCGCAAGTCGCCATCGCCGCGGCGGTCCGGCCACGCAGGTTCGGGGCGTGGTACGTCGCGGAGCACCGCTTCCGGGTGATGCGCTCCTACCTGCAGACGGTGCTGATGACCGCGCTGGGGTACCCGCTGCTCTACCTGTTCGCGATGGGCGTCGGTCTCGGCAGCCTGGTCAGCCGCAACCTGGGGGACCAGGGCGTCGATGGCGTCAGCTACCTCGCGTTCGTCGCCCCGGCGCTGCTCTGCACGGCGGCGGTGACGATCGCCAGCGAGGAGTTCACCTACCCGGTGATGCTCGGGTTCAAGTGGAACCCGACCTTCTACGGTATGAACGCGGCGCCGATCTCGGCCGGGCAGATCATCGACGGCCTGGTGATCTCGGTGGTCGCGCGGCTGCTGACGGCCAGCATCATCTACTACGCGGTGATGCTGCTGTTCGGCGCGGTTCCGCTGGCCACCGGGTTCCTGGCCATCCCGGTCGCCGTTCTCGCCGGCGTCGCGTTCGGCGTGCCGGTGATGACCTACGTGGCGACCCTGGAGCAGGACACCGGCCAGCTCGCCCTCGTGATGCGCTTCGTGCTGCTGCCGATGACGCTGTTCTCCGGCACGTTCTTCCCCCTCACCGCGATGCCGTGGTTCCTGCAGTGGATCGGCTGGCTGTCCCCGCTGTGGCATGCGTCGGAGCTGGCGCGCGTGTTCACCTACGGCATGCCGGAGCCGCTCTGGCTGACGATCACCCACGTGCTCTATCTGGCTGCGCTGTTCGTCGTGTTCTGGATGTGGACGCGCCGGATCGCCGCGAGGAGGCTGAACAAGTGAGCGGCGCAGGACAGACCCAGACCGACGAGCGTCTCATCGCGACCGTCTCGCACAGCAGGCCGCTGCGCGCGCTCTACGCGGGGAACGCATCCAGTGTCATGCAGCGCGGCTGGCTCGCCACCCGCAGCACCAACTGGCTTGTCGTCGTCTCCGGCTTCTTCGAGCCGATCTTCTATCTGCTGTCCCTCGGGGTCGGGCTCGGCGCGATGGTCGGGGTCGTCACCACCTCGTCCGGCCAGGAGGTGTCGTACGCGGCGTTCATCGCGCCGGCCCTGCTGGCGACGGCCGCGATGAACGGCGCGGTCTACGACTCCACGTGGAACGTGTTCTTCAAGATGCACTTCGCGAAGCTCTACGAGGGGATGCTGTCGACCTCGCTCGGGCCGCTCGACGTGGCGCTGGGGGAGATCCTGCTCGCCCTGGCACGCGGAGCGCTCTACGCCATCGGCTTCATGCTGGTGATGCAGGTGCTCGGGCTCAACCTGTCGTGGTGGGCCATCCTCGCACTGCCGGCCGTGCTGCTGATCGCGTTCGGGTTCGCCAGCTTCGGGATGGGCATCACCAGCTACATGAAGACCTTCCAGCAGATGGACTGGATCAATTTCGTCATGCTGCCGATGTTCCTGCTGTCCGCCACGTTCTACCCGCTGAGCGTCTACCCACCGGCCATCCAGATGGTCATCCAGGCGCTCCCGCTCTGGCACGGCGTCGAGCTCGTCCGCGACCTGACCACGGGGGCGGTGGATGCGGGGCTCCTCTGGCACGTGCTGTACTTCGCCGTGATGATCGTGCTCGGCCTCATCCTGACGACCAGGCGGCTGCGCGCGCTGTTCCTCGACTAGCGCGCGCATCCACTCGTGCGAAAGGCGCGGCCCGGGCATCCCGGACCGCGCCTTCTGTACGAGTCGAGCCCGCTAGGAGACGTTCTCGTTGAAGTCGATGTCCTTCGTCTCCTTGCTGAGGAAGAGCGCGATGAGCGTGAGGACGCCGGCGCCGGACAGGTAGATGCCGACCCAGAGCGTCGAGCCGTGCGCGACGGTCCACAGCCAGACCGCGATGGTCGGGGCGACGGCCGCGCCGAGCACGCTGGACAGGTTGTAGCTGATCGCGGAGCCGGTGTATCGCACCTTGGTCGGGAACAGCTCAGGCAGTTCGGCGCCCATCGGCCCGAAGGTCAGCCCCATCAGCGTGAAGCCGACGATGAGCAGCGCCATCGTGCCGACGAACCCTCCGCCGAACAGCGGGACGAACAGCAGACCGAAGACGATGATGCCGAGCGTCACCCAGATCAGCGTCTTGCGGCGGCCGTAGCGCTCGGCGAGCGGTCCGGCGACCAGCGTGAAGACGCCGAAGAACACCACGCCGACGATGAGCATGATGAGGAACTCGTTGCGGGTGTAACCGAGCCCCGGCACGAACGTACTCGGGTCGAACGCCTTGCCCGCCTTCTCGGCTGCCGCGCGGGCCGTGGCCTCGGTGGCGGCGGTGGTGCCGTAGGTGAGGGTGAACGCGGTCATCAGGTAGAACAGCACGTAGGTGGCCAGCATGATGAACGTGCCGAGGATGATCTGGTACCAGCTGGTCTTGAACACCCGCGCCAGGGGCAGCTTGGCCACCTCGCCGGTGTCGACGACTTTCTGGAATGCCGGGGTCTCGACCAGCTTGAGCCGCACGTACAGCCCGACGATCACCAGGATGGCGCTGAGCAGGAACGGAACGCGCCAACCCCACGCGCTGAACGCCTCGGGGCTCATCGACAGGTTGAGCGCCAGGAACAGCAGGTTGGCGATGATGAAGCCGATCGGTGCGCCGAGCTGCGGGAACGTCCCGTAGATCGCGCGCTTTCCTGCCGGGGCGTTCTCCGTCGCCAGCAGCGCCGCGCCGCTCCACTCTCCGCCGAGCCCGAGGCCCTGGCAGAACCGCATCACGACGAGGAGGAACGGCGCCCAGAACTCCCAGCCTGGCACCTGTGCGGTGGGCAGGCAGCCGATGAGGACCGTCGCGATGCCCATCGTGAGCAGCGAGCCGACGAGGGTGCCCTTGCGGCCGATGCGGTCGCCGAAGTGACCGAACAGGATCGAGCCGACCGGCCGGGCGATGAACGCGACGCCGAAGACCGCGAACGACGCGAGGAGCGCCGTCGTGGGGTCTTCGTTCGTGAAGAACAGCGCGGGGAACACCAGCACGGCCGCGGTCGCGTATACGTAGAAGTCGTAGAACTCGATCGAGGTGCCGATGAGGCTGGCGAGGATGACGCGGCCGCGCGTGTTCGCTGGTGCGGCTGGTGGGGTGACGGAGGCCGTCGAAGACATGGAGGTGCTACTTCCGGGTTGCGTGACGAACAGAGAACGATGCTGGTGGATGCGGGCGTCGGTCGGGCGTCTCGCGAACTCGTGAGCAGAAGTGGTGTGGTTGCGGCGCTTGTGGCGCCCCTCCACCATACGTCGGCGGCGCGGCTGGCTCGAATCCGGCGCGGATGGGACCGGTCGCTACGCTGGAGGCATGGATACTCTGTTCGCAGTTCTGCACGTCGTGTCGGCCGTCTTCATCGTCGGTCCGATGGCCATCCTGCCGATGACCGCGATGCGCGCCGTCCGCGCGGGCAACGCCGCCCAGGTGGCCACGCTGGCGAAGTCGACCAACCTCTTCTCGCTGCTGTCGCTGCTCGTGATCGTGTTCGGCTTCGGTGTGATGGGGATGTCGGACCCGAAGTACAAGACCAGCGTGACGACGCCGTGGATCCTCTGGTCGATCATCGCCTACGTGATCGCCCTCGGCCTGACGCTGTTCGTCGTGGTGCCCGCGATGAAGAAGGCTGCGGAGGCGCTGGAGACGCGCAGCGCATCCGATGCCCCGGCCGCCGTCGCGGCAGGACAGACCCCGGCAGGCGAGGCCGCCGACCTGTCCTCGCGCGGCTACCCGGCCATCGCCGCAGGCTCAGGAGTCGCGTCGCTGCTGCTGGTGCTCGTGGTGGTGCTGATGGTCTGGAAGCCGTAGCGGCCCTCAGCCGCGCAGCGCGCGCAGCGTGACAGCCGTGCTCAGCGCAGCGTGCGCCGCCTCAGCGCCCTTGTCCTCTCGCGAGCCCGGCAGGCCGGCCCTGTCGATGCCCTGGGCTTCGTCGTCGAGGGTCAGCACGCCGAAGCCGACGGGCTTGCCGGTGTCGATGGCGACGCGGGTGAGGCCATCGGTCGCCGCGGACGAGACGTACTCGAAGTGCGGCGTCCCTCCGCGGATGATGACGCCGAGGGCGACCACCGCATCCGCACCGGCCTCGAGGGCGGCCTTGCTCACCACGGGGAGTTCGAAGCTGCCAGGCACGCGCACCAGAGAGAACGTCGCTCCTGAGGCCTCCAGCGTGCGCTTGGCGCCCGCGATCAGGCCGTCGGTGATCTCGTCGTGCCAGGTGCCGGCGACGATCACGACGTTCATGCCGGTTCCGTCGACGTTCTCCAGGGCGTTCGGGGCTCCCGCTCCGCTCATCGTGCTGTCCTTTCCGCTGTCTGCTCAGCAGGGGTGAAGAGGTGACCCATGCGGTCACGCTTGGTTTCCAGGTAGCCCTCGTTGAAGGTGCCGACGCCGACGACGAGCGGCACGCGCTCCTCCACGCCGATGCCGTGCTCTTCCAGCTGGCGCACCTTCTCCGGGTTGTTGGTCAGCAGGCGCACCGACTCGATGCCGAGCTCCTGCAGGATGGCCGTCGCCGCCCCGTAGTCGCGGGCGTCGATCGGGAGGCCGAGGGCGAGGTTCGCGTCGAGCGTGTCCAGGCCCTCCTCCTGCAGCTTGTACGCGCGGAGCTTGTTGATCAGCCCGATGCCGCGGCCCTCGTGGCCGCGGAGGTAGACGACGACGCCGCCCTCGCGCTGGATCGTGTCGAGCGCCGCATCCAGCTGCGGGCCGCACTCGCACTTGAGCGAGCCGAACGCCTCACCTGTCAGGCACTCCGAGTGCACCCGGACGAGGGTTCCGGATGCGCTGGGCTTGCCAGACACGATGGCCACGTGGTCCGCTCCGGTCATCCGGTCGCGGTATGCGCGCATCTTGAACGAGCCATGCGTGGTCGGGACCGTGGTCTCGACCTCGAAGATCACCCGGGAGGTCTCCGGGATGGGCGTGACCGTCTCCAGCTGCTGGTCGCAGTGGAACTCCTGCAGGTAGGCGATCAGCGCCTCGATCGTGATGACGAGCACGCCCTCGCGCTCGCCGAGGTCGATCAGGCCGGGGAGGCGCATCATCTCGCCGTCGTCGGCGACGATCTCGGCGATGGCGCCCACCGGGGTGAGCCCGGCCAGCTTCAGCAGGTCGACGGCGGCCTCCGTGTGCCCGTCGCGCTCGCGCACGCCGCCGTCGACGGCGCGCAACGGCAGGATGTGTCCTGGCCTGTGCAGGCTGGACGGCACGGAGTCGAGGTCGGCGAGCACGCGCAGCGTGTGGGCGCGGTCGGCGGCGCTGATGCCGGTGCTGAGCCGGTCGGCCGCATCCACGCTCACCGTGTAGTTGGTGCCGCGCGCGTCCTCGTTGGTGGCGACCATGACGGGGAGGTCGAGCCGGTCGGCGATCTCGTTGGTCATCGGGGCGCAGATGAAGCCGGAGGAGTTCTTGACCGTCCAGGCGATCCACTCCTGGCTGGCCAGCTCTGCGGCGAGGATGACGTCGCCCTCGTTCTCGCGGCTCTCGTTGTCCGCGACGATCACCGGCCGTCCGGCGCGGAGCTCGCTGAGGGCCTGGGGGATGGTGGCGAGGCTCATGATGCGCTCCGTTCCGGTTCTGCGGTCGATGGGTCTGAAATGGAGGACGGGAGCACGCTCTCGCGTCCCGCGTAGCCGAGGCCGAGCATCCGCTCGACGTGCCTGGCGAGGATGTCCGTCTCGATGTTGACGAGGTCGCCGACGGCGCGCTCGCCCAGGGTCGTGGCCGCGAGGGTCTCCGGGATGAGGGAGACTTCGAACCAGCCGTCGTCGATGGTGCCGCCGACCTCGCTCACTGTGAGCGAGACGCCGTCGATGGCGATGGAGCCCTTGCGCGCGACGAGCGGCGCGTGCTCAGGGTCGAGGCTCAGCCGCACGACGCGCCACGCGCTGCCGTCTGTGATGGAGAGCACACGGGCGGTGCCGTCGATGTGGCCCTGCACGATGTGGCCGCCGAGGCGGTCGCCCACCTGGGCGGCGCGCTCGAGGTTCACCGTGCGGCCGGGCTGGACGCCGTCGAGCGTGCTCATGGCGAGCGTCTCGGCCATCACGTCGGCGGTGAACGTCTCCGCATCCTGGCCGATGACGGTGAGGCAGACGCCGCTGACCGAGATCGAGTCGCCGTGTTTCGCGTCGCTGACCGCGAGCGGGCCGCGCACCGTGATGCGGGCGGCGTCGTCCGTGAGGTCGACGGCGACGATCTCGCCGAGCTCTTCGATGATTCCGGTGAACATGCTCAGTTGCCTTCTCTCTGTGACTGCTCTGTGTTCTGCGACGGCTGCGACGACTCCCGCGACGGCTCCGGCACGGCGCGGATCAGCAGGTCGGCCCCCAACTGCTCGACCGACTGGATGCGCAGCAGCCGCTGCTCAGCGATGGTCCCGACCCCGATGTCCCCCAGCGCGAGCCTGCCGCCGCCGAGCAGGGTGGGCGCGAGGTAGATCGCGAACTCGTCGACGAGGCCGGCCTCGACGAACGCGCTGGCGAGCGTCGGCCCTCCCTCGACGTAGACGCGCCGGAAGCCGCGCTGGTGAAGGTCGGCCACCACCTCGTGCACATCGTGCGTCCCCTCGAAGATGACGGGGTTGGGGTGGCGGAAGATCGCCGCATCCTTGGGCACGCCGCGCATCCCGACCACCACAGGCGTCGGCTGGGTGCGCATCAGCTCGCCTGCGTCGCCGCGGGCCGTGAGGCTGGGATCGTCGGCGAGCACTGTGCCTGTGCCGACCACGATGGCGTCGGAGGCTTCGCGCTGCTCGTGAACGCGCTGCCTGGCCGCTGCGCCGGTGATCCAGGTGCTCGTGCCGTCGTCCGCGGCAGCACGGCCGTCGAGGCTGCTCGCCCACTTGAGGGTGATGTGCGGGCGGCCGAGGCGCGCTGCGGTGAGCCAGTCGTCGAGGAATGACTCGACCTCGTCGGCCAGCACGCCGCCGATCACCTCGACTCCGGCTTCGCGCAGCCGTTCCGCGCCTCCGCCGGAGGAGTGGCCGGGGTCGGACACCGCGTAGACGACGCGGGAGACGCCCGCCTCGATCAGGGCCTCCGAGCACGGACCGGTGTGACCCCAGTGGTTGCACGGCTCGAGCGTGACGACGGCGGTCGCGCCGCGCGCGGCTCCCTCGCCGAGCTTGGACAGCGCGTCCACCTCCGCGTGCGCCGTTCCGACGCCGCGGTGCCAGCCCTCGGAGATGGTCGCGCCGTCGGCGTCGACGATCACGCAGCCCACCCGCGGGTTCACGCCGGTGGCCGGCCCGTTGTGAGCGAGTTCGATGGCGGTTCTCATCGCCGCGTCCCACGTCATCCCAGATCGGTCCTGTCTCTTTGAATCGAGACGTGTGCCGGGGTCGCGTGGCGAACGGTCGCACGCGACCGCCACCCGTGCTGCCTCCCATCCGGACTGAGTTGCCAGGCGTTGCCTGACCCCATTACCGTCGGTGCCGGAATTTCACCGGCTCAACAGTGCTGCGCTCTCACGCAGCCCCGCTCGCGGACTGTCACCGCCGGTTCGGACTTTCACCGACCCCGGAGCACGTTTATCTTCTGAGTCTAGTCAACGCGCGGGTCCGCCGAGTATTCCCGTCGCACTGTTACGCGGTCGGCTGCCTGATCCAGCCGGCCGTGACGCCCTGGACGACCGAGCCGTCGAGGTCTGCGAGCTTCACCCCGGCGAACCGGCGCGCTACCTCCGACGGCTGCACGCGGGCGGCGGGATGCTCGTCCGCCAGCACGGAGACGATCACCTCCGCGACGCCGTCTGGCGTCTGCGCGTTGGCTGGATCGAACGCGGCGGCGGTGCGCGCGAGGTACGCGTCGAACAGCGGCCGGTACGGCGAGTCGTCCGCAGGAGCCGAGCCGGCCGCTCCGACGTTCGCCACGAACTCGGTGGAGACGGCGCCAGGCTCGATGACCGTCACCCGCACGCCGAGCGCGGCGGCCACCGGCGTCAGTGACTCCAGGAAACCTTCGACGGCGAACTTCGCCGCGCAGTACGCCTCGTTGAACGGCTGACCGACCACCCCGCCGACGCTGGAGACGGTCAGCAGCCTGCCTCCGCTCTCGCGCAGCAGGGGCAGCGCCGCCTTGGTGACGGCGACGACGCCGAAGAAGTTGACCTCCATCACGTCGCGAACGGCCTGAACGGACTCGTCCTCGATCGTGCCGACGTGACCGGCGCCCGCATTGTTGAGCAGCGCGTCCAGGCGTCCGTGCGCCGACCGGATGTGCGCGAAGCACGCCTCGATGGATGCGGGCCTCGTCACATCCAGAGCCTGCACGTCGAGCGATACTCCCGCCTCGCGCGCGGCGGCGTCGAGGGGCCCGCGCTTGCCGAGATCGCGCATCGTCGCGACGACGGTGTGACCTGCGCGGGCGGCGGCGATGGCGGCGGCCCGGCCGATGCCGGTCGACGTTCCGGTGATGAGGAGGACGGAGGCGGAGCCGGTCGCGGAGGCGGTCATGCGCTCAGTCTCGCAGCGACACCAGTGCGCGCGCTGTGCCCTCGTCCACGATCAGGTCGGTGATGAGCTCGGCGGAGAGGGCGCCGCGGAGGCTGTGCACCTTGGAGGGGCCGGACACCACGCAGACCCGGCGCGGCACCCGTTTGATGAGGTCGATGTCCGGGCCGCTCGCCCGCTCGTTGAGCGGGATGCCGTGGTGACTGCCGTCCTCGCGGAAGAACACCGTGGCGACGTCGCCGACCACACCGGACACGTCCAGGGATGCGTAGTCGGCCTGGTCGAGGTAACCGCCGGCGTACACGTGGGAGCGCACCTCGGAGAAGGGGGAGCCGAGGCCGAAGATCGCCACGTCCATCCGCTCCTGGATGTCCAGGATGCGCCTGGTGCTGCGCTCGCGCCACATCGCCTTCTTGGTCTGCGGGTCGTCGAACAGGGCGGGGACGGGGAACTCCTGGATGGTGCCGGAGAAGGTGTCGCCGAACCTGCGCAGGATCTCCGAGGCGTAGAGCACACCCGTCGTGTACGTGTTGCCCGCACCGTTGAGCTGCACGAATTCGAGGTTGTGCAGATCCTTCGGGATGAGGTGCCTGCTGAGGGCGCTCATCGTGGACCCCCAGGCGATGCCGACGGTCTGGTTGGAGTCGATGAACCTGTCGAGAATTCGTGCAGCCGAGATGGCGACGCGCTCCAGTCTGTCCACGTCGCTGATGGCGCTCGGCATGGGGACGATGTGCGCCGCGATGCCGTACCGGTCGTGGATGTCCTGCTGGATGCGCGTCGCGCCCTCGTGCGGTGTCGCGATCTGGATGGTGACCAGTCCGGAGGCCCGCGCATAGCTGAGCAGGCGGGAAACGCTGGACCGCGAGGTGTGCATCTCGTGGGCGATGGCCTCCATCGTCAGGTCCTGCATGTAATAGAGGTGGCCTGCTTTGAGCGCGTCGCGCGTCTTCTCCGGCAGGTTCTCGGTCTCTGGGCTGGGCATCGGGTGTCGTCTTCTCTCGTCGAGCTACGGCTGCACGTATGTGCAGCCAGCTTGAACAAAGTGTCCGGGCATCGAAAACTATAGCTGCCAGACACCCGCACCGACAGAACCACAGGAGAAAGCCGTGACGACGAAGTCGAACGCAGCCCGCAGCGAGGTCGAACGCCTCCGTGACCGCCCGAACGCCCGCGTGCTCGTCATCGGCGGCGGCATCAACGGCATCGGCACCTTCCGCGACCTCGCCCTGCAGGGAGTCGACGTGGTGCTCGTCGAGCGCAACGACTTCGTCTCCGGAGCGTCCGCTGCGTCGAGCCACATGATCCACGGCGGTGTCCGTTACCTGGAGAACGGCGAGTTCCGCCTCGTCAAGGAGTCGGTCACCGAGCGCAACGGCCTGCTGAAGATCGCGCCGCACTACGTCAAGCCGCTGCAGACCACCATCCCGATCTTCTCCACCTTCTCCGGAATCCTGGCCGCCCCGCTGCGCTTCCTCACCCACAAGCAGGGCAAGCCGAAGGAGCGCGGTGCGTTCCTGATCAAGACCGGCCTCACGATCTACGACTCGTTCTCCCGCGACGGCGGCAGCGTTCCGCGCCACCAGTTCTCCGGCAAGAAGAAGTCCCTGGAGACCCAACCGGAGCTGAACCCCGGCATCAAGTACACGGCCACATACTTCGACGCCAGCGTCCACGACCCGGAGCGCCTGGCGCTGGATGTGCTCGCCGACGGTCTCGCAGCCGGTCCGCACGCCCGCGCGGCCAACTACGTCGAGGCGATCGGCGTCCGCGACGGCGGCGTGCTCGTCCGCGACCGCGAGACGGGCGAGGAGTTCTCGATCGTCGCCGACGTCGTCGTCAACGCGTCAGGACCGTGGACCGACCTCACCAACGCCGCGCTCGGCCGCAGCACCGAGTTCATGGGCGGCACGAAGGGCTCGCACATCGTCCTCGACAACCAGGAGCTGCTCGAGGCGTGCAAGGGCCGCGAGATGTTCTTCGAGAACAACGACGGCCGCATCGTGCTCATCTACCCGCTCAAGGGCAGGGTCATGGTCGGCACCACGGACCTCGAAGCGGACATGTCGGAGCGCGCCGTGTGCACCGAGGACGAGATCGACTACTTCATCGAACTGGTCTCGCACGTTTTCCCAACGATCCCTGTGACCCGCTCGCAGATCGTCTACAGCTTCTCCGGGGTCCGCCCTCTGCCGCACCACGACGACACAGCGCCTGGGTTCGTGTCCCGCGACTACCGCATCGTGCCAGGCAGCATCGACGGCCTCGGCGACACGAAGATCCTCAGCCTGGTCGGCGGCAAGTGGACGACGTTCCGTGCGCTGAGCGAGCACCTGGCCAACGAGACGCTGGATGCGCTCGGCGCCACCCGCACTGTCTCCACCGCCGGTCTCGCCATCGGAGGAGGCGTCGGCTTCCCTGCCACCCCGGCGGCGGAGCGCGACTGGATCGCCAGGTACGGCGCCGACGTGGGAAGCGAGCGCGCATCCCAGCTGCTGCACCGCTACGGCACCAAGGCGACATTCGTGATCGACGCCGTCGCCGGCAGCGACGACGACGATACCCGCCTCGCCAACGCGAGCGAGTACTCCCGCACCGAGATCGACTACCTCGTGCGCACCGAGCACGTCGTGCACCTCTCCGACGTGTTCCTGCGCCGCACGAGCATCGCGTTCGTCGGCGGAATCAGCGGCGCGCTGGTGCGCGAGGTCGGCGAAATCGTGGCGAACGCACTCGGATGGTCGCCAAACCGGCGGTCCGAGGAGGAAGATGCATTCATAGCGGAACTCGCCGACGCCCACCGGGTGCACCTCGAGTCGGAGGACGGCAGCGAAGCCGCAGCGCTCCGATGATGCACGAACGTGCATAGCACGGTTCTTGTCACGGTGGGCTGGCGCGAATAGCGTTCAATTGCCCACCCTGACGAGAACCACACCACATCGCACAACAGGGTGCGGGTCAACTGAACAACTGGAAGGTCAACGTGGACAATATCGGTGTAGATTTCCTGTCGGAGTTGGTGGGCACGGCGATGCTCGTCCTCCTCGGTACTGGCGTTGTGGCGAACGTCGCTCTCATCAAGAACAAAGGCTTCAACGGCGGGTTCCTGATGGTGAACATCGGCTGGGGCCTCGCGGTCTTCGCTGGTGTGATCGTCTCCTACAACTCCGGCGCTCATCTGAACCCTGCTGTGACGCTCGGACTTGTCGCCAACGGCGCCAAGGCGTTCGGCTCCGCAGCCGCGCACACGCTTGTTCCGGTGAACTTCGGTGTCGTGGCCTTGTACATCCTGGCTCAGCTGATCGGTGCCATCATCGGCGCCGTCCTCACCTGGCTGGCGTACAAGAAGCACTTCGACGAGGAGCCGGAGCCCGCGAACAAGCTCGGTGTTTTCTCGACCGGCCCTGCCATCCGCAGCTACGCGTGGAACCTCGTGACGGAGATCATCGGCACGTTCGTGCTGGTGTTCGTGGTCATCGCGTTCGGCCACCAGCCGGGAACCGCTGCCGGTCTCGCCGCCCTCGGCGCTCTGCCCGTCGCCCTCCTGGTTATCGGCATCGGCGCCAGCCTCGGTGGTCCGACGGGGTACGCCATCAACCCTGCCCGTGACCTCGGCCCGCGCATCGCGCACGCCATCCTGCCGATCAAGGGCAAGGGTTCGAGCGACTGGTCGTACGCCTGGGTTCCCGTCGTCGGCCCGATCATCGGTGGTCTGCTCGCCGGTTGGCTCGCCATCATCCTGCTCCCCATCCTCAAGTAGCACCCGCGGGCCGGTCCGGAATCGGACCGGCCCGCATCAGTCCCACCCCCCCAAAACAAAGGAGTTACCTATGGCCGACTACGTTGTCGCCATCGACCAGGGCACGACCAGTACCCGAGCGATCATCTTCGACAAGTCCGGGTCGATCGTGTCGACCGGTCAGTTGGAGCACGAGCAGATCTTCCCGAAGGCCGGTTGGGTGGAGCACAACCCGGTGGAGATCTGGAACAACACCCGCGAGGTGATCGGTCAGGCGCTCTCCAAGGCAGATCTGACCCGTCACGACATCGCGGCCGTCGGCATCACGAACCAGCGCGAGACCGCGGTGGTCTGGGACAAGAACACCGGCGAGCCCGTCTACAACGCCATCGTCTGGCAGGACACCCGCACCCAGCCGATCGTCGACCGCCTCGCGGCCGACGGGGGCGTCGAGCGGTTCAAGCAGATCGTCGGCCTTCCGCTGGCGACCTACTTCTCGGGCACCAAGATCGTCTGGATCCTGGAGAACGTCGAGGGAGCTCGTGAGCGCGCGGAGGCCGGGGACCTGCTCTTCGGCACCACGGACTCGTGGGTGCTCTGGAACCTGACAGGCGGCCCGGACGGCGGCGTGCACGCCACCGACGTGACCAACGCCTCCCGCACCCTGTTCATGGACCTGGAGACGCTGACCTGGCGCGACGACATCCTCGAGGTGTTCGGCGTTCCGAAGTCGATGCTCCCGGAGATCAAGAGCTCGTCGGAGGTCTACGGCGAGGTCGAGCCGTCCAGCCTTCTCCGCGAGGTGCCTGTCGCTGGCATCCTCGGCGACCAGCAGGCGGCGACGTTCGGCCAGGCCGCGTTCGACACCGGCGAGTCGAAGAACACCTACGGCACGGGTAACTTCCTCATCTTCAACACGGGTGAGGAGATCGTCCACTCGAAGAACGGTCTGCTGACGACGCTGGGCTACAAGCTCGGCGACTCGAAGCCGCACTACGCCCTCGAGGGTTCCATCGCCGTCACCGGTTCGCTGGTGCAGTGGCTCCGCGACAACCTGGGCATCATCTCGAGCGCCCCGGAGATCGAGGAGCTCGCCAAGACGGTCGAGGACAACGGCGGCGCGTACTTCGTGCCCGCGTTCTCCGGTCTGTTCGCGCCGTACTGGCGGTCGGATGCGCGCGGTGCGCTCGTCGGCCTCACCCGGTACGTCAACAAGGGGCACATCGCCCGCGCCGCCCTGGAGGCCACGGCATTCCAGACCCGCGAGGTGCTGGATGCGGTCAACGCCGACTCCGGCGTCGACCTCACCGAGCTGAAGGTCGACGGCGGCATGATCGCCAACAACACCCTGATGCAGTTCCAGGCCGACATCCTCGGCGTCCCCGTCATCCGCCCGGTCGTCGCAGAGACGACCGCTCTGGGTGCCGCGTACGCCGCCGGTCTGGCGGTGGGCTTCTGGGAGAACCTGGACGACCTCCGCAAGAACTGGCAGGAGGACAGCCGCTGGGAGCCGAAGATGGAGGACGACGAGCGCGACCGTCAGCTCCGCCTCTGGAAGAAGGCCGTCACCAAGACCTTCGACTGGGTCGACGAAGACGTGCAGAACGCCTGATCGTCACGCACACACGAACGCCGCTCGGCTCCCGCCGGGCGGCGTTCGCGCGTTTCCCGCTTACGCGAGCAGGGAGGGCAGCTCGGCGAGCGACGCGATGCGCAGCACGCCGGCCGCGGCGGCGTCGGCCGCGTCCTCCTGCGCAGGCGTCTCTCCTGTGCGGTCCAGCCAGACGCCGGTGAGCCCGGCGCGGGCAGCGCCGATCGCGTCGGTGCGCAGCCGGTCGCCGATGTATGCTGCGTCGCCGGGCGCGACGCCGAACACCTCGCAGGCGTGCAGGAAGATCGCCGGGTCCGGCTTCACGATGCCCAGCTCTCCGGACGCGATCACGTGCTCGACCCGCTGGTCGAGGGCTACGGTCGTCACCTTGCGCGTCTGGAACGCCAGGTCGCCGTTCGTGATGAGACCGAAGCGCACGCCGGGGATGCGCTCGGTCAGCGCATCCAGGCACGGCAGCGCGTCGTCGTGGAGGGCCCAGCTCTCCACGTAGCGCTCGAAGTACGTCGCGAACCACACGCTCGCCGCCGCGTCGTCGAGGGCGACCCCGTGCCTGGCGGCGAAGTCGCGGGCGCGCGCCCGGCGCTGCCCCTCGAAGTCCAGACGGCCGGCGAGGTACGAGTGGTAGTGCGTCTCCTCCAGGTCGTGCCAGAAGGAGACCGTCGTGGCGGCGTCCAGGGCGCCGTATGGCGCGCCGAGCGTCGACACGTGCTTCTGGATGCCGGCGGCCACGGCGGCCCGGTGGGCGAACAGGGTGTCGTCCAGGTCGAACAGCACGACAGTGGGCGCTGTCATGCGTCCGCTTGCACGTAGGTCGCGTCCGGCCAGTCGTCCGCCTGCTCACGCGGATCGGACGGCAGCAGCGCGGCCTGCCAGTCGTCCAGGCGAACGCCGCGCTGGACTCCTCCCGCGCGCCTGGTGCCCTCGAATCGGAAGCCTGCGCGGCGGGCGACGGATGCGCTGGCCGCGTTGCCGACGAACGCCCGCCAGACCAGGCGCTCGAGTCCGAGGCCGGACGGCTCCGGCGCGAACGCGTGGTCGATCGCGAGCGCGACGGCGGCCGTCATCAGGCCACGGCCCCGTGCCTCCGGCGCCAGCCAGAAGCCGATCTCCGCTTCGCCGTCGCGGATGCCGTCGAGGCCGATCATGCCGATCAGCTCGCCGTCTTCCGATTCGCGGATCGCCCAGGTGCGCGACGCGCCGCTCGTCCAGGCGGCTGGCACGATATCGAGCACGAACGTCTCCGCGTTCTCTCGGACATACGGGGACGGCACCGTCGTCCAGCGCGCGATCGCGGGCTCGGCGCACAGCTCGGTCACCCGGTCGATGTCGGCTGCTCCCGGCACGGAGAGCACGACGCGTGAGCCCGTCAGGACGATGGGCTCACGCGTCGATTCCGCTGTCATGCTGCGACCTCAGCGCACGCGGCGCAGGAAGCCGACGCGGTCGTAGACCGTCGCGAGCGTCGCCTCGGCGATCTCCTCCGCGCGAGCGGCGTTCCTGGCGAGGATGCGATCGAGCTCCGCCGGGTCGTCGAGCAGGTCGAGCGCGCGCTGGCGCACGGGCGCGAAGGTCTCCACGACCACCTCGGCGAGGCCCTTCTTGAAGTCGCCGTAGCCTTTGCCGTCGTACTCCAGCTCGATCGACTCGACGCTGCGGCCAGAGAGCGACGCGTAGATCGACAGCAGGTTGGAGATGCCCGGCTTGCCTTCTCGATCGAACGACACGACGCCGTCGGTGTCGGTCACGGCGCGCATGATCTTCTTCTGAGTGACCTTCGGCTCGTCGAGCAGCCACACCACACCAGCGTGCGACTCCGCCGACTTCGACATCTTGGCCGTGGGGTTCTGCAGGTCGTAGATGCGGGCGCTCTCCTTGAGGATCATCGCCTGCGGCACCACGAACGTCTCGCCGAACCGGCTGTTGAAGCGCTCAGCCAGGTCGCGGGTCAGCTCGACGTGCTGGCGCTGGTCGTCGCCGACCGGCACGACCTCCGCGCCGTAGAGCAGGATGTCCGCCGCCATCAGCACGGGATAGGCGAACAGGCCGACAGAGGTCGCCTCGGCGCCCTGCTTGGCCGACTTGTCTTTGAACTGCGTCATACGCGACGCTTCGCCGAACCCGGTGATCGTGTTCAGCACCCAGGCGAGCTCGGCGTGAGCGGGGACGTGCGACTGCACGTACAGGGTGGATGCCGACGGGTCGATCCCGGCCGCGATGTACTGCGCCGCCGTCCTGCGCGTCTTCTCGCGCAGTTCGGCCGGCTCCTGGGCGACCGTGATCGCGTGCATGTCGACCACGGAGAAGAACGCGTCGTGGGTGGTCTGCAGCTCTTTCCACTGCAGCAGCGCGCCGATGTAGTTGCCGAGCTGCAGGGAGTCTGCCGATGGTTGCATGCCCGAATAGAGGCGGGGGAGAGTGGTCATGGGATGTCCTTGAAAGTCTGAAGAGTGGAGAAGCGGGTCAGATGGCGTAGTCGACGACCACGGGAGTGTGGTCCGACCATCGCTCGTCGTAGGCTTCCGCCCGATCGACCGCGTAGTGCTTCACCGTCGCCGCGAGCGCGGGGGTCGCGAGCTGGTAGTCGATGCGCCAACCTGTGTCGTTGTCGAACGCCTGTCCGCGCCACGACCACCAGGTGTACGGGCCGTCGACCTCTCCTGCCCACTTGCGCCCGACGTCGACCCAGCCGAGACCGCCGCCCGCGTTGTAGTCGTCGTCGCCCTCCGCGCCGACGAAGCGGTCGAAGTACGCCCGCTCGTCCGGCAGGAAGCCGGCACGCTTGACGTTGCCCTTCCAGTTGCGGATGTCGAGCGTGCGGTGCCCGACGTTCAGGTCGCCGAGCACGACCGCGTACTCGCTGTGCTTCTGGAGTTCCGGCAGGCGGGCCTCCATCGCATCCAGGAAGGTGTACTTCTCGACCTGCTTGGGGGAGTCGGCCTCTCCGGAGTGCACGTAGGTGCTCACCACGGTGATGACCTTGCCGCCAACCTCGTAGTCGGCCTCCAGCCAGCGCCCTGCGCTGTCGAACTCCTCTGGCCCGAGCTCCACCCGGTGGATGGACGCGCGGTGCCTGCTCGCGATGGCCACCCCTGCCCGCCCCTTAGCCGTGGCCGGGTCGTGCAGGATGTCCCACTCCTCACCGAGCAGCGACTGGATGTCCTCCGTGGATGCGCGGACCTCCTGAATGGCGAGGATGTCCACATCCCGGGTGTCGAGCCACGCGCCCATGCCCTTGCGGAAGGCGGCGCGGATGCCGTTGGTGTTGATCGTGGCGATACGCACGGGCTTCGAAGGCATGCATCAAGCCTACCGGGGACGACCGACGGTCCCCTCGTCGAGCACGTCGTTGAGGTTGTTCTGGGCGCGCTCGACGGAACGCTGCGCGCGCAGTCTGCCGAGCCAGCGAGCAGAGGCCAGCGCATCCTTGGCCCGTTCGAGCTCCGCCTTGGCCACGACGACGCGGGCCTGGTGCTCTGCCGCCGCCTTCTCCGCTGCCGCCTGCTCCGGCGTGACCAGGCGTGGGGAGAGCCCGCGGTCGAACATCCCGACGGCGATCCAGGAGGCGGAGAGTAGGATCACCCGCGAGACGAAGTTGAACCAGATCAGCAGACCGATGAAGACGGCGAACGTTGCCAGCAGCGGGTTCTTGGTCGCCCCGCCGAGGAAGACACCGGCCAGGGTGCTCAGCCCGGCGAGGGTGAGGCTGCCGAGCAGCGTACCGAAGAAGAGGTTCCGCCACGGCACGGCGACGCGCGCGAGCACGCGGAACATGGCGCCGAGCGTGACGATGTTGAGGAGCACGGAGACGAACAGGCCGGACACCCGCGCGACCACACTGGTCCAGAACGAGTCGCCCAGTCCGATCAGATCGAGCACGAACGTGAGCGCCTCGGTGCTGACAATGGTGAGCACCGCCGAGATCAGCAGCACGATGCCGAACAGCATGGCCAGGCCGAGGTCGCGGATCTTCTGCAGGACGTAGTTGGTGGTGTCCCTGGTGAGCCCGAACACCGCGCGGACGGCCTGCCTCGTGTAGTACAGCCAGCCGATCGCCGTCCAGATCAGGCCGACCGCGGCGATGATGCCGGTCCAGCCGAAGGATGTGGCGCTCTCGAGCTGCGACAACTGGATGGCGCCCGGCTGAGTGTCCGTCGCGATGAGCCCGGGGACCGCTCGGTTGATGAGGTCCGTGAGCGCCCCCAGTACCTCCTGGTTGCCTGTCAGCCAGAGGCCCGCCACCGAGAACGCCACCCAGATCGCGGCGAAGATCGCGAACAGGGCCTGGTAGCCCATCCCGGCGGCGCGAAGGTTGCCGTCGCTGTACGAGAAGTTCATGTACACGCGATACGGCCGGAGGGCCTTGACCCACTTGGCCCAGATGGTGACCCGCGCGACCGGCTTCTCCAGCCGTTCGCGCAGCGGCTCCGTCGCCTCGGTGATCTTGTCCTTCAGCGACTCGGAGTCCGGGTCGATCGTGCCCTCAGCGCGCTGCAACGCCGGATCGGGACGCACGGGTGCGACGTCGTGTCTCGACTTCTTGGCCACGGCCCCAGCCTATCCACCGCCAGATACCGGAAACTGCGCGATTTCCGTCGGAAATCGCGCAGTCACGGGTAACCCGTGAAGAGCTCGGCTCAGCGCTTGCCGCGCATGATGGCCTGCTTGACCTCGGCGATGGCCTGCGTCACCTGGATGCCGCGGGGGCACGCGTCGGTGCAGTTGAAGGTGGTGCGGCAGCGCCACACGCCTTCCTTGTCGTTGAGGATGTCGAGGCGCACCTGCGAGTTGTCGTCGCGGGAGTCGAAGATGAAGCGGTGCGCGTTGACGATCGCCGCCGGGCCGAAGTACTGCCCGTCCGTCCAGAACACCGGGCACGACGAGGTGCACGCCGCGCACAGGATGCACTTGGTGGTGTCGTCGAAGCGGGCGCGGTCTGCGACCGACTGGATGCGCTCCTTGTCCTTCGGCGGAGCGCTGTTCGCGACGAGGAAGGGCTGAACCTCGCGGTAGGAGGCGAAGAACGGCTCCATGTCCACGATGAGGTCCTTCTCCAGCGGCAGGCCCTTGATGGCCTCGACGTAGATCGGCTTCGAGATGTCGAGGTCCTTGATCAGCGTCTTGCAGGCGAGGCGGTTGCGGCCGTTGATCCGCATGGCGTCCGAACCGCAGATGCCGTGCGCGCAGGAGCGGCGGAAGGTCAGCGAGCCGTCCTGCTCCCACTTGATCTTGTGCAGCGCGTCCAGGATGCGGTCGGTCGGGAACATCTCGACGTCGAAGTCCTGCCAGCGCGGCTCCGTGTCCACATCCGGGTCGAAACGCCGGATGATCAGGGTCACGGTGAACGACTGGATCGGCGCCTCGGGTGCGGGCGGAGTCTCGAGCACGGCGTTCGACATCAGTACTTCCTCTCCATCGGCTGGTAGTTGGTCACGACGACCGGCTTCCAGTCGAGTCGAATGTGGTCGGCGGCGTCGGACGAGTGCGGGTCGCCCGAGAGGTACGCCATGGTGTGCTTCATGAAGTTCTCGTCGTCGCGCTTGGGGTAGTCGTCGCGCATGTGGCCGCCGCGGCTCTCCTGGCGGTTGCGCGCCGAGTACACCACGACTTCGGCGAGGTCGAGCAGGAAGCCGAGCTCCACAGCCTCGAGGAGGTCCGTGTTGAAGCGCTTGCCCTTGTCCTGCACGACGATGTTGCGGTAGCGGTCGCGGAGCTCGTGGATGGTCGTGGTGACCTTCGCGAGCGACTCGTCCGTGCGGAACACCTGGGCGTTCTTGTCCATCTCGTCCTGCAGTTCCTTGCGGATGGCAGCGATGCGCTCGGTGCCCGTTCCGTTGCGGAGCCCGTCGATCATCTCGCGGACGGCCTTCGCCGGGTCTTCCGGCAGCGGGACGGCGGTTGCGGTCTTGACGTACTCGACCGCGTTGTTGCCTGCACGCTTGCCGAACACGTTGATGTCGAGCAGCGAGTTGGTGCCAAGACGGTTGGAGCCGTGCACGGAGACGCAGGCGCACTCGCCCGCGGCGTAGAGGCCGGGAACGACCGTGGTGTTGTCGCGCAGCACCTCGGCGGCCGTGTTGGTCGGGATGCCGCCCATCGCGTAGTGCGCTGTCGGCATCACGGGCACGGGCTCGACCACGGGGTCGACGCCGAGGTAGGTGCGGGCGAACTCGGTGATGTCCGGCAGCTTGGTCTCCAGGACCTCGGCGCCCAGGTGGGTGCAGTCGAGCAGCACGTAGTCCTTGTGCGGACCGGCGCCGCGGCCTTCCGCGACCTCCTGGACCATGCAGCGGGCGACGATGTCGCGCGGCGCGAGGTCTTTGATGGTGGGGGCGTAGCGCTCCATGAAGCGCTCACCGCTCGCGTTGCGGAGGATCGCGCCCTCACCGCGGGCGCCCTCGGTGAGCAGGATGCCCAGCCCGGCGAGGCCGGTCGGGTGGAACTGGAAGAACTCCATGTCCTCGAGCGGGAGCTTCTTGCGCCAGATGATGCCGACGCCGTCACCGGTGAGGGTGTGGGCGTTGGAGGTGGTCTTGTAGATCTTGCCGAAGCCGCCCGTTGCGAAGATGATCGCCTTCGAGTGGAAGACGTGCAGCTCGCCGGTGGCCAGCTCGTAGGCGACGACGCCGGCGGGCTGGTCGACCCCGTCCACCTCGTTCATGATCACGTCGAGGACGTAGTACTCGTTGAAGAAGTTGATGCCGAGCTTGACGCAGTTCTGGAACAGCGTCTGCAGGATCATGTGGCCGGTGCGGTCCGCTGCGTAGCAGGCGCGGCGCACAGGCGCCTTGCCGTGGTCGCGGGTGTGACCGCCGAAGCGGCGCTGGTCGATCTTGCCCTCTGGCGTGCGGTTGAACGGCAGGCCCATGTTCTCGAGGTCGATGACGGCGTCGATGGCTTCCTTGGCGAGGATCTCGGCGGCGTCCTGGTCGACGAGGTAGTCGCCGCCCTTGACGGTGTCGAAGGTGTGCCACTCCCAGTTGTCCTCTTCCACGTTCGCCAGCGCCGCGGCCATGCCGCCCTGCGCGGCTCCCGTGTGGGAGCGGGTGGGGTAGAGCTTCGAGATCACCGCGGTCTTGGCGTGCGGACCGGCTTCGATCGCAGCGCGCATCCCTGCGCCGCCTGCGCCGACGATGACGATGTCGAACTCGTGGTAGTGGACGCCGTCGATGACGGTCGATTCAGAGGTTTCAGTTGTCACAGCGTTTTCCGTAGTCGTTGGCTACTAGGTGATTACTTGACCGGGCAGAACGACGGCAGAAGATCGGCCGGAGCGCCTGCTGGGCAGGGTTCGAAGGTGAAGATCACGAGCGTGCCGAGGACCACGAGCACGACGACGGCGGCGAGGATCGCGCCCTTCAGGATGCGGTTGACCACCTTGTTGTACGAGTAGTCGTTGACCAAGGTGCGCATCCCGTTGCCGCCGTGGATCATGGCGAGCCAGAGCATCAGCAGATCCCAGATCTGCCAGAACGGCGTTGCGTACTTGCCGCCGATGAAGGCGAAGTCGATCTGCTTGACGCCCTCGCCCATGACGAGGTTGACGAACAGGTGGCCGAAGATGAGGACGATCAGCAGCACGCCGGACGCGCGCATGTAGATCCAGCCCCACTTCTCCCAGTTGACGCCCTTGCGGGCAGGGCGGGACGGGGTGCGAGGCGCTTCGATGGTGGTCATGGTCAGTGCCCCTCTCCGAAGATGTGGATGAGCTGCACGGGAACGAAGCCGGCCATGAGCACGACCCAGATCACGATGACGATGTAGAACATGACCTTCTGGTACTTGACGCCCTTGCTCCAGAAGTCGATGAGGATGATCCGGATGCCGTTGAAGGCGTGGAACATGATGGCGCCGACGAGGGCGATCTCACCGAGTCCCATGATGGGGTTCTTGTATGTCCCGATCACCGCGTTGTACGCCTCTGGGCTGACCCGGACGAGCGAGGTGTCGAGGATGTGAACGAGAAGGAAGAAGAAGATGGCGACGCCGGTGATGCGGTGCAGCACCCACGACCACATTCCCTCTCGGCCCCGGTACAGTGTCCCGCCCGGCCTGTTCTTGGTCGGCTGCAGGGTTCCTGCCGCTTGATCTGGCACGAACAACCCTCCCTGGTTGTGGTCGCTTGCTGACGCGCTTGAGCGCCGTACCAGTCTATGCCGCACGGCTGTTTCACGCTGCTTAGGCAGGCCTAAGTATCTCGACGTCGAGACAAATCCGGTCGGCGGTCAGGAGGGCGCCGACAGGCCGAGAACAGGGTAGAGGACGCGGAAGCCCTCCTGCAGGCCGCCGGTGAGCGCCTTCTGCACGTGCCCGCCGTTCGGCACCTCGTGATAGTCGACGTTCATTCCCACCTGGCGGGCCGCCGCGGCGACCCGGAGGGCGACGGGGCGGTACATCGCGTCGTCGGAGCCGACGGTGAAGACAGCCGTGGTGTGCCGGAAGTCCTTTCCGTGCATGATGCGGAGCGGCTTCTGGTTCTCGTACGCGTCCTTGTCTCCGCCGAACACGTCGTGGAGCACGGCCGCCTCGTGGTCGGAGCCCGGGAACTCCTCTCCCGAGATGTCGATGAGGTTGGAGAACAGGTCGGGCCGTTTGACCGCGATCGACAGGGCGCACTGCCCGCCGTTGGAGTATCCGGCGATCGTCCAGAACCGGTGGTCGTGGGTGATGTTGAGGTGCTTCTGCGCCCAGTCGATGACGTCGCCGGTGAGGAAGGTCTGCGCGTTCCCGAACCGCTTCGTGTCGAGGCAGAGCGGGTCCCTGAGCGGGTCGCCGAGCTGGTCGGCGACGATGACGATCGGGGCGAGGCCTCCGTGCTTGGCGGCGATCGGGTCGAGCACCGCCGCTGCCTGATACGGGTCGGGGTTGCCTGGCTGCCCCATCAGCATCACCACGAGGGGAAGGGGCGGCGGGTGCTCGACGAGGGCGGCGGGAGGCAGGTAGATCCCCGCAGGCCGTGAGGAGAAGCCGGACCCGCTGTTCGGGATCACCTGGCTGCCCGTCCTGCCGTGCTTCGGGAGGTCGGCAGGCGGCTTCCAGTGCTTCCAGAGCTGCGTGTCGTACCCGGATGCTGCCGTCGGCGGCGTGAGCCTGATCGGCTTGTCTGTCGAGATGGAGAACAGGTTGCCGAGCGTGCGGTTGATTCCGTACGTCGCGTTCACAGCGAGCGTGCCTGCCGCGATGAACACCGGGATGCACGCCACCGCGACGATCTTCCGCCAGCGGGGAGACCGCCACAGGTTCACCACGGCGAGCGCCACCGCGCAGCAGGTCGCGGTGATCCACGTGTAGTTCACGAGGCCGAGCGAGGTTCCGAAGAGGTCGAGCCAGCGCACGGCGACCAGCCAGATGCCCACGGAGACCACGAGACCGGCCGCGACAGCGGACACCGCGGTCACCAGCCAGCGCAGGCTGGGCCGCCGCGCCAGCAGGAACGCGGCAGCGACGGCCGCGACGGCCAGCACCGTCACGATCACCGGGCCATCGACGACATCGGTCGTCAGCAGCGCGTCGAACATGCGTATTCCACCCCCAGGCTGGCTGCCGGGAGTTCGGGTGCGCGGCAGGCGCCGGACGGAACGCTAGCGCATCAGGATGGCTGAACTCCTTACAACACGTCGCTGGAGCCCGTGAGCTTCAGCGCATCCACGACGGCCTTCACCCGCTGGGCGTTCTCGCTGGTCGTGACGAGGAGCGCATCCGGGGTGTCGACCACCACGATGTCCTTCACGCCGATGAGGCTGATCACCCGGCCGGACTGACTGACCACGATGCCGCTGGAGGCATCGGAGAGGACGCGGGCGTTCTCGCCGAGGATGGCCAGGTCGGACTTGCGGCCGCCCGAGTTGAGCTTGGCGAGCGAGGCGAAGTCTCCGACATCGTCCCAGTCGAAATATCCGGGAATGACAGAGAGCGCGCCCCTGCTCGCTGCCGGCTCCGCCACGGCGTAGTCGATCGCGATCTTCTCCAGCCCTGGCCAGATGCGGTCGACGGCCGGGCCGCGCGTCGCGGGGTCGTCCCAGGCCTCCGCCAGCTCGAGCAGCCCGGCGTGGAGTTCGGGCTTCGATCGGCCGATCTCCTCCAGCAGGCGGTCGGCGCGGGAGATGAACATGCTCGCGTTCCAGAGGTACGCGCCGCTGGCCAGGTAGCCCTCCGCCGTCTCCAGATCCGGCTTCTCGACGAACTCGGTCACCGAGAGCGCGCTCGGCGCCCCGTCGATACCCAGCCCTTCGCCGGTCCGGATGTAGCCGAAGCCGACCGAAGGCTCCGTCGGCCGGATGCCGATGGTCGTGATGTACCCGGCGTCTGCGGAGGCGACGGCCTCGCGGACCGCGGCGCCGAACAGGGGGAGGTTCTTGATGACGTGATCGGCGGCGAACGACCCGATGATCACGCCGGGCTCCCTGCGCTCCAGGATCGCGGCGGCCAGGCCGATGGCGGCGGTGGAGTCGCGCGGCTCCGACTCCAGGACGACGTTGTGATCGGCCAGTGTCGGCAGCTGCGCCTCGACGGCGGCGCGGTGGGCGCGGCCGGTGACGACCATGATCCGCTGCTCGCCGGAGAGTGGAGCGAGCCTGTCCCAGGTGTCGCGAAGCAGGGTCTGTCCAGAGCCCGTGAGATCGTGCAGGAACTTGGGCGCGTCGGCGCGGGAGAGCGGCCAGAGCCGCGAGCCGATCCCGCCGGCCGGGATCACGGCGTAGAAGCGGTCGAGCGCGCTGGAGGTGTGTGCCATGTCGAAAGGATACCGAGCGCTCCCGGACACCGGCCGTTCACACCGGGGTCACCGCGGCTGCCTAGCCTGGCGGCATGCGCGTAGCGGTGGTCAGCGAGAGCTTCCTCCCCACAGTCAACGGGGTCACCACCAGTGTCTGCCGGGTGCTGGAGCACCTGGCGGCCGAGGGCCACGAAGCGATCGTGGTGTGCCCGGACGCAGGAGCTCCCGCCGAGTACTCCGGCTTCCGGGTGCATCAGGTGCCGTCCGTGGCGTACCGGCAGTTCCCCGTCGGGCTCCCCAGCCCGCAGGTGCAGCGCATCCTGAGCAGGTTCGAGCCCGACGTGCTGCACGCCGCGTCCCCTTTCCTCCTCGGGGCGCAGGGGATCGCTGCCGCCAATCGGCTCGGCGTGCCGTCCGTGGCTATCTACCAGACGGATGTCGCAGGGTACGCCAGGCGCAACGGGCTCGGGATGACGTCGGCCATCGCGTGGAAGTACGTGCGCTGGGTGCACGACGGCGCCGACCTCACGCTCGTGCCGTCCGCCGCGTCGGAGTACGACCTGCGCACCGCGGGCGTCCGCTCGCTCGCGCGCTGGGGCAGAGGGGTCGACCTGGAGCGCTACCACCCCAACAACCGCAGGACGCCTGCCGCCATCGCGCTCCGCGATCAGCTGTCGCCGGACGGCGAGCTCGTCGTCGGGTACGTCGGCCGCATCGCGCCGGAGAAGCAGGTGGAGCGCCTCCGCGCGCTGCGCGGCATCCCCGGCCTCCAGCTCGCCATCGTCGGGGACGGCCCGTCGCGCGCCTCCGTCGCCGCCGAGCTGCGCGGGATGCCGGTGACCTGGCTCGGCCGGCTGGGCGGCTCCGACCTCGCTGCGGCGTATGCGAGTTTCGACATGTTCGTGCACACCGGCACGGAGGAGACCTTCGGCCAGACCGTTCAGGAGGCCCACGCGTCTGGCATACCGGTGGTCGCGCCGCGTGCTGGAGGGCCGATCGACCTGGTCGAGCACGGCGTCGACGGACTGCTGGTGCAGCCGTCGGACGACAGGGCGCTGCGCGCCGCTGTGAAGATGCTCGCCGCAGACGCACCGCTGCGCCTCAGGATGGGCGAGGCGGGCAGGCGTGCAGTGCTCGGCCGCAGCTGGGAGGCGATCTGCACCGAGCTCGTCGGACACTACGAGAGCGTGCTCGGCGGCGCACGAAAGCGGGTCCAGCGCACCGGCAGACAGCGCGCGTACAGTTAGGTGGCCGTGCGAGCACGGCCGGTCCACTCGTACGCAGCACCCCGGAGGTGACTCATGGCTTTGAACACCAACCGACGCGGCATCCCGATGCCCTTCGTCTCCCGCACGCGCCGAGTCGATCCTCCGTCAGAGACCTCGTCGTCCGAGCAGAACCAGCCGCGCGAGCCGCGGCCCAGCATGGTCGACTCCGCCATCTACTCCGACGGCCACCGCGTCGCGTCGCCACGCAGCCTCGCAGAGACGTACCGAGCGCTGGACGCGACGAAGGACGGCGTCGCATGGATCGGCCTCTACCGGCCGAGCGCCGATGAGCTGATGTCCCTCGCCGACGAGTTCGGCCTGCACCAGCTGGCCATCGAGGACGCGATCGTCGCGCACCAGCGGCCCAAGCTGGAGCGCTACGACACCGTTCTCTTCGTGGTGCTCAAAGCGGCCAACTACCTGGATGTGCCAGAAGAGGTCGACTTCGGCGAGCTGCACCTCTTCGTCGGCCCGAACTTCGTCATCACCGTCCGGCACAGCGAGTCGCCCGACCTCTCTCATGTCCGGCAGAGGATGGAGAGGGAGCCGGAGCTGCTCGCCCTCGGCACCCAGGCCATTCTCTACGCGATCATCGACGCTGTGGTGGATGCGTACAGCCCGGTCGTCGCCGGTCTCGCCAACGACATCGACGAGATCGAGACGCAGGTGTTCGGCGGGGACGCGCTGGTGTCCAGGCGCATCTACGAGCTGTCGCGCGAGGTCATCGACTTCCAGAGGGCGACGCATCCACTGACCGCTGTGATGGATGCGCTCGAGCACGGCTCGTCGAAGTACGGCGTCACCCAGGAGTTGCAGCGCGGACTGCGCGACGTCGCCGACCACCTCACGGTCGTGAACGAGCGGGTCGACGGGTTCCGTCAGCTCCTGCGCGACATCCTCACGGTGAACTCCACGCTCGTGTCCGAGCGCAGGAATGAGGAGATGGAGCGGCTGGCGCACTCGACGCACAGGCAGGGCGAGGAGGTCAAGCGCATCTCGTCCTGGGCGGCGATCCTGTTCGCTCCGTCGCTCGTCGCCGGCGTCTACGGGATGAACTTCACCCATATGCCGGAGCTGGACTGGACCTTCGGGTATCCGCTGGCCGTCCTGGCCATGCTCGGGCTGAGCGGTCTCCTCTACTTCGTGTTCAAGAAGCGCGGGTGGCTGTAGGGGGCAGACGCGGGGGACAAGATGCTCAAATGAGCAGGTGCCAAACAGGCGTGCATTTGTAACGCTTGCATGAAGAAGCCGGATTTTCGAACGGAGCGGTTCGTCACATTCGGTAACGTGAACAGCAAATGGCCTCCCTTCACCCGAGGAGGCCTGCATCTTGGAGGACACCACCTTGACAATCACAGCCCGTAAGGCCGGAGTGCTCGGCCTGGTAGCGGTCGGCGTCATGTCGATGCTGGCCGCGTGTTCGGCTGCCCCGTCGGACAACTCGACCACGGGAGCCGCGAAGAGCGACTTCCTGCCCTGCATGGTCTCCGACGCCGGCGGATTCGACGACAAGTCGTTCAACGAGACCAGCTACAACGGCATGGTCAGCGCGACGAAGAGCCTCGGCATCAGCTACAAGAAGGCCGAGTCGAAGAACGCGAACGACTACAGCCCGAACATCCAGAGCATGGTCGACCAGAACTGCAACCTGATCATCTCGGTCGGGTTCAACCTGAAGGACGCCACCGAGAAGGCCGCCAAGGCCAACCCGGACATCGACTTCGCCACGGTCGACGACAACGAGATCACGGCGGACAACGTCCGCCCGATCATCTTCGACACCGCTCAGGCCGCCTTCCTCGGCGGATACGCTGCTGCGAGCTACTCGAAGTCCGGCGTCGTCGGCACCTTCGGCGGCATGCAGTTCCCGACCGTCACCATCTTCATGGACGGCTTCGCGGACGGCGTCGCGTACTACAACCAGCAGAAGGGCAAGGACGTCAAGGTCGTCGGCTGGGACGTCAAGGCTCAGAACGGTGCGTTCACCGGTGGCTTCGACGCCAACGACACGGCCAAGACCACGGCGCAGGGCATCATCGACCAGGGCGCTGACGTGATCATGCCCGTCGGCGGCCCGATCTACCAGTCGGCAGCGCAGGCGATCAAGGACTCCGGCAAGGACATCGCGATGGTCGGCGTCGACACCGACGTCTTCATCTCGGACCCGGCTGTCAAGGACATCCTGCTCACCTCGGTGATGAAGGGTCTCGACACCGCCACCGCATCCGTCGTCAAGGACGCCGCGAACGGCAAGTTCACCAACACGCCGTACGTCGGAACCCTGAAGAACGACGGCGTCGGGCTGGCCCCGTTCCACAACTTCGAGTCGAAGGTGGACAAGGGCCTGCAGGGAGAGCTGGACAAGATCAAGGCCGGCATCATCGACGGCTCGATCACGGTCGAGTCTCCGTCGTCGCCCAAGGCGTAACAGCACGATCGCACTACACGGGGAGGTCAGCGGATGCTGGCCTCCCCGGTCTTTTGGCCCTTGTCACGACTGCTCAACTGAGCACACACTGACATATGTGCAAAAAGGTAGGGTGAAGACGCGCATCGAGGCCATCCTCCTTTCCCGCGCGTCATCGCTCCACCCGGGCGAGTAGAGAAGGAACCCCACCCGAATGAAGCTCGAACTTCGCGGCATCACCAAACGGTTCGGTGCCCTGGTCGCCAACGACCACATCGACCTCACGGTCGAACCAGGCGAGATCCACTGCCTGCTCGGCGAGAACGGCGCAGGCAAGTCCACCCTCATGAACGTTCTGTACGGCCTCTACCAGGCCGACGAGGGCGAGATCCTGCTCGACGACGTCGTCCAGCAGTTCTCCGGCCCCGGCGACGCGATGAAGGCCGGAATCGGCATGGTGCACCAGCACTTCATGCTCATCCCCGTCTTCACGGTCGCGGAGAACGTCATGCTCGGCCACGAGGAGACCGGGTTCGCCGGACGCCTCGACCTGAACGCCGCTCGCAAGCGGGTGCGCGAGATCTCCGACCGCTTCGGCTTCGACGTCGACCCGGATGCGCTGATCGAGGACCTGCCCGTCGGCGTCCAGCAGCGCGTGGAGATCATCAAGGCGCTGTCCCAGAACGCGAAGGTGCTCGTGTTCGACGAGCCGACCGCCGTGCTCACCCCGCAGGAGACCGACGAGCTGATGGCGATCATGCGCCAGCTCAAGGAGCAGGGCACCGCCATCGTCTTCATCACCCACAAGCTGCGCGAGGTGCGCGAAGTGGCGGACCGCATCACCGTCATCCGCCTCGGCAAGGTCGTCGGCGAGACGGAGCCGACCGCCACGAACACCGAGATGGCGTCGATGATGGTCGGCCGCGCGGTCGAGCTGACCGTGCACAAGGAGCCGGCGCACCCCGGTGCCCCCGCGCTGATCGTGCGCGACCTGTCTGTGATCGACCCGATCGGGCAGCTCGTCGTCAACAACGTCAGCTTCGACGTCAAGGCGGGCGAGATCCTCGCCATCGCCGGAGTCCAGGGCAACGGCCAGACCGAGCTCACCGAGGCGATCCTCGGGCTCCAGCCGCGCGTCGAGGGCACGATCGAGCTGGACGGCAAGCACATCCAGGGCCACAGCGTGCGCAGGGTGCTCGACGCCGGTGTCGGCTTCGTGCCTGAGGACCGCAACGAGGACGGCCTGGTCGGCGAGTTCACCATCGCGGAGAACCTGATGCTCGACCGCTCGAGCGGCGAGCCGTTCGTCAAGGCGGGCAACCTGCAGCTCTCCTACCGCGCGGAGTTCGCCGAGGAGAAGATCAAGGAGTTCGACGTGCGCGCCCAGGGCGTCGACACGAAGGTCGGCAAGCTGTCGGGCGGTAACGCCCAGAAGGTCGTCCTCGCCCGCGAGCTGAGCCGCGACCTCAGCCTGTTCGTCGCAGCGCAGCCGACGCGCGGTCTCGACGTCGGCTCGATCGAGTTCGTGCACAAGCGCATCGTCGCGACCAGGGATGCCGGCATCCCCGTCATCGTCGTCTCCACGGAGCTCGACGAGGTAGCCGCCCTCGCAGACAGGATCGCGGTCATGTACCGCGGCGGAATCGTAGGAATCGTGCCGGGCAACACCTCGCGTGCTGTGCTCGGTCTGATGATGGCCGGCGAGCTGCCGGCGGATGTGGAAGTCGCAGCATGAGCCAGACCGCCCAGGCCCCTGAGCCGACGAAGGGGCCGGAGCCGACCAAGGCCCCCGGCGTCGAGCCGCCGTCGCGCTGGCAGGTCGCCATGCGCGACATCGCCGGCGGCAGCGTCGTCATCTCGATCCTCGCCGTCGTGATCGCCCTGGTGATCGGCGCCATCCTGATCGCCATCACCGACCCGACCGTGCAGAAGGCGTCCGGCTACTTCTTCGCCAGGCCGGGCGACACGTTCCAGGCCATCTGGAACTCCGTGTCGAGCGCGTACGTCTCGCTGTTCCAGGGCTCGATCTACAACTTCCGGCGTCCGTCCTTCTCCGCGGGCATCCGGCCGCTGACCGAGACGCTGACGTTCGCCACGCCGCTGATCGCCGGTGGTCTCGGCGTCGCCCTCGCGTTCAGGGTCGGCATGTTCAACATCGGTGGCCGCGGCCAGATGCTGATCGCCGCCGGTGCTGCGGGCTGGGTCGGCTGGTCGTTCAACCTGCCTCCCGTGCTGCACCTGCTGCTCGCGATCGTCGCCGGCATCGCCGGTGGTGCGATCTGGGGCGGCATCGCCGGTCTGCTGAAGGCTCGGACGGGCGCGCACGAGGTGATCGTCACGATCATGCTCAACTACATCGCCTTCTATCTGCTGGCGTACTTCCTGCGCACGCCCGGTCTCTTCCAGATGGCGGGGTCGAGCAACCCGAAGTCGCCCCCGGTGAAGCCGAACGCGATCCTGCCTCCGCTGTTCGGAGATCAGTACAACCTCACCTGGGCGTTCGTCATCGTCATCGCGCTGACCGTGTATGTGTGGTGGCTGCTCAACCGCTCGGCGATGGGCTTCCGGTTCAAGGCGGTCGGCGAGAACCCGAACGCAGCACGCGTCGCCGGAATAGACGTCAAGAACGTCTACTTCGTCGCCATGCTGATCGCCGGTGGCCTCGTCGGGTTCGCCGGTGTGAACCAGGCGCTCGGCACCTTCCCGCAGGGCATCACCTCCGACCTGGATGCCGGCATCGGCTTCGACGCGATCACGGTCGCGCTGCTCGGTCGATCGCGGCCGTGGGGCACTTTCATCGCCGGTCTGCTGTTCGGCGCTCTCAAGGCGGGAAGCTTCGCCATGCAGGCGGCCAACGACATCCCGATCGACATCGTGCTCGTCGTGCAGTCCCTCATCGTGCTGTTCATCGCAGCGCCGCCGCTCGTGCGGGCGATCTTCCGCCTGCCGACCCCCGGCGTCGCATCCAAGAAGTCCACCCTTCCCATCGTCAGCAAGGAGGTGGCAGCCAAGTGAGCACCGTCACCGAGACCCAGCCGGGCATCCCGTCGAGCGACCAGATCGTCCTGGAGCGCACTCAGATCAAGAGCTGGAAGGCGCCGATCGCGCTGGGCGTCTTCGCCCTGCTCGCCATCGTGCTGTTCGTGTTCCTGCCCAGGCAGGGCGACAGCAGCTTCCGCTTCGCCGATCCTGGCGACTTCTTCGCCATCCCGCTGCTGACCGTCCCCACCCAGGCGACGAGCGTCATCTGCGCGATCCTGTGCGTGCTCCTCGCTGTCGGCGCGTACTTCTACATCGCCTCGGGCCGCAAGGTGCCGATCTGGTACGCGATCGTGTTCGCGCTGGTGTTCATGTTCGGCTTCCTCACCTGGGCGGCCGCCGGCCACACCGTGCCGTTCACCGGCCTGCTGCTCGGCAGCGTGAGCCTGTCGGTCCCGCTCGTATTCGGTGCCCTCGGCGGTGTCATCTCCGAGCGCGCGGGTGTCGTGAACGTCGCCATCGAGGGTCAGCTGCTCGCCGGTGCGTTCGTCTCGGCGTTCATCGCCTCCGTCGCGCAGCACGTCTGGCACCTTCCGGTCGTCGCAGCGCTCATCATCGGGATGCTGTCGGCGATGATCGCCGGCGTCCTGGTGTCGTTCGTGCTGGCCGCGTTCGCGATCAAGTACCTGGTCGAGCAGGTGATCGTCGGTGTCGTGCTCAACGTGCTCGTCACCGGTCTGACGAGCTTCCTGTTCTCCACGGTGCTGTCGAACGACATCCCCGTGCTGAACAACCCTCCGCGCTTCGAGCGGCTGCCGATCCCGCTGCTCAGCGAGATCCCGGTCATCGGCCCGGTGCTGTTCAAACAGACGATCATCGTCTACCTGATGTACATCGCCGTGTTCCTGGTCTGGTTCGGCCTGTTCAAGACCCGCTGGGGCCTGCGCGTCCGCGCAGTCGGCGAGCACCCGAAGGCAGCGGACACCGTCGGCATCAACGTCAATGGCACCCGGTTCTGGAACGTCTCGCTGGCGGGAGCGGTCGCCGGTCTCGGTGGAGCGTACTTCACGCTCGCCTCGGTCGGAGCGTTCGGCAAAGAGATGACCAACGGCGCCGGCTTCATCGCCCTCGCCGCCGTCATCTTCGGACGCTGGGACCCGATCAGGGCCACCCTGGCCGCTCTGCTGTTCGGCTTCGCGTCGTACCTGCAGACCACGCTCGGGATCATCGGCGCCCCCGTGCCGAGCGAGTTCATGCTGATGCTGCCGTACGTCGTGACGATCTTCGCGGTCGCAGGGCTCGTCGGGATCTCGCGGGCACCCGCCGCAGACGGCAAGCCGTACATCAAATCATGAGCGAGGCAATGGCGACGGACGCCGTCGACTGGGAGGCGCTGCGCGCAGCGGCCCGCGAGGCCATGACGCACGCGTACATCCCGTACTCGAAGTTCGCCGTCGGCGCCGCGGCGCTCGTCGACGACGGCAGGATCGTCTCGGGCTGCAACGTCGAGAACGCCAGCTACGGCGTCACGCTGTGCGCGGAGTGCGGACTCGTCTCGGCACTGCACATGTCGGGTGGCGGCCACCTGGTGGCCTTCACCTGCGTGGACGGCGACGGCAACGTCCTGATGCCGTGCGGTCGCTGCCGCCAGCTGCTGTACGAGCACTCGGCGGAGGGCATGGTGCTGGAGACGGTGTCCGGCTTCCGCACCATCGACGAGGTGCTGCCGGACGCGTTCGGCCCGCGCCAGCTGACCGAGTACGCCGCACGGCACGACGCCTGAGCTCACACCCTGAGCGCACGACGACACAGAAAGCAGATATGAGCGACACCGCAGGGACGGTCGAGGCCTTCGACGCCGTCGACCTCATCCACACCAAGCGCGACAGCGGAGAGCTGTCGACGCCGCAGATCGACTGGCTGATCGACGCGTACACGCGCGGCTACGTCGGCGACGAGCAGATGGCCGCGATGACGATGGCGATCTTCCTCAACGGGATGACCCGCCGCGAGATCAAGGACCTCACGATGGCGATGATCGCCTCCGGTGAGCGGATGAGCTTCGACGGCCTCGGCAAGCCGACGACGGACAAGCACTCCACGGGCGGCGTCGGCGACAAGATCACGCTGCCGCTGATGCCGCTCGTCGCGACGTTCGGCGCGGCCGTGCCGCAGCTCTCCGGGCGCGGGCTCGGCCACACGGGAGGGACGCTCGACAAGCTGGAGAGCATCCCCGGCTGGCGGGCCAACCTGACCAACCAGGAGATGTTCGACCAGCTGCGGGATGTCGGCGGCGTGATCTGCGCAGCGGGCTCCGGCCTCGCTCCGGCGGACGGCAAGCTCTACGCGCTGCGCGACATCACAGGAACGGTCGAGGCCATCCCGCTGATCGCCTCCTCGATCATGAGCAAGAAGATCGCGGAAGGCACCGGCGCGCTCGTACTCGACGTGAAGTTCGGCTCCGGCGCGTTCCTCAAAGACATCGAGAAGTCGCGCGAGCTGGCCCGCACGATGGTCGACCTCGGCCGCGACGCCGGCGTCGCCACCTCCGCTCTGCTCACCAACATGAACGTGCCGCTCGGCCTCGCCATCGGCAACGCCAACGAGGTGCGCGAGTCCGTCGAGGTGCTGGCGGGTGGCGGACCGGCGGATGTCGTCGAGCTGACCATCGAGCTGGCGCGCGAGATGCTCGCCCTCGCGGGCAAGACGGACGTGGATGTGGAGGCCGCCCTGAAGGACGGCCGCGCGATGGACAAGTGGCGGGAGACCATCCGCGCCCAGGGCGGAGACCCCGCCGCGCCGCTGCCGGTCGCGAAGGAGACGCACACCGTCGTCGCCGACCGCGACGGCGTGCTGGTCGAGCAGCAGGCACTGCCGTTCGGCATCGCCGCCTGGCGGCTCGGCGCAGGGCGCGCCCGCAAGCAGGACCCCGTGCAGCACGCCGCGGGCGTCGACCTGCACGCCAAGCCGGGAGACACGGTGCGAGCAGGCGATCCGCTCTTCACCCTCTCCGCCGACGAGCCTGCCCGCTTCGAGCGCGCGCTCGAGGCCCTCGAGGGTGCATACCGCATCGGCGACCAAGGCGACCCCGTCCTCACCGGCGGCCCCCTCATCGCCGACCGCATCTCCTGAACAATCGACTCCGGACTTGTTCAGGCGACACGCCGGCGTCTCGACTGAACAACTCCGGACTCGATAGCTGCGGCGCGCGACCGAACGATAGATTGAAGGACATGAGTAAAGAAGCAGGCGGCGGGTACAGGCTCAGCGACGGCACGAGCATCCGGGAGTTGCCGAAGGTGTCGTTGCACGACCACCTCGACGGCGGCCTGCGACCGGCGACGGTGATCGAGCTCGGCGCGGAGATCGGCCTCGACCTCCCCACCACGGACGCCGTGGAGTTGGCGAGCTGGTTCGGCGAGAAGTCCAACTCCGGCTCGCTGGTCGAATACCTCAAGACGTTCGACCTCACCACCGCCGTCATGCAGACGAAGGAGGGGCTCAGCCGCGTCGCGCGCGAGTTCGTCCAGGACCTCGGCGAGGACGGCGTCGTGTACGGCGAGATCCGCTGGGCCCCCGAGCAGCACCTCTCCCGCGGCCTCAGCCTAGACGACACAGTGGATGCGGTGCAGGACGGCATCGAGCAGGGCATCGACGATGTGCGCGCCACCGGCAAGCGCATCCGGGTCGGCCAGCTGGTCACCGCCATGCGCCACGCAGACCGTGGGCTGGAGATCGCCGAGCTCGCCGTTCGCCACCGCGACAACGGCGTCGTCGGGTTCGACATCGCCGGAGCAGAGGCAGGCTTCCTCCCGTCGCGCCACCGCGCGGCGTTCGACTACCTCGCCGCGCAGTTCTTCCCCACGACCGTGCACGCCGGAGAGGCGGACGGGCTGGAGAGCATCAGGAGCGCACTCATCGACGGCCGCGCGCTGCGCCTCGGCCACGGTGTGCGCATCGCGGAGGACATCACGATCGAGCGCCAGGACGACGAGAACACCTACGTGACAATCGGCACGCTCGCCCAGTGGGTGAAGGACCGCGAGATCGCGCTCGAGACGAGCCCGACCTCCAACCTGCAGACGGGCGCCATCGCCGAGTGGGGCGACGACATCCTCGACCACCCGTTCGACCTGCTCTACCAGCTCGGGTTCCGGGTGACTGTGAACACCGACAACCGCCTGATGAGCGGAACGTCCCTGACGCGGGAGCTGAGCATCCTGGCAGACGCGTTCGCGTACGACCGCACCGACCTCGAGGTGTTCCAGCTCAACGCGGCCGGTTCCGCGTTCCTCCCGCTGGAAGAACGCGAAGAGCTGGCAGACATCATCACAGCAGGTTTCGAGGGTTCGTAACCCGCCGGGAGATACGCTTGAGCCATGCCTCTGCCACCGTTGCCCGATTCCGCCATCACCATCGGAGCTCACGCCTCCGACTGGCGTGACGCGGTCGAGCTGGCAGGGGCGGCTCTCGCGGCCTCCGGGGCCACGGAGCCCAGCTACGCCGAGCGGATGATCCAGGTCATCGACGAGTTCGGGGCGTACATCGTCATCGCGCCGGGGCTCGCCCTCGCACACGCCCGCCCGGGCCCCGACGTGCTGGCGGACGGACTCTCCGTCGTCACGCTGGCCGACCCCGTCGTCTTCGGCCACCCGCACAACGACCCGGTCTCCGTGGTCATCGGCCTCGCCGTCTCGTCGCCGGAGGGTCACGTGACCTCGGTCGCCGAGCTGGCGAACGTGTTCAACGACCCGGAGGCGATCCCCGCTCTCGCCGCCGCCCAGGATGCGGCAGCCGTGCAGCGGATCATGGCCGCGAGTGAGCAGGGCGCGGTCTGATGAAGATCGTCGCGATCTGCGGTGCAGGCATCGGCACGTCCGGAATCCTCAAAGTCAACGCCGAGCGCGTGCTGAAGCGTCTCGACATCGACGCGGACGTGACAGCCTCGGATCTGGCGAGTCTGGCGACGGCCGCCTCGAACGCGCAGGTCATCCTGACCTCTCCGGAGCTGGTCGACAAGATCGGCCAGACCAACGCCGACATCGTCGTGGTCGACAACTACTTCGACCTGGATGAGCTGGAACAGAAGCTCGACGAGGCGCTCGGCTAGCGCTGCCCGCTGTCGCTGTCGCTGTCGCTGTCGCTGTCGCTCTCGGCTCCGCCGTCATCTGCGGCGAGGAGCGCATCCACCAGCCCCGGGAAGCGCTGGTCGAGCTCTGCCCTGCGGAGCTGGATGGCGTGGGTGCGCCCGTCCACGATCGTGAGGGTCACCCCGGCCTCGCGGAGCGCCTTGAAGTGGTGCGAGAGCGTCGACTTCTGCACGTCGAAGCCCCACTCCGTCGCCGACTTGGCGTGCCGTTCTCCGTCGGCGAGCACCCGCACGATCTGCAACCGGATGGGGTCGGCCACGGCGCGCAGGACGTCGACGAGCGTGACCGTCTCGATGGCGGGGGCCGGGTACTCAGCCGACACGTGCATCCCCTCGAAAAATAGTTTGACAATCATCGAACAATGGTCGTATCTTGACCGTATGACGTTCGTCGAACAATCATACCGCAGGGCCACCCCGGCGCTGCTGATCCTCGCCCTTTCCCTGTTCGTGGTCGCGACCAACGCGTTCGTGATCGCCGGGCTCCTACCGCAGATCGCGGACACCCTGGGGGCGACGCCCACCCAGGTGAGCTACTCCATCACCTCGTACTCGCTCGTCGTCGCCGTCGCGGCGCCCGCCGTCTCGATCCTCCTCCCGCGTGTCCCGCGCACCGTCCTCATGGCGGGCGGGCTGGCCTTCTTCGCGGTCGGCGCCGCCATCGCGGCCGCCGCGCCGGACATCGCCGTCTTCATCACGGGGCGCACGCTCTCCGGGCTCGGCGGAGCCGCCCTGGTGCCGACGGCGACCGCGGCCGCGGCCTCCCTCGCACGGCCGGAGCAGCGCGGACGGGCCCTGGCCATCGTCGGTGCCGGCTTCACCCTGGCGACGGCCGTCGGATCCCCGCTCGGGACGGCCCTCGGCGGCATCGCAGGCTGGCGGCTCCCGCTCTGGTGCCTGGTCGGCCTCGGCGTCCTGCTGTCCGTCGCGATCCCGTTCGTGGTGCGCGGCGTGCCGCTGCCGCCGCCCGTCTCGCTGCGGCGCAGGCTGGCTCCGCTCGGCGACCGCCGCATCCTGGCCCCGCTCGGCACGACACTGCTGATGGTGGCCGGCTTCAACATCGTCTACATCTTCTCCGCGGCCGTCACGCACGCATCCACAGGAGGCTCCGGCGCCCTGCTTGCGGTGCTGCTGCTCGCGTACGGAGCAGCGGGCGTGCTCGGCAACGTGGTCGCCGGACCGCTCACCGACCGGTTCGGCAGCAAGGTGGTCGCGATCGTCGCGCTCGCCGCTCAGGCGCTCGCCCTGCTCGCGCTGACGTTCGTCGAAGCGTCCTTCGCCGCATCCATCGTCGTGTTCGCGCTGTGGGGCGTCGCCTCCTTCGCCGTCGCCATCCCGGTGCAGCACCGGCTGGTGCACATCGACCCGGCGGCGTCCGCCCTCGCCCTGTCCTGGTACTCGACGGCGATGTACGTCGGGATCGCGATCGCGCCGCTGATCGGGACGGCGGCACTGAGCATCGGCGGCGCCGTTGCGGTCCCTGTCGCCGGGGCCGTCGTCTCCGTGCTCGCTCTCGCGCTGTTCCTGCTCGGCTACGCCAGGAACGCCACGGCACGCAGAACAGGGGGCGTCGCCGGAGACGCGGAAAGGGCGCTCCGGCCGTCGGCCTGAGCGCCCTTCCTGTAGGGGCGGCTACGCGGCCGTGAGCGCGCGCATCGCCGCCGCGAGGGCGCCGACGCGGGCGGTCGCGGTGGCACGGCGCTCGTCGACGCTGCCCTGGTCGCTCGACGCGTCGATGTAGATCTTGAGCTTCGGCTCCGTGCCGGACGGGCGCACCATGACGCGGGACCCATCGGCGAGCAGGATGCGCAGCACATCGCTCGGCGGGAGGTCGCCGAAGCCGTCCTTCAGGTCGTCGATCTGCTGCACCCGCACATCTCCGAGGGATGCGGGCGGAGTCGCGCGCAGGCTCGCCATGATGCGGTCGATCTGCGACAGGTCGGTGACCCGGATGGAGATCTGGTCCGAGGCGAAGAAGCCGAACGTCTCCGCGAACGCGTCCAGGTGATCCGCGATGGTCGTCCCATCGGCCGCGAGGCTGTTGGCGAGATCGAGGAACGCGGTCGCGGCGGAGATGCCGTCCTTGTCGCGCACGGTCTCCGGGTTCACCAGGTAGCCGAGCGCCTCCTCGTAGCCGTACACGAGGCCGGGAGCGCGGGAGACCCACTTGAAGCCGGTCAGCGTGTTCGCGAAGTCGAGATGGTACTTCTCCGCCACGGCAGCGAGCGCCGGCGAGGACACGATCGAGCAGGCCAGGGCGCCGAACGCGCCCTGGTCGGGGCCGGCCGCCGCTTCCGCGAGCCTGGCAGCCCGCCAGCCGAGGATGGCGCCGACCTCGTTGCCGCTCAGGCGGCGGTAGCCGGCCTCGTTCGACGCATCCGGGATCGCGACGGCGAGACGGTCGGCGTCCGGGTCGTTGGCGATCACCAGGTCGGCGTCGGACGCGCGTGCCGCCTCGAACGACAGATCCATCGCGCCGGGTTCCTCCGGGTTGGGGAACGCGACGGTCGGGAAGGCGGGATCGGGGTCGATCTGCGCCGCGACGACGGTCGGCTCCGCGAATCCCGCCGCAGCGAAGACGTCGCGGGCGGTGCGCCAGCCGACGCCGTGCATGGCGGTGTAGACGTAGGAGACCGCATCCCGAGCCGCCGTCGTGGAGGCGACAGCGGCGGTCGCGGCGATGTACGCACGCTCGATGTCCTCCGCGCCGACCTCGTAGGTCTCGGCGCGCGGGAGATCGAGGACGCTTCCTGCCGCGACCTCCAGGATGCGCGACTCGATCTCCGCATCCACAGGGGACACGATCTGCGAGCCGTGGTTCTCTCCGCCCAGGTACACCTTGTAGCCGTTGTCGTTCGGCGGGTTGTGGCTGGCGGTGACCATGACACCGGCGCTCACGTCGAGGTGGCGCACCGCGAACGCGAGCACGGGGGTCGGCAGCAGGCGGGGGAGCAGGACGGCGCGCACGCCGGCGCCCGCCATCAGCTCAGCGGTGTCCCTGGCGAAGACGTCGGAGTTCTTGCGGCCGTCGTAGCCGATCACGACGGACGGCGTCGTGCCGTCCGCGTGGTCGAGCAGGTAGCGCGCGAATCCGGCGGCGGCCTGGGCGACGAGCACCCTGTTCATCCGGTTGGGGCCGGCGGCGATCTCGCCGCGCAGGCCTGCGGTGCCGAACGCGAGCCGCGCGTCGAAGCGGGAGTGCAGGTCGGCGACGGCCTCGGCCGAACCCGACTGCGCCGCGACGATCAGGTCATTCAGCTCGTCGCGCGTCTCCTGGTCGGGATCCTGGGCGACCCAGGCCTGCGCCCGCTCGATCAGGTCGTCCGTCTGCTCCTCGCTCACAGGGCCTCCACGATCTGGGCGAGGAGGGCGCTGATCACGGGCTCCGCCTCGCGTCCCGCCTCGATGACCTCCTGGTGGCTGAGCGGCGTCTTCTGGATGCCGGCGGCCAGGTTGGTGATGAGCGACATGCCGAGGATCTCCATCCCGGACTGGCGGGCCGCGATGGCCTCCAGCGCGGTGGACATGCCGACGATGTGACCGCCGATGGTCTTCGCCATCTGCACCTCGGCCGGCGTTTCGTAGTGCGGGCCGCGGAACTGCGTGTACACGCCCTCGTCCAGGCTCGGCTCGATGGTCTTGGCCAGCTCGCGCAGCCGCTTCGAGTAGAGGTCGGTGAGGTCGATGAAGGTCGCGCCCTCCAGCGGCGAGTCCGCCGTGAGGTTGATGTGGTCGCTGATCAGCACGGGCGTTCCCGGCTTCCAGTGCTCCTTGATGCCGCCAGCGCCGTTGGTGAGGATCATCGTCTTCACACCGGCCGCCGCCGCGGTGCGCACGCTGTGCACGACCCTGCGGACGCCGTGGCCCTCGTAGTAGTGCGTGCGCGCGCCGATGACCAGCGCGCGCTTGCCGTTCGGCAGCAGCACGGAACGCAGCGTTCCGACGTGACCCTCCAGCGCCGGCTTGCCGAAGCCGACGATCTCTGTGGCCGGGATGGTGGCGGTCGTCTCACCGATGAGATCGGCCGCTTTGCCCCAGCCGCTGCCCAGGGTCAGCGCGATGTCGTGCTGTGCGACGCCGGTCTTCTCTGCAAGCTGCTCAGCGGCCAGCCTGGCGACCTCGAAAGGGTCGGTGGCCGGGTCGTCGAGCGGGTTCGTGATGGTATCAGGCATGAGCCAACTCTACTGAGCGAGCCCCCGGCGCACAGGCTCGGCAGGGATGCGCATCCGTGCGCCAGGATACGAGAGAATAGAGGTCATGGCCTATGAATTCGAGCGCAAGCAGAGGATCGCTGTACTCGGGGGTGGGCCTGGCGGGTACGAAGCAGCCCTCGCCGGTGCCCAGCTCGGCGCGGACGTGACCCTGGTGGAGCGCACGGGGGTCGGCGGCTCCGCCGTGATCACCGACGTCGTGCCGTCCAAGAGCCTGATCGCGACCGCAGAGGCGGCGAACGCCATCGGAGAGGCTGCCGACCTCGGCGTGCAGTTCTTCACCAGGGGAGAGACGGGCAAACCGGTGCGGCCGGAGGTCGCCGTGAACCTCGCCGCCGTCAACAAGCGCCTGGTCGGGCTCGCCCGCCAGCAGTCGGAGGACATGCGCGCCGAGCTCGTGCGTGCCGGCGTCCGCATCGTCACCGGCGAAGGGCGCCTCGACGGGTCGAGCGCCATCATCGTGTCGACCGCCGCGGGAGACACCGGCACCGACTTCGACAGGATCGAGGCCGACACGTTCGTCGTCTCCGTCGGCGCGAGCCCGCGCATCCTGCCGTCCGCCGTGCCGGACGGTGAGCGCATCCTGACCTGGACGCAGCTCTACAGCCTCGACCGCATCCCTGAGCACCTGATCGTGGTCGGCTCCGGTGTGACGGGCGCCGAGTTCGCCTCCGCGTACACCGCGCTCGGCTCCAAGGTCACGCTCATCTCCAGCCGCGACCAGGTGCTGCCAGGCGAGGACGCCGACGCGGCCAAGGTGATCGAGAACGTCTTCAAACGCAACGGGATGCAGGTGCTCTCGAAGTCCCGCGCCGAGTCGATCGTGCGCACGGAGAACGGCGTCGTCGCCACGCTTTCCGACGGCAGGACCGTCGAGGGAAGCCACTGCCTGATGGCGGTCGGCTCCGTGCCGAACACCCGCGGGATCGGGCTGGAGGAGGCCGGCGTGCAGCTCACCGACTCCGGGCACATCCGCGTGAACCGCGTGGCGCGCACGTCCATCCCGAACATCTACGCGGCGGGCGACTGCTCCGACCTGCTCCCGCTCGCCTCCGTCGCATCCATGCAGGGGCGCACGGCGGTCTTCCACGCGATGGGGGATGCGGTCAACCCGTTCGAGCTGCGCAACGTGACCTCCAACATCTTCACCCAGCCGGAGATCGCGACGGTCGGCTGGAACCAGAAGCAGATCGAGGAGGGCATCGCGCAGGGCGACATCTACAAGCTGCCGCTCAAGTCGAACCCGCGCGCCAAGATGCTCGGCATTAAGGACGGCTTCGTGAAGCTGTTCGCCCGTACCGGCTCCGGCACGGTCATCGGCGGCGTGATCGTCGCTCCTCGCGCCTCCGAGCTGATCTTCCCGCTCGCGCTCGCCGTCGAGCACCGTCTGACGGTCGACCAGGTGGCGCGCGCGTTCACGGTCTACCCGTCGCTGTCCGGCTCGATCTCCGACGCGGCGAGGGCGATGCACATCGTGCTGTAACGCCCGATCGCGGTAGGGTCGCGGGGTGGAAATCCTCCTCGTGATCGTCCTGGTGCTGCTGGCCATCGCCGGCGCGACCACGCTCGGGCCGAAGCTCGGCGTCGCCGCACCGCTGGTGCTCGTCGTGCTGGGCATCGGGGTCAGTTTCCTGCCGTTCGTGCCTCCGCTGACCATCGAGCCGGAGTGGATCATCGCCGGGGTCCTTCCCCCGCTGCTGTACTCGGCGTCCGTGTCGATGCCCGCGATGGAGTTCCGGCGCGAGTTCGGTGCGATCGGCGGGCTGTCCGTGCTGCTCGTGATCGTGAGCGCTGTCATCCTCGGACTGTTCTTCGCCTGGGTCATCCCGGGCCTCGGCATCGCCTGGGGAATCGCCCTCGGCGCGATCGTGAGCCCGACGGATGCGGTCGCGACGTCGATCGTCAAACGTTCAGGGGTCTCTCCCCGCGTCGTGGCGATCCTCGAAGGCGAGAGCCTGCTCAACGACGCGAGCGCGCTCGTGCTGCTGCGCACGGCCATCGCTGCCGCTGCTGCGTCGTTCTCGCTCGGCGGGTTCATCGGGTCGTTCGCGTACTCGGTCGCGGTGGCGCTGGTGCTCGGCTGGGCGGTCGGGCGGCTGAACCTGATCGTGCGCGCCAGGGTGACGGACGCGACGGTCAACACGGTGCTGTCGTTCACCGTGCCCTTCCTGGCGTCCATCCCTGCCGAGGCGCTGGGCGCATCCGGGCTGGTGGCCGCTGTGGTGGCCGGGCTGATCACCGGACGGAGGGCGCCGCGCGTCCTCTCCCCGCAGCACAGGCTGTCGGATGCGCAGAATTGGCGGACGGTCGAGCTGGTGCTCGAAGGACTGGTGTTCCTCGTGATGGGGCTGGAGCTGTTCGGCATCGTCACCGATGTGCAGAACGATCACGCCGGCTTCGTGCCTGCGCTGCTCGTCGGGGCGGGGGCGCTGCTGCTGACCATCCTGGTGCGGGCAGCGTACGTCGGCCCCCTGCTGGCCGTCCTGTCGCGCAGGGCGAAACGCGGCGAGCAGATGCGCCCGCGCATCGAGAGCATCCAGGGCCGTCTGGACGACCCAGAGTCGGCGGGCACGGCGCTGGTCCGCACGGGCGGTCCAGGCAGCCGTCGTCAGGTGACGGCAGCCGACATCGGCCGGTTCGCCACCAGGCTGCGCCGCACGATCGCCGACATCGACTACTTCAAGGCGGCCCCGCTCGGCTGGCGGGAGGGCTCGATCGTGGTCTGGGCCGGGATGCGCGGAGCCGTGACCGTCGCGGCGGCGCAGACCCTGCCGCACGAGGGGACGCCCAGCCGCTCCCTGCTGGTGCTCATCGCGTTCATCGTCGCGGCGGCGTCGCTCCTCATCCAGGGCGGAACGCTCGGCTGGGTGGTGCGCCTGGTGAAACCTGCTCCCGTCGACGCCGAGCTGCAGCGGGACGAGGAGGTCCGGCTGATGACGCTGCTCAGGGACGCGGCGGAGACGGTGCCGCTGCCCGCCCCGACGGACCGCACGCCGGAGGCCTTCATGGAGCAGAAGCGCGCGCGACTGGCCCGCATCGAGGCGCAACGCAACGCCCTGCTCGACGCCCGCGACGACGGCACTTTCAGCGCCGACCTCCTCCTCAACGCCCTCACCAACCTCGACGCCGACCAGATCGCGATCGAGCTCAAAGGCGACCCGATCGCCTGACCCGCCCCACCCCAGG
>NZ_JBIWKN010000003.1:345484-563885 GCF_044765685.1 Leifsonia sp. NPDC102414
CGCCGACCTCCTCCTCAACGCCCTCACCAACCTCGACGCCGACCAGATCGCGATCGAGCTCAAAGGCGACCCGATCGCCTGACCCGCCCCACCCCTGCCCTCGCCCTGCCCCACACACATCACCCCACGTCGCGAACTCCTTCCGGACGGACATAGCGGCTCCGCCGCTCGAAAACTCCGTCGTTACGGAGACACAGACGGCGTGTCACGCGAGAACTCCTGTTGTACACATGTCGGCCTTCTCCACAGATTTCGGGATGCGGTCCCGGCCTCCTGGGCGTATGGCCAAGCTCGCTGTATGCACACCTGGAATCTCGACGACTTCGGCGGTATCGCCTCCCGATCTCAGCTCGCTGCCGCGGGCGCGACACCGCGCGAGCTGGCCACAGCCGTACGTGACGGAGCCCTCGTGCGCGTCAGACGCGGAGTGTATGCGCTCCCCGCGGTGCGTGGGCCAGCGTGCGACGCCGCGCGGATGGGCGGGCGCCTTCAGTTGCGTGTCCGCAGCCAGGAGCTACGGATGGTGGGGAGGGATGGATGCGCGCACGCATGTGCGGGTGCCGCCGACGGCTCGCGGCGTCCGGCGCGAGACGAGCGTCGTCGTTCACTGGACGGCGTCGGAAGACTGCGCCGATGTCTGGCGGGTGTCGCGCGCGGACTGCCTCAGGAGCGTCGTGCGGTGCGCGGACGCGGAGACGGCCGTCGCGGTGCTCGACACGGCGCTGTCCAGCGAGGATGTGCGGCTGCAGGAGCTGCCAGACGTCTTCTCCGGCGAGCCTCGGCGTTCGCGAGCGGTCGCGCGTCTCGCTCGGCCAGGCTCGGATTCCGGGGTGGAGTCGATCGTTCGTCAGCGGTTGGCCGCTGCCGGTTTCGCGGTCGAGCAGCAGGTGGCGGTGCCGGGCGTCGGCCGGGTGGATCTGCGCGTGGACGGCTGGCTGTACATCGAGCTCGACGGGTTTCGATTTCACGGCGGCAGGGATGCGTTCGAGCGCGATCGTGCACGCGACCTCGGCCTCGCGCTGCGCGGCGGCGGGAGGCTGAGGTTCTCGGCCGCGCAGGTGCTGAACGAGTGGCAGACGGTGCTGGACAGCATCCACGCGGTCGTTCGGCAGGAGGAATCACGCGACACGCTGCCGATTTCTCCGTTCGGAAGGAGTATCGGGCGCGCGGGTGCAGGTTCTCCGTCGAAACGGAGCCGGGGCGCGGCGGCAACCGGTGGGATGGTGAGAGCGCTGGGCGCGACGGCCGGGAGCCGGTCGTGACCGGCGCCCGCCTCACGTCAGACGATGTTGAGGAGCAGGTGGCCGGACGAGACCGTTTCGCCCACGGCGGCGTTGATGCCGGCGACCGTGCCGTCCTTGTGGGCGGTGAGCGGCTGTTCCATCTTCATGGCCTCGAGCACGAGCACCAGGTCGCCCTTGACGACCTCGTCTCCGTCGGAGACCGCCAGCTTGACGACGGTGGCCTGCATCGGGGCCGTCACCGAGTCTCCGGTGGCGGTGTCGACGGCGTGCGCTCCGCCACGTCGGCGAGGTGCTGGGGCGGATGCGCTGGTGTCGGCGCCGCCGGTGAGGAGCCTCGCGGGGAGGGAGACCTCGATGCGCTTGCCCTCCACCTCGACGACCACGCTGTTGCGGCGTTCGGCCGTGGCGGCGTCGCCGAGCTCGCCGGACCAGGGGGCGATGTCGCCCTGCCAGTCCGTCTCGATCCAGCGGGTGTAGATGGAGAACGGCTCGCCGTCCTGAGGGGCGAAGGCAGGGTCGCGGACGATGGCGCGGTGGAACGGGAGCACGGTCGGGAGACCGGCGACCTCGAACTCGTCCAGGGCGCGGCGGGAGCGCTCGAGCGCCTCTTCGCGGTTCGCGCCCGTGACGATCAGCTTGGCCAGCATCGAGTCGAACGATCCGCTGATCACGTCGCCGGCCTGGATGCCGCTGTCGACGCGGACACCGGGGCCGCCCGGCGCCTTGAAGACGTGCACAGGACCGGGGGAGGGGATGAAGCCGCGGCCGGCGTCCTCGCCGTTGATGCGGAATTCGAACGAGTGCCCGGTGGCGACGGGGTCCGCGTAGTCGAGCTCGCCGCCCTCGGCGAGACGGAACTGCTCGCGCACCAGGTCGATGCCGGTGACCTCCTCGGACACCGGGTGCTCCACCTGGAGGCGCGTGTTGACCTCGAGGAAGGAGACGGTGCCGTCCTTGCCGATCAGGAACTCACAGGTGCCAGCGCCCTGGTAGCCGACCTCCCTGAGGATGGCCTTGGATGCGGAGTAGAGCTGGTCGGTCTGCTCCTGCGTGAGGAACGGTGCAGGAGCCTCCTCGACGAGCTTCTGGTGCCTGCGCTGCAGAGAGCAGTCGCGGGTGGAGACGACGACCACGTTGCCGTACGCGTCCGCGAGGCACTGGGTCTCGACGTGGCGCGGCTGATCCAGGTACTTCTCGACGAAGCACTCGCCGCGGCCGAACGCAGCGATGGCCTCGCGGGTGGCCGACTCGAACAGCTCGGGGACCTCGTCGCGGGTGCGGGCGACCTTGAGGCCGCGCCCTCCGCCGCCGAACGCCGCCTTGATGGCGACAGGCAGGCCGTGGATGTCCACGAAGTCGAGCACCTCGGAGGCGTCGGCGACCGGGTTGAGCGTTCCTGGGGCGAGCGGTGCGCCCACCTTCTCCGCCACGTGGCGCGCGGAGACCTTGTCTCCGAGGCGCTCGATCGCGTCGGCGGACGGGCCGATCCAGGTCAGGCCGGCGCCGATGACGGCGCGGGCGAAGTCGGCGTTCTCCGCGAGGAAGCCGTATCCGGGGTGCACGGCATCTGCGCCGGACCTGCGTGCGATGGAGAGCAGCTTGTCGATGACCAGGTAGGTCTCCGCGCTCGTCGTGCCGTCGAGCGCGTACGCCTCATCGGCGAGGCGGACGTGCATGGCGTCTCTATCCTGGTCGGCGTAGACCGCGACGGACGCGATACCGCTGTCTTTCGCTGCGCGGACGACCCGGACGGCGATCTCGCCCCGGTTGGCGATGAGGACCTTGGTGATACGTGGCACAGTTTCCTAGCCTATTGCGCTGGCGGGGGAGCCTTTTGGGCGATCCCCACAAAAATGGTCGGGTCGGACGTGAGGGTGGCTACAGTCGCCGGTTCCAGAGGTCGGGCCAGTTCACGCCCAGTTCGACGAACAGCTCTCTCAGGGTGGAGAGGGAGAGACCCACCACGGTACTCGGGTCTCCGTCGACCCGTGTGATGAACGGGCCGCCGAGGCTGTCGATCGTGAATGCGCCGGCGACCTCGAGGGGCTCGCCGGTGGCGACGTACGCGTCGATCTCGTCCTCGGACACATCCGCGAAGGAGACGGACGCCACCGCCGTCCGTCCGACGGCCTGGTTCTCGATGCCGTTCCTGTGGTCGATCAGCCAGTGGCCGGAGTGCAGCTGTCCCGTGCGGCCGCGCTGCGCGAGCCAGCGCGAGCGTGCCGTCTCCGGCAGGTGCGGCTTGCCGTGGATCTCGCCGTCGAGTTCGAACGCGGAGTCGCCGCCGAGGATGAAGCCGTCGATGGGCTCGCCGTTCAGGTCCCCGCGCACGGCCTCGGCCTTCAGCCTGGCGAGCAGCTGCACCATCGCGGAGGCGGACAGCGGGCCGTGCTCGGCTTCCGCCGCGAGGACGGCGGCCGGTTCGTCCACGTGGGAGGGGACGACGATCGGCTCGATCCCCGCGGCGCGGAGCAGTGCGAGCCTGGCTGGTGACGTTGATGCCAAGTAGAGGCGCATGGGTTCCTGTGGGATGCTCGACGGATGCCCCAGTTCGATGAGGTCGACCTCGACATTACCAACGTCGCCCACGGCGGCGTCTTCGTCGCACGCCACGAAGGCCGCGTCGTCTTCGTGCCCGACACCCTGCCGGGAGAGCGCATCCGGGCCAGGATCACCGATCAGAAGCACGACAGCTTCTGGCGCGCGGAGACCCTGGAGGTGCTCGAAGCCGCTCCGGAGCGGCAGGAGCACGTCTGGGAGGCGGCGTCCATCCACCGGGACCCTGGCACCAGGGCTGGCGGCGCCGAGTTCGGCCACATCCGCCTCTCCCACCAGCGCGAGCTCAAGCGTCAGGTGATCGCGGACGCGATGCAGCGCATGGCGAAACTGGACACTGATGTACAGGTCGAGCCCGTCGCCGGCGAGACCGCAGACGGCACGGGATGGCGCACACGCGTTCGGCTGCAGGTCGACAGGTCGGGAGCGGTCGGCCCGTACGCCGCGCGCTCGCACACCGTCGTCCCCGTGACGAACCTGCCGCTCGCGACGGAGCTCGTCGACAAGACGGCGCCGTTCGGCCAGACCTTCCCCGGCGCAGAGTCCGTCGACGTGGTCGCAACGGCCACGGGTGCAGCGCACCTCCTCGTGAACGAAGCCCCCGTCAAGCGCGGCAGGAAGCTCGTCCGACCGCGGCAGCGGCCTGTGCCGATCCGCGAGATCGTCGGCGACCGCGAGTTCCAGTTGGATGCACGCGGCTTCTGGCAGGTGCACCGTGCGGCAGCGGCCACGCTCACCGAGGCCGTCCAGTCCGCGGTGGATGAGGCCCTGTTCGACCCGCGCGCGGCGAACCTCGACCTCTACGGCGGCGTCGGGCTCCTCGCCGCGGCGCTCGGCGACCGCTTCGGGTCGACGCTGCGCATCACCTCGGTGGAGAGCGACGAGGCTGCAACGGACAATGCGGCGGAGAACCTGGCCGACTGGCTCGGCGCAGCCACCGTCACCGACAGAGTCGAGCGGTTCGTCCAGCGACTCGCCGGGGAGGCGTCCGCCGTCGAGCGGGCCAGACTGCGTGCCGCGACCGTCGTCCTCGACCCTCCGCGCTCCGGGGCGGGTCGCGCCGTCGTCGACGCCATCGCGTCGCTCGCACCCGCGCAGATCGTCTACGTCGCCTGCGATCCCGTGGCACTCGCCCGCGACGTCGCCCTCTTCGCCGAGCGGGGCTATCCGCTGCGCACGCTGCGCGCCTTCGACCTGTTTCCAAACACCCACCACGTCGAGGCCGTCGCCACGCTGGCGCCGTGAGCACGTCAGCGTCGCGTCGCCCCACTACGATGGTCAGCATGGTGCGGGTGGCAATCGTCGATGATCACGAGTCCGTGCGTCTTGGGCTGAAAGCGGCCTGTCAGGACGCGGGCTACGAGGTGCTCGTCACCGCGCCCACCGTCGACGAGTTCGTCACGCTGCTCGGCGCGCAGGAGTGCGACGTCGTCGTCCTCGACCTCTCCCTCGGAGACGGCTCGAAGGTCACGGACAACGTCAAGCGCGCGCAGGCGACCGGCGCCGCCGTGCTCGTGCACAGCATCGCCGACAGGGTCGCCAGCGTCCGCGAGGCGCTCGCCGCGGGCGCGGCGGGAGTCATCCCCAAGTCGTCGCCGACCACAACGGTCATGAACGCGATCAAGACGGTGGCGAGCGGCGACGTGCTCAACAACCTCGAGTGGGCGACGGCGATCGATGCTGACAGCGACTTCGCCAAGGCCCAGCTCGGCCGCCGCGAACGGGATGTGCTGCACCTGTACGCCTCCGGCTTGCCGCTCAAGGCGGTCGCCGCCCAGCTCGGCATCGCCAACTCGACCGCCCGCGAATATCTCGACCGCATCCGGGTGAAGTACGTCGAGGTCGGCCGCCCCGCCCCGACCAAGGTCGACCTGCTCCGCCGTGCCGTCGAAGACGGAATCCTGCCCGGGCTCGACCCCGACACGGGCAATGAGCGCAACTAGCGCGCCACCGCGGACCGCCCCTCCCGAGGCGTCCCAACCGCGCAACCCGATCAGCCGCGAGCGGTTCGAGCGCATCGCGGGCCGGAGCGTTTCGGCCTTCGGCCTGGTGTTCGGCCTGCAGACGATCCCGACCGCTCTCGGTCAGCTTCCTGGGCTCCGCTCACCGTGGGGCCTGATCGAGATCGTCGTGGTGTTCGGCGGTCTGGCCGCCATCGTCCTGCTCGCGATCGTGCAGCGGTTCGTGAAGGCCGCGATGGCCACCCTGTCCGTCATCTACTTCGCCGCCATCGTCACCTGGCCGCTGATCGCGCTCGACTCGCACTCGTTTGCGGCAGACAAACCGTGGGTGTGGTTCCTCTGCTCCGTGTTCACCGCGTTCGCGGCCGTCGCCCTGCCGCTCTGGCTGGCGACCGCGTACACGTTCATCACCCCGATCGCGTACGGCGTGGTCAGGGCGCTTCCCGCCGGCGGCGGCGTCGGCGCCGAGCTGGCCGGCCTCGACGCGCTGTACGCGATCATCCTCGGCGGGGTGATCCTGGTGATCATCGCGATGCTGCGGCAGGCCGCATCCACCGTCGACACCGCGCAGAGCCAGGCGCTCGCCAAGTACGCGAACGCCGTGCGTCAGCACGCGACGGAGGTGGAGCGCGTCCAGGTGGATGCGATCGTGCACGACAGCGTGCTGACCACCCTGCTGTCCGCGGCCAGCGCCCGCACGCCTGAGGCCAAGGAGCTCGCGGCGCGCATGGCGTCCGATGCGATCGGCCACCTGCACGCAGCGGAGGCGTCGAGCCCGGAGGACCAGTCGCTGGTGGGGCTCGACCGGCTGAGTGAGCGGATCTTCACCGCGGCCAACGCGTTCTCGTCCCCGTTCGAACTGGATGTGCGGGACGTCGAGGTGCACGTGCTGCCCGTGAACGTCGCCGAGGCCGTCTACTCCGCGACCGTGCAGGCGATGGTGAACAGCATGCAGCACGCGGGCAACAAGGATGTGCGTCGCACGCTCTCGATCCGCGGCGGAAGCCCGCAGGCGACGGTGCACATCGTCGTGGCAGACACCGGTCGCGGATTCTCGGCAGCGGATGTGCCTGCGGAGCGGCTCGGGTTGCGGGTGAGCATCCGGGAGCGGTTGTCGAAGGTGGGCGGTCACGCCAGGATCGAGTCCGCGCCCGGCGAGGGCACGACGGTGACCATTCTCTGGCCGTCGTCTGAGAGTGACGCGGAGGTGCGGTCGTGATCACCCTGCCCCGGTTCCTCTTCCTCGGCCTCGGGGCGCTGTTCTCCGCGTACCACCTGTTCCTCGCGCTCTCGTCGCTGTCGACGCCGGTGAACCCCGGGCCGCCGATCGCCGCGATGATCCTGTATGCGGTCGCCACGGTGATCAGCCTGTGGCCGACCAGCCCGACCAAGATGCCGCTCTGGCTCGCCGCGTTCGACCTCGCTGTCTGCGTCGCCATCCCGATCCTGGTCACCAGCCAGCTCGATCCGGCGAAGGACAACGGGTACGCCACCTGGTACGTCGCGGCCGTCGGAACGCTGATGACGATCGTCGCCGTGCGCCGGCAGCAGTTCGCGGCCTGGGTGGGTGTCGGCTACCTGGCCGTGCAGACCATCGTCTGGGCAGGGGTTCCCGCGCTCGCCGGGCTCGGCGTGATCGGCTCCGTGGTGTGGGTGGGCGTCGCGGTGGTCATCTCCGGCTCGCTCGCGAAGGCCGGAAGGGACGCGTTGCAGTTCGCCAGAGCGGAGCGTGAGGCCACCGAGTGGCAGGCCGCTCAGGAGGCGCACGTCATGGAGCGTCAGCTGCGCCTCAGGCAGACCTACCGGGTGGCAGCTCCGATGCTCGCGGAGATCGTGCGCCGCGGCGGCGATCTGACAGAGGCGGAGCGGCGGGAGTGCCGCTATCTCGAGGGGGCCATCCGCGACGAGATCCGCGGCCGCCGCCTGCTCAACGACGACGTGCGCCGCCAGGTGATGGATGCGCGTCGCCGGGGCGTCGTCGTCAGCCTCCTCGACGAGGGCGGCATCGACGACCTCGACCAGCGCGCCCTGGACGGCGTGTTGCGCCGCTTGGCGGACGCGATCCGCGGCACCACGACGGACAAGCTCATCGTGCGCACGGTGCCGCGTTCCTCGAAGACGGCGGTGACGGTCGTGGGGTTGCGCATGTCCGACGACGGAAACGCCAACGCGCTTGGCGCGGACACCGAGGACGACGAGGTCGACCTCTGGCTGGAGATCCCGCGCCCGATCCACGAGGCGTAACGCACTCGTTCGACCGCACCAACTGACCTACACCGCGTATCCGCGACAGGCTGCGTATCTGCAACAGAAAAGGAGAAAGGGGCCGACACCCGAATTGTCGGCCCCTTTTCAAACCCCGAGTCAGGGCGACAACCCGAATATCGCCCTGACTCGCCCCCAAAACACTCGCCCGCTTACCCTAGTCGGCGAGTGATTGGCGGTGTGACTCACGAGGAGAGACACCTAGCACTGTCTATAGTGCCGATGATCCCAAGAGATAAAAAGTCGTCATTTTGGAGGACATGGGGGACAATCCGCCCCACGCGGCCCTCCGCCCCCGCGAAAAGCGGCTTGTCCCGCACTCGGGGGCCGCTGATCGTGGGGTACAGCCGGTCAGCCGGTGAACGAGCGCCATGCTCCGACCCCGGGAGTGAGCGGTGTGCGCAGGGAGCGCTGGCTCCGTGCCCAGGCGTCAGGGCCGGTCTCGGGGCGCGCATCCCGTGCGGCAGCTTCTGCCTCGGCCATGGCGGCCGTGAGCACGGCGGTCACCGCGGCGACCTCCTCCGGCGTCACGCCGCGCGTGACGATCCGGATGTTCTCGGCGTCAGAACTCACAGCGGGATGTTCCCGTGCTTCTTCGGCGGCATCGACGCGCGCTTGGTGCGCAGCGCCCTCAGTGCTTTGATCACGGACACACGCGTCGCGGCGGGCTCGATCACGCCGTCGAGCTCCCCGCGCTCCGCGGCGAGGAACGGGCTGGCGACGTTGTATGTGTACTCGTTGGCGAGCTTCGTGCGGACGGCGGCGACGTCCTCGCCGGCCTCCTCCGCGCGCTTGATCTCGCCGCGGTACAGGATGTTCACGGCGCCCTGCCCGCCCATGACGGCGATCTCGGCTGTCGGCCATGCCAGGTTGATGTCCGCCCCGAGCTGCTTGGAGCCCATGACGATGTATGCGCCGCCGTACGCCTTGCGGGTGATGATCGTCACCAGCGGAACGGTGGCCTCCGCGTACGCGTAGAGCAGCTTGGCACCGCGGCGGATCACGCCGGTCCACTCCTGGTCGGTGCCCGGGAGGTAACCAGGCACATCCACCAGCGTGAGGATCGGGATGCTGAACGCGTCGCAGAAGCGCACGAACCTGGACGCCTTCTCGCCGGCGTCGATGTTGAGGGTTCCCGCCATGGCACTCGGCTGGTTGGCCACGATGCCGACGGAGCGGCCCTCGACCCTGGCGAAGCCGATGACGATGTTCGGGGCGAACAGTGGCTGGATCTCGAGGAACTCACCGTCGTCGACGACGCCCTCGATGATCGACTTCACGTCGTACGGCTGGTTGGGCGAGTCGGGGATGATCGTGTTGAGCTTGCGGTCGGCGTCCGTCAGCTCCAGCTCCGGCTCCGCACCGAACACCGGCAGCTCCGCCAGGTTGTTCTGCGGCAGGTAGCTGAGCAGGGTGCGTGCGTAGTCGAGGGCATCCTCTTCGTCGCTCGCCAGGTAGTGCGAGACGCCGGAGATCTTGTTGTGGGTGAGCGCGCCGCCGAGCTCCTCGAAGCCGACGTCCTCACCGGTGACCGTCTTGATCACGTCGGGGCCCGTCACGAACATGTGGCTCGACTTGTCGACCATGATGACGAAGTCGGTCAGCGCCGGGGAGTACACGGCGCCGCCTGCTGCCGGCCCCATGACGATCGAGATCTGCGGGATGACACCGGACGCGGCCGTGTTGCGGCGGAAGATCTCGCCGTACTTGCCGAGCGCGACGACACCCTCCTGGATGCGCGCGCCGCCGGAGTCGAGGATGCCGATCATCGGAACGCCGGTCTTGAGCGCGTGATCCATCACCTTGATGATCTTCTCGCCCGCGACCTCGCCGAGCGAGCCGCCGAAGATGGTGAAGTCCTGGCTGAACACGGCGACGTTGCGCCCGTGGATCGTGCCGACGCCGGTGACGACCGCGTCGCCGTACGGCCGCTTGTTCTCCATGCCGAAGGCGTGCGTGCGGTGGCGGACGAACTCGTCGAACTCCACGAACGAGCCCTGGTCGAGCAGCAGGTCGATGCGCTCGCGCGCTGTGAGCTTGCCTTTGGCGTGCTGCTTCTCGATGGCCGACTGGCCGCTCGCCGTCACGGCCTCGTGGAAGCGCTCCTTGAGGTCGGCGAGCTTGCCTGCTGTGGTGTGGAGATCGGCAGTCTGTCCAGGTTCTGTGTCGGTCACGCCGTTCACTCTACCTGCCAGCAGTTAGCCGGTGCCGTTGAGGAATCCCTACAAATTCCTCACCCGTCGCTGGCAGACTGGAGCAATGGAGCTCCGCCGCAGTCGCGCAATCGTCCCCGTGATCGACTTCCTCGCCGAGGCGGGATCGACCAACGACGTCGTCGTCGCTCGCGCGGCAGAGCTGCCGGACCTCGCGGTCGTCGTCACCGACAACCAGACGGGAGGCCGGGGGCGCCTCGGCCGGGTGTGGGTGTCGCCTCCCGGCACGGCCATCGCGGTCTCGGTGCTGGTCAAGCCCTCCGGCCTGCCCGTCCCGTCGTACGGCTGGTTTCCGCTGATCGCCGGGCTCGCGATGAGCAGAGCGCTGAATCCGCTGGTGCCGGGCGAGGTCGAGGTCAAGTGGCCGAACGACGTGCTGATCGACGGCGACAAGGTCTGCGGCATCCTCACCGAGCTCCTGCCCGATCTCTCCGGTCTGGTCATCGGCTCCGGTGTCAACCTGACCCAGACGCGCGATGAGCTGCCGACGGAGACCTCCACCTCGCTGCTGGTGGCCGGAGCACAGGACATCGATGTGGATGTGGTGCTCTCCTCCTACCTCACCCATCTCACCACCCTCTACCGCGAGTTCCAGACAGCAGGGGGCGATCCCGTGACGAGCGCCATCCGCGACGAGGTGGCTGAGGCCTGCCACACCATCGGCCGGAGCGTCCGCGTGCTGCTGCCAGCGGGGGACGACCTGCTCGGAACGGCCATCGGCATCGACGAGGACGGACGCCTGCTCGTCGAGTCGGATGCCGGGATCACGGCTGTCGCGGCGGGCGACGTCACGCACCTGAGGTATTAATTGACCATGAGCAACACGCCCAACGATTCAGGAGCGCAGGCCGCGCCTCCCGAGCGCATCGTGGCGCGTCTGCGCTCCAACGCGAGAGCCATGTTCTGGCCGAGCATCGTCCTGATCGCCGCGTGCGGCGCCCTCGGCTACTTCGCGGGGCGGTTCGACGAGGTGTGGGAGATCGTCCTGCTGTGGTCGGCCGCGGCCGCCGTCATCCTGCTGCTGTTCCTGCTTCCGCTCGCCTCGTGGCTGAGCAGGAGGTACACCATCACGACCAGGCGGATCATCCTGCGTCACGGGTTCTTCGTGCGGGTGCGCCAGGAACTGCTGCACAGCCGCGGCTACGACGTCACCGTCAAGCGAAACTGGCTGCAGAGTGCGTTCCGGTCGGGGGATGTGCGCATCAACTCCGGGCTGGAGCGCCCCGTCGTGCTCAAGGACGTCCCGAAGGCCGACACTGTGCAGCGGGCGCTGAACGACCTGATGGAGCACGCGCAGACCGTCGTCGCCGTGCGGCGTCAGCAGTCGGAGTCAGTCTCGGACGAGACCACCGTCTGGGGCTCCAGGTAGCGTCGCCGCCGGCAGGGATGCGGACGTGAGCACGGACTCCGTCGTCGCCCGCGCTGCGGTGGTGCGATCGCCGCGGTGCGGGGAGAACACCCACCAGCGGTAGAACGCGAACCGGAACACCGTGCCGAGCGCGAGGCCGACCACGTTGTTGGCGATGTTGTCGGACAGGCGGCTGTCGAAGCCGAGCACGAAGCGCGACACGTAGACGCAGAGCACGGGGATGACGAGGCCGCAGATGCTCACGATGAGGAACTCGACGCCCTCGCGTGCGACGTTCGCTCTGCGCTCCTTCGCGAACGCCCAGTACCGGTTGCCGACGTAGTTCGTGGCGATGGCCACGGCGTTGGCGATCACGGTCGCGATCAGGGCGCCCCAGTGCGAGGCGGACATCGGCGTGAGCAGCAAGGCGTTGAACACCGCGAGGTTGACGAGAACGCCGACGGCGCCGACGGCGCCGAATTTCGCCAGCTGCGGCAGGAGCCGCGACTGCCGGCTTTCCGGCTGTTTCTCGATCGTCATACGTCCTACCCGATGTGCGCGAAGATAGATGAGGGCGCTCGCGAGCATACGCGCGAACGATATCCCCAATCTGAGAGTTGCCCCCGTCCACCCTGAAGAGTATCGAGGAGAACATCCGATGGCCAAGAACACGGTCGGCGTGATCGGCGGAGGGCAGCTCGCTCGCATGATGGTCCCGCCCGCTGTCGAGCTCGGAATCGACATCCGCGTCCTCGAGGAGGCGGAGGGCATGAGCGCCGAGATCGCAGCGACCGGCGTCGGAGACTACCGCGACCTCGACACCGTCCTGGCCTTCGCCGAGACCGTGGATGTGGTCACCTTCGACCACGAGCACGTCCCGCCTGCGATCCTCCGCGAGCTGGTGTCGCGCGGCATCGAGGTGCATCCTGGGCCGGACGCCCTGCTCTACGCGCAGGACAAGCTGCAGATGCGCGCCAAGCTCAGCGAGCTCGGGCTTCCCGTGCCGGACTGGGCGGCTGTCGAGTCCGCCGACGAGCTCGGCGCGTTCCTCGACGACCACGGCGGCCGTGCTGTGGTCAAGACGGCGCGCGGCGGCTACGACGGCAAGGGCGTCCGCGTCGTCACGGAGGCCGCAGGGGCGGACGACTGGTTCCTCGCGCTCGCCGAGGACGGCAGGGGAGGCGCGCTGCTCGTCGAGGAGCTGGTCTCGTTCAGCAGGGAGCTGGCGCAGCTCGTCGCCCGCAGGCCGTCCGGCGAGATGGCCGTCTGGCCGGTGGTGGAGACCGTGCAGCGCGACGGCGTCTGCGCCGAGGTCATCGCTCCCGCTCCTGGTTCCACGGGTCGTGCGGCAGAGCTCGCAGCGGACATCGCCAGGACGATCGCAGACGGGCTCGGCGTGACCGGCGTGCTCGCCGTGGAGCTGTTCGAGACGACGGACGGCCGCATCCTGGTCAACGAGCTCGCGATGCGCCCGCACAACAGCGGGCACTGGTCCATCGAGGGCGCGGTGACCAGCCAGTTCGAGCAGCACCTGCGCGCGGTGCTCGACCTGCCACTCGGGTCGACGGCGACGCGCGACGACTGGTCGGTGATGATCAACATCCTGGGCGGCCCTGCTGAGGGCTCGCTGCAGGACAGATACCCTGCCGCGCTCGCCGCGCATCCCGAGGCCAAGTTCCACGGCTACGGGAAAGACCCGCGACCCGGCCGCAAGGTCGGCCACGTCACCGTCGGCGGAGACGACCTCGACGACGTCGTGTACCAGGCACGGGCCGCAGCTGCCTTCTTCACCGACTGACGCCGCGCGGGGCGTGCCGTCCCAGTCGCCGGGCGGAGCGCATCTAGCATGGTGGTCATGCCCGCAGCCTCCACCAGCCCGCTCGTCTCCGTGGTGATGGGGTCGGACTCCGATTGGTCGGTGATGCAGGATGCGTCACGGCTGCTCGCCGAGTTCGGCGTCGACCACGAGGTCGAGGTCGTCTCCGCACACCGCACCCCGGAGAAGATGATCGACTTCGGCAAGCGCGCCGCGTCCCGCGGCGTGAAGGTGATCATCGCCGGCGCTGGTGGCGCCGCCCACCTGCCGGGGATGCTCGCGGCGGTCACGACGTTGCCCGTCGTCGGCGTCCCCGTCCCGCTCGCCAGGCTCGACGGCCTGGACTCGCTGCTCTCGATCGTGCAGATGCCCGCTGGCGTCCCCGTGGCGACCGTCTCGATCGGGGGAGCGCGAAACGCCGGGCTCCTCGCCGTGAAGATCCTCGCCACCTCCGACGGCGCGCTGCAGACGGCCCTGGAGACGTTCGCCGCCGACCTCGAGGCCAGCGTCGAAGAGAAGAACCGGGCCCTCCAAGCAAAGCTATGAGCATCGCGACCCCGCTGCGACACCCGGATGTGTCGTCCGCTCCGATCATGACGAAGCGGGCGTGGTGGCTCGTCGGCCTGAACGTGCTTCTGCCGGGCTCCGCCCAGATCGTCGCCGGCAGCAAGAAGCTCGGCCGTGTCGGCATCGTCGCCACGCTGCTGCTCTGGCTGCTGGCGATCGTCACGCTCGTCGTCTACCTGATCTCCCCATCGTCGATCTACACGCTGTTCACCCAGACCGGCGGCCTGCTGGTGCTGCAGATCCTCCTGGTCGCGTACGCGGTGCTGTGGATCGTTCTCACCCTGGACACGCTGCGCCTGGTGCGGCTCGTCAAGGCGAAGCCGAACGCACGCGGCTGGATCGCGGCGTTCTCCGTGATCGTGCTGGTCGGGCTCACCTGCACGGCGGGGTACGCCTCTGTCGTCGCAGGGTCGGCGCGCGGCGCCCTCGGCAACATCTTCTCGGCAGGCCCGTCGCAGCCGCCCGTTGACGGCCGGTACAACATCATGCTTCTCGGCGGCGACGCCGGCCCAGATCGCGACGGCCTGCGCCCGGACAGCATGTCCGTGGTCAGCATCGACGCGAACACCGGTCAGGCGGTCACGATCGGTCTCCCGCGCGACCTCGACCCTGTTCCGTTCTCCGCGAAGTCGCCGCTGCGCACCATCTATCCAGACGGCTACGGCTACGAGGACCGCTGCGACGTGGACGTCTGCCAGCTCAACTCGATCTACACGGAGGTCGAGCTGTACAAGCCGGAGCTGTACCCGAACGCGAAGAAGAACCACAGCGAGCCGGGAATCGAGGCGATGCGGGATGCGCTGGAGGGCGCGACCGGCCTGACCATCCAGTACTACGTGCTGATCGACATGCAGGGCTTCTCCGATCTGGTCGACGCGCTCGGCGGCGTCGACATCAACGTGACGGAGCGCGTCCCGATCGGCGGCGACGAGAACCTCAACGGCGTCGCGGAGTGGATCGAGCCCGGGATGCACCACATGGACGGCTATCACGCCCAGTGGTACGCCAGGGCGCGGCACGGGTCGACCGACTACGACCGCATGGCCAGGCAGCGTCAGCTCCAGGATGCGATCCTCAAGCAGGTGAACCCCGTCAACGTCGTGAGCAAGTTCCAGGAAATCGCCTCGGCGGGCGCCCAGGTAATGAAGACCGACATCCCGCAGTCGATGCTCGGCTACTTCGTCGACCTCGGCATGAAGACCAAGTCCCTCCCGGTGAAGCAGCTCGAGCTGGTGCCCCCGACGATCGACCCTGAACACCCCGACTACGCGCAGATTCACGGTCTCGTGACGCAGGCTCTCGCCACTACCACTCCCACGCCGTCTGGCAAATAGGCGCCCGCACGCTCTCAGGCGACCCCTAAACAGGTCACAGTAACCCCTGAGGCGCAATGGGTAGCGTGTCACGCCTATGTCGAGTACTGGTGTGAATGTGACGAAAAAGACGAGCGAACGACTGGCTTCCCTCGACGGCCTTCGAGGGGCGGCGGCGCTGATCGTGCTGCTGCATCACGCCATGTACACGAACCCGAACTTCCCTGGCACCCCCGGCTCCGGAGTGGCCCCGACCGGCTCGCCGATGTGGTGGATCAGCTACACGCCGCTGAAGCTGTTCACGGCGGGCTGGGAGTCCGTGATCGTCTTCTTCGTCCTCTCCGGTCTGGTCGTCACCCTGCCGGTGGTCCGCAAGCGCGGCTTCGACTGGATCGCATACTTCCCCCGCCGCGCCGTGCGGCTGATGGTGCCGGTGATGGCCTCCGTGCTGCTTGCAGCAGGATTCGTGGCCGCCATCCCGCAGATCACCACCCAGCCCAAGGGAACCTGGCTCAGCGACTCGTCGACGCCCAACTTCAGCTGGGAGTACATCGTCAAGGCGTGGGATCTGCTCGGCGGAGACGGCCAGATCAACAACCCGCTCTGGTCGCTGCGCTGGGAGCTGATCTTCTCGCTCGCGCTCCCTGTCTTCGCCATCGCCGCGATCGCGGTGCGCCGCTGGTGGCTGGGCGGCCTGGCCGCCGCCGTGCTGCTGACCTGGCTCGGCGTCCGCACGGACGCCGGCGCGCTGTCCTACCTGCCTGCGTTCTTCGTCGGGGCGGTCATCGCCGTCCGTCTGGACTCGGTGCGGATCTTCGCCGAGCGGATGAACGCCCGTCGCATCCGGCACCTCGCCTGGGCCGGGATGACGATCGGAAGCGGTGCGCTGATGATCGCGCCGTGGCTGTTCGGCCCTGGCGTCGCCGACCTGCCGGAGTTCGTCGCCGTGCTCAAAGGCCTGATGCCGCTGGCCGCGGCCGGGCTCGTGGTGGCGGCAATCGGCTGGAAGCCGTTGCGTGCCCTGTTCGAGTCCCGCCCTCTGCAGTTCGCGGGGACCATCTCGTTCAGCCTGTACCTGGTGCACGTGCCGATCCTGATCTTCAGCACGTACCTGTTCGCCGGACAGGCCTGGTATGTGCCGCTGCTGTTCGCGATCCCCGTTGCGATGCTGGTGGCGGTCGGCTTCACTTGGCTGATCGAGAAGCGCAGCCACGGCTGGTCGCGCGCGGTCGGCGCCTGGGCATCCGGACGCTACAGCGCCTGGTTCGGGCCGGAGGAGGCGTCGACGCAGGAGAAGGCGTCGACGCAGGAGAAGGCGTCGACGCAGGAGAAGGCGTCCGAGACAGGCTCAGCCCGCAAGGCCGCAGTGGAGTCAGGCACGCGGGTCGGGCGCTAGTTCGCGCGGCTCCGCCTGGGCAGGCGCGGCCTTCGCATCGTCTCCGCCACGGGTGGCGAAGGCGTGGGCGACGACTGCTCCGGTGAGCTTCGACAGGGTGTGCGATCGCTTCTCGACCAGCCAGTAGAACCCGGCAGCCACGGCGATGGCGGTCGTCACCGCGAGCACAGCGACGACGGGGAGTGAGAGCGTCGGGAAGAGGTAGTAGAACGTGATGATGATCGGCACGTGCACCAGGTAGAGGCTGAACGAGACCGTGCCGGCCCAGCGCAGCGGCCCGACCGACAGCAGCCAGGCCAGCGGTCCCCACTCCAGGCAGCAGATCAGGATGATGAGCGCCGCGATGGGCTGGAAGCCCGCGAGGAACATGGCGGGGATGGGGGTCAGCGCCGGGAACAGCCAGGTGCCGATCAGCAGCATCGACGCCGCCACGAGGACGACCGCCCAGACCAGATGCCCGATCCGCCACGACGAGATGGTCTCGCCCAGCGTGCGGATGCGGGGGAACATCGCTGCCGCGAGGGTGCCGACGAAGAACGCGGGCAGGTACCGGAAGCTCTGCGCTTGCGAGTCGATTCCGAAGAAGGTGGAGACGACGACCAGCGCCAGGATGAGCGGCCAGAACCGCTTGAGCGCCACCGCGAGCCCGACGAACAGCGCCAACGCCATCGAGAACGCCATCTCCCAGAAGATGGACCACAGCGGGTTGTTGAGCGACACGTCCGTCATCAGCGGGTCGATGTTGACGAGGAACCGCTCGATGCTCAGGGGATGCACGCTCGTCGAGGCGACCCACGCGCTGGTCCCGAACCGCGGGATCTGCGGCACGAGGAGCGCGAGCGCCGCCGCGAACACGAGAGAGCAGAGCACGGGCAGCCCGATACGCACCACGCGTCGAGGGAAGTACGCCATCCAGTCGAACTCCCGCGGACGGAGCACGGGCAGACTCAGCACGAACCCGCTGAGCACGAAGAAGATGATGACCGCCTCCGGCCCAGCCGTCAGGAGCTTCAGCGGCGAGTGGCTGAACCACCAGGTGAGCGAGCCCTCCGCGGGAAGGTCCCCTCCCATGTAGGTGGCCGCGAACGGCTGGTACAGCAGGCTCACGTGGTGCGCGACCACGATCAGCGCGGCGACACCGCGGAGACCGTCGAGGGACGTGAGGCGACGGGGGGAGGAAGACATGACCGGGACAGGATAGCAATCCGCGGCTGAGCGGGCTCTCGGAGCGCGCCGTGGGCGAGGACAGGTCGCCGACTACAGGTCGGCGTGCAGCTGCCAGACCCGCTCGGCGGAGTCGCGCCAGCTGAACGCGCGGGCGCGGTCTGCGGCGAGGATGCCGAGTCTCGTGCGCAGTTCGTCGTCGTTCAGCACCCGGCCGATGGCGCCGGCGAGCCGCTCGGAGTATGCGGGGTCGTCAGGGGTCTCCGGCCGCTCGACCACGAGACCTGCGCCGGCGGCGACCTCCACGAGAGCCGGATCGTCGGAGTGGATGACCGGCAGCCCGAACTTGAACGCCTCGACGATCGGCAGGCCGAAGCCCTCCGCGAGGCTCGGGAAGACGAAGACCATAGCACGGTCGAGGGCGACGGCGAGGTCGGCGTCGTCGAGGTGGCCGAGAGCGCGCACCCTGTCCTCCGGCAGCCCGGCAGCAGCGGCGACGCCGGTGGCCGACCCGTCGCCGAACCTGTCCGGCCCGGCGATGATGAGCGGGATGTCCTGAGCATCCGGCAGGGCGACCGCCCGGATGAGCGGCGCGATGCCCTTGCGCGGCATGATCGAGCCGAGGGTGAGGGCGTACCGCTCCGGCAGGCCCAGTCGCTCGGCGCGCTCGTCCGCATCCGCGGGGAGCCGCAGGGTCGTGGCAGGTGCGCCGCCGATGACGCGCACCCTGTCGCCGAAGTCGATGAACTCGCCGAGCTGGTCGGCGATGGCGTGCGTCGGGACGACGATGGCGTCCGCGTGCTTTCGCGCGCGCTTGGCCATCGCCTTGTGCCAGAGGGCGTTCGCGGAGCCGAGCGACTCCGGATGCAGCCACGGAAGCACGTCGTGGATGGTCACGGCGATCTGGTCGCCGTCGTTCACCCTGTCGTGCTTGCGCAGGGGAGCCAGCAGGCTGGGCGCGTGCACCATTCCGGACACCCCACCGAGCTTGAGGCCGGACTGCCACGCCATGACGAGCTCGCGCCTGCCCATCGGCAGCTTCGTGATCGCTGCGATGCCCGGCAGGCGCATCCGGAGGTCGTCGATGACCTCGTCGGGGACGTTCGGGACGATGCCCTCCACCTGGCAGCCGGAGGGCGCCGTGGCGATGAGTTGCCTGGTCAGTTCCTCGGTGTATCTGCGCGCCCCGCCAGGAGCGTCGCCGATGAGCTCATCAACGACCACTCTCAGGGTTGTCATGCTGCTCCAGAACTCCGTGTCGCGCTGCGTCCGCCAGTGCTTCATCCCATGCGCGCATGGGCTCGAGGCCGGCAGCGCGCCACGCCTCGTGACCGAGCACCGAGTACGAGGGCCGAGGTGCGGGGCGGACGAACGCGGAGCTGTCGGTCGGTGTGACCCTATCAGGGTTCAAACCGGCCTCGCTGAACACCGCCTTCGCGAATCCGTACCAGCTCGTCTGGCCAGCGTTCGTGCCGTGATAGACGCCGGCAGGCGCTTCGGCGTCGAGCAGCGCGACGATCTGCGCCGCGAGGTCGACGGTCCACGTCGGCTGGCCGAGCTGGTCCTCCACGACGCTCACGGTCTCGTGGCTGCCTGCCAGTTTCACCATCGTCTTGGCGAAGTTCGCTCCGCCTGCTCCGTAGAGCCAGGCGGTGCGAACGACGTACGTCCCGTCGGGATGCGCGGCGAGCGCCAGCTCCTCGCCTGCGGCCTTCGTGCGGCCGTAGGCGTTGATCGGGTCGCGTGGGGCGTCCTCGGCGTACGGCGCGGTGCCGTTGCCGTCGAACACGTAGTCGGTGGAGACGGTGACGAGCTTGGCGCCGTGCTGCTTCGCGGCGATGGCGAGGTTCTGCGGGCCCGTCGCGTTGATCGCGTACGCCTCGTCTTCGTGCGTCTCGGCGTTGTCTACGTTGGTGTACGCGGCCGCGTTGATGACCACGTCGTGGCCAGCGACGGCGGCGAGCACCGCATCCAGGTCGGCCACGTCGAGGTCGGCACGACGCAGCGCGGTGACCTCACGGTCGGCGAGCGCCAGCTGCAGGTCGAGGCCGAGCTGGCCTGCTGCTCCCGTGATGAGGTAGCGCGTCATCAGTTGTCCAGCGCGGCGCGGGCCTTGAGCGGCTCCCACCAGCTGCGGTTGTCGCGGTACCACTGCACCACGTCGGCGAGACCCTGCTGGAACGGTACCTGCGGCTCGTAGCCGAGCTCGGCGCGGATCTTGGAGATGTCGACCGAATACCGCAGGTCGTGCCCGAGGCGGTCGGCGACGCGGTCGACGTACGACCAGTCCTTGCCGGTCGCATCCAGCAGAAGCTGGGTGAGCTCCTTGTTGGTGAGCTCTGTCCCTCCGCCGATGTTGTAGATCTCGCCGGCGCGGCCGTTCACGAGCACCATCGCGATGCCGCGCGTGTGGTCGTCGACGTGCAGCCAGTCGCGGATGTTGTTGCCCTCGCCGTACAGCGGGACGTGCTTGTCGTCGATCAGGTTGGTGACGAACAGCGGGATGACCTTCTCGGGGAAGTGGTACGGCCCGTAGTTGTTCGAGCAGCGCGTGATCGAGACGTTGAGCCCGTGCGTGCGGTAGTAGCTGCGGGCGAGCAGGTCGCTGCCGGCCTTCGACGCCGAGTACGGCGAGTTCGGCTCGAGCGGGCGCTCCTCGTCCCACGAGCCATCGGCGATGGAGCCGTAGACCTCGTCGGTGGAGACGTGGACGAAGCGCTTGACGTCGTTGCGGAGCGCGGCGTCGAGGAGCTGCTGGGTTCCGAGCACGTTGGTCTCGACGAAGATGGATGCGTCTCGCACTGAGCGGTCGACGTGCGACTCCGCGGCGAAGTGCACCACGGCGTCGATGTCCGGGAACAGCTCGTCGAGCAGGCCGCCGTTGCGGATGTCGCCCTTGATGAAGGTGTAGCGGGGAGAGTCTGCGACCGGCGCCAGGTTCTCGAGGTTGCCGGAGTACGTCAGTGCGTCGAGCACCACGACCTCAGCGCCTTCGAGCCCGGGGTATGCGTCCTGCAGCGTGCGCCGGACGAAGTTGGAGCCGATGAAACCGGCGCCGCCGGTGACGAGAATTTTCATGGAAGTTACGACCTGCCTCACGGATTCTGGACTGCCGCAGAGATTCTACCGGGTCGCTTCCTGAGAGCCTTCATCGATAGGTATCGCGGATATTGCACGACTGCACGGTTCCGCCTAGGCTCGCGCTCGTGACTAACTCGGGGGAGCGCACAGGTGCGCGAATGACACTGTTCGGAATGATCGCGGCGGGGGCCACGGCGATCGCGCTCTTGTCGGCGCCCGTGGCGGCGAACGCCGACACGGCGGACGATCAGAAGGCGGCTCGGTACTACGCGCAGGTGCAGGCGGCCGCTGCGGGGACGGAGACGTCGCAGGAGGCAGAGCAGCAGAACGTCGTCGACGGGATCGGCGAGTTCCAGACGGCGGGCGCCGCCGACGCGGTGCCGTCGAAGTTCGTCGCAGGCGATCTGGCCAGCGATGCCGTGTTCTACAAGGGCAACGCGTGGAGCGCCGCGACCATCCAGTCCTTCCTGAACACCAAGGGCTCCGGATGCACGACCGCGGCTGCGCCGGGGTGCCTCAAGAACTTCAAACAGACCACGCCCACCAAGGTGGCCGACCCGATGTGCGCCGCGTACACGGGTGCTGCGGGGGAGACGGCGGCGACGATCATCGCGAAGGTCGGCGTCGCGTGCGGCATCAACCCCGTCGCGCTCCTCACCATTATCCAGAAGGAGCAGGGTCTCGTCTCTACGACGGCGCCGACCCAGTGGATGTACGACCACGCGACAGGGTGGAACTGCCCGGACACCGCCATCGGCTGCAGCACGAGCGCATCCTCGACCGGCTTCTTCAACCAGGTCTACGGCGCGGCGTGGCAGTTCAAGCGCTACGCCAACCCTGCAGGCACGAGCAACTACTTCACCTGGATCCCCGTCGGGAAGGTCAAGGCCGTCCAGTACAACCTCGACGCATCCTGCGGCACCAAGCAGGTCGCGATCTTCAACAAGGCGACCGCCGCTCTGTATTACTACACGCCGTACACCCCGAACGACGCATCGCTCGCCAGCTACCCCGGCGAGGGCGACGGCTGCTCCGCATACGGCATCCGCAACTTCTGGATGCTGTTCAACGCCTGGTACGGATCGTCCACCGCCGGATCCGTCCCCGCCATGGCGCGGCTCTCCGGCAGCGACAGGTTCGAGACGTCCGCCGCCATCTCGCGCGCCGCATATCCGACGCCCGGCGCCGGCGTGGCGTCGGCATACATCGCCAGCGGCATGAACTTCCCCGACGCGCTCGCCGCCGCCCCGGCAGCCGCGAAACTCGGAGGCCCTCTGCTGCTCGTGCAGACGACCGCGGTTCCATCGCCGATCATGACGGAGCTGCGCAGGCTCAAGCCGAAGACGATCTACGTGGCCGGCGGCGTCGCCTCGGTGACGAACGGCGTCCTGGCGCAGCTGCGAACCGTCACTCCGACGGTCAAGCGCGTCGCCGACTACGACCGCTTCGCCACGGCGAGGGCCATCGCGAACCAGGCGTTCGGGTCGGGCGTCGACACCGCGTACGTCACGTCTGGCATGAACTTCCCCGACGCGCTCTCCGCCGGGGGAGCGGCCGGTGCGCAGGGCAAGCCGGTGCTGCTGGTCAACGGTGCGCTCGGCGCCCCGGACAGCCTCACCGTCGCGGAGCTGCGCTCGCTCAAGGTCACGAAGGTCAACGTCGTCGGCGGCCCTGCCAGCGTCTCGGCCGGCTTCGCCAACGGGCTGCAGAAGGCTGGCTTCGCCGTGACGAGGCTCGCCGGCAGCGACAGGTTCGCCACCAGCGTCGCCGTCAACGCCGCCGCGTTCCCCGGAGCGACGTCGACAGCACTGCTCGCGTCCGGCGCAGCGTTCCCCGACGCGCTCTCCGGCGCAGCGTACGCCGCGACTGCGAAGAGCCCGCTGCAGGTCACACCCCAGGGATGCGTCTACCCCCGGGCTGCCGTGCAGACCCTCAGGGCGCCGACGTACAAGCTCCTCGGCGGCACGACGGCGCTCAGCGATCTCGTGGGGAAGCTCAGCGTCTGCCAGTAGACTCCTCGGGTGCAGATTCGCGAACTGAGTATTCCTGACGCTTACGAGATCACTCCGAAGCAGCACGCGGACGACCGCGGACTGTTCCTGGAGTGGTACAGGTTCGACCGTCTGGAGGAGACCGTCGGCCACGCGCTGAACCTCCGTCAGGGCAACACCTCCGTCTCGAAGCGCGGTTCGGTGCGCGGCATCCACTTCGCCGACATCCCGGTCGGGCAGGCCAAGTACGTCACGGCCACGCACGGCGCCGTGCTCGACTTCGCCATCGACATCCGGGTGGGCTCCCCGACATACGGTCAGTGGGACACGGTCCTGCTCGACGACAAGGACCGCAAGGCGATCTACGTCTCCGAGGCGCTCGGGCACTGCTTCGTCGCGCTGACCGACGACGCGACCGTCAGCTACCTCGTCACCGACGTGTACAACCCCACCAGGGAGCACGGGATCAACCCGCTCGACGCCGAGATCGGGCTCCGCTTCCCCGAGGAGGCAGGCGAACTGCTGCTCTCCCCGAAAGACACAGAGGCCCCCGGCCTCGCCGAGGCCGCAGCGGCCGGGCTGCTCCCCACCTGGGAGGCCGCCCGCGCGTTCTACGCCTCGCTCGACAACGGAGGTAACTGACCGATGCGCGGAATCATCCTGGCCGGCGGCTCAGGCACGCGACTGTGGCCGATCACCAAGGGCATCTCCAAGCAGCTGATGCCGATCTACGACAAGCCGATGATCTACTACCCGCTGTCCACGCTGATGATGGCGGGGATCAACGAGATCCTGATCATCACGACCCCGGAGTACAACCAGCAGTTCAAGGCGCTGCTCGGCGACGGCTCCGAGCTCGGCATCCGGCTCGAGTACGCGGTGCAGCCGTCCCCGGACGGCCTGGCGCAGGCGTTCATCATCGGTGAGGAGTTCATCGGGGACGAGTCCGTCGCGTTGGTGCTCGGCGACAACATCTTCCACGGCGCCGGCCTCGGCTCGTCGCTGCGCAACCACAGCGAGGTCGACGGAGCGCTGATCTTCGCGTACCACGTGAGCAACCCGACCGCGTACGGCGTCGTCGAGTTCGACGAGACCTTCACCGCCGTCTCCATCGAGGAGAAGCCGGTCAAGCCGAAGAGCAACTACGCCGTCCCCGGCCTCTACTTCTACGACAACTCCGTCGTGGAGATCGCCAAGACGATCGAGCCGAGCGCGCGCGGGGAACTCGAGATCTCGACCGTCAACGAGCGCTACCTGGATGCGGGAACCCTGCAGGTCCAGGTGCTCGACCGCGGAACGGCGTGGCTCGACACCGGGACATTCGAGTCGATGATGCAGGCGTCGGAGTACGTGCGCGTCATCGAGGACCGGCAGGGCTTCAAGGTGGGCTGCATCGAGGAGATCGCCTGGCGCGCCGGCTGGATCGACGACGACCAGCTCGCCACGCTCGCCGCACCGCTGGTCAAGAGCGGGTACGGACGCTACCTCAACGGGCTGCTGGCCGTCGAGGCCTGAGCGCTACGCGCATCCACTGCTGACGAAGCTCCCGCCGTGCGACGGCGGGAGCTTCGTCGTTTCGTCGGCGTGGCGAGCCTGCGCTGAACGGTTCGGCGTCGAATAGGGTGGCTGTGGCGCCCGACCGCGCTGTCTACCGGCTCGCCCGGCACACCGGCTACGAGGAGCAGCAATGTCCAACCTCCGTATGGGTACGGCGATCGTCGCCGCCGTCAGCGCGATCGTCGCCCTGGGGATCGCGGGTCCCGCCATCGCCGCTCCCGCTCCAGGAGCTGCCGCGAGCAGCATCAGGCAGACCGCGGATCCGGCGCCGTCGGCCCCACCGGCTGCGGCCCCACCGGCTGCGACGCCGAAGAAGATGGGAGAGTACGCTCCCGAGCAGTTCACAGCGGCGGCGGAGGAGCTTCCCGCCGACCTGACCGACGCCGTCGCACGCGACCTCGGGCTGACCCCTGAGCAGTACCTGAGCGACGCAGCGGCCGCCACGGATGCCGCCGGCGTCGTCACCTCGCTCAAGAAGGACGGCGTCGACGTCGTCGCCTCGCGCATCGACGGCACGGAGCTGCACGTCACGGTCGCGTCGCAGGCGGATGTCGCGTCGGCGGAAGCGTCAGGGGCGACGGTGACGGTCGGCACAGCGGCGCCGGCCCCGAGCGGCCTGACACTCAACGCAGCAGCCTCTCCGCTCCTCGGCGGCACGGCCTGGGGATACCTCACCAACGCCACCACCGGCGAAGGGGAGCGCTGCTCGATCGGCTTCAACGGCACGAACGCCGCCAATCAGCCGCAGTTCGTGACGGCAGGTCACTGCATCCAGGGCACGCCGCAGTCGTCGATCATGCAGATCGTGCAGAGCAGGCCGAGCGACCCTGCGGCCCAGTTCGGAGCGTCGATCGGCGCACCGCTGGCGGGAAGCTTCCGCTTCGGCGGAGGGTTCGACTCCGGGATCGTCTCCGTCACCAGCACGGGATTCGCGCCGCAGGCGGCCATCTCGACCTGGGGAGGAGCGCAGGGAGCGCCGACCGCGAGCTCGCTCGCGATCAAGGGCGACACCACGGCCGTCGTCGGCGCGGCGATGTGCAAGTCAGGGTCGAGCAGCGGCTGGACCTGCGGCAAGATCCTCTACGTCGACGACCTCGTCAACGTCGACGACCAGCAGGTCAACGAGATCATCAGCGACGCGTGCGTGCTGAAGGGCGACAGCGGCGGTTCCGCGGTGGTCGGCGCGTACGCCCTCGGTGTCACCAGCGCCAGCTCGCAGTCGACCACCTGCGGCTCTGGGCAGCTCGGCGCGTTCTTCCCGCTCCGGTCGGCGACGGCCAACAGCGTCGCGGCGCAGCAGCCGGGCTGGAAGCTATCGGTCGCGGTCGCCGCCCCCGTCCCCACGGTGCACAACGGGTCGACCGTCTTCACGCCAGGCTCGTTCACCGGCTCCGTCGCCGGCGGCAACGCGCAGACGACCGTGTCGGTCTACTACGACGGGCGCACGGACGCAGCTGGCGCGAACGCCACGGCGACGGTCTCGTCGGCCGGCGCGTGGAGCGTCCCGCTGCCGACGACGCCGGGCGCGCACACCTACCGCCTCGTCTCCCGCTGGGGCACGACCTCCTCCGCGACGACCACGGGTTCGATCAGGACCGTCGCGAAGCCGGCCGTCGCCCGCCTCTCCGGCAGCGACCGGTTCGACACGGCCGTGCAGATCTCGAAGGCAGGATTCCCCGGCACGGCGGCGACCGTCGTCGTCGCCTCCGGAGTCGACTTCCCCGACGCCCTGTCCGCCGCTCCCGCCGCCGTCAAGCTCGGCGGCCCCCTGCTGCTGACTATGCCGGGCGCGCTGCCCGCATCCATCGCTGCGGAGATCGCCAGGCTCAAGCCGAAGAACATCGTCGTGGTCGGGGGCGTGAACGCCGTCTCTCCCGCCGTCGCCACCGCGCTCGGCCGGTACGGCAAGGTGACGCGTCTGGCGGGAGGCGACCGCTACGAGACGTCCAGGCTGGTCACCTCCTACGCGTTCGGCTCCGCGAAGCGCGTCTACATCGCCACGGGGACCTCGTTCCCCGATGCGCTCTCCGCTGGTGCCGCCGCGGGGTCGTTCGCCAACCCCGTCGTCCTGATGCCCGGATACGCGACGGGCGTGGACGCGGGAACCTCGGCTCTCATCACCAAGCTCGGCGCCACCTCGATCGCTGTGGTCGGCGGCCCGGTCAGCGTCTCCACCGCGCTCGCCGCCTCGCTCGGTCGCATCGCCCCTGTCACGCGGCTGGGCGGCAGCGACCGCTTCGAGACGGCGCAGGTTGTCAATACGAACGCGTTCGCCACGGACTCCGCGCTGTTCGTCGCCTCGGGTGTCACCTTCCCCGACGCGCTGGCCGGCTCTGCGCTCGCCGGCGCGAAGGGCGCTCCGCTCTACGTGGTGCCCAACGGATGCGTGGCACAGAGCACCGTCGCGGAGGTCGGCCGTCTCGGCGCGTCGGCGATGACCGTACTCGGCGGCACGTCGGCGCTCTCGTCGGGCATCTCGTCGCTGAGCGTGTGCCCCTGACGCGGCCGGGACGGGGACCGCGTCTCGACCACCCCCGAACAGGGTTCGTCAAAACTGAGGCAAATTCAATAAACCAGCGTTCCGCGCACAATACGTGCAATTCTTTTGCGTCGGAGGGCACGAACGCTGCGTATCCTGGCTAGGCTCGACGATGTGTTGACCCGCCAGACTCACGCGCGCCTTCTCGCAGCGCTCATGACGACCATCGCCGTGACGCTCGGAGGCGCCATTCTCGGCGCGCCGGCACAGGCCACCGAGGCGGCTGTCGCAGCCCCTGCTGTGTCCGCGGAGGCATCGGCCTCCGCATCCCGCGCCGCATCCGTCGAGAGCGTCCTCGGCCCGGTGAAGACGGCCGTCGGCTCCGACTTCAAGCCCGGCTACATCATCAGCGACTACAACTTCTACAACGGCTCAGCGCTCGACGCCGGCAGAATCCAGAGCTTCCTCAACTCCCAGGTCTCCTCCTGCCGAGCCGGATACACCTGCCTGAAGGACTACCGCCAGAACACGTACAGCAGGGCGGGGGATGCGCTCTGCGCGGCGTACACGGGCGGCGCCAACGAGACGGCGGCGACGATCATCGCCAAGGTCGGGGCGGCATGCGGCATCAGCCAGAAGGTCATCCTCGTGCTCCTGCAGAAGGAGCAGAGCCTGGTCACGGACGACTGGCCGACGACCGGCCAGTACAACAAGGCCACCGGATACGCCTGCCCTGACACCTCCGCATGCGACACCCAGTACTACGGCTTCTACAACCAGGTCTACATGGCGGCCTGGCAGTTCAAGCGCTACGGCAACCCGCCGGGGACGAGCAATTCGTTCACCTGGTTCCCTGTCGGCCAGGTCAGCGCCATCCGCTGGAGTCCCGTCGCGTCCTGCGGGGCAGGCAACGTGCTCATCCAGAACGCGGCGACCGCTGCGCTCTACTACTACACGCCGTACCAGCCGAACGCCGCGGCGCTCGCCAACATGTACGGCACGGGCGACAGCTGCTCCGCGTACGGCAACCGCAATTTCTGGCGGCTGTACACCGACTGGTTCGGCCCGACCACCGGCGGCGCAGCTCCGATCGGCAACTACGAGTCGGCCACGGTCGGCGGCTCGACGTTCGCCATCGCGGGCTGGGCGATCGACCAGACGATGATGCGTGCCGTGGTGAACGTGCAGATCACCTGGAACACCCCGTCCGGTGTCACCACCCAGACCGTCGCGGCCAACGGCAACAGGCCGGACGTCGGGAACGCGTATCCGTTCGCCGGAGCCAACCACGGTTTCACCGCGAGCATCCCGCGCTCCGGCGACGGGCAGTACTCCGCCTGCGTGACGGCCATCGCCACGACAGGCAACACCGCAGGCAACTCGGCCTTCGGCTGCCGCACGGTGCTGTTCTCGTCCGGCATCAACGGCAGCCCGTCCTCGAGCAGGGTGCAGGGAGCCGACCGCTTCGACACCTCGGTCGCCGTCTCCAAGGCTGCGTACCCGGCAGCGGGCGTTCCCGTGGTCTACATCGCTTCCGGCGCGAACTTCGCGGACGCCATCAGCGCAGGACCGGCCGCGGCCGCCCAGAAGGGCCCGCTGCTGCTCGCCAACGTCGGCTTCGTCCCCGCGTCCGTGCTGGCAGAGATCAAGCGGCTCTCGCCCGCGAAGATCGTGGTGGTCGGCGGAGCGGCGGCGATCGGTGACTCGGTCGTCGCAACCCTGAAGACCGTCCAGCCGAACACGGTCAGGGTCGCAGGCTACGACCGCTTCGAGACCTCGAGGCAGCTCGCCAGGTACGCCTTCCCCGCCGCGACGGGCGCGTACTTCGCGTCCGGCGTGAACTTCCCGGATGCGCTCTCTGCGGCCGCGGCAGCCGCTGTCGCCGCCCAGCCGATGCTGCTCGTCACGGGCTCCGCTGCGGTGGATGCGCCGACAGCGGCCTACCTCGCAGGGTCGAAGGTGAAGACGGCCACCGTCATCGGCGGACCGAGTGCGGTGGGCACGGGCTTCGAGAGCTCCCTCCAGAGCAGGGGAGTGGCGGCGACGAGAATCGGCGGAAGCGACAGGTTCGACACGAGCCACCTGATCAACGCGGCGAAGTTCCCCACCGCATCCACGGTCTACATCGCGGCGGGCACGACGTTCCCCGATGCGCTCTCCGGCTCGACGCTGGCAGGCGCGACCCGCAGCCCGCTGTTCGTGACGCCAGGCTGGTGCGTGCCCCGCGCGATCGGCAACGACATCGCGAAGATGAAGGCGACCAGGGTCGTGTTCATCGGTGGCCCGTCTGTGCTGTCGGGAGACGCGACGGCGTTCAAGCCGTGCTGACGGGCGCCGCCGGTACGACTTACGCCGCGCTGTCGTCCAGCTGCAGGTAACGGTAGAACTCCGCCTTCAACTCCGCGAGCGAGTGGTGCTGGTTGGTCTCGTCGAGGACGAACTCGATCGGAGTGTCGACCTTGCGCAGGCGCCAGCCGCGTTTGCGGGCGTAGCCGCACATCCACACGTCCTCGAGGAACGCGAAGTAGCGGGGGAGGTCGGTGAAGAACGACGTGTCCGCCACGATGTCGATGTCGCAGGCGCAGCCGCCCGTGCCGACGTAGCTGACCCTGTCGCCCGGCTCGGCGGGGCGGCGTGCCCAGTAGTCGCCGTCCATCGTCCAGGCCCAGAAACCGGCGATCGTGTGCGGGCCGGAGGCCGCGAGCAGGTCGGTGACGAGGTGGTCGCTGACGTCCTGGTCGTCGTCGAGCATCAGGAAAGCGCCGCGGTAGCCCTCCTGGTGCAGTTTGCGAGCGACGAAGAAGCGGCCGAGACCTCCGACGTTCACCCTGCTCGTGAACAGGCTCACCTCGGCGATGGCGCCGTGCGGACGGTACGCGGCGATGTGCTCGCGGTAGTACGCGGCGTCGGCAGGGCGGTTGTTCCAGAACAGGAGGCGGATGCGGGTGTCCTGCTGCGCATCCAGCTGGGTGAGGATCGCGTCGATGCGCTCCCTGCGATTCCAGAGGCAGACGATGATCGCGATCTCGCCGCCCTGTGCTTCCCCGAGGAGACGTTTCGGCTGGAACCGTCCTGCGCGATAGCGCGCCATCGCCCAGCGCCAGCGCGCGGCGGACACGGCCCGGCGCGCGAACGACGACGCACTCACCTGGAGACCCACCAGAGTCTGCCCCAGAGGCCGAAGCGGACGGCCAGGCGCAGCGGGGCGAAGTACCAACCGGCGTACTTGCGCGACAGGTAGCGGTATGCGCTGTCGTGGTGCGCCTTCTCCATCGTGTGCGCGTCGCGCGAGGTGGAGTGGGCGCCGGTGTGCGTGACCACCGCCTCCGGGATGTACATATTGCGCCAGCCGGCCCTGCCGAGGCGCGCGCCGAGGTCGACGTCCTCGAAGTACATGAAGTATCCGGGGTCGAAGCCGCCGAGCTCGCGGTACGCCTCAGAGCGCACGAGCACGCACGCGCCGGACAGCCAGCCTGCTGCGCGGCGGCTCTCGGTCTCGCGCTCTGCGCGGTAGCGCACCGTCCACGGGTTGGCAGGCCAGATGCGGCCGAAGAGCGCGTGGGCGACCCCCGTGCGCAGGGAGGGGAGGCGGCGGGCGGACGGGTAGACCGTGCCGTCCGCATCCAGGATCTTGGGGCCGAGGGATCCTGCGCCCGGCAGCTCGGCGGCGGCGTCCGCGAGCACGTCGATGGCGCCTGGCTGGAAGATCACGTCGGGGTTGGCCACGAGGATGAGGTCAGGGTTCGACGTCGCGGCCTCGACGCCGGCACGCACACCGCCGCCGTAGCCCTCGTTCTTCGGCAGCTCCAGGAAGGTGTACCCGGCCGCGCGCACCAGCTCGCCGGTCTCCGCGGCGCCGTCCGACGCGTTGTCGACCACGATGACCTCCGCGACGCTCGACCCTGCCGACGGCAGCGACGACAGGAACGGGCGCATGGCCTCTGTCGAGTTGTACGTCACCGTGACGACGAGAACGGAAGGAGTCATGCGTGCTTTCTTGTGCGGCCTGCTGGCGGGGTGGTCAGGAGGAGAGGTCGACGACCTCCGGCACCGCGTGGATGACACCCACCGCGAGCGGGTAGTACGGCACGTCGAACGAGCACGCCTGCGGCATGTCGGAGAGGTGACGGCCTGCGCTGTCCATCAGCGACGCGTTCACGAAGTACTTGCCTGCGCCGAACTGCGCATCCTTCAGCACGATGGCGACCGTGCGGCGCGCCCTGAGCCTGGACAGGTCGGCGCCGATGCGGGCCGTGGTGGTGCCGTAGACCGGCAGGCCCATCGTGTTGTCGATCTGGATGGCGCACATCCAGTCGTCGATGCCGGTGTCGTGCTCCAGCGTGACCTCGATGCGCACGTCGTCGCCCGGCTGCACAGGCTCGCCCGGCTCGCGGCCGACCGCGAACACGCGGGCGTCGATCACCCGGCCGTGCTCTGCGACGGAACCGGGGTGCTTGTTCGCCTGAACGGCGGCCTCGGCCTCTGCCTCGACCACGCGGCGGTCTTCGAGGATGTTGCGGAACTCGGTGACCGCCTCGCCTGGATCGCCGTCGAAGACGACGGCGCCGCGGTTGAGGAGGACGGCACGGTCGGCGAGCTCTGTGACCTGGTTGAGGTTGTGCGTCACGAGGATGATCGTGCGCCCCTCCTCCTGGAAGGAGCGGATCTTGTCGAGGCACTTGCGCTGGAACGCTTCGTCGCCGACCGCCAGCACCTCGTCGACCAGGAGCAGGTCGGGGTCGGTGTGCACGGCAACGGCGAACGCCAGGCGCACGTACATGCCGGACGAGTAGAACTTGACCTGCGTGTCGATGAAGTCGCCGATGCCGGAGAAGCTCAGGATCTCGTCGAACCTCTCCTCCGTCTGCTCCCGGCTGAGGCCGAGGATGGAGGCGTTGAGGTAGACGTTCTCCCGGCCGGTGAGGTCGGGGTGGAACCCGGCGCCCAACTCCAGCAGCGCGGCGATGCGGCCGCGGCGCGAGACGCTGCCGGAGGTCGGGTCGATGATGCCGCCGATGACCTTGAGCAGGGTGGACTTGCCGGACCCGTTGTGGCCGATGAGGGCGACGGTCGTGCCGGCGCGCATCGTGATGCTGACGTCTTTGAGCGCCCAGAACTCCTCGCGGTGCTCACGGCCGCGCCCGAAGGCCACCAGGCGCTCCTTGAGCGAGTTGTCCTTCCGGATGACGAAGCGCTTGGAGACGTCGGTCACGCGCACGACCTCTGGAGCTTCGCCCCCAGCGCCCGTCGCGGTCCCGTTCTCGGTGAGATTGGTCGTCATCGTCACACCACCTGCGCGAAGTTGCCCTGCAGACGGGAGAACACCCGCTGGAAAACGAAGAGGAGGACGACGCCGATCGCGAACGCGATGCCCATGCGCATCAGCAGCAGGTCAGGGTACTCTGCGACGCCCTGGCCGCCGACCCACATCGCCTTCTGGAAGCCGAGGACGGCGAGGGTGATCGGATTGTCGGTGTAGATGTCGAGCGCGAGCGAGTGACCGAGCGCATCCCTGACCATGGTCCAGGAGTAGACGATCGGCGATGCCCAGAGAAGGAGCAGCAGCACGACCTCCACGAGGTACTGCACGTCGCGCAGATACACGTTGACCGCCGACAGCAGCAGGCCGAACGCCGTGCCGAACACCAGCAGCAGCAGCACGGACGGGATGAGGTACCACGTCTCCGCGTGCAGCGGCGGCTTGCCGATCACCAGGGTGGCCACCAGCAGGATCACGAACTGGATCAGGAAGTTGAAGATGGCGGAGCCGACGCTCGCCAGCGGGAAGATCTCGCGCGGCAGGTAGATCTTCTTGATCAGCCCGGAGTTACCGACGATGGATGCGGTGGTGCCGCTGATGATCTCGGAGAACAGCGAGTAGACCGTCAGGCCGGTGAAGACGTAGATCGCGAAGTCCGGGATGTTCCTGGCGGCGCCGAGCACCTGGCCGATCACGATCGCATAGATGAGGAGCTGCGTGAGCGGGCGCACCAGCGTCCAGACGAAGCCGAGCACGCTGTCTTTGTAGCGCGACTTGAGGTCGCGGCGGACGAGGAGGGAGAGGAGCTCGCGGTGGCGGAAGATCTCGCGCAGCGAGTGCCACGATCCGGATTTGCTGTCGCCTCCGACCGTCACCATCCGCTCTTGGGAGAGCGCAAGGTATCGATCCTGTGCAGTCATTCAGTCGTCAATCTGTGTCGGGGTGTTGTCGGCGAGCGCTCGATGGATTATAGCTCGGGGCGTCGCCCGGTCAGGCGTTCCGCCACTGCGCGCAGCGGCTTGGTGAGCCGCCACGACGAGCTGTTCTCGAGTCCGGCGATGCGCTTGTGCAGGTCGTTGTTGATCCTGGTGCGCTCCGAGACGATGCCCTGGACGCGGTCGGGCGCCGGGGTCGGGTTCTTGCAGAACTCGATGAGCGGCGTGAGCGAGGTGGCCCAGGTCATCCCGGCGGCGAAGCGCTCGACGTTGCCGGCGATGCGGGCGCGCTCGTCCGCGTCGAAGAGGAGCTCCTCGATGGCGGAGGCAAGCGCATCCACGTCTTCCGGCGGGACGACGCGGCCGAGCTCGTTGTCGCGGATCAGCTCCGCGAAAGTGTCGCCGTCCGTGCTGATGATCGGCAGCGAGGCCCACAGGTAGTCCAGGATGCGCGTGCGGAAGCTGAACGCGGTCTCCAGGTGGTCGTAGTGGGTGCTCACGCCGAGGTCGGCGTCGAGCAGGAAGTCGGCGCGCTCCGTGTACGGCACCCAGGCGTCGTTGAAGAACACGACGCTGCCGGTGAGGCCGAGCTCTTCCGCGCGCTTGCGGGCTTCGACCGCCATCCGCATGGTCGGGATGTTCGGGTTCGGGTGGCTTGCGCCGAGGAAGTAGAGCCGCAGGTCGGGGTGGGCCTTGGCCGCGATCGCGACGGCCTCGATGAGGGTCAGCGGGTCGAACCAGTTGTAGATGCCTCCGCCCCAGATGATCACCTTGTCGTCCGCGGCGATGCCAGGGACGGTGCCCTTGATGCCGTGCGCCCGCTGGACGGGTGCGTCGTTCTCGACGCCGAAGGGGGCGACATCCAGGAGAGAGCGCATGCTCGGGTCCCTGTCGTAGGTCGCCGGGTTGATCCTGGCGAGCCCGGCGAGCTGACCGAGCCAGAAGTCGCGCTGCTTCTCCGATGCACAGACCATGAAGTCGGCGCGTTCGAGCTGGTCGTTGAGCACCTCGACGGTGTCGATGGCGACGGCGAGGCGATCGGCGGCGCCCAGGTCTTTGCCCTGCTCCAGCTGCTCCAGGTGCATCGGGTCGTAGATGTCGGCCACGATGATCGTGTCGGTGTCCTTGATCCACTGGTGGGTGCGCAGGATGTGCCCCTGGAAGACGAGCACCTCCGCCCACTCGACGTGCGAGTGCAGGCTGGAGTCGTCTGCGAAGTGCACGGGGAAGGCATCGGAGTGGATCTCGGCCTTGTTGGTCGAGACGAGGCGCACGTCGGCGAACGCGGAGAGCGCCTTCGCGATCTCCCACGCCCGGATCGCCGGGCCGGCCATCAGCACGCCGAGGGTGTCGGGGGTGACGACCAGGATGCGGCGCCTGCTGCCCGCTTCCCCTGGTGCGGTTCCGGTCTGCGACGGTTGCGACGGTGTGGACGTCATGGAATAAGAGTCTCCTGCTTGCACGTGATGGTGCGCCAGGGCATTCTGGCGTCGGATGACGTGCTTCTCGCCCGCGTCGGGCACGCCCAGCACGAAAAGCCGTCGGCAGGCTACCACTGCAATCGGGGAAGTCGGTGTGATCCCGTCAGCTCAGCGGGGGGCTCAGCGGCGTCCGCGGCCGAGCATCCTTGCAGCGCCGTCCGCGATGCGCACGATGCGGCGGGAGGTGAGGCGGTCTATGAACTCTCGCAGGGCGCGATTCTCCTCGCGCAATGTGTCGACCTCGCGCTCCAGCCCTGTCGCCTGCGCGTCGGCGGCGGAGACGCGCCTGTCCAGGTCGGCGATGGCCAGGCCGATCGCCCGCGCCTCAGCGACGGCCGCGTCGTCGACCGGCACGTCGGCCACGGGGGAGGCGACCGAGTCGGCGATGCGGGTGTCCGGCACGTACTCTCCGGAGGCGATCCCCGCTGCGAGCTCTGCGTCGTCAGGGTGGCGGCAGAGATAGAGGGGGAAGAGCACGCCGTCGAGCAGGCGCCGGTAGTCGCGCATCCCGTGGTGGTTGGGGCTGGGGGTGAGGTCGGGCGAGTTCTCGTACGCGCTTCCTGCGTTCCGCACCTTGCGGCTGTACTGCTCCCAGGAGCGCCACGGGAAGTGCAGCACCTCGACCTCGAAGCCCCTTGGGACCTGCCCGCGGTTCTCCAGGCTGACGAAGTGGTTGCCCTGCACGACCTCGACCTCTGCGTCGCCGATGTGGGCCGCGTCGTGGGTGGCGTGTGCTTTGAGACCGACGCGCTGAAGCGCATCCACCGAACGCAGGTCGCGGTACGCGAGACGCTGCAGGCCGGAACCGGCGATGGCGGCTGGGCCGATCATGTCGTGCACGGGCACGTCGAACGCCTGGATGTCCACCGGGATGTTCTCGAACGCCTCCTTGAGCGTGATCCCGTGCCGAACGGGCAGCCAGAACTCGTCGGCGTCGGCGTTGATCACCCAGTCCGCGCCGTGCACGGTCTTGGCCTCGCGGGCCATGCGGGTGACGGTGACGCCCTGCTGCTTCTGGTGCACAGGATCGCTGCGCAGGTCGACGACGCCGCGCTCCGCATAGCCCTGCAACAGCTCGTATGTGCCGTCGACGGAGCCGTTGTCGGTCACGATGATCACGTCGACGCCCTGCCGGAGGTGGTGATCGAGCATCGCACCGACGATGTCGACTTCGTCGCGCACCATCAGGGTCATCGCCAACTTCACTCGCTGCCTCCTCGCCGCACAGTCTAGATGACCGGTCGCCTCGGCTCCGCCGCTAGACTTGCCCGGATGAACACCTGGAAGGACAGTGCCGGACGCGCGTTCCGATCGATGCTTCCGCCCGAATCCGCACCTCGTCGTGTTCTCCGCGCAACCCGTGGCGCGGCCCGCAGTTTCCGCGACACGCTCAGCGCGCCGCAGGCGGAGGTCGGCCACGAGGGGCCGGGGCTCACCGACTACGCGCAGTGGCGCGCGGAGCAGCCGGCCCTCGAACCGCTGCCGAGCGACCAGCAGGAGACGACCTTCGTCGTCGTGGTCGAGACGAGCGCGCATCCGGATGAGCGGGAGACCAGTGCGGTCGACGCGACGGTCGCGAGCGTCGAGGCTCAGCGCACCGTCACGGCCCGCACCGTGGTCGCTGTCTCCGGCACACCGCTCGCCGAACTGCTCGACGGAGCGGACGAGCACTTCGCTCTGTTCCTCACGTCCGGCTCCGTGCTGGACCCCGCAGCGCTCGAACAGGTCGCGAAGGAGCACAGGGTCGACCCCGTGCGCCGCGTCATCGCGTTCGACACGGACCAGGTGACGAGCACGGGCGAGCGCGTCTCTCCGCGGTTCAGGCCCACCTGGTCGCCAGAGATCATGCTCGGCGTCAACTACCTCGGGCGCGCGTTCGCCATCCGCACGTCAGCGGCCAGCGCCGACGACAGCGCGACCCTCGACTCGCACGGCATCTGGAAGCTGCTGCTCGGCACAGAGCTGTCGGATGCGGTGGTCGGCCTCATCCCGCACATCCTGCTGTCGACGCCCGCCGGTCCGATCCGCGGCGCGACGGAGGCGGACGCCGCCATGGTGCAGCGTTGCCTGCGCGAACGGGGAGAAGCCGCGACCGCCCAGGTCAGCAACGGGATCGTGCGGGTCGCGTTCGAGCTGGAGACCTGGCCGAGCGTGTCCATCGTCATTCCCACCAAGCACTCGACGGCGAACCTGGAGCGGCTGCTGCCCAGCCTGGCGAGCACCGACTACCCCTCCTTCGACGTCACCATCGTGGACAACGGGGGAGAGACGGAGGAGCACGAGTCCTGGTACGCGGAGCTCGACGCCGGAATCCCGGTGCGCCACGTCTGGTGGGACGAGGAGCCGTTCAACTACTCCCGCGTGAACACCGTCACGGCCGCATCCACCGATGGCGACGTGCTGGTGTTCCTCAACGACGACACCGAGATCGTCGACCCTGACTGGCTGCGCGAAATGGTGGGGATGCTGCACCGCGAAGGTGTCGGCACGGTGGGCTACCAGCACAGGACGGCCGACGGGCTGGTGCAGCACGGCGGTGTGATGCTCGGCCCAGGCGGGTTCGCCGCCAACCTGTTCGCCGGGATGCGCCCGGACGACGACAGCCTGCTCGGCCCTGTCCGCTGGTACCGCAACGCGCTTGCGGTCACCGCCGCCTGCGTCGCGATCCGCCGCGAGCTGTTCGACGTCGGCGGGTTCGACGAACGCTTCCAGCTCACCGGCAGCGACGTGGTGCTCGGCCTCGACCAGATCATCAGAGGCAGGCGCAACGTCGTCATCCCGTTCGACGCCGTCCGCCACTTCGAGTCGCTGACCCGCGGCGCCCACGCCCCGCGCGCTGACTCGTTCGCGAGCTACTGGCGCTACCACCCGTGGCTCGCCGCGGGCGACCCGTACTCGTCGCCCAACCTGTGCAGGCTCACCGAGGTCCCGCGCTTCGCCGCGGCGGACGACCCGTCTCCGCTGCAGCTCGCGATGGCCGGACTCGGCCGCGAGTTCGCCTCCGACGCGCAGAAGTCGACCATCTCCGAGGACGCGACGGCGCTCATGTCGCTCGCGACCATCTCCGCTGAGGAGGTCGCCGCCGTCGTCTCGACGCACGCATCCACCACAGGGCACCGTGAGGTGCGCACGATCAACTGGCTGCTGCCCGGCTTCGACATGCCGTTCTTCGGCGGGGTCAACACCACGCTGCGCATCGCGGACAAGCTCGCGCGCGAGCACGGCGTCGTCAACCGCTTCCTGGTCAACGGGCACCCGAACAACGAGTTCTACGAGTCGGCGATCGTCGCCGCCTTCCCCGGCCTGGCCGGCTCGGAGGTGGGCAACTACTACGGAGACGACGACGGAATCGCGGCCGTCCCTCCCGCCGATGTCGCCATCGCGACGTTCTGGCTGACGGCCGTGGATGTTGCCAAGACGCCTGGCACACCGCGCAAGTTCTACCTCATCCAGGACTACGAGCCGTCGTTCTATCCGGCGAGCACGCTGTTCGCGATGACGGAGCAGACATACAAGCTCGGTCTGTACGGCATCTGCAACACCGAGAGCATGCACGACATCTACGCCGGAGGGTACGGCGGCACGGCCACCTACTTCACGCCGGCGGTGGACAGAGGCATCTACCACCCTGTCGGCCGCCGCGAACGCGGTGACGACGAGCCGGTGACGATCTTCGCATACGCCCGCGACCACTTCCGCAATTGCTGGGAGCTGGTGTTCGCCGCGCTCAGCGAGGTCAAGCGCAGGCACGGCGACCGGGTGCGGATCATCGCCGCCGGCGCCAAGTATCTGCCGCCGAGCGCCGACTTCATCGACCTCGGTCTGCTCGACTACCGTGCGACGGGCCGGCTGTACCGCGAGACGGACATCGGCGTCACGATGCAGATCTCTCGGCACCCGTCCTACCTGCCGCTCGAACTGATGGCGAGCGGCGTGGCGATGGTCGCTCCTGACTCCGACTGGTTCCGCTGGCTGTTCCACCCGGACGAGAACGCGCGCACCACGATGATGACCTACGACGATGTCGTGGCCGGGATCGACGAGCTGGTGCAGGATGCGCAGAAGCGTCGCGCCATCCAGGCCGCGGGCATCCAGACCATCGACGTCGCCCACTCCGACTGGGATGCGGCGCTCGACCACCTCTACGACTACCTCTGCGACCCGGAGGCCAACGCCATCCCTTCCTCCTCCCCTCGCACCGTCGCCCCCTGACCCGGCCCTGCCGCCCAACCTCGACCATCGAGTCGGGACTTGTGCACGCCGTCAGCGGCGTGTCGCCTGTATAACTCCCGGCTCGATTATCGGGGGACGGGAGTCAGGAGGCGGGGGAGGGCGCGGTAGGTGGCGACGACGAAGAAGGTGAGGGCGAGGAGGACGGCGAGCGTGAGGGGGATGACTCCGCCAGGGGGCTGCCAGGTGGGGGTGAAGAAGGCCGCGGTCCAGGAGGTGGAGCCGGTAGCGTAACGGCGGAGCGTGAACGCGAACGCGGCGAGCTGACCGAGCGCGAGCACGACAGCCGCCGCGCGCAGCGACGCGACCGTGTTGCGCGAGCCGACGCCGATCTCCGCATTGTCGAGCGCCATACCGCCCCAGATCGCCAGCACGAGCACGATCGCCAGCATGTAACGTCCCTGCCAGACGTCGCCCACCTGCCGCCACAGCGCGACCTGCACGATGACGGGGATGATGACGAGGGCGACGGAGAAGCCGAGCGCGATCCAGCGCTCCCTGCCGCGTCCGAGCACGATCGGCAGCAGCACCAGCAGGCCGAGCACTCCGAACCAGACCGCGATCACCCCGTCCGGCGCAGGAACATCGACCGTGCCGAACAGCCCGATCAGCTGCTTCGCGTACGAGAAGGTGTTCTCCAGTACCGTCTGCGCCACGGTGAACAGGCTGCCGGGCGTCGGCTCGATCTGCGCCTTCACCTGGTTCTCCGGACGAGTGAACCAGAACAGCTGGCCGGCTCCGACGACGGCCAGCAGCGCCAGCACGACCCAGGTGGATGCGCGCCGAACCAGATACCGCCAGTCCGCCCCGCGCATGGCGAGCACGACCGACACGGCGATGAGGAGGAGCCACAGCATCCCGAGGCTGCGGCCGCCGGTCACGAGGGCGGCCGAGACGATGGCGGTGACGGACGACAGCCAGAGCAGCCACCCGGCAGGGCGGTGCCTGGCGATGGTGAGCAGGGACACCAGGAGCGCGCCGGCGGACGCCAGCTCGACGCCGTTCGGGTTGATGGCACCGCCGAGGAAGAACACCATCGGGGTCAGCGCGCCGACGGGGAGCAGCAGCGCCCAGCGCGCGCCTGGCCAGCAGCGCACCAGCGCGGCGAGCACGGCGAGAAGCGCTGCGACGATGGCGCCGGAGAAGATGCGCATGGCGTGGATGGCCGTCTCGCCGGAGAACACCAGGGACGGGAGACCGACCACCACGTAGTAGACGGGGCTGTTCGTGTATGCGGTGGTGATCAGGCGCTTCTGCTCGCCAGGGGAGGCGTTCGAGCTGCCGACGCAGGCGGGCGTGACGGTCGGCTGCCCGGCGAAGCAGCTGCCCGCGCCGGGGATGTAGAGGTAGGCAGGGGCCTCGAAGTACTTGTTGTCGCCAACGATCTCGCCGCGCGCGGCCGTTGTCGCCCGCACCGTGTGCGACGCCTCGTCCGGCACCGAGTAGATCGGCGTCGCGAGAGACCAGGCGGTGAGCAGCACGAACAGGGTGCAGAAGACCGCAGCGAACAGTCTCAGAGGGAACCGCATCCCCGTCACCCCTGCGGGATGAACAGGGATGCGAGGAACACGAACGCGCCGACGCCCGCCATGATCCAGCGCGGCACGGGCCGCTTCGCCAGCAGCAGGGCTGCACAGGCGAGGAAGAACGGGATGAGCGAGATGCCGTAGCGCGCGGGCGGCGGATCCGGATATGTGCCGAGGGCTGCATACGTCACGATCGACAGCAGCGGCGCCGAGATGACGGCTGCAGCGAAGGTCGCCCACGCGACAGCGGCGCGGCGGCCGCCCCAGCGCGCGACCATGAGCAGGCCGATGACCCCGGCGATGGTGACCCAGGCGACCGCGTAGTTCGAGATGAGCCCAGGGCCCTTGAGGAACGTGGTGGTGTCCCCGACGCCACGTGCTGAGCCGTCGATGAAGAGGCCGGACTGCAGGATGAGGGAGGTGATCCCGAGCGGCCGGACCTTGCCCATGTCCGGTGCTGGTCCGACCGCCGTGACCGACGAGTAGACGGTCCAGGCGAGCTGCAGCACCATCGAGACGACAACGGAGACGATGCCGGTGATGGTCCGCCCGTCGGCGAACGTCCGGCCGATCCAGCCGGCCTTGGAGGTGCGGTTGCGGTAGGCGTCGATGGCGGCGCGGATGATCAGGAAGAACACGGCGGCTGCGACGGCCGCGAGGTTCTGCACCTTCAGCATGGTCACGAACGCCGCGCCTGCCGCGAACCACACGTACCCTCTGCGGCGATCGGCGACGGTGGCGAGATAGAGCATGAGCCCGCCGGCGAACAGGGCGGTCGCATCCGTGCTGATGTAGGTGTTCGACCAGTACGCGGGCAGCGAGCCGATCATCAGCAGGCCGACGCCCGTCGCGGCGACCGGATGCACTTTCAGCCGTCGCAGCGCGAGGTACAGGAACAGGGCGGCGGCGGCCAGCCAGATCGCGCCGACGAACCGGCCGGCATCCACCAGGTCGACGCCGAGCCAGACCAGTGGCTCGGCGATCACCCGGGTGATGCCGAAGTAGAGCGGGGTGTAGATGTACGCCGAGGTCGCGCCGTGGAACGGGAACAGCTCGGCGTTCTTGGCGTTCGAGAGGTCGCAGCGGGCATCGGGAGACGGGGCGAGCAGGCGCAGACCGCGGCAGCCCAGCTGCTGACGGGCGTACGTGCCCGTCGGCTCCCCGCGGTGAACGGTGAACTCATGCCCCATCTTGGCGAAGTAGTCGATGTAGACGTACTCGTCGACGGGCGAGACGCCGCGGTGGCCAGGGACCTGGACGATGCCGACCAGCAGGGAGGCGATGATGAGCAGGGCGGGCGCGATGGCGCTCCGCGAGAACAGGCGCGCGAAGAACCCGCGTCGCCCCGCAGGGGCTTCGGACTCGATGTCGATGCTGATGATGCGGCCTTACGCTCGTGGGTCTCACCGGTGGATCGCACCGGGCGGCGAACTGCGCCAGCTTAGCAATCAGTCGCTGGGAGGCACGGGCGACGCGGCCGCCACAGCCCGCCTTGGTAAGCTGGCGGGCGCACACGCCCATGCGAAAGGACCGTATGCCTGCAACGCGACCAGGGGTCGTCTCGGTCGTCCTCGTCAATTTCCGGGGAACAGACGACACGCTCACCGCCATCGAACACCTCGGCCGCCTCGACTGGCCGGCCGACCGGCTCGAGATCGTGGTGGTCGAGAACGCCTCAGGCGACGACAGCGCCGCGCGCATCCGGGCTGCGGCGCCGCACGTGCTGCTGATCGAGTCGAAGTCGAACCTCGGGTTCGCCGGGGGATGCAACCTGGGCGTCAAGGAGGCGAGCGGCGAGTACGTCGCCTTCCTCAACAATGACGCCAAGCCGGATGCAGCGTGGGTGCGCGCCGCCGTCGAGCGCTTCGAGTCCAGCCCGTCGGTCGGCGCCGTCGCCAGCCGCGTGCTCGACTGGGAGGGGCAGAACGTCGACTTCATCGGGTCGGCGATGACCTGGTTCGGCCAGGGGTACAAGCCGCTCACCGCACAGCCGGTGCCGAGCACGCCTGACGTGCCGCACGACGTGCTGTTCGGCACGGGTTCCGCGATGTTCGTCCGCCGCTCGGTGTACGAGCAGCTCGGCGGGTTCGACGAGCGCTATTTCATGTTCTTCGAGGACGTCGACCTCGGCTGGCGGCTCAACCTGATGGGCCACCGGTACGTCTACGAGCCCGCCTCGCTGGCGTATCACAAGCACCACGCATCCATGTCGTCGTTCGGCGCCTTCAAGGAGACATACCTCCTGGAGCGGAACGCGCTGTTCACGCAGTACAAGAACCTGGGCGACGAGGCGCTCGCCAACGCCCTGCCGGCGACGCTCGCGCTCACCGTGCGCCGTGGCGTGGCGAAGGGCGAGCTCGACTCGACCTCGTTCGACCTGCGCAAGGGCGCATCCAACGACCCGACGATGGAGATCTCGAAGGAGACCGTCGCCGCCGTGTACGCGATCGACCAGTTCGTGGAGCACCTGCCGTCGCTGGTCGAGTCGCGCGAGCAGATCCAGCGCACCAGGGTCGTCTCCGACAGCCGCATCTGGTCGCTGTTCGGCGAGACCGACGCCCCGTCGTACACGGCGGAGCACTACCTCGAGGGATACGACAAGCTCGTCACGGCGTTCCCCGTCACGGAGAGCCCGGATGTCACCCGCGTGCTGATCATCACGGGCGACCCGATCGGCGTCAAGATGGCCGGTCCGGCGATCCGCGCGTGGAGCATGGCGGAGGCGCTCGCGAAGGACAATCTGGTGACCCTGGTTTCGCTGTCCGGCGTCGAGCCGGTGTCCGCGCCGTTCGACATCGTGCACATCCGCCCGGGCGATGACCGGTCGATGCGCAAGCTCGAACGCGAGAGCGACGTGATCGTCTTCCAGGGGCTCGCGATGGCGCTGTTCGACAGCCTGCGCAAGACCGACAAGATCATCGTCGCCGACGTCTACGACCCGATGCACCTCGAACAGCTCGAACAGGGCAAGGAGCTCGGCCGCGAACAGTGGGACAAGCAGGTCGGCGACGCGACCGACGTGCTCAACGAGCAGCTCGAACGCGGCGACTTCTTCCTCTGCGCCTCCGAACGTCAGCGCCACTTCTACCTCGGTCAGCTCGCCGCCCTCGGCCGCATCAACCCGGCCAACTACGCGGACGACCCCGACCTCGACCACCTCATCGACGTGGTGCCGTTCGGGCTCTCCGAGACGCCGCCCGCGCACGAGCGGGATGTGCTGAAGGGAGTCCTTCCCGGCATCGGCGCAGACGACAAGCTCCTGCTCTGGAGCGGCGGCCTCTACAACTGGTTCGACCCCAAGTCGCTGATCAGCGCTGTTGCGAAGCTGTCGGAGACCCACGACGACGTCCGCCTGTTCTTCCAGGGCACCAAGCACCCGCATCCCGGTGTTCCGGAGATGGCGATCGTCGCGGAGTCGCGCGGGCTCGCCCAGGACCTCGGCGTGCTCGACAGGTCCGTCTTCTTCAACAGCTCCTGGGTCGACTACGCCGACAGGCAGAACTACCTCACCGAGGCGGACGCCGGCGTCAGCACCCACTTCTCGCACGTCGAGACGACGTTCTCGTTCCGCACGCGCATCCTGGACTACCTCTGGGCAGGGCTGCCGATGGTCGTCACAGCCGGCGACCACTTCGCGCAGCTGGTCGAGGAGGAGAAGCTCGGTGTCGTCGTCCCGTCCGGCGACGTGGATGCGCTCGCAGCGGCCCTCGAGACCGTGCTGTACGACGAGAAGTTCATCGCGTCGGCCAAGCGCAACATCCAGCGGGTGCGGAAGCGCTACTTCTGGAACGTGGTGCTCGCTCCGCTGGTGGACTTCGTCGCAGACCCCCGGCACGCGGCCGACCTGGTCGCGAAGGGCGTCGTCGGCGCAGGCGGCGCACCGCGCAAGACGACGACCAGGCGCAAGAAGCACGGCATCCGTCACGACGTCGGCCTGTTCTTCCACTACATGAAGAACGGCGGGCCGGCCGTGGTGGCCAAGAAGGTGCGGAGCAGGCTGGGGAGACGCTGACCGTGGCGCGCACGATCTCCGTCGCGCTCTGCACGTTCAACGGCGCGAGGTACATCCGCAGGCAGCTCGCGAGTGTGCTCGCGCAGACGGTTCCCCCGATGCAGATCGTCGTCTCCGACGACGGCTCGACGGACGCGACGATCGCGATGCTGGAGGAGGAGCTGCGGGCGCACGAGGCGGCCACGGGATGGAACCCGGAGGTCGTCGTTCTGCGCAACGAGGCGCCGCTGGGAGTCACGGCGAACTTCGAGCAGGCGCTGCGCGCATCCACCGGCGAGCTGATCGCGCTGTGCGACCAGGACGACGAGTGGGAGCCGCGCAAGCTGGAGAAGCTGGCCGGGATGTTCGACGCGCGGCCGGGGCTCGGCTTCCTGCACACGGACGCCACCCTGATCGACGACGACGGCGCCCCGACGGGAGGAACGATCTTCGGAGCGCTGGAGGTGTCGGACGAGGATCGGCAGGCCGTCCACTCCGGCCGGGCTTTCTCCGTCTTCGTCCGCCGCAACATCGCGACGGGCGCGACGGCGATGGTGCACCGCGACCTCGTGGCGGCGTGCGGACCGTTCCCCGCCGCGTGGGTGCACGACGAGTGGCTGGCGATCCAGGCCGCCGCGCGCGACAGGCTCGACCTCAGCGAGGAGCCGCTGACTCGTTACCGGCGGCACGCGGCCAACCAGATCGGCGCCGGCGACCCGACCATCGGTCACAAGATCCGCCGCGTGCTCGGGGCGCGAGGCGACCGCAACAGGATGCTCGCCGAGCGGTCGCGCATCCTGGCCGACAGCCTGCTGGGAGCGGACGGCGTCGACTCTTCTAAGGCCGCGCTCGCCGAGCGCAAAGCGGAGTTCGAGGCGACGCGCGCTGCTCTTCCCGCCAACCGGCTGCGGCGGTTCGTCCCTGTGCTGCGGCTCGCGACGGCCGGCGACTACCCGCGGCTGGCGAGCCAGGGGTGGATGGACGTGGTCAGAGACCTGTTCCAGCCGGCGTGAGGCTCGGCTGGGGTTCCTGCTGCGCCTCCGGCTGCTGAAGCGCCTCGTCCTGACGTCGCGGCTGTTCCTCCTCGAGCGCCGGGGACGCCGCGACAGCATCCACGACCTCCTCCGGCTGCCGCGACCACGCGGAAACGTGCAGCAGCAGCGCAGCTGCCGCAACGAGCAGCACGGCGAAGACGGCCAGCCAGAGCCAGACCCCGCCGGGAGGAGCCCACGCCGGCTGCCCGAACAGGTAGGTGCGCATCGAGCCGTTGGACCCCACCGCGTAGCGGCGGAGCGTCGCCTCGAACGCCCAGAACTGCGCGCCGGCAGCGCCGACCACCACGATCACGGCGATGCGCCGCCAGGCGTACGACGCGCGCACGAACGCGGTGTCGCCGAGCAGCGCGGCCAGGCCGACGACGAGACAGAGGAACAGTGGCAGGTTGTACCGTCCCTGCCAGATCATCCCTCCGCCGTGGATGTACGCGGCCTGCACCAGCGCAGGGCAGAGCAGGAAGGCGGCGACGAGCAGCCACGCGACGAGCAGGCGGCGGCGCCGGAGCACGACCACCGCGCCGACCGCGACGGCGCCGATGGCGAGCCCCCACAGGTAGAGCACGACGTCCGGTGCGGGGGTGTCGAGCCAGCCGAACAGGCCGACGAGGCCTTGGCTGTATCCGATCGTGCCGATGAAGACCTTCTGGAAGCCGACGAGCGGCGACGAGCCGATGCCGGGGAAGGAGAGCGCCTGGTCGGGATGCTCGATGGCGTTCGCCAGCGAGTTGGTGCCGACCGTCCACAGGCCGGCAGCGATGGTGCCGGCTGCGACGACGGCGATCAGCACGATGACGGCGCGTCGCCTGAGCAGGGCGACCAGCGCATCCCGATCGGTGAGCAGCAGCAGCGGGATCACGAGGGCGAGCGCCACCCACAGCGGCGAGAGGCCGCGGGAGTTGACGGCCACGACCGCTCCGGCCATCACCACGACCGCCCGGCCGGTGAGACGGGCCGGATCGGGGGAGAGGGTGATCGCGAGCATCCCGCAGAACACGGCGAGCGTGGCCGTCGCCTCGACGGCGCTCGGGTTGACCGAGCCGCCGAGGAACAGGAGCATCGGAGTGACCGCAACCGCGAACGCGAGCAACGGCATCCGGCGATTGCGCATCGTGAACACGATGGCGAACGCGAGCGCGGCGAACAGGGTCGTCAGCAGGGCGCTCAGGATGCGCATGGCGTAGATTCCGCCCGCGTCGTGGAAGACCAGGGACGGGAGCCCGACGACGGCGTAGTAGAGGGGGTTGTACAGGCCGGCGGTGGTCGGCGCCTCGACGCTCTGCCACGGGTCGGCGCTCGGCGTGAAGGCGCAGTTCGCGGTGACGGCGGGATTGAACGCGAAACAGGTGACGGCGTGCGACTCGGCGATGTAGCGCGGGACGGTCACGATGTGGCCGCTCTGCGACGGCGTGCCGACGAGCTCTCCGCGGACGACGCTGGCCGCGCGAACGATGTGGGCCGGTTCGTCCGGCGACGCGGAGGGAGGGGTCGCGAACACCCACGCTGTCATCAGCGCGAACAGCACGGCCCAGGCCCCGAAGAACGCGGTCAGCGGGATGGAGCGGCGCCTGCGGGCCGGATGGGCGGTCGGCGCGACCGTGTCGCCGCCCGCCTGTGGGTTTCCCATGAGGCAAAGATATCCGACCGGAGGGTCAGATCGCGGCAGGCGGCTCCACCGGCGTGACCGGCTTGTCGGCGTCTCCGACCCTTCGCACAGCGCGGAGCGCCAGCCAGCACGCAACGACGACCAGCGCCGCGAACACCAGCAGCGACAGCAGGTTCCCGCCGGGCGGAGCCCACGGCGGGGTGCCGAACAGGAACTGCTTCAGCGAGCCGATCGGCGTCACAGAGTATCGACGCAGCGTGTTCTCGAAGGCGTAGAGCTGCCCGAAGGCGAGCACGATGACGACGAGCCAGGCGAAGCGCCTCCACGTCGCGGTCGCCCAGTCGGCGGGGATGCGCGTGGCCAGCACGACGGCGAGGCCGACGATCAGGCAGAGGAACAGCGGCATGTTGTACCTGCCCTGCCAGATCACGCCGCCGCCGGTGATGTACGCGGCCTGGATGACGGGCGGAAGCAGGATGAACGCGCCGAAGAGCACCCAGGCGAAGACGAGCATCCTGGATCGCAGCAGCACGAGCGCGGCGACGAGCACGATGCCGATCATGGCGGCCCAGATGAAGTAGACCTCCGGAGGGGCGGGGGTGTCGAGCCAGCCGAAGATGCCGATCAGGCCGTGGCCGTACTCCGCGGTGCGCACGAGGGTGATGAAGAAACCGCTGAGAGGGTTGGTGCCGACGCCGATGAAGCTCTGCGGGGTCTGGTCGGGGTTGTCGACGGCGTTGTGCAGGGAGTTCGTGCCGACCGTCCAGGCCAGCGCAGCGATCGTGGCGAGCACGACGCCGACCGCCGCGGCGATCACCGCCGGCTTCCTCAGCAGCGCGAGCACGGTCCGCCACGGCACGAGCACGAACGGGATGAGGATTGCCAGCAGCACCCAGAGCGGCGAGAGTCCGCGGGTGTTCACCGCGACCGCCCCGCTTGCCAGCACGATCATGGCGCGCGACAGTAACCGGGAGCGGTCGGGATCGAGCACCACAGCGAGGATTCCGGCGAACACGGCGAGAGTGGCCGTCGCCTCCACGCCGTTCGGGTTGACGGAGCCGCCCAGGAACAGCAGCATCGGCGTCACGGCGACGGCGAAGCCGAGCACCGGGATGGCTCGCCGTCGCAGTCCCCAGAGCACGGCGAACGCGAGCGCCGCGAACAGTGCTGTGACGATGCCGCTGACGATGCGCATCGCGTAGATGCCCGAGGTGTCGTGCAGCAGGAGCGTCGGCCAGCCGACCAGCAGGTAGTACACCGGGTTGTACAGGCCGGCGGTCGTGTACGACGTGGTGAGCGCGCCAGGGTCGGTGAGCGGGGCGAGTCCGCACGCGGCAGGTCGCTCCTGATGGAAGGCGAAGCAGGTGTCGTCCTGGGTGCGCGCCACGTAGGCGGGGACGGTGACCCTGTGGCCGTCGGCGGACGGGGTGCCGATGAACTGGCCGCGCGCGACGCTCGCCGCCTTCACGATGTGCGCAGGCTCGTCCGGCGACGCACCGATCGGCGTGGCGACGGCCCAGCTGGCGCAGAGGGCGGACAGCAGCACCCAGACGACGAGGAACGCGCGCCAGACCCTCGGCCGTTCGCTTGTGCTCTGTTCCTGGGGGGTCGAGAGCGAGCCGGCGGACGGCGTGGTGTCGGTGGTGCTCACCGGGTGTTACTCCTTTTCGTCGCTGAGTGCGGCGATGCGCTGCTCCAGCTCGGCGATCCGCAGCTCGTGCAGCGCGCTGCGCTCTGCGAGGGTGCGGGTCTTGCTCTCGAGGGTGGTCAGTTCCGAGCTGTGCTGGATGCAGACCAGGAACAGCACGGCGATGCTCACGAAGAACACCAGGTTGACGGGCGCTCCGACGCCGATCAGGCCGGCCAGCCAGTCCAGGATGGTCGGGAAGACGCCGATGATGAGGGCGAGGACACCGGCGATCAGCCACCAGATCGCGTGGCGTTCGCGCATCCGGCCGCGGCGCAGCATCTCGATGACGACCGCGAGGGTGAGCAGGGCGGCGAGGATTCCGAAGATGTAGCTGGTGATCGACATGGTCAGGCTGTTGCCGTTTCCTTGATGGCGGTGCGGGGGCGCATGAGCGCGACGACGAGGGCGATGAAGGCGCGGGCCAGATAGACGGCCGCCTTGATCGGGTTGTGCGACGGCTGACCGCCGGCTCTCGGCCGCATCGAGGTGGGCACCTGAGCGACCCGCAGTCCGCCGCGAGCGGCGATCACCAGCGCCTCGACCGTGTCTCCGAGGTATTCGGCGGGGAAGGAGTGCGCGAACAGGTCGATCGCGCGGGGGCCGTTGGCCTTGAAGCCGCTGGTGGTGTCGTTGAGGCGCGTGTTCACGACGCGGCTGAGCACCGTCGAGAGCACGTTCATGGCCCAACGGCGAGGACCCCGGACCTCGTAGTCGCCCTGCCCGGAGAACCGGGCGCCGATCACCAGGTCGGCATCGTCGAGGGCGGCGAGCAGCGACGGGACGTTGCCAGGGTCGTGCTGGCCGTCCGCGTCGATCTGCACGGCGACGGAGAAGCCGTTGTCGCGGGCGAACTGGAAGCCGAGGCGCATCGCGCCGCCGACCCCCATGTTGAACGGCATGGATGCGACGAGTGCCCCTGCCTCTTTGGCGATGCGCGCAGTTTCGTCCGTCGAGCCGTCGTCGACGACGAGGCAGGTCACGCCTGGCAGTTTGGCGTAGACCTCGGTGACGACGTCTGCGACGGATGCCTCCTCGTTGAAGGCGGGCATCACGATCAGCGTCTGAGAGAGATCGAAGGGCATGGAAGTCAACGTACTAGATCGGTGTGGGCGTCAGAGGGGGTGCGCTCGGCCGGTCGGGAAGGACGGCCTCTGTCGGTTCCCCATTGTCGCATGTCCTGCTGAGCGTCCTGATCAGGAGCCACACCGCCAGTCCCGTCGTGATCGCGAAGACGACGGTGACGAGGAGCCACCCGCCTGGCGGCTGCCACTGCGGCGCCCTGAGCATGTCGATCCAGGTGAGGTTCTGCTGCAGCCCGGTGACGTAACGGCGCAGCATCCAGAGGAACGCTGCGAGCTGGGCGATGCCGAGCAGCACGACAGCCACCCGCATCACAGCGGTCAGCCGCTTGTCCGCTGCCGGGAGCGCGTGGTCGAGGCCGATCCCCGCGAGCACCGCGAGGAGCACGGCGGGCGCGATGGTGTACCTGCCCTGCCAGATGTATCCGGCGTCGTGGATGACAGCGGCCTGCGAGAACGGCGGAACGAACACGATCGCCAGTCCGAGCAGCAGGGCGCCGATCTTCACGTTGCGGGGTCCGAGCGTGGAGCCGAGCAGGATCACCATGCCGCCGACCGTCGACCACACGGCCACCGTGAGCGCCGGGGCCGGGATTTCCATCCAGCCGAACTGCGCGATCCAGCCGATCATGAAGCTGAACGTGCCGTCGAGCGTGTTCGAGAAGCCTTGCCACCAACTGCTCCCGGCCCCCACGGGCGCATAGCCGGGGGTCAGAGAGCGCGGGCGAAGATAGAACAGCGCTGCGGCGACAGCGACGGCGCCGATCACGACGATGCCCGCCCAGGTCAGCCACGACCGGAACACGGTGCGCAGCACCTCCCGCTTGCCGAGCAGCAGCGCGATCACGAACGCGAGCGCCAGCCACAGCATCGCGATGCTCCTGGTGTTCACCAGCAGCAGGCTCACCGCCACGATGCCCAGGATGCGCAGCACCAGCCGGCTGCCGGCAGCCGGCGTCCCGAAGGTCAGCAGCAGGAGCGCGAACGCGGCCGCGGACGCGGCGACCTCGATCCCGTTCGGGTTGAGCGTTCCGGAGAGGAAGAGCACCATCGGCGTGACGCCGACCGCGAGCCCGGCCAGCGCCCAGCGGGAGCGGGGGAGTGCGCGGAGGGCGGTGAACGCGAGAGCGAGCAGGGCCGAGCAGAGCAGCGCGTTGACCAGCCGCATCCCGTACAGGCCCTTCGCGCCGTCGAGGAAGGCGGTCGGCCAGCCGACGAGGACGTAGAAGACAGGGGTGTTGACCGTGGTGGAGGTGTGGCCGGTGGTCGGCGCATCCTGGTTCTCGACGGGGGCGACGCAGGACGGGGTGACCGCCACGTTCCTCTTGAAGCACGGCATGTGCGACTCGAGCTTGGCGAAGTATGTGGACACGGTCTGGTCGATGGTGCCGGGGATGCTCGCCGAGTCCGGGCCGAAGAGCTCGCCGTGCGCTGCGGCGTACGCGCGAATGGCATGCGCAGGCTCGTCAGGGCTCGCGCCCTGCGGGGTGGCGACGGAGAAACTCGCCATCAGGAGGAACAGCAGGCCGAAGGCGATGCCGAACACGGTGATCGGGCGGCGGGCGGGCCGGACGTGCCCGTCGTGCTTGGTCATGCACCGTCCTGTCGTCGTTCGGATGGCCGACGGCCCGGCGCGTGAGGTAGGTTCGGATCTCGGACAACCGGGTTCCATCGGAGAGGAACAAGTGGACGATATCACCCGTCGCCCCGCTTCCCGCTGGTGGGTGGTGGGCGTGCTGCTCATCGCCGTTGCCGCGGGCCTGGTGGCCGTCGGCGCCGGCTGGACGGTGTGGATCCTGGCCGCGGCGGCCGCGCTGTGCCTGGCGACGGGGGTCGCAGCCTTCGGCGGCTGGAGCCTCGGCGTCGTGTCGGCGATCGCCGTCCCGCTCGCTGTCGAGGCGTTCGCGATCAGGGTCTTCCACCGGATCGGACTCGGCGTCTTCACCGGCAATCTGCTCGTCTTCGTCCTCATCGCCCTGGCCGGGCTGGTGCTCGTCGCCGCCGGCGGCGACCGGCTGCGGCTGCCTGGCCGGAGGATCTGGTGGGGAGTCCTTCCCGCTGCCGTGATCCCGGCCGCGGTCGGGGCGGTGTTCGCGATCCTCCCCGCGCTGCGCGACGGCAACGCGCTCTCCTGGGCGATGCGCAGCGACGCGGTATGGAACCTGGTGTCCGCGAGATTCCTGCTCGACGACCGCGGTCTCATCCCGTCCCTTCACCCGAACTCGTCCCCGATGACCGCGATCCTGCTCGCAGCAGGCATGGCGCCCGGACGGGCCGGGATCGCGATGACCGACCTGTTCAAGCACGACATCGCTGCGATGGCAGGGACGTTCGCGCTGGCGACGGTGATCACCAGCCTGCTCGCCGGTCTCGTGATCGCGCAGCTGATCCGGCCGGAGCATCCGGTGTTCCGGGCGATCGGGGCCGTCCTCGGCTCCGCGCTGATCGCATCCTGGTTCGTCGCTGGGTTCTCGTTCGAGTTCGGGTTCTACAACGTGATGCCCACCGTCGCCTGCCTGCTGGGAAGCTGGCTCGCCTGGCGGGCAGCGCCCCGTTCCCCGGTGATCGCCGTGGCGCTGCTGTTCGCGATGACGACAGCTCTGCTCGCCCTCTGGGCCTTCCTCGCCATCGTGCCGCTCGCGCTCGCCGCTGTGCTGGCCGTGCGCCACATCCTGCGCAGCCCGCGCTCGCTCGGGTGGCTGTCCTGGACGATCCTCGGGGTCGCGGCGGTGCAACTGCTCGCATACGGGGTGCTGGTCTCGCTGCGGGACCTGCGCCGCGACCAGGGCGCGCTCGCGCAGGGCGGCTCGATGGCGCCGGTGACGCCGGCGCTGCTCTTCATCATGATCGGCCTCTGCGTCGCCATCGCCGCCGTCTCTGCGCGGACGGCGGGAACGCGCGCCGACCTCGTCGGAGTGGTCACGGTGTCCGTCTCCTTCGCCGGGCTGTACGCCTACCTCGGCACGCAGGTGCAGGCGGCCGCGTACTGGTGGGGCTACTACCCGGCCAAGCTGGTCTGGTTCGGCGGCATCCTGCTCCTCGTCGTCGCGATCGGTCTCGTGCTGGAACGCCTGTCGCGCGTCGACCTCGCGGTCTGGCCCAGGGTGGCGGCGACGGCAGGGGTGCTCGTCGCGATCGTGTCGGTGGCGGCGAGCGTCCTCCCCAAACCGCCGACCGTCGGCTCCCTGCTCCCGTACGCCGACATCCTCGCGGGAGAGGGGGTCGCGTCCGGCGACGATGTCCTCCCGACGATGTTCGCCCTGGACGACCCGGCCGACGCGAAGAACATGCTCGTCGGATACTTCGACTGGAAAGCGGACGGCTTCGCCAACCTCTGGCTCCTCGGCGCATCGGCGACCAGCGGCACCGACCCGATCCGCCCGTACTCCTACTACCTCGACACGACGTCGGTGAAAGACGTGTGCTCGGCCGTCAAGGCCTGGGGCGATGGCGTGACCATTCACACCAGGAGCGAGTCGCTGCCGGCGAAGCTCGCGCTGACCTGCCCGGATGTGGACGTGACGGTGCTGGTGGGACGGGTACCGACGGCGGGGTGATCGCGCGCGGCGCGGTCACCACCCGAGGAACATGTGCCTCAGCAGCGACCGCATCCCTGCGCCGTCGCGCTTCGCCAGCGCGGACGGAAGCTTCGTCGCCGCGTTGAGCCGTGACGACCAGTGCGCGGACGACACGCGCGCCGCCCTGCGCCAGCCGCGCTTCTTCAGCACCGCCGCCGCGGTGAGGAAGAACGCGCGCTCCTCGTCGAAGCGGCTGCCGTCCTGCGCCGTCCAGGAGGAGACGCTGCCCGCGTGCCTGCGGTAGCGGAACTCGTGGTCGGGCAGCAGCACGAGGCTGCCGCCGTCGAGGACGATGTCGAGCTGCAGGTTGAGGTCGAGGACCACGTCGAACTCGGGGTCGAAGCCGTGACGGCGGACAGCGTCCGTTCGCCAGCAGATCGACGGGAAGTACGTCCAGTTGCCCCGCAGCAGGCTCACCGCCAGCTTCTCGCCGCTCAGCTCGACCGGCGTGCTGTGCGACGGCCGGTACCAGGATTTCACCCGGTCGGCGAGGGGGAGCGTCTGCGTGCCGTCGTCGCCGATCACGGTAACCGCCGGCTGGAAGTACGCGCCGGTGGGATGCGCGGCGATCGCGGCGCGCATCCTGGCCACGTAGCCGGGTTCCAGCAGGTCGTCGCACCCCATCAGCACGAAGTGCTCGCTGGTGACCAGCTCCACCGACTTGGTGAAGTTGCCGCTCACGCCCAGGTTGGTCTCGTTGCGCAGATAGTGGATGCGCGCATCGCCGAGACCGCTCACCCACTCGCCAGGCTCCGTGTCGGGGTAGACGTCGTCGATCACGACGAGTCGCCAGTCCTGGTCGGTCTGGGCGATGACGCTGCGCACGGCGTCGCGGAACAGTTCGGGGTCGCCGTAGAACGGCATCATGATGTCGATGGTCACGGTGGAGGGTTTCGTCCGCTCGGAGCTTTTCGTCGTAGGGTTGGCCTGCCGCGCCTAGCGGCAGAGCATCCATCCTGTCATGCCACCCCTGGAGTCTCCCATCACCAGCTACGAGCCGCTCAACGAGCCGATCCCCGACGAGTGGGAGTCTCAGCCGGCCGGGTCGGGCGGGCGCTCGTCGGTCGCTCTGATCCTCGGAGCGACGGTCGTCTCCGGGCTCGCTGGGTATGTGGTCACCTGGCGGGTGTTCACCTCCGTCGGCGCAGCGGGATACGGCGTGTTCTCGGTGTTCTGGTCCGCCCTGTTCCTGGTGGTCGGCATCCTCTTCGGCTTGCAGCAGGAGTCCACGAGGGCGGTGGCCCAGACCGCCATGCAGGCGCAGGCCGACGTGGATGCGCGCACCGCGTCAGCAGTGCGCGCCGTCTCCGCCTCCCGCCGCACCTCGATGTGGCGGTTCGCCGCGATGGTCGCCGTCGTGGTCGTGCTCGCCGTGCTGGCGACCAGCCTGCTCTGGGCGACGCCGAGCCTGGGAGAGCAGAACGCCGGCCTCGCCTGGTTCGTCGCGATCGGCGCGGGCCTCAACTGCCTGGTGGCCGCCGCATCCGGTGTCATGGCCGGCGCAGGCATGTGGCGGCAGCTCGCGGCCATCGTCGCGCTCGACGGTGTGCTGCGCGTCATCGGCGTCGTCGCCGTGCTGGCGTTCACCGACAACCTGGTCGCTCTCGCCATCGCCGTCATCCTGCCGTTCCCGGTCTCGCTGGCGATCGTCTTCGCCTCCGCGCCGAAGGCGCTCGTCGCCAACGCGCGCGTCACCATCGGCGTCTCCGCACTCGTCGCCAACACGGGGCGCACGATGCTGGCGGCGTCGGCGACCGCCATCCTGATCAACGGCTTCCCGCTGGTGCTGTCGTTCTTCTCCGGGCCGCAGAACCATGCGGACCTCGGATCGCTGGTGCTCGCCGTCACGCTGACGCGCGCGCCCATCCTGGTGCCCCTGATGGCGCTGTCGAGCTTCCTGGTCAGCCAGTTCTCGCACCATCCGGAGCGGGCCACGCGCACCATGCTCACGATCATCGCCGGCATCGCCGCTGTGATCGTCGTGCTGTGCCTCGCCGCCTGGCTGTGGGGCGTGCCAGTGATGCACTTCGTGTTCGGCGAGCAGTTCGACCTGGGTGCAGGGGTTCTCGTCGCCCTGATCGCGTCGTCCGGCCTGATCGGCGCGCTCTGCGTCAGCGGCTCCGCCGTGCTCGCCAAGGGGCTGCACGGCGGATACGCGACCGGCTGGGTGGTGGCGTCGCTCGTCTCGCTCGCCGTGCTGTTCATCCCGATCGACCTGCCGATCCGGGCGGCGCTCGCCCTCGCGTCAGGGCCGGCGGTCGGCCTCGCGGTGCACCTGGTCTGGCTGCGGGTCAGCTCTGGTCGTGCCGTGCCAGCCGAAGCCGCCAGCTCATCCCCTGCGAGGCCTTGACCGCGCAGATCACGAGGAGCAGCCAGCCGGCCTCCACGAGGATCGAGCTCTCGAACACGCTGGTGACGAGCAGCGCCACCAGCACGAGCGGGGCCCAGGCGTAGACGACGCTGCGCTTGTTGGATGCGAGCAGCCAGGAGCGCCCGAACGCGAGCGCGAGCAGCGCGACAAAGAGCAGCAGGCCGATGATGCCGACCTGCAGATAGACGTCGAGATACGCGTTGAGGCCGTCTGCGTGGTAGACGCCCGTGGCCGCTTGGATGGCCGTGAACGGATACAGCTCGGTCGGCCAGCTTCCCACCCAGCCCCAGCCGACCGTCTGCTCCACCGGGATCAGCTCCCAGATCTGGATCCACAGCTGGTAGCGCACCTGGAAGTCGGCCCTGGCGTTCAGCAGGTCGATCACTCTGGTGCGGTAGATCCACGCCGAGACGAGCACGGCGATGGTCAGGACCGCGAGGCCCCACTGGTAGTACGGCCGCTGGTGGGCCGGCACTTTGCGCAGCGCGAACAGCGCGAGCGTCGCGAGGCCGACGACGACCGCCACCGCCGCGATCACGGGGGAGTGGGCGAAGAGCAGACAGAGCACGGCGAGCGAGATGGAGACCGCGGCCAGCGGCGCGCGCACGGAGCGGGTGCGGAGCTCCACCAGGAACGTCACGAACGCGATCAGCGCCACGATGCTGAGCGCATTGCGCGAGCCGAACAATCCCTGGATCGGCCCTCCGAGTGCGATGTTGCCCTGGATGCCGAGGAACCGGATCGGCAGGTCGAGCAGGATGCCGCTCAGCACCTCCAGCGCGAGGGATGCGGTCAGCAGCACCCGCAGCACGTCGCCGACCACTCGCACGATCTGGATCGCATCGCGCACCAGGGCGATGTAGACGGCCAGGAAGGCGAAGCTGAGCTGATAGAGCACCCCGGCGAGCGTCGCCCACTGGTACGTGCTCCAGAAGATGGAGACGGCGCACCAGCCGACGAACAGCAGGATCGAGATCGGCAGCAGGCCGTGCCACTCGATCAGCTTCCGCTGCGCGATGAACGACAGCGCGGCGAGCACCACGACGACGGCGAGAGCGCCGATGAGGCCAGGCCAGCCGATGACCGCGCGGATCGCGTGCGTGGAGAATCCGACGCCGACGGCCACGAGCGACAGGGCGGAGTTGAACCGCGCAGAACCCAGGAACTCGGTCACCGCGACGGGGACCAGGGTTCGACGGGTCGCGGCCATGAACGCAATCCTACGGTGTGGTCTGCTTCGTCTTCACGGAGAGCACGACGAGCATCGCCCAGCCCGCTTCGATCAGGATGCGGCTCTCCGCGGCGCTCTGCGCGATGAGGGCGGCGATCAGCAGCAGCGGCAGCAGCCCGAGCGCGGTGTACGGCTGGGTGTCCGCGACGGTGGTGCGCGGCCGGTCGACGGCGAAGAACCAGGAGCGGCCGAGCGTTGTCGCGACCAGGAGGATGAAGACGATCAGCCCGACGATGCCCAGCTGCAGCCACACATCCAGCCAGGCGTTGTGCGCCTGCAGATACTGCACGTGGTTGCGGACGGCGAGGCCCTTGAACGGCTCGACCCACGGCGCCCAGTAGCTCACCCAGCCCCAGCCGAACGCCGGGCGCTCCTGCGCGAGCCCGATCACGGCGTGCCAGATGTCCAGGCGACCCGTCAGGTCCTCGCTCTTGCCGAACAGGGCCGGGATGCGCGACGCGAACGCGATCAGCAGCCCGCCGACGACCACGACGAGCGCCGCTGCGGTGAGGTAGACGGGACGCCGCCGGTCGGGGCCGACCCTGCGCATCCACATCGCGAAGGCGAAGACGACAGCGGTGGCGAGGCCGGCGACGATGACGGTGGAGGAGCGGGTGAGGCCGAGCGTCAGCACGGCGATCACCAGCCAGGTGATGCCTGCTCCGCGGCGGACCGTGCGGTCGGCGAGCTGGATGGCGAACACGATCACGGCGAGCAGCGCCACCATCGCGAGAAGGTTGCTGTTGCCCTGGATGCCCTGGATCTGCCCGCCGTGGAAGAGCAGCCCTCTGCTCCAGTAGAACGCTGCAGGCAGCTTGCCGGAGGGGTACTCCGCCCAGAACGGCAGCACGGGGTGCCGCACGAACGCGGCCACGATGAACTCGAATAGCAGCGACAGGCCGAGGATCCAGCGGAACGCGTTCGACAGCACGCGCAGCAGCTGCGACCAGTCGAGGCAGAGGGCGAGGAACACCGCACCCGCTGTCGTCGCGTACTGGGCGAACACACCGAGAGCGCTCGCGCCGGGGTATGCCGACCACGCGATCGAGACCGTCGCCAGCAGCAGGAACAGCACGAGCATCCTGGGCAGCCTGCGCCAGTGGAAGGCGGGGCGGCTGCGCACCAGGATCACGATGCTGCCGGCGGCGAGGAGCCCGGCGAGCACGAAGTAGGCCGGCCAGCTGATCAGGTTCCGCCAGAAGTCGCCCGCGAACAGCGTGAACAGCAGCAGGGTCGCGAACGCCGCGACGCCCGTGCCGGACGCGGCGGCGGCGACGCGTGCTCTGACGGATGAAGCGGTGGGAGCGGAGGTCACGTTGGGAAGACTAGCGGACGGGAATTCAGGCGTTCGGTGTGGCGACGAACACCGTTCCGTCTCCGGAGACGGTGACCGCGGCCTCGTCCGGCGTGATGAAGACGGACTCGCCGCGCGCGAGCGTCAGGCCGTCGTGCTCTCCCGCGAGCTGCACAGAGCCTGCGGTGCAGATCGCGATGCCTGCGCCAGGCAGGGGGATGCGCGTCGACGGCGTCGCCGCCCCGACCGTCACATGGTCGAGGGCGAAGTCCGGCACGTCCGGCCGGAACACGTCGACCCCTGGTGCAGGGTGCTCCGCGGCCATCGGCGTCGCGACGATCGGGCGGAAGTCGAGGATGCTCATCAGCTCGGGAACGTCGATCCGCTTCGGCGTCAGGCCGCCGCGCAGCACGTTGTCCGAGGCGGCCATGAGCTCGATGCCGAGCCCGCGCAGGTACGCGTGGATGTTCCCTGCCGGGAGGTAGAGCACCTCGCCAGGGCGCAGCGTCGCCCGGTTGAGCAGCAGAGCGAGCACGATTCCGGGGTCGCCGGGGAAGGCCTCGGCGAGCATCCGGACGGTGTCGGCGGCGACAGCGAGGTCGTCGCCGGCAGGGTCTGGCTCGATCGCGATGGCCGTGGCGACGACCGCCCCGACGAGTTCTCCGACTGAGTGGTCGCCGCCGAGCAGCCACTCGGTGGCGGCGCGGAGCACGGCGGTCGGCTCGCCGGTCAGCGTCGCAGCGAAGGCGGAGATGACGGCCTGCTCGCCATCCGCCGCCGTCTCCGCCAGTGCGGAGAAGATGGCGGCGCTCCTGGCGACGTCGCGGAACCCGCAGAGCGCGTCGAAGGTGTCGCTGAGCGCGTAGATGAGTTCGGGCTTGTGGAACGGGTCCTTGTAGTTGCGCTCTGGGGAGTCGAGCGGGATGCCGGCGGCGTTCTCCCGAGCGAACCCTTCCGCTGCCTGGGCGGACGACGGGTGGGCCTGCAGGGAGAGCGGACCGGCGGCGGCCAGCACCTTCAGCAGGTACGGGAGGTGCGCATCCGGCTGCCCGAGGGATGTCTGAGGGTCAGCTGCTGTCCAGGCGGCGAGGTCGGCGGCGCCCCCGGTCTGCGACGGGTCGGCGATCACCGACGGCGATCCTGGATGCGCGCCCAGCCACAGCTCGGCCTCCGGCTTGCCGCTCGGCGTGGTGCCGAGAAGCCCGGCGATGGCGGTGGTGGAACCCCAGGCGTAGTCGCGGGGGGTATTGCCGATGCGCACAAACATCCGTCGTGGTCCCTTTCGATTCGTTAGACCAAACTACCAATCGCTTTTGCGCGCGGATTCCCCGTCTCTAGGCTGACGCTGGTCGCCTGCCTCGCGCCGGCGGACCCGTCATCCCGCCGAACGACGCAATGGAGCAGCAATGTCCTTCGAGACCCTCGCCAGCGATTTCTACGGATATGAGGACCTTCTCAGCACCAGGGAGAAGGAATTCCTCGCGGACCTCAGGGTCTACCTCGAGACCGAGGTGAAGCCGATCGTGAACGAGCACTGGGAGCGCGCGGAGTTCCCGCACCAGATCATCGAGGGTCTGCACGAGACGGGCACCATCGGGCTCGGCTTCCCCGAGACGGCGCAGTTCGAGAACTCGGCCGTGTTCCGCGGCTGGGTCGCGCTCGAACTCGCCAGGGTGGATGCGTCCGTCAGCACGTACGTCGGGGTGCAGAACGGTCTCGCGCTCGGCGCCATCGGCGTCTGCGGCTCCGATGAGCAGAAGGCGGAGTGGCTGCCGAAGCTCGCCAGCGGCGACGTGCTCGGCGCGTTCGGCCTCACGGAGCCGCTGTCCGGCTCCGACTCCGCGCAGGGCCTCCGCACGATCGCCACACGCGACGGCGACAACTGGGTGCTCAACGGCTCGAAGCGCTGGATCGGAAACGCCACCTTCAGCGACATCACGATCATCTGGGCGAAGAGCGCCGAGGACGGCCAGGTGAAGGGCTTCATCGTCCCGACCTCGACGCCCGGATACACGGCGACCAAGATCGAGGGCAAGCAGTCCCTCCGCATGGTCCAGAACGCGGACATCACCCTCGAGAACGTGGTCGTGCCGGAGTCGCTGCGCCTGCAGCACGCCAACTCGTTCAAAGACACGGCGGCCGTGCTCCGCCTCACCCGTGCCGAGGTCGCCTGGGCGGCCGTCGGCGTCGCGATCGGCGCGTACGAGGCGGCGGTGGCCTACGCCAAGGAGCGCGTGCAGTTCGGCAAGCCCCTGGGAGCACACCAGCTCATCCAGGATCTGCTGGTCAAGTCGCTCGGCAACATCACCGCGTCCATCGCCCTCTGCACCCGCGTCTCCGAGATGCTCGACGCCGGTCAGCAGCGCGACGAGCACTCCGCGCTCGCCAAGGCGTTCACCACCTCCCGGATGCGCGAGACCGTCGCCTGGTGCCGCGAGATCCTGGGCGGGAACGGCATCGTGATCGACTACGACGTCGCCCGTTTCTTCGCCGACGCCGAGGCGCTGTACTCCTACGAGGGCACCCGCGAGATGAACACCCTGATCGTCGGCCGCTCCATCACCGGCCAGGCCGCGTTCGTCTAGGAGCGGTCACCGCGCGCCGCTAGGCTGGGCCTTCCGCAGTCGAGCGAAAGAGGAGGACCGCGTGGCGTGGTTGGTGACCGGAGGAGCTGGGTACATCGGCTCGCACATCGTGCGGGCGTTCCGTTCGGAGGGCATCGACGTCGTCGTGGTCGACGACCTGTCGAGCGGGCATGAGGAATTCGTGCCTGCCGAGGTCCCCTTCTACCGGGGGACCATCCTCGACGGCGCGCTTCTCGAGAAGGTGTTCTCCGAGAACAGCGTGTCCGGCGTCGTGCACGTCGCTGGTTTCAAGTACGCCGGCGTCTCCGTGCAGCGCCCGCTGCACACCTACGAGCAGAACGTGACGGCGACGGCCGTGCTGCTGGCCGCGATGCAGGAGGCAGGCGTCGACGCGATGGTGTTCTCCTCGTCCGCCGCCGTCTACGGCACGCCGGACACGGACCTCGTCACGGAGGAGACCCCCAAGAGCCCCGAGTCGCCGTACGGCGAGTCGAAGCTGATCGGCGAGTGGCTGCTGCGCGACCAGGGCGTCGCCGCCGGCCTCCGCCACACCAGCCTGCGCTACTTCAACGTGGTCGGCTCCGGCGATCCCTCGCTGCGCGACACCAGCCCGCACAACCTGTTCCCTCTGGTGTTCAACGCGCTGGTGGACGGCCGGACTCCGCGGATCAACGGCACCGACTATCCGACCCAGGACGGCACCTGCGTGCGCGACTACATCCACGTCGCCGACCTGGCCGTCTCGCACGTCGCGGCGGCCAAGCGGTTGGATGCGGGCGAGAGCATCGAGCCGGTGTACAACCTGGGCAGCGGCGACGGGGTCTCCGTCGGCGAGATCATGTCGACCGTGTCGAGCGTGACCGGCATCGACTTCACCCCAGAAGTGGGGCCGCGCCGAGCCGGAGATCCTGCAAGGATCGTCGCATCCGGTGAACTCGCCGCCCGGGATCTGGACTGGAAGATGCGCCACACACTGGACGAGATGGTCCGGAGCGCCTGGGAAGCACGTCAAGCGGCGTCCTGACGCTTCCCCGGGCCGCTCGACGGGGGTAGAACGGCCGGGCGTGTCGGGATTGTTGTCGACCGTCGGCGCGTCGCGAAGTCTCGACCTGGACTTAAGGCTTTACGATTTGCGACTTGACTCTGGCGAATGACAACGGTGTAATTATTCCAACACGTTGTCTTGCGTGCTTAGCAGTTAATGGGTGGGAGTCCGATATGACAGTTCCTGAATATCGCTCTGGAGTACCCGACGACTGGTTCATCGACCCGGTCAAACTGGGGGTTCCGGGTGTCCGGCCGAATGTCGACGACGACAATCCGCTTGCCTGGCAGTCCGACTCGCTCTGCGCACAGACCGACCCAGAAGCCTTCTTCCCGGAAAAGGGCGGGTCGACCCGCGACGCGAAGCGGATCTGCACCTCGTGCGAGGTGCGGACGCAGTGCCTCGAGTACGCTCTCGCGAACGACGAGCGATTCGGCATCTGGGGCGGCCTCTCCGAGCGCGAGCGTCGCAAGCTCCGCAAGCGCGCCAGCTGACGTCGATCCACCACGGTCCGACACGCGTCCGACCCGTTCTTCTGCCTGCGATCAGCTCGAACTCACCCGACTCCCAGGGCCGATCGTAAATTTGCGCCGCGCCCGATCTGCCTCCACGGATCGACGCGACGCCAACCTAGGCTGACTCCCGATGTATCCGAGAGTCACTGCCATCGTCGTCGCCCAGAGTGGCGGTCCCCATCTTCAGCGCACTCTCGACGCCATCGCGGCACAGACGAGACAACCGGACGCCGTGATCGCCGTCGACTGTGCGTCGACAGACGACGCCGCCAAGCTGCTCGCCGACTTCCGCCCGACCCAGCTGCTCTCCGTGCAGGAGAAGCTGCCGTTCGGCGCCGCCGTCGCCACCGGCGTGCGCGTCACGGCCCCTCCGTCGTCCGATCACGAGTGGCTGTGGCTGCTCGCGCAGGACACAGCGCCGGAGCCCGGCGCTCTCGAAGCGCTCCTCGGCGCGGTCGAGGTCTCTCCGTCGGTCGCCGTTGCCGGGCCAAAGCTGGTCGACTGGGAGGACGCTGCGTTCATCCGCGAGTTCGGTGTGGCGATGACGCCGCTCGGGGCAGCGGTTCCCCTCGTCGAGAACGAGATGGACCAGGCCCAGCACGACGGCCTCAGCGATGTGCTCGGCGTCTCGTCGGCCGGGATGATCGTCCGCCAGACCGTGTGGGATGCGCTCGGCGGGTTCGATCCTGGCCTCCCGACCGCAGACGACGGTCTCGACTTCTGCACCAGGGTGCGCCTGGCCGGATACCGCGTCTCGCTCGTGGCGCAGGCCAGAGTGGCCATCGCAGGCGACGGCGTCGCCGGCCCCAACCTCTCGCGTAAGTGGACGGTGCGCCGCCGCCTCACCAAGGAGCGTCGCGCAGCACAGCTCCACCGCCGGATGGTCTACGCGCCGGCAGCTGCCGTCCCGTTCCACTGGCTCAGCCTTGTGCCGCTCGCGATCCTGCGCTCCATCGGGCGCATCCTGCGCAAGGAGCCAGGCTCCGTCGGCGGTGAGCTCGCGGCCGCCTTCCGCGTCGCGTTCTCCGGGATGAAGGTGAGCAACGCCCGCCGGATGCTCGCCACGAACAAGACCGTCGGCTGGGCCGCCGTCGCGCCTCTGCGCATCCCGTTCGACGAGGTGCGTCGTGCGCGCGCGCTGAAACGCGAGGCCGCGCTGGTCGGCCAGCAGGGCGAACGCCAGGAGCTCGACTTCTTCGGGACGGGTGGCGGCTGGACGGTGCTCGCCGCTCTCGTTGTGGGCGTCGCGCTGTTCTTCCCGCTGTTCGGCAGCAGCGCACTGACCGGGGGAGGGCTGCTCCCGCTGACCTCCTCTGTCGGCCAGCTCTGGGCGAACCTCGGTTACGGCTGGCGGGATGTCGGCCTCGGCTTCACCGGCGCCGCCGACCCGTTCTCCGCCGTGCTGGCGGTGCTCGGCACGTTGACGTTCTGGCAGCCGTCCGTCGCGATGGTCGGGCTGTACTTCCTCGCGATCCCGCTCGCCGCCCTCGGCGCCTGGCTCGCCGCTGCGCGACTCACCGCGAAGACGACGCTGCGCGTCTTCGCCGGTCTCGCGTACGCGCTCGCGCCGACGCTGCTCGTCGCGCTCCAGGGCGGCCGGCCGGCCGCCGTGCTCGCGCACGTCCTGCTTCCGTGGCTGTTCTTCGCCGGCCTCGCCGCGCGCCGTTCCTGGGCGGCCAGCGCTGTCACGGCTCTGCTGGCGGCTGCGACGGCGGCGTGCGCCCCCGTGCTGATCCCCGCGCTGCTGGTGGCCTGGATCGCGGCGATCGCGTTCAGCGGGCGTCGTGCTGGACGCATCGCGTTCATCCCGCTGCCCGCGGTGGTGCTGTTCGCGCCGCTCGTCTGGCAGCAGGCCACCCGCGGCGCGTGGCTGTCGATCTTCGCCGATCCAGGGGTGGCCCTGGATGCGCGTCAGACGCCCGCCTGGCAACTCGCCCTCGGCTTCCCGGACGGGACGCTCGGCGGCTGGCACGACCTGGGCGCAGCGCTCGGCTCGAGCTTCGCCCTCCCAGAGGCCGCGCCGAACGTCATCGTCCCGATCCTGCTCGCCCCGCTCGGCGTTCTCGCCATCCTCGCTCTGTTCCTCAAAGGATCGAGCAGGGCGATCGTCGCGCTGGTCGTCGCGCTGGTCGGCTTCCTCTCCGCCGTCACGGCCCTGCACGTCCAGGTCGCGGTCGCAGGCTCGACCGTCGTTCCGATCTGGCCCGGCAGTGCGCTCAGCCTCTACTGGCTCGGGCTGATCGGCGCCGCCGTGCTCGCCCTGTCCGCCATCGGGCGCGCCGCGGTGTACCCCGCCTGGGTCGCGATCCTCACCATCGCCATCGCTGCGGTCCCATCGGCCATCGCCATGCACGACGGCCAGTCCGACGTCGTCGCGAGCGACGGACGCACGATGCCGGCGGTCGTCACGGCCAAGGCGGCCACCCAGCCGCGAACGGGCACCCTGCGGATCACACCGCAGCCGGACGGCAGCATCTCCGCCGAACTCGTCCGCGGAGCAGGCCAGACCCTGGATGTGCAGACCACGCTGAGCTCCACGGAACGCACGCTCAGCTCCGGCCAGAAGGACCTGGCGACGCTTGCGGGCAACCTCTCGTCGCAGAGCGGCTACGACGGTTCTGCCACGATGAAGCGCCTCGGCATCGACTTCGTGCTGCTCGCGCCGGCCGCGGTGGAGCTCAACCAGACGTCGAACACGCCTCGGCCGGTCAGCGAGCCTGCGAAGGTCAGCGGGACGCGGGCATCCACTGCCCTGGACGCGAACCCGCTGCTCGCGCCGGTCGGAGCGACGGTGAGCGGCCAGCTCTGGGCGTTCGATCGCGGGACCTCCGTCGAGCCGAAGGCCGCGATCGTCCCTGCGGACGCCGGCGGAATCTGGCGCCTGATCGTGCTGCTGGTGCAGGGCATCGTCATCGGCATCACGCTGCTGATGGCCATCCCGACCACCCGCTCGGCCGACCGGGTCGCCGAGCTGAACGCCCGCCGCCCGAAGCGCCGCCACGGCGGAGAGGACGACGGCGTCGTGACGCCGGACGACGAGCCGGAGGCTCCGAAGGACGGCGAGGAGGCCGTCGCAGACGAGACGCTGTCCGAGTACGAGGCAGAACCGGACGACGAGGCCTCCGTGGAGTCTGCCGAGGAGGAGACGGAGCCGGAGCGCGAGCCGCAGGCGGAGCCGGCCCAGGAGCCGGAGCCGCAGCCGCAGGTGGAACCGGTTCAGGAGCCGGAACCAGAGCAGGAGCCAGAACCGGACCCGGACCCCGAGCCCGAACCGGAGCGTGACGCCGAACCTCAGCCCGAGACCACGGCAGAACCAGAGCCGGAGCCGGAATCGAAGCCAGCTGCCACCGACGACGCGCTCGTCACAACGCCCACCACCCCCACAACGCTCGAGGAAGGTCTCGAGGAGACGATCATCCGCCCGCGTCGCGGAACGGAAGGAGGCGACCGTGGCTGACAAGCGAGGTATCGCCAGGGTGAGCATCCGGGTCGTCAGCGGTGTCATCGGTCTCGGCGTCGCCGGCATCGCCATCGCGGGCGCGTCGCTGCTGCCGCTCCCGTCGTTCCAGATCTCCGCACCCGTCTCCACCGTGAAGCCGGTGCCGGCCGACCAGCAGCGCGTCTGCCCCGGCCCGCTGCTCGCCCTCGCGGCCGACGCCGGAGCGGCGACCACCGCCTCCCCGTTCGGTCCGGCCAGCTCCACATACGGCGCGGACGGCGGGAGCATCGAGACCAGGTCGCTGAAGGCGGACTCGGACGGCGGGAGCCGCTCTGAGGCACCGCAGACGCTCACCATCGCCACGCCGCAGGGTGCGAGCACGCCGCCGCTCCTCGCCGGCGCCCAGTCCCAGAACGCCACGACCGACGACCTCGCAGGCGTCGCTGCGGCCGCGTGCGGCGAAGCGAGCGCGGACAGCTGGCTCGTCGCCGGTTCGACCTCTCTCGGTCAGACAAGCCTGGTCATGCTCTCCAACCCGACCTCCGTGCAGGCGACCGTCAACCTCACGATCTTCGCCGAGACCGGGGCCGTTGCCGCACCGGGCGCCGCCGGCATCGTCGTCCCAGCCGGGGCGCAGAAGGTGATCCCGCTCGCCGGCCTCGCGCCCTCCGTCGCCGCTCCCGTCGTCCACGTGCAGAGCACGGGCGGGCAGGTGCTCGCGTCGCTGCAGCAGAGCTTCGAGCAGGGGATCGACCCGCGTGGCGTCGAGCTGTCAGGCGCGACAGGCTCTCCGTCGCGCGTACAGGTGATCTCCGGCATGACGATCGCGAACCTCGCGACCATCGAGGGCGCGCAGTCCGGCGAGAGCTACGGCGCCGACCTCCCCGCCGTCCGCGTGTTCGTGCCAGGCGATCAGGATGCGGACATCACCGTCGGCGCCGTCGGCGAGAACGGAACGGCCGTCGGCAACTCGTACGCGCAGACGGTGAAGGCCGGCGTCGTCGCCGAGATCCCGCTCGACCACCTGAAGGACGGCAACTACACCGTCACCGTCCGCTCGTCCGTGCCTGTCGTCGCCGCAGCGCGCACCTCGGTGGCGGGTTCCAAGTCGCAGGACTTCACCTGGTTCACGTCGTCGCAGCCGATGGGGGACACCTTCCTCGCCGCTGTGCCGCCGGCACCGACCCCGATGATGCACTTCGCCAACCCGGGCGAGAAGGACCAGAAGGTCACCATCGAGGGCCGCACGGGCAAGCCTGCCACGCTCACCATTCCCGCTGAGGGAGCGGCGAACGTCAAGGTGGGCGCTGGGATGTACACGGTCACCGGCGGCGACGGCCTCTACGTGAGCGTCAGCTTCGCCGCGGACGGTCTCGCCAGCTCGTTCGCGCTCAACCCGCCTGGCCCGCTGGCCGCACCGATCGAGGTCTACCCGCGGTAGCGGAGACCGACGCGTGCTCTCGCTCGCAAGCGTCAGAAGTGCCGGTAGCGATCCGGCGCCAGGTCCCACGGGTCTTTGCCAAGCAACTCGGCGACCGCGCGGAACACGCAGCCCTCGACGTACATCCTGCGGTGCAGGTCGTCGTTGCGGTGCAACTTGGTGAGGCGCTGGATGGGCACGCGGTAGAGCACGATGCGGCGCTGAGCGTGGTCGACGTGCCAGCGGTCGACGCCGTCGCTTCCCGTGTTGCCGATCGGGGTCGCAGCGACCTCGAAGTGCACGTCGGCGAGCTCGTTCGGCCAGACGCCCTTGAGGTAGTCGGCCGTGGATGCGACGGTCATGTCGAAGAGGTCGATGCGGTTGTTCAGCATCGGCAGGTGCGGGCCCGTCACCGGCCCCCGCGCTCCCCGCCCGTGCCTGCTGCGCCACCGGGAGGTGGCAGGCGGCTGGCTGCTCGAGCGGCGGTTCCGGGGCATGTCGCCATCCTACGACGCGCAGGCTCGGGTATTCTGAGCCCGATGTTGAGCCGACCATGTTCCCGCGTGGCGTGTCCACGCGATGCCGTGGCCACGCTCACGTACGTGTACGCGGACTCGATGGCTGTCCTCGGCCCGCTGAGCCTGAGCCACGAGCCGCACTCGTACGATCTGTGCGCCATCCACGCCGAGCGACTGTCCGCGCCGCAGGGCTGGCAGATTGTGCGACACGAGGTGTTCGGTGAAGTAGGTTATGGGGCGTGAGCAGCAACCGTGATGTCCCCAGCAACTCCTCGCTCGACGCCGTGGTCAAGACCTACGACATCCGTGGTCTCGTCGGCAAGGATCTGACGGAGGAGGTCGTCACCGCCATCGCCGCCGGATTCGTCGACGAAGTCGGGGCGGCTGGCAAGGACGTCATCGTCGGCCACGACATGCGCGACTCATCGCCGACGTTCGCCGCGGCGTTCGCGCGCGGAGCGCAGGCCAGGGGCGCCAACGTGGTGTCGATCGGGCTGTGCTCGACGGACGAGTCGTACTTCGCGTCCGGTGCTCTGGCCGCTGACGCGGCCATGTTCACCGCCAGCCACAACCCCGCGACGTACAACGGCATCAAGCTCTCCAGGGCGGGGGCGCAGGGTCTCAGCATGAACACCGGGCTCGCCGGTGTGCGCGACCGCGCAGCCGTCTACCTGCACGACGGCGTCGACGCTGTCGCAGAGCCAGGCGGCTTCCGCGAGCAGGACGTCATCGCCGACTACGCCGCATACCTGCGGTCCCTGGTCGACCTGTCCGGCATCCGGCCGATCACCGTGGTGGTGGATGCGGGCAACGGCATGGGTGGACTGACCGTGCCGGCGGTGCTCGGCGAGGCGGCGGGGCTTCCCGCCCTTCCGCTCACGATCGTCCCGATGTACTTCGAGCTCGACGGATCGTTCCCCAACCACGAGGCCAACCCGCTCGACCCGAAGAACTTGGTCGACCTGCAGCGCGCGGTGGTCGAGCACGGGGCCGACCTCGGGCTCGCCTTCGACGGGGACGCCGACCGCTGCTTCGTGGTGGACGAGAACGGCGACGCCGTCACGCCGTCCGCCGTCGCGGCGATCGTCGCGCTGCGCGAGATCGCCCGGGCGCGCCGCGAGGACCCTGACGCCGACATCACGGTGATCCACAACCTGATCACGTCCAACGTCGTCCCGGAGACCATCGAGGCCGCGGGCGCCACCCCGCTGCGCACGCGCGTCGGCCACACGCTGATCAAGGACGCGATGCGCGAGTCCGGTGCGATCTTCGGCGGAGAGCACTCCGCGCACTACTACTTCCGCGACTTCTGGAGTGCGGACAACGGGATGCTCGCGGCGATGCACCTGCTCGCCGAGTTCGGCGGCCAGGACGAGCCGCTGTCGGCGCTGTCCGCCCGGTTCACGCCGTACCCGATGTCCGGCGAGATCAACTCGACCGTCGACGACGTGCCTGCCGCGTTCACGCGCATCGTCGAGGAGTTCACCGGACGCGCGGAATTCGACGAGTTCGACGGCCTGACCGTGACCGGATTCGTCGGAGGCGACGAGCCGTTCTGGTGGTTCTCCGTCCGTCCGTCGAACACCGAGCCGCTACTCAGGCTCAACGTCGAGGCGGCCGACCTCCCGACGATGGAGCGCATCCGCGACGAGGTGCTGGCGCTCATCCGCGCCTGACCACGCGCCGCAGGCACACGCGCTCGTCACACGACTGTGCGAGTCGGGCACCGGATGCGACAATGGGGCAATGGCCACAACCACCCTCGCTGAATCCACCTCCACTCTTCCGTTCAAGGTCGCCGATCTCTCCCTCGCTGAGGCAGGGCGCCACCAGATCCGTCTGGCAGAGAACGAGATGCCAGGCCTCATGTCCCTCCGCGAGGAGTTCGGGGCGTCGAAGCCGCTCGCCGGCGCCCGCATCGCCGGTTCGCTGCACATGACCGTGCAGACCGCCGTGCTGATCGAGACCCTCGTCGCACTCGGCGCGCAGGTGCGCTGGGCGAGCTGCAACATCTTCTCCACCCAGGACGATGCCGCTGCCGCCATCGCGGTCGGCCCGACCGGCACGGTGGATGCACCGGCCGGGGTTCCCGTGTTCGCCTGGAAGGGCGAATCGCTGGAGGAGTACTGGTGGTGCACCCAGCAGATCTTCGACTGGACGACCGAGGCCGAGAAGGAGGGAGCCGACTGGATCGGCCCCAACCTGATCCTCGACGACGGCGGCGACGCGACCCTCCTGGTGCACAAGGGCCGCGAGTTCGAGCTCGCCGGCGCTGTTCCAGACGACGCGGCAGGGGACAGCCACGAGTACCGCGTGATCCTGGCAGCGCTCCGCGCATCCATCGCTGAGTCGGCGGACCGCTGGACGCGGGTCGCCGCCGACATCCTCGGCGTGACGGAGGAGACCACCACCGGTGTCCACCGCCTGTACGAGCTCGCCCGCGACGGCCAGCTCCTCTTCCCGGCTATCAACGTCAACGACTCGGTGACCAAGAGCAAGTTCGACAACAAGTACGGCATCCGCCACTCGCTGCCGGACGGCCTCAACCGCGCTACCGACGTGCTCATCGGCGGCAAGGTCGCGTTCGTCGCCGGCTACGGCGATGTCGGCAAGGGCGCAGCGGAAGCGCTGCGTGGCCAGGGCGCCCGCGTGATCGTCAGCGAGGTCGACCCGATCAACGCGCTGCAGGCGGCGATGGACGGCTACCAGGTGGCCCGCATCGAATCCGTCGTCGACCAGGTCGACATCTTCATCTCCGGCACGGGCAACCTGAACGTGATCACCCTGGACCACATCCTGGCGATGAAGCACCAGGCCATCGTCGCCAACGTCGGCCACTTCGACAACGAGATCGACATGGCCGGCCTCGAAGCGCTCGAAGGCGCTGTGAAGGTCGAGATCAAGCCGCAGGTGCATGAGTGGCGCCTGCCGAGCGGTCGCAGCGTGCTCGTGCTCTCCGAGGGCCGCCTGATGAACCTCGGGAACGCCACAGGTCACCCGAGCTTCGTGATGAGCAACTCGTTCACCAACCAGGTGCTCGCGCAGCTCGAGCTGTACGTCTCGACGGAGAACTACCCGATCGGTGTGTACGTGCTGCCGAAGCACCTCGACGAGAAGGTCGCCCGCCTCCACCTGGATGCGCTCGGCGTCGAGCTGACCACCCTCACCCCCGAGCAGGCCGCATACATCGGCGTGAGCGTCGACGGCCCGTACAAGGTCGACCACTACCGATACTGATGCCACTCACCTTCACCGACCGCGAGCTGCCGGGCGGCCTCATCCTGCGCGTGCGCAGGCCTGAGGACGCCCCGGCGCTCGCGGCAGCATACGTCGCCAACCGCGGACACCTCGCGCCGTGGGAACCCACCCGCACGGAGGAGTTCTTCACGCCGGAGGGCCAGCTCAAGCGCACCACGGAGCTCCTCGCCCTGTATGAGGCCAGCACGGCCGTCCCGCTGCTCATCCTGGACGGAGACGCCGTCGCAGGCGGCTTCGACCTGAGCAGCATCGTGCGCGGCGCGTTCGAGAGCGCCATGATCGGCTACTGGCTCGACCGCGCGCACACCAAGCAGGGACTCGCCTCCGCCGCCCTCGCCGCCATCGTGGAGGCGGCGCGCGACGACTTCGGCCTGCACCGCATCCAGGCCGCGACGCTGCTGCACAACCAGGCGTCGCAGTCCGTCCTCACCCGCTCCGGATTCGAGCGCATCGGGGTGGCCCCGAACTACCTGAAGATCGCCGGTCGCTGGCAGGACCACGTGCTGTTCCAGCGCATCCTGCACGACTGACGCTGCGTCGCCGGTCCGGTCGGCCGCTGCGCTAGACCTCCGCGTACGCCCGCACGGGGAAGGTTCCGAACCCCTCGACGGCGGGCGGCGCGGCGGTGAACCGTGCGCCGCGCGCGGGAACCTCGCCGAGATTCGTCAGGTGTTCCACCACGTGGATGCCGGCGGCCAGCAGCAGTGTGTGCGCAGGTCGCTCACCACCGGATTCCGTGTCGTCGATGTTGAGCGAGTCGATGCCGACCAGGGTCACCCCGGCATCCACCAGGTGACGTGCACCGTCTTCGGTGAGGAACGGCGCACCCGTGGCGTACTCCGGCTGTCCGAAGTGCGCATCCCAGCCGGTGTGCAGCAGCACGGCCGTGCCTGCCAGCTCGCGGTCGTGGAAGACGGTGGCCGGAATGCCACGCGAACCGAGGTCGGTGAGGTGGAAGACCTCGGCGGGGAGCCCGACCAGCGTCGAGAGATCGAGGGACGCGAGGTCGCCGCCGTCCGCGTAGCGGTGGAACGGGCTGTCGAGATACGTGCCCGTATTGCCGATCATCGTGATGATGTCCATCGCGAACTGCGTGCCGGGGGCATACGTCGCCACCGAGGCCTCGCGGGTCAGGTGCGGCGTGATCGTCGGCGCGGGCAGACCGGGGTAGGTGACGAGCCCCGCCCGGATGCGGTGGCTCAGGTCGACCACGCGCGCTTTGTCCGGCACGGGCACGCGAGCGAGCTCCGGGCTGATCCCTCTGCTGCCCCTGTGCTGCTCCTCGACGATGCGGAGCGCGTTCAGCCGCACCTCGCCGACCAGCGCGAGCCCGAGGTGCCGCACGAACAGCTCGGCGATCTGCTCCTCGGACAGCTCGGCGTCCGGCAGGTCGAGCCGGAACCCGTTCGTCTGCAGGCTTCCGCCGTTGACGAACGTCACGGTGGCGTCGAAGTGGGCGCGATACTCGGTCACTGGTCTCCTAGCGGTCTGGGAAGGCGTGGGGGAGTCCGTCGAGCACCGGCTCGAGGCGCTGCAGGCGCGCCTGCTCGATGGCGAGCCCAGCCGCATCGCGCTGACGGCGGAGGAGGGCGACGGCCACGAGGAACGTCTCGGCGTCCACAGGAGGAAGCGGGGACACGTACGCCGACGCCTCGGCGGCGAGTTCGGCGCTGAGGCCGGCACGCGCTGCCTGCGTGAGCTGCGGCGCCTGACGCACGAACTGGGCGATGCGACGTGACAGCCTGTCCGGGAGCTTCGCCACGTCGGCCGTCTGCGCCCAGCCGGTCAGGTGCGGGGCGAGGTAGAGCGGGAGCGGCGTCGCCTGCGGCGCACGCTCGTACTGGCTGTACGTGCCGGCCAGCAGGTCGCCGAGGCGCTTGGAGCGGGCATTGAGGAGGCCGGTGAGCGCTGCGACGCCTCCGATGGTCATGAAGATCTCCAGCACGCCGACGAGCGCCCGGATGAACGCGTGCCGGAAGCCGATCGCGCCGCCGTCGTCCCTGACGATGCGCGCGCCGACGGCGAGCTTCCCGAGCGACTTTCCCCTGGTCGCGAGTTCGACCGTGGTGGGGAGCACGACCATCCCGAACACCAGGATGAGGACGACGAGCGCCCTCCCTGCCGCCGCATCCAGGCCGCCGCCTGTTGCGACGAGCAGCAGGATGCAGCCGAACATCACCAGCATGTACACCAGCCAGTCGATGGCGGCGCCCGCCGCCCGCAGGATGTAGCTCGCCGGTTTGACGTCGAGGGTGACGGCCTCGCCCGTGACGAGTTCGCGCTCGCCCCGGGATGGGGGTGGCGCTGCGACTGTCTGGCCAGGTGCCGTCATGGCTATCATTCAAGCAGATGGATCTCGACGCATATACGGCAGCGCGCAGCGCAGACTGGGACAGACTCGCCCAGCTCGCCAAACGACGCCGCCTCGACGGCAGGGAAGCCGACGAGCTCATCGACCTCTACCAGTCCGGTGCGTCCGATCTGTCCGCGATCAAGACCATCGCAGGGTCGACGGCCACCGGGGACAGGCTCTCCCTCGCGCTCGCCTCCGCGCGCCTGCGGTTCACCGGCGCCGGCGCGAACGTGTTCTCCATGCTGCCCCGGTTCTTCGTCTACCAGCTCCCCGCAGCGCTGTACCGCATCCGGTGGGTGGTGCTGGCGGTCGCGGTCGCCACCGTCGTGGTGGCGACGCTCTACGCGATCTGGATCAGCGGCAACCCGGAGGTGCTCCGCAACTTCGGCACCGATGCGCAGCTGCGGCAGTACGTCGACCACTCGTTCATCGACTACTACTCGAACAACCCCGCCGCGTCGTTCTCCGGCCAGGTCTGGACGAACAACGCCTGGATCGCAGCGCAGTGCATCGCGTTCGGCATCACCGGCGTCTACGTGCCGTTCGTGCTGCTGCAGAACGCCATCGGCGTCGGCACGGCGGCCGGTGTGATGTTCGCGTACGGGCGCGGCGACGTGATGTTCTCGTACATCCTGCCGCACGGGATGCTCGAGCTCACCAGCGTCTTCGTTGCCGCTGCTGCGGGCCTGCGGATCTTCTGGGCCTGGATCGCGCCGGGCGCCCGCACCCGCGCTCAAGCGCTCGCCGAGGACGGCCGCGCCTTGTTCACCGTCGCTGTGGGATGCGCGATCTCACTGTTCGTCTCCGGCCTGATCGAGGGCTTCGTGACGCCGTCCGAGCTTCCGGTCTGGGCGAAGATCACGATCGGCGCTCTCGCGCTCGCGGCGTTCCTCGCGTACATGCTGGTGCTCGGCCGTCGCGCGGTGCGCCTCGGCGAGACGGGCGACCTGACGGAGTACGAGTCAGGCTCGCGCCGCGTCGTGGCCGGCTGACGCCCGGCCATCGTGCGCCAGTAGGCAGACAGCAGTAGGCAGCTACCAGGAGGCGCCTACAGCCGACCGGCCGCCTTCAGCGCCAGGTAGACGTCGCTCAGTGCGGGTGGCAGGTCCTCCGGGGATCCGGTCACCACATCCGCCCCCAGCCGCTGGATCCCGGCCGTCACCCGGCTCACATCCAGCAGCGAGCGTTCCGCCGCGGCCGCGCGATACACCTCCTCGCGGTTCTTCCGCCGGCCTGCCGCCTGGATCGACTCTGGGTCGGTCACCGACGCGACCACCACGATGTGCTTCTTCGTGAGCTGCGGCAGCACGGACAGCAGCCCACGGGATGCGCCGGGCGACTCCACGGAGGTCAGCAGCACGACCAGAGAGCGCTGGCTCGTGATCGCGGACACCTGCGCGGGGACCGCCGACCAGTCCATCTCGATCAGCGCTGGCTCGATGCCCGCCATCGCGTCGACCATCCTGGACAGCAGCTCCGGACCTGTGGCTCCCTGCACCCGTCCCCGCACCGCGCGGTCGTATGCGAGCAGATCGACTCTGTCTCCCGCTCGTGTCGCCAGCGCGGCGAGCAGCAGGGAGGCCTCGAACGCCGTGTCGATGCGCGGTTCGTCGCCGATCCGCGCGGCAGAGGTGCGCGCCGTGTCGATGACGATGACCACGCGTCTGTCCCGCTCGGGCCGCCAGGTGCGCACCATCACGCGGGCTCCGCGGCCGCTGTTCGGGTCGTGGCGGCGTGCGGTCGCACGCCAGTCGATGGAGCGCACGTCGTCTCCGCGCACGTACTCGCGCAGCGAGTCGAACTCTGTGCCCTGCCCGCGCAGCATCACGCTGGTGGTCCCGTCCAGCTCGCGCAGCCGCGCCAGCCGCGAGGGGAGGTGCTTGCGGGACGTGAACGGCGGCAGCACCCTGATGCGCCCCGGCGCTTCGAGCGTCGCCTGTCGTGCCCAGAGGTGCAGCGGCCCCCACGACCGGATGGTCACCTGGGACACCCGGCGCTCTCCACGTCGCCACGGGGTCAGCGTCGCCGTGATCCGTCTGCGCTCCCCTGCGGGGATGGAGACGCTCGTGCGCGACCTGTCGAGGCCCGCCGACGGCTCCCAGGCATCCCTGACCGTGCCGCGGATGGCCCTGCCGCCCGTGTTCGTCACGAGCAGCTCGCTCGACGCCTCCGTTCCGAGACGCACTCTGGCCGGGAGCGAGCGCTCCAACGCGACGCGGCGCGGCGACCCAGCGAACACGAGATCGAGCAGGCCGAGGAGCACGCAGAGCAGCACCCAGGCGCCGAGCGCGAGATACGAGGCGCCCTCTGCCCCGCCGAACAGCACGACGGGGATCGCCCCGAGCGCGAGCAGGGCGACGAAACGTCCGGATACGGTCACGCGGCGGCCTAGATCGGAACCTGGACCTGCTGCACGATCGACCGCAGGATGGCATCGACCCCGACGCCCTCCAGCTCGGCCTCCGGCCGCAGCTGCACCCTGTGCCTCCAGACCGGCACCAGCATCGCCTGCACGTGGTCGGGGGTGATCGAGTCGTAGCCGGACAGCCACGCCCACGCCTTGGCCGCTGCGAGCAGCGCCGTCGTGCCGCGCGGGCTCACACCGAGCTTCACAGACGGGCTGGTGCGCGTGGCGCGTGCCAGGTCGACGATGTACGCGAGCACGTCGCCCGTCGCTCCGACGGATGCGGCTGCGGCGCGTGCTGCGTGCAGCTCTGCGGCGCTGAGTGCCGGCGTGACGCCGGCCGCCGCGAGGTCGCGCGGGTTGAAACCGGCCGCATGACGGCGCAGCACCTCCACCTCGGTGTCGCGCGGTGGCACATCCAGGGTCAGCTTGAGCAGGAAGCGGTCGAGCTGCGCCTCTGGCAGCGAGTACGTGCCTTCGTATTCGATCGGGTTCTGCGTCGCCGCCACGATGAACGGGTCTGGCAGCTGGCGGCTGACGCCGTCGACGCTGACCTGGCGCTCCTCCATCGCCTCCAGCAGAGCAGACTGCGTCTTCGGTGGCGTCCTGTTGATCTCGTCTGCGAGCAGGATGTTCGTGAACACCGGGCCCTCGCGGAACTCGAAGCCGCCCGTCCGGCCGTCGTAGACCAGCGACCCCGTCACGTCCCCGGGCATGAGGTCCGGCGTGAACTGGATGCGCTTGGTGTCCAGGCTGAGCGCCTCGCTCAGCGATCGCACCAGCAGGGTCTTCGCGACGCCCGGCACGCCCTCCAGCAGCACGTGACCGCGGGCGAGCAGCGCGATGATCAGCCCGGTGACGGCGCCATCCTGCCCGACGACCGCCTTGCCGACCTCGGTGCGCACGCGGGCGAGCGCGTGGCGCAGGGCTGTCGAGTCCGTCGTGCCGGCCTGCGGCTGCTGCTGTGCAGCGTGCTGCGGTGCGGAGGGCGGCGTCGCCTGCGCGGGGTTCTGGCTGTGGATGGGGGCTCCGCTCGATCCTGTCGTGACGTCGGTCATGCATCCATTCTTCCGGTCGGCCCCGGCGGTGCGGGGGTGGCTGCTGCTGCGGTGGCTCGTTCGAGCTCTGCCAGATCGTCTGACAGGGCGATCAGGTCGGCGTCCGTGCGAGGCACGGCGTCGATCAGGGTTCTGTGCACGGCCGCTCTGTCCCGCCCTGTCGCCGGTGCGACGGCGTCCGCGATCTCGACGGCGGTCGCCGCGCGCGGCAGGCCGGTCGCGGAGGCCAGGCGTCCGACAGCGCCGATGCGCAGCGCATCCGCGGCACGCAGACGGGCGGACGAGCGCTGGTACAGCCGGGCGCGGCCTTCGCGCGTCTCGCCTGCGCGGACGACGACCGGCAGGTTCTCGACCACCAGAGGGCCGAAGCGCCGCCCACGCCAGAACGCCGCTGCGATGAAGACGAGCACGAGCAGGATCACGACCGGCGTCACCCAGCCGGGCGTGAGCGCGCCGATGTCCGGTGGCCCGGTGACCGGCCGGTCGTCGATGCTCGGCAGGTACCAGACGAGCGTGCGGTGCTGTCCGAGGACGCTGAGCGCGAGCGCGGCGTTGCCTGCCCGGTCGACACCGTCGTTCATCAGGATGCTCGCCGAGCCGATCAGGTCGATCGTGCGGCCGTCCGACCTGGTCGTCACGAACGAGTACCTGTCGGTCCCCGTGCGGAAGCAGCCGAGCGCGTCCCCTCCGTCGACGCGGAACGAACCGGCGAAACTGACGTCTTTCGTGGTCTCTGTCGGCGTCGGGTCGATGGTCTCCGCCCGGACGGCGGCCGGCACGGAGCAGCCGGAGGCGATCGGGGTCGTGGCGGAGACCGCCCCTGCCGCCGACACGTGCGGAGCGAGCCTGTTCAGCGCGTCGAAGTCGGGCTCGACGACCACGATCGTGCTCGCGACCGAGGTGAGCCGGTCGTATCCGCTCGAATCGAGGTTGCCGGCGGGGTCGAAGACGAGGACGGTCGTGTCGTCGGTGGCGGCATCCTCCACCTGGCTCAGTGTGGTCGCGCTGTGCACGGCGACGCCCTGGCCCCTGAGTACCTGGGCGACCGCCTTCGCGCCGATGGGGCCGGCGTTCGCAGCATCCATCGGGACGCCGACGCGCGCGCCGCCTCCCGTGAGCAGAACGCCCAGAAGCGCGACGAACACCGCGATCGCCGCCAGCACGATCCACGGGATGCTCTTCCTCCCGACCTGACGGAGGCCGGGGGAGACGGCCGCAGCCTCGGACGGCCCGCTCGGTGCAGCCCCTGTATCGTGCTCGCGCTCGAGCGTCTGCGCGGTGCCCTGTGCCGTCATCGGGCCGCCTCGGCGCGCATCGGCGACGGCAGTCGCGCATCCTGCAGGCTCTGGTCGAGGGCGACGAGATGCTGGTACTGCGCCTCCGTCCCCTGGCGTTCCAGGTAGCGGACATCGTCGAACGCGCGGGCCGCGGCGAGCAGACGCTCCCGTTCAGCAGGCACGGCGCTCGCAGCGCGGTGAGCGAACTCGTTCGCGGTCGTCCCGGGGCTCACCGTCACGATGGTGCGCTCGTCCAGGCCCTGCGCGACGGCGCGGAACTGCTCCTCGATCGCCTGGACCCAGTCGCCCGCCGACGCGGCGGCCGCGGCGGAACGCCTGAGCTGCGCCGCCGTTCGCGTATCGTCGTCGCCGAACAGGGAGCGGCGGCCGTCCGCCGTCCTCCTGTTGATGCGCGGGCGCCCGAAGATGAAGAACGCCGCGACGATCAGCCCCGCGATCACCAGCACCACCGCGAGCAGCAGCACAGGGCCGGCGGAGCCGCCAGGCCCCTGGAACAGTGACGCGATCCAGTCCTGGACGGCCTTGGACGCCAGGTCGAACCACGTCGGCTTCGCCGTCTGGTACTCGGGCTTGGCGAGCTCGTCGCCGATCCACTGGCGGGCGTCTGGCGAGCTCGGGTCGACGGGGACGTCCGCGCGCACCAAGGCGACGAATGCGGAGAGGAGGCCGACCGTCATGCGCCAGGCGGGGGAGGAGGCCAGGAGCCGGGAGGCGGATACGACCCCGGCGCAGGCGGATACGACGCAGCAGGCGGAACGAAGACTGGACCGGCGAGGTATGGATCCTGCGCATCCTGACCGGTCTGCCGTGCCTCAACGAAGCGCACGAGCTGCAGGTCCAGGCCCTCCTTGCGCATCCGGAGGTCGATGTAGATGAGCGCGACGACGGAGGTCTGCACGACGCCCATGATCGCGCCGACGATCGCGCCGACGACGCTCGCCAGCAGGTTGACGCCGATCTGGCTGGTCAGCACCTGGCTGAAGCTCGCCGAGTCAGGGGACGAGAGCGACGTCGGGGCGAAGATGCCTCCGACGATTCCGCCGACGACGCCGAACGGGATCGAGATGATCTGCGCCACCGCGTAGACGATCACGGCGATCAGGGCGACCGTGCCGAAAGTCTTCCAGAAGTATCCGCTGGTGAGCCCCCAGGAGCGGGCCATCGCCCTGCGGATCGGAAGCCGCTCGAGCACGATGGCGCTCGGCACGAGCACGAGCTTGGTGTTCAGCCAGATGGCGAGGGCGACGAGGCCGAGGAAACCGAAGATGAGCACGAGCACACCGCCGACCACTCCGGCGGGACCGAGAGCGAACAGCACGGCGGCCACGACGATGACGAGCGCAGCGGCGACGATCCACGCCAGGGCGACCAGGAACGTCCAGCCGATCAGCGCGCCGACGCGACCCCGCACGAGCTGCCAGATGCCGCGGAAGGTCAGCTTCTCACCGACGGTTCCGCGGGCGACCTCTCCGACGATGACGCCCTGCAGCAGCGCACTGGAGATGCCGTCGATCACGGCGGAGAGCAGGCCGAGCACGATCGTCCCGCCCGCTGCTCCCGCCAGGAGCGCGCTGCGGTCGTCCGCTGTCGCGTTGGCCGCCCTGTCCAACAGCAGATAGATGCCGAAGAAGATGAGCACGCTCGCGATGATCGACGGGATGCCCCGCAGCAGCAGGGCGGCGCCGACCGTGATCTTGGGATTGCGCCGAAGGGTCTGGAACGGCGCGCCGATGAGGGTGCCGAAGCCGAGCGGCCGCAGCGGGATGAGGCCGGGCTTCGGCGGGGGAGTCCAGCCTGGCTGCTGCGGGAACCCCTGGCCAGGCCGGCCGTACGCGAAGCCGGGAGGAGGATAGCCGGGGCCAGGCTGCTGCTGGCCCTGCTGCTGGCCCTGCTGCTGGCCCTGCTGCTGGCCGTAGCCCTGAGGCTGGCTATTGTCCGGCGCGTACTCGCCGTAGCGCGGCGCAGGCGGCACTGGCGCCTGCTCGTGGCCGGCTCCCGCGTCTGCTTGAGACCCCGGTGCCTGCCAGTTCTGCTCGTCGGTCACGCGGTGCCCCTCTTTCCCGTGCGTCTTCCGCACCCCATGCTGGCACATCCGCGCCACGAGCACTGCCCCACCCACAGGGCACGTTCGGCTGGCTTTCACGGGTGGCGCAGGAGTCTCCACTACGCTTGCACAGAGACTTCAGCGGTCATCGGGGCCTCAGTGGTAACCGGCCGCCCGAGAATGGTTGTGGGAAACTTCGGACATGAACAGTCGCATCCTGGTGGTCGACGACGACACCGCCCTCGCCGAGATGATCGGCATCGTGCTTCGCACCGAGGGATTCGACCCCGTCTTCTGCGAGGACGGCGCGCTCGCCGTCGATATCTTCCGCTCCTCGAAGCCCGACCTCGTCCTGCTCGACCTCATGCTCCCCGGTCTCGACGGCATCGAGGTGTGCAGCCGCATCAGAGCGGAGTCGGGAACGCCCGTCATCATGCTCACCGCCAAGTCGGACACCGCCGATGTCGTCAAGGGCCTCGAGTCCGGCGCGGACGACTACATGGTCAAGCCGTTCAACCCGAAAGAGCTCGTCGCGCGGATCAAGACCAGGCTGCGGCCTGCATCCACTGTGCCGGCAGCCGAACAGCTCCGCATCGGCGACCTGGTCGTCGACGTCGCGGGCCACGAGGTCAAGCGCGGCGACGCCCGCATCAACCTCACGCCTCTCGAGTTCGACCTGCTGCTCGCGCTCGCCTCGAAGCCGCAGCAGGTGTTCACCCGCGAGATGCTGCTCGAGCAGGTCTGGGGTTACCACTACAAGGCGGACACCCGCCTGGTGAACGTGCACGTGCAGCGGCTGCGCGCCAAGGTCGAGCAGGACCCGGACAACCCCAAGATCGTGATGACCGTGCGCGGGGTCGGCTACCGCGCCGGCGCCGTCACGTAGCACGCCGGACGCGGCGGCCCGATGCGGTACAGGTGGATGGACGGGCGATGGTGGCGGCAGCTCCCCTCGCAGCTCGTGGGCGTCTGGCGGCGCTCGCTGCAGGTCCGCACCGTCGCGATCACCCTACTGCTGACCGGCATCGCCATCCTGGTGACGGGCATCTACATGGCCCTCAGCATCAGCAACGACCTCTATCAGTCGCGCCTCGACCAGGCGCTCCGCGACTCCAGCAGGGCGACCACCTCCGCGCAGTCGACCCTGAACGCCTCGGACGTCTCCGCCTCCGACTCCGGTAAGAACCTCCTCAACTCCACGCTGCAGACCGTGCAGGGCGCGACATCGAGCAGACTCATCGCCGCGTACCGCGTGCCAGGCCAGGACGTCTCCATCCCCGCCCCTCCTGACAGGGCGAGCCCAGGGCTGAACGGCGTGATCTCCGACGAGCTGCGTCAGCAGGTGCAGAACGGAGGGACCAAGCAGTTCTACCAGTCCGTCGCGTTGCCTGCGGGGAACGGGACGACCGACCCCGGCATCGTCGTCGGCACGCAGCTCACGCTCCCGAGCTTCGGGCACTACGAGCTCTACATCGGCTACAACCTCCGCGACTCGGAGAACACGCTGCTGTTCGTGCAGGGCACGCTGCTGCTCGCCGGGTTCGCGCTCATCCTGCTGATCGGGGCGATCACCTGGGTGATCGTGCGGTTCGCCGTCCAGCCGATCCGGGTCGCTGCCGAGACCAGCGAGCGCCTCGCCGCCGGCGACCTGGCCGTGCGCATCCCGGAGCACGGCGAGGACGTGTTCGCGTCGCTCGCCCGCTCGTTCAACGGGATGGCGGACAGTCTGCAGAGCCAGATCAACCAGCTCGCGACGCTGTCGCAGCTGCAGCAGCGGTTCGTCTCCGACGTCTCGCACGAGCTGCGCACACCGCTCACGACCATCCGGCTGGCAGGCGACGTGATCTACGACCAGCGCGAGTCGTTCCCGCCCGCCACCGAGCGCACCGCAGAGCTGCTGCACACCCAGATCGAGCGCTTCGACCGGCTGCTCTCCGACCTGCTCGAGATCAGCAGGTACGACGCCGGTTCCGTCGCCCTCGACCCGGAGCCGACCAACCTGGTGCGGCTCGCCGACGACGTGGTGGACGAGCTGCGCACCCTCGCGGAGCAGAACGGCTCGGAGCTGCGACTGGATGCGCCAGGCGGCTACTTCGACGTCGGCATGGACCCGAGGCGCATCCGGCGCGTGGTGCGCAACCTCATCGGCAACGCCATCGAGCACGGAGACGGCAAGCCGGTCGTCGTCACGGTCGACAGCAACGAGAGCGCCGTCGCGCTCACCGTGCGCGACTACGGGATCGGGATGAGCCAGCAGGAGGTCAACCACGTGTTCGACCGGTTCTGGAGGGCCGACCCTTCGCGCAAGCGCACCATCGGCGGCACGGGCCTCGGGCTCGCGATCTCGCTGGAGGACGCGACGCTGCACTCCGGCTGGCTGCAGGTCTGGTCCGCGCCTGGCGCAGGCTCGTGCTTCCGGCTGACGCTCCCGCGGGTCTCCGGCAAGGAGATCGCATCGTCGCCGCTTCCGCTGCCGCCGACGGACGCAGGAGCCACGGATGCAGCGGCGACCGGTGCGGCGGCGACCGATGCCGCGGTCACCGATGGGGGCGCGCGGGTGCACGGTCACGCCGCAGACGAGCAGTTCACCGACAGAGGAGCCAGAACATGACCGCCCGCCGCTCGTTGCGCCGCGCCGTCGCCGGCGTGGTCGCTGTGGCCGTGCTGGTCGTCCTCGCCGCGTGCGCGAGCATCCCGAGCTCAGGGCCGGTGCGCCAGGGCGGCCCTGTCGCCCAGGTGAACGACCCGCTCGACCTCGACTTCAACCCGTCTCCTCCGGAGAAGGGCGCGACCCAGCAGCGCATCGTGCAGGGCTTCATCGACGCGGCGTCGAGCCCGAAGAACAACTTCGACATCGCCAGGAAGTACCTCACCAGGTCGATGTCCGCCAAGTGGAACCCGGACGAGTCCGTGACCGTCGACGACGGCAGGAACCGCTCGTTCGACCACGACGACAACCAGTGGAGCGTATCGGTCAACCCCGTCGCCAACGTCGACAGTGCGGGTGCGTACCACCCCGTCACGAGCACGGCTCCCGTCGGGCTCCGCTACGAACTCGAGAAGCAGGACGGCGAGTGGCGGATCGCGGTCGCCCCGAACGGCGTCGTCATCGACGACCCGACGTTCCGCTCCGTCTACTCGCAGCAGCCGATCTACTTCTTCAGTCCCGACTACGCCTACCTGGTCCCGGATGCGCGGTGGTTCCCCGCCCGCGTCGCCACGGCGGCGACGAGGGTGGCGAGCGCGATCCTGGCCGGCCCATCCAAGTGGCTGACCGGGGCGGTGACCAGCGCCTTCCCGCAGGGCACCCAGCTCGCGCTGCCGTCGGTGACGACCTCGGGAGGCGTCGCCAGGGTCGATCTCAGCTCGGAGGCCGGCCAGGCGGACACGATGGCGTTGCAGCGGATGCAGCTCGAACTCGAACAGAGCCTCGGCAGCCTCGCGCAGTCGGTCGAAATCTCCATCGAGGGCAACCAGCAGCAGATCCCTCCGCTCAGCGACGCGAACGCCCCGGCGCAGGACCCTCCCGTCGACTCGCACGCCATCGTCTACCGTCAGAACACGTTCGGCCTGCTGAGCGGGTCGAGCGTCACCGAGCTCAGCGGGATGAGCGACAAGATCATCGCCCTGCAGCCGACCGCCGTCGCACTGAACGCCGCACGGGACGAGGCCGCTGTGCAGTCCCACGGGGCTGCGTACTTCGTGCGCAAGAGCGCAGAGCCGGCCAAGGTGGATGCGCGACCCGGCCTGATCGCGCCGGTCATCGACACCAGCGGCTGGGTCTGGTCGGTTCCGCAGGCGAGCCCTGGAGCCCTGCAGGCGTACAGCCCGGACGGGCAGGCCCACGCCATCAAGACCGAGTGGCCGTCGGCGACCGCCATCGTGTCGATCGCCGTCTCGCGGGATGGAACGCGCATCGTGGCACTGCTGAAGAACGGCGCACAGTCGCTGCTCGTGGCCGCGGGGATCGTGCGAGGGGAGGCCGGTGTTCCCACCGGTCTCACGGAGCCGGTCGAGCTGGCGGTCGGCGCTGGGACGCCGCGTTCCGTCGCGTGGACAGGCGAGCTCACCGTCGCTGTGCTCAGCAACACGACGGGGGATGCGACCTCCATCACAGAGCAGACGATCGGAGGGACGTCGACGACCACGGCAGGGCCGGGCGGCGGGACGACGATCGTCGGCGCAGGCGGCCTCTCGCGGTACCTGGTGCTGACCTCGGACGGCTCGCTGCAGGCGCCGACGGGCACGGGCTGGCAGGCGCAGACCGACAAGGTGGGGGCCGTCGCCGTGCAACTCGGCCAGCCGTGACCTGCGCACCGGGCTGCTGAGCAGGATCCCTCCACAACCAGCGCTCTGCCCACGTTCTCCACTGGTCCGTCGACGCCCCGCCACGCTGACCGCTGAGCGCGCAGGCTCGAACCATGACGACGACGAACCAGCTCAGAACGAACCAGCTCAGAGAATCCATCCTCGACGCGGCCGCGGTGCTGCAACCCGTGCAGTGCAGCGGCTGCGGCGAAGAAGACAGAGCGGTGTGCGCCGCGTGCTCCGCCGCGCTCCTGCCTGGCATGATCGCGGCGGAGGGCGCAGCTCCGCCCCTGTTCGCAGCCCTCGCATACGACGGCGTCGTTCGCCGTGTGCTGCTGGCGTACAAGGACTCCGGTCGCACGGACGCCGCTTCCGCGCTCGCCGTCACGCTGCGTGCCGCGATCGTGACGGCGCAGTCTCAGGCCGGCCCGGGGGCCGACTCGGGGGCCGGGTCGCGGGCCAGGACGCGGGCCGGGCTCCAGCCGCATCCGCCGGTGGATGCGCGGCACGCGCTGCTCCCCGTCGTCATCCCGTCCACGCGCGCAGCGTTCCGCCGCAGGGGATACCATCCGACGGCGCTCCTCCTGCGGAGGTCGCGCATCCTGGTCCCTCCGTTGTGGCGTGCTCTGCGCCTCACCAGGCAGACAGAGGACCAGGCAGGGCTGACCGCGCAGCAGCGGACGCGCAACAGAGCGGGCAGCATGGTCGCGTCCCGCCGGCTGCGGGGAAGGGACTGCGTGATCGTCGACGACATCGTCACGACCGGGGCGACGGTGCGCGAAGCTGCACGGGCGATCACCGCCGCCGGGGGCAGGGTCGTGTTCGCGGTAGCAGTCGCACGCACGCCGTTGCGAGGCGGCTCGCCGGTCGTCGCGTGACCCTCGGGGAGTGCACGGGAAAGGTTCGGCAGATAGTCCGGTTCTCCCTGTTCACTTCCGAGGCAGACGGCACTACGGTGGTCGAAAAGGTGTGGACGACCCGCCCTTCGTGATCCGGGCGGACGGCACGCCGGAACAGGGAGGTCTCCATGGACATCAACATCATCGGACGCAACCTGGGCATCACCGATCGTTTCCGTGAATACGCGACTGAGAAGGCGGAAAAGGTCTCGCACCTCGCCGAACGCGCGATCTCTTTCGAGATCAAGGTCAGCCGCCACAACGAGAAGGTCGGCTCCCAGAACGGCGATGATCGCGTCGAACTGACTCTCGTCGGCCCGAAGGCCGTCGTGAGGTCGGAAGCGACCGGGACCGACAAGTACGCGGCGTTCGACATCGCCCTCGGGAAGCTCCTCGAACGGGTGCGCAGGGCGAAGGATCGTCGCAAGGTGCATCGCGGCCAGCACAGGCCGACATCGCTCCGAGAGGCGAGCACGGACGGTTTCAGCACCGTCGGACTCGCTGCGGCTCCTGTCGCGGTACTCGATCAGGTGAGGACGGGAAGCGTTCCCGTCGTCTCCGATGATGCGGAGGCCGCCGCGGAGGCGGAGGACGACTACTGCCCCGTCGTCATCCGCAAGAAGGTCTTCGCCTCCGTCCCGATGACAGTCGACGACGCCCTGTATTACATGGAACTCGTCGGCCACGACTTCTACCTCTTCATCGACCAGGAGAACCAGCGCCCGAGCGTCGTCTACCGACGCAAGGGCTGGGACTACGGCGTGATCGCCCTGGACGACGAAGCAGACGAACTCCAGGAGGTCGCGACGGCGAGCCGCAAGCTCGGCAGCTGAGCCGACTGCGCTCCTGCAGCGCCGATTCCGCGCCGATGGTGGCGGCCCAGGCGGCCGTCGCCATCGGCGCTTCGCTTTCCGGAGCGCCCTCACAGGAACTACCCTCCGAACGCAATGGCGGAACAAGTACGATATGTCTAGCGTCGGCCCAGGTCGGCGGTTCGACGTGCGCCCGACTGGGCGACAGGCGATACCAGCCTGAACAAACAAAGTGGAGTGCATAAGTGGCCTCAGTACTGGAAAAGGTCCTCCGTGTCGGTGAGGGTCGCACCCTCCGCCGCCTGGAGGCGTACGCCAAAGCGGTGAACGCGCTCGAAGACGACTTCAGCGAGCTCACCGACGAAGAGCTGATGCACGAGACCGTCGAACTGCGGGAGCGCTACAGCAACGGAGAGTCGCTCGACGACCTCCTGCCTGAGGCGTTCGCCGCCGTCCGCGAGGCGGCGAAGCGCACGCTCGGGATGCGTCACTTCGACGTGCAGATCATGGGCGGCGCCGCCCTGCACCTCGGCAACATCGCCGAGATGAAGACGGGTGAAGGCAAAACCCTCGTTGCGACGACGGCCGCGTACCTCAACGCGATCTCCAGCCGCGGCGTCCACGTCATCACGGTCAACGACTACCTGGCCAGCTACCAGTCGGAGCTCATGGGCCGCGTCTTCCGCGCGCTCGGCATGACCACCGGCGTGATCCTCGCGGGCCAGACGCCGGAGGAGCGCCGCGAGCAGTACGCGGCCGACATCACATACGGCACCAACAACGAGTTCGGCTTCGACTATCTGCGCGACAACATGGCGTGGCAGGCGAGCGACATGGTGCAGCGCGGCCACTTCTTCGCGATCGTCGACGAGGTGGACTCGATCCTCATCGACGAGGCGCGCACCCCGCTGATCATCTCCGGGCCGTCGTCCGGCGAGGCGAACCGCTGGTTCAACGAGTTCGCCAACCTCGCCAAGCGACTCGAGCCGGAGGTCGACTACGAGATCGACGAGAAGAAGCGCACCGTCGGCGTGCTCGAGCCAGGCATCGAGAAGGTCGAGGACTACCTCGGCATCGACAACCTGTACGAGTCGGCCAACACGCCCCTCATCTCGTTCTTGAACAACGCGATCAAGGCGAACGCCCTGTTCAAGCGCGACAAGGACTACGTCGTGATGAACGGCGAGGTGCTGATCGTCGACGAGCACACCGGCCGCATCCTGATGGGCCGCAGGTACAACGAGGGCATCCACCAGGCCATCGAGGCCAAGGAGGGCGTCGAGGTCAAGGCCGAGAACCAGACCCTCGCCACCGTGACCTTGCAGAACTACTTCCGCCTGTACAAGAAGCTGTCCGGCATGACCGGTACCGCCGAGACAGAGGCGGCCGAGTTCATGAGCACGTACAAGCTCGGCGTCGTCCCCATCCCGACCAACAAGCCGATGCAGAGGATCGACCAGTCCGACCTCGTCTACAAGAACGAGCAGGCGAAGTTCGCCCAGGTCGTCGAAGACATCGCCAAGCGCCACGAGAAGGGCCAGCCCGTCCTCGTCGGAACGACCAGCGTCGAGAAGAGCGAGTACCTGTCGCGTCTGCTCGCGAAGAAGGGCGTGCGTCACGAGGTCCTGAACGCGAAGAACCACGCCCGTGAGGCCGCGATCGTCGCGCAGGCAGGCCGCCTCGGCGCCGTGACCGTCGCGACCAACATGGCGGGACGTGGAACGGACATCATGCTCGGCGGAAACGCCGAGTTCATCGCCGTCGCCGAGATGAACTCCCGCGGCCTGTCGCCTGTCGACACCCCGGAGGAGTACGAGGCGGCGTGGGACGAGGTCTTCAGCTCAGTCAAGGAGAAGGTGCAGACCGAGGCGGACAAGGTCGTCGAGGCCGGCGGTCTCTACGTGCTCGGCACCGAGCGCCACGAGTCGCGCCGCATCGACAACCAGCTCCGTGGTCGTTCCGGCCGTCAGGGTGACCCAGGCGAGAGCCGCTTCTACCTGTCGCTGACCGACGACCTGATGCGCCTCTTCAACGCGGGCGCAGCCGAGACGCTGATGGGCAGGGGCAACGTCCCCGACGACCTCGCCATCGAGTCGAAGGTGGTCAGCAGGGCCATCCGCAGCGCGCAGTCGCAGGTCGAGGCGCGGAACGCGGAGATCCGCAAGAACGTCCTCAAGTACGACGACGTCCTCAACCGGCAGCGCGAGGCGATCTACGGCGACCGCAGGCACATCCTCGAGGGCGACGACCTGCACGAGCGCACCCAGCAGTTCCTCACCGAGGTGATCGACGACATCCTCGACCAGCACACCGGTGAGGGCAACGGAGACGACTGGGACTTCGACGCCCTGTGGGCCGAGCTCAAGACCCTCTACCCGGTGGGCGTGACGATCGACGAGGTCATCACCGAGGCGGGCAACAAGGGCAAGATCAACCGCGACTTCATGCGTCGCGAGATCCTGTCGGATGCGCGGATCGCTTACCAGAAGCGCGAAGAATCGCTCGGTTCCCCGGCGATGCGCGAACTGGAGCGCCGGGTGGTGCTGTCGGTGATCGACCGCCGCTGGCGAGACCACCTCTACGAGATGGACTACCTCAAGGACGGCATCGGCCTGCGCGCCATGGCGCAGCGCGACCCGCTGGTCGAGTACCAGCGCGAGGGCTACGCGATGTTCCAGCAGATGATGGGGTCGATCCGCGAGGAGACCGTCGGCTTCCTGTTCAACCTCGAGGTGGAGGTCAACGAGGCGCCAGGCGAGGTCGAGGCTCCGAGCGTCGCTGCCAAGGGGCTCGGCCGTGGCGAAGGCGAGGCCCGCCTCAGCTACTCCGCCCCGAGCGACGCCGGCGGCGTCGAGGTGCGCAACCAGCGTGGACAGATCGAGCAGAGCGCGACGGCGCGCGCGCAGCGCACCCAGCAGCAGCTCAACGAGGCGTCGGCACCGCCTGCGCAGGGTGCGACGCAGCGCGGCGCATTCGGTCAGCGCGTCAGCGACAGCGACGCGCCGGCTCCCGCCAACCGTGCGGAGCGTCGCGCACAGGGCAAGAAGGGCTGACCAGCGCCGATCACGTGATGGCCGTCCCGATCGGGGCGGCCATTCGCGTCTCACCCCGCCGTCGAGCGGCCGTGAGCAGGGCAGCCCTCACGGTCACAGCACGCTGATCGCGCTCGCCCGCCAGCGCTCCCCGACGGCGTCGAGCCGGATGGCGACAGCCCTGGACCTGTTCGGCTGGTGCACGAGCACCACCGCCTCGACGACGCCGTCCAGTGGCCGCGCGACGACAGGGTCGCCGACCAGCAGACGCGGCCGTTGCACGGTGGCCCCTGTGAGCCGTCTGGTGCGCGCCGCGATCGCGGAGCGGCGCAGCAGATGGATGAAGACGTCGTCACTCACCCAGCGGCTGAGCTGGTCGATGTTCCTCGCCCCCGCGAGAATCTCCACAACGCAGAGCGCGAGGTTGGCGACCAGGGGTGCTGGGTCGGGGAAGCCGCTGTCGTCGGTGACGATCGGCAGCTCCACCACAGGATGCGGTGCGCGGCGGGCCTCGCCCCCTCGTGCAGCGGCTCCCACCCGCCCGGCACGGCCAGGGTGCGGCGGCAGGCCCACCGGCCTGTAGCGGTCATGGTTGTGATCGAGCACGGTGCTCACAGGAGAATCCCCTCAAACGTGGCCGCTGCTGCGCGGCGGCTTTCATCGGCAGCGGCGGCGGAAGCCGTCCCACTTCGGCCGTCGCGTGGGAGCCACTCAAGCAGGCGCATCCCCTGGGCGTCCAGGGCTCTAACACGGGCTGTGGATAACATCCGTGATCATTTCGAGGTTCTGCCTAGACTAGGGGCGTGTCGACGCTCAGTGATCTCGTGCAAGCCCATGGCCGTTCCTCGGAGGAGGATGTCGATTGGCTCCACGGCCTCGTCGGCGACTGGCAGCTCCTCGCCGACCTCGCCTTTGCCGACATCGTGCTCTGGGTGCCGACGACGGACGACGACTTCGTCGCGGTGGCCCACGCTCGACCGTCGAGCGCTGCGACGCTGTTCTACCGCGACTTCGTCGGGCAGCGGATCAAGCCGGAGTGGCGCCAGCAGGTCACCGATGCGTTCGAGACCAAACAGATCATCGACACCAACGCGCCGGACTGGTTCGAGGAGACGCCGACCCGCGTGCTCGCCGTGCCGGTCATCCGCAGGCTGAGCGTCAATTCCCCGCAGACCGCCGAGCAGCCCGTCGCCGTCATCACGCGGCACTCGAACCTCAGTGAGGCGCGAACACCGGGGCGCCAGGAGCTCACGTTCAACGCCTGCGCGAACGACCTGTTCAACATGATCGCGACGGGGGACTTCCCCGATCTCGGGGCGCCGAGCGGTCCTCGACGCGGTGCGCCCCGCGCATCCGATGGCCTGATCAGACTCGACGTGGACGGCATCACCACCTTCGCGAGCCCCAACGCCCTCAGCGCGTTCAACAGGATGGGCTTCACGGAGGAGCTCGAGGGCGAGTCGCTCGCGACGGTCACCACGCGCCTGCTCTCCGGCAGGATGACCGTCGACGAGTCCCTGCCGCTCGTCGTCACGGGGCGCGCGCCCTGGCGCACGGACATCGAGGCGCGCGGCGTCACCGTGTCTCTCCGGGCCATCCCGATCCGCAACAGGGGGGAGAGGGTCGGTGCGATCGTGCTTTGCCGCGATGTGTCGGAGCTGCGCCACCAGGAGCGCGAGCTCATCACCAAGGACGCGACCATCCGCGAGATCCACCACAGGGTCAAGAACAACCTGCAGACCGTCGCATCCCTGCTGCGCATCCAGGCGCGTCGCACGCACTCCGAGGAGGCGCGGGAGGCCCTCAGCCAGGCGATGCGCCGGGTGGCTGCCATCGCGGTCGTGCACGACACGCTCTCCACCGGCCTCAACCAGATCGTCGACTTCGACGACGTGTTCGCCCGCGTGCTGCTGCTCGTGGCGGAGGTGGCGTCGAGCCACAACACCACCGTGCATCCCAAGTCGTCCGGCAGTTTCGGCTCACTGCCCAGCGAGTACGCGACCCCGCTCGCGCTCGCGCTGACCGAACTCGTCACGAACGCTGTCGAGCACGGTCTCGCCGGCCGCGAAGGTCAGGTCGAGATCATCGCGAACCGTTCGGAGGATTCGCTCACGGTCAAAGTCGTCGACAACGGCTCCGGCCTGCCGGAGGGCAAGGTCGGCAGCGGGCTCGGCACGCAGATCGTGCGCACCCTCATCCAGGGCGAGCTCGGTGGCACGATCGACTGGCACACGATGATGGGCCAGGGCACAGAGGTGACCATCGAGGTGCCGTTGCGCTACCTCACCAAGTCGTAGCGTCCGGTTGTCCGGCCGGTTGCGCGCCGACAAACGAAAGCCGAGGCCGCTCCCTCTTCTGCTAGGTGTGTGAGGGAGCGCCTCGGCGTGCGCGGGTGATGTTGCGGGTCAGGAAGCGCGGCGGGCGCGTGCTGCGCGACGCTTGAGAGCGCGGCGCTCGTCCTCGGAGAGACCGCCCCAGACGCCGGAGTCCTGGCCGGTCTCCAGCGCGTACTGCAGGCAGATCTCCGTCACGGTGCAGCGTGCGCACACGGACTTGGCCTTGTCGATCTGGTCGACTGCGGGCCCGGTGTTGCCGACGGGGAAGAAGAGTTCGGGGTCCGCGGTGAGGCAGGCAGCTTTGTCGCGCCAGTCCATGAAAATGTGCTCCTTGTTTGCTGATTGTTCCCCGGCCACGACGGCCTAGGATGCATGTTAAGCAGTCGAGCTACAGGGTGAATGATCCGTGGGGGATAGACCTGCCCACGACCCTGTGAGCGCTAACTCGACCTCGAATATGCTCCCATAGCGCATAATCCGAATCAATAGTTTTGTATGAGATAACGCTGTGAACACAAGCGAGAAATGAATGAGTGCTAGAGTTCCGCCCCCGGATGGGGACCAGTCCAATCGTTCCACGGACCCAGTCGGCGACGCCGTGAGCGACCGCGTCGGCGGCACTGGAGCCGGCCAAGGCGCCGCTCGGCGCCCCCCCATGCTCATCGCGCTCTCCGTCCTGCTCTTCCTCGAGGCCGCCCTCGTCGCGGGAGCGGCCGTCTGGCTGCTCGTCGAGCTGCTCACGCAGCGGCCGGAGTCGTTCGCGACGGCCGTCGCCATCGTCGTGCTCGTCGTGCTCGCCGCGATCTGGGTCGTCGCGACGGCGATCGGGGCGCTGCGCGCGCAGAATTGGTCGCGAGCGTCGGCGGTGACCATCCAGATCCTGCAGATCGCGGTCGCTGTCGGCTCGTTCCAGGGCCTGTACGCTCGTCCGGATCTGGGCTGGGCGCTGCTCGTCCCCGCCGTGGTCGGCATCGTCCTCGCCGTCTCTCCGCAGGTCGTGAAGGCGACGACGCGCAACACTCCGCAACACGAATAGGGCGGAAGCGGGAACAAGTCGCACACTCGGATGGTTATGCCCGACATCGTGACTGAAACATCCTCCGCCCCGCTCGCCTCCGCATCCACCATCGACGAAGCCCGCGCCGGCCATCAGGCGTGGCGCGACGCCCGCCTCTCCTCCGTGGTATCCGCAACGGGGAACCTCAGCCTCATCGAGACCCGCTGGCTGCAGCCCGGCGACGAGACGACGGCTCAGGATGCGCTGGCCGGTCAGCCGGAGACGGTCACCGCCACCGAGCTCACCCGCACGAACCTCGACACAGGGCAGCCGGAGCGCGGCATCCGACTCTGGGATGCGAACTCACCGGCGATCCAGGCGTTCGAGACCGTCACCGCCTTCCCGTTCGACCCGGACTGGGTCATCGAGGCGACCTTCACGCCGGTCGACGGCGCCCGCACGGTGCCGTTCGAGCACATCCGCGACAACGGTGGAACGCGCGATCTCGTCGTGCCGGGCGACATCACCTTCAGCAAGGACGGCGTCTCGTACTCGCTCAGCGCGTTCGACGACGACGGCACCCTCCTGCTCGTGTTCGGCGACCCGACCAACGGCGCCGACGGAGCGAACGGCACGTACGGCTCAGGCCGCTTCCTGTTCGTGCAGCACGACGGCGAGAAGGCCATCCTCGACTTCAACCGCGCGTTCGTGCCGCCGTGCGGTTTCTCCGACCAGTACAACTGCCCGCTCCCTCCGCGCAACAACCGCTTCGACATCCCCGTCGAAGCAGGCGAGAAGATCGTCGTGTTCCGCGACGGCGCAGCGCACTAGTACAGCGCACCAGCACCACAGCACACGCTTCACAGCACAGCAACCCCCTCACCCCCACCAGGAGAACTCCGTTGAGAAAGAAGTCCATTCTCGTCGTGCTCGCCACGGCCGTCGCCACCACGCTGGCGCTCGCCGGCTGCTCGGGCGCATCGTCGTCGTCGAGCGGCGCTGACGCATCCATCGCCATCGGCTCGCTGTACGAGCCGGTCAACCTCGACAACACCGCAGGCGGAGGGCAGGGCGTCACAGAAGCCCTGAACGGCAACGTCTACGAAGGCCTGTTCAAGCTCACCGACGACGGCAAGGTCGAGCCGCTGCTCGCCACGAAATACACCGCGAGCGAGGACGGCCTCACATACACGTTCACCCTGCGCGACGGCGTGAAGTTCCACTCAGGCAAGCCGCTGACCAGCGCGGACGTCAAGAGCAGCATCGAGCGGGTGACCGCCGCGGACTCGCAGTCGGCGCGCAAGTCGCAGCTCGCCGTCATCTCCGGCATCGCCACGCCGGACGACAAGACCGTCGTCATCTCGCTGAAGTCGCGCTCGATCTCGCTGCCGTACAACCTGAGCTACATCTGGATCTACGGCCCTGGCGCCAAGAACTACAAGACGGCGGAGGACGGCACCGGCCCGTACACGCTCGGCACCTGGAAGCGCGGCAGCTCGCTCAGCCTCGAGCGCAACAGCGAATACTGGGGCAGCAAGGCGAAGAACAAGGAAGTCGTCTACGACTACTTCACCGACGCCACCGCGCTCTCCAACGCCCTCCTCACCAACCAGGTGGATGTGGTCACCAGCATCCAGAGCCCGGATGCGCTGACCCAGTTCGACGGCAACAAGGACTACACGATCACCAACGGCAAGTCGACCACGAAGGAGCTGCTGGCCTTCAACGACAAGGTCGCGCCGTTCGACAAGGCCGAGGTCCGCAAGGCCGTGTACTCCGCCATCGACACCAAGAAGCTGCTGAGCTCCATCTGGGGCAAGTACGGCACGCTGATCGGCTCGATGGTCCCGCCGAGCGACCCCTGGTACGAAGACCTCACCAAGGTCAACCCGTACGACGTGACCCTCGCCAAGAAGGAGCTGGCAGAGGCCGGCCTCCCGAACGGCTTCACGTTCACTCTCGACACCCCGACCTACGACCCGCACCCCGCGGTCGCCGAGTTCCTGAAGAGCGAGCTGGCCAAGGTCGGCATCACGGTCAACATCAACTCCATCTCGGCAGACGAGTGGTACACGAAGGTGTTCAAGAACCACGACTTCGCCGCAACGCTGCAGGAGCACGTCAACGACCGCGACGTGGTCTGGTACGGAAACCCCGACTTCTACTGGGGCTACGACAACCCGCAGGTCACCCAGTGGGTGAACGAAGCAGAGCAGGCGACGAGCACCGCGGAGCAGACCGCCAAGCTGAAGCTCGTCAACGAGCAGATCGCGAAAGACGCCGCCAGCGCCTGGCTGTACCTCTACCCGCAGATCGTCGTCGCGTCGAGTGACGTCAGCGGGTACCCGGTCAACGGGCTGAACTCGCAGTTCTACGCGTACGACATCGTCAAGAAGTAGACAGGGGCGAGTCATCCACAGGATGCTCGGGGGGCCGTTCACCGGCTCCCCGAGCATTTACTCTTGAGAACGTCATGGCCGTCTATCTTCTGCGTCGCTTCGCCTTCCTGGTGGTGTCGTTGCTGCTCGCCATGGTGGTGCTGTTCCTCCTGCTGAGGGTGCTGCCCGGCGACCCGTCGAACGCGCTGCTGTCCGTCAACGCCACCCCGGAGCAGATCAAAGCCGCGCAGGAGCAGGTCGGCAGCGACCAGCCGCTGCTGCAGCAGTTCGTCACCTGGTTCGGGCAGATGCTGACGCTGAACCTGGGGGCGTCGTTCATCACGTCGCTCCCCGTCGGGCCTGAGATCGCTTCGCGGCTGGCCGTGACGATCCCGCTGACCCTCATCTCGTTCGTCATCGCGCTGGCGCTCGCGCTCGTGATCGGGTTCGTCGCCGCCTGGAAATCGGACACCTGGTACGGCATCGCGCTGTCCGCCATCTCGCAGCTCGGGATCGCCGTGCCGGTTTTCTGGGTCGGCATCCTGCTGGTGAGCGCGTTCTCGATCAACCTCCGCTGGTTCCCGTCCGGCGGCTTCCCGCGCGATGACTGGGCAGACCCGGCCGCCGCCCTCAACTCGCTCGCGCTTCCCGTGATCACGATCGCGGTCGTGATGAGCGCATCCATTGCGCGGTACGTGCGCAGCGCGACCCTGGATGTGATCGGCAGCGACTACCTGCGCAACTCGCGTGCGCTCGGCTCCAGCTTCGGCCAGGCGATGTGGCGGCACGGCCTGCGCAACGGGGCGGTGCCGGTCATCTCGATCCTGGGCATCGAGCTGGCGACCACCTTCCTGGGGGCGGTCGTGGTCGAGAGCGTCTTCACGCTGCCCGGCCTCGGGAGCATGCTGTTGCGCGCGATCCAGCAGCACGACTACCCGAACATCCAGGGCATCCTGTTCGTGAGCACCCTTGCCGTGCTGCTGATCGGCTTCGCGGCCGACCTGGTGCAGCGTCTCGTCGACCCGCGACTGCGGCTGAGCATTTCGGGCAACCGATGAGCGCGATCGTGGACGAGGCGGCCGGGCACGCCGGCGAGAGCGGACAGGAGGCGCGGGCGCCGGAGCGCACCCGTCGCCGTCGTTCGGTGACGCTCACCATCGGGATCGTGCTGGTCGGGCTCGTTGTGGTGGTGGCCGTCGTCTCGTTCTTCTGGCTGCCGTTCGCGCCGAGCGACACCTCGGGCGGCCGGCTCGAGCATCCGGATGCGACGCACTGGCTCGGCACGGACAAGCTCGGCCGCGACCTCACGACGCAGCTCATGATCGGTGCACGGATCGCGCTCGCGGTCGGCATCGGCTCCGTCGCCATCGGTGCCCTGATCGGCATCACCCTCGGCCTGCTGGCGGCGTTCGCCACCACCTGGCTGGACGACACGATCTCGGCAGCGCTCGACATCCTCATCGCGTTCCCGACGCTGCTGCTCGCGATGCTCATCGTCGCCGCCCAGGGGGCATCCCTCGGCACGGCGATCCTCGCGATCGGCCTCGCGATGTCGGCGGTCGTCGCCAGGCTCACCCGCGTTCTGGCGAAGCGGGTGCTCTCCCAGCAGTACGTCACCGCGGCGCGCACTTCGGGGACGAGCTGGCTCGGTGTTGTCGGCAAGCACATCCTGCCCAACATCTGGCCGACGCTCGGCGTGAACCTCGCCCTGCAGTTCGGCGTCGCCGTGCTGGCGGAGGCGAGCCTGTCGTACCTCGGTCTCGGCGCTCCACCGCCGAATGCGTCGTGGGGCCGGCTGCTGCAGGAGGCGCAGGGCACCGTCGCGACGGCTCCTGTCGGGGCGATCGCCCCCGGCATCGCTCTCGTGGTGCTGGTGATCGGCGTGAATCTCGTGGCGGACGGTCTCCGCGATGTCGCAGACCCGACGAGGAGGCGGTCACGATGAGTGCGGATGCGCAGAGCACTGTGTTGCTGGAGGTCAGGGATCTCGGGGTCGTTTCGGCGACGGGCGCCCCGCTGGTCCGGGATGTGTCGTTCAGCATCGCGGCGGGGGAGCGGCTCAGCCTCATCGGCGAGTCCGGCTCTGGCAAGTCGCTCACCTCGTTCGCGGTGACAGGGCTGCTTCCCGCAGGGCTCGTCGCATCGGGGAGCGCCGTTCTCGGCGGCGTCGAGGTGGTCGGCGCGAAGGAGCGCGACCTGGTCGCGCTGCGCGGACGTGTCGCCTCCGTCGTCTTCCAGGAGCCGCTGACGGCGCTCGATCCCCTGATGCGCCTCGGCAAGCAGGTCGCGGAGCCGCTGCGACGGCATCTCGGGCTGCGCGGCGACGCCCTCAAGCGCGCGGTGCTCGACGCGCTCGCCGAGGTGCGGCTGCCGGAGCCGGAGCGGATCGCCAGGGCGTACCCGCACGAGATCTCGGGAGGGCAGCGTCAGCGCGTCGCCATCGCCGCCGCGCTCGCCTGCGCACCGCAGCTCCTCATCGCCGACGAGCCGACCACGGCGCTCGACGTGACCGTGCAGGCGGAGATCCTGTCGCTCATCGACGCACTCGTCGCCGAGCGCGGCATGGCGCTGCTGTTCGTCAGCCACGACCTCGCCGTCGTCTCCCGGATGACGGAGCGCGCTCTCGTCCTCCGTGCGGGACGCGTGGTCGAGTCAGGCACCATCGAAAACCTGCTCGCGGCCCCCAGCGAGCCGTACACGGTCGAACTCGTCGCGAGCGCACGCGAGCTCGACCGAGCCCTGGAGGTGTCGTGAGCGCCATCCTGGAGCTTCGTGAGGCGGGTTTCCGCTATCGTCGCGCATCCACTGCCGCGCTGGAGGGCGTCTCGCTGGCTGTCGAGCCTGGACGCAACGTCGGCCTGGTCGGCGAGTCGGGCGCAGGCAAGACCACCGCGCTGTCGATCCTGCTCGGCCTGAGCAGCCCGACCAGCGGCGAACTGCTGTTCGACGGCGTTCGGCTCGACCGGCGGGATCGCGCCAGGATGCGCGAGTTCCGCCGCAGCGTGCAGACAGTGTTCCAAGACCCGTACTCGTCGCTCGACCCTCGGCAGAGCGTCGGGCGCATCATCGCCGAGCCGCTGACGAGCCTCAGGGTCGCCTCCGGTCAGGATGCGCGCGACAGGGTGGCGGAGGCGCTGGCGGCAGTCGGGCTCCCCGGGGATGCGGCTGGGAGGTATCCGCACGAGTTCTCCGGAGGACAGCGGCAGCGTATCGCCATCGCGCGCGCCGTGGTGTCCCGGCCGAGGGTGCTGCTCGCCGACGAGCCGGTGAGCGCGCTCGACGTGACGACGCGCATCCAGATCATCGACCTCCTCTCCGAGCTGAGCAGGCGCGAGGGAATGACGGTGGTGATGGTGTCCCACGACCTCGGGGTCGTCGCTTCGCTGTGCGAGCAGACCGTGGTGCTCCGCGGCGGCAGGGTGGTCGAGCAGGGGGAGACGCGCTCCGTGCTGGGGAACCCTCAGGACGCGTACACGCAGCGCCTGCTCGCGTCCGTGCCGCGGCTGCCCGCCTGATCCGGCGCTCTGCTCAGTCGATGCCGAGCTTCTTGCGCAGCATGGCGACGTGTCCCGTCGCCTTCACGTTGTACAGCGGGAGGCGCACGCTGCCGTCAGGGTCGACGACGAAGGTCGAGCGGATGACGCCAGTGACCGTCTTGCCGTAGAGCTTCTTCTCTCCGTATGCGCCGTACGCCTGGTGCACGGCGAGGTCCTCATCGCTCAGCAGCGGGAAGTTGAGGCCCTCCTGCTCCTGGAACTGCTTGTTCTTCGCGGGGGCGTCCTTGGAGATGCCGATGACCTGATAGCCGGACGACGCCAGCGAATTCAGGTTGTCGCGGAAGTCGCACGCTTCCTTCGTGCAGCCCGGCGTCATCGCCGCAGGGTAGAAGTACACGATCACGTTCTTGCCCGCGTAGTCGCCGAGCGAGACGGCAGCGCCGTCCTGGTCCTTCAGAGTGAACGCCGGTGCGGCGTCTCCCGCTTCGAGTCGCACATCAGTCATGCACTCATTCTGACGCACGCGTGCGAGCGGCGCTCAGGCGAACGTCGCGAGCAGCCGCTGCAGCGAGTCCAGTCGTGCCCGCCCGGCATCGCCGAGCGCTCCGGCCTCGACGGCTTCGATGATCGCGCAGTCCGGCGCGTCAGGGAGGTGCGTGCATCCGCGGGGGCAGTCCTCCGCCAGCTCTGCGAGGTCGGTGAACGACTTGAGGATGCTGTCGGTGTTGATGTGCCCGAGCCCGAACGAGCGGACGCCAGGGGTGTCGATCACCCAGCCGTGCCCCTCGGCGTTCTCGACGCGCAGCGACACGGTGGACGACGAGGTGTGCCTGCCGCGGCCGGTCACCACGTTGACGTGGCCCGTCGCGCGCAGCGCGCCAGGCACGATCTCGTTCACGAGGGTCGACTTGCCGACTCCGGAGTGACCGACGACCACCGTGTCGTGACCGACGAGGGCGGCGGTGATCGCGTCGACGGGGATGTGGTCCTCACGGCTCGTGAACACCGGGAGGTCGAGCCCGGCGAAGTTCTCCAGGAACGGACCCGGATCGGCGAGGTCGATCTTGGTCACGCACAGCATCGGCGTGATCCCCGCGTCGTATGCGGCGACCAGGTAGCGGTCCACCAGGCGCGTGCGCGGCTCGGGGTTCGCGGCGGCCACCACGATCAGCATCTGATCGGCGTTGGCGACGATCACCCGCTCCACCTCGTCGGTGTCGTCGGCGCTCCTGCGCAGCAGGGTGGTGCGCGGCTCGATGCGCACGATCCGGCCGAGCGTGCCGTCCTCGCCCGTCGTGTCGCCGACGATGGCCACCCTGTCGCCGGTCACGATGGCCTGCTTGCGCAGCTCGCTGGCGCGGGCCGCCGTCATCTGCCGTTCGTCAGCGGTGTCCTCGTCGAGGAGCACGGTGTACCTGCCGCGGTCTACGCCGAGCACCCTGGCGATCTGCGCGTCCCCGTGCTCCGGCCTGGTCTTGGTGCGCGGCCGGTTGCCCTTCGGGTTGGGGCGGCTCCGGATGCTCGACTCGTCGAACTCGGAGTACTCCTCGTCATCGTCGTCGCCGTCGTCCCACCACGACCCAGTCTGCTCCGTCACGCTGCGTTCTCCGTCACGCTGGGGCGGTGCCTTCCTCGACCAGGCGCGTCCAGAGCTGTGTGAACTGGGGGAGTGTCTTGGCGGTCGTCGCGACGTTCTCGATCTCGACGCCGGGGACTACCAGTCCGATGATCGCGCCCGCCGTCGCCATCCTGTGGTCCTCGTAGCTGCGCCACACGCCGCCGGTGAGCGGCCGCGGTTCGATCCGCAGCCCGTCCTCGAGCTCGGTGACCGCGCCGCCGAGGCCGTTGATCTCAGCGACGAGAGCGGCGAGCCGATCGGTCTCGTGGTGGCGGATGTGTCCGATGCCGGTGATCTCGCTCGGACCGTCCGCGAGGGCTGCGATGGCCACCAGCGCAGGCGCGAGCTCGCCGCCCGTGGTCAGGTCGAGCTCCACACCGGGGATGCTCTCGCCTCCTGTGACGGTGAGCCGGTCGCCGTCGCGCGTGACCGTCGCTCCGAACAGGGGGAGCAGCTCGGCCAGGTCGGCTCCGACCTGCGTCGTGCGCTCCGGCCAGCCGGTGAAGGTGACAGAGCCGCCGGTGACCACCGCCGCCGCCAGGAACGGCGCAGCGTTGGAGAGGTCGGGCTCGATGTCCACGTCCCGCGCCGCGATGGCGCCGGGGGAGACGATCCAGCGGCCGACCTCCGGCGACTCGACCGTGACGCCGCGCGCCGCGAGGGTGTCGATGGTCATCTCGATGTGCGGCAGGCTCGGGAGGCGTTCGCCGGAGTGCCGGAGGTCGAGGCCGTCCTCGAAGCGGCTCGCCGAGAGCAGCAGCGCGCTGACGAACTGGCTGGACGACGAGGCGTCGATGGTGATCGCGCCGCCGCGCACGGTGCCCGTGCCGTGGACGGTGAACGGCAGCGATCCCCTGCCGTCGTCGTTGACGTCGACGCCGAGGTCGCGCAGCGAGGAGATGATCGACGACATCGGGCGTCCGCGCGCGGAGTCGTCCGCGTCGAACATCGTCGGCCCGAGGGCGAGACCGGCGATCGGCGGCACGAACCGCATGACCGTTCCCGCCTGACCGCACTCGATGGTGGTGCTGCCGAGCAGTTCCTCCGCCGGCGTCACAAGGAGGTCGTCTCCGAACTCGCTCGCGCCCTTCTTCGCCTCGATGGACACTCCGAGGGCACGCAGTGCCTCGACCATGTTCTCGCTGTCGCGCGAGTGCAGCGGCGCGCGCAGCAGCGACGGGCCGTCTGCCAGAGCGGAGAGCACCAGCTCGCGCGCTGTCAGCGATTTCGAGCCAGGCAACGACACGGATGCGTTCAGCGGGCCCCTGGCGACGGGCGCTGGCCACAGCGTGTTCGGCTCGTCGGCGCGGTTGTCGCCGTACGGATCGAACTCTGGCGCGGAATATTTCGAGATCAGCATCGTTGTCAAGGGTATCCGCGTTTTCGATCGAAGGAAGGAAAGTCTGTGACCCTCACGAGCACCGTCCTCGACTCTCCGCGCGTGCACACACGCGCGGAACTAGACTTGCCCGTGATGACCACCGCAACTGACGACCTCGGTCCGCTCTTCGAAGAGCAGGCGCTGCAGTACATGGACCAGCTGTACGCAGCGGCTCTCCGCATGACCAGAAACCCTGCAGACGCGCAGGATCTGGTGCAGGAGACCTTCGTCAAGGCGTACGCGGCGTTCAACCAGTTCCAGCAGGGCACCAACCTGAAGGCCTGGTTGTACCGCATCCTCACGAACACCTTCATCAACACGTACCGCAAGAAGCAGCGCGAGCCGTACCAGGGCACCATCGACGAGCTCGAGGACTGGCAGCTCGGCGGCGCGGAGTCGACCACCGCATCCTCGAGCCGTTCGGCAGAGGCAGAGGCGATCGACCACCTGCCGGACAGCGCGGTCAAAGACGCGCTGCAGGCCATCCCGGAGGACTTCAGGATGGCTGTGTACTTCGCTGATGTCGAGGGGTTCTCCTACCAGGAGATCGCCGACATCATGAAGACCCCGATCGGCACCGTGATGAGCCGCCTCCACCGCGGCCGCCGGATGCTGAGGGAGCTTCTCACCGACTACGCGCACGAGCGGGGACTGTCCGCCGTGCAGACACCCAGGAGCACGAAATGACCGACTGCGGCTGCGACAAGGCCAAACAAGACCTCGAGGAATACCTGCGCAACGAGCTCTGCAGCGAAGATGCCGCAGACATCCGCGAGCACCTCGCCACCTGCAATGGATGCGCGGACGAAGCGCACCTGAGCGTCGTGCTCACCGAGGTGGTGCAGCGGGCATGCAAGGAGACGGCGCCGGAGACGCTCCGCGCCGAGGTGCTGCTGCGCATCAGGGGCTTCCAGGCGACGCACTGACCGTGCAGGCGCGCCAGAGCGCGCGCTACTGCTGCCGCACCTGGTGCAGCAGGAACAGTCCGCCGAGCGGGTCCGTGACCTGAGCGAACCGGCCGAACTCGCTGTCCCACGGGTCGCGGATCACGGTGCCGCCGAGCTCGACCACGCGGGCGCACGACTCCTCCGCGTCCGCGACGCCGAAGTAGACCACCCAGTGCGACGGGACGCCCTCAGGGAGCATCTTGTCCGCGTCGTACACGCCGCCGGCCGGTGCTCCATCGGGCCCGAACGTGGAGTAGCGGAAGTCTGCGGTGTCGCCGAGCACCTGCGTCTGCCAGTTGAAGACCTTCGTGTAGAAGTCCACCTGCGCCGCGAAACTGCGCGCGTACAGCTCATGCCAGGCTGGGCCGCCGATCTCCGCCGTCAGCTCGAAGCCGCGGTGCGCGCCGGGCTCCCAGAGGCCGACCACCGCTCCGCCAGGGTCGGCGACCACGGCCATCCTGCCCTGATCGCCGACCGTCATCGCCGGCGCGTACACCTGGGCTCCTGCATCCGTTGCGGCCTTCTCCGACGCATCCACGTCTTCGACGAGCAGGTAGGTGAGCCAGCTGTTCGGCTTCTCGTCGCCCATCACCGCGCCGAGTCCGGCGACGGCGTGGCCGTCCCTGCGGAAGGTGATGTATCCGCCGTACTCCCCGCCGCCCTCGTCGGCCGTCCAGCCGAACAGTGCGGTGTAGAAGTCACGGGCCCTGGGAACGTCTGAGCTCGCGTAGTCGACCCAGCAGGGCTCTCCGAGGCGGTGCGTCGTCACGACAGTCATGTCGTCACCATACGCGCGGCCGCCGCAAACGGCGAGGGGCGCCTCGCGCTGACGCGAGACGCCCCTCGCCGGGCACGGATGCGGTTACAGCGTGAGCGCCCGCTGGATCAGAATGCTCTGCTCCTGAGCGTGACGCTTGGCCGAGCCGGCCGCCGGCGATGCAGACGCTGCGCGCGAGATGACACCCAGCGGGCGCGGGCCCAGCTTGGAGGTCTCGAGGATCATGTACGGCCAGGCTCCCTGGTTCTCCGGCTCGTCCTGCACCCACACCAGCTCGGCGTTGGGGTAGGAGTCGACGACCGCCTTGAGCTCAGCGGCGGGCAGCGGGTAGTACTGCTCGACGCGGACCAGCGCGATCTCCGGGTTGGGGTTCTTCTGGAGTTCGTTGAGCAGGTCGTAGTACAGCTTGCCCGCCATCAGCAGCACGCGCTTGACGGCGCCCTTGTCGCTGATCCTGGCGTCGTCGATCACCGGCTCGAACTTGCCCTGGGTGAAGTCGCTGACCTCACTGGATGCTCCGCGCAGTCGCAGCATCGCCTTCGGGGTGAAGACGACGAGCGGGCGGCGCGGGCGGGCGTACGCCTGGCGGCGCAGCAGGTGGAAGTACGACGCGGGGGTCGACGGGCGTGCGACGGTCATGTTGTTCTCTGCGCACAGCTGCAGGTAGCGCTCGATGCGGGCGCTGGAGTGGTCGGGTCCCTGACCCTCGTAGCCGTGCGGGAGCAGCAGCACGAGCGACGAGCGCTGGCCCCACTTCTGCTCGGCCGACGACACGAACTCGTCGATGATCGTCTGGGCGCCGTTGGCGAAGTCGCCGAACTGCGCCTCCCACAGCACCAGTGCGTCAGGGCGCTCGACCGAGTACCCGTACTCGAAGCCCATGGCCGCGTACTCGCTGAGCAGCGAGTCGTAGATCCAGAACTTGGCCTGGTTGTCGCTGAGGTTGGCCAGCGGCAGCCACTCCTGGCCGTTCGTGCGGTCGTGGAAGACGGCGTGACGCTGCACGAAGGTGCCGCGACGGGTGTCCTGCCCTGCCATGCGCACCGGGGTGCCTTCGAGCAGCAGGGAGCCGAGGGCGAGGAGCTCGCCGAAGCCCCAGTCGATTCCGCCGTTGCGGCTCATCTCTCCGCGCTTGGTGAGGAGCTGCTGCAGCTTCGGGTGCACGGAGAATCCGGCGGGCGGGTTGTTGAACGCGTCGCCGATGAGCTGGATGACCTGGTCGGTGACCGCCGTGGTCTCCGGCTCTCCGACGTTGTCCTCCTGCTGCGCCGCCGGCAGCTCGAGGTCGGCGACGGCGCCCTCGCCCGTGACGACGGGCACCGAGTTGGTCTGCGCAGCGTGCGTCTCCATGAAGGCGCGCTCCAGGCGATCCTGGAAGTCGCGGTGCGCCTGCTCGTACTCCTCTTCCGTGATGTCGCCGCGGCCGACGAGGGCCTCGGTGTACAGACGGCGGACGGAGCGCTTCGCCTCGATGAGGTTGTACATCAGCGGCTGGGTCATCGAGGGGTCGTCTCCCTCGTTGTGACCGCGGCGGCGGTAGCAGATGAGGTCGATGACCACGTCGCGCTTGAACTCCTGGCGGTACTCGAACGCCAGCTGGGCGACGCGCACGACGGCCTCGGGGTCGTCGCCGTTCACGTGGAAGATCGGCGCCTGGATGGTCTTGGCGACGTCCGTCGAGTACACCGACGAGCGGGACTCTGTCGGCGGCGTGGTGAAGCCGACCTGGTTGTTGATGTTCACATGGATGGTGCCGCCCGTGCGGTATGCGCGCAGCTGCGACATCTGCAGCGTCTCGACCACGATGCCCTGGCCCGCCATCGCGGCGTCGCCGTGGATGAGGACGGGCAGCGTGAGGAACGTCATCGGGGGGCGGCGGTCCTGCTTGGCGCGGACGATGCCCTCCATGACGCCGTCGACGGCTTCCAGGTGCGAGGGGTTCGCCGCGAGGTAGACCGGGATCTCCTCGCCGTTGGCGCCGCGGAACGTGCCCTCTGTTCCGAGGTGGTACTTGACGTCGCCGGAGCCCTGGACGGTGCGGGGATCCTGCGTGCCCTCGAACTCGCGGAAGATCTGGCCGTAGGTCTTGCCTGCGATGTTGGTGAGGACGTTGAGGCGGCCGCGGTGCGCCATGCCGATGGCGACCTCGTCGAGGTTCTCCTTCGCGGCTCCCTCGAGGATCGCATCCAGCAGGGCGATCGTGGACTCGCCTCCTTCGAGGCTGAACCGCTTCTGGCCGACGTACTTGGTCTGCAGGAAGGTCTCGAACGCCTCTGCCTCGTTCAGCTTGCCGAGGATGCGGAGCTGCTCGTCGTGGGACGGCTTCTCGTAGCCGCGCTCGACCTTGTTCTGGATCCACTTGCGCTGGGCAGGGTCCTGGATGTGCATGTACTCGATGCCGACCGTGCGGCAGTACGAGTCACGCAGGACGCCGAGGATGTCGCGGAGCAGCATCTTGCGCTTGTCGCCGCCGAACTGGCCGGTGACGAACTCGCGGTCGAGGTCCCAGAAGGTGAGGCCGTGGCTGGCGATGTCGAGGTCGGGGTGCGTGCGCTGCACGTACTCGAGAGGGTCGATGTCCGCCATCAGGTGGCCGCGGACGCGGAACGCGTTGATGAGCTCCTGCACGCGGGCCGTCTTGTCGACGGCGCTCGCGAGGTCGACGCTGATGTCCGGTGCCCAGCGGATGGGCTCGTACGGAATGCGCAGCGCGGCGAAGATGTCCTCGTAGAAGCTGCGCTTGCCGATCAGCATCTCGTGCACGATCTTCAGGAACTCGCCGGAGCCTGCGCCCTGGATGACGCGGTGGTCGTACGTGCTGGTGAGCGTGATCGTCTTGCCGATCGCGAGGCCGGCGAGCGTCTTCTCGCTCGAGCCCTGGAACTCGGCCGGGTATTCGAGCGCACCGGCGCCGATGATCGCTCCCTGGCCCTTCATCAGGCGGGGCACGGAGTGCACGGTGCCGATGCCGCCCGGGTTGGTGAGCGAGATGGTGGTGCCGGCGAAGTCGCCTGCGCCCAGCTTGTTGTTGCGGGCCCGCGTGACGAGGTCTTCGTACGCGGCGAGGTACTCGCCGAAGCCCATCGTGTCTGCGCGCTTGATGCTCGGCACGAGGAGGGCACGGGTGCCGTCCGGCTTCGGCAGGTCGATGGCGATGCCGAGGTTGACGTGCGCTGGGGCGACGACGGACGGCTTGCCGTCCACCTCGTCGTAGAACACGTTCTGGCTCGGGAACTCCTTGAGCGCCTGGATGAGCGCCCAGCCGATGAGGTGCGTGAAGGAGACCTTGCCGCCGCGGGCGCGCTTGAGGTGGTTGTTGATGACGATGCGGTTGTCGATCATCAGCTTGGCCGGGATGGTGCGGACGCTCGTGGCTGTGGGGACCGTGAGCGACGCATCCATGTTGGTGGCGAGCGTCTTCGACATGCCGCGGAGCGGGGTGACCTTGTCCTGCGGCTCAGGGGTGCCGTCTTCCGCGAGCACCGTCTGCGGGGCGGTGACAGGGGCGTCTGCGGGGACAGGCTGCGGCTTCGGGGCGATCGAGGTGGTGCGGGCGACGGGCTGCGCGCCGATCACGGGGATGGGGGCGGTGACGGGGTGAGCGTCTCCTGCGGGCGTCGACGGCTCCGCCGGGGAGGGAGCGTTCGGCTCCGTGGGGCTCGGGGCCGTCGGCTCGGTCGGAGTGGGAACGGTGGGCTCGGCCGGGGTGGGGGCCGGGGTCTCGCTGGGGGCTGGGGTGGAGGCCTGCTCGGTGGAGGCCTGCTCGGTGGAGGCCTGCTCGGTGGAGGTCGATGCCTGGCCGTCGTCCTTCACTGTCGGCTGGTAACTCTCCAGGATCGGCCACCACGACTTGTCGACCGAATTCTTGTCGACGATGAACTGCTCGTACAGCTCGTCGACGAGCCACTCATTGGCTCCGAATTCGCCCGACGATCCGTCGTCGGTTCCCACACCTGTCAGTTGGCTCGACACAGCCGCTCGCCCACTCTCTCCATTGATTTTTGTTGCACAGGCAGCACGGTCACCGCCCGTTTCCATCCAGTCGTCAAGCCTAATCCCTTCCAGCGGCGGGTGCGGGCGTTCACCGGGGAGGGATACCGTTATTCCCATGCAGTTCTATGGAACGACCCCGCGCCACGATCTCACATACTCCGACGTGTTCCTCGTGCCGTCGAGATCCGATGTCACGAGCCGCCTCGACGTGTCGCTCGCGCCGGACGACGGCACGGGAGCGACCATCCCGATCGTGTCGGCCAACATGAACTCGGTGACGGGAAAACGCCTCGCAGCGACCCTCGCCCGCCGCGGAGGTCTCGGCGTCCTGCCGCAGGACATGCACCTGCAAGACCTGGACGACGCGATCCGCTGGGTCAAGGAGCAGCCGGTCGCCTTCGACACCCCGTACACCGCATCGCTGGAGGAGACGGTCGCGGACGCTCTGCGGCGGCTGCCGGCCGTCGAGGGGCACGGCATCGTGATCCACGGAGCTGACGGCGCATACCTCGGCTGCCTCGCGGCGACGCAGCTCGGCTCCGCCCTTCCGGATGCGCGCCTCGGCGACCTGCTGCACGGCGCGCTCACGTCGCTCGACGCGGAAGATCTGCCAGACGCCAGGGCAGCCTTCGACGTGATGAGCGCCGCCGGCCTCGAGTTCGCCCCCGTGCTCGACCACGGCCGCGTCGTCGGCACCCTCAGCAGGAAGAGCGCGATGCGCTCCACCATCTACCAGCCGGCGCTCGACGCGCACGGCAGGCTGCGCGTGGCAGCGGCGGTCGGCATCAACGGAGACGTCGCGAGCAAGGCCAAGGCGCTCGCCGCCGCAGGGGTCGACGTTCTGGTCATCGACACGGCGCACGGCGACCAGGACGGGATGCGGCGCGCCATCCACACGGTCAAGGGGCTCGGCCTCGGGCTGCCGATCGTGGCGGGCAACGTCGTCACGGAGCAGGCCGTCCGCGACCTCGTCGCCGCCGGCGCGGACATCCTCAAGGTCGGCGTCGGGCCCGGCGCGATGTGCACCACTCGCATGATGACCGCCGTCGGTCGCCCGCAGTTCTCCGCCGTGCTCGAGACCTCGCAGGCCGCGCGGGAGCTCGGCGCCCACGTCTGGGCGGACGGCGGGGTCCGCTACCCGCGCGACGTCGCCCTCGCGCTCGCCGCCGGTGGCGCATCCGTGATGATCGGCTCCTGGTTCGCCGGCACGATCGAGGCACCTGGTCTGCTCGACAGGGACGCGAACGGAGCGCTGTTCAAGGAGAGCTGGGGCATGGCGAGCACCAAGGCCGTCACAGGGCGTTTCGAGCGCCTCGACGCATACGAGCTCGCCAGGAAGACGCTCTTCGCCGAGGGGATCTCCAGCTCGCGCATCTACCTCGACCCGCAGCGGCCGTCCGTCGAAGACCTGCTCGACATGATCACCACAGGCGTGCGCAGCTCGTTCACCTACGCCGGTGCACGCTCGGTCGCGGAGTTCCACGACAGGGCCCTGGTGGGCATCCAGTCGGCGGCGGGGTACGAGGAGGGCAAGGCGCTGCCGGTCTCCTGGTAGGCCACCTCAGGCGCGAGGCTCAGCCGTTGTTCTGCGTCTGCCCGCCTGTTCCGCCGTTCTGACCCGTTCCGCCGTTCTGGCCGAAGCCGCCGTTGCCGCCGAACTGACGCGGCTGGAAGTTCTGCCCCGTGCCGATGCCGGCACGTCCGTGGTCGACGGCGTTCGCCGTGAAGAAGCCGGCGAAGAACACCACGACGAGCACGGCGACCGCGCCGACGATCACCGCGGTGTTCTGAGCCCAGCGCGGCCAGCGGTGCAGCACGTATCCGGCTGGCGCCGGTGTCGCGGCGGCCGATGGATGAGGTGCCCGCTGCGCCTGCTGGTACGGCGGCTGCGGAGGCACGGGAGGCTGCTGCGGCGGCACCGGAGGCTGCTGCTGCGGCGGCACCGTCCCCTGGTACGGCGGCTGCTGGGGCGGAACGGGAGGGCCGGGCTGCCATGGCTGTCCGTTCGGTGCTCCGTATTCCGGGCTGGTGGAGGTCATCGTGCTGTCCTTCTCTTCGTGCTGGGTGAGCGATGCGAGTGTGACCGGCGGCGCTCAGCGACCGCTATGAACGGATTACGGACTTGCTGGGAGTGCCGAGGAACCGCGGATGCACACATCCTTTTCCCGGAAACTCCGCCGGTATACTGAGCGGGAAATGGACGACCCTCCTTCTGCTAGCCCATTCGCCCTGGCGAGTTCCACGACCTCGCCGCCCACCCGCGGTCTGAGACCGGAGCGGGGTGACCGCCGTGCTCTATGAGTGGATCATGCTCGGCGTCGGCCTGCTGCTGACCATCGGGACCGGCCTCTTCGTCGCAAGCGAGTTCGCGCTGGTCAACCTCGACCGCGGAGACCTCGAGGCGCGCCGCGAGCGGGGTGAGTCCCGGCTGACGATGACCATCGCCGCGCTCAAGATCACGTCAACGCACCTCTCGAGCGCCCAGCTCGGAATCACCCTCACCACGCTGCTCACCGGTTACACGATGGAGCCGGCGATCAGCACGCTGCTGAACGGGCCGCTGACCTCGATCGGGATTCCGGAGGCGGTGGTCGCCCCGATCGCGACGACCGTCGCCATCGTGGTCGCCACGCTGCTGTCGATGATCCTCGGCGAGCTGGTGCCGAAGAACTTCGCCCTTGCGCTCCCTCTGGCCACCGCCAAGCTCGTCATCCCGTTCCAGACGGTGTTCACCGCGATCTTCCGGCCGTTCATCGTCGTGCTCAACGGCACGGCGAACGGCGTGCTCAGGATGCTCGGGGTCGAGCCAAAGGAGGAGCTGTCCGGCGCGCGCACGGCCGAGGAGCTGTCGTCGCTCGTGCGGCGCTCGGCCAGCGCCGGGCTGCTCGAAGCTGACACGGCGACGCTGCTCAGCCGCACCCTCGCGTTCTCAAACCACACGGCGTCGGACGTGATGACGCCGAGGCCGCGCATCGCGACCGTGCAGCGCAGCGAGCCTGCGCAAGCCGTGCTCGACCTGGCCAGATCCACGGGGTACTCGCGCTTCCCCGTGGTCGACGACGACATCGACGACGTGGTGGGCTTCGTCCACGTGAAGCAGGCCGTCGCCGTTCCCCGGCCGCGCAGAGCGAAGGTCCCTGTCTCCGCCCTGCAGACGGACGCGCTGCGGGTGCCGGAGACGATGAATCTCGACACGCTGCTCGGCGAGCTCCGCGGACGCGGCTACCAGATGGCCGTCGTCGTGGACGAGTACGGAGGCACCTCCGGTATCGCCACGCTCGAAGACCTGGTGGAGGAGATCGTCGGCGAGGTGGCTGACGAGCACGACCGCACCCGCGCCGGAGTCGTCCGCGGCAGGGACTCGCTGACCTTCCCCGGCATCCTGCGGCCGGACGAACTGCTCGAACGCGCAGGCGTGACGGTCCCGGAGGACGGCCCGTACGAGACCGTCGCCGGTTTCGTGATGAACGAGCTCGGCCGCCTGCCGAAGGTCGGCGACGAGGTGCTGATCGACGGAGGGACCCTGCGGGTCGAGCGACTGGAGGGGCGACGGGTGGACCGCATCCGGTACACGCCGGATCCTGTACTGCCGGGCGAGGAGGTGAACGGCCATGAGTGATTGGGCCGGAATCGCCTGGCTGGTGGTGCTGCTGATGGTCAACGCGTTCTTCGTCGGCGCCGAGTTCGCCGTCATCTCCGCGCGCAGGTCGCAGATCGAGCCGCTCGCAGAGCGCGGGAAGCGGAGCGCCAAGACGGCGCTCTACGCGATGGAACACGCGACGCTGATGCTCGCGACCACTCAGCTCGGCATCACCGTCTGCTCTCTGCTGATCCTGAACGTCTCCGAACCGGCGATCCACCACCTCCTCGAAGTGCCGCTGCACGCGACGGGATGGTCGGACGACGTCATCGGGACGGTCGCGTTCATCGTGACCCTGGTGCTCGTGTCGTTCCTGCACGTGGTGTTCGGCGAGATGGTGCCGAAGAACATCTCGTTCTCGATGCCGGACAAGGCCGCCCTGCTCCTCGCACCCCCGCTCGTGGCCATCGGCCGCGTTGTGAAGCCGATCATCGTCGCCCTCAACGCCACGGCGAACAGCGTGCTGCGCCTGTTCGGGGTGGAGCCGAAGGACGAGGCCGCGAGCACGTTCACGCTCGAAGAGGTGGCGAACATCGTCAACCAGTCGACGAGGGAGGGTGTGCTCACCGACCGGACGGGCGCACTGACCGCCGCGTTCGAGTTCACGGAGAAGAAGGTGCGCGATGTCGCACTCGGCCTCGACAAGCTCGTGGCGCTTCCCGCTCAGCCCACGCCCGCCGACGTGGAGAAGGCCGTGTCGAAGAACGGCTTCTCCCGCTACGTGGTTTTGGACGAGTCCGGCGAGCCGACAGGCTACCTGCACCTCAAGGACGTGCTCGACCTGGAGGAGACCGGCTTCGAACTGCCGGTGCCCGCCAAGCGCATCCGGAGACTGGTGACGGTGTTCGCGGAGAGCGACCTGGAGGACGCCCTGGCGACCATGCGTCGCTCGGGGAGCCACCTGGCGCGCGTAGTGGATGCCGAGGGTCGAACGGTCGGGGTGCTCTTCCTGGAGGACATCATCGAAGAGCTCGTCGGTGAGGTTCAGGACGCGACGAGGCGTTCGTGAGCCGCGACGTGACCGCGGGACCGCAGCCGCCGTCCGACGATGTCCTGGCGGCGTTCGGTGCGTCGGGAACACCGGTGCTGCTGCCGGGCGGCCGCGGCCTGACCTGGCGCGCGGGCGACGTGGTCCTGCGCCCTGCGGAGCCGTCGGAGGAGACGGAGTGGAAGTCGAGCGTACTGGCGGCGCTCGCCGAGTCGGACGAGTTCACCGTCCCACGACCGCTCCGCGACGACAGAGGCCGGTGGATGCGCGGCGGCTGGGAAGCCCTCGCCTGGGTCCCAGGAGGGGCGGACCCGACGCGCGTCGAGGACGTGGTGCGCGCCGGCCTGGCCTTCCAGCGTGCCGTCGCCGCGCATCCGGAGCCGCCGTTCATCGCGGAGACGGATCACGCGTGGGCGAGAGCCGACCGCGTGGCCTGGGGTGAGGAGCCGGCGCCGGACGATCCGCTGATCGCCGCCCTGACCGCGGAGTTCCGGCCGGTGGATGCGCCGAGTCAGGTCATCCACGCCGACCTGCTCGGGAACGTCCTGTTCGTCGAGGGCGGGCCACCTGCGGTGATCGACTGGGCGCCGTACTGGCGGCCGGCCGGCTTGGCCGCCGCGATCGCTGTCGCAGACGCGGTCTGCTGGCACGGCTACCCCGTCGAGCGGCTGGGCGAGGACTATGACATCCCGTCGTGGCGGCAGCTGCTGCTGCGCGCGCTGGTGTTCCGGATGGCCACGCTGCACCTGCTCGGGGTGTGGGACGACGAGCACACGCGGCGGCACGCTCCCGTGGTGCACGCCGTGATCGCGCTCGCCCGCTAGCGGTCGCCGCTGCTAGTCTCGACGGAGACCGGACGAGCGAAAGAGGAGGTGGTACCCGTGAACGAATCGACGTGGGTGCTCCTTCCTGGGGTCACGGTCGGGCGGTAGGTCGCCCGGGAGCGCCCTTCAGGAGCACTCTCGAAAGGCACGACCATGCACCTTCATTTCACCTCTGAACAGCGCCTCGACGGCGACGGCAGCGCTACCGATACCACTGCCGACACCAGTGTCAGCGAACGCGCATTCACCCTGGGCGATATCCCCGGCGTCCTCTGGACGCCTGCCTCCGCCACCGCCTCGGCTCCAGCGCCGCTGATACTGCTCGGCCACCCTGGCGGCCTCGGCATGATGCACTCCCGGCTGGCCGGGCGGGCGAGGAGCGCCGCAGCCAGCGGTTTCGCTTCGGCCTCCATCGAATTGCCAGGCAGCGGCGACCGGCCGCGATCGGCCGATGCCGAGCAAGCCCGGTCCGACCTGCACGGGGCGCTCGCCGCCGGAGAGCCGGTGGACGAGATCGTCGACAGGCTGGTCCTCCCGCTGGTCGAGCGGGCCGTACCGGAGTGGCAGGCGACACTGGATGCGCTGCTCGCGCTCCCTGAGATCGGCGGTCCCGTCGGCTTCTCCGGGGGAGTGACCGCCATCGCCATCAAACTGGCGGCCGTCGACCAGCGGATCGCGGCGGCCGGTCTCTTCGCCGGCAGCTACGTCCCGCGCGCGATGTTCGACGACGCCAGCCAGCTCACGATCCCCGTGCACATGCTGCTGCAGTGGGACGACGAGGGGAACGACCGTCAGCTCGCCCTCGACCTGTTCGACGCCATCGGCTCCACGGAGAAGACGCTGCAAGCCAACATGGGCGGCCACCGAGGCGTGCCGTCCTACGCAGGAGACGACGCCGGCCGGTTCTTCGAGCGCCACCTCCGATGAGCCGCCGCCGCGCGGTGTACGCGCCGCCGCGGCGGTCTGGCCGCGCCGCTGCGCTACCGGCGCCGCCGCGCTACCGGCGCCATTGGGCACGCAGGTACTGCGGCGGCCAGAAGTCGACGTCGTAGCCGAGCTCGTGCGCGGCCCGCAGCGGGAAGTGCGGGTCGCGCAGCAGCTCGCGCGCCAGCATCACGGCGTCCGCCCTGCCGCCCTCCACGATGTCCGCCGCCTGCTCCGGGGTGGTGATGAGCCCGACGGCGCTCACCTCGACCTCGGCCGACGACCGGACGTGCGCGGCGAACGGCACCTGATAGCCGGGCTCCAACGGGATGCGGATGCCACTCTGGATGCCACCGCTGGAGATGTCGAAGAAGTCGGCTCCCGCATCCTGCGCCCAGCCGGCGACCGTCGCGGTCTGCTGCTCGTCCCAGCCTCCCGGCGTCCAGTCGCTGCCGGAGAACCGGACGAACAGCGGAACATCGCCGCCGACCTCGGCGCGGACCGCCTCCACGATGCGCAGGAGAAGGCGGGCTCTGTTCTCGAGGCTGCCGCCGTATTCGTCCGTGCGCTGGTTGGCGATGGGGGAGAGGAACTGGTGCAGGAGGTAACCGTGCGCCGCGTGCAGTTCGAGCACCTGGAACCCGGCGTCGACGGCGCGGCGGGCCGCTGACCGGAAGTCGTCGACGATCGCGTCGATGCCCGCAGGGTAGAGCTCTGCAGGCACCGCCAGGTCGCCGAACGCCACAGGCGACGGCGCGACCGTCGGCCAGCCGCCCTCCTCAGGAGGAACGCTGCCGGTGCGATCCTCGTAACCCCAGGCCGGCCAGCTCGACGCTTTGCGTCCAGCGTGGCCGAGCTGCATCCCCGGCACAGCACCGTGCTCGGCGATGAACGCGGCGATCGGCTTCCACGCGTCGCGCTGCTCGTCGTTCCAGATGCCGGTGTCGCGCGGGGAGATGCGCGCCTCAGGGTTCACCGCGGTCGCCTCGGTGAACACGATGCCGCTGCCGCCTGTGGCGAAGGAGCCCAGATGGACGAGGTGCCAGGGCTGCGGGACGCCGGACTCGTCGATGACGGAGTACTGGCACATCGGAGAGGTCCAGATGCGGTTGCGGACCGTGACGCCGCGCAGGGTCAGGGGGTCGAAGAGTGTTGCCATGCTGGTTCTAAGCCGCCAATGCTTCGAGATATGCCCGCAGATCGGACGCCGTGGTGAAGACATGCCCAGCGATGCCGAGGTCTTCCGCCCCTCGCACGTTGATCTCCTTGTTGTCGATGAAGACCATCTCTGCCGGGCCGATGCCGAGCTCGCGCATCACGTGCTCGAAGATGTCGGCGCTCGGCTTGATGGTGCCGAGCTCGCCGCTCACGAACACCTGCTCGAACAGATCGCCCAGGGTGCCGTGCCGGAAGTACGAGCCGAAGTCGCGCCCGGCGTTGGAGAGCAGCGCCATGCGGGTGCCTCCGTCGTGCAGGTCGACCAGCACATCCAGGGTGTCGTGGTCGATGCTCAGCCAGCTGCGGAAGTCGGCCAGCCAGAGCCGGTGGATCTTCGCATCCCCCCACTGCTCGCCCAGCTCGCGTTCGATGCCCCTCCAGTACTGCTGGATGCTCATCGTGCCCTGATCGAGCGCGTCGCGATGCCGCCAGTATGCGGGCCAGAACACCTCGGCGTCCCCGCCGGCGAGACCCGCGAGCTGCTCGCGATCCGCTTCGGACGGCGTGGTCGAGATGACCTCGCCGTAGTCGAACACGATGACCCTGCCCGGGATGCTGATACCCATGAAACCCACCTCTTTCCTCGCCTATGAACCTATCGTGGAGTGAGCGAGCGCTCGGTGACGGACGGAGGAACGGTGGACAACTGGCAGAGCTGGGGGGCTGTGGAGAGTGCGCGCTGGATCGCCGTGCCTGGCGTGGCGAGCGACAAGTACACGCGCGGCGTGCTCGGCGTGGTCACCGGCTCCGACCTCTACCCCGGCGCGGCCGTCCTCGGTGTCGAGGCCGCGGCCCGCACGGGGCTCGGGATGATCAGATACCTCGGCGCGAAGGGCGCGGCGGCGGAGGTCCTGCGCAGACGCCCTGAGGCGGTCACGGCGCCGGGCAGGGTGCAGGCGTGGCTGGTCGGCTCCGGCATGGACGCGTCCCAGCGACCGGCAGACGGCGCGCACCGTCTTCACGCGGCTCTTGCGGACGGGGTCCCCACGGTCGTCGACGCTGGAGCGCTCGACCTCGTCGGCCGCGCCACCGGCGCCGTCGTCATCACTCCGCACTACCGCGAGCTGGCCGGGGTGCTCGCAGGAGCGGCGGACGACGACCCGGATGCGGTGACTGCAGACGACATCGCCGCCGACCCTGGAGCTTGGGCGGCGCGGGCGAGCGAGACTCTCGGCGTGACCGTCCTGCTCAAGGGGCACACCACATACGTCGCAGCGCCTGGCGGGGCGCGCTATGCGGTCACGGCGGGGCCGGCCTGGCTCGCCACCGCGGGCAGCGGGGACGTGCTGGGCGGGGTGCTCGGTGCGCTCGTCGCCACGCACGCCGACGAGATCGCGGAAGCGCCGGCATCCACTGTCGCCGCGCTCGCTGCCACGGCGGCGTACCTGCACGGGAGGGCGGGCGAGCTGGCGTCCCGGGGAGGGCCGATCGTCGCGCTCGACATCGCCGAAGCGCTTCCGGATGCGGTCAGGGAACTGCTCACGAGCCGCACGGAGGCGGATCAGGGCTGAGCGATCAGCCCTTCTGCAGGTTCAGCAAGAACTCGACGGTTCCGGTCTTCTCCACCGTCACGAATCCGAGGCTCGGAGCCTCCACGCCGAAGTCGGCGAAGGCGATCGGGATGCTCCCCGTCAGCTTTCCGCCGTCGCCGTTCAACGCCACCTGCAGATCGGCCGTCACCGTCCTGGTGACCCCGTGCAGCGTGAGCGCTCCTGTCGCCTTCAGAGACTGGACAGCCCCGGCTGTCGGGGTCCCATCCGCCTTCACCGGCTCGGTGAGCGTGAAGGTGGCATCGGGGAACGTGCCGGTCTCGAGCGCCGTCGAGCGGAAGTAGCTGTCGCGCGCCGGTTCGTCGGTGGCGATGCTCGCCACGTCCACGGTCACTTTCGCGGCGGTCAGGGTGAGGCCGTCGACCGTCAGGTCTCCTGTCACCTTCTTCGTGCGGCCGGTGACCGTCACATCCACGCCGTTCAGGACCTCCTTGACGCGGTACCCGGCGAACGACGAATCGCCGACCGTCCACCTGCCGCTCAGGTCGGAGGTGTCGATGGTGGTCTCCGCCTCCGGATCGGCGGTGAGCGCGATGGTCGGAACGGCAGCAGGAGGGCCGGAGATCAGGTCGCGGTAGACGTACGGCCCAGCGACGGCCGCTGCCACGCCGAGCACGACGACTCCTGCGGCGACGCCGATCCACACTTTCGACGAGGTTTTCAACGGTGACATGTCATCGAGATTAGGGAGCGGGCATGTCCTCTTCCTGAGAGTGTCCGATGGTGTTCCTGGGCGATCGGCGGTGCACCCCGCCGTTCATCTTCGGGAGGTCGCCGCCCGCTACGATGACCGCATGGGGATCGAGGCAGCACAGGCTCCGGCTCCGGCGTCCCCCAGTTCGGTCCGCCGCGTCGCAGCCAACCCGTTGACCCTCTGGATCGCGTTCCTGGTCGTGCATCTCGTGCTCGGCTGGCTCGCCATGCACGGCGACGGGATGGGCCTCGGCGACGTGTACCTGGTCTACAAGCCGTGGGCGCAACTGGCGGCGCAGGGCACCTCCATCGTCGGCGTGCAGGCGGACTGGGTGTACCCGTTCGCCGCTCTCGTGCCGATCATGCTCCCTCTGCTCGCCGGAGCCGACAACTACGTCGGCGGCTGGCTCACGCTGGTGCTGCTGCTCGACGCCGCAGCGTTCGCCGTGCTGATCGGCGGCAGGGAGCGTCGCCGCATCGCCGCGGCGTGGTGGTGGCTCGCGTTCCTGCTGCTGCTCGGCCCGATCGCGGTCGGCAGGCTCGACGCCGTCTCCGTCTCGCTCGCCATCGTCGGGATGCTCTGGCTGATGCTGCACGAGCGCGCTGCGGTCGTCACGCTCACCATCGCCACCTGGATCAAGGTGTGGCCTGCCGCGCTCATCGTCGCGGCGGTCATCGCCCTGCGCAGCCGGTGGCGCATCCTGGTCACCGGAGTCGTGACCAGCCTGCTGATCGTGATCGTCCCGCTCATCTTCGGAGCGGGGATGCACGTGTTCAGCTTCATCACCGCGCAGACCGGCCGTGGGTTGCAGATCGAGGCGCCGGTCAGCACCATCTGGATGTGGCAGGCCGCGCTCCACGTGCCGGATGCGGTGGTGTACTACGACAGGGACATCCTCACCTTCCAGGTGACCGGCGCAGGGAGCGTCACGGCGGCCTCCCTGATGAACCCGCTGCTCGCCGTCTGCGCCGTCGTCGTCGCACTGATCGGCGTGCGGGCGGTGCGGAGGGGGACGCCGGTGACGCGCATCCTGCCGGAGTTGTCGCTCGCCCTGGTCAGCGCGTTCATCGCGTTCAACAAGGTCGGCTCCCCGCAATACGTGGCCTGGCTGGCGGTGCCTGTGGTGATCGGGCTGGTCTACCAGGGGCGCGGATTCCGCACCCCGGCCATCCTGGTCGGCTTCACGGCCGCGCTCACCCAGGTCATCTACCCGTACCTCTACGGCTGGCTTCTTGCGGTGGACACCGGGATGGTCGCGGTGCTGACAGTGCGCAACCTGCTGTACTTCGTGGTGCTCGGCTGGGCGATCGCGGCGCTCTGGCGCGGGAAGCGCGGCGCCGAAGCGGACGGAGACGTGCTGCCGGAGCACGCGTGGCCGTTCCGTGCTCCGAAGCAGGAGCCCTCCGGCAGCCCGGTGGCTAGGCTGTAGGTGCGGTCGGAGGTCAACGCAGCCGCGCGAGGAGGAAACATGCTGGTCGCGTTCTCTGTCGCACCGAGTGGGGGAGAAGGGGCTGACGCTTCCGTGCACGACGCCGTCGCCGCGGCGGTGCGGATCGTGCGGGAGTCCGGACTGCCGAACCACACGGATGCGATGTTCACCACCATCGAGGGCGAGTGGGATGAAGTCTTCGACGTCGTCGAGCGCGCGACGGAGGCGGTCGGCGCGTTCGGCACCAGGGTCTCCCTCGTGCTGAAAGCGGACATCCGGCCAGGGCACACGGGAGAGCTGACCGGCAAGGTCGAACGGCTCGAAGCCGCTCTGGACCTCGGGGTCTGACACCGTGACGGCGTCGGACTGGGTCCTGCCGATCTTCGTGGCGTTCGTACTGTATTGGCCGGTGTTCGCGGTCGTCGCCATCCTGATTCTCGGCCCGCTGCTCGGCTTCGTGATCGTGGGCGTGATCGGGGCGATCCGCGCCGGTGTGTCCGGGAAGGGCGACGGTGACGAGTCGGACGACGATGACCCGGACGACCTCTTCAGTGAACTCGTCCAGGCGAGCGCCACCGGTCGAAACGATTCGATATAGGCTTACTGGGTGAACCCCACCCCTCTCGGAACCCGCGCGTGAGCGCCGGCGAAACCGCTGCGACCGTCACCGCCCGTCTGACCCCTGCGCGCACCCGTCTCGCCCTGCTCGCGCTCGCCCTCGGCGGGTTCGGCATCGGCTCGACGGAGTTCGTCGCGATGGGCCTGCTGCCCAACATCGCGCACGACCTGCTGCCCGCCGTCTATGCCGCGTCGCCGTCCGAAGCGAACGCGCAAGCCGGCTGGGCGATCTCCGCGTACGCGCTCGGCGTCGTGGTCGGTGCGCCGACGATCGCGGCGTTCGCCGCCAGGCTCCCGCGCAAGCAGCTGCTGCTCTGGCTGCTCGTCGCGTTCACTCTCGGCACGGTCGCCTCCGCGCTCGCGCCGACGTTCCAGCTCGTGCTGCTCGCACGCTTCGTCAGCGCTCTGCCCCACGGGGCGTACTTCGGGATCGCATCGCTCGTCGCCGCATCCCTGATGGGTCCGGGCAAACGCGGTCAGGGCGTCGCGTTCGTGCTCTCCGGGCTGACCATCGCGAACGTCATCGGCGTGCCGCTCATCACCTGGCTGGGGCAGACGCACGGCTGGCGTGCCGCCTACCTCGTCGTCGCGGCGATCTTCGCGCTCACTTTCGCCGCCGTTGCTGCGCTTGTGCCATGGCAGCCCGGCAACCCCAAAGCCACGATGGCCAACGAGCTGAAGGCGTTCAGCCGGCTGCAGGTGTGGCTTGCCCTCCTGATCGGCGCGATCGGCTTCGGCGGGTTCTTCGCCGTGTACACATACGTCGCCCCGATGGTCACCACGATCACCGGGCTCAGTGAGTCCGCTGTGCCGCTGGTGCTCATCCTGATCGGCCTCGGCATGACGGTCGGCAACCTCGTCGGCGGACGGGTCGCCGACCGCGCCCTCAAGCCGGGGATGCTCGCCTTCTTCGTGATCCTGCTCCTCGGCCTCGGCGCGCTGTACTTCACCGCGTCGAACGTGGTCGGACTGCTGATCTCGCTGTTCGTGATCTCGGCCGCCTGCTGCGCGATGTCGCCGACCATCCAGACCAGGCTGATGGATGTGGCGCACGAGAGCCAGTCGATCGCCGCCGCCCTCAACCACTCGGCTCTCAACATCGCCAACGCGGCGGGCGCCTACCTCGGCGGCCTCACGATCGCGGCGGGGTTCGGCTACCTGTCGCCCGTCGTGGTCGGCGCGATCCTCTGTGTGGCCGGCATCGCACTGGCCCTCGTCTCGTTCTCGATCGACCGCTCCCGCGAACGCCGCGGCGTCGACACCGGCGTCGTGCACGCCCAGCGCCCAGCGCCCCTCCCGATCGACTGAGGCGCGCCCGCGCCCGCGCCCGGGAGAACGCGCGCGATATGACTGCGGTTGCTCCGTTCGGACGGAACAACCGCATCCAGTGGCCGGGTTCTCCGTTCGAACGGAGACCTGCGCGGCGGGTCGGCCGGACGTTCCGGCCTTGCGAGGGCGGGTCGTTGCGCAGGAGAACGCGCGCGACATGACTGCGGTTGCTCCGTTCGGACGGAGGAACCGCATCCAGTGGCCGATATCTCCGTCCGGACGGAGAAACGCTGGCTAGTCGTTCTGGAGCAGGATGCCGTCCTGGATGGCGCGCTTGCGGAGTGCCACCTTGGTGCCGACGTCGTAGCCGGCGACGCGATACTTCTCGCGGATGCGCTTGAGGTAGCTCTTCGCCGTCTCGTCCGAGATGCCGAGCTGGAAGGCGACCGCCTTCACCGGCTCGCCTGCGCCGTACAGCGCCATCACGCGGCGCTCCTGCGCGCTCAGCTTCGGCGCACCGCCGACCTCGCCCGAGTTGAGGGCCAGGTCGAGCTCCGCCGAGATGAACGACTCTCCCTTGCGGGCCGCGCGGATCGCCTCGACGATCATCTCGGCGTCCTCGCTCTTCACTAGGTAGCCGAGCGCACCGGCCGCAATGGCCTCGCGGACGACGGCCGGCTCGGAGTACGTGCTCATCAGCACCGTGCGGACACCCGTGGTCTTGAGAGTCGACAGCTTCAGCGACACCGGGATGTTGTCTTTCAGGTCCAGGTCGAGCAGGACGACGTCCACCGGGAACTCGGGATGCGTGAGCAGCTCGGGCCAGCTGGCCACCGCTGCGACCATCCGGATGTCGTCCGCGGCGTTGCGGATCCATTCGGTCAGGGCGCCGAGCAGCATCTTGTGATCGTCGACGATCGCGATTCTGATGGGAGGTGCCTCGGTCACGGGCTGCCTTTCTTCACGGTAGAGGGAGCCGACAGGGCTGGTGTCAGGCAAGATCTGCTGAGCTGTCGCTCACGCTGGTGATCTCGATGCGCAGTGTCGATCCCGCGAAGGTCTCGGCGTAGCGGCCCACTTTACGGATAGCTTGCCACGCTGCGGGGTCCACCCCGTTTCGCGGCACACCGGTGGTCGATATCACGATCGATATTCTGGCACCCGGATTGGGGTCGCCACGCTCTGGCGCGCTGGGACGCGCCAGGTCGAGCGTCAAACTGCGCGGCTGGGATGCGCCCTGGCGGACGGGATCGCTGATCAGAAGCCACACGGCGGTGAGCAACCCGTCGCGCTGGTCGCGGGTCAGCGCGGCGGCGAGCCCTTCGCTGTCGGTGAGCGTGACGGCGGGGCCGAGCAGCGCGGACTCCGTGACGGCGTGGTAGAGCCACGTCTCTTTGCGGCCCTGGATGAGGTGCAGGCGCAGCTCGGTGGCGATGCTCGCCGCCGCGGAAGCCGTCTCCTCGTCCAGCGGGAGGGAGGTGCGACCGCTCGCCACGCCGTCGAGGAGCCGTTCGGCGGCGAGGTCGAGGCGGGCGAGCTCTTCCGACGCGAGCATCCCGACCGCGTAGCCGGGGGAGGACACCGTGCTCTGCACCTGCACCAGGTCGAGCTCCAGCTGGATGAGGGTGCGCAGCGACCGCACGATCTGCACGCCGAGCAGCGGAGGGGCGACGCTCAGCGCGATGGTGACGAACGCCGGTCCGAGCGCCGCGAGGTCGTGCTGGCCGCGGAGCGCGAACGCGGCGGCGAGGACGACGCCGAGGGCGATGGATGCGATCACGATGTCCGACGGCGGGCGCGCGGCCACGCAGAGCAGCAGGGCGGAGCCGACGGCGACGGCCGCTGTGGGCTGCGCCCCTGTGTCGCCCGGCCCCCAGATGCCGACGATGTCGAGCAGCACGACCGCAGCCCAGATCCCGATGGCCGTGTAGAACATCCAGGAGGGGAGTTCGTCTGGCAGCCTGGGGCGCACGACGATGGCGGCGACCAGGGTGATCAGGAGCCCCGTCCACGCGATCAGGGTGAGCGGGAGCGCGGCGTATCTGCCGAGGTTCATCAGCATCACGGCGAACTGGAACGCGATGAGCGCGAACGCGGCGACGTTGAAGCCGATGTCGAGTCTGGCGCGGCCGAGCGCATCCCGTTCGCTGTCGCTTCCGATGCGGCGGGGCACGGTCTGTTCTGTCACGTGGCTCATTTCGGCACCTCGAGGACGACGGTGGTCCCGCTGCCAGGGGAGGAGAACAGGCGCGCGTTGCCTCCGACGTCGCGCAGCCTGGCCACGATCGACTCGGTGAAGCCGAGCCTGCCGTGCTCGATGGTGCTCACGTCGAAGCCCTTGCCGGCGTCGGTGACCATCGCGCGCACGGTCGTCTCGTCGTCGGTGATCGTGACGTGGGCCTCGTTGACGCCGGAGTGCCTGCGCACGTTCTCCAGGCACTCGCCGAGGGCGAGCAGGAACGCGTCGAGGATGTCGCTCGGCAGGAGCACCTGCCCTGAGCCGTGCCAGTTGACCTCCAGGCCCATCCTGCGGAAGCGCTGCTTGACCGATTCGAGCGTGTTGCCGAGGGTCGACTCCTCGACCGGCTTGAGCTTGTAATCGCCGGAGCGTGTCGGGTCAGGGGTGAAGCCGAGGCGCAGCTGCCGCAACAGCGCGGCGTCCTCGCCTGCCTGCTCGCGGAGGGCGCCGGCGCTGACGCCGACGCCGGAGTGAGCGAGCAGGGTGAGCGTGGCGAGCACCGTGTCGTGCAGCAGCCGCGCTCCCTGACGGCGCCGCGCCTCCGTCTCCGATGCCTGGCGTTCCACCCGGTATGCGCGACTCATCGTCGAGATGCGCGTCAGGGTGCGGGGGACGGTGCGCGAGAGCCACACGCCTGTCGCGGTGAGGGCGACCCAGCCTGCGACCGTGAACAGCAGAGGTTCGGCGAGCTGCGAACCGCTCAGGATGAGGGTGGCGGACTCCGCGGCGAGCGTGATGACGGACGCGCAGATCAGCAACCCGACGCGACCGCGCGACGTCACCGTGGGAATCGCGACGCTGGCCACGGATGCGCCCCCGACCATCCCGACCGCACTCAGCGCCGATGCGCCGAGCGGCGTGGCGGGAAGGAGGTTGAGCAGGATGATGGCAGCGCCGGCGACGACGATCACCGCCACCCACACAGTCGTGTGCGTCAGCGACGTGAGCTGGACCTGCGCGTACGCGAGGCAGGCGAGCAGCACGACCGCCGCCAGGTACAGCGGAAGCGGAAGCGTGCCGGGAATGCTCAGGCAGAGCAGGGTCGTCGCGGTCGCCGTGAGGCCGACGTTCCTCGCCGTGACGGTGAGGAGTCGATCACGCTCCTTCTGGATGCGCGACATTCTCCTCCGTTCGGCTCAGGCGGCGAAGAGCCTGCGCAGCTGCTCGCTCACGGCATCGTCCTCGATGAGGAAACCGTCATGCCCGAAATCCGACTCTATTACGACGGGCTCTGATCCGTCGATGGTCGTGGGGAGGCGCGCCGCGATCGTCTCCTGGCCCTCGAGGGGGAACAGCCGGTCGCTGTCGATGCCGACCACCAGGGTGCGCGCCGTGACACGCGCCAGGGCGGCGTCGAGACCTCCGCGCCCGCGTCCGACGTCGTGCGAGTTCATCGCCTGCACCAGCACGATGTAGCTGTTCGCGTCGAACCGCCTCGTGAACTTGTTGCCGTGGAAGTCGAGGTACGACTCGACGGCGAACCGCCCGTTGTCGCCGAGCGGGCTGATCTCGCTCTGCCAGGTGCGCTCGAACCTCTCGTTGAGCTCCGAGGGACTGCGGTAGTTGATGAGCGCCATCCGCCGGGCGAGTGCGAGCCCCTGGTGCGGGCCGTTCCCGTCTCCTGCGTCGTAGTAGAGGCCGCCGCGGAACAGCGGGTCGGTGCGCACGGCCTCGATCTGCACGGAGTTGAGGGCGATCTGGTCGGCCGTCGAATACGGCGGGGCGGCGATGACCGCGAGCCTGGCCACACGCTCCGGGTAGCTGACCGCCCACTCGAGCGCCTGCATCCCTCCCATCGAGCCGCCGACGACGCCTGCCCAGCGCTCGATGCCGAGCACGTCGGCGAAGGCGGCCTGCGCGTTCACCTGATCCCGGATGCTCGTGAACGGGAACCGGGGGCCCCACTCCGTGCCGTCCGGGGCGATGGATGCCGGCCCCGTCGTTCCCTGGCAGCCTCCGAGCATGTTCGGCACGACCACGAAGAACCGGTCGGTGTCGATCGCCTTGCCAGGGCCGATGATCCCCTGCCACCAGCCTGCGGTCGGGTGTCCTGGCCCCGCGGTGCCGACGGCGTGGCTGTCGCCGGTGAGCGCGTGCAGCACCAGGACGGCGTTGTCGTGCTCAGCGGAGAGCGTTCCCCACGTCTCGTACGCCACCCGCACGTACGGGATGCGTTCCCCGCTCTCGAAGTCGAAGGCGCCGATCCCCGCGAAGGACCGCGACCCAGCGGGGTCGGACTCCTTCCAGGCCCCGCTCGCCGGAGGCTTGCCGAGGAGCGACCTCGCTTGGGCGTCCGTGATGAAACTCGACGGGGCCGTGTCGGCGGATGTCTGCCACTCCATGTCTCCATACTGTCTGACCGCGCGGGAGAGGGTGGCTGTGTTACGCGCTCAGCGGTCGCCTTCCCGGTCATCGTGCTCGTCGCGGTCCTCGCGGTCGTGGCCGTGGTCGTCGTGCGGCCGGAGGCGCTGGGTCTGCTCGGTGATGTAGGAGACGATCGTCGCGCTCGCGGTACCGACGATCGCGATGCCGCCCATCATCAGGATGACCGCCAGGATGCGGCCAGGCACGGTCACCGGGACGTAGTCGCCGTAGCCGACGGTCGCCATCGTGACGCAGGCCCACCAGACCGAGTCCCCGAAGCTCAGGATCGTGGCCCCAGGTGCATACCGCTCCTGCTGATAGACCGCGAGCGAGATGACGTACACGAACATCACCACGGTCGACGCGGCGACGATCAGCACCCTCCTGCGCACGTGCGCAGGAGACCGGCCGCGCAGCAACGGGATGCGATGCAGCTCCCGCAGCAGCCGGAACGGCCGCGCGACGGGGAACAGCACAGACGCCAGGTCGATCAGGTTCTTCCTGACGAACAGCCACTTCTTCGCGCTCAGGCTCAACCGCACGACGTAGTCGACGAAGAACGCCGCCCACACCGCGAACAGCACAGCGGTGAGCAGCGCACCGAACCACGCCGGACGCGACGGCTGCAGGATCGACCACGAGTACGCGATCAGGAACAGCACACTGGCGACGAGCAGCGGCCACGCCGTCTTGTCCTCCCAAGCGGTGCGCCTGCTGTCGTCGCCGGTCATGTCAGTCGCCGCTCACCCGCAGCTCGCCCTTGTGGAACCGGTACGGCGCCGCCTGCGCGACCGGCTTGATCACGATCAGATCGAGGTCGACGTGTCTCGGACGCTCCAGCGCATCCACGATCGTCGCCGCGACGTCCTCCGCCGTCAGCGGCTCAGGGACGTCCTGGTAGACCGCATCCCGCTTCTCTTTGTCTCCGCCGAACCTGACCAGCGAGAACTCCTCGGTCGCGACCATGCCTGGCGCGACCTCGATCACCCGGATGGGCTCGCCGTTCAGTTCCAGCCGCAGCACCTCGGTGAGGGCGTGCTCGGCGAACTTGGCCGCGTTGTATCCGCCTCCGCCGACGTATGCGGTGTGCCCGGCGATCGAGGTGATGTTCAGGATGTCTGCGTGGCCGGACTCCGCAGCGCCCGACCGCAGCAGGGGCAGCAGCGCGCCGATGACCCGCTTGGTCGCGATCACGTTGATCTCGTACATCCACACCCAGTCGTCGATGCTCGACTTCTCCACGGAGTCGAGCCCGAGCGCGCCGCCGGCGTTGTTGACGAGAGCGTGGATGGGGCCGGTCGCCTCCAGGTGCGCGCGCAGCGCATCCACGTCCTCCTGCTTGGTGAGGTCGGCGGCGAAGACGTCCGCCCCGGTCTCCTCGGCGAGGCCGGCCAGCCGGTCGGCGCGGCGCGCCACCCCGACCACTTCCCAGCCGTTCGACCGGAACAACCGCACAGCGGCCGCCCCGATCCCCGAACTCGCACCCGTCACGACGACCCGTCTCACGCTCATGCGCCTATTCTTCACGGATTACGGCATGTTGCGCGCGCGTTGCCCGCGTTGCCCGGCGCGTCTAGCCTGCTTGTAACGGCGGTGGGGAACCGCTCGACACGCATCCACCCGAAGGAGTGAGCCATGACCGACGCCGCCGACTGGCAGTTCGAGACCAAGCAGATCCACACCGGAGCCGCACCAGACCCGGTGACCAACGCCCGCGCGACGCCGATCTACCAGACCACCTCGTACGTGTTCAACAACGCTGAGCACGCCAAGAACCTGTTCGCGCTCGCCGAATTCGGCAACATCTACACGCGCATCCAGAACCCGACGCAGGCCGTCGTCGAGGAGCGCGTCGCAGCGCTCGAAGGCGGAACGGGCGCCCTGCTCGTCGCCTCCGGCCAGGCAGCGGAGACCTTCGCCGTCCTGAACATCGCCCAGGCAGGCGACCACATCGTCTCCTCCAGCTCGATCTACGGCGGAACGTACAACCTCTTCAAGTACACGCTCGCCAAGCTCGGCATCGAGACCACGTTCGTCGAGAACCAGGACGACGCGGACGAGTGGCGCCGCGCTGTCCGCCCGAACACCAAGCTCTTCTTCGCCGAGACCATCGGAAACCCGAAGATCAACATACTGGACATCGCGCTCGTCGCCGACGTCGCCCACGAGGCCGGTGTGCCGCTGATCGTCGACAACACGATCGCGACTCCGTACCTCATCCGTCCGTTCGAGTTCGGCGCGGACATCGTCGTGCACTCGGCCACCAAGTTCCTCGGCGGTCACGGCACGGTGATCGGCGGCGTGGTCGTCGACGGCGGAAAGTTCGAGTGGTCGAAGAACGTCGAGAAGTTCCCCGGCCTCACCGAGCCTGACCCGTCGTACCACGGCGCCAGCTACACGGCGGCGGTCGGCGACGGTCTCGCGTACATCATCAAGGCGCGCGTGCAGCTCCTCCGCGACCTCGGCTCCGCCATCGCCCCCGCGAGCGCCTGGCAGCTCATCCAGGGCATCGAGACGCTGTCGCTCCGCGTCGAGCGTCACGTGCAGAACGCGCAGGAGATCGCAGAGTTCCTGGAGAACCACCCGGACGTCGCCAGCGTCAACTACTCCGGCCTGCCCACCAGCCCCTGGTACGCAGCGGCCAACAAGTACGCCCCCAAGGGCGTCGGCGCCGTCCTGTCCTTCGAGCTCAAGGGAGGGGTGGATGCCGGCCGCGCCCTCGTCGACAACCTCGCCCTGTTCAGCCACCTCGCCAACATCGGCGACGTGCGCAGCCTGGTCATCCACCCGGCGTCGACCACGCACTCGCAGCTCACTCCCGAGCAGCAGCTCACCGCCGGCGTAACGCCCGGCCTGGTGCGCCTCTCGGTCGGCCTCGAGAACATCGACGACCTGAAGGCGGACCTGACGGCCGGTCTGACCGCCGCCCGCTCTGTCGTGGAGGCAGCGCGCGCTTAAGCACGGCGTTCGTCACGGAAACGAGTGGTCCAGGATCATCCCGGGCCACTCGTTTCCGCGTGGTGCCCAGGAGGGCTGTTCGTGAGGCTCAGGAGCGCGCGACCGCGACGCAGGCGCGCAGCAGCTCGACCGCCTGGAGCGCGTCGGCGACGACGAAGCGCTGGCGGTCGCCTGCGCGGTCGAGTACCGCCCTGCGCAGCAGGTCGGCGTGCTCCGGCCAGCGGTCTGCGGCGAACGCGGCGGCCTCCGACTTGGAGATGATCGCGCCCGTCTCCACCGTGGCGACCAGGCGCGCCGGACCGAGCGCCACCCAGCGCACGGTCTCCGAACGCACAGGGGCGTCCTGCGCGCGGCCCGCCAGTTCGGCGACCACCCGCTCGCCGAACGGCTCCCAGTAGTCGACGAGATTGGCGCGAGAGAACGCGACAGCCCCTGCCGCCGCATCCGGATGCCGGTCGGCGACAGGGGACCAGATCACGTCGCCGCCGTCAGGGACGCCCTGAACGCCGGACTCGAGCTCGCGCCAGGTGACCCAGGAGAGCTGCGCGCCGGGCTGCGCGGACACGAGAACCCCTTCGATCACCTGCGGGGCGGTCTGCAGCGCATCAGGTCCCACGGCGATCTCGGTCTCGGTGAGGTAGACGCCGTCGATGTGCGGCTGGGATGCGGCGTGCAGTTCGGCGAGCAAGTCCAGTTCGGCCAGCGGGTCGCGGGTGACGACGAACACCACGTCGATGTCGCTCACCCCGTCGTGCCAGTCGTCGGTGACGGCCGACCCTGTGACGATCGCGCGGCTCACCAGCCCTGGCGCGATCCGCGCCTGTTCGAGGAGGAAGCCGGTGAGGGCGTCCGAGACGGCAGGGGGGAGGTGTGCATCCATGTCAGACCACCGGGGACTCCGCGGCGATCGTCTCTGGCGCTGCCTCCGCGTTCGTGTCGGCGAAGGCGAGCTTGGGGACGAAGAAGAGCAGCACGGCCGCGACGATGGCGCCGACTCCGCAGATCGTCCACACGAGCATGTATCCGAACAGGCTGGCGGCCGTCGCGGTGACGGTCGCGGCGCCGGTGAGCAGCACGACCCCGAAGACGGCGGACGCGAACGAGCCTCCGATGGTCTTCGTGGTGTTGGTGAGCGCGGTGGCGATGCCGGTCTGCCCGCGCGGAGCAGCGGCAGCGGCCGCGGCGGGCAGCGCCCCGACGAGCGCGCCGGAGCCGATGCCGGCGATCGCCATGTTGGTGAAAACCTGCCAGGTCTCGAAGTGGAACGGCAGGAACAGCAGGTAGCCGATGCCCACCAGGAATGCAGCGACGATGAGCGTGACCCGCGGGCTCAGCCACGAGGAGACGATCGGGAACAGCACGGCGCCGACGATCATCGAGATGAGGTACGCGCCGATCAGGATGCTGCGCTGCCCGGCAGAGAGCCCCAACCCGTAGCCGTTGACAGGGTCGGTGCCGGCGAACGTGCTGAGCGGAGCCTGCGCGCCGAGGAGGCTGATGCCGATGAGCCCCGCCGTGAGCTGCACCGGCCACATGTTCGGGCGGCGCAGCACGCGCAGGTCGATGGCGGGGTCGTCCTGCTTGAGCTCCCAGCGGCCGAACGGGATGAAGGTGAGCACGCCGACCACGATCAGCGCCCAGACCCACCAGGTGCCGACGCCGTTGATGCGCAGGAAGGTGAGGCCGGACGTGATGAGCAGGAGGCCGAGCGTCAGGATGGTGAAGCCCACCGCATCCAGCCGGCGTCCAGGGATGGGCTCCGACTCCGGCACGCCGAACAGGATGGCGAAGAAAACCAGCGTGACGGCGATCGCCGGGACGATGAGGGTGAGCGTGACGTTGCTGCCGAGCGCTTCGAACAGCAGCCCTGCGCCGATCGCGCCGACGATCGCGCCGGCCTCCAGCGCGACGACGAGCAGGCCGGCGGCCTTGCGGGTCTGCGACGCCGCTGTGCCCGTCCGGCGACCACGGTCGAAGATGAGTGCCACCTCGAGAGGGAGCCAGACGACGTAGAAGCCCTGCAGAGCGAAGGCGATGAGGAACGTGGTGAAGTTGCTGGAGAAGGCGAGGGCCCACGTCGCCAGCGCGGTCAGCACCGTGGCGATCAACAGGATGCGCTTGTGCCCGAACATGTCGCCGAGCTTCGCGAGCACGGGAACCACCAGCGCAGACAGCAGCAACTGCGCGGCCTCGAACCAGTTGTAGTCGGCGTCGTGGATGCCCAGATGCTTGACGATGTCGGAGATCAGAGGGACGTAGTACCCCTGCAGAATCCCGCTCGTCACCTCGACGAACGCCAGCCACCCGATCAGCCCGGCCGTCACGCCGAGCGCGACCCTGGACCGTGTCCTCCCTGACTCCATTTCTGGATGCTAACAGCCGGTCGGCGAGTTGGATGCAACAGGCTCGAAACCGCGGAGCGCGCGTGCCGTCACCGCCGTATCGCGGGGAGGTGGGCTGGCCGGTACGGTAGGAGGATGGCAGGTGAACTCGACGACTCAGGATCAGCCGTTCTCCAGGAGACGGAGCGAGAGGTTCTCGGCTGGCTCGAGTTCGGCGAAGCCGCCAGGCATCTCGCCGGGGAGGTCGTGGAGTCCGGCTTCGAGCCCGATCTGGTGGTCGCCATCGCGCGCGGCGGCCTGCTGCTCGCCGGAGCGATGTCGTACGCGCTCGGCATCAAGTCCTGCGGCGCCCTCAACGTGGAGTTCTACACCGGGGTCGACGAGCGCCTGCCAGAGCCCGTCGTGCTCCCTCCGATGCTCGACCAGAGCGCGCTGAACGCCAAGCGCGTCCTGCTCGTCGACGATGTGTCCGACTCCGGGCGCACCCTGGCGATGGTCGTGGACCTGATCGCCGCATCCGGCGCCGATGTGCGCACCGTCTGCCTGTACTCGAAGCCGCGCACCGCGCTGGAGCCCGACTTCGTCTGGCGCCGCACAGACAGGTGGATCACGTTCCCGTGGTCCGCACTGCCTCCCGTGACGGCCGGCGCCTGAACACCGCCGCATCAGGGAGCGACGTGCCGAAGTCTCTCGCCGAGCTGGCCGCCGACGGGTCGATGGACCCCGGCTGGGCCGCCGCGCTGGAACCCGTCGCCGACCGCATCGCCGCGATGGGCGAGTTCCTGCGCGCGGAGGTCGCCGCACGCCGGCCATACCTTCCAGCAGGCGAGAACGTGCTGCGCGCCTTCCGTGCTCCGCTGGCGGAGGTGCGGGTGCTGATCGTCGGACAGGACCCGTATCCGACCCCGGGACACCCGATCGGGCTGTCGTTCGCCGTCGAACGACACGTGCGTCCCGTGCCGCGCAGCCTGCAGAACATCTACCGCGAACTCCGCGACGACCTCGGCGTCACACCGCCACCGCACGGCGACCTGAGCGCGTGGTCGCGGCACGGTGTCATGCTGCTCAACCGCGTGCTCACCGTGCGCCCCGGCGAGCCGGCGTCGCACCGCGGCAAGGGGTGGGAGGCGGTCACCGACCACGCCATCCGGTGCCTGGTGAAGCGCGGCACGCCGTTCGTGTCGATCCTCTGGGGCAGGGATGCGTCCACCCTGAAACCCCTGCTCGGCGGCAATCCGTCGATCGAGTCCGCGCATCCGAGCCCGCTGTCAGCATCCCGTGGCTTCTTCGGGTCGAAGCCGTTCTCCCTGGCCAACGAGGAGCTGCGGCAGCGCGGCCTGCAGCCGGTGGACTGGTCCCTGGAACCGTAACCTCCACGAAACGGCGGGCGCGTAGGCTTGTGCCGTGCTTGAAGAGGAATACCAGCCGCGCAGGGAGCTGCCCCGGCACCTGAGGAAGACGGAGCCGGCAGAGGCGCCGTTCGAGTACTCGATCCGGGATGCGGTCCCCGCCGACCTGCCCTGGGTGCGCGAGATCTACAACCACTACGTCGCCAACAGCACCGTCACGTTCGACGAGGACGCGATGACGTTGCGCGAGTGGAAGAGCAAGTTCGCCTACCTGCACAAGCTGAACATGCCGTTCATCGTCGCCGTGTCGCCGAGCGGGCAGATCCTCGGCTACGCGCTCGTCTCGCCGTGGAAGCAGAAGCGCGCATACCGCTTCACGGTGGAGAACTCGATCTATCTGGGCGCCGCATCCACCGGCAAGGGTCTCGGCCCCGTGTTGATGCAGGCCCTGATCGACAAGTCCAAGGAGGCGGGCCTCAAGGAGATGATCGCGGTCATCGCCGACAAGGGCGCTGAGGCGTCGATCAAGATGCACGAGAACTTCGGCTTCACCGAGATCGGTCGGATGGGCAGGGTCGGCTACAAGTTCGACCGCTGGCTCGGCACCGTGCTGATGCAGCGGTCGCTCAAGTAACGGTTTCGCATCCCCAGGATAGCCGTGCAGGGTCGCGCTGTATTCTGAGCGCACACGCGTCGCCGCGCTGACATACTCCGGGGGGAATATATGAAGAAGACGTCTGCATCCGTGGCGGTTCTCGCCGCTGTCGCGGTGGTGCTGGCACTGGCGGGATGCGCGGGGGCCGCTCCGGCCGAACCGCCGACCACGTCCGCGTCGCCGACGCCCGCACCGACCGCCACACAGGCTGCCGCGCCGACCGTTCGCGTGGCGACGACCTGCGACGCGCTCGCATCGCAAGCGCAGATCGACCAAGCGGGTGGAACGCATCTGCCGGCGTCGACGGCCGCGGTGACGCCCAACCCGCCCGGCTACGGCAACCAGCGGATGGGGGTGCTCACCTGCGTGTGGGCGACGTCCGATCCCAACACGGGTGCGGGTCCTGCGGTGCAGATCTCGGTCGTCCCTGACGCGACCAGAGCCGGGTTCGAGGCGTACCGCACGGGCGAGGCCGTGGCTTCCAGCGATACGCCGTCCTCCGTGGGGCCGGACGCGTACACGTACTGCGCAGGAGAGCCAGTGGTCCTCTGCGGCTTCCACGCCCTGCTGCCCCACTACGGCATCGTCGGAACGGTCTTCGGCGGTGGGAGCACCCTCGGGGATGGCGCGCGCTCCGCCATCGACGCGATGCTCGCGCAGACGTACGGGGTGGTCTCCGGGCTGGCGGCGCCCGCTACGGTCTGGCAGCCGCCTGCGCCGGCGCTCCAGGGGGCATCGGACTGCGACGCGATCGTGACGTCGGAGCAGTTGACGGCGGCGACCGGTGTCGGCCCGGCTCACGCGGCGAAGTCGGACGACGGAGAGTATTCGACCTCCCTGTTCAATGTCGCCCACCAGGTCGGAGCCTTCTGGTGCGGCTGGGTGGAAGACGACGGAGGGACGAGCTTCACCATCGGCGTGCTGCCCGGCGGTGCGACGTACCTGGAGCATCTGCGCGGCAGCGACGCGGAAGAGCAGCCCGGCGTCGGCGACGCAGCGTTCTGGGCGCCGGACGGCGACCTGAACGTCGTCGCCGACTCCGGCTGGTTGCAGGTGCGCGCTGTGCCGGGGGAGGGCAAGACGGCCCCGACGCACGACCAGCTCGCTGCGCTCGCGAAGCAGATCATCGCCAACCTCGGCACGACGTGACACGCGGGAGGCGCGATCCGTCGCCTCGCGCCGCTCGCCGCGACGGGTGACTAAGGTGGCGTTCGTGACCACCGTGACTCCGGACAACGGCCGCGTCGCCTCCGCCGCCCCCGCGACGCCCGCGAACCTGCCGCTGCGCAAACGCCCTGTCGACATCTTCTTCATCGTGATGTTCTCGCTGTTCATCGTGACGTGCATCATCAGCGACGCCATCCCGACGCTCGGCATCCCGCAGACGTCGACGACCACGAACCTGTTCGCGCAGTGGAACTACACGTACTCGTCGCAGTACGACCCGCTCTACCAGAACCCGCCGATCTGGCTGCGTTTCATCACGGGCACCTCGGCGTTCATCTACCTGCCGTTCTACGTGCTGCTCGTGATCTGCCTGTCGAAGGGCTACAACTGGATCCAGCTATATGCGGTGATCTACGCCACGATGATCATCAGCCTCACGGGCATCCCGATCTTCGGCGTCGAGTTCTTCGGCGACGCCGCCCAGCGCACCCCGCAGCCGATCATGTTCCTGCTCTACAACGGCCCGTATGTGCTGGTGCCGTTGCTGCTGCTGATCCGGATGCGCAAGCCGCTGCCGTTCACGCGGCGGTTCTAGCCCCGCCGAGCTCGAGCAGTCCGACGCCGCCGATCACGAGCACGATGCCGGCGATCTGCACCCAGGTGAGGGACTCTTTGAAGAACACCCACGAGATGATCACGATCGCCACCACGCCGACCGCCGACCAGATCGCGTAAGCGATGCCGAGGGGTACGCCGCGACCGAGCGAGAGGGACAGGGCGGCGAACGAGGCGACGTAGCCGACCACCACGATCAGGTACGCCCACCATTTGGGGTTGTCTCCCGAGGTGAATTTGAGGAACGTGGTCGCGATCACCTCGGTGGCGATGGCGATGCCGAGGAAGAGGTAGCCGAGCACTGCTGTTGCTCCTGTCAGACGGCCGGATGCCGGTCAGTACACAAACTAGCGGGAGGACCACACGATGGACCAGGACGACCAGCAGCCCCAGCACCCCGACGAGCACCAGAGGCAGAAGCCACGAGTCCGCCAGCTCAGGATCGTGGTCGAGGCCGACGACTACGACGAAGCGCTCGCGTTCTTCCGCGACGTGCTCGGCCTCGACGAGCAGGAGTCGTACTCCGGCGACGGGGGAGCGGAGGTGGCCATCCTGGATGCGGGCCGCGCCACCCTGGAGATCGCGAACCCCGCCCAGAAGGCGATGATCGACGACGTCGAGGTGGGCAGGCAGGTGGCTCCGCACATCCGGTTGGCGTTCGAGGTGGACGACAGCGCCGCGGTCACCGCCGAGCTGGTGGATGCGGGCGCCGCCCACCCGCACGCCGTGGAACTCGCTCAACGCACGACTCGCGGCCCCTGCCGGGCTGCAGCTCACCGTGTTCCAGGAACTCGGCGACCGCGCCTGACAGGGGCCGCGATGGGGTCGACAGCGGAGCGAGCGTCAGCTCTTCGGCGTGGCCCTGCTGATCACGAAGTATCCGCTGACCGCCGCGAGTGCCGTCGGGACCAGCAGCCACGCCACCACTCCGACAGGGCCCATCGTTGCGAACCATTCGCCCACCGCTAGCCAGCTCGACGTGAACGTGATCAGGGCGACGGCTCCGACGATGATCAGCACGAGCACCGCTCCTGCGACGAGCACGCCGTTCATCCGCCAGCGCATGTACAGCGTGCCGCTGACCGAGCCGACGAAGAAGAAGAACAGCATCGCCACGAACACGATGAACAGGCGGGCGAAGAACCCGCCTCCACCGAAGTAGATCGACGTGAAAAGGTGGCCGCCGAGGCCCCAGCCGCCCGTCGCCTCCTCCAGCGCGGAGAGGATCGTGAAGCCGATGGCGTACCCGGCCGCCAGCATCACGAAGGTCAGGGCGGAGCCGAGGTAGAAGTCGCGCCTGGTCACGCTGTAGCCGAGCGCGAACGGGAACGTCATCGAGATCACCTGGATGCCGACCACCAGCATGTAGACGAAGATGTAGAACCCACCGCCGCTCCACTGGGTGCCCTCGAAGGCGTGGGCGCGGTCGGCGGGCGCCGTCGCGGCCCAGATGATCCACCAGATCAGATAGTTCACCAGCCAGATGAAGCCCATGATCATCATCGGCACCCAGATGGTGGTCCACTTGTTGACCAGGTTCAGTCTCACCACCCGCCAGATGCGGTGGGCGGACGCTGGCGTTGTGCGGAGGTTCACGGCCTCCGGCGTGATGGCGGTCATGCGCTCTGCTCGAATTCTGTCGCTCGGACGTTGGTCTTGCGGACGATGAGTTGCTGGAGGGAGACCGGGCTGAGTTCGAGCCCGGCCGCGACGGCCTGCGCTCTGTCGCCCTGCGACAGACCCGAGACCGTGACGGAGGCGAGACCGCCGACGCCGTCGCGGTGGATGACGTCACGGCCGGCGACGAACTGCTCGACCGCTCCGCGCTGCCCGACCACGGTGGTCGCTGAACCGCGCATCTCCTCCGCGTCCTCGTCGATCAGGATGCGTCCCTGGTCGATCACGATGACGTGTTCGAGCAGGTTGGCGACCTCGTCGATGAGGTGGGTGGAGAGGATGATCGTGCGCGGGTGCTCCGCGTAGTCCTCGAGGAGGCGGTCGTAGAAGATCTGCCTGGCGACCGCATCCAACCCGAGGTACGGCTCGTCGAAGAAGGTCAGCGGCGCGCGGGAGGCGAGGCCGACGATCACGCCGACGGCCGAGAGCTGTCCGCGGGAGAGCTTCTTGATGCGCCGGTCGACCGGGAGGCGGAAGTCGGCGATCAGCTGCTCGGCGAACTCCGCATCCCAGTTCTCGAAGAACCAGGGTGCGCTGCGGAAGACGTGCTTCGGCTGGAAGTCGTCCGGGTAGCGCTGGCTCTCCTTGATGAAGCAGAGGTTCTGCAGCACGCGGGCGTTCTCCACCGGGCTCTCCCCGAACACCTGGACGTCACCTGCGGTGGCGAAGACCTGGCCGGTGAGGAGCTGCATGATCGTGGTCTTGCCCGCGCCGTTGCGGCCGAGGAGGCCGTAGATCTTGTTCGGTTTGACGGTGAAGCTGATGTCGTCGATCGCGGTGAACGATCCGAAGCGCTTGGTGAGGCCGTCGACGTGGACGGCAGGCGCGATCGAGGTGGGTGTCGCTGTGGCGGTCATGCGCTCACTCCTTCCGTGGTGATCATTTCGGTGAGTTGCTGGGGGCCGATCCCGAGCTTCGCCGCTTCGGCGAGCAGGGGGCGGAGGTATTCGTCGCGGAACGCGTCGCGCCGCTTGGCCATGAGGCGCTCGCGGGCGCCGTCGGCAACGAACATGCCGATTCCTCTCTTCTTGTAGAGAATCCCGTCGTCCACCAGGATGTTGACGCCCTTTCCTGCTGTGGCGGGGTTGATGCGGTAGAAGGCCGCGAACTCGTTCGTCGACGGCACCTGGGTCTCTGGGGGATACACGCCGTCGATGATGTCGTTCTCGATCTGTTCGGCGATTTGAACGAAGATCGGCTTTCCCTCTTCGATCATCGGTACCTCCGGCTCTCTAACCTCATGGGTTAGTTACTGATGTAACTAACCAACCAGGTTGACGACGATCTGTCAAGACATTTCTCGGCGGGGGATCGGCGGGGATAGCCTCGGAGCATGGCCGAACTCCACGAGCTCACCGCTCTCGCCCTCTGGCAGGAACTGCAGGCGGGCAGGGTCTCACCCAGGGAACTCGCCTCCCACTACCTCGACCGGATCGACAGGCTCAACCCGCAGCTCGGCGCCTTCGTCACGGTCACCAGGGAGAACGCGCTGGCGCGCGCCGACAGGCTCGCCTCCGAGGTGCCGAAGACCGCACCGCTCTGGGGCCTGCCGTCCGGCGACAAAGACCTGTGGATGCGCGCCGGAGTCCGCACGGGGTTCGGCTCGCGGCTGATGGCCGATTTCGTCCCTGACACCTCGGACGAGATCGTCGAGACCCTGGACGCGGCGGGCGCCGTCAGCCTCGGCAAGACGAACGCCCCCGAATTCGGCCTCCCCGCATACACCGAGTCGCTCGCGGCCCCTCCCGCCAGGAACCCGTGGGACCCGTCGCTCGGCTCCGGCGGTTCCAGCGGAGGGGCGGCCGTCGCCGTCGCCAGCGGGATGCTCCCGTTCGCGCCGGGCTCCGACGGCGGCGGTTCGGTGCGCATCCCCGCCGCCGCGTGCGGCCTGGTCGGCCTGAAGCCGACCCGTGGGCTCGTCCCAGCAGGCAGCGGCATCGACTCGCTCGCCGGCCTGGTGGTCGACGGGCCGCTCGCACGCACCACGGCCGATGCCGCCCTCCTCCTCGACGGCATGATCGCCAAGCGCGACGGCCGCATCGACCACCACTACACGCTGCGCGCCCCGTACGACGACGACGGCCCCTTCCTCGGCGCAGCCGTGCGCGGGGAGGGCCGCTTCCAGCTCGGCGTCATGACGACCTCGGCCTGGGACGACGCATACGAGATCGTCATCGCCCAGGAGGCCAGGGCGGCGCTCGACGCAGCAGTGGACGCGTTCACCGCGATGGGCCACGGAATAGAGGAGACCGCGCTCGTCTCCGACCCGACGTACGCGCCGGCGTTCCGCACGATCTGGCAGGCGGGCGCAGCGCGCATCCCGGCGGAGGGCGAAGCGGAGAACCTGCTCGAACCGCTCACGAAGTGGCTGCTCGGCAAGGGGAGGGCGATCAGCGCCAGGGAGCTGAGTGAAGCGCTCTCGGCACTCACCGCGTACGAGCGCTCTCTCATCCGGCAGCTCTCGTCGTTCGACGCCGTGCTCACCCCGGCGATGGCCATGACCCCGCGCCCCGTCGGCTGGTACGACCAGGAGGACGGCGAGCGGAACTTCGAGCAGCAGGTGCAGTACACCCCGTTCACATCGATGCTGAACGTCTCCGGGCTCCCGGCGATCGTGCTGCCCATCCTGCAGACCGACGACGGCCTGCCGATGGGCGTGCAGCTCATCGGCCGTCCAGGCGGGGAACGCACCCTGCTGTCTCTCGCCGCGCAGCTCGAACGGAAGGTGCGCTGGCAGCTCCGCTACCCGCCGGTCTGGTGACCGGCGTACGATGACCGGCGTGAGCGTGGACGACTCGTTCGGTCCGGCACTCGGCGAAGCGTCGCGGCTCGCCGAGCGGTGGCTCGACGGCGTCCGCGACGGCAGCATCCCCGCCACGGCGACCATCGACCAGGTCAAGGACGCGCTGGGCAGGAGCATCCCGGAGCGCGGAGACGACGCGACGACGGTGCTTCGCCGGATGGGCGACGCCATCGAGCCCGGTCTGCTCAGGATGCACTCGCCGCGTTTCCACGGCTGGGTGATCGGGGGTGCGCATCCCGTCGCGCTTGCCGCCGACTGGCTGGTGTCCGCCTGGGATCAGAACGCCACGCTGCGAACGGTCACGCCGGGAGTGGTCGCGGCGGAGGAGCTGGCGGGGGAGTGGATCGTCGAGCTGCTCGGTCTCCCGCCCGCCGCGGAGGCCGGATTCGTGACAGGCGCGACGATGGCGAACTTCGTCGGGATCGTCACGGCCCGCGACCACGTGCTGCGCGAGGCGGGATGGGACGTCGCCTCGGACGGCCTCTCCGGTGGTCCGCGCGTGCGGTTCGTCGCCGGTGCGGAACGGCATGGCTCGCTCGACGAGGCCGGCCGGTTCGCCGGGCTCGGCGCTGCGCAGCTCGTGGACGCCGACGACGAGGGCAGGATGCGGGTGGATGCGCTGCGCGAGACGCTCGCGGCAGGCGACGGGCCGACCATCGTCTGCCTGCAGGCCGGCAACGTCCACTCCGGTGCGTTCGACCCCATCGCCGATGCCGTGGCGGTCGCACACGCCGCCGGCGCCTGGGTGCACATCGACGGGGCGTTCGGGCTGTGGGCCGCAGCGTCGCCGCGGCTGCGTCACCTGACGGAGGGGATGGCGGCGGCCGACTCCTGGGCGACGGACGCGCACAAGACACTCAACGTGCCGTACGACTGCGGCATCGCGATCGTCGCGCATCCCGAGCTGCTGCACGCGTCGTTCGCGCAGCACGCCGCGTACCTGACGGCGACGGAGGTGGGCTCCGATCCGAACGACAGGGTGCCGGAGCTGTCCAGGCGCGCCCGCGGGGTGCCGGCGTACGCGGCGCTCGCCCAGCTCGGGCGGCACGGGGTGGCCGAACTCGTGGAGCGGTTGGCGGACGCGGCCGACGAGCTCCGGGCGCGGCTCTCCGAGCTGCCGGAGGTGCGCATCCTGAACGACGTGGTGTTCACGCAGGTCTGCGCGACGTTCGGCAGCGACGAGCGCACGCGCGCCGTGACCGGCGAGCTGGCGCGCGACGGCGTCGCCTTCGGCTCTCCGTCGCACTGGCACGGGCGCGACGTGCTGCGCTTCTCGGTGAGCAACTGGCTCACCGACCGCGCGGAGGCCCGGCGCACCGCTGCCGCTGTTGCCGACGCCCTCACGCGCATCCCGTAGCGCGGCGGCCGGATGCCTGCGGGGGGATGCCGGCGGAGATGCCTGTGGGTGGTGCCGGAGCTAGTTGACCGGCCCTGTGTACTTCTCGCCTGGACCCTTGCCGAGCTCATCGGGGATGGGGGACGCCTCGCGGAAGGCGAGCTGCAGGGAGCGCAGGCCGTCGCGGAGGCTGCGGGCGTGCTGGTCGCCGAGGTGCGCCGCGCTCGCGGTGACCAGGCCGGCGAGGGCGTCGATGAGCTTGCGGGCCTCGTCGAGGTCGGTCTGCGCATCCGGGTCGTCGGCGAGGCCGCACTTGACCGCGGCGGCGCTCATCAGGTGCACCGCGGTGGTCGTGATGACCTCGACGGCGGGGACTTCGGAGATGTCGCGGGTGGCCGCGCTGACGTCGTCGGAGTCGTCGAAGACGTGGGATGTGTCGCTCACTGCTTTCCTCTGTTAGAATCGTTCGGGCTCCGGGACTTCTGTCTCGGTACGAAAGTGGAGATTCCTCCCACCCGCGCTTGACCGCTTCACTAGGTTACCGGGTTGTTGCACTCCGCCAACGCGCGCAAGCGCGGGGGTAGACAGGGTGCTGTACCAGGCCTGCGAGAAATCGCAGGAATGCGTTGGTGCGTGGAAAATCCTCTTTCGCCGGTGTCGTCACCCGACGAGATCGCGGCCGCGAAGTATCGCTTGATCAGAGGAGAAAAGCATCAGCGATCCCCGTACCAATGACCGTATCCGCGTCCCGGAAGTTCGACTTGTCGGCCCCAGCGGAGAGCAGGTCGGCGTCGTCAAAATCGAGGTCGCCCTCCGTCTCGCGCAGGAAGCAGACCTGGATCTGGTTGAGGTTGCTCCCAACTCCAAGCCGCCTGTCGCGAAGATCATGGACTACGGCAAGTTCAAGTACGAGGCTGCGCAGAAGGCGAAGGAAGCCCGGCGCAACCAGGCGAACACCATCCTCAAAGAGGTGCGGTTCCGCCTCAAGATCGACAAGCACGACTACGAGACGAAGCGCAAGCGCGCCGAAGGCTTCCTGAAGGCCGGCGACAAGGTGAAGGCGATGATCCTGTTCCGGGGTCGCGAGCAGTCGCGACCCGACCAGGGCGTCCGTCTCCTCCAGCGTTTCGCAGAAGATGTCGCCGAGTTCGGCTCGGTGGAATCCAACCCGACCATCGACGGTCGAAACATGGTCATGGTCATCGGCCCTCTGAAGAACAAGTCAGAGGCCAAGGCCGAGGCCAACGCACAACGTGCCGCCACGAAAGCGCGGGCCCAGGGCCGCGACACCGAGGCGGTTGCTGACGCAGACGACTCTGCTCAGTCCGAAGAGAGTTCGCCCGCCGAGGCGACGAACGAGGAGAAATAATGCCCAAGCAGAAGACCCACTCCGGGGCCAAGAAGCGCTTCAAGATCACCGGCAGCGGCAAGGTCATGAAGCAGCAGGCCGGTATGCGCCACAACCTGGAGGTCAAGTCCAGCGACCGCAAGCGTCGCCTCAACCAGGAGCAGGTCGTTCCCGAGGTGGATGCCAAGGTCATCCGCCGCATGCTCGGCAAGTAACCCCACCCGACTTTTTTAAGGAAGTAAAGAAGACATGGCAAGAGTAAAAAGGGCGGTCAACGCTCACAAGAAGCGTCGGGTCATCCTCGAGCGTGCCGAGGGCTACCGCGGACAGCGTTCGCGCCTCTACCGCAAGGCCAAGGAGCAGGTCACTCACTCGCTGGTCTACAGCTACCGTGACCGCCGTGCGCGCAAGGGCGACTTCCGTCGTCTGTGGATCCAGCGCATCAACGCCGCGAGCCGCGCCAACGGCCTCACCTACAACCGTCTGATCCAGGGTCTGGGTCTCGCGGGCGTCGAGGTCGACCGTCGCATCCTCGCCGAGCTGGCGGTCAACGAGCCCGCCACCTTCGCGGCTCTGGTGCAGACCGCCAAGAAGGCCCTCCCCGCCGACACCTCGGCGCCGAAGGCTGCTGCGTAACCCGCACTCACCACCGTCAGAACCCGGTCGACCTCGCGTCGGCCGGGTTCTTGCGTTTCCGCGCCGTCGAGTCCGGAGTTGTTCACACCAGGCAGCGGCGTGTCGCCTGAACAACTTCAGGCTCGATGATGCGGGGACGGGCCCTAAGCTGGGGACATGCTTGACAACCCGCGCTCACCGCGCGTTCGGGCCGTTGCCAAACTCGCGAAGCGCGCCGCCAGGGCCGAGACAGGGCTGTTCCTCCTCGAAGGACCACAGGCGGTGGCAGAAGCGCTGTCGTTCCGCCCCGAGCTCGTGGTCGAGCTCTACGCGACGCCGACGGCGCTCGAACGATACAGCGACATCGCCCAGACAGCCGTCGACGCCGGTGTCGACGTAGAGTTCGTCACCGAGCAGGTGCTGGATGCGATGGCCGACACGGTCACGCCGCAGGGCTTCGTCTCCGTGTGCCGTCAGTTCCCCACCTCGGTGAAGGACATCTTCGCCGACCGGCCTCGGCTGGTCGCGATCCTCGAAGAGGTGCGCGACCCTGGCAACGCGGGAACGATCATCCGCGCCGCCGACTCCGCGGGTGCCGATGCCGTCGTGCTGACCGGTCGCACGGTCGACCTCTACAACCCGAAGGTGGTCCGCTCGACCACCGGCTCGCTCTTCCACGTCCCCGTCGCGGTCGGCGCCAGTCTCGACGACGTCGTGCAGCGCGCCCACGGCGCCGGTCTGCAGGTGCTCGCGGCCGACATCAAGGGAGAGGACCTGCTCGCAGCGCGCACGGACGGGCAGCTCGCCCAGCCCACCGTGTGGGTGTTCGGAAACGAGGCGCGCGGTCTGGCGGACGACCTGCTGCATTTGGTCGACCGCGTCGTGACGGTGCCGATCTACGGCCGCGCAGAGTCGATGAACCTGGCCACCGCAGCGAGCGTGTGCCTCTACGAGTCCGCGTTCGCTCAGCGTTCGGCCGACATCCTGGACTGAGCCGTCTGGATCGAGCCGACTGGGCTGAGCCGTCTCGGCCCAGCCGGCCTGGCCGATCGCCGCGCGAGCGGCCGTCAGTGCGCGATGACCGGCTCGTTCGGCTCCTGCGCATCCGCGGAGACGGGGGCGCCTCCGGGGTTCCCGAGCGACGCTCCGTTCCCGCGGCGGCGGTAGAGCAGGCCGGAGAGGATCGCTCCGAAGACGAAGAACCCTGCTCCCCACCAGTACGCGGTGGCGTAGCTGTGCACGGCGGCCTCTGCTGCGACGGACGCGGTCGGCGGCAGGTGCGACGCCACGTAGTTCGTGGCCGCCGTCGCGGCGAGCGTGTTGAGCAGTGCAGTGCCGATCGAGCCGCCGACCTGCTGGCTGGTGTTCACCATCGCCGACGCGACACCGGCGAAGTGCCTGTCGACGCCGAGGGTCGCGGTCTGGATGGCCGCAGGCATGATCGAGCCCATGCCGGTGCCGAGGATCATCAGAGCGGGCAGCACGTCGGACGCGTAGTTCGCCGTGACGCCGAGGTGGGTGAGGTAGACCATCCCGACCGCGGCGATGGTCATGCCGATCGGCACCATCACCTTCGGCCCGAACCTGGGCACGAAGATGTTGGTCGAGAGCTGAGCGGCGATCACCAGCATCACGATCATCGGCAGGAAGCCGAGCCCGGTCTGGATCGGGGTGAACCTGAGCGTGGTCTGCAGGTAGTAGGTGACGAACAGGAAGATGCCGAACATCCCGGCGCCGGCGATCAGGATCGACGAGTACGACGCCCCTCGGTTGCGGTCGAGCACGATCGACAGCGGCAGCAGGGGATGCGCGGCCCTGCGCTGCCAGAGCACGAACGCGATCAGCAGCACGGCCGAGGTGGCGAGCAGGCCCCAGCTCTGCGGGGAGTCCCAGCCGTCCGTCTCCGCGTTGGAGAATCCGTAGACGAGGCTGAACAGCGCGCCGGAGACCAGGATCGTGCCTGGCACGTCGAGCTTCGGCCGCGGGCCGGAGCGGGCGACGCTGCTGACGAAGATGCTGGCGCCGATGACGGCGACGATCGCGATGACGACGTTGATGTAGAGGTTCCAGCGCCAGTCGAGCTGTTCGGTGAGGAATCCGCCGAGGAGCAGGCCGACCGCGCCGCCGGCTCCCGCGATGGCGCCGAAGATGCCGAACGCGCGCGCACGCTCCTTGGGGATCGTGAACGTCGTGGTGAGCACGGCGAGGGCGGTCGGGGCGAGGAGTGCGCCGAACGCGCCCTGCAGCGCCCTGGCTCCCACGAGCATCCCGAAGGTGCCTGCCGCGCCGCCGAGAGCCGACGCCCCTGCGAAGCCGATGAGGCCGATGATGAAGGCGCGTTTGCGGCCGATGAGGTCGGAGAGCCTGCCGCCGAACAGCAGGAGGCTGCCGAAGGCGAGGGAGTATGCGGTGACGATCCACTGGCGGTCGGCGTTGCTGAAGCCGAGGTCGGCCTGTGCCGACGGGAGGGCGATGTTCACGACCGTGGAGTCGAGGACGACCATGAGCTGCGCGAGGGCGACGGTGACGAGCGTCCACCAGCGGCGGGTCGAAACGGGAGGGGGATTCTGCGACATGGAGGTCAGCATATACGAAACTAACGAGTTCCGGATCTCCCGAGTTCTAAAATTAACCTTACAATGGTCTGGATGCACAGCCACAACACGAAGGGAGCCGCAATGACGCAGCTCGACACCGTTGACGAAACGCGGACGGCGCCCGCGAAGCTGGGCCGCAAACGCGACCACACCCGCGACCCGGAGATCATGGCGGCCGCCCTCGATGTCCTGGCGGAGACCGGATACGAGCGGATGACCATGGACATGGTCGCCGCACGGGCCAAGGCGGGGAAGGCGACCGTCTACCGCAGGTGGGGGTCGAAGGCCGAGCTGGTCATCGAGGCCGTCGCCTGCATGAAGAAGGTCGACATCGACCCGGAGACCCTGCCGGACACCGGCACGCTGCGCGGCGACATGGTCGCGATGATCAAACCGCACAGCCTCGAAGACGCGGAGAAGAAGCTGCGCGTGATGGCCGGGCTGATCTCGATGCTCGCACAGGACCCCGACCTCGCGGAGGCGGTGAACGCCGCGATCGTCGAGCCCCGCGCATCCGTCAACAGGTTCTTCATGCGCAGGGCGATCGAGCGGGGCGAGATCGCGGCGGACTGCGACGTCGAAACGCTCTCGCTCGTGACGCCGTCGATGGCGTCGTACCGCACGCTCATCCTGCACAAGCCGGTGGACAGGGAGTTCCTCATCTCGCTGATCGACGGAGTGCTGCTGCCTGCGGTCGGGCTGGCCGAGCAGCAGGGGAGCGCTCGCTAGGCGTCGTGCTCGGCTAGCCGGGTCGAGGGCGGTCGGTTCCGGACGGGGACGTGGGGCCCACGGTGCTTTTGGGTCACGCCGGTTCCGTGAAGAGCACACTCGCGTGTCCCCAGAACCCGGCCGCGGCCGCGGGGGATCTCTTGCGGGCGATACCTGCTCGTCGGCCCGAACTGATCCGTGACAGGAGCAGCTTCACGCTTCCGGGGTCGGGATTCCGTATCTGACAGTGTCACGTTTGATATAATGGTATGTCTATGGTGACAGGGACAGTTCGTCATGCCGTGGGTTCGGGTTCGGGTTCGGGTTCGGGTTCGTCGTTCGTCGGCGGGCGTGGCGGGAGCGGAGAGATGTGCGCGTAGTTGGACGAGTGGTGAGTGCTGCCCTGCTGGGCGTCGCGCTGATTGCAGGTCTGTCGGCCTGTTCGTTGATTGGAGATCGCCTAATGCCACCAGATCCTCCCGTTCGGGACCAGCAGCGCGCGTCCGCGCTCTATTTCCGTGACCAGTGGCAACCGAACGTCGAAGAGGTCCGGTTCACCCGGGACGGTGGCCGGCCGGGGCTCGGTGCGTCGTGGAGAGCGAACGCGATCGCAACAATCGAGGGCCGTGAGTACTACGTGATCATCAGCCCAGACCTCGGACCATCGTTCGTAGGCGGCACCGGTACGCCTCCTGAAGCGCCGACGCCTGCTCCGCATCTTCCTTTGACGGTTGTCTATAGCGATGGAACGTCGGAGGTGATCGAGTGACGACGGCCGAGCAGTACAGGGACCTGGCAAACAAGGCGTACGACGTGGACCGTTTGATCCAAGACCCTCCGCTGGCCGTCGGTGAAGAGTTCGGCGTCGGCAGCGGCGACCACACGCAGAAGTACCGAGTGATCGATACCGAGGATCATGCGGCGAATGGTTTTCAGGCGATGGCAGTTGTTCCCGTGGTGGGTGGAGTGCCGGACATGTCGCAGATTGTGGTGTCGTTTGCGGGCACGAATCCGGATCATCGAGCTGATGTTTTGGCGGATGTCGAGACGATTGTCGGGGGTGCGCAGGGTCCTATGTCGCAGGTGCTTGACGCGCAGTTCTTCGCCGATCGGGTGAGTGATTCGTATCCGGGATCGTCGGTGTCGACGGTGGGGCATTCGCTGGGTGGGTTCCTGGCGTTGCTGGTGGCGGCGGAGCGCGACTGGGGCGCGATGACGTTCAACGGGCCGGACCCATGGGAGTTCCTGTCTCCCACGGCGAAGAAGCGGTTGGAGGCCGACCAGAAAGCGGGCCGGTTGCGGGTGCGCAACTACGTGAACGAGTGGGATCTCATCGGCAACCTCTACGGCAACCGGACCGGCGCGGCCGTTTTCGTGTCCGACACGCGGGGCCGGTCGACGTTGAAGTATCACGACATCGGCGAGGATGGCGCGTTCAAGTTCAACCCGGATGGTTCGATCAAGCGTGCTGGGGCGACAGGCAAACAGTTCGAACACATTCTCGCGAACGTCGTCGATACGCTCCTTCCCGGCGCGTCGACAGTGGTGTCTCCCGCCCTGCTGATGCTGGCCGGGATCGCCCGCAGCCCGGTGGCGATGAGATCGTTGGCGAAGAACACGTCCGGGGCTCTCGTGGCGGTCAACACGCTTGCCGCTCTCGGCCTCGCGGCGAGTATCGGCGGCATGGTGAGCGCGCTGACCCAGATCACGCAGGCCAACGGTCGCATCATTCCCCGGATGGAGGCGGAATTGCTCGCGGCGAAGAACGCCGCCGCCCTCCTACCCACGATCACCGCGTACGACATCGAACGCTGCATCGACAAGCACCGCCTGCACGTCCACCAGAACGTCGACGTGGACGCCGTGAGCGAGGTCGACGAACGGGTCGACCGCCACATCGTGCGGGTCGCACAACTCAGCCACGGCATCACCCAAGCTGTGCGCCACACCATGGAACAGGATGCGCACTGGGCGATGACCTTCGGATTCGACCGGTAGACGAAGCGTCTCATCCCGGGGAACCACGGCTAGCGAGGCCCACTAAACTTGTGTCTCGTGTCTGAAACCTCCGAAATCTCCGAAGCCTCCGTCGAGGCGGCGGTCGCGTCGGCTCTCGCGGCGATCGACGCCGCGGCCGATTCGGCGGCTCTCAAGGTCGTGCGCGCAGAGCACACGGCCGAAGGATCGCCGCTCGCCCGCCTGAACGCCGCCATCCGCTCCGTCCCGAACGACCAGAAGGCCTCGGCCGGAAAGCTGGTCGGGCAGGCGAGAGGCACGGTCAACCAGGCATTCGCGGCCAAGGAGGCCGAGATCGAGCGCGCGGAGAACGAGGCCCGTCTGGCCGATGAGGCGCTCGACGTCACCGCTCTCCCGTCGCGCTGGACGCCGGGAGCCCGCCACCCGCTGTCGCTGCTGCAGGAGCGCATCGCCGACGTGTTCGTCGGCATGGGCTGGGAGCTCGCGGAGGGCCCTGAGCTCGAGAGCGAGTGGTACAACTTCGACGCGCTCAACTTCGACGAGGACCACCCTGCGCGCGCCATGCAGGACACCTTCTTCGTCGAGCCGACGAACGCGCACCTCGTGATGCGCACGCACACCTCTCCCGTGCAGCTGCGCGCGCTTCTCGGAAACGACCTTCCGGTGTACCGCATCGCGCCAGGCCGCGTGTTCCGCACCGACGAGTTCGACGCGACGCACCTGCCCGTCTTCCACCAGACCGAGGGCATCGCCGTCGACAAGGGACTGACGATGGCGCACCTGCGCGGCACGCTCGACCACTTCGTCAAGACGCTGTTCGGCGACGAGGCGAAGGTGCGCCTGCGCCCCAACTACTTCCCGTTCACCGAGCCGAGCGCCGAGCTCGACCTCTGGCACCCCACCTTCAAGGGCGGAGCGCGCTGGATCGAGTGGGGCGGCTGCGGCATGGTCAACCCCAACGTGCTGCGCTCCGCGGGGATCGACCCTGAGGTGTACTCGGGCTTCGCGTTCGGGATGGGCGTCGAGCGGGCGCTGATGTTCCGCAACGACGTCAAAGACATGCGTGACATGGCCGAGGGCGATGTCCGGTTCTCTCAGCAGTTCGGAATGGTGGTCTGATGCGCGTCCCCCTGAGTTGGCTCGGCGAGTACGTCGACCTCGAGCCGGGAACAACGCCGGAAGAGGTCCACGCGGCCCTCGTCTCCGTCGGTCTCGAAGAGGAAGAGATCCATTCGTTCGAGATCTCCGGCCCCGTCGTGGTCGGCGAGGTGCTCGACTTCATCGAGGAGCCGCAGACCAACGGCAAGACCATCCGTTGGTGCCAGGTGCGGGTCGCGCCAGACGGTGAGAAGGCGGCGGACGGCGGGGACGCCGTGCACGGCATCGTCTGCGGCGCCCGCAACTTCTTCCCCGGCGACAAAGTGGTGGTGACCCTGCCTGGCTCCGTCCTGCCAGGCCCGTTCCCGATCGCCGCTCGCAAGACCTACGGCCACGTCTCGGACGGCATGATCGCCTCCGCCCGCGAGCTCGGGCTCGGCGACGAGCACGACGGCATCCTGCGCCTGGTCACGCTCGGGCTCGACCCGGAGGTCGGCGCCGACGCGATCTCCCTGCTCGGTCTCGACGACACCGCCGTCGAGGTCAACGTGACGCCCGACCGTGGATACGCGTTCTCGATCCGCGGCATCGCGCGCGAGTACTCGCACGCCACAGGAGCAGCGTTCCGCGACCCCGCCGACGCGGCCGGCGTCCTGCCCACCGGCGCGCACGCGCACGGGTTCAGCGTCGCCATCGACGACCGCGCCCCGATCCGCGGCCGCTCCGGCGCGACGGTGTTCGTGACCCGCGTCGTCCGCGACGTCGACGGCTCGCGCCCGACGCCGGCGTGGATGATCGCCAGGCTCAAGCTCGCCGGCATCCGCTCCATCTCGCTCGTCGTCGACATCACCAACTACGTGATGCTCGAACTCGGCCAGCCCATCCACGGCTACGACCTCGACAAGCTGCGCGGCGGCATCGTCGTGCGCAGGGCGCACGCCGGCGAGACCCTGGTGACGCTGGACGACCAGACGCGCACGCTGGACGAGGAAGACCTCGTGATCACCGACGACTCAGGGCCGATCGGCCTCGCGGGCGTGATGGGCGGCGCATCCACTGAGATCGGAGCGGACACGACCAACGTGCTGGTCGAGGCCGCCAACTTCGACCCGGTGTCGATCGCCCGCACCGCGCGCAGGCACAAGCTGCCGAGCGAGGCGTCCAAGCGCTTCGAGCGCGGCGTCGACCCGCGCGTCGCCGTCGCGGCGGCGGGCCGCGTCGTGCAGCTCCTCGAACAGCTGGCCGGGGGCCATGCCGACGAGCTCGGCTCTGTGCTCGACGCCGCGGAGGCGCCCGAGGCCATCCGCCTGCCAGGCACGTACATCGCCTCGCTCGTCGGCGTCGCGTTCACCGACGACGAGGTGCGCGGAGCGCTCGCCGAGATCGGCGGAGCCGTGTCGGAGGACGGAGCCGACCTGCTCGTGGTCCCTCCGACCTGGCGCCCCGACCTGCGCGACAAGTCCGACCTCGCGGAGGAGGTGGCGCGCATCGTCGGCTACGACCGCATCCCGTCGGTGCTGCCCGTCGCGCCTCCCGGCCGTGGGCTGACCCGCGAGCAGAAGCTGCGTCGCGCCGTGGTGCAGACGCTGGCCGACAACGGGGCGACGGAGATCCTCGCGTTCCCGTTCGTCAGCGAGAAGGCGAACGACCTGTTCGGTTCGCCCGTCGCCGGCGGCGTTCCGGCGGTCAAGCTGGCGAATGCCCTGGATGCGACGGCCCCGTACCTGCGCACCGCTCTGCTCCCCGGCCTGGTCGACGTTGCGAAGCGCAACCTCGCCCGCGGCCTGGTCGACCTGAGCATCTACGAGCTCGGCACGGTCTTCCGTCCGTCCGGCGACGCCATCGGCAGCGAGACGCTCCCGCTCGGGGCGGCACTTCCGTCCGATGAGGTCCTCGCAGGGCTCAACGCCGGCATCCCCGCCCAGCCGAGGCACCTCGCGGGTCTCGTGCTCGGCCACGCCGTGCTCAAGCAGCCCGGTCAGGATGCCATCGCGGCCGGTATCGCGGACGCACTCACCATGGTCGCGCAGACGGCAGCAGCGCTCGGCCTGGAGGTCGAGCCCGTGCAGAGCACGCACCAGGCGATGCACCCCGGTCGCACGGCTCAGCTCGTCGCCAGGGGCGCGGACGGCGTCGGCGTGCCTGTCGGCTACGCGGGCGAACTGCTTCCCTCCCTGGCGGAAGAACTCGACCTGCCGCGCGTGGTGGCCGTGTTCGAGCTCGACCTGGATGCGCTGATCGCTGTCGCTCCCGCCGACATCGTCGCAGGCACGATCGCCGGATTCCCGGCCGCCACCCAGGACCTCTCGCTCGTCGTTCAGCAGGAGATCCCGGCCGGCGACGTGAAGCGAGCTGTGCAGGACGGCGCTGGGCCGCTGCTGGAGCACATCCGGCTGGTCGACGACTACCGCGGCCAGGGCATCCCGACCGGAAGCAAGAGCCTGACCTTCGCGCTGCGCTTCCGCGCCGAGGACCGCACGCTCACCGCAGCGGAGGCCACAGAGGCCAAGCTGGCCGGTGCCGCACGTGCGGGCGAGCTGTTCGGAGCCCACATCCGCGAGTGAAAAGCGGCGCGCTCCTCGTGCGAAAAGCGCGGTCCCACTCGTTGGGGCCGCGCTTTTTGCACGAATCGTGCGCCAGAGCGCCTGCCGGCGGGGACGGCGAGGAGGAAGGGCGTGCGGGCGATTGGTGGGGCGCGGGCGCGGGACGATAGTGTTGCCCCATGCTTTCAGTTCGGTGCAGTGAGGACACGCGCTCGGCTTCTGCCGCCCGCGCCATGCGCCGACGCCTCCGCGACCGCCGAATCTAGGCGGCGCTGGCGCGACCCTTGTGCGAGGGGACCGTGGGTGCCGCCTTCATCGAGGCCCCTGTCGTCCACTCAATAAGGTAGAAGCATGACTTTCCAGGTAGCCGTAGCCGGAGCATCCGGTTATGCGGGCGGAGAGCTCCTGCGGATTCTCGCCGGTCACCCCGACTTCGAGATCCGCACCGTCACGGCGCATCAGAACGCCGGACAGCCGCTCATCGCCCACCAGCCCCATCTCCGTTCCCTCAGCCACCTCACGCTCGTCGAGTCGACCGCGGAGAACCTCTCCGGTCACGACGTGGTGTTCCTCGCCCTCCCGCACGGCAAGTCCGGCGAGATCGCGGCCCAGCTCCCCGCCGACACGCTCGTCGTCGACTGCGGCGCGGACCACCGGCTCGAGAGCCCAGAGTCGTGGGCGGCGTTCTACGGCGGCGAGTACTTCGGCTCGTGGGCGTACGGCGTTCCCGAACTGCCGCTCGGCACTGCGCAGGACGGGTTCGGCAAGCAGCGGGATGCGCTGGCCGGGGCCACCAGGATCGCCGCCCCCGGCTGCAACGCCAGCGCCGTCTCGCTCGCCCTCGCGCCCGGCATCGCTGCCGGGCTGATCGAGGAGGAAGACATCGTCGCCGTCCTCGCGGTCGGCCCGTCCGGCGCTGGCAAGAGCCTCAAGCCGATGTACCTGGCGAGCGAGATCCTCGGCTCGGCCAACCCGTACGCGGTCGGTGGAACGCACAGGCATATCCCGGAGATCCAGCAGAACCTGCGGAAGGCCGGGGCCGCGCATCCTACGGTGTCGTTCACGCCAGTGCTCGTGCCGATGTCGCGGGGCATCCTGGCCACGTCGACCGCGCGCCTCAAGCCGGGAGTAACGGCCGAGCAGGTGCAGCAGGCGTGGGAGGCGGCGTACGAGGGGGAGACCTTCGTGCAGGTGCTACCTGCGGGAACCGTTCCGCGCACCGCTGACGTGCTCGGCGCGAACACCGCGCTGATCGGCGTCGCAGTCGACCACGAGGCCGGTCGTGTCGTCACGGTCCTTGCTCTCGACAATCTCTACAAGGGGACGGCCGGAGCGGCCATCCAGTCGGCCAACATCGCCCTGGGTCTCGACGAGACCGCGGGCCTGACCGTGAACGGAGTGGCACCGTGAGCGTCACAGCAGCATCCGGATTCGCCGCAGCGGGAGTCGCCGCCGGCCTCAAGGCCAGCGGGAAGCGCGACGTCGCGCTCGTGCAGAACCTCGGCCCGCTCAACGCGGCGGCCACGGTGTTCACCACCAACAGGTGCCAGGCCAACCCTGTGATCTGGAGCAGGGAGGTCATCAAGGACGGCGTTGTCTCCGCGATCGTCCTCAACTCCGGTGGCGCCAACTGCTACACCGGCGCACAGGGGTTCCAGACCACGCACGCCACGGCCGAGGCCGTCGGCGAGCGTCTCGGCGTCTCGGCCGGAGACGTCCTCGTCTGCTCGACCGGCCTGATCGGCGACCAGCTCGACCTCGGCAAGCTCACGGCCGGGGTCGCAGAGGCCAGTGCAGCCCTCGCTGCCGATGCCGGCTCTGCAGACGCGGGGCTCGCCGCCGCTGAGGCCATCATGACCACCGACACCATCCCGAAGCAGGCGGAGCACCGCTCACCTGCAGGGTGGACGGTCGGCGGCATGGCGAAGGGAGCCGGGATGCTCGCGCCCGGCCTCGCCACGATGCTCGTCGTCATCACGACGGACGCCGTGCTCGACTCCGCCCAGTTGGATGCGGCGCTCAGGAAGGCGACCCGCGTCACCTTCGACAGGCTCGACTCCGACGGCTGCATGTCAACGAACGACACGGTCGCGCTGCTCGGCTCCGGCGCGAGCGGTGTCGTAGCGGACGAGAACGAGTTCGCGGCAGCGCTCACCGAGGTGTGCCGCAGCCTGGCAGAGCAGTTGCAGGCCGACGCCGAGGGCGCATCCCACGACATCGCCATCGAGGTGGTCAACGCGGCCAGCGAGGACGACGCCGTGACGGTCGGACGGGCCGTCTCCCGCAGCAACCTGTTCAAGGCCGCGATCTTCGGCAACGACCCCAACTGGGGCCGTGTGCTCGCTGCGGTGGGCACGACCGATGCCGAGTTCGACCCGTACGGCATCGACGTGGCGATCAACGGCATCCAGATCTGCACGGCGGGGGAGCCTGACCAGCCGCGCGAGCTCGTCGACCTCACGCCGCGCGCCGTGCACATCCTGATCGACCTGCACGCAGGCGACCAGGCGGCGACGATCCTGACCAACGACCTCACGCACGACTACGTGCACGAGAACAGCGCGTACGCGAGCTGACATGAGCGACGAGACGACAGCACCAGACGCCGCAGAGACGGACGCCGCAGAGACCGGCGCCGCAGAGACCGCAGAGCGGCGCGACGCCACCGCGAAAGCCGAGACCCTCATCGAGTCGCTTCCCTGGCTGAAGCGCTTCCACGATCAGATCATCGTCGTGAAGTTCGGCGGGAACGCGATGGTCAGCGAGGAGTTGCAGCACGCGTTCGCCGAGGACATGGTCTACCTGCGCTACGCGGGCATCCGCCCTGTCGTCGTGCACGGAGGAGGGCCGCAGATCTCCGCGATGCTCGACAGGCTCGGCATCGAGTCGGAGTTCCGCGGCGGCTACCGGGTGACGACGCCGGAGGCGATGGATGTGGTGCGAATGGTGCTCACCGGCCAGATCAACCGGGAGCTCGTCAGCAGCATCAACAAGCACGGGCCGCTCGCGGCTGGGATCTCCGGTGAGGACGCCGGGCTGTTCCAGGGGCGCAAGCGCGGCACGGTCGTCGACGGCGTCGAGGTCGACCTCGGACTCGTCGGCGACGTGATCGGCGTGAACCCCGAGGCGGTGCACGCCCAGCTCGACGCCGGGCGCATCCCTGTGGTGTCGTCGATCGCGCCGGACATCGACGATCCAGGGCACTCGCTCAACGTCAACGCGGATGCGGCTGCCGCAGCGCTCGCCGTCGCGCTCGGAGCCGCGAAGCTCGTCATCCTGACCGACGTCGCCGGCCTGTACAGCGACTGGCCGAACCGCGACTCGCTGCTGTCCAAGATCGACGCATCCGAGCTGCGTGCCCTGCTGCCGTCGCTCGAGTCCGGCATGATCCCGAAGATGTCCGCCTGCCTGGATGCCGTCGACGGGGGCGTCGCGAAGGCCGCGATCATCGACGGGCGCATCCCGCACTCGATCCTGCTCGAAGTCTTCACCCAATCGGGGATCGGAACGGAGGTGGTGCCATCGTGAGCACCAGCACGACCACGGACTGGACCGACCGGTTCGGCCACACCATGATGCGCACCCTCGCCACGCCCAAGCTGATGCTGGCGCGCGGGGACGGCTGCCGCGTCTGGGACGTCGACGGCAACGAGTACCTCGACTTCCTCGCGGGGATCGCCGTCAACTCGCTCGGCCACGCGCATCCCGTGCTGGTGGATGCGGTCAGCCGCCAGATCGCGACCCTCGCGCACGTCTCCAACTACTTCGCGACCCCGCCGCAGCTCGAGCTCGCCGAGCGGCTCACCAGGATCACCGGCGCGGGCGACGCCGGCCGCGTGTACTTCTGCAACTCGGGAGCAGAGGCGAACGAAGCGGCGTTCAAGCTGGCGCGGCTGAACAGGTCGGGCGGGCACCGCACCCGCGTGCTCGCGCTGAACAACGCGTTCCACGGCCGCACGATGGGGTCGCTCGCGCTCACCGGCAAGCCGCCGATGCGCGAGGCGTTCGAGCCGCTTCCTGCCGGAGTCGAGCACATCGACACGACGATCGAGGCGCTGGAAGCCGCGATCGACGACAGGGTGGCCGCGCTCTTCATCGAGCCGATCAAGGGCGAGGCAGGGGTCATCGACCTGCCTGCCGGGTTCTTGAAGCGTGCAAGGGAGCTGACGGAGCAGCACGGCGTGCTGCTCGTCATCGACGAGATCCAGACCGGGGTCGGCCGCACGGGACGCTGGTTCGCGTACGAGCACGCCGGCATCCTCCCGGACGCCGTCACGGTCGCCAAGGGCATCGCGGGTGGCGTGCCGATCGGCGCCCTGGTCACGTTCGGCTGGGCCTCCGAGCTGTTCTCGCAGGGTCAGCACGGCTCGACCTTCGGCGGAAACCCGCTCGCGACAGCGGCGGGCAACGCCGTGCTCGGCGAGATCGAGCGCGCCGACCTGGTCGGCAACGCCGAGCGCCGAGGCGAGGAGCTGCGCGCGATCATCCGCGCATACGACTCCCCGCTGATCGGCGAGGTGCGCGGCCAGGGGCTGTTGATCGGCATCGGCCTGACGGAGGGGGATGCGCACCGCCTGTCGGATGCGGCACTCGCCAACGGCCTGATCATCAACGCCCCCAACGAGTCCAGCATCCGGCTGGCCCCTCCGCTGATCGTCGGCGACGAGGAGGTCGCAGAGTTCCGCGAGCGATTCGGCCGAGCCCTCGCTTCCATCCACACCACAGGAAAGAAATCATGACCAGGCACTTTCTGCGCGACGACGACATCACCCCCGCCGAGCAGGCCGAGATCCTCGAGCTCGCGGCCCAGCTCAAGAAGGACCGCTTCTCCGCCAAGCCGCTGGCCGGCCCGCAGACGGTCGCGGTGATCTTCGACAAGTCGTCGACCCGCACCCGCGTCTCGTTCGCCGTCGGCATCGCCGATCTCGGCGGCAGCCCGCTGATCATCTCGACCGCGAACAGCCAGCTCGGCGGCAAGGAGACCCCGTCCGACACCGCCCGCGTTCTGGAGCGCATGGTGTCTGCCATCGTCTGGCGCACATACGCCCAGTCCGGACTGGAGGAGATGGCGAAGGGCACCACCGTCCCCGTCGTCAACGCGCTCTCCGACGAATTCCACCCGTGCCAGATCCTGGCCGACCTGCTCACCATCCAGGAGAAGCGCGGCTCGCTCGCCGGGCTCACGCTCACCTTCTTCGGCGACGGCGCCAGCAACATGGGTCAGTCGTACGTTCTCGCCGGGGTGACGGCAGGGATGCACGTGCGCATCGCATCCCCGGCCGACTACGCACCGTCGGAAGCGGTGATCGCGGACGCGAACGCCATCGCGGCGCAGACCGGCGGCTCCGTCACGCTGTTCACCGACCCGCACGAGGCGGCAGCCGGCACCGATGTGATGATCACCGACACCTGGGTGTCGATGGGCAAAGAGGACGAGAAGGCGGAGCGCATCGCCGTCTTCGGCGGCTACCGCGTGGACGCCGCCCTCATGGCGCTCGCCGAGCCGGACGCCCTGTTCATGCACTGTCTTCCCGCCGACCGTGGCTACGAGGTCACGGCCGACGTCATCGACGGCCCTCAGTCGGTCATCTGGGACGAGGCGGAGAACCGCCTGCACGCCCAGAAGGCTCTGCTGGTCTGGCTGCTCGCGAAGAACGCCGCCTAGCGGCACTCCCTAGAATCTTTTACGAACCACAAGCTGAAGGAGAATCATGGCGGAACGTGTTGTTCTCGCGTACTCGGGCGGTCTCGACACCTCGGTCGGCATCGGCTGGCTGAAGGACGCGACCGGTAAAGAGGTCGTGGCCCTGGCGGTCGACGTCGGACAGGGCGGAGAGGACATGGAGGCCATCCGTCAGCGCGCGCTCGACTGCGGTGCCGTCGAGTCCGTCGTCGTGGATGCGAAGGACGAGTTCGCCGACGACTACATCATGCCGGCGCTCAAGGCCAACGCGCTCTACCAGAAGCGCTATCCTCTGGTCTCGGCGCTCAGCCGCCCGGTGATCGCCAAGCACCTCGCGCAGACCGCCAAGGCGCTCGGCGCGGACAGTGTGGCCCACGGATGCACGGGCAAGGGCAACGACCAGGTGCGGTTCGAGGCTGCGGTCGCCGCTCTCGCCCCCGAGCTCACCTCGCTGGCCCCGGTCCGCGACTTCGCCCTCACCCGCGACAAGGCCATCGTCTACGCGGCGGAGCACAACCTCCCCATCGAGCAGTCGAAGAAGTCGCCGTACTCGATCGACCAGAACGTCTGGGGTCGCGCCGTGGAGACCGGCTTCCTCGAAGACCCGTGGAACGCCCCCATCGAAGACCTGTACACGTACACGCAGGACCCGGCCGTGACGCGCGAGCCCACCGAGGTCGTCATCTCGTTCCGCGAGGGCATCCCCGTGGCGATCGACGGCAAGCCGGTCACCCCGCTCGAGGCCGTTCAGCTGATGAACACGGTCGCCGGCGGCCAGGGCGTCGGCCGCATCGACATCGTCGAGGACCGCCTGGTCGGCATCAAGAGCCGTGAGGTCTACGAGTCGCCGGCCGGCATCGCGCTGATCGCGGCCCACGAGGAGCTCGAGAACATGACCGTCGAGCGCGACGTCGCCCGCTACAAGCGCACCGTCGAGGCCAAGTGGTCGGAGCTCGTCTACGACGGCCTCTGGTTCTCCGGCCTGAAGCGCGCACTCGACGTGTTCATCGACGAGACCCAGAAGTACGTGAACGGCGACATCCGCCTGAAGCTGCACGCGGGCTCCGCAGTGGTCACCGGCCGTCGCAGCGACACCAGCCTGTACGACTTCAACCTGGCGACCTACGACACCGGCGACACGTTCGACCAGTCGCTCGCCAAGGGCTTCATCGAGCTGTGGTCGCTGCCGAGCAAGATCTCGGCCCGTCGCGACCAGGCGCAGTAGGGAGTACGGTGTCTGATCAGAACGATCAGCCGGCCGCAGGCAACCGCGCCGGCGAGGCGGGCGCCCTCTGGGGCGGCCGGTTCGCCGGCGGGCCGTCGCCGGAGCTCGCCGCGCTGAGCAAGTCCACCCAGTTCGACTGGCAGCTCGCGGCGTACGACATCGCCGGGTCCCGAGCGCACGCCCGCGCCCTCGCGGCCGCAGGCTACCTCGCGCCGGACGAACTCGACGGAATGCTCGGGGCGCTCGACCTGCTCGACGCCGACGTCGCCTCCGGCGCGTTCGCGGCGCTCGAGACCGACGAGGACGTGCACTCCGCACTGGAGCGCGGCCTGATCGAGCGGGCGGGGACGGAGCTCGGCGGCAAGCTGCGTGCCGGTCGCAGTCGCAACGACCAGATCGCGACGCTTGTGCGGCTGTACCTGCGCGACCACGCCGGGGTCATCGCCGAGCGGCTGATCGCACTGATCGACGCCATCGCGGCTCAGGCGGACGCGCATCCGACAGCCATCCTGCCTGGACGGACGCACCTGCAGCACGCGCAGCCCGTGCTGCTGGCGCACCATCTGCTCGCGCACTGCTGGCCGCTGGTGCGCGACCTGGAGCGCCTGGCCGACTGGGACAAGCGCGCGAACGTCTCCCCGTACGGCTCGGGAGCCCTCGCCGGATCCACCCTGGGGCTCGACCCGCTGCTGGTCGCTCGCGACCTCGGATTCGCCGCCAGCTCGGAGAACTCGATCGACGGAACGGCGGCGCGGGACGTCGTCGCAGAGTTCGCGTTCGTCTGCGCCCAGATCGGCGTCGACCTGTCGCGGTTCGCGGAGGAGATCATCCTCTGGAACACGCGCGAGTTCGGCTTTGTCACGCTCGACGACTCGTACTCCACCGGCTCATCGATCATGCCGCAGAAGAAGAACCCGGACATCGCGGAGCTCACCCGCGGCAAGGCCGGGCGCCTGATCGGCAACCTGACAGGGCTGCTCACCACGCTGAAAGGCCTCCCGCTCGCGTACAACCGCGATCTGCAGGAGGACAAGGAGCCGGTCTTCGACTCCGTCACGACCCTCGAAGTCGTGCTGCCGGCGTTCACCGGCATGGTGGCGACGCTGCGCTTCCACACCGACAGGATGGCGGAGCTCGCGCCGCAGGGCTTCTCGCTCGCGACGGATGTCGCGGAGTGGCTGGTCAAGCGCCGCGTGCCGTTCCGCGACGCGCACGAGATCACGGGCAACCTGGTCAAGTTCGCGGAGGAGCGCGGCCTGGAGCTGAGCGACGTCGACGACGAGGGTCTCGCATCCGTGTCGCCGCTGCTGACCCCGGAGGTGCGTGAGGTGCTGACCATCGACGGTTCCGTCGCCAGCCGTGACAACGTCGGAGGGACGGCCCCTGTGCGCGTCGCCGAGCAGCTCGCGGCGCTCACCGAGCGGGTGCGGGTGCTGACCTCGGCGTTCGTGGCGGCCAGAAGGGACCTCGCCTGATGAGCGGTTCCCGGCCGGACAAGAAGTCGCCGAAGTATCCGTGGATCATCCCGGCGATCGTGGTGGTGGCGAGCCTGGTGATCGTGATCGGGCTGATCGTCACGGTCGTCGTCGGCGGCCGGATCTTCTAGCGGAGCGGTCGGCGATGACGGACGACGACCGGGACGGACCGGCGGCCGGGCTCTTCCTGCCCAGTCGCGAGTTCTTCCTGGCGTCGTCCATCGACGTCGCCCCGCGCCTGCTCGGCGGCATCCTCCGGCACGAGTCGCCGGAGGGCGCCGTCTCGCTCCGCATCACCGAGGTCGAGGCGTACATCGGCGACGGCCTCGACCCCGGCTCGCACGCCTTCCGAGGCCGCACCAAGCGCAACGCGGTCATGTACGGGGAACCAGGCCACCTCTACGCGTACTTCACCTACGGGATGCACGTCTGCGCCAACGTGGTCTGCTCGCCGTCAGGAGAGGCCTCCGCCGTGCTGCTGCGCGGTGCGGAGGTCGTCGAGGGCGAGGAGCTGGCGACGCTGCGCCGCTCCGGGCCGACCGGACGCGTCGTGCCGCGGCGCGACCTCGGCAGGGGACCGGCGCGCCTCGTCGTCGCCGCCGGCATCACCCTCGCCGACGACGGCGCCGACCTCTACGCCCCGCCGTTCTCGCTGCGGCTGCCGCGCATCCCGCTGCCGCACGAGACCGGCCGGCGTACCGGGGTCTCCGGCGCCGGCGGGGGAGCGGCGTTCCCGTGGCGGTACTGGCTGCCGGGGGAGAACTCGGTGTCGCCGTACAAGCGGCACCCGAAGTCGCACGACTAGGGCGGAGGCTCCGCGCCGTCGATCGTCCAGCTAGCCTGCGGCGATCCGGAACAGGGCGGCGCAGACGCACGCCCAGACGAGGCTGGTCAGCGTGCCGATGATGAACCGCTCGCGCGCTTCTGCCGCGTCCAGCTCGGTGAAGCGGCCGACGCCCTTGATGGCGACGAGCACGGCGATCGCCTCCGGGAACCCGGCGATGATCGCGCCGGTGGTCGCGAAGCGCTCCAGGAAGCCGATCGTCGTGCCGCCGCGCAGCACCTCGCGGGTGCCGTCGTGGCCGTCGACGCGGGCGTGCACGACGATGCCGCCGTTGGCTCCTGCGACGGTGGCTCTGGAGGCCAGGGCGAGCACCACCTGCGATGCCGGCCCTCCTCCCGCGACGCTCAAAGCGATGGCGACGATGCCGATGAGCACCTGGAACACCAGGGGTGCGTGCTGGCCGGGCAGGATCACCAGCACGACGGCGATGGCGAGCAGCCCGGACGCGACGTAGACCAGGGGGCGGCGAGGCGACCGGAGGGTGGCGACCATGCAGCACAGGGACGCGATGGAGAGCAGGAGGGCGAACGACCAGGCCACAATCGGCCCGATCACTCCGAACAGCGAGTGGATGGGGATGGTGGTCACGCTCTCTCCGTTCGCGGCTCTGCAACTGCGTGCCCGTCTCCGTCATCGGCACGCGCCACCAGCCTAGTCAGAGCAGGCACGGCGGCCAGCTCGACACGGAGGTTCGCCGCGCGGGCCCTGTCGTTGGCGGACTGCGGTGTGATGCCGAGGCGCGCCCCTGCCTCCGCCTGAGTGAGGCCGGTCACGATCAGGTCGTAGAGCTCCCAGCCCGCCTCGGACCGGCCGGCGCGGATGGTGAGGAGGAGGTTCAGCAGCGCTTCCGCATCGGCGGCGGCCTGCGCGGAGTCCAGAGCCTCCGCTGCGAAGCGGGTGGGGGCGCGCTTGGCCCTGGTGACGGCCTCCCTGGCGGCGATGAACGCATCCCCTGCTGCCTCGCGGGTCTCCTTCGGCAGCGGGGTGCGCACGGCTCCGATGCCGAGGCCGACGCTCCACGCGTCGTGCCTGGTGAGCTCGAGCGCGAGGTCGACGGCGGCGTCGGGGTGCGCGGTGAGCGCCTGGACCTCGTCGCCGGCATTGCGGTCGACGGGGAGGGCGAGGCGTTCGGAGTATCGGCGGTTGAGGTCGTCGACGGTGTCGGCGACGATGTCTGGCCGACTTCTGCTGTCGACCTGATCTGCGGTGATGACGTACACGCGAGCGCTCCCTTCATCAGGTCTGAGGACCTGATTCGGATCATATCAGGTCTACAGGCCTGATTCCAATGCGATCAGGGCTGTAGACCTGATCTGCGGAGGCGCGGCGCCGCGCGATCCCGCTGATAATCTGAGTGCGTGTCCGACTCCGAAACGCTCAACGCACAGGCCAACGATCCGTCCTTCGACGACGTCTGGGATGAGCTGGTGTGGCGCGGGCTCATCCAGGTCTCCACGGATGAAGCAGCGCTCAAACAGCTCCTCGCCGGAGAGCCTGTCACCTATTACTGCGGCTTCGACCCCACCGCGGCGAGCCTGCACCTCGGCAACCTGGTGCAGCTCCTCACCATGCGCAGGCTGCAGCTCGCCGGCCACAAGCCGCTCGGCCTCGTCGGCGGCTCCACCGGCCTGATCGGCGACCCTCGGCCGAGCGCCGAGCGCACCCTGAACACCAAGGAGACGGTCTCCACCTGGGTCGGCTACCTGCAGGGCCAGGTCTCGCGCTTCCTCAGCTCCGATGGCGACAACGCGGTGCGCCTCGTCAACAACCTGGACTGGACGGCTCCGCTGTCCGCCATCGACTTCCTCCGCGACATCGGCAAGCACTTCCGCGTCGGAACAATGCTCAAGAAGGACGCGGTCGCCGCGCGCCTCAACTCGGACGAGGGCATCAGCTACACCGAGTTCAGCTACCAGATCCTGCAGGGGATGGACTTCCTGGAGCTGTACCGCGCATACGGCTGCGTGCTGCAGACGGGCGGGAGCGACCAGTGGGGCAACCTCACCAGCGGAACCGACCTGGTGCGCCGCGTCGAGCACGTCTCCGTGCACGCCATCGGCACCCCGCTCATCACCAACAGCGACGGCACCAAGTTCGGCAAGAGCGAGGGCAACGCCATCTGGCTGGATGCGACGCTCACCAGCCCGTACGCCATGTACCAGTTCTGGGTGAACACCGACGACGCGGACGTGATCGACCGCCTCAAGGTGTTCACGTTCCTGACCAGGGCCGAGATCGAGCGTCTTGCACAGGCCGTCGCCGACGAGCCGTTCAAGCGCGAGGCGCAGCGCAGGCTCGCCTACGAGGTCACCAGCCTGGTGCACGGCGCGGAGGCGACGGATGCTGCGATCGCCGCCGCCCAGGCGCTGTTCGGCCAGGGCGAGCTCACGGCACTGGATGCGTCGACGCTCGAAGCCGCGCTGCGCGAACTGCCGAACACCACCACGGCTCCGACCGCGACCATCACCCAGTCGCTGGTCGACACCGGCCTCACGTCGAGCCTCGGCGAGGCGCGTCGTGCCATCGCACAGGGCGGCGTCTACGTGAACAACACCAAGGTGGACGACGGCGACGCCGCGGTGGGCGAGCTGGTGCTCCCCGGCGGCCTCATCGTGCTCCGCCGCGGCAAGAAGACGCTCGCAGGACTGTTCGTGGAGTAGTCAGGCGCCGGGGGCGGTGGCGGCCGATGCCGCTGCCGCCCCTGTCGGCGTGTGCTCACGGCCCCAGGTCGCGAAGGTGCCGTTCAGCTCGTACTCGCCGATGCTGCGTTCGCGCTGCCTCGCCGGGTTGTGCGACGCGAGCGTGCGCGCGTTGCGCCAGTGCCTGTCGAGTCCGTAGCCGAGGCCGACGGCGCTCGCCCCTCCCACCTCGAACAGCTCCGTGGTCGCGTCGAGGACGATCCTCGGCAGGATCTGCTGCACCCGGAAGACGCCGAGTGCCGCCTCCCGGTATGCCGCGCTCTTGTCCTCGCGCGTACGCAGCGTGTCGAGCTCGCGCGCGGCGGAGAGCACCAGTCTGCTCGCCGCATCCGCTGCGCTGCTGACCCGGCCGACGACCTGCTGCACGAGCGCATCGTGGCGGGGGAGCGCTTCGCCGGCGAAGCCGAAGATGCGTCGCCGGGGACGCACGAAGGCGACGGTGTCGCGGAGCGCCGCGGCAGCGATGCCCGCCTGCACGGCGAGCAGCGTGAGCTGGAAGACCGCGGCGACGTACTCGCCTGCGCCGTCGTCCTCGTCGCTCCAGGAGATCACATCGGCCGTCTCGATCGGCACGGACGTGAAGACCGTCGTGCCGCTGCCGGTGAGCGGCTGGCCGAAGCCGTCCCAATCGTCCACGGACGACACACCGGGATGCGACGCGTCGGCGACCACGTTCACCCTGTCGTCCCCGAGCCTCGCGGTGAGGAGGATCCAGTCGGAGTAGATGCTGCCGGTGGTGTAGTACTTGGTGCCGGACAGCCGCAGCCCGTCGGCGGTCGGCTCGACCACGGCAGCCACCTCCGCCGTGTCGCTGCGCTCCGACTGGGCATTCCCGACGAGGATCCCGGAGGCGGAGCGCGCCAGCCACGCATCCGCCCACGCTCGGTTGCCGTCGATGACGAGCCCGTCGACGAAGCCGATGTGACCGCGGAACACGTGGGCGAGGTTCGGGTCGATGGCCGCGAGGTGGATGAGGCGTTCGAACAGGTCCTCCAGCGAGCCGCCGAGGCCGCCGTGCTCGACCGGGACGCGCAGCGCGCCGAACCCGGCGCCGAGCAGTCTGCGCACCGGCTCGTGCAGCAGGACGCGGTCGCGCTCGCGCTCTCTGGTCGTGTCGGTGAGCTCGGAGGAGAGCTCGTCGATCGCCAGATCGAGCCCGTCGAATCGGCGGGAGAAGCGGACGCTGGGCGGGGCGGAGAGGGTCGTAGATGCAGCCATGGTCGGCGAGGTTACGCACGCTGCGCGCCGCCCGTCACCCTCCGTCGTCACGGAGCGTAAGGAACGTCACATTCCGCAATCTGGCTCGTTCGTGGCTCGTGCCCGCCGCGATAGTCGTCGCTCGAACCCCTCCCTGAAAGGACGACCGATGGCATCATCGCCCCTCGATACTCTCGGCGCACGAGCGCTGAGCCGACGCAACTTCCTGGCGGCCACCGCCATCGGAATCGCGAGCGCGACGATCCTCGCAGGCTGCGCAGCAGACGGAACGCCCGTCGCCGCCACCGGCACGCGCGGCGGGACGCTGACCTACCTCGACCCGGAGATCCCGACCTCTGCGCAGGTGCAGGAGTCCGGGACCTGGCAGACCAGGGACCTCATCCAGAACCTGGCCGACCGGCTGATCAACCGCAACCCGAAGACGTTCGAGCTGGAGCCGTGGATCGCGGAGAGCTGGACGACCTCACCGGACGGACGCGACTACACGTTCGTGATCCGGGAGGGCGTCACGTACTCGGACGGCACGCCGCTCGACGTCGCCAGCGTCAAGAAGAACCTGGAGTGGCAGGTGAACGGCGACAGCGCGAACGGCATCTCGGCGAACAGCCAGTTCCCGCGCGCCATCTCGGTCACCACCGATGTCGTCAAGCGCGAGGTGCACGTTCACCTGGACACCCCGTATGCGCCGTTCCTCAACGTGCTGACATCGTGGAGCTCCGGTCTCGTCGCCAACGCGACCATCGACGCATCCCACGACCAGCAGGTGAAGTACACCAAGCTCATCGGCAGCGGTCCGTTCCGGGTGTCGTCGGAGACCTACGGCAAGCAGTACGTGCTCGAACGCCGTGCCGACTACGCCTGGGCTCCGGCGAGCGCCAAGAACCAGGGCGAGTCGAAGCTCGACAAGATCGTCTGGATCCCGACCGAGGACGACGCGGTGCGGCTCGGCGCCGTGAAATCCGGTCAGGCCGGGATCCTGCGCTACGTCGAGCCGAAGGACGAGATCGCTCTCGCCAAGCAGAAGTTCACGATCGTCGCCAAGACGGGTGTCGGTCTGTCGAACCAGTGGTTCCTGCGCACGACGACCCCGCCGCTCGACGACATCCGCGTGCGGCAGGCGCTCTCGCACGCCATCGACCGCGAGCAGATCCTGAAGGACATCTACACCAGCAGCTGGACAGCCGCCACCAGTGTCCTTTCGCCGCACACCTTCGGCTACAAGGACGTCTCGGATGCGTTCGCCTACGACGCGAGCGCGGCGGAGAAGCTGCTCAGCGAAGCGGGCTGGACGGGCAAGGACTCGGCAGGCTACCGCACCAAGAACGGCACGAGGCTGCACCTCAAGACGTACATCGACGTGTACGACAACACCGGCAACGCCCTGTTCCAGGCCGTGCAGTCCCAGTTCAAGCAGCTCGGCATCGAGCTGGAGCTGAACAAGCTCGACTACTCGAGCTACTGGGCCAAGGCGTTCGCGGACAAGGAGGTCGGCTTCCTGCGGGTCGGCTGGCCGCATCCGGACCCCACCGTCGGGCTGGTCGAGTACTACAGCAAGGCAGGGTCGGACCTGCTCGGACTGAAGGGCTCGGACGCCACCCTGGAGAAGCTGCTCGCCGACCAGCTCACGGCCGTCGACGACGCCCAGCGATCGAGCCTCCTGCAGCAGACGCAGGACTACCTGGTCACGGAGAAGGCGTACGTGATCCCCATCCTGAACGACAGCCAGGTGTTCGTCGTCCGGCCGGGCATCACCGGGTTCGAGCTGTCGGACGGGGCGCTTCCGCTGTTCTCGAACGTGAGCGTGCCGAGCTGATCATGCCGTCGTTCGGATACGTTCTCCGACGGGTCGGGCAGTCCCTCGTCGTGATCTTCATCGTGTACGCGATCACGTTCATCGCGCTGTTCGTGCTGCCGGGTGATCCGATCGACAACAAGATCAACAATCCGGTGAGCCCGCTGCCGCAGTCGACCGCGGACGGCCTGCGGGCGTACTACAACACCGACAAGCCGGCGATCGTGCAGTTCTTCCTGTCGCTCACCCGGCTGGCGCGCGGCGACCTCGGGTTCTCGCTCACCAACGGCAAGTCGGTCGCCGACCTGATCGGGCAGGCGCTCGGCCAGACGCTGCCGCTCGCCGCCCTCGCTCTGCTGTTCACGGTTGTGCTGTCGCTCGCCATCGCGCTGGCGGCGACGTTCGCGCCGTGGAAGCCGGTGCGGGATGCGGCGCGCGCCGTCCCCGTGCTGTCCATCTCATCGCCGAGCTTCCTCGTCGGCTACGTGCTGATCGTCGTGTTCTCGTTCCAGCTCGGCTGGGTGTCGTCGATCACCGATCAGGGATTCGTCTCGCTCGTCCTCCCCGCGATCACGCTGGCGTTCGCGTCGAGCGGCGCGCTCAGCCAGGTGCTCATCCAGGGCCTGGGGGATGCGGCGAGCCAGCCGTTCGTGACCGTGCTGACCGCGAAGGGGGTGTCGCAGGGCGGGATCGTCCTCCGGCACGTCCTGAAGAACGGGGCCATCCCGTCGATCACGCTGCTCGCGCTGATCGTCGGAGACGTGCTCGCGGGCTCGGTGATCGTGGAGACGGTGTTCAATCGCACCGGCCTCGGCTACTTCACGTACACGAGCGTGCGCGATCAGGACACCCCCACCATCGAGGCGATCGTGCTCATCGTCTCGGCGGTGTACCTGTCGATCAACCTGATCACCGACCTCGTCTACCCTGCGCTCGACCCGCGGATCACGCAGGGCGGCGCCGGCGGTTCTGATCGAGCAGGCGGCCCCGGGGCGGAGCGTCGCAGGGCGCAGAAGAAGACGGAGGTGCCGGCATGACCGCGGAAGCGACGCTCACCCAGAAGCAGCGTGCTCGGAACAGGGACAGTCGGGGCCAGGGCGACGGGAGCGGACGGCGCGCGGCGATCGCGGCGAGTCTCGCCGGGCTCGCGCGCCGCCTCGGCTGGGTCGACTGGATCGCCGTCGCCCTTTTGCTCCTGCTGCTCGCCGCGCTGGTCGCGCCGGGACTGCTCGCCCACGACGACCCGCTCACGGGCGACCAGGCGAACGTGCTCGCCGCCCCGAGTGCGCAGCACTGGCTCGGTACGGACTACCTCGGCCGCGATCTGTGGTCGCGCATCGTGTTCGGCACGGGCAGGACCCTCCTCGGCTCGGCGGTCGCGGTGATCGTCGGGCTCGGCGTCGGCACGCTGCTCGGACTGATCGCGGCATCGGCCGGGGGATTCACGGACGCGGTGATCAGCCGCATCGTCGACGCGCTGCTGTCCATCCCCGGGCTGCTGCTCGCGATGGTGGTGGTGGTCTCGCTCGGCTTCGGCAGCCTGAACGCCGCCATCGCGGTCGGAGTCTCCTCCGTCGCCACCTTCACCAGGGTGATGCGGTCGCAGGTGCTGACAGTGAAGAACCTGCCGTTCGTCGAGGCGTCCGGCCACATCGGCGGCCGGCCGGGCTATGTGCTCTGGCGGCATGTGTTCCCCAACTCGTTCTCCGCCGTGCTCTCGCTCGCGGCGCTGCAGTTCGGCACGGCCATCCTGTGGATCTCCGCGCTCAGCTTCCTCGGCTACGGCGCCCCACCGCCCGAGCCGGAGTGGGGTCTGCTCGTCTCGGAGGGACGCCAGTACATCACCTCGTCCCCGTGGCTCGTGGTGTTCCCCAGCATCGCCATCGCACTGACCGTGTGGGCGATCAACCAGCTCAGCAACACCGCGAGGAACGGACGGAACCGTGACTGAACACGACGCAGCACCCCTGCTCCAGGTCACCGACCTGCGCATCGCATACCGGAGCGGCCGCGCGGAGACCGAGGTCGTCCACGGCGTCGGCTTCGACCTCGCCCGCGGCGAGACCCTGGCCCTCGTCGGCCAGTCCGGCTCTGGAAAGACCACCATCGCCCGCGCCGTCTCCGGCCTCCTGCCCGACGCGGGACGGGTCACAGCGGGGCGCGTCGTGCTGGACGGCACGGACGTCACCGCGTTCCGTCCGAAGGATTGGCGACCGCTGCGAGGCACCACGATCGGCTACGTGCCACAGGACCCGCTCAGCTCGCTCGACCCCCTGCAGCGCATCGGCGGCCAGCTCGCGGAGGCGATCAGGGTCGGTAGGCACGGCATCGCCCGCGCCGAGGTCAGGACGCGGGCGGTCGACCTGCTCGACCGCGTCGGCATCCCGAACCCGGAGGAACGTCTCTCGTCGTACCCGCACGAGCTGTCAGGCGGCCAGTTGCAGCGCGTCCTGATCGCCATCGCCATCGCGGCCGATCCCGCCTTCCTGATCGCGGACGAGCCGACCAGTGCGCTCGACGTCACGGTGCAGAAGCGCATCCTCGACCTCATCGACGAGCTCCGCGCCGAGCGCGGCCTCGGTGTGCTCTTCATCACGCACGACCTGGCGCTCGCCTCGGAGCGCAGCGACCACGTCGCCGTGCTGAACGGCGGCGACCTGCTGGAACACCGCAGGGTGGAGCACCTGCTGACCGGGGCGCAGCACGAGTACACCCAGCGGCTGTTCTCCGATGTGCCGGCCGCGACGCCGGGCAAGTACACGCACCTGCGGCTGGTCGGCAGGGACGAGCAGCCACCCGTCGTCAGCCTGCGCGAACTCGGCAAGGTGTTCCCTTCCCGTTCGGCGAAGGGCGACGGGGTCACGGCGCTCGACGGGGTGACGCTCGATGTCGCAGCAGGAGCCGTGCACGCGATCGTGGGGGAGTCCGGCTCCGGCAAGACGACGCTCGCGCGGATCGTCGCCGGGATCACGCCGTACACCTCCGGCACGGTCACGGTGCACGGCCACGAACGGCCCAGGGAGGCGTCCGCCTTCAACGAGCGGCCGGAGGACCTGCTCCTCGTCTACCAGAACGCGCTCGCCGCTGTGGACCCGCGGTTCACGGTCGAGCAGATCATCGCCGAACCGCTCAGGATCGGCGGGAAAGGGAACGGTGGCTCGTCCCGCGCGCGGCGCTCCAGGGTCATCGACGCCCTCGACTCCGTCGCGCTACCGCAGACCGTTCTCGGCCGCAGGGCGAGCGAGCTGTCCGGCGGCCAGCGGCAGCGCGTCGCCCTCGCCCGCAGCCTCGTGGTGGCCCCGCGCATCCTGGTGCTGGACGAACCGACATCGGCGCTTGACGTGACGGTGCAGTCGCAGATCATCGACCTGCTGTTCGACCTCAGGACGGCGCACGATCTCACCTACCTCTTCATCTCGCACGACCTCGGCCTGGTGGAGCAGATCGCCGACCACGTCTCCGTGCTCAGCCGCGGCGTACTGGTCGAGTCAGGGCCGGCCGGGGACCTGCTGGCGAACCCGCAGCACCCGTACACGCAGGAGCTGCTGGCGGCCGTGCCGGGGAGGGAGCTCTTCGAACGGAGCACAGTCGCGTACCGTTGACGGCATGGAAGCGACAGACAGGGGTGAGGACGGGCTCGTCTCCCGCCTCACCGTGATCGAGGAGCAGGCGCTCGACGCGCGGGCGGAAGCGTACGCGCAGGTGCAGGACGAACTGCGCGAACAGCTCGAGGGCGGCGACGTGCAGCGTGGCTGAATCCCGGCTGGACGTTGCACTCGCCGCCCGAGGTCTCGCCCGCTCGCGCACGCACGCGGCGACGGTCATCTCCGAAGGTCTGGTGACGGTGGACGGCGTTCCTGTGACGCGTGCATCGCACAAGGTGAGAGACGAGCAGGTCGTCGAGGTCGCCGGCGCCGACCACTACGTGAGCCGAGGCGCCCACAAGCTCGTCGGGGCACTTGATGCGTTCGGCATCGACGTCGCAGGACGGGTCGCGCTGGACGCCGGCGCATCCACGGGCGGGTTCAGCCAGGTGCTGCTGGAGCGCGGCGCCGCCAGGGTGATCGCCGTCGATGTCGGCCACGGCCAGCTCTCCCCGCTGATCGCGGGCGACGAGCGACTGACGTCGTTCGAGGGCGTCAACGTGCGCACGCTCACCGCGAGCAGCCTCGCCGGGTTGCTCGGCGAGGAACTGCGGCCGGACCTCGTGGTCGGCGACCTCTCGTTCATCTCTCTGACGCAGGTGCTCCCCGCTCTCGCAGAGACGGCGGCGGACGGCGCCGATTTCGTGCTGCTGGTCAAGCCGCAGTTCGAGGTGGGACGCACGGGCATCAAAGAGGGGATCGTACGCGACGCCGGACTCCGCTCCGACGCCGTGACCGGCGTGCTCTGGGCCGCGCACGACCTCGGACTCGGCACGAAGGGCTTCGTCGCTTCGCCGATCGCCGGCAGCCAGGGCAACCGCGAGTACCTGGTCTGGTTGAGCGCGTCCGGGACAAACCCGACCGAGTGGCTGGCCGAGGTGCAGTCGGCAACGACGCACTGACCGGCCGGCTCGATCGGCACGGCTCTCCACAGCCTGAGAGCTTTCCCCAACCTGTCGCGCGCTCACACAGACGTGCGGAAAACCGACAGAATGGGAAGACCGGATTCCACCACCAGAACGGAGCGTGACGCCAATGGATGCACCCGCCAGGTACATCCTCGTCGTCGCGCACACCGGTCGCCAAGATTCCCTCGAAGCAGGAGTGCAGGTCTGCACTCAGCTCATCGCGGCTGGTGTCGTGCCCGTGCTCAGCGAGGACGAACGGCGCGACGTGCTGGCCGCCAACCCGAGCTTCGACGACGTGGCCGTGCTCGGCGTCGACGTGCAGCCGAACGAGCTGGAGCTCGTCATCGTGCTGGGCGGCGACGGCACCATCCTGCGCGCGGCAGAGCTGATCAGGGGATGCTCCGCTCCGCTGCTCGGCATCAATCTCGGCCACGTCGGTTTCCTCGCCGAGAGCGAGCGGGACGACCTGGCCCTCGCCGTCGCCCGTGGACTGGCCAAGGACTACGAGGTCGAGGAGCGCATGACGCTCTCCGCGCGGGTCAAGCTCGGCAAGGAAGTCGTCTACGAGAGCTGGGCGCTCAACGAGGCGACGGTCGAGAAGGCGAGCCGCGAGCGGATGCTCGAAGTGGTGATCGAGGTGGACGGCCGTCCGATGTCGAGCTTCGGCTGCGACGGCGTCGTGATGTCGACGCCGACCGGATCGACGGCATACTCCTTCTCCGCAGGCGGTCCCGTGGTCTGGCCTGGCGTCGCCGCTCTGCTGCTCGTGCCGCTCAGCGCGCACGCCCTGTTCGCGCGCCCCCTGGTGGTCGACGCAGACTCGTCGCTCGCCGTCGAGCTGCTCGACCGAACCGGTGGCGCTGGCATCCTCTGGTGCGATGGCCGCCGCGCGTTCGACCTTCCGCCCGGCGCGCGCGTCGTGGTGCGCAGGTCGCCCATCCCTGTGCGCCTCGCCCGCCTGCATCCCGGTCCGTTCACCGACCGGCTCGTGCACAAGTTCAACCTTCCCGTCACCGGATGGAGGGGACCGGCCGACCGTGACTGAGAACCGTGGTGGGATCGAGGAGATCTCGATCAAAGACCTGGGAGTGATCGCCGACGCCTCCCTGCCGCTCGGCCCCGGATTCACGGCGATCACCGGTGAGACGGGCGCAGGCAAGACGATGGTCGTCTCCGCGCTCGGGCTGCTGCTCGGGGAGCGCGCCGACACCGGAGCCGTGCGGCTCGGCAGCGCGCAGGCCTGGGTGGAGGGCCGCTGGCGCATAGCGGAGTCGAGCGACGTGGTCGAGCGGGTGCGCGACGCAGGGGGAGACGTCGACCCCCTCGGCGGCGGAGGTGCTGAGCTGGTGCTCACGCGCTCCGTGTCGGCGGAGGGGCGATCGCGCGCGGTCGTCGGCGGACGCAGCGCCCCGGTGAGCGTGCTCACCGAGCTCGGCGGGCAACTCGTCGTGGTGCACGGTCAGTCCGATCAGATCCGGCTGCGGTCGGCCGTCGCCCAGCGGGAGGCCCTCGACCGGTTCGCCGGGCCGGACTTCGCCGCCGCCGTCGAGGCGTACGCGCAGGTCTTCCACCGCTGGCGCGACAACCGCTCGGAGCTCGACGAGCTGGTGGCCGACCAGGACAGGCGTGCCAGGGAAGCGGAGGATCTGCGCATCGCGATGGCGGAGATCGAGGCCGTCGCTCCTCAGCCCGGCGAGGACGACGAACTGGCCGAGCGCGCAGAACGTCTGTCGAACCTCGAAGAGCTGCGCCTGGCGGCGGCCAGCGCCAGGGAACTGCTCTCGGCCGAGGAGTCGGAGGGCGCGGACGCCCTCGGCCTCCTCGACAGCGCGAGGCGGCACTTGGAGCGCGTCTCCGAGCACGACCACGCGCTCGGCACGGTGGCTGAGGCCGTCGCGAACGCCAACTACCTGATCTCCGATGTCGCCGCCCAGCTCTCCACCTACCTCGCGACGCTCGACACGGACGGCGCACGCGAGCTCGAACTTGTGCAGGACAGGCGCGCAGAGCTCGCCACCCTCGTGCGCAAGTACGGCCCGACGCTCGACGATGTGATCGGCGCGCTCGACTCCGGCAGCTCCCGGCTGCTCGAACTCGACGGCGACTCCGACCGGATCGAGGAGCTGCGCGCGGAGGTCGAGGCGGACGCCGCGCTCGCCACCGAACTCGCAGAGGGGCTGAGCGCACAGCGGCGGTCGGCGGCCGAGCGGCTGAGCACGGCCGTCTCCGACGAGCTGACCGCCCTCGCGATGGCGGATGCGCGCGTCGTGGTCGAGGTCATCCAGCGCGAGGAGTTCACGGCGGCAGGACGCGACCAGGTGTCGATCCTGCTCCAGCCGCACTCCGGCGCAGAGCCACGGCCGCTCGGCAAGGGCGCGTCCGGGGGAGAGCTCTCCAGGGTGATGCTCGCGATCGAGGTCGTCATCGCGGGAACCGACCCCGTTCCCACCTTCATCTTCGACGAGATCGACGCGGGCGTCGGCGGCGCCGCCGCCATCGAGATCGGCCGCAGGCTCGCCAAACTCGCGGAGAGCTCGCAGGTGATCGTCGTGACGCACCTCGCGCAGGTCGCCGCGTTCGCGGGCAACCACCTCACGGTGGTGAAGGGCAGCGACGGCTCTGTGACCGCATCCAGTGTGCGGCAGCTGGGCGGAGACGAGCGGATCGCCGAGATGGCCAGGCTGCTCTCCGGCCTGCCGGACTCGGAGAGCGGGCTGGCGCACGCGCGAGAGTTGGTGGAGATGGCCGGGTCCGCAGGGTGATAGGATAAAAGCCCGTGGTGGATAAATCAGACGCGGGCATTTCGAACGGCATTACCAAGCACATTTTCGTGACGGGTGGTGTCGTTTCTTCGTTGGGCAAGGGTCTTACAGCGGCCAGCCTCGGCAACCTTCTCACTGCTCGCGGCCTCCGTGTCGTGATGCAGAAACTCGATCCGTACCTCAACGTCGACCCTGGAACGATGAACCCGTTCCAGCACGGCGAGGTCTTCGTCACGGATGACGGCGCTGAGACGGACCTCGACATCGGTCACTACGAGCGCTTCCTCGACATCAACCTCGGCCAGTCGGCCAACGTGACGACGGGGCAGATCTACTCGAACGTCATCGCCAAGGAGCGCAGGGGCGAGTACCTCGGTGACACGGTGCAGGTCATCCCGCACATCACCGACGAGATCAAGCGCAGGATGCGCCTGCAGGCCCAGCCTGGGCCGGACGGCGAGCCGGCGCCGGACGTCATCATCACCGAGATCGGCGGAACGGTCGGAGACATCGAGTCGCAGCCGTTCATCGAGTCGGCCAGGCAGGTGCGCCACGAGCTCGGCCGCAAGAACTGCTTCTTCGTCCACGTCTCGCTCGTGCCGTTCATGAACGCCTCCGGCGAGCAGAAGACCAAGCCGACCCAGCACTCCGTCGCCGCCCTGCGCTCCATCGGCATCCAGCCGGACGCGCTGGTGCTCCGCAGCGACCGCCCGGTCTCCGAGTCCAACAAGCGCAAGATCGCGCTGATGTGCGACGTGGACGAGTCCGCCGTGGTCAACGCGGTCGACGTTCCGAGCATCTACGACATCCCCACGATGCTGCACGACCAGGGCCTCGACGCATACATCATCGACCAGCTCGGCCTCGACAAGGCGGACGACGTCAACTGGGACGGCTGGAGCGAACTGCTCGACGCCGTGCACGACCCCAAGCACGAGGTCACGATCGGCCTGGTCGGCAAGTACATCGACCTTCCGGATGCGTACCTCTCGGTCACCGAGGCGCTGCGCGCCGGCGGTTTCGCGCACAACACCAAGGTGCACCTCAAATGGATCGCCTCGGACGAGTGCCAGACCCCGGAGGGCGCGGCAGCCCAGCTCGCCGACGTCGACGCGATCTGCGTGCCTGGCGGCTTCGGCGTCCGCGGCATCGAGGGCAAGCTCGGCGCGCTGCGGCTCGCCCGTGAGAACGGCATCCCCGCCCTCGGCCTGTGCCTCGGGCTCCAGTGCATGGTGATCGAGTACGCCCGCAACGAGGCCGGTCTCGCGGGAGCGTCGTCGTCGGAGTTCGACCCGGACACCGAGTTCCCGGTCATCGCCACGATGGCGGAGCAGGTGGAGATCATCGCGGGCGGCGACCTCGGCGGCACCATGCGACTCGGCCTCTACCCTGCGCTCCTCGCAGAGGGCTCGATCGTGTCAGAGCTCTACGGCGCCCCCGAGGCGTCCGAGCGCCACCGCCACCGCTACGAGGTGAACAACAACTACCGCGAGCAGATCGCGGACGCAGGGCTCTGGTTCTCCGGAACATCGCCGGACGGCCACCTGGTCGAGTACGTCGAGCTGCCTCGCGACGTGCACCCGTTCTATGTCGGCACCCAGGCGCACCCAGAGCTGCGGTCGCGCCCGAACCGCGCGCACCCGCTGTTCCGCGGGCTCGTCGGCGCCGCCCTCGACCGGCAGAAGGCCAGCATGCTGTTCGAAGTGGCCGCGGACGCCTGATGGCGGCCGAGGCGCAGTCTGCAGAGGTCCCGTCGACGGACGAGCTCACCGACGACCCGTTCTCTCCCGAGATCGTGTCGTCGGAGACGGTGTTCACCGGCCGCGTCTGGGACGTGCGCCACGAGACGTTCCGCTACAACGGCGATGTGATCGGCCGTGACTTCGTGGACCACACCGGCGCGGTCGCCGTGCTCGCGCTGGACGACGAGGACAGGGTGCTGCTGATCAAGCAGTACCGGCATCCCGTGCGGTATCGCGACTGGGAGATCCCGGCCGGACTGCTCGACGTACGCGGAGAGCGTCCCCTGGATGCGGCCAAGCGCGAGCTGGCGGAGGAAGCAGACGTCGAGGCCGACGAGTGGAACGTGCTGTCCGAGTTCTACACGAGCCCAGGAGGCAGCGACGAGGCGATCAGGATCTACCTCGCCCGCGGGCTGCGACCCACCGCAACGGCGTTCGACCGTTTCGACGAGGAGGCGGACATCGAGGTGCGCTGGGTGCCGCTCGACGACGCAGTGGATGCGGTGCTCGACCGGCGCATCCAGAACCCGTCGCTGACCATCGGCGTGCTGGCGGCGCAGCTCGGCAGGCAGAGCGGCTGGGCGAAGCTCGGCGCGGCGGACCTGCCGTGGCCGCGGCACCCGAAGCTCGGCGCATGACGGTCGAGACGGTCGCGGATTCGTACCTGCGGCACGTCTCGATCGAGCGCGGCCTGTCGGCGAACACGGTCGCAGCGTACCGCCGCGACCTCGGCGTGTACGCGGAGTGGCTGACCTCCCGCGACGTGACGGACCCCGCGGACATCACCACACCGATGATTTCCGAGTTCACCGTGCACCTCGGCTCGCGCGCCGAGTCGCCCCTGACCTCGTCGTCGCTCGCCAGGATGCTCTCCACGGTGCGCGGCTTCCACCGCTTCCTGCTCGACGAGGGGGTGGTCGAGGTGGATGTCGCACACGAGGTGAAGCCGCCGAAGCTCGCCAGCCGCCTGCCGAAGGCGATCAGTGTCGACCAGGTGTCCGCCCTGCTCGCGGCGACGGACGGCGACGACATCGCGGCGCTGCGCGACAAGGCGCTGCTCGAACTGCTCTACGCGACGGGCGCACGCGTCAGCGAGGCGGTGAACCTCAACGTGGACGACGTGATCGACGACGACATCGTGCGTCTCACCGGCAAGGGAAGCAAGCAGCGCATCGTCCCGCTCGGCAGCTACGCCAGGGCGGCCATCGACACCTACCTGGTGCGTGCGCGCCCTGCGCTCTCGCTGAAGGGCAGGGCGACCCCTGCACTGTTCCTCGGGATGCGCGGGGCCAGGCTGTCGCGCCAGAATGCATGGCTGATCATCCGGGCAGCGGCCGAGCGCGCCCAGCTCGGCGTCGAGGTCTCTCCGCACACGCTGCGGCACTCCTTCGCCACGCACCTGCTCGCGGGAGGCGCGGACGTGAGGGTCGTGCAGGAACTGCTCGGCCACTCGTCGGTGGCGACCACGCAGATCTACACGCTCGTCACTGCCGACACCCTGCGCGACGTGTACACCTCCGCGCATCCACGCGCCCGCTGACCGCACGAGTCGTGCGAAACGCGCGGTCCCGACGCGCTGCACCGCACGTTCTGCACGAACCGAGAGGCTGCTGACAGCGGCGGTGCGCCCCGCGAGATGGGGGTTGCGTCGGTAGGATGGGCAACTGACGTAAGTCAGCGACAAAAGGGACGAGGAACACGCAGGTGACGCGCAACGACGAGGTCAGAACCCAGCTTCCGGGCATGGATGACGCATCCCTCGCCGTGCCGCTCGGCCCGACGGGCCGCCCGCTGCGGTCGTTCCCCGTTCCCGCTCCGCTCAAGGGTCACGGGCCAGCGCGCATCATCGCGCTGTGCAACCAGAAGGGCGGCGTCGGCAAGACGACGACCAGCATCAACCTGGGCGCCACCCTCGCCGAGTACGGCCGCCGCGTGCTGGCCGTCGACTTCGACCCGCAGGGCGCGCTGTCCGCGGGGCTCGGAGCGCAGACGCACGACGTCACCACCATCTACGACCTGCTGCTGTCGCGTTCGAAGGACCCGGCGGAGGCGATCCAGAAGACCGGCGTTCCCGGGCTCGACATCATCCCGGCCAACATCGACCTGTCCGCAGCGGAGGTGCACCTCGTCAACGAGGTCGCCCGCGAGCAGATCCTGGCCAGCGTGCTGCGCAAGGTCAGCGGCGACTACGACGTGATCCTGATCGACTGCCAGCCGTCGCTCGGCATCCTCACGGTGAATGCGCTGACCGCGGCGCACGGCGTGCTCATCCCGCTTGAGTGCGAGTACTTCGCGCTGCGCGGCGTCGCCCTGCTGATCGAGACGATCGACAAGGTGCGCGAGCGCTTGAACCCGGCGATCGAGCTCGACGGCATCCTCGCCACCATGTACGACTCCCGCACGCTGCACTCCCGCGAGGTCCTGGAGCGGGTCGTCGACGCCTTCGGCGACCGGGTGCTCGAGACGGTCATCTCGCGCACGGTCAAGTTCCCGGACGCCTCCGTCGCCGCCACCCCGATCACGCAGTTCGCGCCGGAGCACTCCGCGGCGGAGGCGTACCGCCAGCTGGCGAGGGAACTGATCGCGCGTGGCGCCGTCGCCTAGCGCCACCGGGAGCGAGGACGCCGCAGACGGTCAGGTGGCTGAAGCCCAGGAGGCCGTCCAGCCCGCGACGTTCCGCGTCGCCCTCGGCGCGTTCGAGGGTCCGTTCGACCTGCTGCTGTCGCTGATCACCAAGCACGAGCTCGACATCACCGAGATCTCGCTGAGCCGGGTCACGGACGAGTTCATCGCCTACCTCCGCGCGCTCGACTCCGAGGACAGCCTCGACGAGGCGAGCGAGTTCCTGCTCGTCGCCGCCACCCTGCTCGACCTCAAGGTGGCCGGGCTCCTCCCGCAGGGAGAACTGGTGGATGCGGAGGACGTCGCGCTGCTCGAAGCCCGCGACCTGCTGTTCGCGCGGCTGCTGCAGTACCGCGCCTTCAAGGAGGCATCGTCGTGGTTCCAGGCGGGCATGGAGGCGGAGGCCACCAGGCACACGCGCACCGTGCGGCTGGAGGACAAGTACCGGCAGCGCACGCCGGAGCTGGTCTGGACCCTGACCGCAGACGACTTCGCAGCCATCGCCACCCTCGCGCTCACTCCGCGGGAGATCCCCGTCGTCGGGCTCGACCACCTGCACGCTCCGCTGGTGAGCATCAGGGAGCAGGCAGCCCTCGTGGTGGGGATGCTGCGCTCGGGGGAGACCGTGACGTTCCGGCAGCTCGTTGCGGGGGCAGACCTCAAGGGCGTCGTGATCGCGCGGTTCCTCGCCGTGCTGGAGCTGTACCGGCACGCGGCGATCGCGTTCGAGCAGCTCGAACCTCTCGGTGAGCTGACGCTCCGCTGGACGGCGGAGCACTGGTCGGAGGAGAATCTGTCGAATTTGGGAGCGGACTATGACGGTTGAGAATGACGTGGCTGCCCGGGAGGCATTGACGTCGCAGGAGGCTGTGACGTCGCAGGAGGCTATGACGGCGCAGGATGCTGCGGCACCCGAGGAAGCGCGCCCCGGCCTGCCGGACGGCGTCGCCGTCGAGCGCGCCCTCGAAGCCATCCTGATGGTCGCGGACGAACCGATGAGCGTCGTCTCCCTCGCCACGGCGGTCGGCGCTCCTGTGAAGCGCGTCCGCGCGGCAGTGGATGCGCTGGTCGCCGATTTCGACGGAGCGGACGGCGGCGTGCGCCGCGGCTTCGAGCTGCGCGAGGTGGGCGGCGGCTGGCGCATCTATGTGCGCCCGGAGTTCGACCCCGTCGTGGCCGACTATGTGCTGGCCCAGAACCCGACCAAACTGTCGCAGGCCGCGCTGGAGACCCTCGCCGTGATCGCGTACAAGCAGCCGATCAGCCGCGGCGCCATCGCATCCATCCGCGCTGTCAACGTCGACTCCGTGGTGCGCACCCTGCTCGGCCGTGGCCTCATCACGGAAATGTTCACGGACAGCGAGACCGGAGCCATCAACTACGGCACCACCGATCTCCTGCTCACTCAGCTCGGCATCAACTCGATCGACGAGCTGCCGAAGATCTCCCCGCTGCTGGCGGACGGAATGGATGGATTCGACGGCGATGTCCGCTAGAGACAGTAAGAACGCACACGCGCAGCAGGCGGACGGCAGCCCAGAGGGGGAGCGGCTGCAGAAGGTCATGGCAGCAGCAGGGGTCGCATCCCGACGGGTGTCGGAGGACCTGATCTCGGCGGGCAGGGTGACCGTGAACGGTGAGGTGGTCACCGAGCTCGGCCGCAGGATCGACCCGCTCACCGACCTGGTCGCCGTCGACGGCTCGGCCGTGCAGCTCGACACCTCGCGCCGCTACGTGATGCTGAACAAGCCGGTCGGCGTCGTCAGCTCCATGCGCGACGAGCAGGGCAGGCCGGACCTGTCCAGGTTCACCTCCGACTACCCCGAGCGCCTGTTCAACGTCGGGCGTCTGGATGCGGAGACCTCCGGACTGCTCATCCTCACCAACGACGGCGAGCTCGCCCACGTGCTCGCGCACCCCAGCTTCGGCGTCACCAAGACGTACATCGCCCGTGTGCGCGGGGTCGTCACCCCGCAGACCATCGCAACGCTCACCCGCGGGGTGGAGCTGGAGGACGGCCCGATCGCCGCCGACAAGGCCAGGCTGCTCGAGCGCAGCTCGTCGGCCAAGGACAGCCTCGTCGAGCTGACGCTGCACTCGGGCCGCAACCGGATCGTGCGCCGCATGATGGCCGAGGTGGGGCATCCGGTGATCGAGCTGGTCAGGCGCCAGTTCGGCCCGCTGCACCTCGGCACCCTCAGGGTGGGCCAGATGCGCGACCTGACTAAGGTGGAACTCGGCCAGCTCCTGACGATCTCCCGCCAGAAAGACACCAAGTGAACGACACAGCCTCCCGGCTCACCGCGCCCGTCCGCGTGGTCGGTGCAGGTCTCCTCGGCGCCTCCGTCGGCTTGGGCCTGCGCGCCAACGGCGTGGATGTGCTGCTCGCCGACGCGTCGCCCGCGCACCTCAGGCTCGCCGCGGACTACGGCGCAGGCAGGGCGGACGACGGCACGACATCTCCGGCGCTGATCGTGGTGGCCGTGCCGCCTGACCTCGTGGCGCAGGTGGTGCTGGCGGAGCTCGCCGCACATCCGGACGCCGTGGTCACCGACGTCGCGAGCGTGAAGGTCGCTCCGCTGTCCGAGCTCGAGGCGGCGGGCGCCGACCTGTCGCGGTATGTGGGATCGCATCCACTGGCCGGTCGGGAGCGTGGAGGGCCGAGCTCTGCCCGCGCCGATCTGTTCGTCGGCCGCCCGTGGGTGGTCTGCGCAGGGCAGGAGAACGATCGTGCGGCGGTCTCGCTGGTGGAGGCGCTGATCCTCGACCTCGGCGCGACGCCGGTCGAGATGGGCACCGCGGAGCACGACGCAGCGGTCGCGCTGGTGTCGCACACCCCGCAGATCGTCGCGAGCCTGATGGCCAAGCGTCTCGCGGGTTCGACGGACGCCGCGCTCGCGCTCGCCGGTCAGGGCCTGCGCGACGTGACCCGCATCGCCGGAAGCGAGCCTGAGCTGTGGGTGCAGATCCTCGGAGCGAACGCCCCGGCGATCGTCGAGATCCTGCACGCGTACCGCGACGACCTCGACAGGATGCTCGGAGCGCTCGGCGACGTCGACGCCTCCGGGGCGCGGCGCACCATCGCGGAGGAGATCGCGGGCGGCAACGTCGGCGTCTCCCGGCTGCCTGGCAAGCACGGGCAGGACAAGCGGTACGCGTCCATCGTCGTCATGGTCGACGACCGGCCGGGCGAACTGGCGCGGCTGCTCGCGGAGCTGGGCGAGATCGGCGTGAACCTCGAAGACCTGCGGCTGGAGCACTCGCCGGGCGCGCAGGTGGGCCTCGCCGAGATCGCGGTGCTCCCTGAGGTGCTGCAGCGCACGATCGACGACCTGACGGACAGAGGATGGAGGATCGCCGGATGACAGCGACCGAACAGCACGACCGGACCGGCAGGGGCGAGCAGCTTCCGACGGTCGTCGCGGTCGACGGCCCAGCGGGAAGCGGCAAGTCGAGCGTGAGCAAGGCGGCCGCCCGCGCCCTCGGCTTCGCCTACCTGGACACCGGCGCCGCATACCGCGCGCTGAGCTGGTTCGTGGTGGCGCGCACCATCGACCCGACCGACTCCGGCGCCGTCGTGGATGCGCTGCCCGACTTCGACTACCGCATCGGAACCGACCCTGACACCTACCACGTGTTCGTCGGAGACCACGACGTGACGGACGCCATCCGGGAGCCGGAGGTGACCGCCGTCGTCAGCGCCATCGCTCGCGTGCCGGAGGTGCGGACCTTCCTCACCGAGCTGTTCCGGAGCATCATGCGGCACACCGAGAAGCCGGGCATCGTGGTCGAGGGCAGGGACATCACGACGGTGGTCGCGCCCGATGCTCCCGTGCGCATCCTGCTCACTGCCAGCGAAGCGGCTAGAATAGCCAGGCGTTCCGCGGAACTCGTCGGCCACTCCGCCGCCCATGTCGGTGAGCAGCTGCACCGCCGCGACCTGGCTGACTCCCGGGTCGTCGACTTCATGAACGCCGCCGACGGTGTGACCACCGTCGATTCAACCGATCTCGACTTCGAGCAGACCGTCGCCGCGGTCATCGACGTCGTACAGACCGAAATCCGGAAAGGCGCCTGACGCGCATGTCTGACAAAGAACTTGAGGAGCCCCAGGGCGCCGACGACCTCGTCGAGCGACTGTCCGGGCTCGACGAGGAGCTGGCCGCGCAGCGCGCAGCCGCCCTCCGCAGCGGGCTGGACGACTACGAGCTGGACGAGGCCGACCTCGACATCCTCGAGACCGTCAGCGAAGACCCCGACGCGATCACCTACCTGCCTGCTCTGCCCGTGCTCGCCATCGTCGGGCGCCCCAACGTGGGCAAGTCGGCGCTGGTCAACCGCATCCTCGGCCGTCGAGAGGCCGTCGTCGAGGACACCCCCGGTGTGACCCGCGACCGCGTCTCGTACCAGGCGGAGTGGAACGGCCGCCGGTTCACCATCGTGGACACCGGAGGCTGGGAGCCGGACGCCAAGGGCATCGACGCATCCGTCGCCGCCCAGGCCGAGATCGCGATCGACCTCGCGGACGCCGTGCTGTTCGTGGTCGACGCCAACGTCGGAGCAACTGCGACAGACGAGCACGTCGTGCGGATGCTGCGCAAGACCAAGAAGCCCGTCTTCCTCGCCGCCAACAAGGTGGACGACCTGCGCCAGGAGCCGCACGCGACCGAACTGTGGTCGCTCGGCCTCGGCGAGCCCCGGCCCGTCTCCGCCCTGCACGGGCGCGGCGTCGCCGACCTGCTCGACGACATCCTGAAGAAGCTGCCGGAGGTCTCCGCTGTCGCCAAGCAGGAGGTCGGCGGTCCTCGGCGCGTCGCGATCGTCGGACGCCCGAACGTCGGCAAGTCGTCACTGCTCAACAAGGCGGCGGGCGAAGAGCGCGTCGTCGTCAACGAGCTCGCCGGCACCACCCGCGACCCGGTCGACGAGCAGGTCGAGATCGCCGGCAAGGTGTGGCGGTTCGTCGACACCGCCGGCATCCGCCGTCGCGTGCACCTGCAGCAGGGCGCAGACTTCTACGCGTCGCTGCGCACCTCCACCGCGCTGGAGAAGGCGGAGGTCGCCGTCGTCGTGCTCGACGTCTCGGAGCCGATCAGCGAGCAGGATGTGCGCATCATCGACCTCGTGCTCGAGTCCGGCCGCGCGCTGGTGCTCGCGTTCAACAAGTGGGACCTCCTCGACGACGACCGCCGCCGCTACCTGGAGCGCGAGATCGAGCAGGACCTGGCCCACGTGTCCTGGGCTCCGCGGGTGAACATCTCCGCGCGCACCGGACGCCACCTGGAGAAGCTGGTGCCGGCGCTGGAGCTCGCGCTCGAGTCGTGGGACACCCGCATCCCGACCGGCAAGTTCAACGCGTTCCTGGCCGAGCTCACGGCGGCGCACCCGCACCCCGTGCGTGGAGGAAAGCAGCCGCGCATCCTGTTCGGCACGCAGGCGGCGAGCCGCCCGCCGACGTTCGTGGTGTTCACGACCGGCTTCCTCGACCCCGGCTACCGCCGATACATCGTGCGCAGGCTGCGCGAGATCTACGGCTTCGAGGGAACGCCGATCACGCTCAACATGCGCGTCCGCGAGAAGCGCAAGCGCTAGAGCACATCGCTCACGGCGAAGCGGCCGGCCTCGGCCGCTTCGCCGAGCGCGTGGAAGTCGGCGAGCGACTGGTCGGCGTACGCCAGCGACCACTCCGTCACGGCGTGGGGGAGCGCGTCTCCGCTGCCGATGTATCCGGCGATGGATGCGGCAAGCGGGCTGCGCGAGTGCGCCCTGGCGAGGATCGTGGCGCAGGTGCGCACGTAGTCGGCGAACGGCTCGTCCGGCATCCCAGGGATGTCGAACGACACGTTCCTGTCGCGGAACTGCCGCACGTAGAAGCCGTAGCCCTCGAAGCTCACGTAGCCGAGGAACGGGTCGGACACCGCCTGCAGGATGCGCTGGTTGGCCGTGACCCGGTAGCCGTGGTGCTCGGCGAGCGTCGCGCGGTCGATGCCGGCGATGTCCTCGGACGGCACGCCGCCGAACTCGTGCATCACCGACTCCGTCGCCTCCTTCACCTGGAGCACGAGCGGCTCGCCGCGCGGACCCGTCAGCACCACGATGAAGCAGCGGGTGCCGACGCTGCCGACGCCGACGACGCGGCGGGCGATGTCCGTGACCGTGTGCTGGTCGAGGAGCAGCGCGATGTCGGGGGAGACCGTGCGGCTGTACCGTGCGAGCACCTCGCCGATGCTGGCCTCGATCTCCGCTGGAACGTGGGTGAGTCTCGGCGGGTTCTCGACGATGCGGCGCGAGCCGTCGTCCGCCAGCTCCGTGATGCGCGACACGACGTGCGCCGATGTGCGCTTCTCCGAGGCGGCGACGGTCTTCTTCACCAGGCGCTGCGTCGCCTTGCCGTACTGGCGGCCTCCGTGGATGACGGCCGCCTCGAAGAAGCGCTGGGTCACGTCGAGTCCGACGGAGACGCGCAGCCCATCGCGGTATGCCGCGGCAGAGAGCAGCGCGACTTCCTCGGCCGCGGTCTCCGATGCTCCTCGGGCTCTGGCGGCGATGACCACGCTCGTCACGAGGCGCTTGAGGTCCCACTCCCACGGCGCGACGGTCGCCTCGTCGAAGTCGTTCAGGTCGAAGACCATGCGCCGCTCCGGTGACGCGAAGATGCCGAAGTTGGCGATGTGCGCATCCCCGCAGGCCACCACGTTCGCGCCGGTCACCGCGCCGCCGGCCAGATCGGCCGCTTGCAGCGCCGCCGTGCCCCGGTAGAACGCGAACGGGTCCTGCAGCATCCTCGCCGTGCGCAACGGCACCAGGCTGGGCAGGCGGCTCGCGTTCTGCTTCTCGAGGATCGCGAGCGGGTCGCGCCGCGCATCCGGAACATAGTCGGCGTGCGCCGACCGGGGGATGCGCTTCCTGGCGCCCTTGCCGAACTCGTACTGCTCCCGGTCGCTGGCGACCGGCTCGTGGTCGTAACGCAGGCGACCCGCGACGCTGTCCATGGCGCAACCCTAGCGCTCGCCATGCCGTCGGGCCACCGATCGGTGACATGACCACAAAGGGGGGTTTGTACCCCGTCTTGTCCTCACTATTGTGGACAGTGAGAGCTACCCGACCGCGCGACCCGAAAGCGCGGGCTCTCTATCTCAAGGACGCATACCCGATCATGAGTTCTACAAGTTCATACACCCCTGCCCGAAAACGCCAACTCGGCGCTGAGAAGCGCACAGAGCCGCTTCCCACCGTCCACCCGAAGCCCTCCGACCGCAAGGTCACCTGGAGCCGCGTCGCCATCGTCGCGACCGTGCTCTTCTGGGCGATCTACGTCGTCACCACGATCATCCGCCAGTTCCTCGTGCTCGGCACGCAGGACTTCCGGTTCACGATGGAGGCGATCGGCTACCTGATCGTCGTCACCTTCCTGACGTTCTCCGCGCTGATGTACCTGGTCGCCCGTCAGGGCGCTCTGCAGCGGTTCCAGAAGCACGTGCGGGTTCCCCGCGCGGAGCTGGATCGCCACTTCGCGGAGAACCAGCCCTCCATCACCGTCCTCGTCCCGTCGTACGCCGAGGAGCCGGAGGTCGTGCGGATGACCCTGCTGTCCGCCGCCCTGCAGGAGTTCCCGTCGATGCGCGTCGTGCTGCTGCTCGACGACAACCCCAACCCGACCGACCAGGCCGTGGCGGAGCGGCTGAACGCCACCCGTGCCCTCGGCGCGGACATCGCCGCCCTGCTGGCGGAGCCGCGGACCCGCTTCGGCGACGCGCTGATGCACTACGAGCTGTCCGAGAACGGCGCGTTCGCGACGGAGTCGGACGCCACCGAGCTGGCGGCGCACTACACCTGGGCGGCCGAGTGGCTGTATCGCCAGGCGGATGCGCACGGCGTCGAAGACCACGTCGACTTGTTCTTCGCCGACCAGGTGCTCCGCGCCCTGGGCGACGAGCTCGTGCTCACCGCCCAGGCGATCGAGGCGGCCGTCGAGGAGGGCGCATCGCTCTCAACCGAGCGCGTCGCGCAGCTCTACCGTCGCCTGGCGTGGACGTTCGACGCCGAGCTCGACGTGTTCGAGCGCAAGCAGTGGGCGTCGCTGTCGCACGAAGCCAACAAGGCGATGAACCTGAACGCGTACATCGGCCTGATGGGCGGGACCTACCGCGTCGAGGAGACGCCGGACGGCCCCATCCTGAACCCGGTCAGCTCGCGTCGCCCTGGCGACATCGTCATCCCGGACAGCGACTTCCTGCTCACGCTCGACGCCGACTCGATCCTGCTCCGCGAGTACTGCCTCCGACTCACCTACCTGCTGCAGCAGCCGGACAACGCGCGCGTCGCTGTCACGCAGACGCCGTACTCGTCCTTCCGCGGCGCCGGCACCCGCATCGAGCGTCTCGCCGGCGCGACCACCGACATCCAGCACATCCTGCACCAGGGGATGAGCTTCTACGGCGCCACCTTCTGGGTGGGTGCGAACGCGGTCATCCGCAAGCGCGCCATCGAGGACATCGTGGAGACCGAATTCGTCGGCGGTTTCGAGGTGCGTCGCTACGTGCAGGACCGCACGGTCATCGAGGACACCGAGTCGAGCATCGACCTCGGCACCCACGGCTGGACGCTCGTCAACTACCCTGAGCGCCTCAGCTACTCCGCCACCCCGCCCGACTTCGGCTCGCTCATCGTGCAGCGCCGCCGCTGGGCGAACGGCGGACTCCTGATCCTGCCGAAGCTGTGGCGTCAGGTGCGCGAGCGCAAGCGTCGCGGCGAGGTCATCTCCCGCACGGAGCTCCTGCTGCGCGTGAACTACATGGCGTCGATCGCCTGGGCGAGCTTCGGCCTGATCTTCCTGCTGGCGTACCCGTACGACGGCCGCCTGCTCAGCCCCGTGGTGCTGCTCGCCGCCCTGCCGTACTTCATCGCGATGGCCAGCGACCTGCGCTACGCCGGATACAAGGCGACGGATGTGCTCCGCATCTACGGCTTCAACCTGATCCTGCTCCCGGTGAACCTGGCCGGTGTGCTCAAGTCGATCCAGCAGTCGCTGACCGGCAAGAAGATCCCGTTCGTCCGCACCCCGAAGGTGAAGAACCGCACGGCCTCTCCGCTGCTCTACGTCGTCACCCCGTTCCTCATCGTCGCGTTCTCCGCGTTCACGCTGTGGCGTGACGTCAACGCGCAGAACTGGGGCAACGCCGCGTTCGCGCTCTTCAATGCGACCCTCGCCATCTGGGCGATCGTCTCCTACATCGGCGTCGGCAACTCCATCGTCGACATCTGGCTCGGGCTCACCCGCCCGCTGTACGTCGAGAAGAACCGGAAGGCAGCAGCGAGCACGACGGCTCCCGCCGCCGACGTCATCGACTGGCGTTCTGTGCTCTACCACGGCCACAGCGGAGGCGACCTCCCGCACGTCGAGCGCGTCGCGCTCCCCGTCCGCGACGGCGATCTGACCGAGTCAGAGAAGCAGGCTGCCTGATGGGCAGGAAGCAGAGCTCGAAAGCTCAGGCCCCTGAGGCCCAGTCTCGTGACGCGCAGGCGCCAGCAGGCGGAAACGCAGACAGCGGCCGCCGCCTCTCGCCCCTCCGCGTGATCGGCGCAGCGCTCGTCGCCGCGGTGGTCGTCAGCGTCGGCGTCGTCGGCTTCCAGTGGTGGACGGCGAAGGCGGCCGTCGAGGCCCAGCCGTGGTTCGCGTCGTACGTCGACGTGACCGCCACCCCGCGGTTCGCGTTCGAGAACCTCGGCACCACGAAGAACAAGGACGCCGTCCTCTCGTTCATCGTGGCCGACTCCGCCTCGGCGTGCACGCCGTCGTGGGGCAACGCGTACACGCTCGACGAGGCCCGCGGCTCCCTCGACCTCGACCGCCGCATCGCCAGGCTGCAGCAGCAGGGCGGAACGGTCGCCGTGTCGTTCGGCGGCCAGCTGAACGACGAGCTCGCCGTGGCCTGCACCGACCCGGAGAAGCTGAAGGCCGCGTACGCGTCCGTCGTCGACCGGTACAAGATCGGCACGGTCGACCTCGATCTGGAGGGCGCAGGACTGGCGGACGCCGACGCGAGCGCGCGCCGCGCATCCACCATCGCCGCGCTGCAGAAGGAGCGCAGGGCGGAGGGCAAGAGCCTCGCCGTCTGGCTGACGCTTCCTGTGTCTCCGACCGGGCTCACCAGCCAGGGCACGGATGCGGTCGCCGCGATGCTGAAGGCCAAGGTCGACATCGCAGGCGTCAACGTCATGACGATGGACTTCGGCGACGCCAAGGCGGCCAAGCAGTCCATGTCCGACGCCGCTCAGGATGCGCTCACCGCCACCAAGCGCCAGCTCGGCATCCTCTACGACCGCGCCAAGCTGCACCAGTCCGACCCGAGCCTGTGGTCCAAGCTGGGCGCGACGCCGATGATCGGGCAGAACGACGTCGAGAAGGAGGTCTTCTCGCTTGCCGACGCCAAGGCGCTGAACGCGTGGGCGGTCTCCACCGGCATCGGCCGGATGTCGATGTGGTCGGCGAACCGCGACAAGACCTGCGGGTCGAACTACGTGGACACGTCGGTCGTCTCCGATGCCTGCAGCGGCGTGAAGCAGGGCAAGCAGACCTTCGCCGGTGTGCTCTCCGCCGGCTTCGCCGGCCACATCTCGCTCGGTGAGTCCGCCGTCACCACCCCGGAGCCGACGTCGACCGTCACCAAGGACGACCCCGCCAGCTCGCCGTACGCGATCTGGACCACCACCAACTCGTACCTCAAAGGCACGAAGGTGGTCTGGCACCACAACGTCTACGTGGCCAAATGGTGGACGAAGGGCGATGTCCCCGACGACCCCGTGCTGAACGCGTGGGAGACGCCGTGGGACCTGGTCGGCCCCGTGCTGCCGGGCGAGACGCCCATCCCGCAGCCGACGCTCCCCGCAGGCACGTACCCGGAGTGGACGGGCACCGCCCAGTTCGACAAGGGTGCCCGCGTGCTCTTCGACGGGGTGCCGTTCGAGGCCAAGTGGTGGACGCAGGGCGACAGCCCGGAGGCTGCCAGCGCCAACCCCGACGCGTCTCCATGGGCCCCGCTCACCCAGGACGAGATCAACACCATTCTGAGCGGCGGCACCGCAGCTCAGTGAGACTCGGCGGCGGGATGCAGATTCCCCCCTGAACGCATCCCGTCGCCGACCAGACCCGGACACCCGCTGCGGGGCGGAGGTTCTGGGCATCCAGTGGATGCGGCACACTGTCGGGTCGCATCCACTGGCACGCGTGCCGGCGAGTACCGGGCGGACTTTCGGGTAGCGAGCCCGTGAGTGCTCGTCGGCACGTTCGCATACCGCCAGTGAGTTTCGCATACCGCCTGTGAGTACTGTTGACTCGACAAGGAGGGTGACGTGACGCGTGTGACGATCGCCGGGCTCGCTGCCCAGCTGAAGCTGTCCAAGGCGTCCGTCTCGTACGCGCTGAACGGCCAGCCGGGCGTGAGCGACGAGACCCGTCGCCGGGTGCTCGACCTCGCGGCCGACCTCGGCTGGCACCCGAGCGCGAGCGCAAGAGCACTGTCCCGTTCCCGCACGGACGCGATCGGCATCGTGCTGCGGCGCGACCCGAGCCTGCTGGGCGCTGAGCCGTTCTACATGAGCCTGCTCGCCGGGGTGGAGAGCGTGCTGGCGGAGACCGACCAAGCGTTGATGCTCCGGATGGTCGGCACCGGCGTCGGCCAGGATCTCGACACCTATCGCCGCTGGAGCGCTCAGGGCAGGGTCGACGGTGTGATGCTGTTCGACATCAGCGTGAACGATCCGCGCCCTGCCCTCCTCGACCAGCTCGGCCTCGACTTCGTGGTGCACGGCAACCGGGCGCAGGTCGCCCCCGGCCGGGTGCTGCTCTACGACGCGCGCGGAGACTCCGCCCTGATCATCGGCGACCTCGCCAGGCTCGGTCACCGGAGGGTGCTGCACATCACGGGGCCGCTGGAGTTCGAGCACGAGGACGACAGGCGGGCGGCGATCGAGGGGGAGGCATTCGCCCGGGGCATCAGCACGGTGTTCGCGGCGTCGGACTACTCGTCGGAGGCGGGGGAGCGGATCGTCGTCGAGACCCTGGCCGCGGACACCGCCATCACCGCCGTCGTCACCTCGAACGACATGCTCGCGCTCGGCGCCGCCGCCGGCTTCGACAGGCTCGACCGCAGGGACGTCGCCCTGGTGAGCTGGGACGACTCCCTGGTCTGCCGCCTCGGTTCCCGGCCGATCACCGCGCTCGCCCGGTTCCCCGAGGAGCAGGGCAGGCGCAGCACCAGGATGCTGCTGGATGCGCTGGCCGGCGTGCCCTCCGAGGTCACCACCGCGAAGCCGAGCGAGCTCGTCGTGCGCTCCACCAGCATCCCGGCCCCGTAGGCACCGCCCCCGCCCGCTCCCGAACAGGGGAAGTATTTCTGGTCCACCCCCTTGACAACTGAACCGGTTCAGTTAGCGTAGAGGTCGTGGCGTGTGCGCCACGACCAAGAGACAAGGGAGTCACTATGAAGAAACGCGCCATTCTCGCGGGCGCCATCGCCGCCGCGGTCGCGCTCGTCGCAGCAGGCTGCAGCAGCTCCGGATCGGGAAGTTCGGCCAGTGGATCGACCATCACGTACTGGGCGAGCAACCAGGGGACCAGCCTCGACAACGACAAGCAGGTCCTCACTCCAGTCCTCGACGACTTCACCAAGAAGACAGGCATCAAGGTGAAGCTCGAAGTGATCGGCTGGAACGATCTCCAGACGCGCATCCAGACCGCCGTCACCAGCGGCCAGGGCCCGGATGTGCTCAACATCGGCAACACCTGGGCGGCGTCCCTGCAGGCGACCGGCGCGTTCCTGCCGTTCGACGACGCCAACATGAAGGCTATCGGCGGCTCTGACAAGTTCGTCAAGACCGCGCTCGAGACCGGCGGCGCACCGGGCAAGACGGTCACCAGCGTCCCGCTCTACGGCCTCGCATACGGGCTGTACTACAACAAGTCGATGTTCACCGCTGCGGGCGTCCAGCCGCCCACCAACTGGGAAGACCTCGTCACCGACGCCAAGAAGCTGACCACCGGCTCCACCTACGGCTTCTCCCTCGCGGCCGGCAGCTACACCGAGAACGCGCACTTCGCGTTCATCACGGCGGCGCAGAACGGCGCGGAGTTCTTCGACTCCAAGGGCAACCCCACCTTCACCTCCACCGGAGCAGTCGACGGCATCAAGCGCTACCTCGACCTGATGCAGACCGACAAGGTCGTCAACACCTCCAACGCCCAGTACGACAACGGCGTGCAGGCAGTGAACGACTTCGCGACGGGCAAGGTCGCGATGATCCTCAGCCAGAACAACGCCGACTCGTCGATCAACGCCAACGGCATGAAGACCGACGCATACGGTGTCGTTCCGTTCCCCGCTCCCGCTGGCGGTAAGGATGTGGCCAGCCACGTCGCCGGCATCAACCTCTCCATCATGAAGAACACCAAGAACAAGGATGCGGCCCTCCAGTTCGTCAAGTACATGACGAGCGAGAGCACCCAGACCACCCTGGGCAAGCCGTACGCCACGCTCCCGGTGCTCAACGGCGCGAAGGCCAACTTCACCGACAACGCTGAAGAGGCCGCCACCTTCCAGAAGATCTACAACACCATGTCCAAGCCGCTTCCTCTGGTTCCGGCGGAAGACCAGTTCGAGAACACAGTCGGCAAGGCCATGAACGACATGTTCGCGAAGATCGCCACAGGAGGCACGGTCTCCGACAGCGACATCAAGTCCGCGCTGCAATCGGCGCAGGACCAGGTCAAGCAGTCCATGGGCGGCTGACGCCGCCGGCGCCGGGTGCGGGATGCACGTTCTTCGCCGCGCATCCCGCACCCGGTGCACCCCCCAGCATCCACAGACCATCCTCCTGACCAGACAGAGGTCACCATGTCGACGACGACATCAGCAGACACTCCGCGCGGCACGGGCGTGCTCGGCACGGCGACGGCCGCCCCGGCGCCGGCGCCGGCGCGCAAACGCAAGAGGCAGAAAGGCTGGTGGATCCCGCTCGCCCTGCTCGCGCCCGCCATCATCTTCGAGATCCTCATCCACGTCATCCCGATGCTCACCGGCATCTGGATCAGCTTCGTGCAACTCACGAAGTTCTACATCGCCAACTGGTCGGAGGCGCCGTTCGTCGGCTTCAAGAACTACGCGGTCGCCCTCGACTTCAACGGTTCGGTCGGTGCGGCGCTGCTGCAGTCGTTCCTGATCACCTGCGGGTTCACCATCCTCGTGGTCGGCATCTCGTGGTCGCTCGGGATGTCCGCCGCCGTCGCCCTGCAGCGCAAGTTCTGGGGTCGCGGCTTCTTCCGCACCCTGTTCCTCGTGCCGTACGCGCTGCCGATGTACGCGGGCATCATCGCCTGGAAGTTCATGCTGCAGAAGGACACCGGCGCGGTGAACCACTTCCTGTTCGACAACCTGAACCTCCCAGGGGACAAACCGTTCTGGCTGATCGGCGGCAACGCGTTCTGGTCCATCGTCATCGTCGCCATCTGGCGGCTGTGGCCGTTCGCGTTCCTGATGCTGATGGCCGGTCTGCAGTCCATCCCCGAGGAGGTCTACGAGGCGTCGGCGGTCGACGGCGCGAAGCCGGCCAGGCAGTGGGGCGCGATCACGCTGCCGATGCTGCGCCCGGTCAACACGGTGCTGCTGCTGGTGATGTTCTTATGGACGTTCAACGACTTCAACACCCCGTTCGTGCTGTTCGGCAACGCCCAACCTGCGGCAGGCGACCTGATCTCGTTCCACATCTACAACGCGTCGTTCCTCACCTGGAACTTCGGCTCAGGGGCCGCGATGAGCGTCCTGCTCCTGATCTTCCTGCTGATCGTGACGGGTATCTACCTGCTCGTGCTGAACCGGAGGTCCCGTCGTGCGTGAGACCGTCTCTTCCAAAGCCTTCCGCTGGGTGGTGCTCGTCATCCTGACGATCTTCACCGCCGTCCCGATCTACGTGATGGTCACCTCGTCGATGAAGTCGCTGGCGGATGTGCAGGGCGCCTTCACCTGGTGGCCGACGCAGATCACCTTCCAGCCGTTCATCGACATGTGGTCGACGGTGCCGCTGGCGTCGTACTTCGTGAACAGCCTCATCGTCGCGGGCTCTGCGACCATCCTGAGTCTGGTCATCGCAGTGTTCGCCGCGTACGCCGTCTCGCGCTACCGGTTCAAGGGCCGCAGCGTGTTCACCACCACGGTGCTGTCCACGCAGATGTTCCCCGGCGTGCTGTTCCTGCTGCCGCTGTTCCTCATCTTCGTGAACATCAACCAGGCGGTGGGCATCCAGCTCGTCGGCACGCGGTTCGGCCTCGTGATCACCTACCTGACGTTCGCGCTGCCGTTCTCGATCTGGATGCTCGCCGGTTACTTCGACGGCATCCCGCGCGACCTCGACGAGGCGGCGATGGTCGACGGGAGCGGGCCGATGGGCGCGCTCTGGCACGTCGTGCTTCCCGCCGCGCGCCCCGGGCTGATCGCCGTCGCCATCTACTCGTTCATGACCAGTTGGGGCGAGGTGCTGTTCGCATCCGTGATGACGACGGACGAGAACAGAACGCTCGCCGTCGGCCTGCAGCTCTACTCCACCCAGACGAACGTGTACTGGAACCAGATCATGGCCGCTTCGCTCGTGGTGAGCATCCCGGTGGTCGTGGCGTTCCTGCTGCTGCAGCGCTCGTTCGTCGCCGGGCTGACGGCGGGTGCGGTGAAGTAGCAGCTTCCCCGCCGCCCGCACGCCCGTTCGGTCGCTCGACTGTTCGACTTCTTGCGACTTCGCGTCGTTTCGAAAGGAATCATGGAACGCCATTCCCCCCTGCTCGCCGTCGACGGCGCGCCCGCCATCTGGCTCGGGGCCAATTTCTGGTCCCGGTCGGGAGGTCCGCTGATGTGGACCAGCTACGACCAGGAGGTCGTCCGCTCCGAGCTCGCCGTCCTGGCGGAGCACGGCCTCAACATGACCAGGTCGTTCTTCTACTGGCCGGACTTCCACCCCACCCCTGACACGCTCGACGAGCAGTGCATCGCCAACTTCCACGACTTCCTCGACGCCCACCTGGACGCCGGCATGACGACAGTGCCGACGTTCCTCGTCGGGCACATGTCCGGCGAGAACTGGGACCCGGCCTGGCGGGACGGCCGCGACTTGTACAGCGACATCTGGTTCGTCGGACGCCAGGCCTGGTACGTCCGCGAGCTGACCGCCCGCTTCGCCGAGCATCCCGCCGTCGCCGGCTGGCTGCTCACCAACGAGGTCCCGATCTACGGAGGGGAGGCGCCGCGCCCGATCGTGGACGCGTGGGCGTCGCTGCTGGTGGATGCGGTGCGCGCCGGGGGAGGGACCCAGCCGGTCTCCGTCGGCGACGGGGCGTGGGGCATCGAGACGACGGGCCACGACAACGGCTTCTCCACCACCGACCTGGCCGCGTTCACCGACTTCGTCGGCCCGCACGTCTACCGGATGGAGTCCGACCAGACCCGTCAGCACCTCAAGGCCGCGTACATCGCAGAGCTCTGCCACATCGCAGGCCTGCCGGTGATCATGGAGGAGTTCGGCCTGACCAGCGACTTCGTGTCCCCATCCGGTGCCGCCTCGTACTACCGCCAGCTGCTCTACAACACGCTCCTGGCCGGGGCGACCGGCTGGATCGCCTGGAACAACACCGACTACGACGACCTGATCGCCCAGCGTCCGTACTCGCACCACCCGTTCGAGATGCACTTCGGGATCACGGACGCGACGGGAGCCCCCAAGCCCCCGCTGCTGGAGCTGGCCCGTTTCGCCGGGGACCTCGCATCCATCGACGTCGCAGCTGTCACGCGCTCCCCGGTGGATGCGGCGATCGTCGTGCCCTCGCACCTCGCCGCCGACTACCCGTTCACCCAGGAGCCGGAGCGGGCGCTCATCGTGGCGACGGGGGAGCAGGCGTACGTCGCCGCTCACGAGGCGCACGTGCCGGTGGCCGTGGTGCGCGAGGCTGAGGACGGCGGCATCCCCGCCGGCTACGGCCTCTACCTGCTGCCGTCGGTCAAGCAGCTCTGCGGCCCCACCTGGAAGCAGCTCATCGACCTCGCCTCTGACGGTGCCACCGTCTACGCCTCGTACTGCGTCGGCGACATCGGCGTGCAGCGTGGTCCATGGTGGGCATATACGGAGGAGATCTTCGGCGTGCAACGCGAGTCGGCATACGGCCTGGTGCCTCCGGTCTCCGACGACACGGTGACGGTGCGCTTCCTCACCTCCTTCGGCGGTCTGGCCGAGGGCACGGTCCTCTCGTTCGCCGCCGCGGGCAACGAGCACTCGCGCTCCTACCTCCCGGTGACCGCGACCACCGGCACGGTGATCGCCGTGGATGCGCACGACCGCCCCGTCATCGTCTCCCAGTCCCACGGCTCCGGACGCGCCGTGCTCTCCACCTACCCGCTCGAATACTTCGCATCCCAGCTCCCTTGCGTGAACCCCGAAGACACCTGGCGCCTCTACGACGCCCTCGCCGAGGTGGCCGACGTGGAACGAGACATCCGCCTCGACGACCCGCAGGTCTTCACCGACACGCTGGTCCACGCCGACGGCCGCCGCTTCGTCTTCTTCGTCTCCCAGCACCCCACAACGGTCACGGTCACGCCCCGCGCGGCAGGTGCCCTGCGGACCCTGAACGGAGACGACGTCAGCTCGGTGACCCTCGACCCGTACGGCGTGGAGGTGCGCGAGCTGGTCTTCGAGTAGGTGGCACTGGCACCCGCCCGGACACGCTAGTATGGACAAGTTGCTTTGGGGCTCCACCCTCAAAGCGACTTCGGGCTGTGGCGCAGCTTGGTAGCGCACTTGACTGGGGGTCAAGGGGTCGCAGGTTCAAATCCTGTCAGCCCGACGTAACGACAAAAAGTAGAGGGCCAGACGTTCGCGATGCGAACGTCTGGCCCTCTACTTTTTGTCGTTACTCGCTGCTGTCTATTGGGGTCCCCGCCGCGAGGGGCCCCGGGCGCCGATCCTCGCTCTGCGAGGCTCGGCGTTTGGGGGAGCGTGTGGGGCGCAGCCCGACGGGACGGTCCCTGAATTACGCGGAAGTCGCGTGTTCCGGGGCCTTCTTCTGGCCTCACGTGAGCGCACAACCAGAAGGCGAATCAACAGCGTTCGCCGGTGACGAATCAAGGCCACCTAGCGCCCGGTGGATTCCTCCGACGACGCGTGCTCCCCATTCCTGGCATGCTGCCCAGCAGGGCTTGCAGGAAGCGGGAATCGGCGGCGCGGAGAACGCCAGGGCCCGCCTCTACTTCGCCTTCCCCGAGTTCGCCGCCCGCCGCACGAACCCAATGATCAGCGTCGCGATCACCAGCACGATCCCGATGATGCCCAACCACAGCAGCCCCTTGATCGCGAACCCCACGATCGCCAGGATGACCCACAACACGACGAGAACGATCACCAAGATGAGCATGTGCCCACCGTACGCCTGCTTTGGCGCACCATCGACCTAGCTCGCGCGCCTCGTTTCGTACCTGCTCATCAGCACACCGCCTGGCAGCGTGCGCGTCTCCACCAGGTCGAGGTTCATCCAGCTGTCCAGCGCGGCGAAGAACGGCAGTCCGCCGCCCACCAGCACTGGATGCGTGACCACGGTGTACTCGTCGATCAGCCCTGCGCGCATGGCCGTGCCGGCGAGGGTCGCGCCGCCCACCCGCATCCGCCCGTCGTCCTCGGCTTTGAGGCGGGTGATCTCCGCGAGCGCGTCGCCGGTGAACAGGCGGGCGTTCCAGTCGACCGCCGACATCGTGGAGGAGAACACCACCTTCGGCGTGTCCCGCCAGTTGCGCGCGAAGGCGATTTCCGCTGGCGTTGCGTTGGGCTGCCGGTCGCCGGTCGGCCAGTACGAGCTCATGGATTCCCAGAGCTTGCGGCCGTAGAGGAACAGGTCGATCGCCTGCTCTTCCTCGAGCCACCATTCGAACAGTTCGTCGCTCGGCGCGCTCCACCCGATGTCGTCGCCCGGGGCGGCGATGTAGCCGTCCAGCGTCACGTTCATCCCGTAGACCAGTTTTCGCATTGCGTCATGCCCTCCGTCAGCCGATCCCGGAAGTTTAGAGCGCCCCTCCCGGCAGGGGGAAGCAACATGATGCAGGGAATGCGACGCGACCCGAGGGTGTAGACAGAAGCGTGACCACCTTCGAGGAACTCCTCCACCGCAACCTGCTCGGCGTCTTCAACGAGCGCGATGAGGCGCTGCGACGCCCCGTGCTCTCCGAGCTGTACGCTCCGGATGCACGCTTCGCCGACCACGACGGCGTGGCTGTTGGGCCGGACGCCATCAACGAGAAGATCCGCGAGCTGCACGCCAGGACGCCTGGCTTCGAGTTCGTGCCGGGACGGTTCTACGAAGTGCAGGATCTCGCCACCGTCGAGTGGTCGTACGGGCCGGCGGGAGCCGAACCCGTCGTGCACGGGACGGACGTCGCGCTGATCCGCGACGGGCGCATTTCCGCGCTCTACGTGTACCTCAGATAGGCCGCGACCCGTCAGCCGGGGAGCCGGCATGCGGCGCGGGGCGGACCGTTCGCCACCGCCGCCGCCAAAAGGGGCGTACCGTCAGCACATGGAACACTTGTATACGGCGCAGATGCGAATGCCGAGCGGTACGACCGTTGTCGCGGTGGCCGAGACCATCAACGGAGAGCCACAGCCCCGCGTCCGGTTCGAGACGAAGACGCTCGGCGCGACGACGAGCGGCTGGGCTGTTCCCCTCACGGAGCAGGCGAACTGGCCGTCGAGCTGCCAGTACCGGGCAATGACGCCCGCCGAGATCACCCTCGACAACGCCCTCTGACGACGCGCAGCGTGGCGCGCCCCGGTCGGATCACCGGGCGGCGCCCGCTGCCACAGCCCGTCCCTGACCTCGCCCCCTGCCGCGACGACGCGGCGTCCGCACCCGCATCCCCAGTGCCCCGGGCTCGACCGTCAGCGTCACAGACACGACGCTCCCGTTCGGGTCGCCGTCCAGCTGGATCTCCTGCTCCTCCTCGAAGCGCACGCGCATCTGCTTCGCCTGCGCATACCGGATCGCCCGCGCCTGGGGCGTGATGCGTCCGACGAACCTGCCGAAGCCCGTCCGGTGGAGCAGCCGGTTGAAGGTGAGCCGGTAGCCGATGTTCGTCCAGCCGCCTCCGCCGCGCGGCCGGAGCACCACGGCGTCGAGGAGGCCGTCGTCGACCGTCGCATCCGGGATCAGGAGAAGCCCTGCGGTGAGGCTGCCGGAGTTGCCGACGATGACCGTGTGGGCGCGCAGCGCGATCTCCGGGGCGTCGTCGAGCTGGTAGACCATGTCGAACTGTTTGTTGCCGAGGATGCTGCGCGCGATCGGGTCCGAGTACGCCAGCCAGCCGATGCGCTTCTTGAGGCGCTGGTTCGTGTGGGCGGCCATGTGCGCATCCAGGCCGATGCCGGCCATCACCAGGAACGCGCGACGCTCCTCCGAGCCGTCGGCCCTGACCAGCACAGCGTGTCCGAGGTCGACCAGCCTGGTCTCGCCGGCGAACGCGGTCTCCACGGCGGCGGTCAGGTTGTTGATCGGCAGGCGCAGCTCCCGCGCGAACAGGTTTCCGGTGCCCGCAGGCACCAGACCGATCGGGATGCGCGTCCCGGCGAGCACGTCCGCCGCCGCCCGCAGCGTCCCGTCTCCTCCGACGATCACGATCAGGTCCGGCTGCGTCGCTGCCGCGTCCTGCGCTGCCGCGCGGCCGTCGTCGTCCCCACTCGTCTCGAACCACTGGGATGCGGCCCATCCGCCCCGCGACTCCTGTGCGGCCACGCGCGCGCGCAGCACGGAGACATCCACCTTGGTGGGGTTGAGCACGAACGCTGCGCGACGTGCCGGAGTGTGGTGGTCCGGTTGTGCGCTCATCCGCCAAGGATATGTCGGCCGGCGGTCCCGATCAGACCGGCGACCCCGATCTGACCAACACGAGAGTTAGGCCGTCGCGGACGGCTCGTGCGGGAAGAGCCGGTCGAAGCCCATCACCAGCGCGCCGCGCACCGCCGCGTCCTCCGCATCACGGATGGACTCGATGCGAAGCCGGGAGGTGGTTGCGGGCAGGGCGCGCGAGTACAGCGTCTCCCGCAGCCCGGTCATCAGGTGGTCGCCCAGCCCGACCACTCGTCCGCCCATCACGAGCACGTCGGGGGCGATGGCCGTGACGAGGCCGATCATCGCCTCGCCGATGTCGCGGCCCGCCTGGCGCAGGGTCGCGATCGCGATCTGGTTGCCCGCGGCCACGAGCGGCTGGAGTTCGTCGAGGGACGCGACGTCGAGTCCGTCGTTGCGCACCTGGTTCAGGATCGCCGGAGCCGAGGCGACCTCGCCGACGCAGCCGTAGTTGCCGCAGTTGCACGGGATGCCGTCGCCGTGCGCGACAGGGATGTGCCCCAGCTCTCCCGCGAGACCGCGCAGGCCGCGGTGCAGCCGGCCGTCGATGATGAGCCCTGCGCCGATCCCCGTCGCCACCTTGACGAAGACGAGGGAGCGGCTCTGCGCATCCAGGGTGGGGAGCAGGCCGAGCGCCATGAGGTTGGCGTCGTTCTCCACGACCACGGGAATGCCCAGGGCGCGCTCGAACGAGGCTCCGTCGACGGTGAGGTCGGCGTACATCGGCATGCTCTTGTTGTCCTCGACGGGGCCGGTCACCCCGACCACCGCGATCCGGATCAGCTCGGCTGACACGCTCGCCTCGGCCACCAGTTCGTCGCGGAGCCGCGCCGCATCCGCAGGTCCGTCCGATCCTGCCGCGCCAAGCGAGTACCCGTCGATCACGCTGCGGGCGAGCACCGCTCCGCCGATGGTCGCGATGGTCGCGGTCACCTGGTCTTTGCCGAAACTCGCGACGAACACCAGGATGTTGTCCTCGTTGAGCCGGAAGAGTGCGCTCGGCCGGCCGCGGCCCGAGAGCTGGTCGCCCGACTCCACGATCCAGCCGCCGGCGAGGAGGTCGTCCAGGCGGCTGCTCACCGTGTTGCGCGCCCAGCCGAGGGTGCGGCCGAGGTCGGCGCGGGACTGCTCGGCGCCGGAGAGCGCACGGATGATGCTGAGGTGGTCGTGGCGCAGCTCGGCAGCAGTCATGTGACTAGACAATCACAGCTCGGCCACCGTCGAGGCCGCATCGCGTCCGCGCCGTCAGACTGCCAGCATTTCGTCGATCCGCCTGGGGGAGAGGAGTTCGTCGATCGCGAGGGAGCTCGCGCCGAGCACGGCTGCCTCGTCGCCCGCGCGGGACTGGCTGATCGTCAGATGCTCGCTCGCCAGCGGCAGGGCGCGGGCGTAGACCACCTCGCGGATGCCGGCGAGCAGATGCTCGCCTGCGCTGGCCAGTGAGCCTCCGACCGCGATCAGCGACGGGTTCATCAAGCTGACGCATCCCGCCAGCACCTCGCCGATGTCCCGTCCTGCCTGGCGCACGGCCTGCGCGGCAGGGATGGAGCCGCGCGTCGCCAGGCTGACGACGTCGTGTCCTGTCCGCACCTCCACACCGGATGCGCGCAGTGCGCTCGCGATGGCCGGTCCGGATGCGATCGCCTCCAGGCAGCCCGTGTTGCCGCAGCGGCACTCGATGTCGGAGGCGCGGGCGATCGAGATGTGGCCGATGTCTCCCGCGGTGCCCTGTGCTCCTCGTTGCAGCCGGCCTCCGGCGATCACTCCCGCCCCGATGCCCGTGCCGATCTTCACGAACAGCAGGTTCTCGCGGGCGCGCGGGTTGGCTGCGCGCTCGCCGAGGGCCATCAGATTGACGTCGTTGTCGACGAGGACGGGCACGTCGAACTCGCGGCCGACCCAGGCGGGGATGTCGAAGCCGTCCCAGCCTGGCATGATCGGCGGGTTGCTCGGCCGGCCTGCAGGGAACTCCACAGGACCAGGCACGCCGATCCCGATGCCGAGCAGGTCGGACTCCTGGCGTCCGAGCTCGGTCAGCATCGACCGGCAGACCGCGGCGAGCCAGCCGAGCACCTCGGCAGGGCCGGTGTCGATCGCGACGGGTTCGCTGCGCCGCGTGAGGATGTCTCCGGCGAGGTCGGTGAGGGCGATGGTTCCGTGGCTCGCACCGAGATCGGCTCCCAGGACGACGCCGGCGCGGGGGTTCAGGGCGATCTGCGATGGAGGGCGGCCTCCGCTGGAGACGGCGTCGCCGACCGTGGCGAGCAGGCCGAGATCGAGGAGGTCGCCGACACGCGAGACGATCGTGGAACGGGACAGTCCGGTGAGGACCGACAGCTGGGCGCGGGTGCGGGGGCGGCCGTCGCGGAAGAGCTGGAAGAGCTCTCCTGCTCGTCTCCCTGTCGCTTCGCGCACTTCTTCGCTGTCTTGCACGTCGGTAGTCAAGCATGAGCACTTTTGCGTTTACAAGAGCAAAAGAAAAGTTTTTTTGAACTAATTCTGCTTTTGAAGTAGCGAAACCAAACTGATTCATGTCAATATTCCGCACATGGCACTCACCGTCGAGATGAAAACGAGGACGCTCCGCACCGCATTCGTGGGCGGTGGCTTCATGGCGGCCGTCCACTCCAGGGCGGCACGCGCCGCTGGCGCGACGATCGCCGGTGTCGCATCCTCGACCGCAGAGGGCGCAGAGCGCGCAGCGACAGCGATCGGCGCCGACCGCTCATACGCGAGCGTCGACGACCTCCTCGCGGCAGACGTGGACGTCGTCCACATCTGCACCCCGAACAGTACGCACGCGGAGTTCGCGCTGGCCGCGCTCGCCGCTGGGAAGCACGTCGTCTGCGAGAAGCCGCTCGCCACCGGTCTCGGCCAGGCGCTCCTGCTGGCCGACAGGGCGGAGGCCGGCAGCCTCGTCGCCACCGTCCCGTTCGCCTACCGCTTCCACCCGATGGTCAGAGAGGCCAGGGCGCGGGTCGCCGCCGGTCGCCTCGGCCGCATCCTCACCATCCAGGGCCACTATCTGCAGGACTGGCTCTCCAGCAGCTCCGACAGCGACTGGCGGGTGGATGCGCGGCTGGGCGGACCGTCCAGAGCCTTCGCCGACATCGGCTCGCACCTGGTCGACCTCGTCGAGTTCGTCGCGGGGGAGCGCATCACGAGGCTCGAGGCCATGACGCGCACGGTCCACGCCGAACGCGAAGGGATCGCGAACGTCGCGACAGAGGACCTCGCCGCCCTCCTCGTCGAACTCGACGGCGGTGCGGTGGGAACCCTTCTCGTCTCGCAGGTCGCTCCCGGCCGCAAGAACAGTCTCGTCATCGAGCTCTCGGGCGACCTCGAATCCCTGCGATTCGACCAGGAGTCGCCGGAGACGGTATGGCTCGGCCGCACGGACAGGTCATCCGTCCTGCACAGGGATGCGTCCACCCTCTCTCCCGATGCTGCCCGTCTCTCGCTCGTGCCCTCCGGGCACCCGATGGGTTACCAGGACGCCTTCAACGCCTTCGTCTCCGACACGTACCGCTCCATCGCCGGGGAGTTCCCGGAGGGCCTTCCGACCTTCCGCGACGGAGCGCGTGCCGTCCGCCTCACCGAGGCCGTCCTGGCGTCTGCGGCCGGCGGCGGGTGGCAGGACGTCTCCGCCGAGGCGGTCGCCGTCCCCGCCTGAGCCCGCCCCGCGCCGCATCAGATCCCGCCGCGCGCCGCATCAGATCCCGCCCCACCATTCGGCCGCGTCCACGGCCGGCCCCGACCCGCATCCGATCCCCGCAAAGCAGAGACCGACCCCGAGGAAGACACAGAACAGATGACCACGCTCACCCACCCGCTGCCCGCCCGCTTCGACCTGATCGTCGTCGGCAGCGGCCCCAACGGAACCATCGTCGCGAACGAGGTGTACCGGCGCCGCACGGACGTGTCGATCCTCGTCGTCGAGACGGGCCCCGAGATCAGCGCCAACGCCGGCGAGCACCTGATCGAGTCGCCGGACAAGGAAGCGCGTCAGGCTTACGAGCGCCTGATGCGCCTGGCCAAGCAGATCGAGTACGTACAGGGCTCCGCGGCCGACCGGCAGCTCACCGAGACGCTCTGGTCCAAGGAGGAGGTGGGCATCGTCCCCGCCGCATACCTCGGCAACGACATGCGCGAGTTCCCCGGCGCCGCGATGGCCTGGAACATCGGCGGGATGGGCGTGCACTGGACGGCGGCCTGCCCGCGGCCGTTCGGCCCTGAGATCCCGCCGGCGGGCGACGGCGACTGGGACGCCGACCTGCGGACGGCGCAGCGCCTGCTCCGCGTCGACCAGACGGTGTTCGCCGCCAACCCGTTCGCGCATCCGGTGCTGGATGCACTGCGTTCCGCCCTCCCGGCAGCCTCCGCCGACCGGTCGGCCCAGCCGATGCCGATCGCGGGCGTGCCGGGGCCGACGGGCAAGGTGCGTCGCACGGGCCCGCGCGACATCTTCCCCGAGCTCTTCTCCGACGACGACCGTGCCCGCCTGGTGACCGGCGCGCTCTGCACGACGATCCTGCACCGCGACGGGGTGGCCACCGGCGTCGTCCTCCGCGATGTGCAGAGCGGCCAGGAGGTCGAGATCGCGGCAGGAGCCGTCGTGGTGGCTGCTGATGCGCTGCGCACCCCGCAGCTGCTCTGGGCCTCCGGCATCCGGCCGGACGCGCTCGGCGTGCGGCTCAACGAGCACGCGTCCATCGACGGCGGCGTCGTGGTCGACCCCGTGCGGATCGGGGCCACGGGGATGCGCATCCCGGAGCATCCACTGGACGAGCCGTTCATCGGCGCGTACTGGAGTCCGTCGAACGGCGCCGACCAGCCGACGCAGGGCCAGCTCATGGAGCAGAACAGCGCAGAGACCGGCCACACCATCGGGATGGGCTGGTACGTCTCCACGGAGATCCGGCCGGAGAACCGGCTCGAGTTCTCCGAGCACGCGACGGACGCTGTCGGCCTGCCGCGCATCACCGCGCGCTTCTCGTACTCCGATCGCGATCTGGAACGCATCGAGTTCGCCCGTGGCATCCAGCGGGCAGCAGCGAACGCCGTCGGCGACTTCGATCAGGAGGCCGCCGTCCTCCTGCCGGCGGGAGCCTCGCTGCACTACACCGGCACCGTGCGGATGGGCGCGGCCGACGACGGCACGAGCGTGTGCGACCTCCGCGGCGCCGTGTGGGGCTTCGACAACCTGTTCGTCGCCGGAAACGGCGTCATCCCCACCGCGCTCACCTGCAACGCAACCCTGACCAGCGCTTCCCTGTCGGTTCGCACCGCCAGAAGCGTCCTGGCGTGAGCATCAGTCACGCACCCGAGTAAAACCCCCTGCAGTCCATTCGAGAAAGGAACGTGAGAACAATGACCCGTTCTCCACGAAGGATCCATCGCTCGCTCATCACCGCAGCCGTCCCCCTCGTCGCGGCAGCACTGGTGCTGACCGGATGCGGGCGGGGCTCCGGCTCCGCCCCCGCAGCGTCGACGCTCCAGATCGACGACAAACCGGCGACGGGCACGATCAACATCTGGGCGGACGGCGCCGACGGCGCCGACCTGCCCAAACTGCTCGCGCCGTTCGAGAGGGACAACCCGAAGGTGAAGGTGTCCATCACCCAGATCCCTGAGGGCGACTTCTCCGCCAAGCTCACCGCGGCCATCGCGTCGGGAACGGTCCCCGACCTCGTCTACCTGTACTCGCAGGACCAGCCGACCCTGCTGGCCACCAACGGCTTCGCACCGGTGCCGGACGGCCTTGTCGACCCGTCGTCGTTCTTCCCCGCGATGCAGAAGGCGGCCGAGGTGGATGGGGTCGCATACGCCGTGCCGTGGTACACGTACGCGAACGTCTTCATGTACCGCAAGGATCTGGCGGAGAAGGCAGGAGCCAGCGCGCCGCAGAACTGGGACGAACTGGTGACCTTCGCCAAGAAGCTCAAGGCGGACGGCGTCGCCAACCCGCTCGGCCTGTCCATCTCCTACGACGGATACTCCGCACAGGAACTCACCGCGTACGCCAAGCAGAACGGCGGCAGCCTGATCAGCTCCGACCTGAAGAAGTGGACGATCAACGACCCGAAGAACATCGAGGCACTGGAGTTCTGGGGCTCGCTGATCACAGACGGCTACGCCTCCGCGGACTCGCCGACCTTCCTCGACACCGTGCCGTTCCTCAGCTCCGGGAAGATCGCGGGCATCACCAACGGACCCTGGCTGCCGGGCTGGCTCGAAGACGCCAACGGGCCAACCTGGAACGACAGTCACCTCGCGGTGGTCGAACCGCCTGCCGGCCCGGACGGTTCCCGTGCGGCATCCATCGGCGGAGGAAGCCTCGCCGTCCTGAAGGACGCGAAGAACCCGACCGCCGCGTGGAAGCTGACACGCTGGATGGCGCAGCCGGACACGCAGGTTGCCTGGTACAAGATCTTCAAGAATCTGCCGGCCGTCGAGAAGGGCTGGGACGACGAGTCCATCGCGGGCAACGCCATGCTCAAGCCGGTCAGGGATGCGATCGCGCACGGTGTCTCCATCCCGACCGTCCCCGGCTGGGGTCAGGTGGGAAAGATCGTCGGCCAGCAGATGGAGCGCGTCGCCCGCGGCACGGCGACCGCCAAGCAGGCGCTCGACGACGCCCAGCAGCAGGCAGAGGCCATCGGCACGGGAGTCAAGTAGCAGCCATGACCTCCGTCATCAGCAAGACCAGAGGGGCGGCCTCGAGTCGCCCCTCTGTGGCCCGGCGCAGGGCGACAGCCCCCGGCGTCGCCAAACAGCGCGGCGTCGCCTGGTTGTTCGTCGCGCCGTTCCTCATCCTGTTCGTCGTCCTCACCGCGATCCCGGTGCTCGGCGCGCTCGGGATGAGCTTCACCGACATCACCGCCGCCGACATCAGGAACCCGTTCTCCGTCGACTTCGTCGGATTCTCCAACTTCGTCAATGTGCTCACGAACGCGACCTTCCTCCGCAGTGTGGCGAACACGGCGCTCTTCGTCGTCGTGTGCGTGCCGCTCAGCATGGGCATCGGGTTCGCGCTCGCGGTCATCCTGAACACCGGGATCGCGCGGCTGCGCACATTCTTCCGCGCGGCCATCTACTTGCCGGTCATCACGAACATCGTGGCCGCGGCCGTCATCTGGCAGTACGCGTTCACGATCAACGGTCCGGTCAACTCCGGGCTCGCCACGCTCGGGATCACCGGACCGAACTGGCTGGGCGACCCGTCCTGGGCGCCGCCGACGGTCATCATCCTGGGCGTCTGGCGCAACATCGGAACTTGCATGGTCCTGTTCCTCGCTGGGCTGCAGGCCGTGCCGGAAGAGGTGTACGAAGCCGCATCCATCGACGGCGCCGGGCACTGGAGGCGGCTCACGAACATGACCCTGCCGCTCCTTCGACCGACGACGCTGCTGGTCAGCGTGCTCATGACCGTCTCGTTCCTCAACATCTTCGACGAGCCGTACCTGCTCACCAAGGGCGGTCCGCTCGGCTCGACGGAGTCGATCGCGCTCTGGGTGTACGAGCAGTTCGGGTTCGGGAACGTGGCCGCTTCGATGGCCGGGTCGTTCATCCTGCTCATCCTCGTGGCGGTCGTCGCCGTCGTCCAGTTCAGATTGCTGAGGCCGAAACAGTGAGACAGCCATCCATCGCCCGCAGCGCGGGCATGTACCTCCTGCTCGTCGGCGTCGTGCTCCTGATGCTCCTGCCGTTCGCGTGGGTGCTCTTCGGGTCCTTCAAGACGCAGAACGAGTTCATCTCCGACCCGGGCGCCTGGCTCCCCGAGACCTTCGCGAACTTTTCGAACTACCTCGTCCTGTTCACGGAGAAGTCGTTCGGGCTCTACTTCGCCAACAGCGCCATCGTGTCCATCGTCGCCGTGCTCGGCAACGTGTTCTTCAGCTCGATGGCCGGGTATGCGCTCGCCAAGATCGACTTCAGTGGTCGCCGCTGGGTGTTCCTCGCCGTCGTGGGCTCCATGACCATCCCGTACGTGGCCGTCTTCGTGCCGCAGTTCCTGGTGATCGTGCAGTTCGGGCTGGTGAACACGCTGACCGGCATCGTCGTCCCGATCCTGGTGATGCCGCTGTCCATCTTCATCATGCGGCAGTTCGCGATGTCCGTGCCGGACGAGCTGCTGGAGGCGGCCAGAGTGGATGGGGCGGGGGAGTTCCGCATCTTCTTCCGCGTCTTCCTCCCTCTGGTCGGTCCCGCGATCGCCACGGTGAGCATCCTCACGTTCCTCAACTCGTGGAACTACTTCCTCTGGCCGCTCATCGTCGCCCAGTCGCAGGGCACGTACACGCTTCCCGTCGGCCTCGCCGTCGCCTCGCAGGCGTCGAACACCACAGCGTTCGGCATCCTGCTCGCCGGAGCGGTCGTTGTGCTGCTTCCGGTGCTCATCCTGTTCGTCTTCCTCCAGCGCTACTTCATCCAGGGCGTCGCGACAGCGGGCCTCAAGTAGTTCGACAACCAGTGGACCTCTAGAAAGGAATCCCATGACCATCAGCCGCGACCAGATCGCTCTCAACGCCATCCAGTGGATCAACGTGAAGGCCGATCCGTCCGACCCCACCAGCGAAGACCTGTGGCTCTACCGCGAGCCCAGCTTCCTGGCCGACTATCCGAACGTGCTCAAGCAGGTCAAGGATGCGGGCTTCGACGCAGTGATGATGGAGGTCCTGGACACCCAGACCCTTCAGAACTACGCGTCGATGATCGCGGACTCCGGGCTGAAGCTCGCGCCAGGCTACTGCCAGATCGCGCTGCCGGAGGAGCACGGTGTGACCCTCGAGCGCGGCAGCGCCGAGTGGGTCCGCTGGTTCGACAGCGTGCGCCGCAAGGCCGAGGAGTCCAACTACTTCGGCCTGAAGACGATCTTCCTGGCGCCGGAGGTGCACTGGCTCGACAGCAGCACCCGCACCCTGCGCGCCGCGGCGGTCGGTGCCGACTTCGACCAGAGCAGACTCGAGCGGGTGACGGAGTACCTGAACGACGCGGCAGAGGTGCTGCGGGAAGAGGGCATCCGTCCCGGACTGCACAACCACGTGGGCACCTGGGTGGAGACCAGGGAGGAGATCGACTATGTCCTCGGGCAGATCGACGCGTCCGTCCTCGGCGCATCCTTCGACATCGGGCACCTGGAGTGGGCGGGGATCGACGCGAAGGAGATGCTCGCGGCGTACGCCGATCGTCTGGTCGACCTCCACTTCAAAGACCTGGACCTGTCGGTCGCCGCGTCGAGCAGGCGGGAGCCCGCCTCGTACCGGGCGACCTCCGATCGTGGGCTCTTCCTCGAGCCGGGGCTCGGCGACATCGACCTCGACGGTGTGCTCCGCGCCCTGCCGGACGGCTTCGGCGGCTGGATCATCATCGAGGTCGACAAGGCGTCGATGGACCCCTGGGAGAGCGCGCTGGTCACCAGCCGCTGGCTCACCGAGCACGTTCAGGAGCACGCCACGGCATGAGTGAAGCGGATGCCGGCGGCCGCCCGACGACGTGGAACCGCCCGTTCGGCCGTCTCGCCCGCGAGGCAGGATGGACGTACTACGCGGTCGCCGTCGTCGGGCGGCTGCCATTCGCGATGGCGGTGGTCGGTGTCGTCGGCTTCCTCGTCATCAGCACGGGCTCGTACGAGCTCTCCGGCTGGTGCTCAGCGCTGATCGGCGTCGGAGCCGCCGTCGGTGGACCGCTCCTCGGCCGCGCCGTCGACCGGTGGGGACAGCGCAGGGTGCTCCTGCCGTACATCGCGGTCTACGTGCTCGCCCTGCTCTGTCTGATCTGGCTGGTGACCGTCGGCGCCCAGGAAGCTGCTGTGCTCGCGACCGCCGCGGTGATCGGGCTTGCATCGCCCCAGGTATCGCCGATGTCGCGCAGCAGATTGGCCGCGATGGCGGAGCAGACGCTGCCGCACAGCCAGGTCACCCCCGCGACGAGGACGATGCTGGGCGTCGAGTCCTTCATCGACGAGATCACCTTCGTCATCGGCCCTGCGGCCGTCGGGGTGGTGAGCCTGGCGTTCGGAACCGCGGTGCCGATCATCGCCGCAGCCGCCCTGACCGCGGTGGCCGGGGTGGCGTTCGCCTGCCACCCGACCGCGCGATTCGTGCGCGGAGCGGCGCGCCGGCCTGGCGAAGGGCACGCAGCGGCGAAGGGCGCTAGGTGGGCGTGGGCGCATCCACGCATCCTGGTGCTCGCACTGTCGCTCCTGGCCATCGGTGGGTTCTTCGGCTCTACGCTTATCGATGTCACGCGCTTCGCCGGCGCCAGCGGAGTCCCGCAGCTGGCGGGGCTGGTCTATGCGGGCACCGGCGTCGGCTCTGCGGTGTTCGCCCTGCTGGTCACGTTCCTGCCTGACCGGTTCTCGCTGGAGGCGCGGTCGATCGTGTTCGCCACGATCACCGCCTGCGCCGCCCTCGCCATCGCGTTCGTCTCATCGCTTCCAGCGATGGCGATCGTCCTGGCGGCCGCCGGCGCGGGAATCGGCCCGGCGCTCGTGACGACGTTCAGCGCCGCCGCAGCCCGGTCGAGCGCCGCGGACCGCACCACGGTGATGACGCTGCTCGGCGCCGGTCTCATCCTCGGGCAGTCGCTCGGTTCCGCCATTGCAGGCGCGCTCGTGCAGGCGAACATCCCGTCAGGAGCATCAAGCGTGGCGGCCGCGTCGGCGGTCCTCCTGCTGCTGCTCTCTCTCGGGAACTTCGCCCTGTTCCGCTCGCGACCGGCAGCCGCCTAGAGCCGGCTACTCCGTCAGGTCGTCCACGGTGGCGCCTGGCGCGTTGTTCTGAACGGACTCGATGCCGTTCTTCGCCGACGCCTTGGATGTGTAGCCTTCCGACGTGGCGATGATCTCGCCGTTGCCCGCCTTCAACCGGAAGCGGTATTCGCCGTTGCTGGACTGGTAGATCTCGAACTTCCCGGCCATCGTTCGTCTCCTTCGTCGCTGCAGCCTGGTTGCTGCCAGACGAGCACACACTATCGGCGAGGGCGATCCGCGTCGAGAGGTGCGTTCCTCTCGCTGGGAGAGCATCGCTGCCCGGGTGATCGACGCCCATCTGCTCTACCGCCGCGGGGCGTAACGATATATCGTTAACTATCGTTGCGATCCTCACGGAGGTCATCATGAACACGTCATTCCCCGGAACATCCGGCCCGTTCGGTGCAGGAGTCGGCGGCGCCACCGCAGAGAACATGTGGCAGGCGTTCGAGCAGCTCCGCTCCACCTTCGAGAAGCGCGTGAACACACGGATGGGTCGCGGCGACGTCCGCGCCGCCGTCCTCGCGCTGCTCGCCGAGAAGCCCATGCACGGCTACCAGATCATCCGCGAGATCGAGGAGCGCAGCGGCGGCTCCTGGAAGCCGAGCGCAGGGTCGGTGTATCCGACGTTGCAGCTCCTTGCCGACGAAGGGCTCATCGTCTCCGAGGAGTCCAACGGACGCAAGACGTACGCGCTCACCGACAGTGGCCGCGCAGAGGCGGAGGCTGCCGGCCCCGCCCCGTGGGAGTCCACGGGCGCAGGCAGCGACGGCCCGGGCGTCGGCGCCCTGCCGAAGGCCGCGTTCGAGCTCGCCCAGGCGGCGGCGCAGGTGCGCAGGACAGGCACGCCTGAGCAGGTCGACCAGGCGGCGACCGTGCTCGACGATGCACGTCGCAAGCTGTACGCGATCCTCGCGCAGGACTGACGCGGGTGTCGTCGGTTCGTCCCGATCGCGCAGGCACGCAGGGCGCGGGGTCGACGCGCGCCCGCTATCGCCGCATCCTGCGGTTCGCAGGCTGGAATCTGGCCGTCACCTGGTGGTATGAGCTGTTGCTTCCGCGCATCGGCCTGCAGAGCGTCGCCGAGCGCACCAGGTCGAAGCGGATGCGGCGCTTCGCCCAGCGTTTCCACGGGCTTGCGGTGGAGCTCGGCGGCCTGATGATCAAGGTCGGCCAGTTCATGTCGTCCAGGCTCGATGTGCTCCCCCCGGAGATCACCACCGAGCTGGAAGGGCTGCAGGACGAGGTCCCTCCGGTGCCGTTCGCCGCGATCCGCGCTCTCGCGGAGGCCGAGTTGGGCATCCCGCTCGGCAGGGCGTTCGCGCAGGTCGACGAGACGCCGGTGGCTGCCGCATCCCTCGGCCAGGCGCACCGGGCGCGGCTCGCGCCGACCGACGCGGCCGACACCGGGCTCGACGGCGTCGTCATCAAGGTGCAGCGACCGGGGATCGGAGCGATCGTCGATGTCGACCTGGCTGCGCTGCGCAGGGTCGGCGGCTGGCTGAGCAGGGTGCGGCTGGTGTCGGACAGAGTCGACATGCCCGCGCTGGTCGAGGAGTTCGCGCACACCAGCCTGGAGGAGATCGACTACCTGCACGAGGCGGAGAACGCCGAACGGTTCGCCGAGCAGTTCGCCGGTGATGCCAGGGTGGCCGTGCCGGAGGTGGTCTGGGAGCGCACGACCAGGCGCGTCCTCACGCTCGAAGACGTCACCGCGATCAAGATCACGGACACCGATTCCCTGGAGGCGGCAGGGATCGACCCTGCGCAGGTCGCGCCGGTCTTCGCCTCGGTCATGTTCGACCAGCTGTTCACGAACGGCTTCTTCCACGCCGACCCGCATCCCGGCAACATCTTCGTCACGCCCGTCGCACCAAGCGCATCCGGCGCAATCGCCGCCGAACATCCGTGGAAGCTCACCTTCATCGACTTCGGCATGATGGGCGAGGTCCCTGCCACCACCCGCAGCGGCCTCCGCAAACTCTTGATCGCGGCGGCCTCCCGCGACGGGCGCGGCCTGGTGGATGCGATGCGCGACGTCGGGGTGCTCCTCCCAACCGCCGAGACCACCGAACTCGAGAAGGCGATGACGCACCTGTTCGCCCGGTTCGGCGGCATGGGGTTCGCCGAGCTGAGGGAGGTGGACCCGCGCGAGTTCCGCGACTTCGCCGCGCAGTTCGGCGACGTGGTTCGCTCGCTGCCGTTCCAGCTCCCCGAGAACTTCCTGCTCATCATCCGGGCGATGTCCCTGACCTCCGGGGTGTGCAGCGCGCTCGACCCGCAGTTCAATCTCTGGGACTCCGTCGAGCCGTACGCGGCGCAGCTGCTCAGGGACGAGCGCGGCAATGTCGTTCAGGACATCGCGAAGCAGGCAGTCGAGATCGCCGGGATCGCGCTACGCCTGCCGAAACGTGTGGATGCGCTCCTCGACCGCGTCGAGGACGGCACGGTCGAGGTACGTTCCCCGCGCCTGGAGCAGCGGGTGGCGGCGCTCGACCGAACAGCACGACGACTCATCTCCGCCGTCCTGTTCGGCGCCCTGCTGATCGCGGGCGCTGTGCTTCGCGCGGGCGACGCGGTCTTCGGCACTGTCCTGATGGCCGTGTCCGTGCTGCCGCTGCTGCACGCGCTGTTCTCGGGCTGGCGCCGCCGCTGAGCGCGAGCCGCCGCCGCTGAACCCACCGCAGAGCCGCCGCCGAGCAGGCCGCCGCCCCTGAGCCGCCCGGCGCTCAGAGGCTGTCCGGGTCCAGGTTCAGCGACGTGGATGCGTACAGGAACTGATTGCCGCCATCCCCAGGGAGGTCGGGGTTCAGCCACAGAAGGTACTCCGTCGGAATCCCGAACCGCGCCGCCACATCCGTCGGGTTGTCGCCCTGCGCGATCGCGTAGCGTTTCGGTGCCCCGCTCGCCGTCGTCGCCGTGACCGAACCGTTCGCGCCTGGCCGTGCACCGCCGTCGACGGGGTGCACGTTCGACGGCCGCACCGGCACCGACCAGTGGATGCTCTCGACCGCAAGCACCTTGTCCGGCCCGAGCTCCACGGGTACGCCGTCGGCGGAGGGCGCAGAGGAGTACGTCACGAGGGTGCCGAGGTAGGAGGGCTGCCCGACGTCGCCGAGCAACGCGGTCGATGCGGTGGCGGCGTTCGTCGGGCCGCCGAGCGGGTGGTCGCCCACACCGTGGAAGGTGAGACCGTCGCCGACGCTCGGCGGGATCTCGAGCAGGGTCACCGACACCGGCACAGGCACCGTCGAGGTGAAGCCCGAGTACTCGGCCGTATACGTGTTGTTGCCGTTGGAGACCATCCGGTAATGGAAGTGGATGCTCCCCTTGGGCGAGGCCACGTCGCCCTCTGCGACGACCGTGCCCTGCGGAACCGGGGTCAGCGTCGCGGGTGGGACGGGCGCCGCGGACGGCGTGGCCGTGCCGATCGCGCCGGTGGCGGTGGTCGATGTCGGCGTCCTGGTTGCCTTCGGCGTCGCGTGCTTCGTGTGCGACGGCATCGCTGCCGGACTGCCGCCGAACAGCGCGCATCCGGTGAGGAGCGCAGGCACGACGAGCGCTGCGCCGGAAACGGCCAGCACCCGGCGCGCGAACCTCGATGTTCCGGCCGCGTCGGCGCGGCCCGTCTTCCCCCTGCGAAACATGCTTCTCCCCGTGTGGCTCCGTCGAGCCTAGCCGGGAGGCGGGCGGAAGCGACAGAGGGTCGCGACCGCCCGCTGGGATCTCATGGGCGCAGCAGCACCTTCCCGACACGTCCTGGCGAGTCGCTCGCCGCGACGGCCGCTCCGATCTCGTCGAGACCGAACGTGCCGGCGACCGGGAGCGTCAGGGTGCCGTCGCTCACGCGCGCGATCAGCTCGCCGAAGAGGGCTGCGCGGACGTCGGCGGCCATCTCCTTGCTGACGACGCTGCCCCAGAAGCCCTTCACTGTCGCCTGCTTGAAGATCACGTCTCCGGAGGCGAGCTCGAGCGTGGGCGACGCCATCGCGCCGAACACCACAAGTGTTCCGTTCACCGCCAGCGTCGACAGGACGTCTCCCGCGGAGGAGCCGCCGACCGAGTCGATGCCGACCGTGATGGGCGCGCCGCCGGTGATGGCGGCGAGTTCGTCGCGCCAGCCGTCGCCGTCCGTCGCGATGACCCGTTCGATCCCTTGCGCGCGCAACTCGTCCACGCCGGCAGCGCGGCGCACCAGTCCGACCACGTTGATCCCGCGAGCGGCGCCGAGTTGCGCGACCATCCGCCCGACGGCGCCGTTGGCCGCGTTCTGGATCAGCCAGTCGCCCTCGTTCAGGTCCAGGGAATGCAGCAGGCTCAGAGCGCTGAACGGCATGGACACGAGCTGAGCGGCTGCTTCGTCCGGCAGAGCGTCCGGCACGGGGATGAGCCCGGCCGCGTTCGCGACGAAGTACTCCGCCCACACGCCGAAGGTGCCGCCGGTGACGACACGCTGGCCGATTGCCAGCGTGTCGACGCCGTCGCCGAGCGCATCCACCACTCCGAGCGCTTCGGTGCCCGCCGGTGCAGGCAGCGATGGTTTGAAACCGTAGGTGCCGCGCACGGTCCACAGGTCGTGGTTGTGGATGGGGGAGAGCAGCGTCCGCACCCGCACCTGGCCTGCGCCTGGATCCGGGAGGGGACGCTCCTCGACCGCGAGCACGGCGGCGGGGTCGCCGAAGGCGGGGTGGATGAGTGCGCGCATCGTTCCTGCGCCCTTGTCAGCGGTCATGGTCAGTCCTCCGAGACGGTGATGGTGACATCGATGTTGCCGCGGGTCGCGTTCGAGTACGGGCACACCTGGTGTGCCGCATCCGCGAGGGCCTGCGCCTGCTCTGGCTCGATGCCGGGAAGGACGACCTCGAGGAGAACGGCGAGCTGGTATCCGCCTTCGCCATTCGGGCCGATCTGGACGCGGCCACCGACCGAGGAATCCTCCAGCTTCACCTTCTGGCTGCGGGCGACAGCCTGCAGCGCGGAGTGGAAGCAGGCGGCGTATCCGGCGGCGAACAGCTGCTCGGGATTCGTGCCCGCTCCGGAGCCGCCCATGTCTTTGGGGACGGCGAGGTCGAGGGCGAACGAGCCGTCGCTGGTGGCGACCCGCCCGTCTCGTCCTGCTCCTGTCGAGAGTGCTTCTGCGGTGTAGAGGACGTTCATTCTTGCCTTTCTCGTGCTTGTCAGTGCTGCTCGACCGGCCGCTGCGCGCTCACGGCGTGCATCGTCTCGGTGAGATGGTGGAGTGTTCCGATGAGGGCGGCGGCAGCCTGTTCGTCCGGCAGGCCCATGCCGGCGGCGATCCTGGCCGGGATGTGGGCGAGCTCGGTTCTCAGCTCGCGGCCGCGGTCGCCGATGGTGATGGTGACCACGCGTTCGTCCGGCTGACGCCGCTCGCGTGAAACGAGCCCGGCCTGTTCCATCCGGCGCAGCAGCGGGGACAGGGTCCCTGAGTCGAGCTGCAGGTGGTCGCCGAGGGAGGAGACCGTCTGGTCGCCCTCGATCCACAGCGTCACGAGCACGAGGTACTGCGGGTATGTGATGCCCCACGGCTCGAGCAGGGTGCGGTAGGCCTGGGTCGTCGCGCGGGTGGCTGCGTACAGCGAGAAGCACACCATCTCATCGGTCACGGGCATGTCACCATAGTTGCACGCAATCGAATTGTGCACAACCTATCGGGACTCCGGCGTGGTGTCCGGATCGCGCGTGGGACCCACCCGAGCTTCCTCGCCTCCGGGCGTGTCGCCCGAACTGGGGTACAAAGACGTGTCCTCCATTTGACCCACAGACGGTCCATTCTGGCTAGGCTCTGACCGAAACGCAGTCACGTCAACCCGAAGGACACGCTGTGAACCCGAACACCATTTCCTACAACCATGCCCACGACGAGGCGCGACGACAGCTCCGCCGTCACGAGCGCGATCTGCAGTGGGCGAAGGACCGCCGACGCCAGCAGGAGCGCGAGCTCGCTGAAGCACGGGCGCTGCTCGCCGCGAGCCCGGCGACCCTCGTCTGGGCGCCGCTGGCCATCGCCGCCTTCCTCATCGTCGGCGACGCCGTCATGGTCTGGGGCGTGCTGAATTCCAGCCTCCTCGGCACCAGCGGCTTCATCGTCGCGTGGGCGGGAGTCGTCGTCGGCGCGGTGGTGCTCATCCAGCTCGCCGTGTCGCTCACCAAGCTGAACGCCCGCCGTCGCGCCGCCCAGCAGCTGGTGCAGCTCAGGGACGCGCGACTCTCGCACACCCAGTTCCACATCGAGGAGAGCCTCGGCTCCTTCATCGACGGTCACCAGGTCGCGCGCGCCACTCGCTGAGCAGCGTCGACCCCTGTCGGCGAGCGAACCTAACGCTCGTCCACCTCGATCCCGGCGGCCACCGCAGCCTCACGGTATGCGGCGGCCAGCTGGGCGAGCGAGTAGTGCGCGTTGAGGCCGCTCGGACTCGGCACCACCCAGACAGTGGATGCGCCGAGCGACTGCTGCTGTCGCCCAGGCACTGCGCGCGGTTCCTCGAAAGCGGTGCGGTACGCGGTCACTCCGAGCAGCGCGATCACGCGCGGCCGGTGGGTCTCCGCGGTCCGCTCCAGTGCGGAGCGCCCCGCGATGAGCTGCGCGTCGGTCAGCTCCGATGCCTTCGCCGTCGCGTAGTTCACCAGCGTCGTCAGTCCCACCCGGCGGTGTGCCAGGTCGGCCAGGTCACGCGGATCGAATCCGGCCGACGAGTCGATGATGCGGTCGGTGATCCCCGCCAGGTGCAGCGCAGGCCAGAACCGGTTGCCTCGATTGGCGAAGCTCGCCCCGATGGCGGCGCTGCGCAGGCCGGGATTGATGCCGCAGAAGAGGAGCTCCACCCCGTCGCTGAGCACATCGGGCAGGGATGCGCCCGTGTACGACAGCAGCTCGGCCCTGGTGAAGCTCACGGTGCGACCTCCCGTCGCTCGCGGATCAACCGCGCGAGGACCGCTGCCTCGCTGATCTCCGGGTCCCTCGTCGCGGTGAGCAGGGTGAGCGTGCCGGACTCCGCGATCGACCGCAGTCGGTCGAGCGCCGCTGCCCGCTCCGGTTCGGCGAGCTCGGCCGTGTACTGCGTCTCGAACGCGCCGAAGCGATCCGGGATGTGCGCATACCAGGTTCGCAGCTCGGTCGACGGCGCGATCTCCTTGCACCACTCGTCGAGGTGCGCGCGTTCTTTGCTCACCCCGCGCGGCCAGATCCGATCGACCAGCACCCGGGTGCCGTCCGCTGCGTCCGGCTGCTCGTAGACGCGGCGCACCCGGACATCCGGTGTCGTTGCCATCGGCCGTTCCTCCCTCGTAGCGTCGCCGTTCCCTGTGAACAGCATCCTCGCATCCGGCGCTCGCGCACCCTCTGGTTCCCCTGGGCATCGGCTAGAATCGTCGGTGCCTGATTCATTGATCAGGGCGGTCGGTTCCCGTGCTCGGGGGCCGGTCCGAGGCTTGAAACCTCCGGCATCCCTTATACGATCCCCGGAGGTTTCTCCATGTCTGCACCCGTGCGCGCCCGCAATCGCTGGCTAGCTCTCGTCGTCCTGTCGCTGACCCAACTCGTCGTGGTCCTCGACGGCACCATCGTCAACATCGCTCTTCCCCAGGCTCAACGGGAACTCGGCCTCAGCGATCTGCAGCGTCAGTGGGTCGTCACCGCGTACGCCCTCGCGTTCGGTGCGCTCCTGCTCCTCGGCGGGCGAGTGGCGGACTACGGGGGGAGGCGACGCGCCTTCTTCGTCGGCATGATCGGCTTCGGCGCGGCTTCCCTCTACGGAGGGCTCGCGCAGAACGGCACGGAACTGATCATCGCCCGTGGACTGCAGGGGGTGTTCGCCGCTCTTCTTGCGCCGGCGGCTCTCGCCCTGCTCACGGTGACCTTCCCGAGCGGGAAGGAACGCAACACCGCCTTCGCCGTGTTCGGAACGATCGCGGGAGCAGGTGCTGCCGTCGGCATGGTGCTCGGCGGCGTGCTGACCGAGTTCGCCGACTGGCGCTGGTGTCTCCTGGTCAACCTGTTCTTCGTCGTGGCGGGAGTGGTCGGGGGAGTGCTGTTCCTCACCGAGAGCAAGGCGGAGGGACGCAACACTTACGACGTGTTGGGCGCGATCACCGTCACGCTGGGGCTCGGCTCCCTCGTCTACGGTTTCAGCCTGGCCGAGAACGGCTGGGCGCGCGCGGACACCATCCTGTTCATCGTCGCCGGCGTCGTCCTGCTCGCGCTCTTCGTCTGGATCGAGGCCAGATCCGGCCATCCCCTCCTGCCGCTGCGCGTCGTTCTCGATCGAGCGAGGGGCGGAGCGTTCCTCATCCAGGCCGTCGCGGGCAGCGTGATGATCGGCGCGACGCTCTATCTGACCTTCCATCTGCAGATCGTGCTGGGGATGGCACCGCTGGAAGCGGGCCTCGCGAGCCTGCCGCTTCCGCTGGCGATCATGGTGACGGCGCCGATCGCCACCAAGCTGCTCCCGGCGATCGGTCCTCGCCCACTGATGACGGGTGGCCCGATCATCGTGGCGGCCGGGCTGCTCCTGCTCAGCAGGATCACCTTCGACGGCGCATACGTCGTGCAGGTGCTTCCCGCGTTGCTGGTGATGGGCGTCGGGATGGCGTTCGTCTTCGTCCCCCTGCAGAACGTCGCGCTCTCCAGGGTCGAGCCGCACGACGCAGGCGCCGCGTCCGCCACGGCGAACTCGGCGATGCAGATCGGCGGGTCCATCGGCCTCTCGGTGTTCACGGCTGTCTACGTCGCCGCTGTCGGCGACGACGGGCGGTCGCTGCCGGCCCTCACCTCTGGATACTCGGCCGTGTTCATCGGCGCCGCGATCGGGATGGTCGTGGCGGCCATCATCGCCGCCACCCTGATCGGCGGCAAGACCAGGCACGCTCGCGGCACGCGCGAAGCGACGGCGTCGCTGCACTGACGCGGGTCGTCGCACTGGCGCATGGCGCCCAGCGGCCTGATCCGGCGTGAAAGCCGCCGGATCAGGCCGTTTTCCGTACGCGGATCGAGTGCCAGGTTCGCGACGCGCCCGGGATGCAACCTTGATTTGCGAGCATTCGCGGTAGTGCGTAAAGTACTTACTTGTCACCCCAAAGGTGCGGGAGAGCGGAACTGCTCCCCGGCCTCAAGCGGGACCACATCCCCGGTTTTCTTCTCGATTATCCGAGGGTGGTTATCCTCCACTTGCTGAGCTGATTGTCGTGCTCGGTCGTGTGATCGGCTGCCTTTCTCAGGCGACCAGGTTGCGATCGGCTGATTTGACAAGGAAGCTTCGGGTGGTAGGGTTGACAGGTTGCCCCATTTTGACCGTGTGATGCGGGATGGTGGGAGCGTCCGATCCTTGAGAACTCAACAGCGTGCACAATGTCAAATGCCAA
>NZ_JBIWKN010000004.1:0-6642 GCF_044765685.1 Leifsonia sp. NPDC102414
CGCAGGCGTCGGCTGCGGCTGATGTGACGAGCGCGGCTGCTGCTCAGGCGGCGGCGACGGCGGATGCATCCACGGATGCGTCTGCTGATGTGTCGACGGCGGCGAACGCTGCGTCGAACGTGTCGGCTCAGGCGGCGGCGAATGCGGATAACTCGTCGAACGCGCAGGCTGCGGCTTCGGCTGCGGCCACGGCTAATGCGAACGCTGCGGCCGCTATTGCAGCCAACGCCACGGCATCCGCTAATGCGTCCACAGACGCAAACGCGGCAGCGTCGGATCAGGCGTCGGCCGCATCGAATGGTTCGGCCAGTAACGCGAACGCCGAGGGTGCTACGGACGGAGCTAATGCGGCGACAGCGAGCAGTGGCACGGCCAACAGCGAAGGCAGCTCGACCGCACCGAACGACGGATCCCTGGCCCACACGGGCTCGGACCTCAGCGGATGGGCGTTTGGTGGAGCATTTGGTGTTCTCGCACTGGGGGCGCTCATGATGCTCCTGCTCGGACGGCGGAAGCGTCGCAGTGAAGATGAGGAGCACACTCAGCTGCACTAAGCATCGTCGAAATACCCAAACAGAAGAGAACCGGTCCCCGCGCAGCAATGCACGGGGGCCGGTTCCTGTCTGCGCCTCGCCACGACATCCGCCACTGACGTGTGCATCTGCAGCCTTGCAAGGAACAGTACTTAGTCCAATCTCGGCCCGGCCTAAGTCCGCTTCGCTCCCGGCGCGGTGAGTTCGCGCATATCGAGGCTCGAGAGCCTCGGCGATGCGATCACACGACTTGCTGAAGATGCCGAGACGTTTGACCTGGTCGCCTTTGTCTTCGACGAATACGCGAACGCGATACCGGATGCGAGCGGGACCGAAGTCGGTCCCGGGAGCATCGTCGGTTCGTCTCCGGTGACCTCGAAGCAAGGACATCAGAGGTGCACGTGATCAGGGGGTCGTCCGACGGCGACCCTCACGTGCTGATCGCTAAGGCGCATCGGGGGTCCTCCTGGACCAACCCGAGTGCGATGAGACGGAGCTGTCTAGGGCAGCCATAGCCGGCATTTGTGACGATCGATCCCGCGATGCGCGCAAAACGGGTAGGAAGACAAGCAATACTACGCATTCGCTCAGATTGCGCTTCTTCAAAGCTGAATGCATGCAAGATGTGGGCGGGAATGTCGCCGGACGGGTACCGGGCGCGGGCGGGCGTGATTCCCCCGGGGGACGAAAGGTGGTTCTCGGGGAACTCGCCGTTGCCAGCGATTCGGATCTGTTGCGGATGTTGCACGATGGGGATGATGCGGCGCTGGCGACCCTGTGGGAGCGGCACATCGGAGCGGCGCTGAGAGTCGCGAGAACAGCGAGCTCATCTTTCGAACCTGAGGATGTTGCTGCCGAGGCCTTCGCCAGGGCGCTGAGCGCGATTAGAAACGGTGGAGGTCCCCAGCATGCGTTCCGCGCATACCTCGTAACCACAGTACGGAGCGTCGTCGCCTCATGGGGGCGTCAGCGTGGGCATTTCCCCATGGCAGAACCTGAACATCTTGATCAATTTCAAGCTAGCGAACTTATGGATACTGTCGACAAGCTCACGGTTCGTAAGGCCTTCGCCACGCTGCCGGATCGCTGGCGCACCGTCCTCTGGTATAGCGAGGTTGAGGGAATGGGGGCGACGGAGATCGCCGGGAAGCTCGACATTACGCCCGCGGCGGCAGCGATGCTGACCTATCGTGCCAGGCAGGGGCTGCGGCGGGCTTGGCATGCCGCGGCGAGCGACTAGGTGTAGTTACGGAAGCGAGGGATCGGGGGCATGCCGAAGACGCCACGGAGTCACACCTTCTCTGTTTGGCGTTCAGGAGCTCGGATCGGTTGGGTGATGACGCAGCTTTCGCGAGTCTCGACAGGTTGGTCCGCGCGTGACGGAGCATTTGGAGGTTGAGCCGGTTGAGCGCCGTCGCCGGAATTCGCAGCGTGCCGTGCGGTGTGCAATATCCACCCAGCCGCGAAGAGCGCCAGGGTCGCCGTCAGCAACACCTCCAACACGAGCACGTGGAGGGCTGCAACCACGGAATGGACCTCCTGCATGGTGCGCTCCATTCTGCAAAAAGCATCGCTTGGATATGTGCCAAAAGGTACCGACACAGAAAGTCAGGATTGATCACGCTCACCCCTTGACGCTGGAAGACGACCAGCGTCTGACGCAGACGTTCGCCGGCCCAGAAGACGCGCGTGCATGTGGCAAGGCTCGAACTCCATCGACGAAAACACGGCATGTACGCGACCAGGGGATTGGCCGAATCATGGAGAAGGGCCAGGTGCCCCGGCGACTCGGCTCCTGAACCGGAACCGCTCAAAAGGTTGCCTGGAAAGTCTTGTCCTCAAGACCCGAGGCAGTAGTAATCTGCGATTGCTCCGCGATATCGCTGGGCAAGCAATCTGGAGGCACGATGCTGGAACAAGGGCCGGTGCCGGGAGCCGGTGCGCTCCCGGCGGAAGTCACGAGCCTCATCGGCCGGAGGGGCGACGTAGCCGAATCGCGCAGACGACTTTCAAGCGGCGGTCTGCTCACTTTGGTCGGACCAGCAGGGGTGGGGAAGACCCGCATCGCCATTCGCCTCGCGCGCAGGGTAGAGCGCAGCTTCAGCGACGGTGTCGTATTCGTCGATTTGCTAGGAGCAAGAACAGGTAGACAGCTGTTGGACACGGTGACGAGCGCAGTCGGAGTGCACGTCGTCTCTGCGGACACCGATCAGGCGCTCCTGGAGTACCTCCGTGATCGAGAAATGCTCATCGTCCTTGACAATTGCGAACACCTTGTAGAGGTCGCAGCAGAACTCGCTACGTCCATACTCCACGCTTGCCCGACGATCTCGCTGCTGGCAACCAGCCGGGAGGCCCTTCGCGTTCCAGGCGAGTCGCTTCAGCTTGTCGAGCCGCTGCCCACCTTCCTCGACGATGTGGACACGACGGAGCCGTCGAGTGCGGTGCAGCTGTTCATCGAACGAGCTGCACCGTTCATTGAAACGCCGGTTGCGTCGACCCAGCTTGCAATAATCGCGCAAATCTGTGAGCGACTCGAAGGCCTGCCCCTCGCGATAGAGCTGACCGCAGCGCGAGCCTCAATCCTCGCTGTTGATCAGATCCTCGAGGAACTGTCGCACTCTCTTCAGGTTGTGACTCGAGGTGGCCGGACCACACATGCGCGTCACAATACGCTGCGGGCAGCGATCCAATGGAGTTACGACCTTTGCGATAGGAGAGAGCAACTCGCCTGGCGGGTGTTGAGCGTATTCGGGGCACCCTGGGACCTGGGCGCAGGAAAGGCAGTCCTCTCAGACCTCGGAGACGAGAGTAGAACGGCGCTCGATATGCTGCAAATTCTCTTCGAGAAGTCGATAATCAGACGTGTCCGGCGAGGCGATACGGTCTGGTACACGATGCTCGCGGCTGTTCGGGAGTTTGGGCAGGAACGTCTTACCTCCGAAGAAGGGCACCGCGCCCAGCTAGCGCATCGCGACTGGTACCTCAGCCGCCTTCGAGCCGCTGAGTTCGACTGGCTGGGTCCTCGCCAGTCGCAGTGGCTGGCATACTTCCGACACGAGCTTCCGAACATCCGGGTTGCCGCCGAATTCGGACTCACCGATAGAGCGAATCCTGAAAAGATGTTCGATTTGCTCTGCGTCGGATGGCGGATCGCGTGGCAAGCGGATGGACGAATCGACGAGCTCCGCGATTGGTTGGAGCGCGCCTTGATGGTCAACAGCGATCGAACGCCGAGCCGAACTATGGCACGTATTCTCCACTCGACCATCGTCGGCTTACACGGCGATCGCACATATGCGCTCGGTGAGCTGCAACGCATTCGAAAGGACGCGGAGGCGCTGGGGGAGCCTCTCCTTGCGTCCTACGTCGACACCGCATGCGCCCTACTGACAGCGGACGCCACCGAGTCGGTCACATTACTTCAACGCGCTCTCAAAGTGCAGGACGGCGACCCTGTCGCCGTAGCGCGCGTGGGTACTTCGGTCTGGCTGGTGCAGGCGCTCGAGCGCCTTGGCCGCACCGATGAAGCCGAGACTCTCCGGGACGAATTTCTCCAGGCAGCTGAACGCTCAGGTGAGCAGTACGAGTCAAACGCGCTTCTGCTGCACGGTGGCGCAGCCGCCTGCCGGCGTGCCGAACCCGACCTCGCGCGCGATCTACTGACAAGGGCCCTGAAGGGCCAGCGACACCTTCGAAGCTCAGTTGCAATAGCTCACGCCATCCAGTCGCTTGCAGGGGTGGAACTCCTAGTCGGGAACCCGGATCGATGCGCGTTTTTGATGGGTGCGGCTCAGCCAGCGTGGCGTTTTTCTGGGGCTAAGCCGACATGGTCTCCGACGTACTTCCACGATTCACAGACCTACGAACAAGGGGCCATCCAATCCCTTGGTCGTGTGGGCTATGAGATGCAGTTCGCTGCGGGGGCACGCTTGACGCTTGACGAGGCTCTGAACAATGCCCTCGGTGAAGCGCCTCCGTCACGCACCGCGAGTTCCGCGAGGACGTCGATACTGACCGCACGCGAATCGGAAATTGTGGAGCTCCTCGTCGAGGGCCTCAGCGATCGGGAAATAGCGAGATCCCTCTCGATCTCGATACGAACCGTCCAAGGGCACGTCCAGCGGATCCTCGTCAAGCTCAGCTTGCACTCACGGACACAGATCGCCACCTGGAAGCTCCTTGGAGAAGACCAGGTGAGCTGAGCGGGCGCAGCGTCCGTTTCGGATGCGATTGTCGCCGAACGCGCGGACCACCCCTACTCGGCTCCCTGGGGTTCCCGTCACGTCGCGAGCGAGTCGCTGGCCGATGAAAGAAGGTGCCTGGCCGGGCACTGGAGTGACTACCCGAAGTCAACAGCCCGACCAGGCGAGGGGCGCCGCCAAACCCGAAATCGACGCGTCCTCTAAAAGAAAGAGCCGGAGGAAGCGGAGTTGTAACGCGTCACCCCGTTCCTTTCCATAGATTCGGCAGGCGCACCAAATCCTTGACGTGCACAAAGAAGCAGCACAGCTGTTAGCCCACCGGGTTCGGATTACGCGACCCGGCCGCGCGTCCGATTTCGACAAGGCCGGGGTCGCTGAGCAGCCAGAGACCGCTCTGTTCGATGGATTGCGTCTGCGCGACGGAAGAGTGGATGGCCCTCGGGGCCCGGCTGAGAATGCGAGCTGTGCCCGCAGCGCCCGCGTCTATTTCCTGAGAACTTCGTTATCGACCTGTCCAGGCCGACTCTTTCTAATCGACGTGTTTCTGATCCGGACGGCTCCCCGCCCGATCCCTAACGTATTGAAGGAAGCAGCCATGCACCATCGTTCCCGCTCCGCGCGAAGCGGTCGCCACAGCAAACCGTTCGCGTTTGCGACAGCCGCACTGATAGGCCTGGCGACCGCCGTCAGCGTATCCCCGGCCGCTCAGGCGGTAGGGGAAACCGTCGAAGCCGGCGCTATCGAGACGCCCGGTAGCCCGATCTACCGAGTGTCGCTCACCGACCGGGGCACGTTTCAGATCTACTCGACGGAGTTCGGTCAGACGTTCTGGGGGCTTGAGTCGGAACGTGGTGCTTACGCAACGCTCACCGCGACGAACCCAGCCGAGAGTGTCTTTCCTGACGTCGCGACCGGGACACAAACATTTGGCGGTTCGGGGTCGGCAGTGGATCCATTCTGGATTCAAACGGTCGATACGTCCGGAAGTATGCCATTGACAACTCGCCTCAGCTACGTCATCGGGTCGAACTATGTCCGTACCGATATTTCAACGACGAACGTCGGCGCTCAGGCGCGGACAGTTGAACTCGCTGGCTATGGCGACTGCTACCTCGCCGGAGACGATCTCGGATACAGCAACGTTGTCCCCGGAAGGGCCGTTGAGTGTCACACCCAGCAGGCGGGTGGCGATGTGATCACACTCCTTGCGGCGACCCCTGGCGCGGTTGCCGTTGCGGGACTCATCCAGCCGATCGCTGCGGCCGTCAGAGGCACAACATTCATCACAGACTCGGCAATGGCCAACACGTGCGTCCCAGGTGCATGCATGACTGAGCGGGTTGACAACGGTGGCGCATTGGCGTGGAAGCGAGATGTCGCTCCCGGTGAGACGTTCTCTGTCAGCTATCTCAACGCTTACACGGACGCAGTGAATCCCCCGTTCTCGGATTTGGCAGTCGATGCGTCAGCCTCTACGACACAAGCAGCGCTTGGAGACCAGGTCAGCTACACCGTGAGTGTGCGTAACGACGGTCCTGCTGACACCAGCAACGTCGACCTTTCGTTCCCGATCCCCGCCGGGATGACCTTCCTCGATGCCGACCAGGCCGGATATGACGCAAGCACGGGCAGTTGGGCAGTTGGAGATCTCCCGTCGGGGAGCACCAAGACAATCGTTCTGCGCGCGCAGGCGGATCGAGTCGGCACTGTCACGGCGCAGGTTCTGTCCGCGACGTCCATCAACATCGACGCCACCCCGTGCGTCACTGGCTCGGCGGCCAATTGTGGCCCGGCACTGTCGTTGAACGTGGTTGCGGTTCCGGCGGCTGCGACGTCGACGATTGGTGTTTCGCCGTCGTCGATTCCGGCGGATGGTTCGACGGCGTCGACGGTGACGGTGACGG